>NZ_CP023317.1:3547296-5027195 GCF_009497655.1 Priestia megaterium | reverse complement strand
CTAGTTTTCATGCGCTTTGTACAACCCTTGTACAACCTGTACAAAACCTTATGCATAAAAAATTTATATTTATACAATTGCTATTATGTGGGTAAATATATATTATAGAAGAAAGCCGACTATTCGACAGATTCCACATGGTGTGGATAACTTTATACAGTGATAGTGGAAATGATGTCCACAAGTTGTCCACAGTTTGTGGATAAAAACCAACTGTGGAAAAGTAATTAAGAGTGAAAACAAAAATATAATATCAAAGAATTCGGCATGATGCAATGAATTTTCGAAACTTATCCACAATCACTACACCTTGTGGAGAAAAGTTTTCCACAACACAAGATAGTGTGCATGAGTTGTCGATAAGAAATGGAAAAGTAGAAAAATGTCGAAAAAACTTATCCACAAAGGTTTAAGAGAAGAATTTGAATAAAAAAGAGGCTTTTTATAACATTTATTGTTGTAGTTTTGTTCAGTAACGATGCGATCGCAGCTGGTAGAGAAAGAAAAAGAGATGAAAAGGAAAAATTTTTTCTTTAATAAATCAATGAATTTTATTGATTAGGTATAGACAATTGGGTTATAAAGATATTAGAATGAAGAAGATTGAGTAAAACAGATAATGAAACCAAGAGATTGAAAATTTTATTTTTTAAATAACATTGACATCTTCTTAGTCTTTTCATTATAATTGCAAGGACTGTCTTTTTCAGTTATTCCTCGAGGAGGTGTTTATAGATGAAAAGAACTTACCAACCAAACAAACGTAAGCACAGTAAAGTACACGGTTTCCGCGCTCGTATGAGCTCAGCGAATGGACGTAAAGTTTTAGCTCGTCGTCGTCGTAAAGGAAGAAAAGTATTATCAGCATAATAGACCACTGACGCCAGTGGTCTTTTTTCGCTTTCTAAGGCTAAAATCACCTCTGTTCCTGTAGGGACTACATAAAAGCATGACCTGAAAAAGGGCAGGAGTTGTTAAAAATGAAAAAAAGATATCGTATAAAAAAGAATGATGAATTTCAAACCGTTTTTAAAAAGGGCAAGTCCGTAGCGAATCGCCAATTTGTCTTGTATGTTCTAGACAAACCGGATCAAGAACATTTCCGCGTAGGATTCTCCGTGGGCAAAAAGATTGGAAATGCCGTAACTCGTAATCGAGTTAAGCGCCTTGCTAAACAAATTATGTTTGAATTCACACCGTATTTAAAGCAAGACAAAGATTATATTGTAATTGCAAGGCAGCCTGCTGCAACAATGAGCTATGAAGAAATTAAAAGCAGTTTGCAGCATGTCTTTAAGCGTGGCAAATTACTTACACATAGACAAAACGATTAATAAACAATAGAAGAAAAGCCTTTAATAGCTGTTGTTTTTCTACCGCATCCTTATATAATGGATTTTGACGCACTTTCAGAATTGAAAGGTGAACATGTAGAAGGAGGAAAAACAGGTGAAGAAGAAGTTGTTTTTAGGGATAACGCTTATCTTTCTATTAACTGTTTTAGCGGGTTGTACGGAAATGAACCAACCTATTACAGATGATAGTAAAGGTTTTTGGAATGAGTATGTTGTGTATCCGCTGTCATTAGTCATCACGTATCTGGCGGAGGTATTTAAAAGCTATGGAGTTGCGATCATCGTTGTCACGATCCTGATTCGCTTACTTATTCTACCGCTTATGATCAAACAGATGAGAAACACGAAAGCAATGCAGATGCTTCAGCCCGAAATGCAGAAGTTAAAGGAGAAGTACAGTTCAAAAGATGCCCAGACGCAGCAGCAATTGCAGAAAGAAACGATGGCATTATTCCAAACTTACGGAGTAAATCCTTTAGCTGGGTGCTTCCCAATTCTAATTCAAATGCCCATTCTTATTGGGATTTTCCACGCGATTACACGAACTTCGGAAATCGCAAACAACAGCTTTTTATGGTTTGATTTAGGTGCGCGTGATCCGCTATTTATCTTACCAATTGTCGCAGGAATCACAACGTTTATTCAGCAAAAGATGATGATGGCCGGAAATGCAAATCAAAATCCTCAAATGGCTATGATGCTTTGGATTATGCCGATCATGATTGTGGTTTTTGCAATCAATTTTCCAGCCGCCTTATCTCTTTATTGGGTAGTGGGAAATCTATTTATGATTATTCAAACCTACTTCATTAAAGGGCCAGACTTAAAACAAGCGAATATTGAAGGGGTTAAAAAATGAACGAAATCACAATTACGGCCCAGACGATTGAAGCTGCTGTTCAAGAAGCATTAAATGCTTTAGAAGTAGAGCGAAATCAAACAAATGTAGAAATAATTGAACCAGGTAAAAAAGGATTTTTAGGAATCTTTAAGGGAAAACCCGCAGTTGTAAAAGTTACAAAAATAGTTGACCCTGTAGAGGAAGCGGTTCATTTTATTACAAATGTTAGCCGTGAAATGGGGATTTCGATTCATACGAACGTCAAAAAAACCTCCAGAAACTGCATAATTGAGATTAGTAGCGATTCAGCGGGAATGTTGATTGGAAAACATGGACAAACCCTCAATGCGCTCCAGCTTCTCACACAATTGGTAGCTAATCGATACAGTCAGCAATTTTTAAATGTTGTCTTAAATCCAGAAGGCTACCGGGAAAAACGAAAAGAAATGGTCGAAAAACTGGCATTAAAAATAGCTAATCAGGCGATTAAAACGAATCGATCTGTTCAACTAGAACCAATGCCTTCCCATGAAAGAAAAATGATTCACCAAGCGTTAGCTAAAAATTCTTTAGTTGAGACACAATCCGTTGGCAAAGAACCCAAAAGAAGTATTTTGGTTCAGCCAGTTGCCAAAAAGCACTAGCAAAATAAGCTAGTGCTTTTTTATGTGCTTATTTTTATCGATCCAGCGTTCAAAAAAAACAAGATGCATACGTTGTTATTCACATGTGGATAAGTTAAAATAGTACATACTGCCTGTTTTTCTTGCTGTGCATAACAGAAGAACGTTAGAGATGTTCCAAATCGGTGAATTGTGGTATTCTATTTATTTGGTTCGTACAAATCACGGGCCTTAAAATAGATGTTTTTGTTCGTAGAAAATTGTTAACGATGATAGTATATAACATCGTTTAAAATAAAAGGTTTATAAAATGAAATGAGGTGAAGTTGGTGCTAGATTTTGATACAATTGCGGCCATTTCTACACCAATGGGAGAAGGAGCTATTGCCATCGTCCGCCTGAGTGGTGAAGAAGCAATTACGATTGCAGATCGTATCTTTAAAAGCGTTTCGAATAAACGATTAACAGACGTGGCTTCTCATACTATTCACTACGGTCATATCGTAGATCCCAAGACGGAGCAAGTCGTTGAAGAAGTGATGCTTTCCATTATGAAAGGTCCTAAGACATTTACTAGAGAAGACATTATTGAAATTAACTGTCACGGAGGAATTGTATCCGTTAATCGTGTGCTGCAGTTAGTTATTGCAAATGGTGCCCGTTTAGCCGAGCCAGGTGAGTTTACAAAACGAGCATTTTTAAATGGTCGAGTAGACTTATCACAAGCAGAAGCTGTAATGGATTTAATTCGTGCCAAAACAGATAAAGCGATGAATATGGCAATTGGCCAAATGGAAGGGCGTTTGTCCAAGCTAGTACGTCATTTACGCCAGGAAATTCTCGAAACACTTGCCCATGTAGAGGTGAACATTGACTATCCAGAATATGACGATGTAGAGGAAATGACTCACCAAGTGTTGATCGAAAAAGCTTCAAATGTACGCCAAGAAATTGATAAGCTTCTTCAAACCTCTCATCAAGGGAAAATTTTAAGAGAAGGATTAGCTACGGTTATTATTGGACGTCCTAATGTAGGGAAATCTTCTCTTCTAAATAGTTTAGTGCAAGATGCAAAGGCTATTGTCACAGACATTCCTGGAACGACGCGAGATGTGATCGAAGAGTACGTTAATGTGCGAGGAGTTCCTCTACGATTAGTTGATACAGCTGGAATTCGTGAAACAGAAGATATTGTAGAACGAATTGGTGTGGAACGCTCCCGTCAGTATTTGAAAGAAGCGGATTTAATTTTGCTTGTGTTGAATTTCAATGAAGAATTAACGGACGAAGATAAAAAGCTATTTGAAGCTGTAGAAGGCATGGACGTTATTGTCATTGTGAATAAAACAGATCTTGAGCAAAAAATTAATCTAGAGGAAGTGCAGCAATTTGCTGGTGATCATCCAGTAGTGACGACTTCGCTTCTTCAAGAACAAGGAGTGGATCAGCTTGAAGAAGCAATCGCAGCTCTTTTCTTTGAAGGAACAATTGAATCTCAAGATTTAACATATTTATCTAATACGAGACATATTGCGCTTTTAACGCAAGCAAGAGGAGCTATCGATGAGGCCATCACAGGTATTGAAAGTGGTGTTCCAATCGATATTGTCCAAATTGATTTAACAAGAACGTGGGAACTATTAGGTGAAATTATTGGTGATGCTGTTCACGAAAGCTTAATTGATCAGTTGTTCTCTCAATTCTGTTTAGGAAAATAGATTATTAAAGGAGGCTACTATTATGCAATATGAAGGTGGACAATATGATGTTATTGTCATTGGAGCAGGTCATGCAGGATGTGAAGCGGCGCTTGCTTCTGCGCGTATGGGTGCTAAAACGTTAACGTTGACCATCAACTTAGACATGGTGGCGTTTATGCCCTGCAATCCTTCTGTAGGTGGTCCTGCAAAAGGTATTGTCGTACGTGAAATTGATGCTCTTGGCGGAGAAATGGGTAGAAATATCGATAAAACTCATATTCAAATGAGAATGTTAAACACAGGAAAAGGTCCGGCTGTTCGAGCACTTAGAGCTCAAGCAGATAAATTTGCTTATCAGCATGAAATGAAAAAAACGTTAGAAAATGAAGAAAACCTAACCCTTATGCAAGGCATGGTAGAACAGTTAATCGTAGAAGACGGTGTATGTACAGGTGTTGTCACTCAAACGGGAGCTGTGTATAAAGCTAAAACAGTTGTTATTACGACAGGAACATTCTTACGCGGGGAAATTATTTTAGGTGAACTAAAATACTCAAGCGGTCCTAACAATCAACAACCGGCTATTAAGCTTTCTGAACACTTAGAGGAGTTAGGACTGGACATGGTCCGTTTTAAAACAGGAACTCCACCTCGTGTTAATAGCTCAACTATCGATTACAGCAAAACGGAGATTCAGCCTGGGGATGATGTGCCTCGTGCTTTCTCATATGAAACAACACAGTACATTACAGATCAATTGCCTTGCTGGTTAACATATACAAGTGAACAAACGCATCAAATTATTGATGACAACCTCCACTTATCCCCTATGTATTCTGGGATGATTAAAGGTACTGGACCACGCTACTGTCCATCTATTGAAGATAAGGTTGTGCGCTTTAATGATAAACCGCGTCACCAAATTTTCTTAGAGCCAGAAGGACGAAATACGCAAGAAGTGTATGTTCAAGGACTATCAACAAGCCTTCCTGAGCACGTACAGCGTCAAATGCTTGCAACAATTCCTGGTCTTGAAAAAGTCCAAATGATGCGTGCGGGCTATGCTATTGAATATGATGCAATTGTTCCGACTCAGTTATGGCCAACGCTGGAAACGAAGAAAATTAAAAATCTTTATACGGCTGGACAAATTAACGGAACGTCTGGTTATGAAGAAGCTGCAGGCCAAGGTCTTCTTGCCGGAATTAACGCGGGAAGAAGAGCGCTGGAACAAGAAGAAGTCATCTTAGGACGTTCTGATGCTTACATCGGTGTATTGGTGGATGATTTAGTAACAAAAGGAACAAATGAACCGTATCGTCTGCTAACATCGCGTGCAGAATATCGTTTATTGCTTCGTCACGACAACGCTGATTTACGCCTCACTGAAATTGGTCGTGAACTAGGATTAATCAGCGATGAGCGCTATGCTAAATTTGAACAAAAGAAAGCGGAAATCGAGCAAGAGAAGAAACGTCTTTTCTCTTTTATTATTAAGCCGAATGAAGCTGTTCAACAACTGATTAAAGAAGCTGGCGGCAGCGAATTAAAAGATGGCATTCGTGCGACAGATTTACTTCGCCGCCCTGAAATGACGTATACTCATATTCATCAATTAGCACCAGCGGATGAGACGGTAGATCCTGAAGTAGCTGAACAAGTAGAAATTCAGGTGAAATACGAAGGGTATATTCAGAAATCACTTCAACAAGTTGAACGCTTGAAGAAGTTAGAAAACAAAAAGATTCCTGATTATATCGATTATGATGCAATTAACGGTTTAGCTACAGAAGCCCGTCAAAAATTAAACCAAGTGCGTCCACTAACGGTAGCGCAAGCTTCACGTATTTCTGGAGTCAACCCAGCTGATATTTCAATCTTGCTTGTTTATATTGAACAAGGGCGCATCGCTAAAGTATCAAATGATTAAAACTCTTAGGCGCGAAGAAAGGGAAACTCAATGAATATTCAACAGTTTCAACAGCTATTAGAAGAAAAGGGAATTTCTCTTTCTTCTAAACAGCTGAATCAATTTGAAAAGTATTATCAAGTTTTAGTGGAATGGAACGAAAAAATGAATTTAACTGCTATCACTGATCACGGTGAAGTGTATGAAAAGCATTTTTACGATTCTATTTCAGCTGCTTTTTTTCAAGACTTTACAGAAATTGAATCCATGTGTGATGTAGGGGCAGGAGCAGGATTTCCAAGTATTCCGATCAAAATTTGTTTCCCGCATTTGCATGTAACCATTGTTGATTCGTTACAAAAGCGTATTACGTTTTTGACGCATCTTGTAAATGAGCTTGAACTAGACAATGTCACACTATGTCATGATCGAGCTGAAACATTTGGTAAAAAAGAAACGATTCGCGAGTCATTCGATCTTGTAACAGCAAGAGCCGTGGCACGTATCTCGGTTCTTAATGAATTTTGCTTACCGCTTGTTAAAGAACAAGGACGCTTTTTAGCAATGAAAGGTGCTTCTGCCCCTGAGGAATTAAAAAATGGGGAAAAATCATTTCAAGTATTAGGTGGAAAAGTGAAGTCGATTGAACATTTCCAATTGCCTTTGGAGCAAAGTGAACGTTACATTATTTTAATAGATAAAATAAAGAAAACGCCTAAAAAATATCCTAGAAAACCTGGTACCCCAGTTAAGCTTCCATTAGAGTAGGCGGTAAATAGATAGAGAAGAAAATGTTTCATATGAAACATTTTCTTCTCTATATTTTCTGTTTAGAAAGCAGGATATGATTAAAAAACATCGAATTAGTTTAAGGCGGGATTTTCCTGAAGGTGGTGTGGGACTATGAAATCTGCTTTTTCACGTTTTTTTAATTTAAAAGAAAAAGATGAGGATATTCATGTAGAGATTGAAACTGTCCAAGATGAAAATGTCGAAAAAGTTTTAAGAGATGAAGTAAAACAAATTAGGGTTTCAAGTATTATTCCGAATCGTTATCAGCCGCGTACTGTGTTTAATGAAGCAAAAATTGAAGAGCTAGCTCTTACTATTCATACACACGGTATTATTCAACCTATTGTGGTTCGACCGACTGAGGGCGAAGAATACGAATTAATTGCTGGAGAACGCCGGTGGAGAGCTGTACAAAGCTTAGGATGGGATACGGTTCCTGCAATTGTGAAACATTTTAACGATACAGAAACGGCCTCTGTGGCTTTAATAGAAAACTTACAACGTGAAGAGCTAACGGCTGTCGAAGAAGCACTAGCCTACGCAAAGTTAATTGAGTTACATAATCTTACCCAAGAGGCATTAGCTCAACGTTTAGGAAAAGGCCAATCCACAATTGCAAACAAGCTTCGTTTGTTAAAGCTTCCTGTTGAAATACAAGAAGCAATCAAACAAAAATTGATTACAGAGCGACATGCGAGAGCGCTCATTCCCCTCAAAAATCAAGAAAAACAACTTCAAGTATTAGCTGAGATTATTGAAAAACAATTAAATGTAAAACAAACGGAAGATCGAGTAGTTAAATTGTTAGAAACGCAGGTTAAAAAGCCAAAAGCAAAAAGAAAAGCGTTTAGTAAAGATACGCGTATCGCAATGAATACAATCCGTCAATCGTTGACAATGGTTAGTGACAGCGGTATTTCATTAAACACAGAAGAAGAAGAGTTTGATGAATATTTTCAGTTTACTATTAAGATTCCGAAAAAATAAAGAAATAGCCCTCATCTTTTTTTGATGAGGCTTTTTTATCAAAGTTTTTCGTCAGAAAATTCAATGAACAATAAAACTGTCTGGACAAATGGGATGGAAATGAAAGTGGGTGACAACATGGGGAAAATTGTGGCAGTTGCGAATCAAAAAGGCGGGGTTGGAAAAACAACAACCGCTGTTAATTTAGGCGCTTGTTTAGCTGAACAAGGAAAAAAGGTTCTACTTGTAGACGGAGATCCACAGGGTAACGCTACGAGTGGAGTTGGCATAGATAAAGCAGATGTAGATGAATGTATTTACAATGTAGTAGTGGAAGATATGGAAGCCAAAAACGTTGTGCGTTCAACAGCCGTCGAAAATTTATCAATCATTCCCGCGACCATTCAATTAGCTGGTGCAGAAATTGAATTAGTGTCGACTATTTCACGTGAAGTTCGACTTAAGAGAGCTTTAGAAACGGTGAAAGATCACTTTGATTATGTTATTATTGATTGTCCCCCTTCTCTTGGTTTACTGACATTAAATGCGTTAACTGCAGCTGATTCTGTTTTAATACCTGTACAGTGTGAATATTATGCGCTTGAAGGATTAAGTCAATTGCTAAATACCGTTAGATTAGTCCAAAAACATTTGAACAATCAACTGCGTATCGAAGGTGTATTGCTTACTATGCTTGACGCACGCACAAATTTGGGACTCCAGGTAACAGCAGAAGTGAAGAAGTACTTTCAGGATCGGGTTTATCAAACGATTATTCCTCGAAATGTTCGTTTGAGCGAAGCACCTAGTCATGGTGAACCAATTATCTTATATGATGCAAGATCTAGAGGGGCCGCAGTTTATACGGAACTTGCAAAGGAAGTGATTTATAATGGCGAAAGGATTAGGGAAAGGAATTAATGCCTTATTTTCAGGCTTAGATGCACAGGCTGATGATTCAATTCAGGAAGTTGCTATTCACGAACTTAGACCCAACCCCTATCAACCACGTAAAACGTTTAATAAAGAAGCAATTAATGAGTTAAAGCAATCCATTTTACATCATGGCATTTTACAGCCTATTGTAGCTCGCAAAAGCATTAAAGGCTATGAAATCTTAGCGGGTGAAAGACGATTTAGAGCTGCTAAAGAAGCTGACCTTGCTACTGTTCCTGTCATTATAAAAGACTTTTCAGAAAAGCAAATGATGGAACTAGCTTTGTTGGAGAATTTACAGCGTGAAGATTTGACGCCAATTGAAGAAGCAACCGCTTATCAATTGCTTATGGATAAGCTCGATATGACACAGGAGCAACTTGCTACACGACTAGGAAAAAGCCGACCTCATATTGCTAACTATGTTCGCCTCTTGCAACTGCCTGAGGAAATTCAAACCCTCATTTCTACTAATGAATTGTCTATGGGACACGGGCGTACGCTAGTCGGTTTAAAAAATAAAGCTCTTCTACCTAAAGTAGTTGAAAAAATACGCAAGGAACAATTAAATGTCAGACAGCTAGAGGCTTATATTGCTCACTTAAATAAAGCCGTTCCACGTGAAACATCAAAAACCAAAAAAGATAAAGATTTATTCATAAAACAAAGTGAAACACAGCTCCGTGAGCGCTTTGGTACCTCCGTTCATATTACACAAAGCAAGAAAAAAGGAAAAATTGAAATCGAATTTTTCTCTAAAGAAGATTTAAACCGTCTTCTTGAATTATTTAATGATCTTTCTCAGACCAATAAATCTTCTGTATAAAAAAGGTTGTCCTAGTTTTAGGACAACCTTTTTTATTGTTTATAGTGTCTTACAGTTTGGTAAACCGGAGAAGCATTAAACTCTTTCTCTCGTTCGTTGTGTACAGTCTCAATGCTTTTCGCAATTAAATCGGCAATGCACATAACAAGATGAAGCCTCGTATTTTGCAAGACGAAAAACTCCATAAATCCGCTCACGTTGACAACCCCTGTTATATGAATATCCCCGACTGGCGGCAATTCTTTATTAACCCCTGCTCCTGGTTTAACGGGTCCTATTCCAAGTGATGCAGAGCCTACGCTTTTCATACGACCTAAACAAGCATCAATTCCAATAATAAAAGGATTCGGGAAAAGCTTTTGAATATGTTTTAACGTTTCTTTCAAATTAACAGCATGAACAGGCTCTTCTAACGTTCCAAAAATATGAAAAGATGAAACCTTTTTTTCATTCAGTTTCGTTCCGACTAATGGACCCAATGAGTCCCCAGTTGAACGGTCCGTTCCAATACATACAAAAACAATTGGTCTGTCTTTCTGTGCTGGAAGTAAAGATAGTAACTGTGTACTCAGCTTCTTTATAGCAGATTCTTCATCATGAAATACGCGGGTTGAATGTTGTGTCTTCTCAAAGAAGGGAGATTTTAAATTCATAGGGTCCACTCCTTATACATAATAGTAACAGTATACGAAGATTTTGAAGATTCTATACATATATTTCATAGATTGGGGGAAAATCGATGTGGAGAGCCGGGTGTAAATGGATATTCTTAATTATGGGAACCATGATAGGCGCTGGATATGCTTCAGGGAGAGAGCTATGGCAGTTTTTTGGCGAAGAAAGCGGACTTGCTATTTTTCTATTTTCTATTATTTTTGCGATTTCTTGCAATGTGATTATGCAAATCAGCTATCGCTACCGAACCAATCAATTTTACCCAGTGCTTATTGAATTAATAGGAAAGAAATGGGCTGCAGCCTACGACGTTTTAATCGTTTTTTATTTGTTTACGACGACGGTGATTATGATCGCAGGTGGCGGGGCGACATTAGAAATGTGGCATGTTCCTTACTGGTGGGGAATTGGTGCTCTTAGTGCGTTGATTGTCTTTGTTTTTTCAAGAGGATTAAGTGGACTGCTTTCTATCAATTCTTTCGTTATGCCAATCTTAATGATTGGACTAGCTGGCGTACTTCTTACATTTGTTTTACGTCATCCTGGAGTAACTAATTGGCATCTTCAGCATAATTGGCCTGCTGCTTTTACCTTTACGGCTTTGAATATTCTTCCTCTCGTCGCGGTATTATCTACAATTGGAAAGGAAATTAAAAGCAAAAAAGAGATTTATATTGCAAGTGTTGGCAGTGGTTTTTTATTAGGAGGTCTCTCCTTTATTTATAATGAATCACTTATTCAAGTTTCAGGGCTTCTTTCCTCTTATGAAATTCCATTATTCGCTATTCTTAAAGATTTTCCTTATATGATGACGTTTTTAATGAGCATTGTTTTGCTTATCGCAATTTATACGACAGCCGTTTCGGGAATTTTAGGATTGACCGCTCGTTTTCATACTGAAAAGGTGCAATCTCTTTGGAAACTGGCAGCCTGCTGGCTACTTTTAATGATTCCCTTTACAAAGGTAGGGTTTTCTACTTTGATTGCCGTTTTGTATCCAATGTATGGAATCGTCAATTTATTTCTAGTAACAGCCGTTCTGTTGTATCCATTTCGAAATCGCTACAAAAGTTCGTAGAAACTTGCTACAATAGGTTAAAACTTTCTCATATGCAGATTATGTTACGTTAGGAGCTACATGTAGTATGAATTCGTTGAAGTCGGTTTTTAAGAACGTGTTTGAGCCATTTTTTCAAGAAGAAACGTGGGCACATATTGGAGAGGGATTTATAAAAATTCTGTTGATTCTACTTATTTCCATGTTTTTAATTCGAATTGGAAAGAAAGCGTTAAATAAATTCGTAGAGGTTCGCACAAATAGCCCTCTGCGTATTTCTGAGCGACGAGAAGCTACGATGGTCCGTTTGCTTCAAAATATTTTTTCTTATGCCATTTATTTCGTTGCGGGAGTTATGATTTTAGAAACGTTATCGGTAGATGTCCGTGGATTGCTAGCGGGGGCTGGAATCGTAGGGCTCGCGGTAGGGTTTGGTGCTCAAAACTTAGTGAAAGACATCATCACGGGGTTTTTTATTATCTTTGAAGATCAGTTCTCCGTTGGCGATTATGTTCGAGTAGGAACATTTGAGGGGACTGTGGAAGAAATTGGGTTGCGCACCACGAAGATTAAGAGTTGGACAGGCGAAATTAATATTTTACCCAATGGCAGTATTGTAGAGGTCACTAATTTTTCGTTACATAACAGCGTAGCTTTCGTTGATGTAAGCATTTCTTATGAAGAAAACATACAAAAAGCAGAACAAGTGATTTTAGACCTGTTAGAAGAATTGCCAAGTCGCTATGAAGATATGGTGAAAACGCCTGAACTGCTGGGGGTTCAAAATATCCATGCAACTGAAGTCACAATGAGGATTACAAGCGAAGTAAAACCAATGAGACATTTCCATATTTCTCGTATGATTCGTAAAGAAGTGCGTACAAGGCTAAATGAACATGGAATTGAAGTTCCATTTCCACGTATGGTTATGTATAATCGTACAGAAGAAGCACAGCATTCGTCGACGTTGAAAGGGACATAAGGAGGAGAGAGCTGATGACGGAAAAAGAATTTGGTTTAAATGACGTTGTGGAAATGAAAAAACCTCATCCTTGCGGTACAAATGAATGGAAAATCATTCGAATGGGAATGGATATCCGTATTAAATGTGAAGGCTGCGGCCATAGCGTAATGATTCCAAGACGTGATTTTGCACGTAAAATGAAAAAAATTCTTGTAAAGCATGAGGAATAACCTCATGCATTTTCTATGTTTATGCCTTATACTGTAAGGTGGGACAAAATGAAGCACCTTAACCCCATGCGGTTAAAGGTTCTTTATCAAACTTGTATTTCAAAAGTTGACTCACTATAATTGTGACAGGTTAACTTGTTTCGGATATATAAAGAGGAGTGAATAAATATATGGCTTTAACAGCTGGAATTGTTGGTCTTCCTAACGTCGGAAAATCAACATTATTTAATGCAATTACACAAGCGGGCGCAGAATCTGCGAACTACCCTTTCTGTACGATTGATCCTAACGTAGGTATCGTAGAAGTACCTGATCATCGTCTTCAAAAACTTACAGAGCTTGTAAAACCTAAAAAAACAATCCCAACAGCATTTGAATTCACAGATATCGCTGGAATCGTAAAAGGTGCTAGTAAAGGTGAAGGATTGGGAAATAAATTCTTATCTCATATTCGAGAAGTAGATGCGATTTGTCACGTTGTGCGTTGTTTTGAAGATGAAAACATCACGCACGTTTCAGGAAAAGTAGATCCTATCTCAGATATTGAAACAATTAATTTAGAGTTGATTTTAGCAGATTTAGAAACGGTAGAGAAACGTATTGGCCGTGTTCAAAAAATGGCTAAACAAAAAGACAAAGAAGCAATGTATGAATACGAAATTCTAGAGAAACTAAAGAATGCATTTGAAAGTGATCAGCCAGCTCGTGCTGTATCATTTACAGAAGAACAAATGAAATTAGTAAAACAATTTCACTTGCTAACGATTAAGCCTATTCTTTATGTAGCAAACGTTGCTGAAGATGAAGTAGCCGATGCATCTGCTAACGAATATGTAGCAAAAGTGCGTGAGTATGCGGCAAGCGAAGGTGCAGAAGTAATTGTTGTTTGCGCACGCATTGAATCTGAAATTGCTGAACTTGAAGGAGAAGAAAAAGCAATGTTCCTTGAAGAACTAGGCATTGAACAGTCAGGTCTAGATCAGCTTGTACGTGCAGCGTACGATTTACTTGGATTAGCTACGTACTTTACAGCTGGTGAGCAAGAAGTACGCGCGTGGACGTTTACACAAGGTATGAAAGCTCCTGAGTGTGCAGGTATTATTCATACAGATTTTGAACGTGGATTTATTCGTGCAGAAACGGTGTCATACGAGGATTTATTAGCTGCTAAAACAATGGGAGCAGCTCGTGAAGCTGGAAAAGTACGTTTAGAAGGAAAAGAATACATCGTAAAAGACGGAGACGTTATGCATTTCCGCTTTAACGTATAAGATTAAAAGCCGAAAGGAGATATCTTCTTTCGGCTTTTATCGTTGGCGAAAATATTAGCGTATATTTACGAAACAGCCCGCAATGCATATTGCTTTGCCTAGGGTAGTGTGCTATAATTTTAATTCGTGAGTAATATTTTATTGCTCCTTGCCCGTTTCGGGCCGTTAGACCAAAAGGAGGTGACAGTGATGAGAAAGTATGAAGTAATGTACATCATCCGTCCAAGCATTGATGACGAAGCAAAGAAAGCATTAGTTGAGCGCTTCAACGGCGTATTAACTGATAATGGTGCTGAAATCGCAAATGTTAAAGAATGGGGTAAACGTCGTTTAGCATACGAAATCAATGATTTCCGTGACGGTTACTACATGATTCTTGACGTGGCGGCTACTTCAGAAGCAGTTTCTGAATTTGATCGTCTTGCGAAAATCAACGAAGACATTATCCGTCATATCGTTGTTAAACAAGAAGCATAATTAAACGTTTAAATAAATGGGTTTTATTTCCTTAAGGAGTGGTTCTGATGATGAATCGCGTAATTCTCGTAGGACGCTTAACCAAAGATCCTGAATTACGTTATACCCCGAGTGGAGCAGCGGTTGCAACATTCACTTTAGCGGTAAACCGCACATTTACAAATCAGCAAGGTGAACGTGAAGCTGACTTCATCAACTGTGTTGTATGGCGTCGTCAGGCTGAAAATGCAGCCAATTTCCTTAAAAAAGGAAGTTTAGCTGGTGTTGATGGTCGACTACAATCTCGCAGTTACGAAGGACAAGACGGTCGTCGTGTATACGTAACGGAAGTTGTAGCGGAAAGTGTGCAATTTTTAGAGCCGAAAAGTGGCGGTGGGGATACGCAACGCAGTAACTTTGCTAACACTGGAGGATCTGGACAAGGCTCTCCATTTGGAGATAATCAGAACCGTAACTCAGGTAATCAAGGTTATACTCGCGTTGATGATGATCCATTTGCAAATAATGGCGAGACAATTGACATTTCTGATGACGATTTACCGTTTTAATTCGCAGTAGATTATCCGGAGTATAAAATTTTATAGAAACTTTTAAGCGGAAGGAGGCGTATCAAAATGGCAGGTGGACGTAAAGGTGGACGCAACAGACGTCGTAAAGTTTGTTTCTTCACAGCAAACGGCATCACTCACATCGATTACAAAGATGTAGATATGCTTAAAAAATTCGTTTCAGAGCGTGGTAAAATTTTACCTCGTCGTGTAACTGGAACAAGCGCTAAATACCAACGTAAATTAACGATCGCTATCAAACGCGCTCGTCAAATGGCATTATTACCATATGTTTCTGGTGAATAATGAACGGTATAAAAAGAGGCAGTAAGGATTCCCTTACTGCCTCTTTTTACATTACATAGGTGCTCTTTTGTCAAATAGTTGCTTCTTATGAACTGAATCGATAAAATAAATAATAGTCTATATCAACGAGGTGAAGTTGTGAAAGGAATTCGATATATTACAGAAGGAGCAGCTCTTTTAGCGCTGTTTGTAGCGCTGTTGCTTTTTTCACTATACATACCTGTTGTGGGAACCATTTTTCAACTAGCGCTAGCTGTTCCATTTATTGTGTATACCGTTCGTCATGGGTGGAAAAAGGCAATATTATTTTTAGTAGTAGGGTTGTTATTGACTTTGTTATTTGGAAATGTATTGACTCTTCCTTTTACACTTGTATTTGGTATTGGTGGATTAGCAATAGGAATGCTTTACCGACAAAAACAAAAAAGGTATACCATTTTACTAGGCGGCACGGTTGCATTTAGTTTAGGTTTACTTTTATTGTTCGTAGGAGCAAATGTCATTTTTAATGTTAATTTAATGGAGCAAATAAATAATGCTTTAGATCAATCGATTAATCAAAGTATTGAAATGATGAAAAGTTTAGGACAAGACGTTAAGGAATCTCAAATTGACCAAATGAGAGATGCATTTGATATGTTTAAAAATCTGCTGCCTCTATTAATTGTTATGGGTGGAGTTATTCTAGCCTTTTTCTCTCAGCTTATTGCTACGCCTATTCTTAAAAGAACAGGTTATGAGGTGCAAGCATTCCCGCCTTTTCGTGAATTTAAACTTCCTAAAAGTATTCTATGGTATTATTTGATTGCATTAATCTTATCTTTCCCATCTTTTAATATTGAACAAGGTACATTTATGTACGTAGCTATTATCAACATCGTGATGGGACTGCAAATGCTAGTCGTGTTACAAGGGATCTCTTTTATTTTCTATTTCTCACATCAAAAAGGGTATGCCAAAGCAATTCCAATTGTTGTAACAATTTTAGCATTAATTATTCCAATTATCCTTCAAATTGTGCGCATCTTAGGTATAATTGATTTAGGATTTAATTTAAGAAAACAATTAGACACAAAAAAGTAGATATTGTGGAACTTAAAAAAGTAGGAGCTGAAATGGATGCCTGTCTTTACAAAAAAGAATGTCATTCGCTATCCATTTTACTCATTGTATAGTATAGCCCTGATTTTAGTAGGTATCGTGACCTATCATAATTGGATCATAGGAATGATAGGCTTTATATTACTATTAGCCTGTCTTTTTCTATACATGAGAATGGAGCGAATGCTGTCCGATGAGTTTGAAACCTATATTTCAATGCTGTCTCATCGGTTGAAAAAAGTAGGCGAAGAGGCATTAATGGAAATGCCGATTGGGATTATGCTATTTAATGATGAATATCAAATTGAATGGACCAATCCTTTTCTAGCATCTTGTCTGGGTGAAGACACACTAGTGGGAAGATCATTATACGATGTGGCAGAGAGTATTATTCCACTGATCAAACAAGAAGTGGAAACAGAAGTTGTCACGTTGCATGATCGGAAATTCAAAGTGGTGATTAAACGAGACGAGCGCTTACTGTACTTCTTTGATATTACAGAGCAAATAGAAATCGAAAAATTGTATGAGGAAGAACGAACAAGTTTAGGCATTATCTTTTTAGATAATTATGATGAACTAACGCAAGGAATGGATGATCAAGTTAAAAGTAACTTGAATAGCCAAGTAACTTCTATGTTAAATAGTTGGGCTCAAGAATACGGTATTTTTATTAAACGTACGTCTTCTGAGAAATTTATTGCGATTATGAATGAACAAATCTTAATTCATTTAGAGCGAAGCAAATTTTCTATCTTAGACCAAGTTCGAGAAGAGACGTCTAAACAAAATATACCGCTTACATTGAGCATTGGTATCGGAGCTGGTGCTGCTGATTTACCTGAGCTGGGTGCTTTAGCTCAATCTAGCTTGGATTTGGCCTTAGGCCGAGGTGGAGATCAAGTAGCGATTAAACAGCCGAATGGAAAAGTGAAATTCTTTGGCGGCAAGACTAATCCAATGGAAAAACGGACGCGCGTGCGTGCCAGAGTTATTTCTCACGCGTTAAAAGAGCTCATTACAGAGAGTGGAAAAGTGATTATCATGGGTCATAAGTATCCGGATATGGATGCTGTAGGAGCTGCTATTGGGATATTAAAAGTAGCGCAAGTAAATCAGAAAGACGGTTTTATCGTATTAGATCCTGATCATATTGATACAGGTGTTCAGCGAATGCTAGAAGAGATTAAAAAGAAAGAAGGCCTGTGGGAACGATTTATTACGCCTGAAGAAGCCTTAAATCTTGTGAGTGATGATACTCTTTTAGTAGTAGTAGATACGCATAAGCCGTCGCTCGTTATTGAAGAAAGGTTATTAAATCGTATTGAAAATGTCGTGGTCATTGATCATCATAGACGAGGAGAAGACTTTATCGAAGACCCTCTTCTTGTCTATATGGAGCCATATGCTTCCTCGACAGCAGAACTCGTTACTGAGCTTCTTGAATACCAGCCAAAACGATTTAAAATTGATATGCTAGAAGCAACAGCACTTTTAGCCGGTATTATTGTCGATACAAAAAGCTTTACATTACGCACGGGATCTCGTACGTTTGATGCAGCGTCCTTTTTACGTTCTCAAGGCGCAGATACGGTTCTTGTTCAAAAGTTTTTAAAAGAAGATATTACGCAATATGTACAGCGAGCACGCTTCATTGAACATGCAGAGATTTATACAGCGGGTATTGCCATTTCACGCGCTGAACCGAACAAAATGTATGATCAAGTGTTAATCGCGCAAGCTGCAGATACGCTGCTTTCAATCAGCGGAGTGGTTGCTTCGTTTGTTATTTCTAAGCGACGGGATAATCTAATTGGCATTAGTGCTAGATCGCTTGGAGATATCAATGTACAAGTTATTATGGAAAGTCTCCAAGGCGGAGGCCACTTAACGAATGCTGCTACTCAGCTTCAAGACATTAGTTTGGATGAAGCTGAAGAAAGGCTTAAACAAGCAATTGATGAGTACTTAGATGGAGGTAAAAAATCATGAAAGTAATTTTCTTAAAAGATGTAAAAGGAAAAGGCAAAAAAGGTGAAGTGAAAAATGTTTCAGATGGTTATGCACATAACTTCTTATTAAAAAATGGTTATGCTGTTGAAGCTACAGGCGGTAATGTGAAAGTATTAGAAGCACAAAAAAATAGAGAGCAAAAAGATGCAGCTGCAGAACTTCAAGCAAACAAAGAGTTAAAAGCAACTCTTGAAGAACTGACAGTTGAATTAACAGCAAAATCTGGTGAAGGTGGCCGTTTATTCGGTTCTATCACAAGCAAACAAATTGCTGAAGAATTAAAGAAAAAACACAAAATTAAAGTAGATAAGCGTAAAATTGAATTAAATGATGCCATTCGCGCATTAGGCTACACAAATGTACCGGTTAAATTACATCCGGAAGTAACGGCTACTGTAAAGGTACACGTGACTGAACAAAAATAAACGTACGATTGAGAAATAAGTAAATAATATAAAGGGTTGGCGCGGACTTGTATTTGTTCGCGCCAACATTTATGATGAAAGAAAATACTGAAAGAATATAAGAGGGGCATAGAAATATGAGTGATCTTTTTGCTGATCGTCTTCCGCCTCAGAATATTGAAGCAGAGCAAGCGCTATTAGGGGCCATTTTCTTAGAGCCTTCTTCTTTAACCTTAGCATCTGAACTGCTGATACCTGAAGATTTTTATCGGGCATCGCACCAGAAAATCTTTACATGTATGCTGAAACTTTCTGACCAAGGTGAACCGGTTGATTTGGTAACGGTAACGTCTGAATTAGCTGACCAAAAAATCCTAGAAGAAGTTGGCGGCGTATCGTATTTAAGTGATTTAGCTAACTCTGTTCCAACGGCTGCAAACGTAGAATATTACGGTAAAATTGTAGAAGAGAAGTCGATTTTACGCCGTCTAATTCGTACTGCAACGCATATTGCTTCAGAAGGATATGCAAGGGAAGACGAAGTGGAAGTTTTATTAAATGAAGCGGAAAAAAACATTTTAGAAGTAGCACAGCGTAAAAACAGCGGTGTGTTTCAAAATATCAAAGATGTACTTGTACAAACGTACGATGATATCGAAGTTCTTCACAATCGAAAAGGTGACATTACAGGTATCCCAACTGGGTTTAGTGATTTAGATAGAATGACAGCAGGGTTCCAGCGAAATGATTTAATCATTGTAGCGGCGCGTCCATCGGTAGGTAAAACGGCTTTTGCCTTAAATATTGCGCAAAACGTTGCAACGAAAACGGATGAGAACGTAGCAATCTTCAGTTTAGAGATGGGTGCTCAGCAGCTTGTTATGAGGATGCTGTGTGCCGAAGGAAATATTGATGCACAAAGGCTGCGTACAGGCTCGCTTACAGCCGATGACTGGGGAAAGCTCACGATGGCAATGGGATCTTTGTCCAATGCAGGGATTTATATTGATGATACACCGGGTATTCGAGTAGGTGAAATTCGTTCTAAGTGTCGTCGCTTGAAACAAGAAGGCGGACTTGGGATGATTTTAATTGACTACTTACAGCTTATTCAAGGTAATGGACGAAGCGGAGAAAACCGACAGCAGGAAGTATCTGAAATTTCGCGTGCGTTAAAAGCTTTAGCCCGTGAATTAGAAGTTCCTGTTATCGCCTTATCACAGCTTTCCCGTGGCGTAGAGCAGAGACAAGATAAGCGACCGATGATGTCTGATATCCGTGAATCCGGAAGTATTGAGCAGGATGCCGATATCGTAGCTTTCTTATATCGTGAAGACTATTATGAAAAAGACACAGAAAATCAAAATATTATCGAGATTATTATAGCCAAGCAGCGTAACGGTCCAGTTGGAACCGTACAGCTTGCCTTTGTAAAAGAATACAATAAATTCGTTAATCTCGAGCGGCGCTTTGATGACGCAGGAGTGCCGCCTGGTGCATAAAACCTCTCAATATGAGAGGTTTTATTTTATTGTTATCGCATTCGTTCCGCAAAATACGATATATTTGTAATAACTTTTGTTAAATCGTTCGGATTTAATTGACTTTAGTGTGATAAATTGATACACTTATCCATGGTTAAATTATGTCGTAGTGAGCTGTTGCTTACTAAGCGGAGGTGCTTAAGATATGTCTTCAGTCGTTGTAGTAGGAACACAATGGGGAGATGAAGGAAAAGGGAAGATTACAGACTTCCTATCAGAAAATGCAGAAGTGATTGCACGTTACCAAGGTGGGAACAATGCAGGTCACACAATTAAGTTTAATGGTGAAACTTATAAGTTACATTTAATTCCTTCAGGTATTTTTTATAATGACAAAACGTGTGTAATTGGAAACGGTATGGTTGTTGATCCAAAAGCACTTGTTCAAGAATTAAAATACTTACATGATCGCGGTGTAACAACAGAAAACTTACGTATTAGTAACCGAGCTCATGTGATTCTTCCATATCATTTAAAATTAGATGAAGTTGAAGAAGAACGTAAAGGTGAAAATAAGATTGGTACAACGAAAAAAGGTATTGGACCAGCTTATATGGATAAAGCAGCACGTGTTGGTATTCGAATTGCCGATTTACTAGACCGTGAAGTATTTGAAGCAAAATTAACACAAAACTTAGCTGAAAAGAATCGCCTTCTTGAAAAAATGTATGAAGTAGAAGGCTTTACATTAGAAGAAATTTTAGATGAGTACTATGAGTATGGTCAACAAGTTGCAAAATATGTTGTTGATACATCAGTAGTATTAAATGATGCGTTAGACGAAGGACGTCGTGTACTATTTGAAGGCGCACAAGGTGTTATGTTAGATATCGACCAAGGAACATATCCATTTGTTACATCTTCAAACCCAGTAGCGGGTGGAGTAACAATTGGTTCTGGTGTAGGTCCATCTAAAATCAAACACGTTGTAGGTGTATCAAAAGCGTATACAACTCGTGTTGGTGACGGTCCTTTCCCAACTGAATTAACAAACGAAATCGGTGATCAAATCCGTGAAGTAGGACGTGAATATGGTACAACGACTGGTCGTCCTCGCCGTGTAGGTTGGTTTGACAGTGTAGTTGTACGTCATGCTCGCCGCGTTAGCGGAATCACAGACTTATCTTTAAACTCAATTGATGTATTAACGGGAATTGAGACATTAAAGATTTGTGTAGCTTACCGTTATAAAGGGGAAGTTATGGAAGAATTCCCTGCTAGCTTAAAAACACTTGCAGAATGCGAACCTGTATATGAAGAGCTTCCAGGTTGGACAGAAGATATTACGGGTGTGAAAACATTAGATGAGTTACCTGATAACGCTCGCCACTACTTAGAGCGCGTGTCTCAATTAACAGGTATTCCTTTATCTATTTTCTCTGTAGGTCCAGATCGTACACAAACAAATGTATTACGTGGTGTATATAGCTAAATAAAAAGAGTTAGCTCTTCGTGAGCTAACCTTTTTTATTTATAATTGGTGCTTTTTTAACAAGATTTTTAAAAAAGCTCAATAATAAAAAGAAAGTTTTAAAAAAACTATTGCATTCATATGAAATATCATGTTATTATAATAAGCGTCGCTAAGAGATATAACATGAGCCATTAGCTCAGTTGGTAGAGCATCTGACTTTTAATCAGAGGGTCGAAGGTTCGAGTCCTTCATGGCTCACTTTTGTTACAACGTGGCCCGTTGGTCAAGCGGTTAAGACACCGCCCTTTCACGGCGGTAACACGGGTTCGAATCCCGTACGGGTCATTTTTAATATTTTTAATACATAGCATATAGACTGAGGTCCCGTGGTGTAGCGGTTAACATGCCTGCCTGTCACGCAGGAGATCGCGGGTTCGATTCCCGTCGGGACCGCCATTTTGGCTCGGTAGCTCAGTTGGTAGAGCAAAGGACTGAAAATCCTTGTGTCGGCGGTTCGATTCCGTCCCGAGCCATCAAAAAGCATGACTTTATTTAAAGTCATGCTTTTTTCTTTTATTTACATTTAAAAGAAAACGTTATTTGCTTTGCATTTCTTTTATGGTAATATATTACTTTTGTATTTAGAGATGGTTGAAAATCATATATCTTCATGTATAGTAGAGGATGAACTTGTGACGTTTCAAGGGTTATCAAGTATAATAAAACTACGGTATTCAAACAGTATGAATACTATCTTTTATATTTTGCTTCAACTAATAAAGGAGAACGATGATCATGGATAAACGTATTTTAGTCGTAGATGACGAAAAGCCGATTGCAGATATTTTAAAGTTTAATTTGCAAAAAGAAGGTTACGAAGTATTTTGTGCTTATGATGGCGTAGAAGCACTTGAAAAAGTGGAAGAAGTACAGCCTGAAATGATTTTATTAGATATTATGCTTCCTCAGAAAGATGGAATGGAAGTTTGCCGAGAAGTGCGCAAAAAATATGATATGCCTATTATCATGTTAACAGCAAAAGACTCTGAAATTGACAAGGTTTTAGGTCTAGAATTAGGTGCAGATGATTATGTAACTAAGCCGTTCAGTACGCGTGAATTATTAGCACGTGTAAAAGCTAATTTACGTAGACATCAGCAGGTAGCTGTTCCAACAGAAGAAAGTGAAACGAATGAAATTACGATTGGAGCACTTGTTATTCATCCAGATGCTTATATTGTGTCTAAGCGCGGAGAAACGATTGAACTGACTCATCGTGAATTTGAGCTGCTGCATTATTTAGCGAAGCACATTGGACAAGTCATGACGCGTGAACACTTGCTTCAAACTGTATGGGGTTATGACTATTTTGGTGATGTGCGTACGGTAGATGTAACAGTTCGAAGATTACGTGAAAAAATTGAAGATAATCCAAGCCATCCAATGTGGATTGTAACAAGACGTGGAGTAGGCTATTATTTACGCAGCCCAGAGCAGGAGTAATTTTAGATGAAGAAAGTAAGGCTCCTGCAATCTATTCATTTAAAGTTTGTATTGATTTATGTGCTGCTTATTTTAATTGCGATGCAAATTATTGGGGTCTATTTTGCTCGACAATTAGAAAAAGAATTAGTTAACAACTTTCGAACGTCTCTTCAAGAGCGGACAGACTTGCTGACGTATAACATTGGACAAGAAATGGTGAAAAATCGTGATGATGATTCACCCACTCTTGAGGAAGACTTAAAGACTATTTTACGAGATTTTGCTTCAAGACCCAATTTAGCTTCAAATGATATGAATGACATCTCTGAAGTAAGAGTCATTGACCAAAATAGAAGAATCATTGCTACATCGAACTCAAATCCTCAACAGATTATAGGTAAAAAGACTAATGATTTAGCGATTACAAATGCGTTGTTAGCAGGAACGAACTCTGATAATGTATTTGTTGATCAAAGCGGACAGCGAATCAGAGTTATGATACAGCCTATTCGTTTACAGGATAAAGTAGGTGCCAGTCAATCAAATTCAACTAATAAAAATGGAAAAGTTCAGTCTAGCGAAGAAATCTTAGGCGCTATTTACTTAACAGCTTCCATGGAGCCTGTTTACGATCAAATGAGTAATATCAATCAGATCTTTAAAGCAGGTACGGTGATCGCTCTTTTTATTACAGCTATTTTAGGCGTGTTTTTAGCTCAGACGATTACTCGTCCAATGTCTGAAATGAGAAAACAAGCACTTGAGATGGCCAAAGGGAATTTTACGAGAAAAGCTAAGGTATACGGATATGATGAAATTGGTCAGCTAGCTCTCACATTCAACAACTTAACAAGAAAGCTTCAGGAAGCACAGGCAACGACAGAAGGGGAGCGCCGTAAGCTTAGTTCGGTATTAGCTCATATGACGGACGGCGTTATTGCGACGGATCGAAAAGGAAGAGTAATTTTAATTAATGATCCAGCCGCAGCTATGCTAAATGTTTCACGTGAAACGGTTTTGTCTGACCCAGTTGTTTCCCTATTAGATCTTGAAGAAACGCATACGTTTGAAAGCTTGCTCGCTAATCAAGAGTCATTAATTTTGGACTTTAGTACAAAATCGGATCCTTTTATTTTAAGAGCTACCATTTCTGCTATTCAAAAAGAGACCGGTTTTATTAACGGGATTATCATTGTCCTGCATGATATTACAGAGCAGGAGAAAATTGATCAAGATCGCCGAGAATTTGTAGCGAATGTTTCACATGAATTGCGTACGCCGTTAACAACGATGCGCAGTTATTTAGATGCGCTTGCAGACGGTGCTTGGCAAGATAAGGACTTAGCTCCAACATTTTTAAATGTAACGCAAACGGAGACAGAGCGAATGATTCGTCTCGTTAACGACTTGCTTCAATTATCTAAGCTAGATAGTCAAGACTACCGATTTAGTCGTGACCCAATCAATTTTGTAAAGTTCTATCATTACATCATTGATCGCTTTGAAATGACGATTGAACAAGGTATTTCGTTCGTGCGCGACTTGCCAAATGAAGCAATCTATGTCGCTATCGATCAAGATAAAATTACACAAGTATTAGATAACATTATTTCCAATGCAATAAAATATTCACCTGAAGGCGGAACCATTACATTTTCAATTGCTCAGCATACGCATGAAATTGTTGTGAGCATTAAAGACCAAGGTATGGGAATTCCAAAATCAAATTTAGCTAAAATTTTCGAACGCTTCTATCGTGTAGATAAAGCACGAACGCGTAAATTAGGCGGAACAGGATTAGGGCTTGCTATTGCCAAGGAAATTATTGAAGCACATGATGGACGCATTTGGGCAGATAGTCAGGAAGGAAAAGGAACAACGATTTACTTTACTCTTCCGATTGAAAGTGAGAATGATGACGAATGGGAATGAGATATGAACATATCAAAACGGCCATCTTAGTTGTTCTCGTCGCTTCCAGTTTAATTATGACGTATCATATATGGACGTATCAGCCTTCTTATAAGGTCATTTCAAAAAATCAACATTTGCAAGAAGTTGAAGTGAGTTCAAAAAGTAAAATAGAAGATCATATTCTTCCAACAGAAGTTCTCTATCATCGAAACGATAATCACTACATGTCTCACGATGAAGATGATGTAAACAAATGGGTAAATGAAATGAAAAAGTGGAAATTTTCGAATGTGACGGACGTTTCGGATGCTATTTCTCCTGATGGATTTTTAAATTATGTCCATGGAAGTAATTCTATTGAAGTGCTGTATCCAGACGCGCTACCTTTGAAAACATTTCAACAGCTTTTTTCATTTTCTCAAACGTCTTTGCCTAATCAAACATTTGACCGTGTACTCATTAAAATTAAGCGTACACCTTCCTTTTTCGTGAGCGTGTATCTTGTGAATTATGAGCAAAAAAAGATTTATTCGGTTACAGTCAAGAATTTGGCCAAAGATGATATCAAAGAATTAGAAGATAAAATGAAGCGTACGTATGCCCCGAGCCTTGTATATAAAGAAAACAAAAATCGGTATATCTTCCTTCCGGAAAATAATATTACGATGAATAGTGAAGTCTACTATACGAGCATGAGGCATTTAGATATTGAAAAATATAAAGAAGCGCTTTTTAACAACCCAGACTATGCACGGAAAGAAACGTCTACAAACCGAGATGTCTACACTGAAGGTACAAAAGTGATCAATGTCAATACGAAGACAGATGTGATGGAATATGTGAATCTTGTAAATTCCACGACCGAGGTAATGGAAGATTATAATTTAATAAATCGCAGCTTTAGCTTCGTTAATGACCACGGCGGCTGGACAGAATCTAATTACAGGTTCAACAGCTGGAATCGCATTACAAAAGAAATTAGCTATCGTTATTATAAAGATAACTATCCAGTGTACAGCAATCAGGGAATGACTGAAATATATCAAAGATGGGGAAATGCGGAGATTTTAAATTACCGTCGTCCTCTTTATCGTTTTGTAAGAGTACAGGACTCGAGTGTAGAAAAGCTGCAGTCATCTCAAAAGGTGATTCAATTAATTGAAAAACATCAAAACTTTGACCCGAATCTGTTAAAAGATATTTCAATAGGCTATCAGCTAGAAGAAGTGTCACAGCAGCCGAAAACCGGCGAAAAGACGGTTGAGTTTAATTCTAATTCTGTCAAACTCGTTCCTTCTTGGTTCTATTATTATAATAGCAAATGGTATCGAATTGCACCGCCGACCGAAGGAGGCGATAACGATGGATTGGAATAGAACAAAAACCATCTTTATTTTCACTTTCTTGATTCTTAATATTTACTTAGGCTATCAGATTTTTAAAACTCATCAAGAAGATCAGTACTCTCTATTTGTAGAGTCGAGCGTGGAAGAACAATTGACGAGTGAAGGCATTGAATATAAACATTTACCTGTAGATGTGAAGGAAGCTTCGTCGTTAAATGCTAAAAGTAAGCTGTTTAAAGATGAAGATTTAAAAAAGCTGAAAGAGCAAAAAGCAGCGCTGCTTGAGGAAAAAACAATTCGAAGCGTACTAGACAAACCTTTTTCAGTATCTGAAAAAAGTCCCGAAGCAAAGCTAAGTCAATTTCTAAAACGGTATGTTATCTCAGGTAAGGATTATGAGCTATGGAATGTTAACAAAGAGAAAAAAACAGTTACATTCTTTCAACAATATAAGAAGCATAAAATCTTTGATAATGAAAATGGCATGATCATTGCTCATTTAAATGATAAAGGTGAAATTATTTCGTATGAACAAACAATGCTAGGTTCTGTGAAAACGTTAGATGATGAGCAGGATGTTTTAACGCCTTTAAAAGCATTAGAAAATTTGTTTTTGAAGGGTGAATTGAAAAAGAAAGATTCTGTAACAAACGTAGAGTTTGGGTACTATACGTTTGATCTGCCGCTACTAAATTCTCAAGTTTTAGCACCAACTTGGCACATTGTTGTAAATGGAGATACGAGTTATTTTGTAAATGCCTTTGAAGGGCAGATTATTAAAAAAGGAAATAAATAAGTATTTGGAGTGAGATAAATGAGCCTGCATTTCAGCGTGCTAGCGAGTGGGAGCACAGGAAATGCGATTTTAGTAAGTGATGGAGAACATTCCTTACTAGTTGATGCGGGGCTGAGCGGAAAACAAATGGAAGCTCTCTTTCAACAAGTAAATCGCAATATCCCGGATTTATCAGGAATTTTAGTGACTCACGAACATAGTGACCATATTAAAGGACTAGGTGTTCTGGCACGTAAATATAAGCTCCCTATTTTCGCAAATGAAAAAACGTGGAACGCAATGGACGGCTTGATCGGCAACATTGATACGGAACAGAAGTTTCACTTTGAAATTGGCCAAACGAAATCGTTTGGTCAATTGGAAGTGGAGTCTTTTGGCGTTTCGCATGATGCCGCAGAGCCTATGTTTTATGTCTTTCATCAAGGGTCTAAAAAATTGACCCTTATTACGGATACCGGCTATGTAAGTGACCGCATGAAAGGTACGATTAAAAATAGTGATATGTACGTATTTGAAAGCAATCATGATGTTGAAATGCTGAGAATGGGGCGCTACCCTTGGAGCATTAAAAGACGAATTTTAAGCGACGTAGGACATGTATCAAATGAAGACGCGGCGCTTGCAATGGCAGATGTAATTGGAGATCAAACCAAACGCATTTACTTGGCGCATTTGAGTCAAGACAATAACATGAAGGAAATTGCCCGCATGTCGGTTGCACAAGTGTTACAACAAAAAGACATCAATGTAGAGGACAATATTCTCCTATGTGATACTGATCCAAAAAGACCAACTGATATTGTTTATGTATAGTCTCTAGAAAGGAAGCGAAAAATAACTTCATTTAGTACGTGAATGCAGACATTCACGATGATAAATGAAGGGTTCGGTGATAGTGTGGAACATTATGATGAAGGCCAAGAGCCGAATAGTCGGCCGCCTAAACGCCGCAGAGGATATTTCGCTTCTGCTCTGATTGGAGCTATTATAGGTGCACTTATTGTACTGCTTCTTATGCCAGCCTTGGTGAGGAACGGGATTTTGCCATACGGATGGATGAATGATGAAAACGGAGATGAACAAACAGGGTCTACGATACAAAAGTCAGTATCTCTTGACGTCACTACGGCCGTCACAAAAGCTGTTTCCGAAGCCAATGCAGCAGTTGTAGGAGTTGTAAACATTCAGAACTCTGAAAGCTTTTGGAATGATGAACGAACTGATGCCGGGACAGGCTCAGGTGTTATTTACAAAAAGCAAGGCAATAAAGCTTATATTGTGACAAACTATCATGTCATTAAAGGCGCTAACGAAATTGAAGTGAGCTTCAGTAACGGTACAAGGGTATCAGCTAAAATTCTTGGCAGCGATGATTTAATGGACTTAGCAGTTCTTGAAATTGATGCAGGTCACGTGACAAAAGTGGCTACCTTCGGAAATTCTGATAAGCTTAAAGCTGGTGAACCAGTGATTGCTATCGGAAACCCGCTAGGCCTTCAATTTTCTGGATCCGTTACACAAGGAGTTGTCTCAGGAGTTAACCGTGTCATTCCTCAAGATTTGAATGGCGATGGAAATCCTGATTGGCAATCAGAAGTCATTCAAACAGATGCCGCAATTAACCCTGGCAATAGCGGGGGTGCTCTTGTTAATATTGATGGTGAATTAATAGGCATTAATTCCATGAAAATTGCCCAAGAAGCAGTTGAAGGCATTGGTCTTGCAATACCAATTAACATGGCTAGGCCCATTATTAATGACTTAGAACGATATGGTGAAGTTAGACGTCCGTATCTTGGAGTTAGTACACTATCATTAAGTGAGGTATCAGGGTATCATTTAAAAGAAACCCTTAAGTTACCGCATGATGTAGTAAACGGAGTCGCTGTTCTAAAAGTCGAGCCAGGTTCGCCAGCCGCTAAAGCTGGGTTGAAGGAATATGATGTGATTGTTGAGCTAGATCACAGCAAAGTAAGGGATATTGCGACACTTCGCAAACACCTCTACATTGAAAAAGAAATTGGCGATAAAATGAATGTAACGTTCTATCGTGATGGCAAAAAGAAATCCACAGAAGTAAAATTAACTCGTCAAATGAAGTAAAAGAAAAGTTATCCACAGGGGATAAACTCCTGTGGTTTTTTAATGAAAAGAATAGAGAAAGGAAGATAAATACATGAAGATATATTGCTGTTTAGAACACACGGAACTAGCGCTGGATGTAATGGTAGATGAGATTGAGCTAGCACCGGTTTTTGAAAAAATAGAAAATTCAACTGACAAAAAAAGCTGCGAATATTGTGACAATGAAGCTATATATGTAGTAGGGAACTAATATTCTTATACAAAATGTGGATATAGCATGTGGATATGTGGATAATATCTGTGGATAAGGGATAAAGGAGAGGAGAATAGCCTGTGAATATCTCTATTATAACCATTGGGAAGTTAAAAGAAAAATACTTAAAACAAGGCATTGAAGAATATTTAAAGCGTTTATCAAGCTATGCAAAAGTAGAAATTATTGAGCTTGCAGATGAAAAAGCGCCCGAAAACTTAAGTGAATCTGAAATGGAACAGGTGAAACAAAAAGAAGGAGAGCGCATCTTAGCGAAAATCTCAGATGATACTCACGTGATCGCATTAGCTATCAACGGAAAACAAAAATCTTCCGAGGAACTGGCAAAAGAAATCGATTCATTAGCTACTTACGGAAAAAGTAAAGTAGCGTTTGTCATTGGTGGATCGCTTGGCTTAAGCAGCGAAGTAATGAAACGTTCAAACGCAGCTCTTTCTTTTTCAAAAATGACCTTTCCTCATCAGCTTATGCGCCTAGTATTAGTAGAACAAATTTACCGAGCTTTTCGTATTATTCGAAATGAACCTTATCATAAATAGAACGTGTGGATATTTTTTCATCAAAAGCTGAGGCAGAAGGAAATGTAAAACCTTCTGCCTCAGCTTTTATCATATGTGGATAAATAGCAAACGTCTATAAAATAGAACAATTGAGTTTAAGCAAACGAGCTCTTATTTAAGAAACAGAAAAACCTTCGTCTTCTTTCACTCCAGCTCTGTCTTTAAACTCATCAAGCAATGCACGCACTTCATCAGTCGTTTCCGTGCTCATGAGCAGATTTCTTAATTCACTTGCACCGCGGAATCCGCGAACGTAAATTTTGAAAAAGCGTCGAAGCGGTTTAAAAGGGCGCGGCTCTAGCTCTTCAGAATACTTGTCATGAAGGTCTAACTGCAGGCGAAGAAGTTCTAAGAGCTCTTCGCTTGTGTGCTCTTTCTTTTCTTTTTCAAACGCAAACGGATTATGGAAAATTCCGCGTCCAATCATAATTCCATCAACGCCGTACTTCTCCGCAAGTTCAAGACCTTTCTGGCGGTCAGGAATATCACCGTTAATTGTTAGTAGCGTATGAGGCGCAATTTCGTCACGAAGCTTCTTAATCTCCGGAATTAACTCCCAGTGCGCGTCAACATCGCTCATTTCTTTTTTCGTACGAAGGTGAATAGAAAGGTTCACGATATCCTGTTCTAGAATGTGCTTCAGCCATTCGTACCACTCATCAACTTGCGTATAGCCAAGACGAGTCTTTACGCTTACTGGAAGCCCTCCAGCTTTGGCTGCCTGGATAATCTCAGCCGCAGTATCTGGACGTCGAATCAGACCAGAACCTTTTCCGTTTCCTGCAACGTTCTGCACAGGACAACCCATATTAATATCAATGCCGCGAAAGCCCATTTCGGCCATGCCGATACTCATTTGACGGAAGTATTCAGGCTTGTCTCCCCAAATGTGCGCAACGATTGGCTGTTCATCATCTGTAAACGTCAAACGTCCTTTTACGCTATCTTTTCCTTTCGGATGGCAGTAGCTTTCCGTATTCGTAAACTCTGTAAAAAATACGTCAGGTCGTGCTGCTTCAGTCACAACATGGCGAAAAACGACATCCGTCACAGCTTCCATCGGTGCCAAAATAAAAAACGGACGCGGCAACTCATGCCAAAAATTATCTTTCATCTTATATCTAAACCCTTTCTTTTAGGGAAAACATCTTCCCAAAATTAAAAAGTGTAATTTCTTTTATAAGGTTGAATGCTAGTATAAACTTCAACCAATATATACTTTAATGGTATGGAACGAAAAGTGCAAGGGAACAAGACATTTTGTTTAGCTGGAAATACTTATTGAAACGAATTCTATATCTAGCATTAGTGGGGCATAAGGGAGCCTGAAGGGATATACCGGATACTTACCAATAAATATGCTAACGCGTTTGGGGCTAGGCACTTTCTTTAAGGATATTATAAAGTATTCACCATAATTGTGGTTGCGATAAGCGGTTTTATAAATAACTTCTACTATATAAAAACCACGTCTGTCACTCACAACAGACGTGGTTTCATTACGTATTAATGCTTTTTGTAAGGAGCGCCGTCCTTAGAAGGGAGTCCAGAAATGTATCCGACACCACCTGTTTCTTGAATGCCAATGCTTTCTTTCATCGCGTTAGCTAACTCTCCTTTATCAACAGCGGTAATATTTTTGTCGCTGATGTCCTCGCCCGGGTGCTGATAGTTGCTTAGTACGTAGCGAGAGTTTTTAATGTTTTCTACTGCACGAAGTCCCGTTGCTTCTGCTCCCACTGGAACCGAAAGGATGCGTGATAGTTTTTTGGTTTTTACATTATAGGCCCATACAAAGTTGTTTGTGTGCAGTGAGCTGTCTTCTCCGATAAACAGTGTATTTAAGTCATTTGAATACGTAAGGTTATCAGGGTTGGCAATTTTATTTGGATCCGCTGTATTGCCGTATGCATCTGCTTTTTCTAGGTCTTGTCCAATCAATAGCCCTTCCATACTTGCAGGAACGTAGCGGCTGTTAATCTTGCCTTTTGCTTGGTCTTTTTGATGCGAGCCTAAGTTCAGCTGGTAGGTCACACCAGACTCTAATTTTGGAAGCTGGATATCATCTTGTACAGCACCAGGCTCTTTTAGCATGGCACTATTTTGGTAAGAAATAGCCATATACGCTTTTTTGTCTTTTTTATTAACCGTTAGTCCTTCCATCTTGTTGAATTCAGACGTGGCACCTAGAATCGCACCGTATCTGCGTGATTCTAAAAAGGCAGCTGCTTTTTCCATGCCAGGCTTTACTTTTAAATATTCAACTTTTTTACTTGCGGCGGTTTTGACTGCTTTAAATCCTTTTGTAGGCTGGTCGGCTGTTTCAAAAATATCACTGAATTTTGTGCCTTTGTCGATTATTGTTTTCACTTCATTGTCTGTTGCATGGCCAAGCTTAATCCACTGAAGGTCGCCTTTCCCTCCATTTTTTGTGCTCGTTTGTTTAAACTTTGCGGCATAAAGAGTTCCTGCTGAGAAGTCTTTTTCCTTATCTGCTACATACATAAACATCATGGTATTAGACCCATCGTCTCCAAAAAGAGCGGTTTTATTATCTGGAAGTACCTGCATCATTTCATGTGAAAAACGGCCTGTGCTGTAATGTTTTACGACAGACGCATCGCCGCTTTCATCCACTGAAATTTCTGGAATCCAGCCGTAGTAGTAAGGGTTTGCTTTTGACGTGTCACCGAAATAAAGCTTAGCGAAGTTCGTAACGTCTTTATAAGAGCTAGATGCAGGGTCTTCAAAAGCGCGTGCATCAGGCTCGTATTCTTCTGAACCGAGGTGAGTACCCCAATCCGTTGTAGAGCCATTACACGGCGTCCACAAACCATTTACATTAGAAAAATCAATTTTTTTAGCATGGTTGACGGTTAGTTTTCCTGTTTTATCATCTCGGTCAACTTGTGTAAGCGTCATGGAAGCAGGAAGACCGGAAATCTCTTTTCCAGCATTATTAACAGATTCGTATTCATAATGTGAAATAATATAAGACTTACCGTTAATGGTAATAAAGCTGTTTGAATCCGGCGCGTCTGATACATACGGTGATGGCTGATCAGGAATGCTTCGGTCAATAATTGGATCCCCGTTTGCATCGATTGGTGTACCTGCGGCGATTAATTCTCCTTTATTATCGACAATTTTATCTTTTGAAAGAAAGAGTTGGTTATAGTTAAGCGGCGTTTCTTCCACACTTCCATCTTTATACGTTACTTTTACAGAGGCCTCTGTATACGTTTTAATCATATTCTCAATCGTAGTAGGTGCTTTCATTGGCTGAAACTCGACGCTTTTGATTTGTTTTGGATGTTGAACTGGATGATGCTCTGCTGCAAAAGCAGAAGCGGCGCTAGAAGCTAAGAGAGTGAGAGATAGTCCAAGAGATACTCGTTTTTTCATGGTTGATAACCTCCAAATCGTATTCATACATTTATTAAATCATTTGATTGTTGAGGAAATATGAAGAGAAGCATTGGATTTGTTGAGCTGTTGTTAAGAACGTTGAACATTTAGATGACAAGTTTAACTAGAAGTTATTCAGCTATCTTTCAGAATTTGTTCAGATAGCATTCAGCTGGGCTTCATAGTGAATTCATGTTCCGCTCTTAAAATAAACACATAGCTAAAGAGGACAAGAAGCGCTTTGGCTCGTACAGCAAAAGTGAAAGGTATTTTAGCAGAAAAAAACGTTACTCCAATGGCGCTATTTTGATAAATGACCGCTGCTAAAACCTTTAGCTTGTGCTGTAAATACATTGGAAATTACGCGGAGGTATAATCATGATTGGAAAAGTATTAGCAGGAAAAGCAGTAGTAGCAAAAGCCGTGGGAGGTGCCACAATTGGAACAGCTATCGCTCTTGGTTCAATGACAAGTGCATTTGCTTCAGACGGCCAGCACATTACTTCAATAAAAGCGTCAGCTCATACCGAAGCGGCCACATATACACAAGCTCAAGCAAAAACAATTGCCTTAAAGAACTGCGGAGGAACGGTTCAATCGGTTTCTTTTGAAAATAACGCCTATACGTTTTTAATTCACGGAAAAGATAATCAAGACCATCATGTGAAAGTAAATGCACACAGCGGAAAAGTGGTAAAGGTTGAAAAACTATCTTTTTCTCAAAGTGAGGCACAAGCAGTAGCGGTGAAAAACTGTGGAGGAACGGTTAAGTCGGTAGGCTTCAACGATGGAGTGTATACGTTCTTAATTCATGGAAACGATAGCCGTGACCACCACGTAAGAGTCAATGCACAAAGTGGAAAAGTGATTCAAATTCAAAGCGCTGCATTTACAAAAGCACAGGTTCAATCAATTGCATTAAAAAATTGCAGTGGAACGATTCAATCGAGTTCATATGTAAATGATGTATACACATTTTTAATTCACGGAAAAGATAACAAAGATCACCATGTGAAAATAAACGCTGAAACAGGAAAAGTAATCAAAGTCGAAGCGGTAAAGTTTACGCAAGAACAAGCTAAACAAGCTGCTCTTCAACAGCACAAAGGAACGGTTCAATCTGTTTCATTCAGTGAACAAGCGTACACGTTTGTCATTAAAGGAACAGACAACGTACAACATACTGTAAAAATCAGTTCTCAAACAGGAAAAGTGTGCTGATTTGATAAAAAAGACGATTGCTTCACGGCAATCGTCTTTTTTACGTCAAGGGCAATAGGATTTCAAAAGCAGTTCCTGCATTCAATTTGCTCTCTACACGTATTTTCCCCCCGTGCAGCTCTATAATAGATGCGCTAATGGCCAAGCCTAAGCCCGCTCCTCCATATGCCCGAGAGCGTGAAGCATCAGCTTTGTAAAATCGCTCAAATAAATGAGGAAGGTGTTCTTGAGGAATACCATGACCGTTATCTTGTATTATTAACGAAAGTTCTTTCTCATTTATTTTTCCTATCACTTGAATAACTCCTGTAGTTGGATTTGTATGCTGTACGGCGTTGGAAAATAAGTTTAAAACAACTTGTTTAAATTGATCTTTGTTAATGTCTGATGGTAAACGGCTTGGAAAGTCGAATAAAACCTTTCTGTTCCCCGCCAATAGTATGAGTTGAGGTTTCATATCTAAAATCAACTCATCTACAAAACAGTATTCTTTTTGAAACGGTGGAAGTTGATCAAGCTGAGCAAGAAGCAGAAGATCCTGAATAAGTTTGTGCAGCCTTTTGGACTCTCCATACATGCTTTTTAATGCGTCGTTTAATTGTTCTGGATTACTGCTAGCCCCTCTTAATAAAACTTCTAAAAAGCCGTGAATAGATGTAAGCGGCGTTCGCAGTTCATGCGAAGCATCCGCAACAAAACGCCGCATTTGTTCTTTGGCCTCTGTTTCTGCTTTAAATGCTTTTTCAAGACGTTCAAGCATTTCATTAATAGAAAGAGAAAGGCGATCCATTTCGATTTGTCCTTGATTAACAGGCAAGCGGTCATGTAAGCTTCCGGCATTAATATGCTCTACTTTTTTAGTAGTAGTAAACAAAGGGACTAACGTCTGTTTTAAAACAGAAGAAAAAACAAAAAAAGCAATGGTCATTGCGGTAAGTGAAAGCATTAAAAAGATGAGCATTTGTCTGATTAAGAGGTCTCTTAATGATTCTGTGGGAGTATTAATTTGAATAACTCCCTGTATTTCTCCATCAAAGATAATGGGTTTTAAAACAATGACTTGCTCTTGATGACCATCCATTTTTTTTATGAGGCTCGTCGTGTTGTCCGGCTGGTTGCTGTTTTTCATTACTTGTTTGTATGCAGATGCAGAAAGCTTAGGGAAGTAAGAATGATGTGGATCCTTAGCCAGCCGTAAAAAGGTGCTTTTTTGATTGATAAAGGTAATATTAACGCCCGGGAAATAAACCATTGGTCTTGATGATTGTTTTACGTTCTGGCTTGTTTCAATATCGTGCTTCCAGACATCATCGGGAATCAAGTGAATTTGGTCTTCGATGCTTCTAATTTTATTTGTATAAATAAATTGCTTCATAAATACGTATTGAAAAACGCCTATCAGCATCAGTAAACTCAAAATAACGAGTAAACTTCTAGATAAAAGCTGAAGGCGAAGAGAGTTCAAATGAAAGAAACGTTTGTGCTTCATGAAATATCAATCCGGTACCCTACACCGCGAAGCGTTCGAATAACGGTTCGGCTATGGTCCTGTAATTTTTCTCTCAGTGATCGAATGTATACTTCAACAATGTTTTCTTCTCCTCCAAAATCATATCCCCACACTCGATCTAAAATGGTGGATTTACTTAGTACGAGACCGTGATTAATAACTAAGAATTTTAAGAGTGCATATTCAGTAGGGGATAAATCAAGTATGTGATTAAGGTATTTAATTTCTTTGCGGCGGTCATCAATTTTAAATGGACCGATGGATACTTCGTCTAATAAGTTGGGAAATTGATTGCGGATTCTAGCTTGAATGCGCGCAAGAAGTTCTTCAAAACTGAAGGGTTTGACCATATAATCATCTGCTCCAATAGTCAGCCCCTTTACTCGATCGTCCACTTGATCTTTTGCTGTTAGCATGATGACAGCTATATTCCCCATTTTCTTTAACAAGCGGCATACTTCAAATCCATCCATTCCCGGAAGCATAACATCTACAATAGCGATATGAGGCTTGAATTCTTTGGCTATATTAATGCCTTCCATTCCGTCTTGGGCAGCTTTGATATCAAATCCTTCATTCGTTAACCCTAAAGATAAAAACTGTAAAATAGTTGGTTCGTCATCTATAAGTAAGACTTTAATTCCTTTTAGTTGATCCATCATGGTGAAAACTCCTTTGCTCCTCTACTTTCTATTATGCTTTTTTATCTGAAACAGCCCTGAATAATAGCTGAAAGCAAGCTGAAAAATAGTAGCTATTCTTATATCTTCAGCTAACTTTAAGCTTCTATTCGTCTTATTCTCAGAAATCTTTTGCATAATGAACGGCGTACTAGATAAAACGCCATAGACGGAAAGTCTAATGGTGAAAGAGGAGGAAATGTAAAGATGATTAAATGGGTAAAAGTATTGTCTACATCTGCTTTAGGAGCTGCAGTTGCATTTAGCTCTATTACAACGAGTCACGCTGCAGAAATGCAGACAGCGAAAGCAGAGACAACTGAACATGTGAGTATCTCGCAAGCTCAAGCAAATGGTATTGCTCTGCAAGATTGTAAAGGGACGGTCACATCTACGGAATTTAAGCAGGAATCAAGTGTGTATGTGATTACAATTGTAACGAATAACCTTGAGCAAAGAATCGTAGAAGTAAGCGCAAGCACTGGAAAAGTAGTGAAGAAGCAAGAAGTGAAGTTATGGACACAAAATCAAGTGAAAGAATCCATTTCTAAGCAGTATACAGGAGCGATTCAATCTATTACATTTAACAAAGAAATGCATGAATATACGTTAACTGTAGTAGATGGCAAAGTAGAATATACGCTAACCGTGGATGGTCTAACGGGGAAAGTCATTCATGAGAATAAAAAAGAGCCGCAGCTAATATCAGAGCAAAAAATAAAAGAAACAATTGTTAAACAATATAGTGGTTACGTATATAGTCTAGAGTTTAAAGAATCCGCTAGTCAGTATGTCGCAGTGATTCTTAAAGATAGCACTCAATATACGGTAACGTTAGATGCTTTAACAGGAAAAGTAGTTAATACTTCTCAGCAAGAAGTGAAGCTATTAACGAGACAAGATGCAAAAGATTTTGCATTGGCTACATATGCAGGTAAGGTGAGAATGGTAGAATATGATCAAAACGCAGCGATTTTCACAGTAAAAATAATCAAAGATAATACGGAATACACCATTACAATCGATGCGGTTTCGGGTGAAATCACACATGTAAAACATGATAAGCTTCAGCCGTTAACGGAGACCGCTGTAAAAGTTCTTGCTTTAAAACATCAAGAAGGAAAAGTAGAGCATATTGAGCTTATAACAGAAAACTCAATAACTGTATACGTGGTGACTTTAGTGAGCGGAAGCAAGCAGCAGACGCTTAAGTTCGATGCATATACTGGACAAGAGTGCTCATAATTTTTTATCTTAAAACATAAAACATACATTTCATTTTTCATTCATATCAAGCAGAGGGTGCTTCAAGGCATCCTCTGCTTTTCTATTTTGTAACTGGAAACATTACCGTTTATCTATGTTAAGATAAATGTAGATTATTCTCGTAAAATGGATAAAACTAGAATGAACTAAATTAAATAGATAGGGTGTACACATGAGAAAAGAAGTACAAGTTATAGCCAAAGAAGCTTTTATTAAAAAAGTGAATAAAGGTTATCCACTCATTGAAAAAGATGCGCTTGTTGATGGTCATAAACTGCAAGAAGAAGGCGTTATTATTAACTTAGTCACTCCAAAGAATCAATTCTTAGCCAAAGGCTATTATGGAAAACAAAACAAAGGCTACGGATGGATTCTGACGAAGAAGAAAAGTGAACAAATTGACGCGGCGTTTTTTGTGCGAAAAATTCAGCGAGCTATTACCTCTCGTCACGATTTTTATGCGTCTGAAGATACAACTGCTTTTCGTGTATTTAATAGTGAAGGTGACGGAATTGGCGGCTTAATCATTGATTATTATGACGGATATTACGTCACGAGCTGGTATAGTGAAGGAATTTATCAATTTAAAGAATACGTTATTGAAGCTTTAAAATCTGCGCCTAACTTTAAAGGGCTGTACCAGAAAAAACGTTTCAACGTAAAAGGGCAGTATATTGAAGAAGATGATTTTGTCACAGGAAATAAAGGTGAATTCCCTTTAATTGTAAAAGAAAATGGTATTCGTTTTGCCGTTTATTTAAATGACGGAGCGATGGTTGGGGTCTTTTTAGATCAGCGAGACGTCCGTAAAACGATTCGAGATAAATATGCAAAAGGAAAGACCGTTTTAAACATGTTTTCGTATACAGGCGCATTTTCAGTGGCGGCCGCTCTTGGAGGAGCTACGAAAACAACAAGTGTCGACTTGGCCAATCGCAGCTTGGCAAAAACAATTGAGCAATTTAGTGTAAATGGAATTGATCACGAAGCACAGGACATTATTGTGGAAGATGTTTTTAAGTATTTTAAATATGCGGTTAAGAAGAATATGACGTTCGATCTTGTGGTGCTAGATCCGCCGAGCTTTGCTAAATCGAAAAAGCATACGTTCAGCGCGGCAAAAGACTACAAAGATTTATTAAAAGAAGCCATTGCTCTTACAAAGCCAAATGGTGTCATTGTAGCTTCGACGAATGCAAGTAATTTTGATATGAAAAGATTTCATTCGTTTATTGAAAAAGCTTTTAATGAAAAAGGGGAACGTTACAAAATGATGGAGCAGTTCTCTCTTCCAGCTGATTTTAAAACAATAAAAGAATTTAAGTCAGGTGATTATCTCAAAGTCGTGTTTATTCAAAAAGTAAATCGTTAAATGCAAGGCTGCATGATGAACTCATGCAGCTTATTTATTTTGATGAAATAACGCTTACAAGCTATTTTGAAGGGAATAAAATGAAGGTGAAAGATAAAAATTGTCAATATGTATGATAAAATAATAAAGGAATTATGCTCAACACTTCACAAATTTACAATATCATCCTTATGAAACGTATTTTTACAATTATTTTATTTTAAATGGGACAAGTATTGGGTACGAAGGGGAAAGAGCATACTACTATTATTATTTAAAAACATGAAAGGAGAAAGATTATGGCTGAAACAACTAAAAAGCCTGCCGGCGAAGTGAAGTTTATTCCTTTATTAATTTGTCTGGCAATCGGACTTGTTTTATGGTTTATTACACCTCCGTCCGGACTTGATGTGAAGGCTTGGCACTTATTCGCTATTTTTGTGGCTACTATCGTAGGTCTTATCATTAAACCATTGCCATTAGGCAGTGTAGCTATTTTATCTTTAACCATTATTGTATTAACTAATACATTAACACTTGAACAATCGCTCAGCGGTTTTCAAAATACGACGATTTGGTTGATCGTTATTGCATTCTTTATTTCTAGAGGTTTTATTAAGACTGGTCTAGGAACAAGGGTTGCCTATATCTTTGTTCGTTTGTTCGGTAAAAAGACGTTGGGACTATCGTATTCTCTTATCGTAAGTGATTTACTTTTATCACCTGCAATGCCGTCTAATACAGCACGAGCTGGAGGAATTATTCTTCCAATCATTCGTTCTTTATCTGAAACATACGGATCGAGAACTGGAGACGGTACGGAGCGCAGAGTCGGTGCTTTCTTAACAAAAGTATCGTTTCAAGGAGATATGATTACATCGGCTATGTTCGTAACGGCAATGGCGGCCAATCCTCTTGCTGTTAAAATGACGGAACAAATTACAGGAAAGACTATTTCATGGGTTGGATGGGCAGCGGCTGCAATCGTACCTGGAATTATTAGTTTAATTGTTATTCCGCTCGTTATTTATAAGCTGTATCCGCCAGAATTAAAAGAAACGCCGGAAGCATCTGAAATTGCAGCAAAAAAACTAAATGAAATGGGTCCGCTAAAGAAAGAAGAATGGTACATGATTGGCGTATTTTTACTTCTTCTTGTGCTGTGGATTTTTGGCGCTAATTTAAATATTAATGCAACAACAACTGCTTTTATTGGTCTATGTGCGCTGCTTTTAACGCAAGTGTTAAGCTGGTCGGACATCAAAAAAGAACAGGGAGCATGGGATACATTAGTCTGGTTTGCTGTTTTGGTTATGATGGCAACTTTCTTAAATGATCTAGGCATGATTCCTTGGTTCAGTGATCTGATGAAAGGCACTGTTAGTCATATGTCTTGGATGACGGCGTTGATTGTACTAGCTATTGCATATTTTTATTCTCACTACTTTTTTGCGAGTAACACGGCTCACGTCAGCGCTATGTACGCAGCATTTTTATCTGTCATCGTGGCCGCTGGTGCGCCTCCGTTACTGTCAGCATTAATTTTAGCGTTCTTTAGCAATTTATTTGGCTGTTTAACTCACTACGGCAGTGGACCGGCACCGGTGTTCTTCGGTAGTGGATATGTAACGCAGCAAAAATGGTGGTCGCTCGGCTTTTTAATTTCAATTATTCATATTATCATTTGGATTGGAATTGGCGGCTTGTGGTGGAAACTGCTAGGTCTATGGTAAAAAAACAGTGGCGCAGGCCACTGTTTTTTTATGCTTCAGCCCAAACGGATACAGAGCCGCCATTTACAGGGAAGTGTCCGTAGCCGTCTTCTTCGATCACAACTTGGTCTTCTCGGTTCTTTGTGAAGTCGATCCACGTTTGTCCGCTTCGGTGTTCGCCGACGAACATTCTCTTTTCGCCGTCTTCGCCGTTTGACATCACCACAGCGCATCCAGACTTCTCAAATTCCTCTACACCATGCCTTACCCATCCAATGGTATTCGGGTGATCAAAATAATCGTCTTGCTGTCCGTATGCTTTGTCATAGCGTACGTGCAAGAGAGCAGAAATATCTTTTTCTTTTCCCTCAATTGGATGCTCTCCGCCTATCCCAAAATAGTCTCCGTAAAATACACAAGGATAGCCGTCTTCACGAAGTAAAATTAGAGCGTAAGCACTTTGTTTGAACCAATCTTCTACCCAAGATTCTAAAGATTCATTTGGCTGAGAGTCATGGTTATCTACAAATGTGACAACATTCAACGGATGAGTCTTAACCAATGTATCATCAAAAATTGTGGTTAAATCAAAATCTCTTCCTTGCTGAGAGGCTTCATGCAGTTTGTAATGCAGCGATACGTCAAACAAATCAATTTGATAATCAATAACGTCTAAAAATTCCTGACAGGCTGTTAATTCTGGATTCCAAAACTCTCCTACAAAATAAAATGGCTTTTCTTGAGAAGAGGACAATTCGTGAGCAAACTCTTTAATAAAATCATGGTTAATATGTTTAATGGCGTCTAATCGGTAACCGTCGCACTGCAGGGTGTCTGCTAACCATTTTCCCCATTTGATCATTTCTTCTCGAACTTCAGGGTGATCGTAATCAATATTCGCAAACATTAAATAATCGTAGTTGCCAAACTCTTGATCAACATTTTCGTTCCAGCTTTTGTTTTCCCCGGCAATACGAAACACACCTTCTTTTCCGTTTTTATCATCGTAATCAGTGCCATTAAAATGATTAAAGTTCCATTTGAAAGAAGAATATTGATCGCCGCGCCCTTCAAATGTAAACTTTGTCCACCCTTCAATTTCAAAGGGTTCAGAAATCTCTTCTGTTCGGTTCATGGGGTCTACTTCAATGACGTGGAAGGTTTCTTTTTCATCCGCTGCAGCTTTATGATTCATCACAATATCAACATAGACATTAATTCCGTGATTATGACAGGCATCAATTGCTTCATGGAGCTCTTGCTTGGTTCCATACTTTGTACGAACGGTTCCTTTTTGATCAAACTCGCCAAGATCATATAAGTCGTAAACGCCGTAGCCATTATCCTCTGATGAAACACCTTTTGTAACCGGGGGAATCCACACGGAATCAATTCCTTGTTCTTTTAGTTGAGGAGCGAGCTCTTTGAGGCGTTTCCAATGCTCGCCATCAGCTGGCACATGCCATTCGAAAAATTGCATAATTGTATGATTCCGTTCCAAGTTAAATCATCCTCCTTTTAAATAAAAAGATATAATCGCTCACGGATAGTTCTTTAGAATCAAATGAGGAATTGATTATATTTTTTCTTTTAACGTTCCTGTTATCCCTATTCCTTAAACCTTTTTCAATATATGTCGCTTAAGAAAATCTTAAAATTTTCTCTTCTTTTTTCTTAAAAAATGCAGTTTACAATAAAACCCATAGACGAAATGACCCATGACATACTTTTGAAAGGAGACTGAGAAAGCAATGGACGAATATGTAGTTTTAGTTGTAAACAATGAGCTGTTTGAACGATTTAAAAGAGGGGACGCCTCAAGACAAACCGATGGCTCTGGACTTGGTTTAGCTATTGCTAAGTCAATTATTGATTTGCACGGAGGAGAATTGAATATTGAAATTGACGGAGATTTATTTAAAGTAACGATTACTCTTTAATGTGAGTGAATATAAACAGCATATCTAGTAAAAAAGAGAAGCAACCTCATTATGCTGGTTGCTTCTCTTTTTTTAGCGTTCGTAATTTTATTCCGCAACCGCAAAGTGTACTGTGCTTTAGTACTTTTATTTCTCTATGACACTGATTACATCTTATTTCTTGTCCAATCATTTCTTCATCCCTTCCTCTTTTTACAAGAATTTAAATAAGTATCCATAAAATATGGATACTTATTTAGTGATAAAATGTTAAACTAATTGAGAATAAACGAAAATCTAAAATGAGAAAAACACCTTTATTTTCTCATTAGGAAAACTGATATCTTTATTTTACTTGCTGCGGAACAGACAATCCTAAACCGTCTGCAACGCGTGTTCCATACTCTGGATCCGCTTTGTAGAAGTGCTGAATTTGACGCAGTTTAATCTCTTCTTTTTCTACAGGCTTCATAGCTTCAACGATGTTTGCAACTAGTCGTGTACGCTCGTCTTCGCTTAGAAGGCGGTATAAGTCACCTGCTTGCGTGTAATGGTCGTTATGATCATATGCAACACTATCGGCAACGCCTGAAACAGGGTATGCCGCTTGTTTGTTTTCATGAGATTCTGTCGGACCGCCAAAGCTGTTTGGCTCATAGTAAACAGAACGGCCGCCGTTATCGTCAAAGCGCATTTGACCATCACGCTGATAGTTATTTACTTCATTGCGCGGACGGTTAATAGGTAGCGCTTGATGGTTAGCACCCACGCGGTAGCGATGTGCATCGCTGTATGCGAATAGTCGACCTTGCAGCATTTTATCAGGTGATACGTCAATTCCCGGTACAAGCGTTCCAGGTGAGAATGTAGCTTGCTCCACTTCGGCAAAATAATTTTCTGGATTTCGGTCCAAGACCATGCGACCTACTTCAATTAACGGATAGTCTTTTTGTGACCAAACCTTTGTTACGTCAAACGGATCAAAGCGGTACGTATCAGCGTCTTCTAATGGCATAATTTGAACGTACAGCTTCCATGAAGGGAAATCGCCTTTTTCAATGGCATTAAATAGATCTTCAGTATGATAATCTGGATTTTCACCAGCTAGCTTTGCGGCTACGTCTGGAGACAGATTTTTCACGCCTTGCTCTGTTTTAAAGTGATATTTTACCCAAACGCCATCTCCTTCGGCATTAACCCATTTAAATGTATGGCTGCCAAATCCATGCATATGGCGTAACGTTGCCGGGATACCGCGATCAGACATTAAAATAGAAACTTGATGCAAAGATTCAGGAGATAAAGACCAGAAATCCCACACGGCCGTCGGGTTTTTCAAATGCGTGCGTGGATCGCGTTTTTGTGTATGAATAAAATCGGGAAATTTAATCGCATCTCGGATGAAAAATACAGGTGTATTATTTCCGACTAAGTCGTAGTTGCCTTCTTCTGTATAAAATTTAACAGCAAATCCGCGAGGGTCGCGAACGGTATCTGCTGAGCCGTTTTCACCAGCTACTGTTGAAAAGCGAACAAATAGAGGTGTTCGTTTTCCTACTTCAGAAAGGAAAGCTGCTTTTGTATAGGCTGAAACATTGTTTGTCACTTCAAAATAACCGTGGGCACCGGCGCCTTTTGCGTGTACGACGCGTTCAGGAACACGCTCTCGGTTAAAATGGGCTAATTTCTCTAAAAGGTGAACATCTTGAATTAAAGTAGGTCCGCGTGAACCAGCGGTCATCGAATTTTGATTATCTCCAACCGGAGATCCCCAACTAGTCGTTAAGTTATTCTTGTTTGTTGTCATCTTAGAACCACCTCTTATTTTTATTATGTTAGAAATAATAATAACATTTTTAAATAAAAAATCAATACTAAATTATAATTATTATAATTTAAAGTGTTAATTTTGAGATGTAGTCAGTGGGGGTTATAAGCATGTGAAGTGTACGAACTATTTTAAAAATTTTCTGTATAGTATATTTAGTTTAATAATAAAAATGCCTGGTGTGCAATTATTTTGACCGGCTATTACCATATCAAAAACACGCTTGCTTATATAAGCAAGCGTGTTCGTTTTATATATTTTGTGATAAGTTTGCTTTCGCCGCTAGTTCAGCCTGAGGCGTGCGCCAAAGCTGCGTCCATTTTTGAATCGCGGCAATCATAATAATGAGACCGAGTATAAGCATGATGATTGAAAGAGTCGCATTTAATATGCTGTAACCTGCCGCAGCTTCATTTAAATACACATTCTTAACCATCCAATAACCCGCGTAGTTAACCGTTACGTAAAGGTAGGCTAGTGGAATAAGACAAGTAAGCATATAGGAGCGCTTATCTGCAATTCTAAGAATAACGGTTGCACCAATAATTAAACCAATGGATGCCATTAACTGATTCGATACGCCGAACAGCGCCCAAACTGAGCCAATATCTCCTGAGAACAATAAGTATCCCCACATAAAACAGGCTAGGGCACTTGCAAAAATGGACCCAGGAAGCCAGTCTACTCGCTTCAATGGCTTATAAAATTCACCGAAAAAGTCTTGAATTAAATAGCGGGAAACGCGTGTACCCGCGTCGATAGCAGTCAAAATAAACACTGCTTCAAACATAATAACGAATTGAAAAAAGTAAGAAGACAGGTGGCTGAACCAAGGAATTTCCGTGAAAATATACGTCATTCCTACAGCCAGTGTAACAGCGCCACCTGTGCGGCCTTCTAAGTTTAGGCCAATTTCTTGGCTAAGCTGAGGAAGAGCCGTTACGTTCATGCCAAGCGTTTTGAACACTTCAGGTGTAGAGTTGATTGCAAAATAGTCTCCAGGATGTAAAGCAGTTGCGGCAATTAATGCCATAATTCCTACTAAGCATTCGACTAACATCGCGCCGAAGCCTACAACTTTAATGTCACTCCAACGATCGAGCATCTTAGGAGTTGTTCCTGAACCAACAAATGCATGGAAGCCAGAAATAGCACCGCAGGCGATCGTAATGGAAATGAACGGCCACACAGGTCCTGCTAAAATAGGGCCGCCTCCGTGAATAAATTCAGTAACTGCAGGAAATGGAATTGCTGGATTTACGAAAAACACGCCTACAATCAGCGCGATAAAGACACCAATTTTCATAAAGCTGCTTAAGTAATCTCGAGGTGCTAAAAGCAGCCAAACGGGCAAGGCCGCTGCAAAAAATGCATAAACGGGAAGAATAATTGAAAGTGTTTTAATATCTAGCGTTAAAAAATCTCCTAAAGCTGTTCCTTGAATATAAGGACCGCTAAATACGGCGATTAAAATTAAAATGAAGCCGACGGTAGAAGCCGCTTTTAAATTACCTGTTTTTTTGTGGTAAATACCTACCCCCATTGCGATCGGAATGGTAATTCCAACAGCGAATGTACCCCAAGGATTTTTCTCAAGGGCGTGTAACACGACCATAGATAAACCGGCCATTGTAATGGTAATGATAAAAAGCATAGCTAAACCTGTACAAAAACCAGCGACGGGTCCTAGCTCTTTTTTAGCCACTTCTGAAAGCGACTGGCCTTTTTGGCGCATAGATGCAAATAACACAACTGCATCGTGAACGGCTCCTCCGATTACAGCTCCGATTAAAAGCCAGAGCAGTCCGGGCAAATAGCCAAACTGAGCTGCTAAAATAGGTCCAACAAGTGGGCCCGCAGCTGCAATAGCTGCAAAGTGATGACCAAATGTTACCCATCGATTGGTTGGCACGTAATCTTTTCCATCTTCAAGCTCATGTGCCGGCGTTTTTTGCGCATCGTTTAGTTTCAAGACCTTAACAGCCATGAATGTTCCATAAAGCCGATACGCAATCATTAAAATACAGATAGATCCAATAACAATCGTAACCGCATTCATTACAAATCCCCCTATCCCTTAGTTGTCTGATGTTTGTACTACTACACAACGTTATGTAATTGTGTGTTCCCCTTACAACTTTCATTATAAAAGAAGAAAGCGCTTTTATCACCAGTTTTTCCCTTAATTATTTAAAAAATTAGAAAGTTCAAATTCCCTTTGAAAAACTATAAGACTTTTCACATAATCTCTGCTATAATTTTTAAAAAAATTAGTACGCATTTAGGTGTTTTTAGTTAGGGAGATGAAATGAGTGAACCATCGTCAAGAGTTACAAAATAGCAAGCGTATCGTAGTCAAAGTAGGGACATCTACGTTGACCTATGATAACGGAGATATTAACTTAGCACGCATTGAAAAACTAGCGCGTGTGTTATCTGATTTAATGAATGCAGGAAAAGAAGTTGTGCTTGTTACATCAGGTGCCGTTCAAGTGGGAGTAAAAAAACTAAAGTTAAAAGAAAAGCCAACTTCTATTCGAGAAAAACAAGCAGCAGCCTCTGTCGGGCAGTGTGAGCTTATGCATATCTATAGTAAATTCTTTGGTGAGTATAGTCACATTGTTGGTCAAGTACTGTTAACAAAAGATGTAATCGAAGATGAACATGTGCGCAATAACGTTGTGAACACGTTTGAAAAATTAATTGAAGACAAAGTGATTCCTATTGTGAATGAAAACGATACAGTTGCCATCGATGAGATTGAAAACATCGTGCGTTTTGGAGATAACGATAATTTATCCGCCATTGTTTCAGTTTTGATTCACGCAGATTTACTTGTTATTTTATCTGATATTGACGGTTTCTTTGATTCAGATCCCACAAAAAACCCTAACTCTAAATTAATGAAAGTAATAGATGGCATCACGCCGGAGCTTGAGAATTTTGCTGGAGATAGTGGAACTGACGTTGGAACAGGCGGAATGGTCACAAAGCTGACCGCTGCTAAAACAGCTACAAGTGCAGGCGTGAGCTTAATCCTAGCAAATGGGAAAGAACCAAGTATTTTGCGAGATATTATTGAAGGCCAAGAAATTGGAACGTTATTCTTAAAACAAGCTGAAGGAGTAATGAAATGAGTGAATTGCAGCTTAAAGGAAAGCAGGCAAAAGAAGCCTCTTATTTCTTAGGAAATGTAACGAGCGAACAAAAACAGCAGGCACTTTATAAAATGGCGGCTGCTCTATTGGATCAACAAGAAACGATTTTAAAAGCAAATAAATTAGACGTAGAAAAAGCCGTTCAAAAAAGCACGTCAAAAGCGATGTTGGATCGCCTATCTTTAAATGAAGAGCGGATTCATGGAATGGCAGACGGCCTGCGCCAAGTAGCTGCGCTTGCAGATCCGGTAGGAGAAGTGCTGTCTATGGCTAAACGACCAAATGGCTTACAAATTGGGCAGCAGCGTGTACCTATTGGTGTCATAGGAATTATTTATGAAGCGCGTCCAAACGTTACATGTGATGCAGCAGGCCTATGCTTAAAAGCAGGAAATGCGGTTATTTTGCGCGGAGGCAGTGAGGCATTTTATTCGAATCAAGCGATTGTTTCTGTGTTATCTCAAGCTGCGGCAAGTGCAGGGTTGCCTGAGCATAGCGTACAGCTTATTGAAGATACGTCGAGAGAAACAGCACTGGACTTAATGAAGCTAAATGAATATATCGATGTATTAATTCCTCGAGGCGGTGCTGGTTTAATTGAAGCGGTGGTAAAAAATGCAACGGTTCCTGTTATTGAGACAGGAACCGGGAACTGCCACATTTATGTTGATGAAGAATATGACCGTGACATGGCAGCCAGTATTGTCATTAATGCAAAAACATCTCGTCCAGCGGTGTGCAACTCAGCCGAAAAGCTGATTATTCATCAGGGAGCGGCTCATGAATTTTTGCCGATTATTGTTCAAGCGCTACGAGAGAAAGATGTAGAAGTACGCGGTGATGAACGTGCGCTCACAATCGTTCCAGATCTTGTTCCAGCAGGGGATGAGGATTGGAAGAAAGAATATTTGGATTTCATCATGGCAGTTAAAATCGTAGATGATATCGATGAAGCGATTTCCCATATTAATGTTCATAGTTCACATCATTCTGAAGCGATTGTAACAACAAATTATGCTCATGCTCAGCGTTTTTTACAGCGCGTTAATTCAGCTGCTGTTTATGTGAATGCTTCGACGAGGTTTACGGACGGAGAAGAGTTTGGTTTCGGGGCAGAAATCGGAATTAGTACACAAAAGCTTCATGCGCGTGGACCAATGGGATTAAAGGAATTAACAACATTAAAATATATTATTTACGGAGATGGACAAATTCGATAAAAAGAAGAGGCTGGGACGAAAGTATTTTAGACAAAGTAAAACCGAACCATTGATCAAAATTTTTGATTAGTGGTTCGTTTTTTTTGTTAGGGTGAACATAGTTTTCATCTGTTTAAATTCTTCTAGTAGTTGATTGGAGGGCGAGATGAAGACTCCCGCGGAAAGCGAAGTCTTGCACGGAAATCAACTACGGTGTCATAAGCCATTTAGCTCATGTATCCCATTTGTTTTTCTTTAGATTGGATTCATTTAGTTATACCCCAACCTCTTCCCTTACTTCCATATATGTTCAATTTCTTCAAGTGACTTTCCTTTTGTTTCTGGCACCCACTTCCATATAAACAAAAATGAAGCGATACACATAATCATAAAAGATAAAAAGGTAAAAGATCCTCCAGCTTTGTTCCAAAGAATAGGAAAAAACTGAGACACAAACCAATTAGCTATCCACAAGAAAAAGGTAGAAATAGACATTGCATAGCCTCTCGCATGATTAGGAAAAATTTCAGAAATCACAACCCATACAACAGGTCCCATAGAAATATTAAAAAGAAATAAATAAAAAACAATAAGTAAACTAGTAGTCAAGCCTTCAGTACCCTGTGAATGAAATCCAAAAGAAACGAGAAGCTGCGTAACGGCCATACCGGCTGTGCCAATAAGTAATAAAGCTTTGCGGCCAATCCGGTCGATAAGCCACATGGAACAAAGAACGCCTAAAAAGGCAGCTACACCAATCATAGACGTAACAAGGAGCGATAAATCTCCTCTAGCTCCAGCTGCTTCAAAAACTTGCGGGGCGTAATAAATAATGGCATTGATTCCGACAAGCTGTTGAAAGGCTGCAAGTAGAATACCAATAAGCAACGCTTTTCGAAGGCCTGCCTCTTTAAAAAGCGAAAGAGAAGCCGGTTGATTTTCTTTTAACGATTGCTCAATATGATACAGCTCTTGGCGTGCAATGTGTGTACCATTGATTTTAATTAAAATGTCCATAGCTTCTACAGTGCGGTTTGCTTTTACTAGCCACCTCGGACTTTCAGGAACAGGAGAAAGGATAAGAAGAAATAAAAGAGCTGGAATCCCAGAAGCACCGATAATGTAGCGCCATCCTGTGGAATTCTGCCATGCGTCTTCCCCAATAGATAAAATGTAGTCATTTACAAAATAGACAGAAACAATCCCAACGGCAACAGCAAATTGATAAAGAGAGCCTAAGCGGCCGCGCATGTGCGGAGGGGCTATTTCAGAAATATAGGTAATAGAAAGAACGGAGGCCATACCAATGCCTAGCCCTCCAATAATTCGAGAAATAATCACAAAAGAGATGGCTGAAGATAGCGCTTGCATAATTGCGGATACGATAAATAAAGAAGCTGCTAAAAGCAAGATACCTTTTCTACCGAATCGATCACTCAGTTTTCCTGAAGAAAGTACCCCAACGGCACCCCCGAGCAGCAAACTAGATACAACAAAACCTACCATCGTTGGACTGAGATTAAAATGCACTTCCATTAACCCAATAGCCCCTGAAATGACGGCTGTGTCATAGCCGTAAAGTAACCCTCCAAAAGCAGCTGCACATGAAATGAAAATAACAAAAAATAGATTTCCTTTTTGCTCCTTATACTCGTCAGAAGTTACTTTTACTATCCCCATATAAATTCCTCCTTTGAATCGCGTTCACTATTTTAATTTAAAAAAACGTTATACGTAAAACGTTTTCATAAAAGATGTTTTTATGTTAAACTAAAAATTGTAAATAATCAAACTATTTTTTAACTTTTATATGAATTATGTACGTTTTGTTATCAATCAATAGGGAAGAAAAAGTAAGGGGGAAGAGAAATATGGCGTTTATTCAATGTGATTTTTTTTCAGAAGTATTGCAAATAAGTACTTCAATGAACGTTTTGATACCGCAGCAAACAAAATCTCAGATTGGTTTACAAACCAATACAAGAAGTGAGAAACACCCTACGCTCTATTTATTACACGGTCTTTCTGATGATCATACGATATGGATGAGAAGAACTTCGATTGAACGCTACGCATCAGAATTAGGACTTGCAGTTGTAATGCCAAATGTAGATCGTAGCTTTTATAGAGATATGGCTTATGGAAAGAAGTATTGGACGTTTGTAACAGAAGAACTTCCTCAATTGGCTAGGTCATTCTTTCCGTTATCGGAAAAAAGAGAAGATAATTTTGTGGCTGGTCTTTCTATGGGAGGGTACGGCGCTTTAAAATGGGCGTTTCGCAAACCACATCAATTTTCTGCAGCTGCCAGTTTATCAGGAGTGATGGACATTGAAGGGCTTGGAGAACGAGGGGAAGTTCAGTTCCTAGATTATCCTTTGATTTTTGGCATGCCGCCTGTTATTAGACCTGAGGATGATCTTTTCTGGCTGCTTGAAAATCGCCGGCGCTATGGAGAAGTGACTCCGCGTATTTATCAATGCTGTGGAACGGAAGATTTTTTATATCAGGAAAATAAACGTTTTTCCGAGCGATGTAAGCAAGAGCCTATTTGTTTTACATATGAAGAAGGAAAAGGAAGTCACGACTGGGCATATTGGGATCAAAAAATTCGAGATGTGTTAAAGTGGCTGTTTAGTGAAAAGTAGGGAAGGTAGTTTTGGGTGGTTCCGACTTCTAGTAGTATAATAAAGAAAAATGTTTACTTGGTCGATAGACTAAAAGGAAATAGGAGTCGGTACGAATGGGGAGAAAAAAAGTCACGATTACAGAAGTAGCAAAAGAAGCGGGTGTTTCATTAGCTACGGTATCAAGAATTTTCAATAATAAAGACGGTAAAATTAAAATCAGTGAAAAAACAAAACAAAAAGTACTAAAAGCAGCAGCTCATTTAGGGTATCAGACAAATCCATTTGCGGCAGCTCTGCGGGCCCAAAAAACAGGGATTATCGGGATATTAATTAGAGATTTAAAAGACCCATTTTTAATCGAGCTGTTAAAAAAGGTACAGCAGCAAGTTCAAAGTCGAGGGATGGACGTTCTTATTGGACATACGGATTACCAAGAAACAACGGCTGAGCGTCAATTAAATGTGATGATGAATCATTGGTTTGATGGAGTCATTTTATTAGATTATGTAGCCGCTCCGCATCCGTTTGTAGACGTATTAAAACAATATCAAACGCCTTACGTTTCTCTTACAGGAGACGGCTCTTCTGCACTTTGGCCAATTGTACATGTAGATGATGCGGAGGGAATGCAATTAGCTGTTGCTCACTTAACGGACCTTGGCCATAAGAATATCGGGTTCGTTGGAAAAGCTGTAAGCGGAGTCGAGCACCGTCTGTCTCTTTTTTATCAGTATGTACCGTCAGCAAACGCAAAGTTTGTGAAAGAAGATATGAATAACTCAGATGAACTATATCAGTTTATAAATGAGCTAGCTCATCATCCAGAGCCCCCAACTGCGCTTATTTGTGCTACGGATTACATTGCTCTGAAAGTGATACACTGTGCGTGGCAAAACGGACTTCACGTTCCAGCGGATTTGTCTGTTATAGGGTTTGATGATATTACAGAAGCTAGTGAAGCGCAACCTCCGCTAACAACCATCCGTCAACCGATGGAAAAAATGGCTGAAAAAGCAGTAAACCTCTTACTTCAGCAAATTCAGGATCAGCAAGAAATAGATCAGGTACAGTATAAAATGGCACCTGTATTAGTAGAGCGTGAGACCACAAAACGTATGAATTGATAAGGAATGTATATACTATTCCTGAAAGTGTGAGACAAAAAGTCCACACTTTTTTGCATTAACCATTGCGTCCACTTCCCTCTTTCTTATACACTGTATGCTGTAGGGGAAAAAACCAAGCTTTAATATGTTTGGAGCGATTTGATGACACAACAAAAATTAGATAAATATGAAATTATGGACGTTAGCTTACTAGCAGGTAAAATTATGTTAGAAAGCGGAGCAGAAACGTATCGAGTAGAAGACACAATGATGCGGATTGCAGCGTCTTACGGTATAAAAAAATCCCACAGCTATGTGACGCCAACAGGGATTATGTTTTCACTTGAAACGAAAGAACCGACGAAAACGAAGTTAATTCGTATTTCCGAACGAACGACCGATTTAAAAAAAGTAACTATGGTAAATAGCGTCTCAAGAACCATCAGTCAAGGAAACATCTCCTTGGAGGAAGCGTATGAAATGCTACAAGAAATTGAAGCAACGAACGTAGCTTTTCCACTATGGGTTCAACTTGCAGCTGCATCCATTTCTAGCGGATGCTTTTTAATCATGTTTCAAGGTTTATGGACGGACTTTATTCCAGCGATGTTTTCAGGAGGTCTCGGATTTTTAACCGTGGTGTATTTCCACCGTCTTATTCCGATTCGCTTTTTTGCTGAGTTTACCGCTTCGTTAGTTATTGGACTTTTATCAGCTCTTTTAGTCGCTTCAGGACTAGGAACGCAAATTGATAAAATTATTATTGGATCCGTTATGCCTCTCGTTCCTGGGTTATCGATTACCAATGCAGTGCGAGATTTAATGGCGGGACATTTACTGTCTGGATTATCAAAAGGAGCAGAAGCGTTTCTGACGGCATTTGCTATTGGTGCAGGTATTGCCATTGTATTTACGCTTCTATAGAAGGGAGGCATCATATGCATATCGTAGAGCAGATAATTACAAGTTTTATTGCTTCAGCAGCGTTTGGGATTATTTTTAATGTTCCACGTGAATCATTATTAAAAAGTGGCTTTGTCGGAATGATTGGCTGGCTCATTTACTATTTGCTAACGTTCTATGGTGTAGATGAAATTCCAAGCACTGTAGCATCGGCCTTTTTTATTGCTATTATTAGTCAAATTTACGCAAAAATTTATCGTACGCCGATCATTATTTTCACCGTAGCAGGTATTATTCCGCTCGTTCCAGGGGGAACAGCATACGATGCCATGCGTAACTTTGTAGAAAATAATTATAATGAAGCGATTAGTCTTGCAGCAAAAGCCTTTATGATTTCAGGTTCAATTGCCATTGGTATTGTATTTTCTGAAGTCATTAACCAAATCATTCGTCAATCTAAATTAAATGCGAAAGCAAAATATCGACCGTAGAGAAGCAAGCTCAAATCAGAGCGTGCTTTTTTTATGAAAAAATAAAGAGATCCTGCCCTTTTTTGTCACAAGAAAGTCACGTTTTAGTCTAAAAACGTTCAAAAAATGTACGTGCACAGCTAAAAAAATAGACTATACTATGTAAATAGAAAGAGAGACATTACATATGTTTGTGAAACATTGAGCATATTTCTCGAATTGTTATGCTCAATGTTTCACAATATAAGTAAAAGATGCTCAGAAATGAGCAAAGTATCTATGGAAATGATGAATGTTCTTATATATGAAAGGAGAAAGAAGATGGATACAGTCATACTATCACGTATTCAATTTGCATCAACGACGCTGTTTCATTTTATCTTTGTACCGCTGTCTATCGGCCTTGTCTTTTTAGTAGCGATCATGGAAACGATGTACGTAGTAAAAAAAGATGAACAGTATAAAAAGATGGCAAAGTTTTGGGGGCACTTATTCCTGATTAACTTTGCTGTCGGAGTCGTAACAGGTATTTTACAAGAATTTCAGTTTGGCATGAACTGGTCAGAGTACTCAAGATTTGTAGGAGATGTATTTGGTGCGCCGCTTGCTATTGAAGCACTGCTAGCGTTTTTTATGGAGTCCACGTTCCTCGGGCTGTGGATTTTCGGGTGGGATCGTTTGCCTAAATGGCTGCACTGTCTATGTATTTGGCTTGTTAGTCTAGGTACTATCTTTTCAGCGTTCTTTATTTTAACGGCTAATTCTTTTATGCAGCATCCGGTCGGAATGGAGCTAAATAATGGCCGTTTGGAAATGAATGACTTCTTTAAATTGTTAACGAACGGTCAGCTGTGGGTCGAATTCCCTCATACAATTTTAGGTTCGTTTGCAACAGGCGCCTTTTTTATCACGGGTGTCAGCGCTGTTATGCTCTTGAAGAAAAAACATGTGGCTTTTGCTAAAAAATCATTTCAAGTTGCTATCCTTGTAGGGCTAGTTTCAGGTGTAGGAATTGCACTATCTGGGCATGAACAGGCCGGATATTTAGTTAAAACACAGCCGATGAAAATGGCCGCAAGTGAAGGATTATGGGAAAACAGCGGAAGTCCAGGTGCTTGGACAGTAACAGCAAATATTCACCCTGATGAAAAGAAAAATACGAGTGAAATCAAAATACCTTACTTATTAAGCTTCTTATCATACGGTAAGTTTTCAGGCTCTGTTCCTGGAATGAATGAGCTGCAGCAGCAGTATACGGCGAAATATGGAGAAGGAAATTATATTCCACCCGTTCGAACAACGTTTTGGAGTTTCCGCATTATGGCTGGTCTAGGTGGCGTATTATGTGCATTAGGCATTTGGGGTACGTACTTGCTTTCTCGTAAAAAACTTCAAGAAAGCAAACTATTTTTACGTATTATGACGATTGCCATCGCCTTTCCGTTCCTTGGAAGCTCAGCAGGTTGGATTATGACAGAGATTGGCCGTCAGCCTTGGGTTGTATTTGGCTATATGAAAACCGAAGATGCCGTGTCTCCTGGTGTAACAGCAGGTGAATTGCTATTTTCTATTATCTCGTTTTCGTTCTTTTACTTAATTTTAGCTGTGATTATGGTGTTTTTGTTCGTTAAAGAAATTAAAAAAGGTCCAGATCACGATCACGAAGCACATACAAAAGTAACATCAACTGATCCGTTTACAAAGGAGGGATACAATGTTTTCTCTTAATGAATTCTGGTATTTGCTAGTATCCATTCTGTTTGTTGGTTTTATCTTTTTAGAAGGCTTTGATTTTGGGATTGGAATGGTGTCTCGCTTTTTAGGAAGAAACGACTTAGAGCGACGAGCTTTTATTAATACAATCGGTCCTTTTTGGGATGCAAATGAAGTTTGGTTAATTTCAGCAATCGGTGCTATGTTTGCCGCTTTTCCAAACTGGTATGCAACGCTATTAAGCGGGTCATATGTTCTTTTTGTTCTTCTGTTGCTTTCGCTTATCGGACGCGGTGTAGCATTTGAATTTCGAGGAAAAGTTGAAAAACAAGCGTGGAAAAATGCGTGGGATTGGGTTATCTTCTTTGGAAGTCTTTTTCCACCGCTCATTTTCGGCATCTTATTTTCAGCACTAATGAAAGGATTGCCTGTTGAGCGCAACATGCAAATGAATGCCGGCTTTTCGGATATTGTGAATCTATATACCATAACGGGCGGCGTGACGCTAACGATGCTTTGCTTATGGCACGGACTTATTTTTGCGACGATCCGTACGATGGATGACATTAGAGATCGTTCACGAAAAGTTGCCATGAAGCTTTTGCCTGTTAATGCCTTGCTGCTTCTTATTTTTTCAGGCATGACGTTTTTTGAAACAAATTTATTCAGCAATCATAGCCGCTTGATGCTATACACATTTTTTATCGGTATTTTCGTGTATTTACTAGCAGGATTTTTCCTTACACGGAAAAAAGACGGATGGGCCTTTGCTATGTCTGGCTTAATTTTAATTTTATCAATTTCCTCTATATTTGCAGGATTGTTTCCAACCGTTTTGGTTAGTTCAGTCAATGAAAGCTATAGTTTAACGATTCATAATGCAGCATCAGGGAATTATTCCTTGAAAATTATGTCTTACGCTGCTATTGCGTTACTGCCTTTTGTGTTAGGTTATCAAATTTGGAGCTACTACGTTTTTAGAAAACGTGTAGATCATAAGGAGCATATGGAGTACTAATGGGTAGAAATTTAATGGTTTACAACGGAATAAAAATGGTTCTTGCCGTGTTAATAGGGCTTATTACTATTCAAAGTGTAGCCATTATTTTTCAAGCTAAGTGGCTTGCCGAAGTAATTACTGCTCTTTTTCATGGTGAAAGTTTAACTTCGCAGACAAAAGCAATCGGATTGTTTTTGTCTGCCTTTATGGTTCGTCAGATCGTAAGTTTTATAGTGAAAAAAACAGCATATCAATTTGGAGTCAAAACGACTCAGGAACTTCGTTTGACGGTCATGAAAAGCATTTTTGCACTCGGACCGCGCTTTACCAAAAATGAAGGGACAGGAAACTTGGTGACGCTCATCACCACAGGCCTACAGAAGCTTCGCGCTTATCTTGAGCTGTTTTTGCCTAAACTGGCCGCCATCAGCGTTACACCTTGGCTAGTGCTCGCTTTCGTTTGGTATCAAGATCGGCTTTCAGGCATTATTTTGCTTGTAACTATGCCAATTTTAATTTTATTTATGATTTTACTTGGACTGGCTGCCCAGAAAAAAATAGATAGCCAATGGGAGACGTATCATGTGCTGTCCAATCACTTTGTAGATTCGCTTCGAGGATTAGAAACGTTAACATTTCTCGGGAAAAGTAAGGAGCATGCTGAAACGATTGGAAGAGTCAGTGACCGCTATCGAAAAGCGACAATGGGAACGCTCCGAATTGCTTTTTTATCTACGTTTGCTTTAGATTTCTTTACGATGTTATCTGTAGCCATCGTGGCTGTTATGCTCGGTTTGCGGCTAGTGAACGGTTCGATGACGTTAGAGCCTGCACTTATGATTTTATTGCTGGCGCCTGAATACTTCCTGCCGATACGGGAAGTCGGAAACGATTATCATGCAACATTAGACGGAAAAGAATCCGGAGATGCATTAATTAAGATTGTAAAGCAGGCTGAAAAACCGTCGGCTAAAGAAGAAGATGTTCCTGATTGGACGGAAAACAGTGAAATTCAATTGCGTCATATCACCGTAAAATATGACGAAGAGCAGCCGCCTTCTCTTGAAGATGTGTCACTTCATGTTAAAGGAAGTAAAAAAATTGGGATTATAGGAAAAAGCGGAGCTGGAAAATCGACGCTTATTGATATACTGAGCGGCTTTGTACAATTTACAGAAGGGTCTGCTGAAGTAAACGGCGTGCCGGTTGATTTACGCTCAGATGCTTGGCAAAAGCAGATTACGTATATCCCTCAGCACCCATTTATTTTTAATGGAACAGTGAAAGAAAATATTGAATTTTATCAGGATAGAGGCGGTTCTTATGATTATGAAGATGCTTTAACGAAAGCAGGACTTTTATCTACGATTCAACAGATGCCTAAGAAGGAAAATGAAGTGATAGGAGATGGAGGACGGCAGCTTAGCGGCGGCCAAGCTCAAAGGATTGCCCTAGCTAGGGCGTTTCTGAGCGATCGCCCTATTATTATGCTTGATGAACCAACGGCGCAAGTAGATATTGAAACGGAATATGAATTAAAGCAAGATATCTTAACGATGTTTCAAGACAAGTTATTTATTTTAGCTACGCACCGTCTGCATTGGATGAAAGATATGGACCTCATTGTTGTAATAGAGAACGGAAAGGTTGCAGAAGTCGGCAATCATCAAGAACTGATTCGAAAAAAAGGAGCTTACTATCAATTTTTACATGAAGAGGAGGAGATATGATGAAATATAAAAGTTGGATATGGCCCTACTTTAAAACGTATAAATATCGTATCTTTTCTATCTTATTACTAAGCTTGTTAACGATTGGTTCTGCTTGTGCGCTAATGTTCACATCAGGTTACTTGATTTCAGCTTCTTCCTTACGGCCAGAAACAATCTTACTGGTGTACGTTCCCATTGTGCTTGTGCGTACATTTGGTTTAAGTCGAGCAGCCTTTCGTTATGCGGAGCGTCTTGTTAGTCACGATTTTATTCTTCGCATTTTAGCTAAAATGCGTACACGTCTTTATCATTTGATTGAACCGTTAGTTGCTACATCCCGCTATCGAACGGGAGATGTTTTAGCGGTTCTCGCTGAAGATATTGAAAGTTTACAAGACTTGTTCTTGCGTACCATTCTTCCAACAATCTCAGCTGTTATTTTATACGTTATTTCGATTGTAGCTTTAGGATTCTTTAGCCTAAAGTTTGCATGTTTGATTGCCATCTATTTATTTTTGTTAGTAGTAGTGATGCCGCTTTTTTCCCTTTGGCATATGAAAGCGGCCAATCAGCGATATAAATCAAGCAAAGCACAGTTATATGCTAAGGTCACAGACGGGTTTTTAGGAGTTGCTGATTGGGTATTAAGCGGTCAGCAGCAGTCATTTTTTCATTCGTATAACAAAACAGAAGATGAGCTAGACCGCATGGATCGTAAGCTTAAACTATGGACGTATTACCGAGAATTGATTGGCCAATTTATTGTAGCAGGTTTAATTGTCACAATGATTTGGTTTGGGGCTTCTCTTTTTGCAGACAAAGAGCTTGCAGGTGTTTTTATTGCTGCTTTTATTTTAGTAGTATTTCCTTTATCTGAAGCACTGCTGCCGGTATCTAATGCAGTAGAAAAAATTCCTCAATTTGAAGAGTCATTAAATAGAGTGCAGGAAATGGAAAATAACTGGGAATCTGTGAATGAAAAGAAAAAACATACTCTTTCCCTACCTTACAAAGGTTCATGGGACTCGGTCAGCTTAAAAGTCGAGCATGTAAGCTTTCGCTATAGCAATGAGGAAGAGTCAGTCATTCATGATCTTTCATTTCAAGTCGAGCAAGGGAAAAAAATTGCGATTCTTGGCAAGAGCGGAGCTGGAAAGTCGACTCTGTTAAAGCTGCTGCAAGGCTCCTTATTGCCTACAGAAGGTACAGTTCAACTAAACGGTCAGTCTGTTGCTGAAGTTCGTGAAGATGTACCAAAACTCATCTCTGTATTAAATCAAAATCCTTATTTATTTAATACAAGCGTAGCAAACAATTTATTACTAGCTAATGAAGAGGCTACAAAAGAAGAGGTAATTGAGGCAATGAAGCAAGTCAATATGCACTCCCTTGTGGAAGGTTTGCATCAAGGATATCAAACGTCCATGCTCGAAACAGGTCAGCGCTTTTCAGGAGGAGAACGTCAGCGGATTGCGTTAGCACGTGTTCTACTTCAGCGTACGCCAATTGTTATGCTGGATGAGCCAACTGCAGGGTTGGATACCGTGACTGAAAAGAGTTTGTTATCCACTATCTTTGAAACTCTTCACGACAAAACTTTAATTTGGGTTACACATAATTTAGTTGGGATGGAAAAGATGGATGAAATCTTATTCCTACAAGATGGAAAGATAGCCATTCGCGGAACGCATGAGGAATTACTTGCTACGAACAGTCACTATCAAAAGCTATATGAATTGGATCATCCGGTAAAAAGCCTTTAGCAGCAGCTAAAGGCTTTTTAATATTTTATACTAAAGTGAAATTCGACAAACATGAGTAAGATATGTGTCGAACGAAGGAAAATAGCTTGGATTCAAAGAGGGGAGAGGCGTTTAGCATTTTTGAAAAAGTGGTAAAACAAGGTAGTGTTTGTTTCTTCCTGTATAACATCGGTTTATTTTAGGGAAAATATATACACATTATGCGAACGAGAGAAGGAAGATACAATGGAACCTATGCTTGTACATATCACACTTGTAGTGGGACTAGGAGTTCTATCTCAGTGGCTGGCTTGGAGATTTAAGCTACCAGCAATTGTCGTGATGTCGATTATCGGACTGCTAACAGGCCCTATTTTAGGTTTAATTGATCCTAAAGCACAGTTTGCTCAGCTTTTTGATCCTTTTGTATCGATTGCTGTAGCTGTTATTTTATTTGAAGGCAGCTTGAACTTAGACATGAGAGAGGTAAGAGGAATCGAAAAGCCCGTGTTTCGCATTGTGACACTGGGAGCCATGCTAGCTTGGATGTTAGGCTCTTTAGCTGCTCATTATATAGCGGATTTATCCTGGGCGGTGGCAATTGTTATCGGAGGGCTTTTTATTGTGACGGGTCCAACCGTAATTTTACCTCTTTTACGACAAGCTAAATTAAAACCAAAACCAGCAGCGATTTTAAAATGGGAAGGTATTATTGTCGATCCATTTGGTGCACTGTTGGCCGTTTTTTCGTTTGAAATTGTTCAATTTTTAGTGCTGAGAGAAGTGAGTGGAAAAACAATTCTCTTTTTCTTCGTAGCCTCTATTATTGCCGTTTTAATAGGATGGATTCTTGGCCGCGGAATAGGATGGATGTTTCAAAAGGGGCATATTCCAGAGTATTTAAAATCTCCGGTCGTATTTATTGTCGTTATTGCCTGCTTTACAGTAGCTGATGAAATTAAGCATGAAACAGGTCTTCTAGCAGTAACAGCGATGGGGATTACCCTTGCTAATATGCATATTTCGTCTATTAGTGATATGCGACACTTTAAAGAGAATATTTCGGTTCTATTAACTTCTACTATTTTTATCATGTTAACGGCTGGACTGACGATGAAGACCATTACTGAAATTTTTCATTGGAATATTATTTTGTTTGTTTTACTTATGCTGTTTATTGTCAGACCTGTCTCCATCTTTTTATCAACGGTAGGCACAGATTTATCTATAAAAGAAAAAATACTGATTGGCTGGATTGCCCCGCGCGGAATTGTGGCGTTAACGGTCTCAAGCTACTTTGCGAAAGTACTAATTGATGAAGGATTTAAAGATGCTTCGATCTTAACAACGCTGACATTTGCTTTAGTGTTTGCTACGGTTTGTGCACACGGTTTTTCCCTTTCATGGCTAGCTAAAAAGCTGGATTTATCGATTGGCGAAGAACCTGGTATTTTGCTTGTGGGAAGCAATGATTTTACGGTTGCCTTTGCAACGAAGTTAAAACAGCTGGGCTATCCAGTATTAGTTGCTGATTCTTCGTGGGAGCGGTTAAGAGTTGCGCGCAGAGCGGAGGTAAATGTTTATCACGGAGAAGTACTAGCTGAGCAAACGGAATATCATCTAGACTTAACTCCTTATGAATATGTGATTGCTGCAACTGAGTTAGATGCATATAATGCGCTTGTTTGTACTGCTTTTCTTCAAGATATGGGGCGGAACAATGTTTTTCAATTGAGCATTCGTGACCAAGAAGATTCAAGAGAAGATGTCGATGAAATTATGCACACAGTAAGAGGACGTATGCTCTTTAAGAAAGGAATTACGTGGGAGTTTCTGCATCATAAAATGGAGCACGGCTATACGATTTACAATACAAAAATTACGGATGAATATACGTATGAAACATATGTTGAGGAGAAAAGCGATGATTCTCTTTTACTAGCAGTGAGCAAGCAAGGAAAGGCATTGAGTTTTTTTGCTCATGATCAAGAAATAAACGTTAATGCGGGTGACACGGTGTTAAGCCTTCAGCCATTAAAAAGATAAAAAAACAGGCCTTTAATGACCTGTTTTTTTTATGCTTGTCTTTGTTTAAAATGAATGACGAACAGATAAGCAGCAGCTGCTGCAAAATAGATGGTAACGGCTGGTGCTGTAAAGACATGCCCAGCTACAAAAGCAATTCCAAGAGCTAATACAATTGCTGTACTATACATCATAAAGCTTTCATCAAGAAGCTGTGATGGCTCTTTAAATAATCGAACCAATACGGTTAAACCAACTACTAGAAGTGGAAGAACCCATAGTAAAAATCCGATGATACCTAAAGAGAAAAACAAATCATAAAAATCCATTTCAATCATCTTTGGCGGAAGCTGTTTTGTATAGTCACCAGAAAAGCCCATACCTATCATTTTTCGTGCAATAGGTGCTTTTGCATACTCTTCCTTATGATGAGCTAAGAATTGCTCACGGCTGCTTAGAATCAGATTTTGAATATCTTTATCATCTAAATTTGATTCCTTTTGTTTTTTCTTTTTAGCCGGCTTTTCTTTTTCTTTCTTTTCCGGCTTTTCTTGCTTTGTTTTCTCTTTTTTAGCCTCTAACATATCGATGTGCGTATATGTGTTTTTATAAGCTGGAGAAATCGGAGTAGTTGCTCCGGTTACAATTAAAAGCAGAATTGAGATTACTAAGTTGGCTTTAATTAAGCTGCGTTTATTCGTAAATAATTTAGCAAATAAGACAACTGTTGCTACAACTAAAGAAAGAATAACGGCACCTAAGCCTACTTTCGTTCCAAGCATGATGGACGAAACGGCTAACAAGATAAAAGGAATCCAGTAATAAGCTTTTGAAAACGAACGTACTTTATCTAAAGCTAAAAGCAGTGTGAGAGGAAGCAAAATAGCAATGGTTGCGCCTAGCTCATTCGCTGCATAAAACCAGCCTTTAAACCCAATTTTATTATACTGATAACTCTCTAGTGCTGTACCCGTTAGCATTGTACCGATAAAAACAATACTGATGATGAGTGAAGCAGTTAATAAGTTTTTGCTCAGTATTCTTTTTACATCCACAGATGATCGATAATGTGAAAACATCACAATCATTCCAAGCAGCGTAACGTTCATATAAACAACTTTATTGAAAAATTTAATTTCTTGCCCAATATAATAAGGATCTTTCCATTGATGATTTAAGTAGATGTTGAGTCCAAGAAAGAGTGCAAAAACAATAAGGTAGATAATCGAATATCTAGCCCATTTTGATTGTTTGGCAAACACTAAAAGTAGGACACCTGCAAAAATCATATATAGAAAGCGAATAACAACCCCAATTGAGAGACCACTATCCATGTTCAAAACCATGTACGTCGTTAGCATATCAATAATCGGCTGAATTGAAATAAAACCAACGAACAGAAAAAATAACCAGTATGTGTTCTTCATATAGTACTCTCCTGTTTTACGTGAATTAACGTTTTCTTTTAACTAAAAGCATAACACCTTCTACTCTGCATAATAGCGTCGACATTAAGTATACTAAACCACCTGCAATACAGACAATACCAAATCGTAAGATAACATGTAATGAATTCAAAAATGCGATGTCCTTTAAGAAGAACATGACGATCGCAACAGGTACGGAAGCTAAAAGAATTTTTCCTGTTTCTTTCACTAGATATCCGTAATGGAAGTGATTGATTTGTTTTGCCAGCATAACGAATACGATAGCCGTATAGAAAAAGGCAACTACTGACATGGAAAGTGCTAATCCTTGGTATCCCATAAATTTAGTGAAAATCATGTTAAAGATGATATTTAACACAATGGATAATAAGCCTGCTCTCATAATAAGATAACCTTTTTGAAGAGAATAAAATCCTTTTGCAAGAACAGCTTGCAGGGAATAGAAAAATACCGAACCTAGGTAATAATAAGATACATCCGTTGTTTTTAGCGTTGATTGTGCGTCAAATGCACCGCGCTGATAAGCAATCATTACAATGTCTTTCATATAAAAGATCATAATAACAATCGTCGGAATCAGCAGCATCAGCATAAACGTAATCCCTTTTTCAATTCCTGATTTAAAGCGCTCTTCATCTTTTTCAGCAATGGCTCTTGCAATCAGCGGGTAAATAATGGTTGCGACCGTAACCCCGAATATTGCCTGGGGAATACTTACAAGTCTGAAAGCATAATTTAAGTATGAAATAACACCTTCACCAAAGGAGCCAGCAAAGAAGAAGTTTACAGTTAAATTAATTTGACCGACCATAATGGTCACACCAACAGGGATGAATACTTTATAAAAAGCCACCACTTCATCACGGTCAATTTTTTGCTTCCATAACAGCAGATGCTGCGGTTTAAAATAGACAACTTTAATTAAGAAAGAAGCAATCGTTCCTACAAAGTAGCCAAGAGCAATTGCATAGCCGCCCATAATTGAATGTAATAGGATTGTACTTAAAATTGTAAATAATACAACAACCGTTTGAGAAAACACAGAGAAAGAATATTGACTTCGTGCATCAAATACACCTTCGTATACGGCATTCACTCCAACTAGTGAAAGAGATAAGAAGTACATAACGCCCGTATAAATTCCTAGTTCAATTGCTGCTTTAGAAAAATTAGAATACGAAGCGGGAAAGTAAAAGAAAGCCGCAATTGATCCGAGAACCGAAATAATGAAACAAATAAGAAAGGTTGATTTAACAATATTAGTCAAATGAACCTTTCCTTTATTTTCTTTTTCATAACGTAAATAACTAGGAATAAACGCATCCTTCATCCCCGTTAACATAAATAAAATAAAAGCATTTGGAATAATCATTGCTGCGTTGTATGAATCGACAATATAACTTGTACCGAAATAGTTAGCAATAACTAAATCACGAATCATACTAGAAAATTTCAAAAATAATGTTGATATGAGCAGTAAAATGCTCGCGAATTTTAAGTTTTTCATGCGAAACTCCTACCTTTTCAAGTTATCTCATCAACTATTAGCAATAAAGAAGCATCCGACAATTAGAAGAATACAGCCGATAACTTGTTTTGTTGTAACTTTTTCTTTAATTAAAAAGTAACCGAATGTTAATGTCCAAATATACGTAATAGACGTAAGCGGAAATACAATAGAATAAGGTAACAGCGTTAAAACATACACATTAAGCAGAGCTGCCGCCCCGTAAAAAAGGCCGCCGCCTACAAAGCAAATAAGCGCTAGTTTTATCTTTTTTTCGTTTAAATACGTAGAAATATACTTGAAAAAGACAGCTCCAACTGAACCTAAAAGGGTCATAATAATTAAAAGTGGGATACTATTCATCTTGGCCACCTACTAAAATTACACCTACGATAATAATAAGAGTACCGACCAGCTTCATAGGGCTAATGGTTTCATTTAATAGAAAGAAACCAAGAGCAATGCTGATGACATATCCTAGGCTTAAAAATGGATGAAGCAAGGAAACTCTTTCAAATTTAAAAGCGGCAATCATAAACACCGCTCCTAATCCATAAAGAAAAAAACCAATAATTAAATTTAAGTTAAATGAAGCTTCGGACAACTTCCAAAAAAGTTGTCCAACAGCTGTAAACAGGGAAGCCACAATAATGAGTGTGATTCCTAGCTTTTTGTTGTAATTGCTCTCCATCAGGAGGTCACATCCTTTTCTTTCTGATCAAATCGGATAAAAGGAAGACCAATAAAGAAGAAAGACACAAATACGCTTGCTAATAAATATCGGAAATCTTGAGCCGGCAATGCTGCAAGAACAGAAAGCGTGTTAAGAGCCCACGGAATGACGATAATGAGTGACGTAATTCCTCTTCGAATCACTAGCATTAATGAAAATAATAAAATGACACAGTGATAAAAAGCTGGTTTCCATAAGAATGTAAAAACAGGGTGCTTAAAAATAGCTAAGTAAGCATTAGCAGTATGTGTAATAAACGGCTCGATTACTTTATTTTTAAGACCTAAATCATTGCCGTAATAAATGTTGGTTACGTACGTATCCGTGTAGCCATCTTTAAAAGGGTTGATTTGCCATACTAAAGCCGTTTGTTTGAGAAAGCCTTCCGTTGCTAGATAAGGATTTTTGATGACAATGCTAGCATAGTTCTTAAAGTAAAGACCTAAATCATTAAAAATAAATTCGCGGTCATAGTATTTCCACGTGAATTTAATTGGATCACTTTTGTATGGATTATACTTTTCTTTCCACAATTCAATAGGAAGCACTTTATTAAAATATTCGCGCTCTTCTTTTGACATCTCCCCATCATTTGAAATGATATTTGCAATTTGTTGAGTTGGAATAGACAAAGCTTCATTTGGATCTGAAGGTTTTACATCAAGCCACGTGAACACAGGGCCTGTAACAATCTTTTGTAAAATAAAGACGACTAAGAAAATCGTGACAAGAGGTTTCCAATTTTTTCTGAATAAGACAATCATTAAAAGGAAAGTCAAAACAAATACAGGAAAACCATTATGTCTAAAGAAAGCTACTCCAAATGCGGAAAGTAAAAGTAAGAAAAAGCTCGCTTTACTTTTAACCCAAGCGCCTTTTGACAGATAAATTTTTGCAATGTTAACCGTAAAAAACAGCAGAAAAGCACTGTATAAAATGTCTTTCCAAATAATAATTGAAAAGATTAAAAAGCTTGGAATAATGACAATAATGGCTGTTAAAAGTCCAATCATAACAGGATGTGCTTTGCGTTTAATGAAAAAGTCAAATGTATAGGCGTATATGCTCACTACAACAACAATTTGCGTGAACGCTACAATTCCTGGGTTATCCCATATTTTTGTCAGCAGCATAATGAGCCACGTAATCATAATAGGGTGCCAATCGTTAAATTCTCCGTTATGTGCCTGTCTCCACTGTGCTAATGAATCAGGAGTCATGGCCGCTGGGAAAAAGGCGAACCAGTAATATAGACTAACAGTTAAAATAAGAATCGTAACAATTCCTAGATAACGCTTTGGGTGTGCAAATGTATAGTGAAAATCGTTTATCTGTTTGATAGCGCTGAGTACAGCGGCCGTCAGCAGCATTGCCAATAAAGTACGGCTGATGGCATACAAAACGAGTGAAAAAATAGTTGAGCTCGTCATATGTAAGTTATCTAAAAGTGAAAACTGTACGATAAACGAAAAAACAATCAGCAATAGCCATTCTAGCGGTTTAAATGAAGCATAAGCTCTATTTTTATAAATAAAAATAGAGCTTATGATGGTAAATACAAGTGCAGCAAAAAGGGAAAGATAGTGAACACCGTCTGGATTACCAATACTTAAACCGATAAGAATAATTAAAGCTGTTACTGTAAGCAGTAAAATACTTTTTTTATTCTTCATCATTGTTATTCTCCTACTTGTTCAATCTGTTCAATTTTTTTATTTAGTTCTAATTCATATTGCTTGCGATTTAATGAAGCGATTGTATCTAGAATTAATCCACAGACGAAAGATAAAACACCTAACACCATCAATCCAGTTGCTAAGATAGATGAAGGTACTTTGGTAATAAAGCCTGTATCAAAAAATTCATAAAGTACCGGAGCACCAACAGCTAATCCTGCGACAATAAACAACACTGTCCAAATGGAGAAGAACTGAAGCGGCTTGTACTCTTTAAATAACGTAAAAATCATTCGTAACACTTTAAATCCATCAGAGAACGTATTAAGTTTCGATTCGCTGCCTTCAGGTCGATCGCGATAATCGATCGCGATTTCTTTTAGGCGGAATCGTTTATCTAACGCGTGAAGACTCATTTCTGTTTCAATCTCAAATCCTGGGCTCATCACAGGAATTGATTTTACAAATAATTTATCGTACGCACGATAACCTGTCATGATATCTTTAATGTTACTTTTGTACAGGCCGTTAATTAAAGAACGTACTAAGTTGTTACCAAAATTATGGAAAGCACGTTTGTTTTCTTCGAGATACGTTCCGTTTGATAAACGATCTCCAATGACCATGTTAGCTTCTCGATTTCTAATAGGGTCAATTAATTGATGAACAAATTCTGCAGGATACGTATCATCCCCATCTACCATGACATAACAATCTGCATCAATTTCTTGAAACATTGAACGTACAACGTTTCCTTTTCCTTGCTTAAATTCTTTTTTGACGATTGCGCCGTGTTCAAGTGCAATTTCACTTGTACGATCTTTTGAATTGTTGTCGTATACATAAATATCTGCACTAGGCAGTTCGCGTTTGAAATCGTCAATTACTTTTCCAATTGTTACTTCCTCGTTATAACAAGGAATTAAAACTGCGACTTTCATTTTTCCACCTCATCAAAAAAAATTGTTGGGAGTTGTTCAGCAATTACATCTACTGTGTAGCGGTTTGCTGTTTGTAACGCCTGTTGAGACATTTGCTGTTTCACATCTTCAGGAAGATTAATAAAAGCCTGTAGCTGTGAAGCTAGTTCATCTACATTTTTAGGCTCAAAGAATAGACCATTCTTTCCGTCTATAATGTAATCTTTTAGACCACCAATCTGACTCCCAATCACGGGTGCTCCGCAAGCCATAGCTTCGAGGCCGACTAAGCCCAAACTTTCTCCTTTTCTTACGGTCGGAAACACGAATGCTTCAATCGCATTATATACGTAAGCAAGAGACGACTGAGGAAGCAGAGGAAAATGGATGACTTTTCCCTCTAGGCCCAGAGTCTTGATCATTTCCTTAAATGCAGCTTCGTCTTTTCCGCTTCCAACGTATAAGTATTTGTAAGAAGTGGGCGTTTGTTGTTCAGCTTTTGCAATGGCTTGAAGGTAGTATTCCCATCCTTTACCCACATCAATGCGGCTTACACATCCAATATAACGGATAGTAGGGTCCAAGTTTAGTTCTTGATAAGCTTTGCTTTTATCTGCATAAGGATGAAACAGATCTTTATTCACTCCTCCGCTTGGAAAAATATAGATTGGATTATGAACCTTATATTTCTCTTCAACGAGCCCTTTATAGTAGGGAGAAGGAGTAATAATTTTAGTGGAATGGTGCAATAAGTCATTTACTCTAGGCTGATATTTTTCCTGTGAAGCTACTTCAGGTACAACATCTGAACCATGCACGTTTGTCACAATCTTCACATTCTTCTTTAGCTTTTTGAGAATCAGCAGCGGAAGAGCATTATGAGATGCATAATGTACGTAAAGATAGTCGTAATTTTTTGTTAAGCCCGTCACAATGACATTAGCATAATGAGAAGCATAGCTAAAAAGCTTGCTTAATTTGCTTGTCTTTTTTTGCATGACAATTTTATCAACTTGAATACCATATTGAACTAAAATTTTTTCAGTGTTTTGAACAAATACACCATAGCTCGGGAATTGTTCAGAAGGATACATATTTGAAATCAACAAAATTTTCATGATTGTTTCACACCTATTTTTCTTTATTAGTTTATGATAATGACAACGGGTGTTCATTTAAATAGAGCTTACATGTATCATCTTACTATTAAGTTGAGCGATTTCATTGATAAACATGCAAAAATGGGTTGCATATCGTCAACATCACAATATTATAGCACACCTACTTTTTAAAATGCGAAAGTTTATCGGACACTTCTAAAACGATAGATAAAGCAGTAAAGAAGATGATTTTTACATAATCATAATCACAAGAAAAAAGCGAACGCTATTCGTTCGCTTTATGTCACTTATTTCACTTCAACGCTTACCCCAAAATGGTCAGAAACAACGGGATAATGTATGCCGTTAAAAACTACAGTCGATGATTGAATATCCTGCGCATGACTCGATAGAATGAGATCAAGGCGAAGCGCCCGTTCATTATCATCCCATCCAGCGATGTTCCCTTGAACTGTAATACCGCTATCTTTTTTGTTCGATAGAGTATACGTATCATAGAGGCCTTGGCTCAACAGGTAGTCGTAACCTTCATGTCGTCTATGAGCGTCGTTATTGAAGTCTCCAAGTAAGAAAAATGGGTTATCTTTGTGTACATGAGCTAGCAGCGTATCAACTTGCTGCTTGAATGGCTCTTCCTCGTCATCCCACCAGCCAAGATGACAAGAATAAAAAGTGAGGAGTTCTTTTTCATATTCGATTGTTGCTCCAACAATTCTTCTCGTTTTCCAATAGTCAATATTTGACGTTTGTGAAACAAAAAATGAATGCTCTTCAATAATCGGGTGTTTCGTTAAAATGGCAATTCCTTCTTCATACACTTCATAGCCTATATGAGATAAATCCCATACCAATTGATAGTCTTCACCTTGCTTACCCAGTTCTTTTGCTAAAAGCCAAGCGTAATTATCGCTGCGAATGTAGTCATATACATAAGGCGCGTCTATTTTTTGGCTTACTTCCTGTAAAGCAATGACATCATATTTTTCTTTTTTAATTACTTCAGCTAGACAAGATAACTTGTCTAGCTGATTTTCCTCTTGCCAAGAGTGGCAATTTAACGTTAATAGCTTCATTATGTTAAGCTCCTAACAAATCTTGAATGTCGGATTTCAAAACATCCGCTTTAGGTCCATAAATAGCTTGTACCCCTTTATCTTTCAAGATTAAACCAAGGGCTCCGTTTTGTTTCCATTCACTTTCTCCTGCAACGGCATGTATATCTTTTACCGTTACACGTAAGCGAGTCATACAAGCATCCACGTCTTCAATATTGTTTTCTCCGCCAAGCAGTCCAATAATGACTGGGGCAAGCGAATCATTTTTCACCTGCTTGCTGCTTGTTGCAGTTGTTTCTTCATCGATATAGTTTCCGTTACGTCCCGGTGTTGGGAAGTTAAAACGTTTAATTAAGAAGTTTGCCACTCCAAAATTTAAGCCAAAAAATACAAGGCAGGCGATGACAAAGTTCATTAAGTCAGCCCATAGTCCGGCTTTGATAATCATTGGTGTACGTGTTAATAGTTCAATTACGCCAAATGAGTGTACGCGAACATGAACAATATCAACAATGGCAAAAGCCAGTCCTGTCATAATGGCGTATACGACGTATAGAAGAGGCGCCGCGAACATGAACATAAATTCAATCGGCTCTGTTACGCCTGTTAAGAAAACAGCTAGTCCAGCTGAAAAGAACATTGAACGATATTTCGAACGTTTGTCAGGATCTACGTTGCGATACATTGCTAAAGCAATTCCAATTAATGACGCACAAGATAAAATCATCTGTCCTACTTTAAATCGTGCAGGTGTAACGTCATGTAAGAGCTGCTTGTAGCTGTCCATATCTCCTGCAGCACGGAAGTTATTTAAGTCTGCAATCCAAGCAAGCCACAAAGGATCTTGACCGGCAACAGTGGAACCTGCTCCAGAACCCGTTAAAATTTTGTACGTACCGCCTAGCTCCGTATAGTTCATAGGAACTGTCAGCATATGATGAAGACCAAACGGAAGAAGGAGACGCTCTAATGCTCCGAAAATAAATGGTGCCAGAATAGGAGCTGTATCTCTAGATGTTGCAATCCACTGTCCGAAGCTGTTTAGCGAACCTTGGATGAACGGCCACACAATGGATAAAAGCAGTGCCGTTACAACTGAACCACCGATGACTACAAACGGTACGAAGCGCTTGCCGTTAAAAAACGAAAGAGCTTCAGGCAATTTATCATAATTGTAATATTTGTTGAATAAATTTGCGCCTAAGAAACCAGCGATAATTCCTACGAATACTCCCATGTTAAGAGCGGGAGATCCTAAAATAGATGTGAAGTAGTCTTTTACAACTAATTCTTGTCCAAACAGTGATTGCACCGTTGCTTTTGAATCTGAGAGCATTTCTGCTTTAACTCCAAAAATGGCTCCTGTAATTCGATTAATAAGAATGAATGCAATGAGTGCAGCAAATGCACCGCCAGCACGTTCCTTTGCCCAAGATCCCCCGATGGCAACAGCGAACAAGATGTGAAGATTTGTAATGATACCCCATCCTATATCTTCCATCACTCGTGCAATTGTTTGTACAGCAGTGATGTCTCCCCCAGTCATTGCAACTAGTTTTCCAAGTGAAATCATGATACCAGCTGCGGGCATAACCGCTACTACTACTAATAAAGCCTTACCAAACTTCTGCCAAAAATCAAATGAAAAGAACTTCTTCATAGTTTTTCCCCTTCCCCTATGTATGGGTTTTCATTTTATTTTTTGATAAACTATATTTTTAAGATAGTGCAACCGTTTGCATAAACCTATTGTAATAAAAGGGCTTTCATAATGCAATACTGTAATTTCTCTTTTTTTGAAAAATTTATTCATAAATTATAAATGATGAAAAAATTTTTATGATAAAGTGAACAATATCAACGGTATTTTAACATGGTGGGATGTAATAAAAGCATTTAAGTAATGGCATAAAGATAGGTACAGAGGAGGATAATATGAAAAAAGAAGAGCTACAAGCGATTATTTTTGATTTAGACGGTGTTATTGCAGATACAATACATTTATATTATAGGGCAAATAAAAAAGTAGCAGATCAACTTAACGTTTCGTTTTCTGAAGAACTAAATCAACAGCTGCAGGGAATCAGCCGGATGAGAACTGTAGAGCTCATTGCTGCGCAAGGCAATGTACACCTGACAGTGGAACAAAAAGAAGAGCTTGCTTATGAAAAGAATAAGCATTATCAGGCTTTAATAAGAGAAATGACAGAAGATCATTTACTTCCAGGCATTAAAATGTTGTTAGAAGATTGTAAAAAACAAGGCATTAAAATGGGAATTGCTTCTTCTAGTTCGAATGCAAATACTGTAATAGATGCGCTAGGAATACGCTCTTTTTTTGATTGTATTGTGGATGTAAGGAAAATCAAGAAGGGAAAACCAGATCCAGAAATATTTTTGACAGCTGCCGATCAATTAAAAGTAAAACCCGATGCATGTGTGGCAATAGAAGATGGAGAGGCAGGTATAAAAGCTATTAATCAAACAGATATGGTTTCTATCGGCGTTGGTAAGCATCTGAGGGAAGAGGATGTGAATTTTCGCGTATATTCAACAGCTGATTTGCATGTAAAGACGATCAAAGAGGTTTTCGAGAAAGCAAGAAAAGGAACAGATTATAACAGCGCGTATACAAAAAATTAGTAAATCTTTTACATGCAAGTAGCAAAGCGCTAAAAAACATATGCTAGAATAAAATAAGAGAGCAAAGATACATAGGAAGGGGTACATCATGATTAAATGTATTGCGATCGATATGGATGGAACGCTAGTAAATAGTGAACAAGTTGTAAGTAAAGAAAATGCCCAAGCGATTAAGACAGCTCAAAAGGCAGGGGTGGAAGTTGTTGTTGCTACGGGACGTTCTTATGAAGAAGCGCGTTATGTTTTAGAAGAAGCAGGACTTCATACATATTTAATTTGTGCAAACGGAGCAGAGCTTCGCAATCCACAAGGGGAAAAACAATATTCAGTAGGCATGACGATGGAAGCTATTCGTGAAGTAGAAGATATTTTTAAGAAGTTTCAGCTGTACTTTGAAGTCTATACAAGTGAAGGTACGTATTCAAATGACTATGAAAAAGCTTTGTCCGTATTAATGGATATTTATTTAAGTGCTAGCTTAAAAGATAATTATGAAAAATCGTTAGAAGCGGCAAAAGAGCGTTTCAATAGCGGCAGAGTAAAGCTTATTGAAGAGTATGAAGCGCTGTTTCAAGATCCAAACAAGGACATTTATAAGCTGCTTGCTTTCTCTTTTGATGAAGGAAAGTTAGAACAGGCAAAAGTAGAACTTGCGAAGTTAGATTCTATTGCAGTCAGTGCATCTGGTAAAGAAAATATTGAAATAAATGATGAAAATGCTCAAAAAGGAATTGCGGTTACATCATTTGTTCAAGAACGCCATATTTCTTTAGAAGAAACGATGGCCATTGGAGACAATTATAACGACGTATCGATGTTTCAGCGAGTTGGACGTGCCGTAGCGATGGGAAATGCCCCTCAAGAAATTAAAGAGTTTGCCCATATCGTAACAGGAACAAATGACGAGCACGGCGTAGCTCAAGCTATCTTAAATGCGCTTGAAACAGTCAAACAATAAGCAAAATAGAAAAGCATGCCTTTAGGCATGCTTTTAGTTTGTTACTTTTTCTTTGTTACGACGGTATGCACCGTGATTTGTTGGTCCGACATATTGATTTAAAGCAAATGAATGGCGAATTGCTTCTGTAATAAACTCTTTTGCTGTATAAATAGCTTGTTTGACGTCACTGCCTTTTGCCAATTCAGCAGCAATCGCAGCTGAGTATGTGCATCCAGCACCATGTGTAAATGTCGTTTCAATACGTTCAGACTCTAAGATCTCAAATGTCTTTCCATCATAAAGCAAATCGATTGCTTTTTCGTGTGCTAATTTACTTCCACCTTTAATCAATACATATTTGGCACCAAGTTCAGAAATTTTCACGGCTGCTTCTTTCATTTGATCAACCGTTTTGATAGGGCCAAGTCCGCTTAATTGACTAGCTTCAAATAAGTTAGGCGTTACGACTGTTGCTTTTGGAACTAGTACATCACGCAAGCTGACAGTTGTTTCCGGATGAAGCGCTTCGTCTTCTCCTTTACATACCATCACAGGATCTACTACAACATTTTTTAAATCGTATTCTTCAATTGTTTTTGCCGCTAGTTCAATAATTTCCACTGAGCCAAGCATACCCGTTTTTAGAGCCTGTACGCCTACGCCTTTTACAATTGTTTTCAGCTGCTGTTCAACAGTGGAAGCTTGTTGTGGAAATACGTTATGAGACCAGCTGTTATCGGGATCCATTGTTACAATTGTTGTTAAAGCTGTCATTCCGTAAACACCAAGTTCTTGGAATGTTTTTAAATCCGCTTGAATGCCAGCTCCGCCGCTGCTATCAGAACCAGCAATGGTTAATGCTTTATTCATTGTCATAAAAAATCCTCCCGTATTTTAAGTTCATAGAGAAAATAGAGTAAAATTTCTACCGGGCGGCTTTTAGTTGCCCAATGTGTTTTAGATAAATTTCTTCCATTCACTTTTTCTTCTATTTTATCGCTTTTAATGTAGATATTCAATTTCTAAAAACTGTATGAATCCTACGTGTAATTTAGAATTATCATGACTGACTGTGAAGCATGAGTTAAATGAACGTTAGCGAATGAGATATAAGGTGATTTGAACATTTACTTTACATAAACTTAAGAGTAACCACCTTCACAAGTAATCGGATGCTAAAAAACTTCTTATTAAAAGGCTTTTTACCTTATTGTACAAGCACTCTTTTTCTTAATGAATAAAATGAATAGAAACTTAAGAAAGGGTGATTCACATAAAAAAACATTATAATCATGACAGTTATAAAGATGCCCCGGATTCTTCTAATCAATCACAACTTCAAAAGAGAAATCACAAAGAATGTTATATGAAATCGAATTTAATGAGCGATAACTTCAAAACTGTTAAGACAGGTACTTTAAATGTTTGTATAATCGTATTACCAGGAGCTAAAGTTGATTGAAACTCTAAAGATAATCCGTCTACAGTTCCCAACCGTGTAAAAAGAGACATAGCGGCTGCTAATAGGATATGGAAACAATATGAGAAAAACCAATTAATCCAGGGGGTTACATTTACTATTACACGTTCATTTGTTTTTTTGGAAAACATCAGTGGCATTGTAAGTAATGCGGAAAATTTTCCAATTAGAGGAGCTAGTCATCTTACAATGGTACAAGCAATGCTTGAAACTGGCCGAAAAGTTTGTCAAGACGCTGATGTATACGTATTTTATATGAATGGAAATAGATTTGGGCCTGTTAATTTTGACTATTCATCGACTCTTGCTGTAACTTATAACTCTTTTCCACTTGTGATTATGACAAATGCAAGTACAGATGAGTATCTTCTTGCACATGAATTAGGTCACTTTATGTTTATTACGAATCGGTTTAACGAGACAGATGATCCTGAACCATTTCATGAATTAGATGGTAATCATAATAGAACGCCTAGCAACCTTATGTTTCCTACTCCTGAATTCTGGCCAATGGTACCGGAGATTACCGGTGAACAGATACACAAAGCTTTAAATAGTCGTGTTTTTTACAGCTAATTGCTGTTTATTCAAAATAAAAACGCCCTTAACAGAGGGTTAAGGACGTTTTTTACTATCTATTAAATAGAAGCTAATTCTTTTTCCAGAGCTACGTCTACTGATACATAATCATAACCTAAATCATGTGCAACTGCTTCGTACGTAATAGCTCCGTTTGCAACGTTCACTCCTAATTTTAACGCTTCGTTTTGAGCGATTGCTTTGTGAACACCTTTAGAAGCAATTTGAAGTGCGTAAGGTACCGTTACATTTGTTAAAGCAATCGTTGATGTGCGTGGAACTGCTCCTGGCATGTTCGCAACTGCATAGTGTACAACACCGTGCTTTTCATAAGTAGGCTGATCGTGTGTTGTAATGTGGTCAATTGTTTCAACGATACCACCTTGGTCGATTGCTACGTCAACAATAACAGAACCTGGCTTCATGGTTTTCACCATTTCTTCTGTTACGAGTTTTGGAGCTTTTGCACCTGGGATTAATACTGCACCAATCACTAAATCTGACTCTGCTACTGCATCCGCAATGTTATAGGGATTTGACACTAGCGTATTGATTTGGTTGCCAAAGATATCGTCTAATTGACGTAGGCGTTCAGGACTTAAATCAATAATTGTTACATCAGCACCGAGGCCGATTGCGATTTTTGCAGCATTTGTACCAACACCGCCGCCTCCAATAATCGTTACTTTTCCGCGGCTAACTCCAGGAACACCCGCTAATAAAATTCCTTTTCCGCCGTTTGATTTTTGAAGGAATTGTGCACCAATTTGAGCAGCCATACGTCCTGCTACTTCGCTCATAGGTGTTAATAGAGGCAATGTACGATTGACTGCCACTGTTTCATAAGCAATAGCCGTTACACCGCTATCTTTTAATGCTTTTGCCAGTGCTGGTTCAGCTGCTAAGTGAAGGTAAGTGAATAAGATAAGACCTGGTCTAAAATAGCCGTATTCACTTGCTAATGGTTCTTTTACTTTCATGACCATTTCAGCTTGTGCCCACACGTCAGCTGCTGTCTCAACAATTTCAGCTCCGGCTTTTACATAATCTTCGTTTGTGAAGTTACTTCCAATACCCGCTTCATTTTCAATTAATACACGATGACCTGTACCAACAAATGATGCTACGCCTGCTGGTGTAATCGCTACTCGGTTTTCGTTGTTTTTGATTTCTTTTGGTACGCCAATAATCATGATTAATTTCCCCCTTGGTCGTTTGTGTATCTTTAGTATAAAGAAAGTTTTGTGAAATTTCTTTGTCTAGAAAGAAGAATTGAAGAAGCGGTTTTTGTTTAAACACACAAATGTAACCGCTTACTTATCAGAATTTTTAATTTTTATGTCAGGTTATCTAACATTGTTAAGGGAAGAAAACATAAAAAAAGAGCTATTTATTTATCGGAAAATAAATAAATAGCTTTCTGTTAAAAAATATAACATTATCTGTTATTTTTTATATTTCATTAACTTAATATCAATATAAAGAGTCATTTTTTGATTAACATCCTTTAAGTTGATATCACCAATCTCTGAAATTCGCTTTAATCGATAGCTAAGTGTATTCATATGCACATTTAATTCTTTGGCTGCTTCATTAATATTGTTATCATTATTTAAAAATACTTCAAGAGTCTCCACCAAGTTACTGTTATGACGAAGGTCATAATCAGTTAGCTTCTTTAAAGAATGGTTTTCAAATTGATCTTGAACGCGCTTGTCTAAAATAACATCTAGAAATTGATAAATACCTAATTCTTGATAGTTAATAATCTCTTTTGTTTCTTCTGGAAACTTACTTTTCATATCTAATACGTTCAAAGCTTCTTTATAGCTTTTTTCGATATGATCGTGCGATGAATAAATACTGCTGCAGCTGGCTTTAATTTGAGTAACATCAAAGCGTTCATGCATGTTTCCTCTAAAATAGTCTACAAAATCTCGCTGTTCATCAAGAGGATTTTCAACCGCATCCAAAGAAAGCAGTAAGATTAAATCATTGCAATCAATCGTATAAAGAACGATTTTTAAGCGGTGCATTGTTTTCAACATATACGAAATTTGGCGTTCAGCTTCAGGCGTAATATCTTCTTGGAAGCGGAAGATAGCAATGGAAAACGCTGATGGAGCCGTAATTTGAGCTTCATAAAACGCTTCTGAAATTTCTTGGCGAGACTTAATGTGGCCAGTTAATAATTTCCAGAAAAATTCCTGTGAGCGCTCCTCTCGTTTGTATTTTCGAATTTGAAGCTGCAGCAATTTGTTTTTTAATACATTCGCAGCTTTTTTTAATAGCTCCACTTCTTCATCGCCTAAGGCTTTCTCAATTTCCACAGCCCAAATGAATCCTAGAACTTCTTCATTTTTCCAGATAGAAATGGCTATACGATCTCCAAGCCCGATTTCATTTATATTTTTCACACGCACAGGTTCATTTGTCTCAAGCAGTTTCGGAATAATGCCTTCTTTCCATAAGTTGTTAATGACTTTTTCCGGAACTCTTCTTCCAATAATCGTAGCAATACGCGCTTGGTCCGTTCTTTCATCATGGGTGCTGTAAGCTAGTAAGCGATGATTAGCATCTTCAATCGTAATAGGGCAGTTCAATACCTCGCTAATGCGATCAGCAAATTCTTCAAGCGTATCAAAATTTTCTTTGAACGGATCTTTGATTGGTTTTGTCATATATAAAATCCCTCTTCGTAAAACAAAATAAGTACTAGTGCAGCTTTTTTAGCTGCAGTAAATATAGTAAAACGGTAACAACCGTGTTGATCATCAATTCATTGAAATGATTAACTGCTTAATATTTTAACAAAAGTAATTGTTTAAGAAAATGTTAAAATGCGTCTAAAGGTAGTTAAGAATGTACGGATGATTAGTAACTGCGTTCATTTCACTTATTTTATCGAAATTTTCTTCAAAATAATCAATGTTCGGTGAGCATGATTCTTTTCAAATGTGTATAATAAAACGTATGATTATGGTTATATCAAACTTGAATCTGTAACTTTCTTTATGATATGTTCAGTTACGATTAGGTTGACCAATTCATATTACACATGAAGGGAAGAATTTAACATGGCAAAACAACAAATCGGTGTTATCGGTTTAGCGGTTATGGGGAAAAACTTGGCGCTAAACATTGAGAGCAGAGGCTATTCTGTTTCAGTTTATAACCGCTCTCCTGAAAAGACAGAAGAGTTCCTAAAAACAGAAGCAGAAGGTAAAAATTTTGCAGGTACATACAGTGTGGAAGAGTTTATTAATTCTCTTGAAAAACCGCGTAAAATTTTATTAATGGTTAAAGCTGGTGCTGCTACAGATGCAACAATTGATTCGTTAAAACCATACTTAGAAAAAGGCGACATTTTAATCGATGGCGGAAATACATTCTTCCAGGATACAATTCGTCGTAACAAAGAGCTAGAAGAATTAGGTATCCATTTCATCGGTACAGGCGTATCCGGCGGAGAAGAAGGCGCATTAAAAGGACCTTCAATCATGCCTGGCGGACAAAAAGAAGCATATGAACTTGTAAAACCAATCTTAACAGCTATTTCAGCGAAAGTTGAAGGCGATGATTGCTGCACATACATTGGACCAAATGGTGCAGGTCACTACGTAAAAATGGTTCATAACGGCATCGAGTATGGCGATATGCAGTTAATTTGTGAAGCATACTTCATCATGAAAAACGTATTAGGCTTAGAAACAGATGAATTACATGAAGTATTTGCTGAATGGAATAAAGGCGAGCTAGATAGCTACTTAATTGAAATCACAGCTGATATCTTTACGAAAAAAGATGAAGAAACAGGTAAAGCACTTGTAGACGTTATTTTAGATACTGCAGGTCAAAAAGGTACAGGTAAATGGACAAGCCAAAGTGCGCTTGATTTAGGTGTACCACTACCAATCATTACAGAATCTGTATTTGCACGCTTTATTTCAGCTATGAAAGAAGAACGTGTAAAAGCAAGCAAAGTATTGAGCGGTCCAAATGCAGCTGCATTTGAAGGCGATAAAACCGAATTAGTAGAAGCAATTCGTAAAGCATTGTACATGAGTAAAATTTGTTCATATGCGCAAGGGTTTGCTCAAATGAAAGCAGCTTCTGAAGAATATGACTGGAATTTACAGTATGGTGATATTGCAATGATCTTCCGCGGTGGTTGTATCATCCGTGCACAATTCTTACAAAAAATTAAAGAAGCTTACGATCGCGATGCAGATCTAACAAACTTATTGTTAGACCCATACTTCAAGGATATCGTAGAAGGCTATCAGTCGGCTCTTCGTGAAGTTATTTCAATTGCGGTTAAACAAGGTATTCCTGTACCAAGTTTCTCAAGTGCATTAGCTTACTATGACAGCTACCGTACAGAAACGCTACCAGCGAACCTTTTACAAGCGCAACGTGACTACTTCGGAGCTCACACATATCAACGTGTTGATAAAGAGGGCGTATTCCATACTGAGTGGTTAAAATAAAAAACAAGAAAAGCAGCTGTATACTACAGCTGCTTTTTTTATTTACTTTTTAGGTGAGAAGTTGTCTTCTCCGACTGGCCACCAGTGGAAACCGTCTTCAGCAAGCAATGCGTCTGATTCTTTTGGTCCCATTGAACCTGATTCGTAGTTCGGGAAGTTTTGTGCTTTTGTGCTTTCCCATGCTTCTGAGATAGTATCAACAAATTTCCAAGAAAGGGCTACTTCATCCCAGTGAGTAAAGTTCGTTGCATCTCCAAGCATGCAATCATAAATAAGGCGTTCATAAGCTTCCGGTGTATTCATTTTATCTCCACAGTTATTGCAATAGTTCAAGTTAATCGGTGTGGATGATGTGGCACCTGGCGTTTTACGCGCGTTCAAGTGAAGCGTAATGCCTTCTTCCGGTTGGATATGAATGACAAGCAAGTTTGGATGAATTTCTTTATCTTTATTGAAGTACAGGTTCATTGGTAAGTCTTTGAACTGTACAACAATTGTCGTTGCTTTTTCTTTCATGCGTTTACCTGTACGGATATAAATCGGTACGCCAGCCCATCTGAAGTTATCAATCATAAGCTTACCAGATACAAATGTAGCGGTATTAGACTCAGGATCAACCGAGTTTCCTTCGCGATAGCCGATAACTTCTTCTCCTTCAAGTACACCTTTGCCGTATTGACCTCGTACAAAATAATCATCTACTTCATCCACTGATAAAGAGCGAAGAGCACGCAATACTTTTACTTTTTCACTGCGAATTTCTTCCGGTGTTAATTTAATCGGCGGTTCCATTGCAAGTAGGGCCACCATTTGAAGCATATGGTTTTGTACCATATCTCGAAGGGCACCTGAAGATTCATAGTAACGGCCACGGTCTTCTACACCAAGCGTCTCACTAGACGTAATTTGGATGTTTGAAATGTATTGGTTGTTCCACATCGGTTCAAATAGAGCATTTGCAAAACGGATAACTTCGATATTTTGCACCATTTCTTTACCGAGATAGTGGTCGATACGATAAATTTGATCTTCCTTAAATGCATGGCGAATTTGTTCATTTAATTCTTTAGCAGAAGGATAATCATGGCCAAACGGCTTTTCAATGACTAGGCGGCTCCAGCCTTCTGTTTGTGTTAAACCTTCATTTTTTAAATTCGAAGCAATCGTTCCGAAAAATTCAGGTGCCATTGCTAGATAGAAAATACGATTTCCAGGCACGTTGTATTGCTCATCAAGGCTTTCTGTTAGGCTTTTTAATTCTTGATAAGAAGCGACATCTGTTACGTCAAACGGTTGGTAATAAAAATGTGAAGCAAACTTTTCAATGTCAGCGTCACTGTTTTTGAAACTGCTCACTGATTTTTTTACATTTTCGCGTAATTCGTCATTAGTCCAAGGTCTTCTTGCGACACCAACAACAGCGAAATCTTCCGATAGTTTGTTCGCTTTATATAAGCGGAAAATAGAGGGGAATAACTTACGTTTTGCTAAATCACCTGTAGCGCCAAAAATTACGATAATGGATTTTGGTTGTACATTTGTCATTACTTCTAGGACCTCACTTTGTCGTAGTTACGTTCAATTTTTTTCCGCTTTAACAGACAACACTTAAATGAAATCTGGGGATTCATTGCCCGTTAAACTCGGCCTTTATAAACAAACGAATGATTGCTTGTTTACCTTTTCCTTTATGTATAGAACTACTAATAAATTGTAACGATTTTAAAGGGTTAACGCAAATAGATTAAAACAATTTGTAGTTATTATTCCATGTTTTTAACAAGTTTAAAAGTATTTTGTTTCGAATACGGAGAAAAAGCTACCGTTATTTTAACAGTAGCTTTTCTCATTTATTTATATTGATACAGGGAACCGATAGATTTTTTTGTTGAAAATGGCAGCTCAGGGCTATCGGCAATGATAAAAATAGGACAGTGCATTAAAAGTGGATGTTTTTCGAAAAAGGAAGCATCAGCGTGATAGATAGACGATAGAATAACAGGGAGCTGTTCTAAAAAGTGAAGGTAGCGTGTAATGGTTTCATCTGTTGATGTATGCGCACCGATGTAATAATACACAGTAAGGGAATAAAAACCTTTATCGAAGACGAAGGATGCTAAATATTCGTTCCGCTCTTTTTGCATATGATCGTAGGCAAATTCAATGCCGATTTGAATGGAAGGAACAGAAGTGTGTTGACCTGGGAAAACGGTGTATTTTCTTGGTATCATTGGTTCAACGGGTGTAACACCCAGGCTGTAGGTTACGTCTATTTGGTGGGGATTGCTGATGATCATATGGAATCCCTCCTTTAATATAAAAATACACTCTTTATAAGTGTATACAAAGTTTCATTGAACATGACAATATTAAAATATGCCCAGGCTCTCAGCGTATTTAAAGCAGGCAACGTTTGAGCAGGCGGCAGAGTTTACGATAAAATAACAAAAAAGATTATTATGAGGTGATAAGCAATGAGTATTTTAAAAAATGACTGGGCTCCTTTATTAGAAGAAGAATTTCAAAAAGACTATTACATACAGCTTCGAGAATTTTTAGTGGATGAATATAATCACCACACCATTTATCCTGATAAATATGATATTTTTAACGCTTTACACTATACGGATTATAAAAATGTAAAAGTTGTCATATTGGGACAAGATCCTTATCATGGACCAAATCAAGCGCATGGACTGAGCTTCTCTGTTCAACCAGGAGTCAAAACACCGCCTTCTTTAGTGAATATTTACAAAGAGCTGAAAAATGAAATGGACTATCACATTCCGAATAACGGTTATTTAGTCAAATGGGCAGAACAAGGTGTTCTTTTGCTTAACACTGTTTTGACGGTTAGAAGAGGGGAAGCGAATTCTCACAAAGGAAAAGGATGGGAACAGCTGACGGACCGCATTATTGAATTAGTGGCACAAAAAGAGGAGCCGGTCGTGTTTTTGCTGTGGGGCAAACATGCACAAGCTAAAAAAGAGCTCATTCATCATTCACACCATTTAATTTTGGAAAGCCCGCATCCTAGCCCATTTTCAGCTAATCGAGGCTTTTTTGGCAATAATCATTTTCAACGAGCAAATGAGTTTTTGCTCCAACACGGACGTCAATCCATCGATTGGCAAATTGATGATGTGTAAAAGTGAGCATTTCATGAAGATTAGCTTCAGACATAGCCTCCTATTTCATCTTTTGATAAAATAGCTGTATAAAGTCATATTGAATGTAAGATGAGGTGTCTACATGGATATAAAAATGGCGCAGCTCCTTGATAAAATTAGTGCAGAAGTACAAAAAGCGAAGCACCATTCGAATAGTGGGAACGTTCGAGATCAATTGGTTGCTATCAAAGCACTGTGTGAGCTTGCATTAGATCAAAATGAAGAGGTTTCAGCATCGAAACCTGTCTCGGTTTCAAAACCTGTTGTCATGTCTTCACCGGAAATTATGCAATCGCCTGAGATTATGCAGCAACAGATTATTCAGTCATCCAAACCTAATTTTGAAGGAACGAAATTGAAATCAGATGATGCAAACGGCGATAGTTTGTTTGATTTCTAAAGTGAGGAGAAAAACATGAAACTATTTTTAATAATCGGTGCAATCAATGCGATGTTAGCGGTTGCTCTTGGTGCCTTTGGAGCACACGGGTTAGAAGGGAAAATCTCAGAGAAGTATTTAGAGGTATGGAAAACAGGAGTGCAGTACCAAATGTTCCATGCAATGGGGCTGTTCGTTATTGCGTTTTTATTAAGCAAATTTCCTCAGTCTTCTTTGTTAACAGCTTCGGGCTGGATTATGTTTGCAGGGATTGTGCTGTTTTCAGGCAGTCTCTATGTATTAAGTACGTCCGGTATTAAAGTTCTCGGCGCGATTACTCCCCTAGGTGGAGTTGCTTTTATTGTAGCCTGGATTTTAATTGTTGTTGCAGCTGTAAAATGGCTATAAAAAAACCCCTGAAAAGGGGTTTTTTTAACGCGGAGAATAATTGCTCAACTGTTGGCCTCCACCGCCAAATGGATAATTGTATTTAATTTCTTCATCGAAGGTAATGTAATCAAGATAAACCATAAGCAGTACATAGCGCGTTCCAGTCTGTGGATCGCTTAAAATGATATGATCGCGTCCGGCCGCTTCAATAATACCTCTAAAGACCTTCGCGTTCCACTGCGTATTATTTTCAAACGTCATATATACAGTCGCTATTTTTCCTCGATTTAAACGTAAAATATTTTCAATATATGATTCTTCAATAGGCAGTTGATTTGGGTCTTGCGGGGCACCACTGCCTCCAGAAGAGGTAGGGGGTGGCCCTCCTTGGCTTTGCCCTTGAACCTGCGGCTGGCCGCCTGGCTGGGGCTGCTGCGGCTGAGGCATATAATAAGGGTAGTTTGGACTCATATACGGATTTTGCATATATTGCTGTTGCGGTTGATTAGACTTTGGTTTTTTCATAGGAACCTCCTTCAAACAAAAAGAAATTAGTAAACTCCTGGACAATCAGCTTGAGTTGGTGCAAAGAAACAGTGAGATTTAAATCGTCCTGTGTTATTTTGGTTATACCATTGAGCAGGACAGTCGCCGCTGGGCTTGAAAAACCACAGTGAGTTTTCCGCGGGGTTAAAACGTTCCCCTCTTAATACACGTCGTGCAAGTGTAATTTCAGACTGGCGGGCACGCTGATAAAAGTAGCCTTTTTGAGTTGCTTCAAATCCGCCTGGGTTTTGAAATACCATCTGACGAATGGTTCTTATATTTCTAAAATCCAAACAGGGAGCTTTAGCGCGGTTCACGCCTACATTTCCTACCAGTAACATCCCTTGTTTTCCTTCACTTTCAGCTTCAGCTCGAATGAGTCTGGCTAGGAGCTTAACATCTTCTTCGTTGTGTGCAACGACTGCCATTATCCCACCTCGCTTACTTGTGACACTGTTGTATATATATGGTCCTGTAGATGCGAATATGCCATGGGTAGAAAATAAAAAAACCTGTTTCCAAGTGGAAACAGGTTTTTTATATACTAAATTTTATAAAAGAGATGAACGCTTTTGCAGCTTAGTTTAAACGTGTAAAAAGCGTGCAATAGCTTCTTCTTTTAATAAATTTCCGACAAAGAAGCTGCCAAATTCCCCGTAGCGAGCACTTACTTCGTCAAAACGCATTTCGTATACTAATTTTTTAAATTGAAGAACGTCATCTGCAAAAAGAGTAACGCCCCACTCATAATCATCAAACCCAACAGAACCCGTAATGATTTGCTTTACTTTTCCAGCGTATTGACGTCCAATCATTCCGTGGCTGCGCATTAAGCTGCGTCGTTCTTCCATAGGAAGCATGTACCAATTGTCATTTCCTTGACGACGTTTATCCATTGGATAAAAGCAAACGTGACTAGCTTTTGGTAAAGTTGGATATAGTCTAGCTTGGATTTGAGGATTTTCATAAGGATCCTCCCCAGCAGGTAAGTAGTTGCTTAATTCAACTACTGATACATATGAATAAGTAGGAATGGTAAACTCAGCAAGCTTTGTTTTGTTAAATTCTGTTTCAATTTCATTTAGTTCTTCCATAGTAGGACGAACAAGCATTAGCATAAAATCTGCTTTTTGGCCGACAATGGTATATAAAGCATGACTGCCTTGCTTTTCAGCTTCAGTTCCTTTCCATTTCTCAATCAAACCTAAAAATTCATGGATGGCCGCTTGGCGATCGTCGCTTGATAACTGCTTCCAAGCGCCCCAATCGATTGAACGGAAATCATGAAGTGCATACCAACCGTCTAATGTTTGTGCTGCTTCTGCCATTTCGTTTCACTCCTATTGTCCGATTATGATAAATTCCAATTCTACTATATCATAGTTTGTCCGAAGAACTGGAATGAAAAACCTGTGATTTTGTGACTAAACTTTAAACAATTGTTGCAAAGTAAAAACAGGTTTTATTTTGAGTGTTAGCGGAAAATTAAGAATTAAAAGACTTTTTCGTAATCATGGATTCTTGAAGGACATGCCTTTGATTTTTAAAAAAAGTGGAGTATCCTATTATGAGAAAAGTTTTTTACATATCGAGGAGGATTTACTTTGAGTGATTTATTTACAGGTTTAAAACAAAAAGTATCAGCTAGCGATGTATCAATCGTATTCCCAGAGGGATTAGATGAGCGCGTATTAGGTGCTGTTTCTCGTTTAGCTGCCGACAATATCTTAAAGCCTATCGTTGTTGGAAATAAAGACGCGGTAGCATCAAAAGCAGCAGAATTAAACGTAAAATTAGACGGTGTTGAGGTTTTAGATCCTCAAAGCTACTCTGAATTTGATGAAATGGTGGCAGCATTTGTTGAGCGTCGTAAAGGCAAAGCAACAGAAGAAGATGCTCGCAAAATTTTATTAGATGAAAATTATTTTGGCACAATGCTTGTTCATATGAACAAAGCTGACGGTCTTGTAAGCGGAGCTGCTCATTCTACAGCAGACACGGTGCGACCTGCTCTACAAATTATCAAAACAAGACAAGGTGTTAAGAAAACATCTGGCGTATTTATCATGGTTCGCGGCGATCAAAAATACGTATTTGCTGACTGTGCAATTAATATTTCACCTGACAGCCAAGATTTAGCTGAAATTGCTATCGAAAGTGCTCGTACAGCTGAAATGTTCGATATCGATCCTCGTGTTGCTATGCTAAGCTTCTCAACAAAAGGATCAGCAAAATCTCCGGAAACAGAAAAGGTAGCAAACGCAGTAGAAATTGCAAAAGAATTAGCACCAAGCGTAACATTAGACGGCGAATTCCAATTCGACGCAGCATTTGTTCCTTCTGTAGCTGAAAAGAAAGCACCAGGTTCAGTGATCAAAGGAGATGCAAACGTATTTGTATTCCCAAGCCTTGAAGCAGGTAACATTGGTTACAAAATTGCACAGCGCTTAGGAAACTTCGAAGCAGTAGGTCCAATCTTACAAGGTCTAAACAAACCGGTAAACGATCTATCTCGCGGTTGTAACGAAGAAGATGTGTACAAGCTTGCTTTAATCACAGCTGCTCAAGCACTTTAATAAAAAAACTCCGTCCTAGGGCGGAGTTTTTTTATTCGGCTAATGAACCCAACGCTTTTTCATTGCGGTCATACATGCGCTGCAGCTGCGTCTCAAACAGCATTTGTTCGGTAGCATTTAAAGGCATATTTACAAGAGAAGAGCTCATGCTATTCAGTGTTTGCAATAAAAGCAGCATGACATCAGAAACGGTTAAATCAATCTGTAATAGTTCAGATAGAGAAGCCATTGTATGAGGCTCGATATCTGGGTATGAAAATTTAGTTTCTGTGTTTTGGAGCCCTTTTTTGTAAAACTCTTGAATGAGAGAAGCGCGTTTAGAGCCGCTTCCGTTAACGCATAAGTAAATTTGTACGGCCACACCGCCGCGAACGCGTCGCTGTGAAATGCCTGCAAATTTTTGATTGCGAATGCTCAAATCAAAGCTGCCGGGACAATAGGATCCTACGATTTCCTTCGCTTCAATTGCGGTACCGTAAGATGCAAACATGGCCTTAATCAAATCAAACATGGCTTCATAGCCACGATCAATATCAATTCCTTTTTCTGCATCTGGAAAAATTAAAGAAATGTTTAGAACATCTTGATCAAGTACGACAGCGAGGCCGCCTGAATTGCGGACGATTGTTTTATACCCTTGTTCATGTAAATAAGCTGCACCTTCAGCCAGGTGAGGGAGCTTTGTATCTTGAATGCCTAATACAATCGTATCGTGATGCACCCATGAGCGCATGACAGCTGGAGATTCACCTCTTCCAACGGTTGTACAAAGCGTGTCATCGATGGCAAAAGAATGACGGGCATCAAAATGAGGACCTAGACTGGATTGATCAATAATACGCCAAGCGGGCTGTGCTAAAAGTTTCAAACTATTCTGCTGCATATCTCAAACCCCTTTATAAACAGTAAACGAACATATTATAGCATAAAGGCGTCAGGTCATTGTCTGTAAAATAGAAAAAGAAGAAAGCAGAGCCAAGTTTGACATCCCTCTTTCTTCGTTCGTGTAGCTTATTCAGCCATTTTCTCAAGATTTCCGTTACGATCCATTTTAAACGTAGTAGAAGAACGCTCTTCTTCATCAAATAGAGCTAACTTTCGCGCACGGTTCATGATTTGCATTAATGTTTCATAGTCTTCTTGAATAGTAGTAGCATTAGCTTCGAGATGTTTAATTTGTTTTTCCAACTCTGTGTTTTTCTTAGCTAACTCTGCATTTTCTTGCATCAAGCGTTTGTTTTCGCTTTGCAATGCTTGTAAATTGCTCGCTTGATTTGGCATTGTTTGCAAGAAGCGAATAACATCAGCCATTGAAAGCTCCTCACTGCTGCTTCTTTCTACGTGTGTTTCAGGTAAGCTATATGTTGCTGTAGGCGCAGACATCATTTGTTCCACATGCTCTACAGATGCTGGTGGCGTATATAATAATTTCTTTTTGCCTTGCTCTTGTCCAAGTGCACGCATACGCTGTTTTCGCTGTTTTTTAGCTAGCTGCAGTGCTTTTTCATACTGATGGCGTACAACAGCATTCCATCTGAATCCACATGCTGCTGAAGTTCGATTTAATTCATCTCCAACTTCTTCAAACGCATTCAACTGCGTACTTCCTTCGCGGACATGGCGCAATACTGTTTCAGCTAATAATAAGTCGTTTTCTTCTGTCCAAGCATCTTGTCTATCTTTCACTTTGTTCACTCCTCTATTTTCCATGACTCATAGTAATCATGTTTTGTAGTATCATCATGTACAAAAAATCCATACTTTATACCATTTCTTCTAGGAGTATGATAGATTTTGCTTCCTTCTTTAACTTGCATCGGACTTCAAATAGGGGTAAAATACCCCTTAGACAAAATGATGAACCAATTTTGAAAGGATTGTGTCAACATGGCAAATGAGTTTAGAATTTGTGATGATTGTCAGGCAACAAACGTCAAAACGTTGTTACCTCGACTTAAAAAAATAGATGAACAAGCTGAAGTACAAATCGGTTGCCAGTCTTACTGTGGACCCGGACGTAAAAAGTCATTTGCATTTGTAAATAACCGTCCTGTAGCAGCGCCAACAGAGGACGAATTAATCGAGAAGATTGAAAAAAAAGTAAAAAAATAGATAGTGAAACAATAAATAGCTGCTTTTCTGCTACTTATTTGTCGAACGAGCTTCTTACAAACAGAATCGCCTTGTTTGTTAGGTAAATCACCTTGGTTGCTTGACAAGGTGATTTTTTATTCTGAATAGGAAAATAGGAAGTGAGTGTCGAAAAATTATAGCAACAACAAAGTGAAGATAGAGAGGTATGTAAATGACATATCCTAATGAAAAACTCAGTGAAGAAAAAGTATTTAAAGATCCTGTTCACCGCTATATCCATGTAAGAGATCGTGTTATTTGGGAGCTAATTGGGACAGCCGAATTTCAAAGGCTGCGTCGTATTAGACAGCTAGGAACGACATACTTAACGTTTCATGGGGCTGAACACAGCCGTTTTAGTCATTCCTTAGGTGTTTATGAAATTGTGCGCCGTATTATTGATGACGGTTTTCAAGGACGCCCTGAATGGAATGAAGATGAGCGTCTTCTTTGTCTTTGTGCTGCTTTACTGCACGATTTAGGTCACGGTCCGTTTTCACATTCATTTGAGAAGGTTTTCCACTTAGATCATGAAGAATTTACACAAGCCATTATCGTAGGTGACACGGAGGTAAATCAAGTGTTGACGAAAGTGGGAAAGGATTTTCCTAAAAAAGTGGCCGAAGTAATCGCGAAAACATATGAAAATAAGCTTGTCGTTAGTTTAATTTCCAGTCAAATTGATGCAGATCGCATGGATTATTTGCAGCGTGATGCGTATTACACAGGAGTAAGCTACGGTCACTTTGATATGGAACGAATTCTTCGTGTTATGCGTCCTCGGGAAGACCAAGCCGTGATTAAACACAGCGGTATGCATGCGGTTGAAGATTATATTATGAGCCGCTACCAAATGTACTGGCAAGTGTATTTTCATCCTGTTACGAGAAGTGCTGAAGTTATTTTGACAAAAATTTTACATCGCGCGAAAGAGCTCCATCATCATTACTATGAGTTCAAGCAGGAGCCCACTCATTTTTATTCGATTTTTGAAGAAGAAATATCGCTAAAAGAGTATTTGAAATTAGATGAATCTGTTATTTTATTTTATTTTCAAGCATGGGAAGAAGAAGAGGATGAAATTTTATCTGATCTATGCCGAAGATTTATGAATCGTCAGCTTTTTAAATACATTGAGTTTAATCCAAATTCACAAATGAAAATGTGGATGGAGCTTACAACACTTTTTAAAAAAGCGGGCATTAACCCAGATTATTATTTAGTCGTCGATTCTTCAAGCGACCTACCATACGATTTTTATCGACCGGGTGAAGAGGAAGAACGTTTGCCGATTCATCTGTTGATGCCAAATAATGAAGTGCGTGAATTATCACGTCAGTCGGAGATTGTTGAAGCAATTTCAGGGAAAAAGAGAACCGATCATAAATTATATTTTCCACAAGATCTCATTGATCAATTGTCGTCTAAGCGAAAAGTTAAAGATCAGATTATAAACTTACTAAAAGGAGATCAGAGTTAAATAGTATAGGAGTTGAAGGGGCTGTGTTAAACGATCACGCAAAGATTGTGAAAGTATTTTCCGCGGCGGGAGAAGTTGTTGGCAGAAAAAAGTTACAAAAGATGATATTTATCGGAAAAAAACTGAAGTTTCCTTTTTATGAAAAGTATAATTTTCACTTTTTTGGACCTTATTCTGAGGAATTAACGCTTCGAATTGAGGAGCTGTGTAACTTGGGCTTTTTAAGTGAAATTAAAGAGAAAAAAGGCGGGTATATGCAGTATCGTTACGTATTAACAGAAGCGGGAGAAGGATTTTTAAGTCACTATGACTTAGAGCTTCCTCACTTGCAGGAATGTATGAAGGATATGAACGAGCAAAGCTCTAAATTTTTGGAGCTCGTCTCTACGATTTTATATTTTGATAACTTACCTAAAGAAGAAGTAAAAGAAAAAGTGTTTACGTTAAAGCGTAAGCAAAACTATACAGAAGAAGACATTGCAGAAGCATACGAATATATTGAAAAACTTCAGGCAACTCTGTCTGTACATTAAAAAGATGCCATAGGTCAACTCCTATGGCATCTTTTTTATGTAGGCGTTATTGATCGCTCATGCGCTTGCCCGCTACAGCGTAATGGTTTTTAGACATTTCTTCGATGATAATGGATACTTTTTCAGGTGATGCACCTGTTGTTTCTACAACAGCATCCGTTACTTTTTCAACAAGAGCTCTTTTTTGATCATCTGTACGGCCCTCAAGCATCTTAACAGTTACAACTGGCATAATGTGTACACTCCTTTTTGGTCAGTATATGATTAGTGTACCCGTTTTCTGAATAAAATGACAGTATGAGGTAGTGATGCAGGTCATAATCTGTAGTATACTTTTTATCATAACATCGATGCTAAAAACCAGGTGGGGCCATAGGGAGCCCATGTCTGGTTTTTGAGACCTTTGAGGCCATATTCAAGAAGTCTTGTATCCTTCTTCGTAAGCAAACGGTTTATTTAGTAGATATGATGTGTAGAAATTATTTTAAAATAAAGGAGATAAAGAGTGGAACATTTTTTAGCTTTTTCATTGCAAGACCTTCCTTACGTGGTGATGACCCTTATTGTTGCATTCACACTGCATGAGTTTGCACATGCGTATGTAGCTTATTTATTTGGAGACCACACGGCTAAAAAGCAAGGAAGGCTAACGCTTTCTCCGCTGGCACATTTAGATCCATTTGGAACGCTTTTGTTAATTATCGCAGGTTTTGGGTGGGCGAAGCCGGTTCCTGTTAATCGCTATTTCTTTAAAAAGCCTCGTTTAGCTGGTATTCTAGTATCGATAGCGGGACCGTTTAGCAACTTGTTGTTGGCATTTATCGGCTTGCTTATTTACTATTTGATGAACAATGCCGCAGTGGACAACGATGCGCTTTATCGTTTTTTTACATTATTTATTCAAATAAACCTAACACTAGGTGTATTTAACTTGTTGCCTTTTCCGCCTTTAGACGGCTACCGCGTGATTGAAGATCTCGTTCCGCCGTCTACGCGAGCCAAAATGACGCAGTATGAGTCTTGGGGTATTTTTGTATTTTTGATTCTTGTGATTACACCTCTGGATCGAATTGTAATCTGGCCGCTTCTAAACGGAGTAGCAACGTTTGTGATGAATATCTTTCAGCAGATATTAGCACCACTGATTTACTAAATAGAGGAGGCTTACTATGACTCAGCCAAAAAAGAAAAGTATAGGATTTAATATCATAAAAGACGATTCAACCGACGGCCACGGCGGCTACGGGGTTGGAGCGTTAAGTTTAGAAAACATTTCACCGGTTTTTGTTTGCCCAAGTGATGAAGAAGTATTTGTCGATATTGGTGCGATGCATGCCAGAAGTGTAGTAGAAAAAGGAATTAAGTTCTTACCGAATAAAGACGAGGTGCCAAACGGCAAGTTATATTGGCTTGTATGGGTAACAATTGATCGCAAGCAAGAAGGACCTTACTACGCAGGTATGACAGCATGTGAAATGACCGTTGATCGTGAAATTCGCCGCGGCTATAAGTCACTTCCTGAACATGTAAACAAAATGGATAAATCCTTAAAACGACGCATTATGGTAGAAGAAATGGATAACAAGTCTAAGGCTTTGCTTCGTGAGTTTTTGAAGTCTCATAATGAAGAAATCTGGACGTTATCTAATGATGACTTAAAAGAAGCGCTTCAAACATCGTAATGCTAAAAAAAGCTTAAGGCCAAGGCCTTAAGCTTTTTTTAATCAAACCATTTTGGGAACCAGTGAAATTTTTTACCTTCTGTTTCACGCTCTTTTTTCTTCGTTTTTGTTGCATGATCGATGTGATCAGTACAATATGTTTTAGGCTGTGTTCCAGTTAAATAATAAGCTTTATATTGAACAGGACATGATTTGGATGCTAACTTTCCATTTTGAGGATTAATGTTGACGCTCATTAATCCGTTTGGTGCTTTAAACTTTTCTTTTTTCTTCCCTTTTAAAGCATCTTCCATAAATAGCGCCCACATTTTTTTTGCGTATCCTTTTTCAGCTACATCATCCATTGTCCTTCCTTGATCATATCCAACCCAAACGCCTGAAACGAGCTGAGGAGAGTAGCCAATCATCCAGCTATCCGTAGAGGTTGTGCCGGATTTTCCCGCGTAAGGACGAGATACATATTTAGAAATAGGCTTTCCTGTGACGGTTGTATAGCCATTTAGCTTTTGATTAAACATGCCTGTCATTAAATGGGTAGTAAGAAAAGCATAGCGTTTATCAATGACTTGTTTCCGTTCAGAAGGAGCTTGATAAACAACTTCTCCGTCATGGGTTTCAATTCGTTTAATAAATGTTGGACGAATTTCTTTTCCGCCATTAGCAAAGATGCCGTACGCATTAACCATATCAATGACTTTGACAGGTGAAGTTCCAAGAGCTAAAGATGGAACTTTCTTTAAAGGTGATGATATACCAAGTGTTTTAGCGGTTTCGATCAAGCGATTTTCCCCAATGAACAAATGCGTTTTTACCGCATAAATATTGTCTGAAAGTGCGATGGCTTGAGCCATTGTAATAGGCGCATCTGCATAATAATTGTGATAGTTACTAGGCGTGTATGTCGAAACACCATCTTCTAATTTGAACGTCGTTTCTTCACTTTTCATTGGAGTGGATTCAGTAAAACCATCTTTTAATGCCGCATAGTATAAAAATGGCTTCATCGTTGAGCCCGGCTGTCTTACTGCTTGAGTAGCGCGGTTAAACGGGCTCTTTTCATAATCTCTTCCACCAATAAGAGCTTTCACTTGTCCATTTTTAGGATTCATCGCAACAAATGCACTTTGTACGTCTGAAGAGCTGCTGATAACATCTTTCATTTTTTCTTCTGCCGTTCGCTGCATCTTTTCATCCAGCGTTGTATAAACGCGAAGTCCATTTGTATAAATCATGGTTTCATCAATGCCTAAATCTTGCTTTAATTCTGCTAGCGCTGCATCCATAAAGTAAGAAGCGTCTTCTTTGTTAGGATCTTTTTCAGCAGGCTTTGAAAATGCTAGGGGAGTTACCAGCGCTTTTGTTGCTTGCTTCGACGTAATAATTCCATCCTCTTTCATGAGAGATAAAATGATATTTTGTCGTTTTTTTGCATTTTCCTGATGAATAAGAGGAGAGTAGTAGCTAGGGCCTTTTGGAATACCGGCTAACATACTCGCTTCACTTAACGTCAAATTTTTAGCATGCTTATCAAAATACAGCCTCGCTGCCGCTTCAATTCCGTAAGCTCCATGGCCGTAGTAAATCGTATTCATGTAGCCTTCTAGGATTTGGTCTTTGCTATAATTCATTTCTAACCGAATCGTATACAGAGCTTCTTGAAGCTTTCGAGTCCACGTTTTGTCGTGCTCTAGAAACAAGTTTCGTGCATACTGCTGAGTAATGGTACTCGCACCCTGTACTTTTCCCATAGCTTTTATATCAGCTACAATTGCTCCAGCGATTCGATGCATATCAAAGCCGTGATGCTCATAGAAGCGCTTATCTTCAACGGCTAAAGTCGCATCTTTTACGTAAGGTGAAATTTGATTAAGTGAAACCCAGTAGCGCTTTTGTCCATTATGAACTTCATCAAGAACTTTACCGTTTGCTGAGTAGAAAACAGCTGTTTGAGAAACGTTTAGCGGAGGAGGGCCAGCGATTTTGGCGTAGAGAAAGATACTTATGTAGGCAAACAACAATAAAGCCCCCGCTAATATACCAAGGACGAGAAGAATTCGGAAGATGCGTCTTGCCTTTTTTAAATGTTCGGTTAATACCGTTTCCATTTCTATTCACCACCAATATGTGTCACTATGCACCGTACATGTTGCTTTCAACGCAACAAAATTCTATTAAAAGAGCGGTGCAAGTAGATTCTAAAGCTTGTATCTATCATCAGTATGAAATAGAAAAGGTGGTTTTAAACCTCCATTGCTAAAAATTTTACTTGCTTTTTTGCTGAATTCATCTATACTTTTTTCATGTTTGTATAAATTATGTTAGGGTAATCTATGCATAGGTTAATTCTCAAAATAGAAGGGAAGAGTTTGGAATGGAATTATGGTTCACAGAAAAGCAAACAAAGAACTTTGGTATTACAGCTAAAATTAATCGCACTTTACATACAGAGCAAACGGAGTTTCAAAAATTAGACATGGTTGAAACAGAAGAGTTTGGTAACATGCTCCTACTTGACGGTATGGTTATGACAACAGAAAAAGATGAGTTCGTTTATCATGAAATGGTTGCGCATGTACCGTTATTTACGCACCCAAATCCAGAAAATGTACTAGTTGTAGGTGGAGGAGACGGAGGCGTAATCCGTGAAATCTTAAAACACCCAAGCGTAAAAAAAGCGACGTTAGTTGATATCGATGGAAAAGTTATTGAGTACTCAAAAAAATTCTTACCTTCAATTGCGGGCAAATTAGAAGATCCTCGTGTTGATGTACAAGTAGATGACGGATTTATGCACATCGCTAAAAGCGAGAACGAATACGATGTCATTTTAGTGGATTCAACAGAGCCAGTGGGTCCAGCTGTGAATTTATTTACAAAAGGATTCTATGCAGGTATCTCAAAAGCACTTAAAGAAGATGGTATCTTTGTTGCTCAATCGGACAACCCTTGGTTCACGCCAGAACTTATCTCAAATGTTCAGCGCGATGTAAGAGAAATCTTCCCGATTACACGTCTATACGTAGCAAATATTCCAACGTACCCAAGCGGTTTATGGACATTTACAATGGGCTCAAAGAAACATGATCCATTGGAAGTAAGCGAAGATCGTTTCTTTGATATTGATACAAAATATTACACAAAAGAATTGCACAAAGCGGCATTTGCCTTACCTAAATTTGTGCAAGATCTTATTAAATAAGTTATCACATACAAGTAAGATGCCAGAGGTTTAAGGCTGGCATCTTTTCTATGAGTAATGAAGGAGGAACAAAATATGCGTTTTGATGAAGCTTATTCAGGTAATATATTTATTGGCAGTCACCCTGTTTTTGAAGAAAGTGAAGCGGTTCTTTACGGAATGCCAATGGACTGGACAGTTAGCTATCGTCCAGGTTCACGATTTGGCCCAACTCGTATTCGTGAAGTATCAATTGGATTAGAAGAATACAGCCCGTATTTAGATCGGGAGCTAGAAGAAGTGAAATATTTTGATGCAGGAGATATTCCACTTCCATTTGGGAATCCTCAGCGCAGCTTGAACATAATTGAAGAGTATATCGACCAGCTTTTAGCAGCGGACAAGTTCCCATTAGGCATGGGCGGAGAGCATTTGGTTTCTTGGCCTGTTATGAAAGCTATGTATAAAAAATACCCAGATTTAGCCATTATCCATATGGATGCTCACACAGACCTTCGTGAAGAGTATGAAGGAGAACCACTTTCTCATTCCACTCCAATTCGTAAAGTTGCTGAACTAATCGGACCGGAGAATGTTTATTCATTTGGTATTCGTTCAGGAATGAAAGAAGAATTTCAATGGGCAAAAGAAAACGGTATGCATATTTCAAAGTTTGAAGTTCTAGAGCCGTTAAAAGAGATTCTACCAACACTTGCAGGTCGTCCTGTTTATGTAACAATTGATATCGATGTATTAGATCCAGCGCACGCTCCTGGTACAGGAACAGTAGATGCAGGCGGTATCACATCAAAAGAGCTTTTAGCTTCTATTCACGCAATTGCTAAATCAGATCTTCGCATTGTCGGAGGAGATTTAGTCGAAGTAGCTCCAATTTATGATCCGTCTGAACAAACAGCTAATACAGCAAGCAAGCTTATTCGCGAAATGATCTTAGGCTGGGTTCAAAAGAAATAAATAAAGTAAAAAGGCGGCCGCCTACGGCCGCCTTTTTTGTTTGAAATATGTGAGTACGTCAAACACAGTGAAAAAAGGAATTCTCGGCTTATCTATCATATTTCCTTTGAAGTATTATTGAATTCTTTCTTTAGAATGTTTATACTATTTAAGTTATAACGTATTCATTTTAATAAGGAAGTGTCTTTTGTGAGTAACGCTTCAGAAGTCAAAAAACCCATTGAAGTTAAAATTGTGACAGATATCCGTGATGGTCACCGAAAAGAGACAACATCGGTAAATGCAAAAGGTATGTATTATGAAAAAGGATCGAAAATTTATCTTACATACACAGAGCGCCAAGAGGAAATCGGAGATATTAGAACAATGGTAAAAATTAGCGAAGACGAAGTATCAATTAACCGAACTGGTGCTGTTCAAATGAAGCAATCGTTTCGTAAAAAGGTACAGATCGAAGGAACTTATATAAGCCCTTATGGACGTATGGATTTACTAACATTCGCTCATAACATTGAATATAAACAAATGACTCAAAAGGGTCGGTTATTTTTAACGTATGATCTAGAAGTACAGGGTCAGCCTACCGGGAAATATGCGTTAACCATTACATTCAAGGAGGAGAAAAAATGAACATCGTCGAACAAGTGCAGCAAAAATTAAAAGCTGAAATTCAAGATGCTGTGGTCAAAGCAGGACTTGCTGAAAAAGCAGAACTTCCAGAAGTTCTATTAGAAACCCCAAAAGATAAAACACATGGTGATTATTCTACCAATATGGCTATGCAGCTAGCTCGTATTGCCAAAAAAGCACCGCGTGTTATCGCTGAAGAGCTTGTAGCAAACTTCGATAAATCAAAAGCATCTATCGAAAAAATTGACATTGCAGGCCCTGGATTCATCAACTTTTATATGAATAACTCTTATTTAACAGAGCTTATCCCAACGATTATAAAAGCTGGTGAAGCATACGGTGAGACAAACGTAGGGAACGGACAAAAAGTACAGGTTGAGTTTGTTTCAGCTAATCCGACAGGAGATTTACATTTAGGACATGCCCGCGGTGCTGCAGTTGGAGACTCATTATGTAATGTTCTTGAAAAAGCAGGTTACGATGTGTCACGTGAATACTATATCAATGATGCTGGTAACCAAATTAATAACCTGGCTTATTCAGTAGAAGCACGCTACATGCAGGCTCTTGGTTTAGAGAAAGAAATGCCTGCAGACGGCTATCATGGTGCTGATATTATAAACATCGGAAAAGAGTTAGCAAAAGAGCACGGAGACAAGTATGTAAACGCCTCTGAAGAAGAGCGTTTTGAATTCTTCCGTCAATACGGATTAGATTATGAGTTAGCTAAATTAAAGCGTGATCTTGAACAGTTCCGTGTGAAATTTGACGTATGGTATTCTGAAACGTCTCTTTATAAAAATGATAAAATTTCAGTTGCACTTGAAACGTTGAAAAAACAAGGCCACGTATATGAAGAAGAAGGTGCTACGTGGTTCCGCTCTACAACATTTGGTGATGATAAAGACCGTGTGTTAATTAAAAATGACGGTTCATTTACGTACTTAACGCCAGATATTGCGTATCACCAAGACAAAATTCAACGCGGATTTGATAAGCTAATTAATATTTGGGGAGCCGACCACCATGGATATATTCCTCGTATGAAAGCGGCGATTCAAGCGCTTGGTTATGAAAAAGATACGCTGGAAGTAGAAATTATTCAAATGGTTCAACTGTATCAAAATGGCGAAAAAATGAAGATGAGCAAACGTACAGGTAAAGCAGTAACAATGCGTGACCTAGTAGAAGAGGTAGGCCTTGATGCAACTCGCTACTTCTTTGCGATGAGAAGTGCGGATACACATTTAGACTTTGATTTAGATTTAGCTGTTTCTCAATCTAATGAAAATCCTGTATACTACGCGCAATATGCTCATGCCCGTATTTGCAGTATTCTTCGTCAAGGTGAAGAGATGGGGATTCAATCAACATCTGGCGCCGACCTTTCATTAATTAGTGCAGAAAAAGAAATGGAACTGCTGAAGAAAATCGGAGAGTTCCCTCAGGCCGTAGCGGAAGCAGCAACAAAACGTATTCCGCACCGCATTACGAACTATGTATTTGATCTTGCTTCTACGTTCCATAGCTTCTATAATGCAGAAAAAGTATTAGACAGCGATAATATAGAAACAAGTAAAGCGCGTATTGAACTAGTGAAAGCTGTTCAAGTAACGCTTCAAAACTCCTTAAAACTAATTGGTGTTTCAGCACCTGAAAAAATGTAAATAAAAAAAGAGCCTCTTGGCTCTTTTTTTATTTAAAAAACAAGCGTGGCGCCTCCCGTACGCTTTACTCCTCTCATTGATGCTAAATCTTCCACTAATTTTAGCAGCGCTTTATCTTTTAACTTTGCTTCAATCATTACGTCAAAATCTTGTCCCATATCTTTAGCTATTTGCAAAAAAGGTGCGATGAAATCAGTTGAGACATAATCAGAGTGACTTCTAAATTCTTTTTCAGATTTAGGAGAAGAGATATGTACTTTTGGTTTTAATCCGATATGTTTCCACGTGTCAAAGATACGAGGGAGCAATAGGTCAAGAGGTTCTTCTCCTTCATTTGCTTTATGGTGGTGATAATCAAAGAGGAGAGGGACTTTCTCTTTTTCGCATACGGCTAATGTTTCTTCAGTTGTGTATGTTTTATCATCGTTTTCAAGAGTCATGCGCTTTTTAATTGCAGGCGGCAGCGTTTGAATGTTTTCATGAAATCGACCAATCGCTTTTTCTTTATTGCCGTAAGCTCCTCCTACATGAATATTAATAAGAGCTTGATCAGCTACTCCCATCGCTTCAAGCATTCTATAGTGATAATCCATATCTTTTACCGCATTTTCTGTAATGTGTTTTTTGTCGCTTGTAAATAATGTGAACTGGTTGGGGTGAAAACTCACGCGCAGCTGATGATTCCGAATCAATTCTCCTATCTCTGACCAGTCTTCTTGGAACGCATCAATGTAATTCCAAGCTACTTCAGGATGAGTAGCTAAAGGGACAAGAGAAGATGACAATCGATACAGCATAATTTCGTGGGCAATATTAAAATGCAACGCGCGCTTAGTATGATTCAAATTTTGTTTTGTGACGTAATGAAGCTTATCCAGCCTCTCATCTTTTTTCATTTTTCCCCATCTAGTAAACGTGAGGGTTTTAGCAGGTGAGCAGTCCCAAAGCGACAGGGCATGTGATACATAGCCAAATCTAATTTTCATGATAAATCTTCCTCTTTTCGTTCATTAAAGTAACGGAGAAATAAAGGTTGCAAATCCTTGCTTTAGTTTTTCACTCCATTTTCGGTTTTTGACATCTTCTAAAGACAAAATTGGGCATTCCCCCATACAAGCTTTAAAGCTGTTCTTTACTTCTTCAATATACGTTGCATCATAGATTAAACAGTTGATTTCAGCATTTAAGAACAAGCTTCTTTTATCAAAATTAGCCGTTCCTACATCGCAGATAACATTGTCTGCAATTAATACTTTGGCATGGTAAAAACCGTAATAATATTGATAAATCATACAACCTGCTTGAAGTAATGTGGGAAGATAAGCAAACGCAGCATGATGAACAAGCGGTTGATCTGCACGCATTGGAATTAAAATATGAACTTTTACTCCCCGTGCACGAGCTTGGAGTAAAGCATTCATCAAAGGTTCACTTGGAATAAAATAAGGAGTACCTATGTACAATTCCCTATTGGCTTGGTTGATAATCGATAAAAAGCTTTCTTCAAGTGAAAAACCTTCAGTCGACTTTAGCTGAATAACATAGTCTCCTTCAGAGGTTGGTGGAAAGTATCTTTCCACTTTACGCAGGTCTAAGCCGGTAGCAGCATACCAGTCACTCAATAGTTGCATTTGAAGGTCTTGTATACCTTCCCCTTCCATACGCAGGTGGTAATCTTTCCACACCCCAAGCTTGGCGTCGAGTCCTAAATATTCTCTTCCAATATTAAAACCGCCAATGTAGCCAACTTTCCCATCAATAACGGCCATTTTACGGTGATTGCGTGCGTTGAGTGTATAAAACAAATAAGGCCACCGTAGCGTTCGACTGTAAGCAAAATGAACACCTTGTTTCTTTAAAAATGTAATTTTGTTTTTCTTGATTTTATAGCTTCCTACACGGTCTACCAATAATCTGACTTCAACATTTTGCTGTGCTTTTTGGACTAGTAAATCTAAAAATTCTTGGCTAATTTCATCATTTTGTACAATGTAAAACGATAAATGGATAAATGAAGAGGCATTTTCTATTTCGTGAAATAAATCTTTATACAAGACATTCCCGTCTGCGAACAAAAAGAGAGAAGCACGGCGTTTTGGAAAAGTATTTTCAGCCTGGGAAAATACTTTCTTTCCAACACCAAGGTCAATTGCAAGCCAAGCAATAAAAATAATAAAAAGTAAAATCACAATCATGCCGCTCATCATGTCACCTCTTTTCCCGATGTAAATACATTTTATGTTGTTCTTAGTGTCACCTTGTTTAAATAGAATATGAACAAAAGAACGAAAAGATATTGACTGAATGCTCATTCATTATATACAATGAAAACAGATATATTATCAGAAAATTTAGTCGTCAGGAGGAAAGAAAGGTAACAAATTATTCAAGGAGGGGACGAGATGACAGGGTTGCTGTGGGTGAATTTTCTCTTTTTTATTATTGTAACCGCTTACGCTATCTCTTTGTTTGTATATTTAATTCGCACACGCATTGAGTACATTCAATTAGGAAAAAAAGTTGAATTTGATCAGCGGTTAAAAGAAAGGCTGCAAAAAATTTGGGTGAATGTGTTTGGACAAAAGAAACTGTTAAAAGATAAAAAAAGTGGAATTATGCACGTCATGTTTTTTTATGGGTTTATTTTAGTTCAGTTCGGCGCGTTAGACTTCATTATAAAAGGTTTGCTTCCAGGTAAACATTTGCCGCTTGGACCTTTATATCCCGGCTTTACATTTTTCCAAGAAATTGTGACGTTTTTGATTTTAGTAGCAGTTGTCTGGGCTTTTCACCGTCGCTATGTAGAAAAGCTTGTGCGTTTAAAAAGAGGATTTAAATCTGGTTTAGTACTGATTTTTATTGGAGCACTTATGCTGTCAGTGCTTGTTGGAAACGGCATGTCAATCATCTGGCATAATCATGAACCAGCATGGACAGAACCGATTGCGTCATCTATTGCCATCTTGTTTAAGGGAATCAATGATACTGCCGCTATCTCCATTTTTTATGTTTCATGGTGGATTCACTTAGCCGTGTTATTGACGTTTTTAGTATATGTTCCTCAATCAAAACATGCTCATTTACTGGCTGGACCGGCTAACGTATTTTTTAACCGTGTTTCTAAGCCAGGTAAGCTTGAAAAGATTGATTTTGAAGATGAGACGCAGGAGACGTTTGGGGTTGGTAAGATTGAAGAATTCACGCAGCATCAGCTCATTGATTTATATGCCTGTGTAGAATGCGGTCGATGTACGAATATGTGTCCGGCAACGGGTACGGGGAAAATTTTGTCTCCAATGGATTTAATTTTGAAGATGCGCGATCACTTAACAGAAAAAGGAGCGGTTGTGACATCTAAGGCTCCTTGGGTTCCTACGTATGCATTCTCTAAAACAAAAGGAAATCAGCTGGCGATGATGGCGGCCAGCCAAGGCGGAGCAGAAGCCGCAGCAACAGCGGAATATAATCCCGCCCTAATTGGAGATGTCATTACGGAAGAAGAAATTTGGGCATGTACAACGTGCCGAAACTGTGAAGATCAATGTCCCGTAATGAACGAGCATGTAGATAAGATCATAGATTTACGACGTTTTTTAGTATTAACCGAAGGAAAGATGGACGCGGATGCTCAGCGTGCCATGATGAATATTGAGCGTCAAGGAAACCCTTGGGGATTAAACCGAAAAGAGCGTGAAGAATGGCGACATGTAAGAGAAGATGTTCACATTCCGACTGTTAAAGAAGTAAGTAAAGCGGGTGAAACGTTTGAGTATTTGTTCTGGGTAGGTTCGATGGGATCTTATGATAACCGCAGTCAAAAAATCGCTCTATCGTTTGCTAAGCTTCTCAATGAAGCTGGTGTTTCATTTGCGATTTTAGGAAATAAAGAAAAAAATTCTGGTGATACGCCCCGCAGGTTGGGCAATGAATTTTTATTCCAAGAGTTAGCTTCTAAAAATATCGCTGAATTTGAAAAAAATGAAATCAAAAAAATTGTTACGATTGATCCACATGCTTACAATATCTTCAAAAATGAATATCCAGATTTCGGTTTTGAAGGAGAAGTGTATCATCACACAGAATTATTAGCTATGTTGGTGAAAGAAGGTAACCTGACACCAAAACATGCGGTTAATGAAAAAATTACCTTCCATGATTCCTGTTATTTAGGAAGATATAACGAAGTATACAGTCCACCAAGAGAAATTTTGAAAGCGATTCCAGGTGTTAGTTTGATTGAAATGGATCGCAACCGTGAAAATGGTATGTGCTGTGGAGCAGGAGGAGGGTTAATGTGGACGGAAGAAACGACCGGCCAGCGCATTAACGTAGCGCGCACGGAACAAGCCTTAGCCGTTAATCCAAGCATTATCAGTTCAGGTTGTCCGTACTGCTTAACGATGCTAAGTGACGGAACAAAAGCAAAAGAAGTAGAAGAAAAGGTTCATACGTATGACGTAGCAGAACTGCTTGAAAAGTCAATTTATGGTGACGTGCAAGAACAGGTTTCATAAAGGAGAAGTAGAGATGGTATTCATCTCTACTTTTTAAAGAAAGGAAATTGAGCAAGCGTTCAATCGGCAAGGACAAAGAGTAGGAAAAAGGGGAGGAAACAATAGTGGGGAAAACAGTTATTGTGAGTGCAGTTCGAACACCTTTTGGAAAATTAGGTGGCAGCGTAAGCGGACTAAAAGCGGCAGAACTAGGCGGGAAAGCGATTCAGGCAGCGTCAAAGGGACGTACAGAAATTGATTCCGTTATTATGGGGTGCGTGCTGCAAGGGGGCCAAGGACAGCTACCTTCTAGGCAAGCCATGCATTATGCAGGTTTACCGTGGCAAGTAGAGACGGAAACCATTAATAAAGTTTGTGCATCGGGTATGCGCAGTATCACAACTGCTGATCAGCTGATTCGATTAGGAGAAGCAAAAACAATCATTGCAGGTGGAATGGAATCGATGAGTAACGCGCCGTATCTTCTTCCAAAAGCAAGATGGGGATTCCGGATGGGAGATAGCGTGGTGACGGATTTGATGGTTCATGACGGTTTGACATGCAGCTTTACAGGGGTGCAAATGGGTACGTATGGAAATGAAATAGCTTCTGAAATGAATATTTCCCGAAAAAAGCAGGATGAATGGGCGCTTCGCAGTCATCAATTAGCGGTAGAGTCAGAAGAAAAAGGGAGATGGGGTGCAGAAAGAATTTCAGTTGATATTCCGTCTAAAAAAGGAACGATAACGGTTCAAAAAGATGAAGGACCAAGAAAAGATACGTCGTTAGAAAAACTCTCGTCTCTTCGGCCTGTATTTGGCCACAGTGGAACCATTACAGCAGGAAATGCACCTAGCGTGAATGACGGAGCAGCTGCGCTCATGCTAATGGATGAAGATGTGGCGAAAGCAAATGGCTATGAGCCTTTGGCTACGATTATAAACCATACTTCTCTTGCGATGGAGCCAAGGGAATTTCCGAAAACGCCTGGGTTTGCTATTAACAAGCTACTGCAAAAAACAAAGAAGACAGTAGACGATATTGCGCTGTTTGAAATCAATGAAGCTTTTTCAGCAGTAGCATTAATGAGTATGGAGATTGCAGGGCTTCCGGCTGAAAGAGTAAATGTGAACGGCGGGGCAGTGGCACTTGGACATCCGATTGGAGCAAGCGGCGCCCGTATTGTTGTAACGCTCATTCATGAATTAAGACGACGAGGCGGCGGACTAGGCATTGCTTCTATTTGCAGCGGCGGCGGCCAAGGTGATGCCATCATGGTAGAAGTGTAAAAGGGGGAGATCAACTTGAATATTGAAACAGTTATGGTTATTGGAGCAGGTCAGATGGGAGCAGGCATTGCGCAAGTATTTGCTGCGAGCGGATATCAAGTTTCTTTGTATGACGTTGATCAAAAAAATACACAAAAAGGAATAGAAGGTATTGATAAACGTCTGAAAAAACAGGTGGAAAAAGGTTCTCTCTCAGCTAAGGAATATGAAGGGATTATGGAGCGCCTTCACTTGGCAAATGAAATAACAGCAGCACAAAAAGCAGATTTAATCGTCGAAGCGGTTGTGGAAAAGATGGAAGTCAAGCAAGCCATTTTTGCAGAGTTGGATTCGTTAGCCCCGAGTCATACTATTTTAGCAACCAACACGTCTTCGCTTCCTATTACTGAAATTGCAGCTGTGACCACTCGACCTGAAAAAGTAATTGGCATGCACTTTATGAATCCTGTTCCCGTGATGAAGCTCGTTGAAATTATTAGAGGGCTGGCTACTGCTGATGAAGTGTATCAAGCAGTCTATGAAACAACAAAAAAATTAAATAAAACCCCGGTGGAAGTTCATGATTTTCCAGGGTTTGTTTCAAATCGAATTTTAATGCCAATGATTAACGAAGCTGTGTTTACGCTCTATGAAGGTGTGGCAAACGAAGAGGATATTGATCAAGTGATGAAACTAGGAATGAACCATCCAATGGGACCTTTGACATTAGCAGATTTCATCGGCCTCGATACATGTTTGTTTATTATGGAAACGCTCCATAAAGGGTTTGGTGATGACAAATATCGTCCTTGTCCATTGCTTAGGAAATATGTAAAGGCAGGATGGCTTGGTCGAAAAACAGGAAAAGGATTTTTTACGTACGAAACATAAAGGAGTGGCAAAATGATCTTTTTTACGTCTGAACAACACATGATTAAAAAGATGGTAGCTGATTTTAGTGAAAAAGAAGTCGCTGCGGCTGTGCCAAACATGGAAAAGGGTGAATTTCCTCGAGGTTTATTAAAGCAGATGGCTGATCTTGGCCTGATGGGCATTCCCGTTCCTCAAACATACGGAGGAGGTGGACTGGACTTTGTGTCGTACATGATTGCCATCCACGAAATATCAAAAGTAAGTCCAGCCCTCGGCGTCATTTTGTCTGTTCATACTTCTGTAGGTACGAATCCTATTGTCGTATTTGGGACGGAAGATCAAAAACAAAAGTATGTAAAAAAACTTGCGACAGGTGAGTATTTAGGTGCTTTTTGCCTAACAGAACCTAGTGCAGGGTCTGATGCCGCAAGCCTAAAAACAAAAGCAGAACGAAAAGGAGACCACTATCTTTTAAATGGGTCAAAGCTTTTCATTACAAACGGGGGAGAAGCGGATACATATATTGTATTTGCTAAAACGAATCCCGAACGCGGGTCGAGAGGGATGAGCGCTTTTATCGTTGAAAAGACGATAGAGGGATTTTCAGTAGGAAAAGATGAACATAAGATGGGTCTTCACGGTTCTCGAACGGTTCAACTGCACTTTGAAAATATGCAGGTGCCTGTAGAAAATCGTCTCGGAGAAGAAGGTGAAGGATTTCGAATTGCTATGGCTAATTTAAATGCTGGAAGAATTGGTATTGCTGCTCAGGCGGTAGGAATTGCTGAAGGTGCGTTAACGGCAGCCAAAAACTATGCAAATGAACGATATCAATTTGGAAAGCCGATTTTATCTCAGCAGGGAATTGCCTTTAAGCTGGCTGATATGGAAACGGCTGTTGAATCAGCGAAGCTTTTAATGTACAGAGCCGCTTTTTTATATGACCAAAAACTTCCTTGCAAAAAAGAAGCCTCAATGGCGAAATTGTTTGCTTCCCAGACGGCTATGAATGTAGCAATCGATGCGATTCAAGTTTTGGGAGGCTATGGTTATATGAAAGATTATCCAGTAGAGAGGTATTTTCGTGACGCCAAAGTGTGCGAAATCTACGAAGGTACAAGCGAAATTCAGCGCATCGTCATTAGCAGTCAACTATAGGGGGAATAATCATGTTTTTTAAACTTTCAGAAGAGCACGAAATGATTCGAAAAATGGTGCGAGACTTTGCCAAAAACGAAGTGGCTCCGACAGCTGCACAACGAGATGAAGAAGAGCGTTTTGACAGAGGAATCTTTACGCAAATGGCTGATCTAGGATTAACAGGTATTCCATGGCCAGAGCAATACGGAGGAATCGGCAGTGACTATCTAGCTTATTGCATTGCCGTTGAAGAACTATCTAGAGTATGTGCATCAACAGGCGTTACGTTGTCGGCTCATACTTCTCTTGCCGGCTGGCCAATCTATACATTCGGAACAGAAGAACAAAAACAAAAATACCTGAAACCTATGGCAACGGGTGAGAAAATAGGTGCTTATGGTTTAACGGAACCGAGTGCTGGATCAGACGCAGGAGGAATGAGAACGCTCGCTGTAAAGGACGGAGAAGATTATATTTTAAATGGTTCTAAAATCTTTATTACAAACGGCGGCGAAGCGGATATTTACGTCGTATTTGCTCGCATCGATCCTAATGAAAAACGCACGAGCGCTTTTATTATTGAAAAAGATATGCCGGGATTTTCAGTTGGTAAAAAAGAAAAGAAACTGGGCATTCGCTCTTCACCTACCACAGAAATTATTTTCGAGGACTGCCGTGTTCCAAAAGGAAATTTGCTAGGAAATGAAGGAGAAGGATTTAAAGTTGCCATGATGACGCTAGATGGCGGCCGAAATGGTATTGCAGCGCAGGCGGTAGGAATTGCTCAAGGAGCGTTAGATGCGGCGGTGGCTTATGCAAAGGAACGTCAGCAATTTGGAAAGCCGATTATTTCTCAGCAAGGAATTGCTTTTAAGTTAGCCGACATGGCCACGAGTATAGAAGCTGCCAGACTGTTAACCTATCAAGCTGCTTGGCTCGAGTCTCAAGGGCTGCCATACGGCAAAGAATCAGCCATGTCAAAATTATATGCTGGGGATACAGCAATGAAAGTAACGACAGAAGCTGTTCAAGTATTTGGAGGGTACGGTTATACAAAAGATTATCCAGTAGAACGTTTTATGAGAGATGCAAAAATCACGCAAATTTATGAGGGTACACAAGAAATTCAGCGTCTCGTCATTTCTAGGTATCTTGCTAAATAAAACACTTGTTGTAGGAGAGGTGAAAAAATGAAAAAGAGAGAAGTTCTCACATCCATTAAAGATGAAAAGCTGATTGTAGAGCGTCGTAATCAAATGATTAAAGGGGCCGTCACGCTATTTAAGGAAAAAGGTTTTCACCGAACAACAACAAGGGAAATTGCCAAAGCCGCTGGGTTCAGTATCGGTACACTTTACGAATATATTCAATCTAAAGAAGATGTTTTATATCTTGTATGTGACAATATTTACGATGAAGTGAGAGAGCGATTAGAAGAGATGGTAGTGGATCGTTATACAATCGCTGAGCTTCAACAAGCGATTCAGCACTATTTTAAAGTTGTGGATGAGCTTCAAGATGAAGTATTAGTCATGTACCAAGAAGCGAAATCGCTGTCTAAAGATGCGCTTCCATATGTATTAAAAAAAGAGCTGGATATGGTTGAAATGTTTAAGGTTATTATCGAAGGCTGCGTAGAAAACAATCAATTTGCACTTACGGATAAAGAAATTTCGCTGTTTGCTCATCATTTATTTGTTCAAGGTCAGATGTGGGCATTTCGCAGATGGTGGCTGCAAAAGCATTATTCACTAGAAGAATATACAAATATGCAGTTGGATTTTTTACTTAAAAATTTTTCATTTCAACAACTGTGTGAGGGGGAGACAGTTTGAATACAAGCAAAAGACCGCTTCGTTTTTTAACCGCTTCTAGCCTGTTTGACGGCCACGACGCGTCTATTAATATTATGAGACGGATTCTTCAAGCCAAGGGGGTAGAAGTCATTCATCTGGGGCATAACCGATCTGTCGAAGAAATTGTTAACGCTTCCATACAAGAGGATGTTCAGGGGATCGCCATTTCTTCTTACCAAGGCGGCCATGTAGAATATTTTAAGTATATGTACGATTTACTCCAAGAACAACAGGCTTCTCATATTAAAATTTATGGCGGCGGCGGCGGGGTAATTATTCCGAGTGAGATTCAAGAGCTTCATGATTACGGCATCTCTAAAATCTTTTCTCCGGAAGATGGACGAAAAATGGGGTTAGAAGGCATGATTCAATTCATGATCGATGATTGTTATTACACAAATCCCCCTGCACTGCCGAATGATCGAACCTTAACGCCGGCTAATGACCGTTTAATTGCCCAGCTTATTACATGTGCTGAAAATGAAGCCTATGAATACACAAAAGAGCATGCAGCCGCTCTTGAAGAAATACGAGAAAGTGTAATCGACAGCGAGACAGATCAAAAAATACCGGTTATTGGAATCACAGGAACAGGAGGAGCGGGGAAAAGTTCGCTTACGGATGAATTAGTAAGAAGGTTTATTGAACATATTCCAGATATTCATGTAGCTGTTTTATCCGTTGATCCAACTAAACAAAAGACCGGAGGAGCGCTTCTTGGGGATCGAATTCGCATGAACATCGCAGCGTCTCCTCGTGTGTATATGAGAAGTTTGGCCACGCGTTCATCTGGACATGAGCTATCGGCGGCCATTCGAGATGGAATTGCCGTCGTGAAAAAAGCGGGCTTCGACATTATCATTGTCGAAACAAGCGGCATAGGGCAAGCTGATGCTCAAGTTAAAGATATTGCAAACGTCTCTCTTTATGTCATGACAAGCGAATTTGGCGCGCCGTCGCAGTTAGAAAAGATTGAAATGATTGATTACGCAGACTTTATTGTCATCAATAAATTTGAAAAAAAAGGTTCCGAAGACGCAAAAAAACAAGTGCAGCGTCAATATCAGCGCAATCATCAGCTGTTTGAAAATAGTCTCTCTACGATGCCAATTTACGGAACAATCGCGAGTCAGTTCAACGACGGGGGAACAAATATTTTATTTGAAGATCTTGTAAATCATCTGCATCAAACATGCCGTACGTCTTGGCACGTAGAAAAATCATCAGAGCGCGTAAGTGAAAAGAAATATACCATCATTCCTAATGATCAACAGCAATATTTACAGGAGATTGTAAACAGCGTTCGCTCTTATCACCGCAATACGGACGTTCAAGCGCAAACAGCGCGTAAATTTTATCAGCTAGAGGGTGCTCTCGAAGAAGTGGAAACAGAAACAGCCAAGCAAGAGCTCACTCAGCTAAAGGAGAAATATCAAAAACAGCTAACGGCCGAATCGATTGAAAAGCTGGAAAACTGGCCTAAATTAAAAAGTCAGTATCGGCAAGAAGAACTTATTACAAAGGTAAGAAATAAAGAAATTAAAACGTCTTTGCAAGTTGATACGCTATCAGGACTGCGTATTCCGCGCGTGGCCCTTCCAAAGGTTGATGAATACGGGGAAGTTCTTCGTTTTCTTTATAAAGAAAACGTGCCAGGTGTATTTCCATACACAGCAGGTGTTTTTCCGTTCAAACGAAAAGGTGAAGATCCTAAGCGTCAATTCGCAGGTGAAGGAACACCAGAACGAACCAATCGCCGCTTTCACTATTTGTCAAAAGATGATGAGGCCAAGCGTTTAAGTACAGCGTTTGATTCTGTAACGCTTTATGGAGAAAATCCGGATCCAAGGCCGGATATCTTCGGGAAAATTGGCGAAAGCGGCGTAAATGTCTGTACGCTTGATGATATGAAACTTTTGTATAAGGGATTTGATCTTTGCCATCCTTCGACTTCCGTTTCGATGACGATTAATGGGCCGGCTCCGATATTATTAGCTATGTTTATGAATACAGCTATCAGCCAGCAGGTAGAAAAGAAAGAAGAAGAATTAAAGCGTCCTTTAACGGAACAGGAATACGAGGAAGTAAAATCGGGTACGTTGAAACAAGTGAGAGGAACCGTTCAAGCGGATATTTTAAAAGAAGATCAAGGCCAAAATACGTGTATTTTTTCCACAGAATTTGCGTTAAAAATGATGGGAGATATTCAGCAGTACTTTATTGACGAGAAAGTGCGCAACTATTATTCTGTGTCTATTTCAGGCTATCATATTGCTGAAGCAGGGGCGAATCCAATTTCTCAGCTCGCGTTTACATTAGCCAACGGTTTTACGTACGTGGAATATTACTTAAGCCGAGGGATGCATATTGATGATTTTGCTCCTAATTTATCGTTTTTCTTTAGTAATGGACTTGACCCTGAATACACGGTTATTGGACGTGTGGCGAGAAGAATATGGGCAATTGTGATGCGTGATAAATACGGCGCAAATGAACGCAGTCAAAAGCTTAAGTATCATATTCAAACATCCGGCCGATCGCTTCATGCACAGGAAATTAATTTTAATGATATACGTACGACGCTGCAAGCCTTAATGGCTCTTCATGACAACTGCAACTCTCTTCATACCAATGCGTATGATGAAGCAATTACAACACCGACAGAGGAATCTGTACGTAGAGCGATGGCCATTCAACTAATCATTACAAAAGAGCATGGACTCACTAAGAATGAAAATCCATTACAGGGCTCTTTTATTATTGATGAACTAACAGACTTGGTAGAAGAAGCGGTATTGGCTGAATTTCAACGCTTAAATGATCGAGGCGGCGTTTTAGGTGCGATGGAAATGCAGTATCAGCGAGGTAAGATTCAAGATGAATCGATGGAATACGAGATGCAAAAACATACGGGAGCTTTACCTATTATAGGAGTAAATACGTATATTAATCCAAATGAAGAGGAAAGTTCCTCAGTTGATGACATGCAGTTGGCCCGCGCATCAAAAGAAGAAAAAAATCATCAAATTAATCAGCTTCAGAAGTTTCAACAGCAGCATGAAGAAAAAAGAGAAGACGCGCTGAAAAGGTTAAAGAAAGCTGCAACAGAAGGAGAGAACATTTTCAAAGAGTTAATGGAGACTGTTAAAGTAGCCAGCTTAGGAGAAATTACGCGAGCTTTATATGAATGCGGTGGGCAATATCGTCGAAATATGTAATAATGTATCGTTAGTATATAGTGATATATTAAAAGCCGCGATGACTATTTTTGGTCATCGCGGCTTTTATAGACTTAACCCTAACGGACTCAGAATAACTGATGGTGAATTCCTTTTGGTCAAAGGATGCTGTTGGTGTATCAAGTAGAATGTATTATAGTAATAAAATGTCTATTTTTTCGTTGTTTTATGCGAAATTCTCGAGAATTTTAGAAACGAGGCTAGCATAAATGTATTGAATTTGTTTATAATGAATGGTATGTATTTATTCGTTTCCATCATTTACACATATGATGAATTGATTTAATAGATTTTCGATATACATAGCCATAGAAAGGATGTGCCAGATTTGAGTTTAGCACAGTACTCAAAAACGGATTTAAAAGAAATGTCGATGATTGAGATTGCTTACGCGCTTCTAGAAGAAAAAACAGATCGTCAAGCAATGTCATTCCAAGAAATTATTGCTGAAATTAAAGCAGCAGCGGAAATGTCAGATCAAGAATTAAAAACGAGATTAGCTCAGTTTTATACAGATATTAATATTGATGGTCGCTTTTTAACAGTAGGGGACAACCATTGGGGTCTTCGTGGATGGTATCCTTTTGACCAGGCTGAAGAAGAAGTTATTCCGGTTGCAAAACCTAAAAAGAAAAAAGCGAAAAAAGCTGTTGTTGAAGAAGTTGAAGACTTTGATGATCTAGAAGAAGATTTAGATTATGAAGATGTTGACGATCTAGACGAAGAAGAAGATTTTGAAGACATCGACGAGCTAGAAGAAGATGAAGATGATCTTGCAGAAGACGATTTTGACGATTTAGAAGATGATCTAGACGATGATGAGGAAGATGAAGAAGACGATTATGAGGACGAAAAAGAAAAATAATCCTTCTTGACTTTTTCAAGCGAAGTAGGTAGAATCTTTTTTGGGCTCTTTAAACAAGCATTTAAAAAGTTTTTATTTAAAATAGACTATTGCTCCCAATCCAGTTTTGGTATTGGGAGCAATTTTTTTATTTTATTTATCAATGTTTTACACCCCGATATGTTCTTATAAATCCTTGATAGAAACTTTCTTTTGGTTCTTGAACGTTTCACATTCATAAGGTTTCTTATAATTTCGCATGCACAATGAATGAATTGTGATTGTTTATGTGAAAACTTTTAATATTGTACAGTTCAAATTATTTAGAGGGGGAAGTATAGATGACAAAGTATATTTTCGTAACAGGCGGTGTTGTATCATCTCTAGGAAAAGGGATTACAGCAGCTTCTTTAGGCCGTTTATTAAAAAACCGTGGGTTGAACGTAACGATTCAAAAGTTTGATCCATACATTAACGTAGACCCAGGAACAATGAGTCCATACCAACACGGTGAGGTATTCGTAACAGATGACGGCGCGGAAACAGACTTAGACTTAGGTCACTATGAGCGTTTTATCGATATCAACTTAAATCGCTACAGCAATGTAACAACAGGTAAAGTATATTCAACAGTATTGAAAAAAGAGCGTCGCGGTGATTATTTAGGCGGAACAGTTCAGGTTATTCCGCACATCACAAATGAAATTAAAGAACGCGTTTTCCGTGCAGGCAAAGAAACAAACGCAGATGTTGTTATTACTGAAATCGGCGGAACGGTAGGAGATATTGAATCACTTCCTTTCCTAGAGGCTATTCGTCAAATCAAAAGCGATATTGGCCGTGACAACGTTATGTATATTCACTGTACACTTGTGCCATATTTAAAAGCGGCTGGTGAAATGAAAACAAAACCAACACAGCATAGTGTAAAAGAATTACGTAGCTTAGGTATTCAGCCAAACGTGATTGTTGTTCGTACAGAAATGCCAATTTCTGAAGATATGAAAGATAAGCTAGCTTTATTCTGCGACATTGATCCAAAAGCAGTTATTGAGTGTGCAGACGCTGAAACATTATATGAAATCCCACTATCTCTACAAGAGCAGCACTTAGATCAAATCACATGCGATCACTTGAAATTAGATTGCAAAGAGGCAGAAATGACTGAGTGGAAAGCACTTGTTGAGAAAGTAAAAGGACTTTCAAACACAACAAAAATTGCATTAGTTGGTAAGTATGTAGAACTTCAAGATGCTTATATTTCTGTTGTAGAAGCAATGAAACATGCTGGATATGCATTCGATGCAGATGTAAATATCAAGTGGGTAAATTCTGAATTTGTAACAAAAGAAAATGTTCAAGATTTACTTGGTGATGTAGACGGTATCTTAGTTCCAGGTGGATTTGGGGATCGTGGAATCGAAGGTAAAATTGTGGCAACACAATATGCACGTGAGCAAAAAGTTCCATTCTTAGGTATTTGTTTAGGTATGCAGCTAGCATCAGTTGAGTTTGCACGCAATGTATTAGGATTAGAAGGCGCACATTCAGCAGAAATTGCACCTGAAACAAATTATCCAATTATCGACTTATTACCGGAACAAAAAGACGTAGAAGACTTAGGTGGTACATTACGCTTAGGATTATATCCTTGTAAATTGTCTGAAGATACGCTTGCATATGAAGCATATCAAGATGAAGTGGTGTATGAGCGTCATCGTCACCGCTATGAATTTAACAACGAATATCGCCAGCAAATGGAAGAGAAAGGTTTTATCTTCTCTGGTACAAGCCCGGACGGCCGTTTAATTGAAATTGTAGAGCTAAAAGATCACCCATGGTTCTTGGCTTCACAATTCCACCCAGAATTCACGTCTCGTCCAACAAGACCGCAACCATTGTTCAAAGAATTTATTCGCGCATCAATGGAGTCAGGCCAAAACAAATAAGTGAAATAAAAACACGCTGTCTTTAGACAGCGTGTTTTTTATTCATATTCTTCTACGATTTCTTTTAATGTAAAAATTAAACCGTAGTACGCGTATAAAGCGACCATCATTGCTGGAAAACCAAATCTTGAGCCGTCTTCTCCAGGAATAAGGGGCTTTAACAATTTTGTATCAATATGAGCATCTGCGAGTGCTGTTAAAGAAGGTTCAGTTATTTCTTTAGGGACAGCAGCAATGCTGACAAATGGAATATCGCGTTTCTTTAAACGTTCAGCTATTTCCACAGCTTTGTGATCTGTTGAAAATCGAGAGACAAGCAGTACGCGATCGACGCTAGTCAGCTGATCCAATTCATGTAAAGGCAAAGGCTTTGCCTGACTTAAAGGTTCTGCACTGCTTAGTGCTTCTAGTGTAACGGCATGCATTTCTTCTACACCATAAATATAGATAAATCCTTCTCCGACAGAGGCCTGTGCTAAAATACGCGCGGCATCTTCAAATTGGAATTCTTCTTGTTCTTCAATTCGTTTAAAAAAACCTGAAAGTTGAGTTGTGAAAATTTTAAGCATAGAATCTCCCTTCGATTTAAGCGGCTAAAGCCGTCTATCTACACATTATAACGAAAAAAGCTATCTGTATTCTATATTGAAATGAGCTACAATGAAAGTAAAGTGCAATGAAGTTAGATGGATGACAAAAAAAGCTATGTTTTGTAACAATTTCTCTAATTAGCAGGGATTTTTGTTTTAAAGGCGAAATACATATGTTAGTTTTGTCTGTAGAAGAGGAATATAAAAGGTGGGATTATATTGGCAGAGAAAATTTTAATTGTTGATGATCAGTATGGTATACGTATTTTATTAACGGAAGTGCTGCAAAAAGAAGGCTATACGACATTTCAAGCGGCGAACGGCTTCCAGGCGATTGATATTACAAAAGAGCAAGCACCGGATCTTGTCTTATTAGATATGAAAATTCCAGGAATGGATGGAATCGAAATTTTAAAAAGGTTAAAGCAGCACGATGAAACGATTAAAGTCATCATTATGACCGCTTATGGTGAATTGGATATGATTCAAGAAGCAAAAGATCTAGGAGCGTTAACTCACTTTGCAAAACCTTTTGATATTGATGAAATCCGCAAAGTTGTTAGGGAATATATACCAGTAAAGTCGAATTAAGGTTTTGGTAGGGTTTTCATACTAACAAATTTTGAATATCAGCCTAAAAATGTTGCTGTTTTCATTGTTAGTTGGTATCCTAATTACTGTATTCATAATTCGACAATCTATTATGTAAAGATGCGCGTTGTTTCTACATGAAACACTCAATTCAAGAGCATACTATTTGAGTGTGCCTTTTGGTTAGCATCTAATCTAAGGTTGATTTTAAGGAGGATTTCAATATGCCTTTAGTATCAATGAAAGAAATGCTTATTACAGCAAAAGAACAAGGCTATGCAGTAGGTCAATTTAACTTAAATAACTTAGAGTTTACTCAAGCTATTCTTCAAGCAGCAAAAGAAGAAAACTCTCCAGTTATTCTTGGTGTATCTGAAGGTGCAGCACGCTACATGGGCGGTTTCAAAACTGTTGTAGCAATGGTTGAAGCTCTAATCGAAGATTACGACGTTCAAGTACCAGTTGCAATTCACTTAGACCACGGTTCAAGCTTTGAATCATGTGCAAAAGCAATCCATGCTGGATTCACTTCTGTAATGATCGATGCTTCTCACCACCCATTTGAAGAAAACATTGCAATTACTTCTAAAGTAGTTGAACTAGCTCACTTCCACGGAGTATCTGTAGAAGCAGAACTAGGAACTGTTGGTGGACAAGAAGACGACGTTATTGCTGAGGGTGTTATCTATGCAGATGCTAACGAGTGTGAAGAACTTGTTAACCGTACAGGTATCGATTGCTTAGCTCCAGCATTAGGATCAGTTCACGGACCATACAAAGGTGAACCAAACCTAGGTTTTGCTGAAATGAAAGAAATCGGAGATCGTACAGGCTTACCATTAGTTCTACACGGTGGAACTGGTATTCCAACAAAAGATATCCAAAAATCAGTTTCTTTAGGTACTGCTAAAATCAACGTAAACACTGAAAACCAAATTGCTTCAGCTAAAGCTGTTCGTGAAGTATTAGCTGCGCAACCTGAACAATATGATCCACGTAAATACTTAGGACCTGCTCGCGAAGCAATCAAAGAAACGGTTCAAGGTAAAATGCGTGAATTCGGTTCTTCTAACAAAGCATAATTTGAAATCTTCGGATGGCCTGTTTGCAGTTAGTTGAGTCTGAAAAATAAAACCGTCTTATTTTTATTGTAAGGCGGTTTTATTTTTACTATAATTTTCTTATCATTCTGAATACATAACACAGGGGGATGGCATTCATGAAGTTTTTTATTGATACGGCTAATTTAGACGAGATTAAGGAAGCGCATTCATTAGGTTTGTTAGCGGGGGTTACAACAAATCCTAGTTTAGTAGCTAAAGAGAACATCACGTTTGAAGATCGTCTTCGTGAAATTACAGAGTTCGTTGAAGGATCTGTAAGTGCAGAAGTGATTGCGCTTGATGCAGAAGGCATGATTCGCGAAGGAAAAGAGCTTGCTGCGATTGCGCCGAATATTACAATCAAGGTACCGATGACTCCAGATGGCTTAAAAGCAGTAAAAGAATTTACTAGTTTAGGTATTAAGACAAACGTTACGCTTATTTTCTCAGCTAACCAAGCGTTAATGGCAGCAAGAGCAGGTGCTACTTACGTATCGCCTTTCTTGGGAAGGTTAGACGATATTGGTTTTAATGGCCTCGATTTAATCTCAGATATTGCAGATATTTTTGCAATTCATGACATTCCATCCGAAATTATTGCAGCATCTATTCGTCATCCGATGCACGTAACAGAAGCTGCAAAAAATGGAGCACATATTGCGACAATTCCTTACAAAGTTTTAATGCAATTGTTCAAACATCCGTTAACAAATGCAGGAATTGACCAATTTTTAGCAGATTGGGAAAAACGAAATGTCTAAACATGTATAAATTTGTGTGGCATTTACCATCCTGACAGGTGAATGCCATATTTTTCTTTTATCTTGTCGAAACTATACATGATTTTTTCATTTTCGTGTACACTAGTAGGTAATAGGAAAAATAACCATTCTTTTAGGTATTCTTTGTACCAAAATTTTCCTCAATTACTAGGTGAGAAACTTTCTTTCACTAGAAGGGAGCTATAAATGGAAAAGTTAAAAATACAAGGTGGCTTTACCTTAAGTGGATCCGTCCGCGTCAGTGGTGCTAAAAATAGTGCCGTTGCGCTTATTCCAGCAACAATTTTAGCCGAGTCACCTGTTACAATTGAAGGTCTGCCTGATATTTCAGACGTGCAGTTATTAGGGGATTTAGTTGAAGAAATTGGTGGGAAAGTAACCATTGATAACGACGAATTAACAGTAGATCCATCCGGAATGGTTGCAATGCCTTTACCGAACGGAAAAGTAAAAAAATTACGCGCTTCTTATTATTTAATGGGGGCGATGTTGGGACGCTTTAAAAAAGCGGTAGTTGGTCTTCCAGGAGGCTGTTACCTTGGTCCAAGACCAATCGATCAGCACATTAAAGGCTTTGAAGCTCTTGGTGCGAAAGTAACAAATGAGCAAGGAGCTATTTACATTCGAGCTGATGAACTGATTGGTGCTCGAATTTATTTAGACGTTGTGAGCGTAGGAGCAACAATCAATATCATGCTAGCTGCTGTGAGAGCAAAAGGGCGTACCGTTATCGAGAATGCTGCTAAAGAGCCTGAAATTATCGATGTAGCTACGTTACTGACAAGTATGGGTGCCCGTATTAAAGGTGCAGGGACGGACGTTATTCGAATTGATGGCGTAGATCAATTAAAAGGATGCCGTCATTCCATCATTCCAGACCGAATTGAAGCAGGCACGTATATGATTATGGGAGCGAGTATGGGAAAAGAAGTTGTTGTTGACAACGTTATCCCTCAGCACCTAGAGTCATTAACGGCTAAAATGCGGGAAATGGGTATTCATATCGAAACAAGCTCAGATCAGATTCTCGTAGCGACTCGTCAGCTGTTGAAGCCCGTAGATATTAAAACGTTAGTATATCCAGGTTTTCCAACTGATTTACAGCAGCCATTCACGACGCTTCTAACAAGAGCATCAGGTACAAGCGTTGTGACAGATACAATTTACGGTGCAAGGTTTAAGCATATTGACGAGCTGAGACGAATGAATGCATCTGTTAAGGTAGAAGGACGTTCAGCTATTATTAATGGTCCCATTCACTTACAAGGTGCACGTGTGAAAGCGTCGGACTTACGAGCAGGAGCAGCCCTTGTAACCGCAGGCTTAATGGCCAAAGGGATTACAGAAGTAACTGGTTTAGAGCACATTGACCGAGGTTACAGCCATTTAGTAGACAAGCTATCGGATTTAGGGGCAATGATTTGGCGTGAAGAGATGACTCAAGAAGAAATTGAACAATTTCAAAATTCATAGAGGCAAATTGCACAACAGTCAGGAAAGCAAATTCTAGAAATGAGCCGTTAAATAAGCTACACAGGTGTAGGAACGTTCTTCTATGTCTGTGTAGCTTATATATTTATGAATAGGGTAAATAGATAAAAAGGGGAAGCTAAAAGATAAATTTCACTTCTTATTTTAACGTCCAGTTTATTTCCTTTAATGTGAAATTATGAAAAGGTTTTCCTTGCTTCTCTTAAGCTATTAAATTTCCTTTTTTTTATTCATCTTCTAAAGTAAAAAAAGATTGATTAAAAAGATAGAAAAAGGTTAGAATATAAATTGCTACGTTAAATTTATCAAGATAATATAAATGGTTTTATGTCGGAATTATTCTTCTAAAAGTGTATGGTTAATCAATTGATTCTACTTATTATACTTCAAAGGTTATATTCTCCATTTTCACAGATTTATTCCATCCATATCATCTCTCAATTTTATATTTGAATTTAATATGGGAGGAACGGTTAAAAATTATTCATTATAAAGCGTGGTGTCCTAATGAACTTAACATTATCCAGTTTAGAAAATATGAAATTAAAAGAGCTATATGAACATGCTCGTGAGTATAAAGTTTCGTACTATAGTAAATTAACGAAAAAAGAACTTGTCTTTGCTATTTTAAAGGCTCAAGCTGAACAAGATGGGCTTTTATTTATGGAAGGCGTTCTTGAAATTATTCAGTCAGAAGGATTCGGTTTCTTACGACCAATTAACTATTCACCGAGTTCAGAAGATATTTATATCTCAGCTTCACAAATTCGTCGCTTCGATCTGCGTAATGGAGACAAGGTATCGGGGAAAGTTCGTCCTCCGAAAGAAAATGAGCGCTACTACGGGTTACTGCATGTAGAAGCAGTAAACGGAGAAGACCCAGAAACGTCAAAAGAACGCGTACATTTTCCAGCACTAACCCCGATTTATCCAAATGAGCAAATGCTGCTGGAAACTCAGCCAAGAAGTTTCTCTACGCGTATTATTGACTTGATTTCACCAATTGGATTTGGGCAAAGGGGACTAATTGTTGCGCCGCCAAAGGCAGGTAAAACGATGCTGTTAAAAGAAATTGCCAATAGCATTACAACCAATCATCCTGATGCGGAATTGATTGTTCTTCTTATTGATGAGCGTCCTGAAGAAGTAACGGACATTGAGCGTTCGGTTGACGGTGATGTTGTCAGTTCTACATTTGACGAAGTGCCAGAAAATCACATTAAAGTAGCGGAACTTGTCCTTGAACGTGCGATGAGACTTGTCGAACACAAAAAAGATGTTGTCATTTTGATGGATAGCATTACAAGACTTGCTCGTGCTTATAACTTAGTTATTCCACCGAGCGGTCGTACACTATCAGGGGGTATTGATCCAGCTGCTTTTCATCGTCCAAAACGCTTCTTTGGAGCTGCGCGTAACATTGAAGATGGAGGCAGCTTAACCATTCTAGCAACAGCCTTAATTGATACAGGCTCTCGTATGGATGATGTTATTTATGAAGAATTTAAAGGTACAGGTAACATGGAACTGCATCTAGATCGTTCACTAGCTGAAAAACGTATCTTCCCTGCGATTGACATTCGTCGTTCAGGCACACGTAAAGAAGAGCTGTTAATTCCAAAAGAGCATTTAGACCACTTATGGGCAATTCGCAAATCAATGGCAGATGCTCCTGATTTTGCAGAAAAATTCTTAAAACGTTTACGTCAAACAAAGACAAATGAAGAGTTCTTTTCGATGTTAACGGAAGAGAAAAAAACGCTTCTAGCAAATAAACGATAAGTTATAAAACATGTGGTTGCAAAAGCATACAACCCTTGTTATAATTTCATCATGTGTGTTGATAAAGTACACAGTGAAATAGTTATTATTTCATCACTATCTTTATCAATAAACTCTGTTTCAGAATGATTCAGGGCGGAAGGAGATGAAACGAATGAAAACAGGAATTCATCCAAACTATAAAACAGTTATGGTTAAATGTACTTGCGGAAACGAATTTGAAAGTGGTTCTGTAAAAGAAGAGATCCGCGTTGAGACTTGTTCTGAATGTCACCCATTCTACACTGGTCGTCAAAAATTCGCTGAAGCTGGTGGCCGTGTTGATCGCTTCAACAAAAAATACGGTCTTAAATAATCACATTGTCGAAACAAACAGGCAAGTAGCTTAACTTCTTGCCTGTTTTTTTGCTTAAAAAAGTAGAAAAACAGTGTCTGCTTGATAAAAAAGTGGGTACTTTATCATAGGAATAAGATCTACATAGAAGACGTAGATTAAGTTAGTAGCGGTTCGCTCAGAAACGGAACGAGAAGAAGGGAGAGTCCCGCAGTGGTGTACGTAATGAAACAAAGCGGTTGGATAGAAGTAATTTGTGGCAGTATGTTTTCAGGGAAATCAGAAGAGTTGATTCGACGTGTGCGCCGTACGCAGTTTGCTAAACAAAAAGCACAAGTGTTCAAGCCTGCAATTGATAATCGATATAGTGAAGAAGCTGTCGTTTCACATAATGGTACATCTGTTATGGCTTATTCAATCTCAGCATCGCGCGATATTTTAAAGCGAGTAAATGAAGAGACAGACGTAGTAGCGATAGATGAAGTACAGTTTTTTGACACAGATATTTTAGAAATTGTTCAATCTTTAGCAGATCAAGGCTTTCGTGTGATTGTAGCAGGGTTAGACCAAGACTTCAAAGGTGAACCTTTTGGACAAATGCCCCAGTTAATGGCTATTGCAGAATCGGTAACAAAGCTACAGGCCGTATGCGCTTCATGTGGCTCTCCTGCGAGCCGTACGCAGCGTTTGATTAACGGTGAGCCTGCTTCTTATGACGACCCTATTATTTTAGTCGGTGCGTCTGAATCGTACGAACCAAGATGTCGTCATTGCCACGTTGTGCAAAAGTCCAAAGGACAGGCTGTGTCTGTGGACTCAAGCGAAATGGTCGAAAAATAAAGCAAGAATTTTATGATGATAAAAACAGAACGCGCAGTTCTGTTTTTTTGTTCATATACGTGTATTAACAAGGTTTTGACTCTATTTTAAAGCTATACTATAATTACAATGTTATGGATAAAGAATGAGGTGAATGACGTGTTTGATCGTTTAGAAGCGGTAGAGGCGCGCTATGAGAAGTTAAACGAACTTCTGAGTGACCCTGAGATCGTAAACAACCCCTCTAAGTTGAGAGAATATTCGAAGGAACAATCAGATATACAACAAACGGTAGCCGCTTATCAGGAATACAAAGATGTAAAAGAGCAGTTATCAGAAGCGAAAACGATGCTTGAAGATAAGCTTGATGCAGATATGCGCGACATGGTCAAAGAAGAAATTGCCGAGTTAGAAACGCAGCAAGAAGAGCTAGTTGAAAAGCTACGTATTTTATTAATTCCAAAAGATCCAAACGATGATAAAAACGTAATCATGGAGGTTCGTGGAGCGGCTGGTGGAGATGAAGCAGCGTTATTTGCAGCTAATTTGTACCGCATGTATTCTCGTTTTGCTGAATCACAAGGCTGGAAAACAGAAGTAATGGAAGCAACGACTACTGGAGTAGGCGGTTATAAAGAAATTATCTTTATGATTAACGGTAAAGGTGCGTACTCAAAGATGAAATTTGAAAACGGTGCACACCGTGTTCAGCGAGTTCCTGAAACAGAATCAGGCGGTCGTATTCATACATCTACAGCAACGGTAGCATGTCTTCCTGAAGCGGAAGAAGTTGAAGTGGACATTCATGAAAAAGACATCCGTGTAGATACATTTGCTTCAAGTGGACCTGGTGGCCAAAGTGTTAATACGACGATGTCGGCAGTTCGTTTAACACATTTACCAACAAATACAGTGGTATCATGTCAAGATGAAAAGTCTCAAATTAAAAATAAAGAAAAAGCAATGAAAGTATTGCGTGCTCGCGTGTACGACAAATTCCAGCGAGAAGCACAAGCAGAGTACGATGCAACGCGCAAACAAGCAGTTGGATCAGGAGATCGCTCTGAGCGTATCCGTACGTATAATTTCCCGCAAAATCGCGTAACGGACCACCGTATTGGTCTGACGATTCAAAAGCTAGATCAAATCTTAGAAGGCAAGCTTGATGAAATTATCGATGCATTAGTAATGGAAGACCAAGCGCGCCGAATGGAAGATTCGAACTAATGAAAGTATTTGAAGCCCTTAAGTGGGCTTCTTCTTTTTTGAAAGAGGCAAAGCGAGATGAAAACGCGGGAGAACTCTTGCTTCGCCATCACTTACAGATGACGAGAACTCATTTGCTAGGTGCTCTGCAGGAAGAACTAGAAGAAGAAACGCTAAAAAGGTTTGAACAAGATGTCCATGCTCATAAAGCAGGGATGCCTGTACAATATCTCATCGGGACAGAAGAATTTTACGGACGTTCATTTATTGTAAACGAACATGTATTAATTCCAAGACCGGAAACAGAAGAGCTCGTATATGGAATGATTTCTCGAATGAAAAAAGAATTTCAACACCAGTCTATTGAGCTTGTCGATATTGGAACGGGAAGTGGGGCGATTGCTATCACTTTAGCGTTGGAGCTTGACAGCGTCAATGTTACAGCAACAGATATAGCTATAGAATCTTTAAATGTAGCCAAGGAGAATGCTCAAAATCTGGACGCTGCTGTCACGTTTATACAGGGAGATTTATTACAACCATTCCTATCATCAAATCAGAAATTTGATGTAATTGTGTCTAATCCGCCTTATATTCCAGCAGATGATGAATTGTCCACAGTGGTAAAAGATCATGAGCCAAATCGAGCTCTTTTTGGTGGAAAAGATGGTCTGGATTTTTATCGACGTTTTATGGAAGAGTTGCCATATGTGACGAAGTCAAACAGTATTATTGGATTTGAGGTCGGGGCCGGACAGACAAAAGATGTAGCTGAGATGCTGCAAAAAACGTTTCCGACAGCTTTTGTAGAATGTGTATATGATATTAATGGAAAAGATCGAATGGTTTTTGCACAACTTCGTGATAACTAAAAAAATCAGAGGGAATGATTTTCCCTTTGGTTTTTGAAAATCATGCATTTTTTTACTAAATTACTAGTTTAAGATATCTTGCTTTCGGCCATACTGTTCCTATGAAAGGGCGGTGGCCGAAATGAAGAAATATGCTATCATTTATTTTATTTTATTAATTATTGGAGCAAATGCTCAACTTATATATACACATAACCAAGTGCAGGCAGATCAGCCTGCAGTCATTCCAGACGAGGCAATTCGACTGCGTATTTTAGCAAACAGCGACGGTGAAAAAGATCAGTACGTAAAACGTCTGATTCGTGACCGTGTGAACGAACAAATTACAGAATGGGTAAAAGATTTAACATCTGTAACTGTAGCTCGAAAAACAATTAAAGAAAATTTGCCAGCGCTTGAGACAATTGCGAAAGAAGTGCTAAAAGAAGAAGGCGTAAATGAATCTGTTCACGTTAAATTCGGAAAAGTAGAGTTTCCTACTAAGTTGTACGGTCAGTTTTTATATCCAGCAGGTGAGTATGAAGCCGTGCTTATTACTCTTGGTAAAGGAGAAGGAGCAAACTGGTGGTGTGTACTATTTCCTCCTTTATGCTTCTTAGATTTTTCAAACGGTGAAGCGGTAAAAGCGCCAGAGCCATCTGAAGAAGAACCAAAGGCAGAAAAAGAAAAACCAGCAGCTTCTGAATTAAAATCTGCAGACAAAACAGATGATACGTCGGCTGAAAGTAAAGAACCCGCAGTGAAGACAGAAATTCAATCTGCAACTATTACATCGGATTCTATTAAGCAGAAAGCTGAGGAACCTTCTCAACCAACGGCATCTTCTAAAGAAGCAGCTGCAAAGGATACAAGCAACACAGCGAAAGAAGAAACAAGCGCTAAGGCTGAGAAAAAGGAAAGTAAGGAAGCTGAAAAGTCTGTTTCATCTAAGAAAAAAGCTGATGCTAAATCGAAAGAAGATTCTGTAGAAGTTAAGTTTTTTGTAGTAGAATGGGTATCGTCCGTATTTAATTAATAGAATCATTAAAAATAAAATTCAGTTCTACTTTTTTTAACCATCTCATAGATTTGTTACTAGAAAACAAGTTGAGGTGATTAAAATGAGAGAACAATTAAAAATTGCCAGTAAAAATGATTATATTCGAATTCAGAAGTTTTTACAAAAAGCGGGTATTAGCACAGCGGGTGTAGAAGAACATATTCATCAATTTGTCATCATGGAAAGTGATGAAGGCGAGCTGCTAGCAACAGTTGGGTTTGAAAAAGAAGGCATGGACGGAATTCTTCGCTCCCTTGTCGTGTCACCTTCTTTGATGCAATCTGATATTCTGCTGCTATTTAAAAGTATCGTTCAGCTGGCTCAAAAGCATGGTGTGAAGCAACTATATTTACTAACAAATAAGGCATCCTCTCTGCATTTTTTTCAAATGATGAATTTTCAGCAAACATCTTATAGTGCGCTACCTGATTTGTTAAAAGAACATTCGTATTTAAAACAGTTACCAAATCCTAAGGATGTCTACGTGATGTTTTATGCAGCTAGTTAAAAGGAAATGTGGATAAATCATTTTAATGGGGTATCCACAATGTTATTCACAAAAATCTAAGCTTTATCCACATTTTGTGGATAAAGCTTGTTTGCTGATATAATGAATGCATGTATTTTACTGTTTTTGATACATATTGTACTTTTAAAGTAAAAAAAAACCTAGATATAGAAAGAAAAAGGAGTTGAAGAAGATGGAAACTAAGTTATGGGTTGTGGATAATTTTATGAACGAAAAAGATATTTATCCACAGATAGAAGAAGCAGCAGATTTGCTGCGCAACCACGAAGTGGTTGCTTTTCCTACAGAGACGGTGTATGGATTAGGAGGAGATGCAACATCGGATAAAGCTGTGGATAAAATTTTTGCAGCGAAAGGACGTCCTAGTGATAACCCTCTTATTGTTCATATTGGAGATAAAGAGCAGCTGCATACATTTGTAGAGTCAATTCCTTCAAAAGCAGAGAAAGTGATTGATGCTTTTTGGCCAGGTCCTCTTACCGTGATATTACCTAAAAAAGATCAAGTTTCAGATAAGGTTACGGCTGGTTTAAACAGCATTGCAGTGAGAATGCCATCACATCCGGTAGCTCTTGCATTATTGAAAAAAGTGGCTTTGCCTATCGCGGCTCCTAGTGCAAACCTCTCCGGCAAGCCAAGCCCCACTTTAGCTCACCACGTGATGAATGATTTAGAAGGGCGTATTAGCGGAGTTGTAGACGGAGGAGCGACAGGGGTAGGAGTAGAGTCGACTGTCCTTGATTGTACTGAAGAGATTCCTATTATTTTACGTCCAGGCGGCATTACTCAGAAAGAGTTAGAAAGTGTAATTGGTCCCGTAAAAGTAGATCGAGCGTTAATAAGTGATAAAGAAGCGCCAAAATCTCCAGGTATGAAATATACGCATTACGCACCTGATGCACCGCTTGTCATTGTTGACGGCAGTTCAGATTTTTTCCAATCTATTATTGATCACTATCAAGATCAGGGTAAGCGAGTAGGGGTATTAACGACATCTGAACATGAAAATGTGTATAAAGCCGATGCCGTCATTACATGTGGATCTCGCTCAAATTTAGAGACGGTTGCTAGCCACTTATATGAGTCTCTTCGTTCATTTAATGAGTGCGATGTAGATATTATCGTTAGTGAAAGTTTTTCTGAAGAAGGAGTCGGTCATGCCGTTATGAATCGATTAATGAAAGCTGCAGGACATCACGTGATTAAGCAATAAAATTCATCTTCTAAACCTTTTCGAATGTGCATATTTTGAAATAGGAGCACGTCCGAGGAGGGTAAAGATGAATGTATCTCAGTTAATTAGTGAAATGATCACGTTAGTCATTATGGCGTTTGCCTTAGGAATGGATGCTTTCTCAGTTGGTTTGGGAATGGGGTTAATTCGTTTACGCTTTCGCCAAATTTTCTACATTGGTGTTGTTATCGGTATATTTCATATTTGGATGCCGCTATTGGGCATGTTTATTGGACGACTTTTGTCTGATAAACTTGGAATGTTTGCTACCTATGGCGGTGGAATTTTATTGCTGATTCTTGGGGCGCAGATGATTTATTCCTCCTTTAAGCATGACGATACGCCGTTTATCAAACCAGTTGGCTTTGGACTGTTATTTTTTGCGCTCAGCGTGAGTCTAGATAGTTTTTCTGTTGGACTTAGCTTAGGTATTTTTGGGGCAAGAACGTTTTTGACCATTATTGTTTTTGGCGTAGTGAGTATGCTATTAACTTGGTTAGGACTGTTGCTCGGCAGAAGAGTACAAGGCTGGCTTGGTTCATATAGTGAGGCACTGGGCGGGAGCATTTTATTAGCTTTTGGCATCAAATTGCTATTACCTTTTTAACTATATATAAATAGGTAAAGGATCATGACCATGCAGGTTATGGTCTTTTTTTGCTTCTTTTAAATTACAGCAATAAAAAAAGGAAAGCGAAGGTGTTTTTTTCAAGATAAATAAAGAGATCATGGATAAAAAACACCCAAAAAAGCTAACTGGATTTATGCAAGCAATAGAGATACAATAGGGTGGAATATCAACATAGTCGCACATAGTGAAAGCAAGGGAGGATGTATCTTGAAAAACATCTTATTTGTATGTACAGGAAACACGTGCCGCAGCCCTATGGCAGAAGCGTTGCTGAAAGCTAAAAAAATAGATGGAATAAACGTGAAGTCTGCAGGTGTATTCGCTTCAAATGGAAGTGAAGCTTCTGTTCATGCACAAGTTGCCCTTCAACAGAAAGGCATAGCTTGTTCTCATGCTTCGGCAGCATTAACGGAAGAACAATTGATGTGGGCTACTTATATTTTTACGATGACGGAGCAGCATAAAATGCTAATTTTGAACCAAGCTCCATACGTAAGTGATAAATTATTTACGCTAAAAGAATTTGCCGGCGAGCAAGGTGAAGTATCTGATCCGTTCGGCGGATCATTACAGACGTACGAACAGACTTTAGAAGAGTTAGAGCGTATGATTAACAAAATAGTCGACAAATTATAAAAGGTCCCATAAATTTTTGCAGACTTAAACTGAACAAAAATTAATAGAAGATGAAGGTATGTATGAGGAGGAAACAAAGATGAAAGTAGCTATTGCATCTGACCACGGCGGTATAAATTTACGACAGGAAATTATCTCTTTAATGGAAGAATTAAATATTGAATATGTGGATTTAGGGTGTGAATGCTCAGCATCTGTCGATTATCCGGATTATGCACTTCCCGTTGCTCAAAAAGTGGCGAGCCAAGAAGTAAGTCGAGGCATTCTTATTTGCGGAACAGGCATCGGTATGAGCATAGCAGCTAATAAAGTAAAGGGAATTCGCTGCGCTCTAGTGCATGATACGTTTAGTGCAAAAGCCACAAGAGAACATAATGATAGCAACATTTTAGCAATGGGTGAACGCGTCATTGGGCCGGGACTTGCACGTGAAATTGCGAAAATTTGGTTAACGACAGAATTTGAAGGCGGGCGACATGAAAATCGCGTGAATAAAATTAAACAGTATGAGCAGCAAAGTGATGCAACAGTAACGGCATAATGTGAACGTATTCAATGGAAGAAAGGAAGAAAAACGTGTCTGAACTTACGAAATGGAAAGAGCAGTTGGAAACAGTTTTATCTGATTTTTCAGCACAAGTGCAGTTATCTTCAGAACATACACTTGTCATTGGATGCAGTACAAGCGAGGTAATTGGTGAAAAAATAGGAACCGCAGGCGCAATGGAAGTTGCAGAAATGATCTTTGATACACTAGCAGATTTTCGAAAAAAAACGGGTGTCCACTTAGCATTTCAATGCTGTGAACATCTTAATCGAGCACTGGTAGTAGAAAGAGAATTAGCTCGTAAAGAACGCTTAGAAATCGTTAGTGTTGTTCCTATTCATAAAGCAGGTGGAGCGATGGCTACACAGGCCTATGGCCAGCTTAAAGATCCTGTTTTAGTAGAGTTTATTAAAGCTGATGCTGGGATTGATATTGGAGATACATTCATTGGTATGCATTTAAAGCATGTCGCAGTACCCGTTCGTTGTACGTTGAACGCAGTTGGACACGCTCATGTTACTTTAGCAAAGACGCGTCCAAAACTAATCGGTGGAATGAGAGCGTTTTACGAACTTTCGTAATTAAATATATTAAAATAATACACATTTTTTCTTTTTTATTCTAAATAAATCATGTTACAATGTAGTTGAATTAACAAATAACGAACATTGCGAATACGAAACGAGGAGAGGATTTTGATGGAGAAACAACTAATGCAACAAGATCCAGCAGTTTATAATGCGATCAAGGATGAATTACAAAGACAACGTACTAAGATTGAGCTAATTGCTTCAGAAAACTTTGTAACAACAGCGGTAATGGAAGCACAAGGTTCAGTTTTAACAAATAAATATGCTGAAGGCTATCCAGCTAAACGTTACTACGGTGGTTGTGAACACGTGGATGTAGTAGAAGACTTAGCTCGTGATCGTGCAAAAGAAATTTTCGGAGCAGAGCACGTGAACGTTCAACCTCACTCAGGTGCACAAGCAAACATGGCTGTATACTTCACTGTTTTAGAGGCTGGAGACACAGTACTTGGTATGAATTTATCGCACGGCGGTCACTTAACGCACGGAAGTCCTGTTAACTTTAGTGGTGTTCAGTACAATTTCATCGAATATGGTGTAGATCGCGAAACACATCGCATTAACTACGATGACGTATTAGAAAAAGCTCGTACACACAAACCAAAATTAATTGTGGCTGGTGCAAGCGCATATCCACGCGCAATCGACTTCAAGCGTTTCCGTGAAATCGCTGATGAAGTAGGCGCTTATTTAATGGTAGACATGGCTCATATTGCTGGTCTAGTAGCTGCAGGACTTCATCAAAATCCTGTGCCACATGCTCATTTCGTTACAACTACAACACATAAAACACTACGCGGACCACGCGGCGGTATGATTTTATGTAAAGAAGAATTTGCGAAAAAGATTGATAAGTCGATCTTCCCTGGTATTCAAGGTGGTCCATTGATGCACGTTATCGCTGCAAAAGCAGTAGCATTTGGTGAAGCATTACAAGATGAGTTTAAGCACTATGCTCAAAATATCATCGACAATGCTAATCGTTTAGCAGAAGGATTAAAGAAAGAAGGATTTGCTCTTGTATCTGAAGGAACAGACAATCACCTTGTGTTAATCGACGTAAGCTCAATGAATTTGACAGGTAAAGTAGCTGAAAAAGCGCTTGATGATGTAGGTATTACAACAAACAAAAATACAATTCCTTATGATGAGCAAAGCCCATTTGTAACAAGCGGTATCCGTATTGGTACAGCTGCGGTTACAACTCGCGGATTTGGCTTAGAAGAGATGGATGAAATTGCTTCTATCATCGGATTAACGCTTAAAAATATTGAAGATGAAGAAAAGTTAGCTGAAGCTAAAACACGTGTTGAAGCTTTAACAAGCAAGTTTGAAATGTATAAATCACTTTAAGAGAGACAGGCCTTTGTGCCTGTTTTTTTTATGGAGAAAGTGGTAGCAATTCAATCATTTTTTGAATAATGCTTGAACTCAAAAACTTTTTTCTGTAAAATGAATGCAATGTATAAATTTAATTAGCAAGAGATATGTTTTTACTAGTACGTACCATTCAATTCGTTGAATGGTATTTTAATGTGTACATCTTTATATATAAGGAGAGATATCAATGGGCAAAGTATACGTATTTGATCACCCGCTTATTCAACACAAATTAACTTACATACGCGATGTAAAAACGGGAACGAAAGAGTTTCGTGAATTAGTTGATGAAGTGGCAAGCTTAATGGCTTTTGAAGCAACACGTGATTTACCGCTAGAAGATGTTGAAATTGAAACACCGGTTTGCAAAACAAAGTCAAAAGTTATTGCAGGGAAAAAGCTTGGTATCGTTCCAATTCTTCGTGCTGGTATCGGCATGGTAGATGGATTTTTAAAACTAATGCCAGCTGCTAAAGTTGGACACGTTGGCTTATATCGTGATCCAGAAACATTACAGCCTGTTGAATATTATGTAAAGCTACCTAATGATGTAGAAGAGCGTGACTTTATTGTAGTAGATCCTATGCTTGCAACAGGAGGGTCAGCTGTAGAAGCAATCAACTCTCTGAAAAAAAGAGGCGCTAAAAACATTAAATTTATGTGTTTAATTGCTGCTCCTGAAGGCGTGGAAATTGTAAAAGAAGCACACCCTGACGTAGATATTTACATTGCAGCATTAGATGAAAAATTAAATGACCATGGATATATTGTTCCAGGTTTAGGTGATGCAGGGGATCGTTTATTCGGTACAAAATAATTTGTAGATTTGGGTGATGAACATGAAGCAGCCAATTAAAGTAATGACGATATTCGGGACAAGACCAGAAGCAATTAAAATGGCTCCTCTAGTATTAGAGCTTAAAAAGCGACCAGAAGAGTTCGAAGCAATTGTTACAGTAACGGCTCAGCACCGTGAAATGTTAGACCAAGTATTGAGCATCTTTGACATTCAGCCTGACTATGACCTGAACATTATGAAGGATCGCCAAACCCTTATGGACGTAACGACCAGAGGATTACAAGGCTTGGACGACGTAATGAAAAAAGTAAAGCCGGACATGGTACTTGTACACGGTGATACAACTACGACGTTTATTGCTGGGCTAGCAGCTTTTTATAATCAGATTCAGGTCGGGCATGTTGAAGCAGGTTTGCGCACATGGAATAAATATTCTCCATACCCGGAAGAAATGAACCGTCAGCTTACAGGTGTTCTCGCTGATTTGCACTTTGCTCCAACAGATAAGTCTGCAGCTAATTTGCAAGTAGAGAACAAAAAAGAAGAGCGAATCTTTGTGACTGGAAATACAGCTATCGATGCGTTAAAAACAACAGTAAAAGAGACATATGAGCATGAAGTGTTAACGAAATTGGGAGATGATCGTCTTATTTTGTTAACGGCACATCGCCGCGAAAATTTAGGCGAACCAATGAAAAATATGTTCCGTGCTGTTAAGCGTATTGTAGATGAACATGAAGATGTGCAAGTTGTGTATCCTGTTCATTTGAATCCAGTAGTTAGAGAAACAGCAAACGATATCTTAGGAAATGACCCGCGCATTCATTTAATTGAACCGTTAGATGTAATTGACTTCCATAACTTCGCTGAGCGCGCTCATATTATTTTGACAGATTCGGGCGGTGTTCAAGAAGAAGCTCCTTCATTAGGCGTACCTGTATTGGTACTTCGCGATACAACAGAGCGCCCGGAAGGAATTGAAGCAGGAACGCTCAAACTAGCAGGCACGGAAGAAGAAACGATTTATACGCTAGCAAAAGAGCTGTTAATAGATGAAGGCGTATATAAGCAAATGTCACAAGCATCGAATCCTTACGGAGACGGCTTAGCTTCTAAACGCATTTGTGATGCTATTAGCTACTATTTCAACCGCCGTGAAAACAGACCGGAAGCTTTTAATCCGCTTTCGTAAGATTTCTAAACACCTTTCACATGAAAAGCGTCTCTTTGAGACACGATAGTGTGAGAGGTGTTTTTTTATGTGGATTAAATGGTTAATGATTAGCTTTATATTGGGGAGTGGGGGAGGGCAAATGTCGCTCAATCCGACATTTCCTTCTATAAAACAAGAAATGAATCATCAGGAAAAATCAATCATTGTGATGATTAAAAAAGAAAAATTCACGAAATTTAAAAGTCAGCTACAAAAAAATTATCCTAATATAAAGATTAAGAGCGAATTTCACACGGTGTTTACAGGACTTTCATTAAACGGCTCCATCTCGGATTTGGAAAAACTATCTCAGAATCCATCTATTATTAGTTCACATTCTATTAAAAACTATCAGGTTACAGAAGAAAATAGCGTAACGTTCATTGGCTCAGAACAGGTAAGAGGCTTGTTTGATACTCACAATCAGCGCTTAACAGGAAAAGGGATCAAAGTAGGCGTTATTGATACGGGGGTTGATTATTCTCATCCTGATTTAAAACAAACCTACAGAGGGGGTTACGATGTAATAGATGAAGATTATGAGCCGATGGAAACCACTCGTGAGCAAGGAGAACCGACTCTGCACGGTACTCATGTAGCTGGTATTATTGCAGCGAATGGGAATATTACAGGCGTAGCACCCCAAGCGGAAATCTATGCATACCGAGCTCTTGGACCTGGAGGAGCTGGAACGTCTGAAAGTGTTATCCTAGCTATTGAAAAAGCAATTCAAGATGATGTAGATATTATTAATTTATCATTAGGAAATGATGTGAATGGCCCTGATTTACCAACAAGCTTAGCGTTAGATCGAGCTGTTGAAAAAGGAATTGTAACGGTTACATCTAGCGGCAATTCAGGTCCAGGTTTATGGACGGTGGGCTCTCCGGGTACAGCGGGAAAAGCTATTTCCGTTGGCGCTTCTGTTTCTCCGACAACAGTTCAATTTCTAACAATTGGATTTAACAAAGAAAAAATTATGATGGCGCCAGTAGAAGGGTCTCGTCCATGGACGTTTAATCAAACGCTGCGTGTAATAAATGAAGAAGATTCCAAAGAGCAAAAGCATGCGTCGGGTAACGTCATTTTGCTAAAAGCAGAAGGAAATGTGGTTCAAAAAAAGATTAAACAAGCTGAACAGGCGGGAGCAAAAGCGGTTATTTTATATAGCCCGACAGAAAAAAGCATAGTCAGTAAACTAAAAGAGTCAGTAAATATTCCCGTGATATGGGTAAGTAAAAAAAGCGGTGACACCATTACCCAACACATTCAGTCTCAACAACCGTACTTACGCACTGGCCAGCAAGTGGTGCAAGACTTGCTCACATCTTTCAGTTCAAGAGGGCCTGTAACGACTACTTGGGGAATCAAACCAGACGTCGTCGCACCAGGTTACTTCATTAATAGTACAGTTCCTGGAGGATATGAACGCATGCATGGCACAAGTATGGCTGCGCCCCATGTAGCTGGAGCGTGTGCGCTGATTTTACAAGCTCACCCGAACTGGTCTCCTGAACAAGTCAAAGCTTCATTGATGAACACCAGTAAAGTAATGCAGCAGCTAAACGGTCAAACGTATCGCGTATATGAACAAGGAGCGGGAAGAATTCAAATAGCAAAAGCCGTCACAGCAGAATCTTTGTTTTATCCATCTTCTTTATCTTTTGGTATTTTTACGCGTCCATCAAAGAAAGTTTTATCTTTTAAAATTGATAACCAGTCTGATAAAGCAAAAACGTATCGCTTAAACGTTCCAAAAAGGGATGAAGGAGTGAACTGGGATGTTCCATTACCCGTCACGGTGCCACCCCGTCAGACAAAAGAGATAGCTGTCACTTTATCGGTGCAGCCCCGTTTTAAAAATAAAGGTATATATGACGGATATTTGGAAATAAATGATTCACGTGAAACATTTTCGCTTCCCTATATGTACATGATTAGCATTCCAGATTATCCTCGTGTCATGGGATTGCAAGTAGCAGCGGAAAAAGAGAAAAATACGTATAGCTATGAACTGTTTTTGCCTGAAGGAGCAGATCAGTTAGGCGTCGCTCTTTTTGATAAGCAGTCTTTACAGTTTGTATCGTATTTAGATGTTGACGTGGATGTAGAAAGAGGCATGAGAAAACGAAAAATAACGATTGATGAATCGCTTGTACCAGGAGTGTACCAAATATTTGCATTTGTGAAAAAGCATAGACAAGAGCAGGTTGTACACAGTACAATAACGATTGAATGAACCTCTTTAAATGTTTTCATTTGAAGAGGTTTTATGTGTGGCAGAAATGTGAACAATAAGAAGAGATTGTGAAGTTTTTAGCTTAAACACATTGACATTAAATATACGCTATTGTATGCTTACAGGGAATATAAATGATAAGGTTTTCAACCTGTGAAAACCGTTGATATTTCTGCGTATTTTATTAGCTGTTTTTACCTTTTTTAGCAATTTTTTTTGCCTTTCTATCATATATTGAGCTATGAAAACGATAGAGAATTCGGAAAAAAGAAAATTTTGCAAAAGGGGTATGAGCTTATGAAAGATCGCAACCGTCATCCTTTGCAAGCGATGGCATTAGTGTCAATCATTCTATCACAGTTAGCAGGTTCAGTCTTAATTGGCTTATTCTCTGGAAGATGGGCTGATCAATGGCTTGACACCGAACCACTATTTTTGATTTTAGGCCTTCTTTCAGGGCTAGCAGCAGGTGTTTTTATGATGCTGCGGACAGTCCACCATTTTTTTTCAGGAGATTAATAATTCATGCAGGATTTGCAGCACGTTTTTCCAAGACTTCGTTCATACATATTGTATTTGTTAGCATTATACGTTCTCGGCTGGGGATTTACAAGTTATAAGGCTGTTTTTGCAGGTTTAATTTTAGGAACCGCCCTGAGTTTGTATAATTTGTGGAACTTAGTAAGAAAGTTTGAACAGTTTGGACAGGCGTTGGATGAGGGGAAAAAGCCCCGTTCAATTGGGACTGTTGTAAGATTTGCAACAGCTGCTCTCGCAGTTGTGATTACCATCTCTTATCCAAAAACCTTTCATATTATTAGTGTAGTTGTGGGATTAATGACGTATTATGTTGTCATTATCATAGATTTAGTTGTTCAAAATATGCGTAGAAGATAGAAAGAGAGGTGAACACAGTTGGGTCATGAATCACCAACTATAGAGTTTCTAGGCCTTACTTTTAGTCAAAGTAACTTGCTTATGGTTACCGTAGCTTCTGTTATTGTATTCTTAATTGCAGTTTTATGTACTCGTACTCTTGCTATGAAGCCAAGCGGTGCACAAAACTTTATTGAATGGGTCTTAGATTTTGTTAAAGGACTCGTTAATAGCAATATGGATTGGAAAACAGGTGGCCGCTTTTTGACGCTAGGTGTAACTTTACTTATGTACATTTTTGTGTCAAATATGTTGGGTCTTCCATTCGCCATCGTGATTGACCATAACTTATGGTGGAAATCGCCAACCGCTGATCCAGCAATTACGCTGACGTTAGCCGTTATGGTAGTTGTACTATCACATTATTATGGTATTAAAATGCGAGGTTTCTCTGCATACACGAAAGATTACTTCAAGCCAATGGCATTTTTATTCCCGCTTAAGATTATCGAGGAGTTTGCCAATACGTTAACGCTTGGCCTTCGTCTTTACGGTAATATTTATGCTGGGGAAATTTTGTTAAGCTTGCTAGCTGGTTTAGCAACAACAGGCTTCCTAGGTACAATTGGAGCTGCTATCCCAATGCTTTTATGGCAAGGATTCAGTATTTTTGTAGGCGCAATTCAGGCCTTCATTTTCACAATGTTAACGATGGTTTATTTATCTCACAAAGTGAGTAGCGACCATTAATTTATAAAGCTTTGTTCAAGTAATACCCAATTTGGACAAAACAAAACTTAGTTAAACAAAATCATATATATTAAGGGAGGACTTTATAAAATGGGTTTAATAGCATCTGCAATTGCGATTGGTTTAGCGGCACTAGGTGCTGGTATTGGTAACGGTCTTATCGTTTCTAAGACGATTGAAGGCACAGCTCGCCAACCAGAAGCACGTGGTACATTAACTTCAATGATGTTCGTTGGGGTTGCCTTAGTTGAGGCGCTTCCAATTATCGCCGTAGTTATTGCATTCATGGTACAAGGTAAATAATAATGTGTTACATGTGGCGAAGATCATTCAAAAGAACCTTCGCCATTACTTTATGTCTTTAAGAAGTAAATTATATATGTGGAGTCTCTGAAGGGAGTGAACATGGCCGTGTCGAACATGTTTGTGTTAGGAGCAGCAGGCATTAATGGTGGAGATATTCTTTTCCAATTAGTGATGTTCCTTATCCTACTTGCGTTACTTCAAAAATTCGCGTTTGGTCCTGTAATGGGAATCATGAAAAAACGTGAAGAGCATATTGCCGGTGAGATTGATGAAGCAGAAAAGCAAAATGAGGAAGCGAAGAAGCTTGTTGAAGAGCAGCGTGAAATCTTAAAGCAATCTCGTCAAGAAGTGCAAGTAATGATGGAAAACGCTAGAAAGTCTGCAGAAGATAAAAAAGAAGAAATCATTGCAGCAGCACGCGAAGAGTCTGAGCGTCTAAAAGCTGCAGCAAAACAAGAAATCGAACAGCAAAAAGATCAAGCAGTTGCTGCGTTACGTGAGCAAGTTGCTTCATTATCTGTTTTAATTGCGTCGAAAGTTATTGAAAAAGAACTTTCTGAACAAGATCAAGAGAAGTTAATTCATGAATATATCCAAGAAGTAGGGGATGTACGATGAGTCAACCAGCTGTAGCCAAGCGCTATGCACTAGCTCTTTTTCAATTAGCAACAGAAAAACAGATGATCGATGAAATGCAAGACCAGCTACAAATCGTTGAAGAGGTGTTTGCTAAAACACCTGAATTAATGGATGTATTAACTCATCCAAAAATTACAATTGAGCGAAAAAAACAGTTTGTAAGTGAGGCATTTGCTGAACTTTCACCAACTGTTCAACATACGGTTCTTCTATTATTAGAGCGTCACCGCATTCAAATTGTTAGCCAAATGGTGCAAGAGTATCGTTTCCTAGCGAACGAAGTACGTGGCGTGGCAGACGCAACTGTTTATTCTGTCAAACCTTTAAGCGCAGATGAGAAACGAGCAATCTCGCAATCATTTGCTTCAAAAGTTGGAAAACATACGTTAAATATTTCAAATGTAGTAGATAAAAGCCTAATCGGCGGCGTGAAGCTTCGCATTGGTAATCGTATCTATGATGGCAGCATTAGCAGCAAATTAGAAACGATCCACCGAGGACTTCTTGCACACAGATCGTAGATAGGGGTGAAATTCATGAGCATCAAAGCTGAAGAAATTAGTGCGCTGATCAAGCAGCAAATTGAAAACTATCAGTCTGAGATTAAAGTGAGTGATGTAGGTACTGTTATCCAAGTTGGGGATGGTATCGCACGTGCTCATGGCCTCGACAATGTCATGGCTGGAGAACTGGTTGAATTTTCAAATGGTGTCATGGGAATGGCACAAAACTTAGAAGAAAACAATGTAGGTATCATTATTTTAGGACCATATACAGAAATTCGTGAAGGTGACGAAGTTCGCCGTACAGGACGCATCATGGAAGTTCCAGTAGGGGAGCAGTTAATCGGTCGTGTTGTTAACTCATTAGGTCAGCCAGTAGACGGCTTAGGCCCGGTAGAAACAACAAAAACACGTCCAATTGAAGGTGCTGCACCTGGCGTTATGGATCGTAAATCAGTACATGAGCCGCTTCAAACAGGTATCAAGGCGATTGACGCACTTGTGCCGATCGGCCGTGGACAGCGTGAGTTAATTATCGGTGACCGTCAAACGGGTAAAACATCGGTAGCAATCGATACAATCTTAAACCAAAAAGATCAAGATATGGTATGTATCTATGTAGCGATTGGCCAAAAAGAATCAACAGTTCGTAACGTAGTAGAGACATTACGTAAACACGGTGCTCTAGATTACACAATCGTTGTAACAGCATCAGCTTCACAACCAGCTCCACTATTATTCTTAGCACCATACGCTGGAGTAACAATGGGTGAAGAGTTTATGTATAACGGTAAGCACGTACTTGTTATTTACGATGACTTAACAAAACAAGCATCAGCTTATCGTGAACTTTCATTACTATTACGCCGTCCTCCAGGTCGTGAAGCGTACCCAGGGGATGTATTCTATCTGCACTCTCGTTTATTAGAGCGTGCGGCAAAGTTATCGGACGCAAAAGGTGGAGGTTCATTAACAGCTCTTCCATTTATTGAAACGCAAGCAGGAGACGTATCTGCTTATATCCCAACGAACGTAATTTCGATTACAGACGGACAAATTTTCTTACAGTCAGATCTATTCTTCTCAGGCGTACGTCCTGCGATTAATGCTGGTCTTTCTGTATCACGTGTAGGGGGATCTGCACAAATTAAAGCGATGAAAAAGGTAGCAGGTACACTGCGTCTAGACCTTGCATCTTATCGTGAGCTTGAATCGTTTGCTCAGTTCGGTTCTGATCTTGACCAAGCAACTCAAGCAAAATTAAATCGAGGAGCGCGTACAGTTGAAATCTTAAAACAAGGTTTACACAAACCGCTTCGCGTAGAAAAACAAGTAGCTGTGCTTTACGCATTAACAAAAGGCTTCTTAGATGATGTTCCAGTATCAGATATTACACGCTTTGAAGACGAGTACTTAACATGGTTAGAATCAAACCGTAAAGAAGTACTTGAATCAATCCGTACAACTGGTGGCCTTCCTGAAGCTGGCGTATTCGAATCAGCACTTGAAGAATTCAAGAAAACATTTATTGCATCTGAATAATATATTGTCAGCATGGTATGTTAAGACAATCTTTCAATAAGGTGAAGGTGAACATTTGTTCACCTTTCATACCACGTGATCTTCTAAAACAAGGTGGTGAAACCTTTGGCATCATTACGTGATATACAAACTCGAATCACATCGACGAAAAAAACGAGCCAGATTACGAAAGCAATGGAAATGGTTTCAGCTGCAAAGCTGAATAGAGCGGAACAAAATGCAAAATCGTTTGTTCCATATATGGAAAAAATTCAAGAGGTAGTCTCAAGTGTAGCCCTAGGCAGCAGAGGCGCTTCACATCCAATGTTAACTGCGCGCAGCGTGAAGAAGACTGGTTATATCGTAATCACTTCAGATCGCGGTCTAGCAGGAGCATATAACAGTAATATTTTGCGAAAAGTATCTCAAGCTATTGAAGAACGCCATCAATCACCTGATGAATACGGTGTGATTGCAATTGGACGAGTAGGGAGAGATTTCTTCGTAAAACGCGGTATTCCGGTTTTGCTTGAAATCACAGGCTTAGCAGATCAGCCAGCTTTTGCTGACATTCAAGGAATTGCTTCACAAACAGTTCAAATGTTTGCGGACGGTACGTTTGATGAACTTTACTTATACTACAATCACTTTATCAATACGATTTCACAAGAAGTGACGGAGAAGAAGCTATTGCCTCTAACAGATCTTCAACCTTCTGGTAAACTTGTTGGTTATGAATTTGAACCATCACAAGAAGAGATTTTAGAAGTATTACTTCCTCAGTATGCAGAGAGTTTAATTTACGGCGGCCTGCTTGATGGAAAAGCAAGTGAGCATGCTGCTCGTATGACAGCGATGAAAAGTGCAACAGACAATGCAAAAGATCTTATCAATAATCTTACATTGTCATATAACCGTGCACGTCAAGCGGCAATTACCCAGGAAATTACGGAAATTGTTGGCGGAGCGGCAGCGTTAGAATAGAAAGTTTAATGGAAAAGCAAGTTAGGAGGGAACACGATGACAAAAGGACGCGTTACTCAAATCATGGGTCCAGTTGTAGACGTAAAGTTTGACAACGGACACCTTCCGGCAATTTATAACGCCCTTAAAATTTCACATAAACCGAGCAGTGCAAGTGAAGTTGCAATCGAATTAACATTAGAAGTTGCGATTCACTTAGGTGATAACACAGTTCGTACAGTAGCAATGTCATCCACTGACGGCTTAGTTCGTGGATTAGAAGTAGAAGATACAGGTGCAGCAATCTCAGTACCAGTTGGTGACGTTACGTTAGGTCGTGTATTTAACGTATTAGGTGAAAAAATCGACTTAGACGCCCCAATCGATGCAGGTGCACGTCGTGATCCGATCCACCGTCAAGCACCAAAGTTCGAAAATCTATCTACACAAGCTGAAATTCTTGAAACAGGTATTAAAGTAGTAGACTTATTAGCTCCTTACATTAAAGGTGGAAAAATCGGTCTATTCGGTGGTGCCGGTGTAGGTAAAACAGTATTAATTCAAGAGTTAATCAATAACATTGCTCAAGAGCACGGCGGTATTTCGGTATTCGCTGGTGTAGGTGAGCGTACGCGTGAAGGTAATGACTTATACCATGAAATGACAGACTCTGGTGTTATTAAGAAGACGGCTATGGTATTTGGACAAATGAATGAGCCGCCTGGTGCACGTCAGCGTGTTGCATTAACAGGATTAACAATGGCAGAATACTTCCGTGACGAACAAGGTCAAGACGTATTATTCTTTATCGATAATATCTTCCGTTTCACACAAGCGGGTTCAGAAGTATCAGCATTACTTGGCCGTATGCCATCAGCAGTAGGTTATCAGCCAACATTAGCGACAGAAATGGGTCAGCTTCAAGAGCGTATCACGTCAACAAGCGTAGGTTCTGTAACATCGATTCAAGCGATTTACGTACCAGCCGATGACTATACGGATCCAGCTCCAGCGACAACATTTGCTCACTTAGATGCAACAACAAACTTAGAGCGTAAATTATCAGAGATGGGTATTTACCCTGCGGTAGATCCATTAGCATCTACATCTCGCGCTTTATCTCCTGAAATTGTTGGAGAAGAGCACTATGCAATTGCGCGTCAAGTTCAACAAACGTTACAGCGTTATAAAGAGTTACAAGATATCATTGCAATCCTAGGTATGGATGAGTTATCTGATGAAGATAAACTTGTTGTACAACGTGCTCGTCGCGTTCAATTCTTCTTGTCTCAAAACTTCCACGTAGCAGAACAATTTACAGGTCAAAAAGGTTCTTATGTTCCTGTAAAAGAAACTGTTAAAGGATTTAAAGAGATCTTGGAAGGTAAATACGATCATTTACCTGAAGATGCGTTCCGTTTAGTTGGTCGCATTGAAGAAGTTATTGAAAATGCGAAACGTATGGGAGTAGAAGTTTAATTTAAGGGACATAGGAGGTTTTTTAAATGAAGACAATCCATGTCAGTGTAGTGACTCCTGATGGCCCAGTTTACGAATCAGAAGTGGAAATGGTAAGTACCCGAGCACAGAGCGGTGAGCTTGGTATTTTACATGGCCATATTCCGATGGTTGCTCCTTTACAAATTGGAGCCGTCCGCTTGAAGAAAGCAAGCAGTACAGAACTTGTGGCTGTTAGCGGAGGATTTCTTGAAGTAAGACCTGACAAAGTAACAATTCTTGCACAGGCTGCTGAAACAGCTGAAGCGATTGACGTAGCTCGTGCAGAAGAAGCGAAAAAGCGCGCTGAAATGCGCCTTGATAGCAAACAAGACGACGTTGATGTTAAGCGTGCTGAAATTGCCTTAAAACGGGCAGTCAATCGTTTAGATATTAGTCAACGTAAGTTCTAAAAAAAGCCCTCTCAAACGAATGAGAGGGCTTTTTTGCTCTATTATATAAAAGAGGAAGAGCAAATAGCATTCGTCTATGATTATATATTCTATTTAACTAAGCGTATCCGTCTTCTTTATTTTTCTTAATAATGGAAAAGGATCTTAAAATAGGGAATAAAATAAATGTTTTTCATGTTACCGTTTACGAATTTGCATAAGTGTGCTTTAATATGAAAAGAAGAGACGATGATCGTCTCTTCTTTTCATATGGTGTTTAAAAGGAGTGCTTTTATTGTTTGGAGGAATTGAGCAGCAAACGTTACTAACCATGATTTCACATTTGATTTTTATTGTGATTACTTGGTATGCTTTGCAAGGCTTTCAAATTGAAAAGCTGATGAAACCTAATCATGTGTTTCAAGCAAAATTAATGCTTATTTTATTGACCATTACTATTTCATCAACAGTAAGTAATTTCTTTTTGGATTATTTATTTTGGTCACAGCGCATTCCCTCATTTTTTCAATGATTGGCAAGCTATGAGTCTATGATAAAATAGACGTTCATTCGTTGAAGATATACGAATTTATACGCTGATGTATGTCGCTATGTCTAAATATGACGACCCTTTTCATGTATGTATCATCGCCTTCTGGAAAGACTGATGAGTACGGAGAGGGAGTGGCGAAATGTTTAAAAAAATTAGTGTCTTTTTGGCTATTTTCATTACTGGCTTATTCGTATATCATGGAAGTTATGTGAGCAATGCCCAAAACAATGAAACTACTATTGAGAAGATTGTTCACACCTTAAATAAGCAGCATGTTTCGTTAACTGAAGTATCGTTGTATGCAAGAGAAGAAGTAAAAGCTGTTACTGACCAAAAAACCTTCTATTCGCAAGCTGAAAGTATTAAAAGTAATTTTAGAGGTTTTAAATGGGAAGTGAAGAGGGAAAGAGACCTATGGAAAGCAATAGGTACACGCAAAAGTGAAGATGTGAACGAAGTCATTCTGTTAACTTATGCGATCGATGAACACAGCAATGCGTACATATCGTATCATGTAACGGGACAAGGTTTAAAAGAAAAAAATATGACCCATTTTCAAAATGTATTTCAGACAAATTATGAAAAAATTTTCCTGTCAGAACCCATAATTTTCTCTTGTGCAACAGGGGAAATCAATGATAAGATGGAAAGTGTTTTGTCTGTTGAAATTCAAGACCTATTACGAGCTTTCAATGCTAAACCAGTGGAATCTCTAGTGGAAGAGTCATTTACCTCTGTTTCAGCATATACTGGACTGTGGAAAGAAGCTCTTCAAACGAAAAAGCAGGAAATGAACTTACAAATTGCATTACGCAAGACAAGAATGGGCGGTCAAACAACCATAGTTGTTGGCACACCTATCATTACGTCTGAATATTAATATAGAGAAAATGGACGCGGAGGGGAATACCTTGGAAAAAATCATCGTCCGCGGTGGAAATAGATTAAGCGGTACAGTTAAAGTTGAAGGAGCAAAAAACGCCGTTTTACCTATTATCACTGCAACCTTATTAGCTAGTGAAGGAAAAACAATTCTAAATGATGTACCAGCTCTCTCCGATGTATTTACGATTGGCGAAGTTTTAAGACATCTGAATGCAGAAGTAGATTTTGAAACAAATCGTGTAGTTGTAGATGCATCAAGAGAGTTAAAAACAGATGCACCTTTTGAATATGTAAGAAAAATGCGCGCTTCAGTACTTGTAATGGGTCCTTTATTGGCGCGTATGGGTGAGGCTCGTGTAGCTTTACCTGGTGGATGTGCGATTGGATCAAGACCGATTGATCAGCACCTTAAAGGATTTGAAGCAATGGGTGCTAAAGTTCAAGTAGGAAATGGTTTTATTGATGCAAAAGTTGAAGGAAGACTAAAAGGTGCTAAAATTTATTTAGACTTCCCAAGTGTAGGTGCCACAGAAAATATTATGATGGCAGCAGCATTAGCGGAAGGCACTACAATTATGGAAAACGTAGCAAAAGAACCTGAAATTGTCGACTTAGCAAACTTCTTAAACGCAATGGGCGCTAAAGTTCGCGGTGCAGGAACTGGTACGATCCGTATTGAAGGTGTTAATAAATTATATGGTGCAGAACATGCAATTATTCCAGATCGTATCGAAGCTGGAACATTCATGGTAGCAGCAGCTATTACAGGTGGAAACGTACTTGTACGCGGTGCAGTAGCAGAGCACATCAGTTCACTTGTTGCTAAAATGGAAGAAATGGGTGTTGAAATTACTGAAGAAGGCGACGGCTTACGTGTTGTAGGACCTGAAAAGCTAAAATCAGTAGATATTAAAACAATGCCTCATCCAGGGTTCCCTACGGATATGCAATCTCAAATGATGGCATTATTATTAGCAGCAGAAGGCACAAGTATGATTACAGAAACAGTTTTTGAAAACCGCTTTATGCACGTAGAAGAGTTTCGCCGCATGAACGCTGATATTAAAATTGAAGGACGCTCTGTTATTATTAACGGACCTTCTCAACTACAAGGCGCTGAAGTAGCAGCAACAGATCTTCGTGCAGCAGCAGCGTTAACATTAGCAGGACTTGTAGCAGACGGTTATACGCGTGTAACGGAATTAAAACACCTTGATCGTGGTTATGTAAATTTCCACAATAAATTAGCCGCTTTAGGCGCTGATATTGAACGTGTAAATGACGAAACAAAGCAGGTAGAACAAACTCAACAGGCTTCAGACGTCAAGTAAATATGTCATAAAAAAGCATCTCATAGCGAGATGCTTTTTTTGTCGTTGGACGACCCTTATGGCCGGTTTGCTGTCATAAAAGGTTGTCCACCTCCATACATATGGAATATAGGGATATAGGTGTTCCTTGTCAAAATAATAGATATGGAGGCTAGGCGTTCATGAAACAAGCAAAGCCAATCGTCGTACTAGGAGTCATCTTTTTTTTCGTTGTGTTACTCATCCCAACACTTCTCGTTGTTCCTTTTACTGAAAAGACAGATGGAAAGCTACATGAAAATGTCAAACAGACCCCAAAAACCGAAAAACTACAAAAAGTGACAGCGTCTCCTCTTGATGTCAGTGTTTATCGTACGGAAACGAAAAAAGTAGAAAAACTGCCGCTCGAAGACTATCTTGTAGGGGTAGTAGCAGCTGAAATGCCTGCTACTTTTGAACTTGAAGCACTTAAGGCTCAAAGTTTGGCAGCCAGAACCTATATTGTGCAAACTATGATGAATGGAAATAGTCATCTTCCCCAAGGAGCGGATGTGACTGATACCGTAGAGTACCAAGTATATTTAAATAAAGATGAGCTAAGAAGCCGATGGAACAAAGACTATGATTGGAAAATCAAAAAAATTCAAGAAGCAGTGAAGGACACCCAAGGTCAAATTCTTACGTATAAAAATAAGCCAATTAATGCTACGTTCTTTTCTACCAGCAATGGTTACACTGAAAATTCAGAAGCGTATTGGAAGAATTCCATTCCTTATCTAAAAAGTGTAGCTAGTCCATGGGATAAAAAGTCTCCTGAATTTACAAATCAGAAAGTAATGTCTGTTGCTAGCTTTGAACAGAGGCTTGGAGTGAAATTAACAAACAGTGGATCAGTAGGTGAAATCGTCTCTAGAACGCCGGGGCAGCGCGTAGATTACGTAAAGATAAACGGTAAAGAACTGTCGGGAAAAGATGTTCGGGAAAAACTGGATTTATCGTCAGCCGACTTTCATTGGACAAAAAAAGGGAACGAAATTATCATCAATACAAAAGGATATGGACATGGTATTGGGATGAGTCAGTACGGAGCAAATGGTATGGCACTGGAAGGAAAAACGTATAAAGATATTGTTACTCATTATTATACAGGTGTTGCGATTACTCCTAACGATCAGTTTGTTGCACAATTGACAGCTAAACGCTAATTCAACGACCCTTATAGCAGGGTCTTTTTTATGTTTTTCACTTTTTTTAAATAAAATGTATATTTTAGATTCATCTGTTGAAAAATAATCGAAAAAATTTTTTATCGCTGTGTATATATTCATTCAATTGTGTTCAGACTGATTGCTGAGGTGATGATATATGAGAGAGGAAGAAAAGAAACGTACTTCTCCAAAATCGAAAGTTCAAAAATTAGTTAGAAAGCGTTGGGTGTTCCCGGCTATCTATTTAGCGAGTGCAGCAATTATTCTTACAGCAGTCCTTTGGTTTCAAGCTAATGGAAATGATATTAGCAAAGAAGACAAAAGCGGCTATAGCCAAGACGGTACGGCTTATCGAGACGACGCTGTAGAGGTAAATGCTTCGCTTGAAAATTTAAAAATGCCAGTTGCTAGTGAAGCATCAGCTATCGTGAAAAAGCCTTTCTACGACGATCAAGCATCTGAAAAACAACAAGAAGAAGCACTAGTTTTCTACAACAATACGTATCATCCAAACACAGGTGTTGATTTAGCTGTTAAGGGAGATAAATCATTTGATGTTGTAGCAGCAGCTAGCGGTACAGTAACAAAAGCAACAAAAGATCCTTTACTAGGTTATGTAGTAGAAATTGATCACAAAGATGGTTTAGTAACACAGTATCAATCTCTTGAGAAAGCTGATGTAGAAGTAGGAGATATTGTTAAACAAGGCCAAACGATCGCAAAAGCTGGAAAAAGCTTATATAATCAAGAAGCAAAAACACATGTGCACTTTGAAGTTCGTAAAGATGGTGTAGCAATTAATCCAAGCAGTTATTTTGGAAAATCGGTTAGTTCTATCAAAGAAGTCAAAGCAACTGAAGTGACAGAACCAAAAGACGACTCTTCTTCTGAAGAATCAAAGGATAGCGAAAAATCATCTGATGAAAAGACTAAAGAAGATAAAGATTCAAAACAACCTTCAACAGATACGTCTAAACCAAATGCATAAAGCAAGACCATAAATACGAAAAGAAGCTGGATAAAACCGAGCTTCTTTTTTTATGAATTTTTCTAAAATGAGATGCATTATGTTAAAAAAGTAAATAAAAAACACTAAATTTTCAAAAAAATATAAGAAATCACTTGTCCTTACTGACTTTTCTAGCATATATCTGCACACAAGCTAATAAACTGTTACAAACCTATAAAGAGAATGTTAGAAAAGGGATAATATATACATTCCCTTGGATACTTCTCATATCCAATTTGGGGAGGGCGAGTAGTGTGCACGATTACATCAAAGAGAGAACTATCAAGATTGGAAAGTATATTGTAGAAACAAAGAAAACAGTTCGTGTAATTGCGAAAGAATTTGGCGTTTCGAAAAGTACTGTCCATAAAGATTTAACAGAGCGTCTACCAGAAATAAATCCTGAGTTAGCAAATGAAGTAAAAGAAATTCTTGATTACCATAAATCTATTCGGCATTTGCGTGGAGGAGAAGCAACAAAATTAAAGTACAAAAAAGAAGAAGAAACTGTAAAGTAAAAGAATGCCCGATATTGCCTTTTTTATAGAGGTAGTATAGGGCATTTTAATTTTTGGATAAAATAGGTATATAATAAATATTTTTGCTAATAACAACATACATATACAAATTGTGATAAAATAGTAAATTAGGAAAAAAGAATGGTTATCATGCAAAGATATGTAAATAGAAGGAGGATTTAAGGTATGTTAGCAAAAGACATTGGTATCGATTTAGGTACAGCTAACGTCTTAATTCACGTTAAAGGCAAAGGAATTGTGTTAAATGAACCGTCTGTTGTGGCGATTGATAAAAATACAAATAGAGTGCTAGCAGTAGGGGAAGAAGCGAGACGTATGGTAGGAAGAACGCCCAGTAATATTATTGCCATTCGTCCATTAAAAGATGGCGTTATCGCTGACTTCGAAATTACCGAGTCTATGCTCAAACACTTTATTAATAAATTAAATGTAAAAGGTTTTTTATCCAAGCCTCGTATTTTAATTTGTTGTCCAACAAATATTACCTCTGTTGAACAAAAAGCAATTCGCGAAGCTGCTGAAAAAAGCGGTGGAAAAACCATTTATTTGGAAGAAGAACCAAAAGTCGCGGCTATTGGCGCTGGAATGGATATCTTTCAGCCGAGCGGAAACATGGTCGTAGATATTGGTGGAGGTACAACCGATGTGGCTGTCCTTTCAATGGGCGATATTGTAACAGCAGCTTCTATTAAGATGGCTGGTGATCGTTTTGATGCGGAAATTTTGCAGTACATTAAGCAAAAATATAAGCTCTTAATTGGAGAGCGTACAGCAGAAGAAATTAAAGTGAAAATTGGCACAGTGTTTCCTAAAGCTCGTAATGAAGAGCTGGACATTCGAGGGCGAGACATGGTTTCAGGCTTACCTCGTACGGTTACTGTTTATTCTGAGGAAGTAGAGGAGGCACTTAGAGAGTCTGTCAGCGTCATTGTACAAGCTTCGAAAAGTGTATTAGAGCGTACACCTCCCGAACTTTCTGCCGATATTATAGACAGAGGCGTTATTTTAACTGGCGGTGGAGCATTGCTTCACGGTATGGATCAGCTGTTAGCGGAAGAATTAAAGGTGCCTGTGCTAATTGCAGAAAATCCAATGGGTTGTGTAGCTGTTGGAACAGGTATTATGCTTGATAATATTGATAAACTATCTCGTCGCAATATTGTTTAAATAAATGAAGACTCCTCTATTGGCTCGTTTCATACAGAGGAGTCTCTTCTTTTATTTATTATACTCTGTCAGCCGGCTATAACGAACAACGTTTACTTGTAAGGAGGATGAAGTATGTTTAAAGGGTTTTACACGGCAGCAGCGGGTATGCTGTCTCAGCAGCGTCAAACTGACTTATTAACGAATAACATAGCAAATGCTAATACGCCAGGATTTAAAGCAGATCAAGGTACGTTAAAGGCATTTCCTGATATGTTACTGCAGCGAATGGAATCTGAAGATTTACCCACTGACCGTAACATCTCTGTTCAGAACAAAAAAGACATAGGTACAATTAATACGGGTGTGTATATGCAAGAAACAGTTCCAAATTTTACACAAGGTGATCTTCAGCAAACGTCTCAATCAACTGATATTGCATTGATGGAGCAAAATATGCCTACAAAAGAGGGCGGCCTATTTTTTGTGGTACAAAGCCCTAATAATACGCCTCAATATACAAGAAACAGTAATTTTACATTAGATCAAGAAGGGTTTTTAACTACGTCTACGGGAGCTTATGTATTAAATACAAATAATCAGCCAATTCAACTGAAAAGTGAAAACTTTACAGTTGATTCACAGGGTAACGTAACGGAAAATAATCAGCAGATTGCACAAATCGGTATTGCTTATTCTAGTGATTTACAAACGATTAAAAAGGCAGGGAATGGATTGTATGAAACGTTGAACAATCAGTCCTTGCCTTCAGCAAGAAATAATCCAGGCATTTCTTATCAGTTAAAGCAAGGATTTGTTGAACGTTCCAATGTAGATGCTGCTCAAAGTATGACGGATTTACTAACAGCTTACAGAGCTTTTGAAGCAAATCAAAAAATAATGCAAGCTTACGATAGAAGCATGGATAAAGCGGCAAATGAAATTGGACGTGTGCGCTAAAAGCAACAGGGGAGATGAAGAGAATGAACCGTACAATGATAACAGCGGCTAATACAATGGGGCAGCTACAGCAGCAGCTTGATGTCATCAGTCACAATTTATCTAATACAAATACGACAGGATATAAATCGAGAGACGCTTCATTTAACGATATGCTGTATCAACAAGTAAATAATCAAGTAGACCAGGGAACAGAAAAGCGGCTTACACCGTCTGGAATTCGACAAGGTTCAGGAGCTTATCTAGACCAAACACGCTTAAATATGACGCAAGGTGCTTTTGAAAGTACAGACAAACCATTAGATGTAGCTGCATCAAATCCAAACGTTTATTTTCAAGTTGCCGTAAACGATTCCGAACAGCCTGTACAATATACGCGAGATGGTTCATTTCACCTTAGGCCTGAAGGCCCCAACAATGTTAAATTAGTAAACGGTTCTGGCCAGGATGTGCTGGGGGAAAATGGTCAAGCTATTATTTTCAGTAACGCATTTAAAGATATACAGATTGATGGAAGTGGAACGATAACGGTTACTACGAATACGGGCGTTGACCAGTTTACCCTTGGGTTAACAAATGTCCAAAAGCCGCAGGAGCTAGAAGCTAAAGGAGAAAATCTATTTGCTTTTCCAGCTGGGATGAACCAACCGAATATGTTTACAGATCTGACTGGAAAAGCTCGAGAAACAGCAGGCGTAGATCAAGGGAAATTGGAACAGTCAAATGTAGATTTGAGCAAAGAACTCACTGATATGTCCATTGCCCAACGTGCGTATCAGTTTAATTCCCGCTCTATTTCAATTGCAGACCAAATGATGGGCTTGGTGAATGGAATCAGAGCTTAAGCAAGTAGTTGCTTCTCAATTGAGCATTCTGTATATTGATAATAGTATCGTATGTTACATGCGGTTTGAAAGGAGACTTATTTATGCTTGATATTGAACAAATTAAAGAAATTATTCCACACCGATATCCATTTTTATTGGTCGATCGTATTTTAGAAGTGGAAGAGGGAAAGAAAGCAGTTGGTTTAAAAAACGTATCTGCCAATGAAGAATTTTTTAACGGGCATTTCCCTGACTATCCTGTGATGCCAGGGGTTTTAATTGTAGAAGCTTTGGCTCAGGTAGGAGCAGTAGCTATGCTAAAAAAAGAGGAAAATCAAGGACGTTTAGCATTTTTTGCAGGCATTGACAACTGCCGTTTTAAAAAGCAAGTAAGACCTGGTGATCAACTGCGTTTAGAGGTTGAAATTGTACGTGCGCGTGGATCTATTGGCAAAGGAAAAGGTATCGCAACTGTAGATGGAGAGTTAGTCTGCGAAACAGATATTATGTTTGCTTTAGGCGATAAAAAAGAATAGTACATAAGAGCTGCTGATGCAGCTTTTTTTATTGGCGCTGCAAAGCAGAAAAAAGTTTCTTTAATAAAGGTATAATATCCGTTAGCAACTCTTTTTGAAGAGTTGGTGACAGAGATGAAAATTGTAAGAGCACATGTTTTAATAAGGGCTGTTTATCTATGAGGGTTAAAATGGTATTTTCCTGTGAATCCGATTCACGTTTTCTTGTTAAGTAAAGAAGTTGGAAGTCATGTAAATAATCTTGTTTATAAGAGGAAGGCTCAATAAGTTGGTCGAGCGTAATTTGAAAACAATTACATAGAGATAGAAAATCAAAAATGGAAGGCGTTTGTTTCGAACATTCCCATTTTGAAATAGTTGTACGAGAAACATTCAACTGATTTGCTAATTCTTCTTGTGAAAATCCTCCTTTTAGTCTGAAATGTTTAATTCTTTCTCCAAAATCTTTCATATGCATCACCTGATTTCGTAAAGATAAGTATATGTCTTATTGTTCGAATGTAGTTCATGTTCTTTGTAACATGCTTAATTTGCACAATATGAAACATATACACTTTACTTTCTGCAATAGAGGGAATAAAACCTGTTTTTATTTCTTTTTTTTCTCTAAAAAGATTCATTTTTCTGCATGGATATAAAAAAAAGAACAAAAATAGAGGTTTTTATAGTAAAAAAATCCTATTTTTTGTTCGGTATATTGAAAAAAATGGTTGAATAACGGGGAAAAATGCATTAATATACGAATTACAAAGAAAAAGGAGTGAAAAAATGACAAATTTTTATTTGAAAAGGCAAGGTGCTCGCATAAGAGATAATCGCTTCAAACGTTCTAGTCATGCACATTTATTTTTAGGAAAAAAAGAAAGGTACCTCTCCAGTGAGTTCTCTTTTCTTTACCCTTCTCATGGACCAACGAAAAAGACCTCAAACAATAATCCTCTCTTTTAAATCCAGATACCTTGAGATGACTTGACTTATTTTTTAGATGTACTTTTTACCGGTCTGTTTCGAAGCTGCAGTTTGAACTGTTGAAGTAAATCTTGACCTGATAACCCTTGGTTAATTAAATCCTCTAAGAGCATTTCAGCATAATGAAGTCTCCGTTCTTTTAAAACACCTTTCATCAACAAACTAATACGATTTTCACCAATTGAAGTAATGGAAGCCACGGTAGCTATAAAGGTAGCTGGATCATTTGTTTCTTTCGTAATTTTAGCTTCTACCGTCACTTTTTGTTTATCTTTCAACAAAACATGAAATTCATCGTACCATTTCTTATCGATAACTGCTTCTAAAATCCAGTTATTTTCGCCGTCTTCTTTATTAATAATAAGGCCATTAGTTAGTGAGACAGACTGACGCTTTTCTTGATCATCAACCAATTGAAATGACACAAGTTTAAATGTTTTCATTGATGTTTCCTCCTTTACGTAAATAGTAGGTTATCCATATTATAACATGAATGAGCTTAAAGATTCCCATTATTCAATCAGTTGGAGTGGTAGACTATGATTAACCATATTGTTCTTGTAGGAAGACTGACAAAAAAGCCGGAGCTTCGATATACCCATGAAGGGATTGCCGTATCTACTATTACGTTAGCAATTAATCGAACGTTTCGAAATGTTGAAGGTGAATATGATGCTGATTTTGTCAACATTACTCTGTGGAGAAAAAATGCAGAAAATACAGCTGCTTACTGTGATAAAGGAGCGGTTGTAGGCGTGGTAGGGCGTGTACAAACGCGCACATTTGAAAATAATCTTCAGCAACGAGTATATATGACCGACGTTGTGGCTGATGCGGTTAAATTTTTAAGTGGAAAGCCATCTGATTCTTCTTCATTTGGTTCAAATCAACAAGAAGAATAAAGTGATCTAGTATGAAAGGGGGTGATTAGTTCAGCTAAGGTTTTAATTCCCCTTATCTATCATAATAGAAGATAGATCCTCCTTAAGAGCAAGGCTCTTTCTATATTCTCAAGAGAGAAAATTAAAGTATTCACTATCCCCGAATTATTCCTCTATTTCAGCCGTTAAATTATTTAACGGTTTTTTTAATGAAAAGATCCGAACGAGTTTGATTCTCCATCAAGAATCAAACTCATTCGGATCTTCCTTCAGCTAACATACTCTTGTCTCAGCTTCTATCAGTTATTTAGCAAACCTTTTTGCACCTAAGTAGCGCTTGCTCCAGTAGCTGTTATCTAAGCTTGCAATGGTTACACCGGTAGAAGATCCAGCATGAATAAATTGACGATTACCAAGGTAAATGCCCATATGTGTAGGGCCGCTAGAATATGTATTAAAAAACACTAGGTCACCAGGCTGTGGATTACTTACGGGTGTTGATACACTCCAATAACCAGCCGTCGTATAGCGCGTTGTAGAAATTTGTTGTTTCATTACGTAATAAATGAATCCGCTGCAGTCGAAACCAGAAGGAGTTGTGCCACCCCATTTGTAAGGAACACCCATATAACGTTTTGCATCTGAAATCATTTGCGATACATTTAATGTTCCGCTAGAAGTTGAAGGTGTTGATGTACTTGGTTTTGTTGTTGGCGTAGTTGTTTGAGCGCTTTTTGATACCTTTAATTGTTGATTTACATAAATCGTATTAGACGTTAATCCATTTATTTGTTTTAATTCGCTCACGCTCATGTGAAATGCCGAAGCTATTTTAGACAGGCTATCTCCACGCTGAACTTTGTAAGTTCCGTTTGCATCCTTAGAAGGAGTTTCTGCTGGTTTACTCGTAGTTGGAGTCGATGCGCTGTTGCTTCCATTTACTTTTAACGTTTGGTTAATATAAATGATGTTGGAAGAAAGAGTGTTCAAACGTTTTAATTCTTCTACGCTCATATTAAAACGAGTAGCCACTTTCCAAAGGGTATCGCCGCTTTGAACTTTATAGGTTGAACCAGTAGCAGGAGCTGAAGGCTTTTCTTCCTTATTAGATGGTTGAGAGGTTGAAGCAGAAGGAATCGATAACGTTTGTCCTATGCGAATTGTATTTGAAGATAACTTATTTACGCTTTTTAAAGCTTCTATCGTTGTATGATATTTAGTAGATAACGACCAAAGTGTATCTCCAGCTTTCACTTGAACAGTTGAAGCAGATGCTTCAGCTGAAGCTTGATATAAGAATGTCCCGCCAACAATGGCGCCTAGAGATAAAGCGAGCTGCCTTTTTTTCATTAATAAATCCCCCTAATTATGTAAATGTTTCGTGTTTATTTTTCCAATATGTCTATTAAATTACAAAAATATTATATGTATAAATATGCTGGAATTTAAAGAGAAAGTAAAGGGTCTTTTTCGCTATAAAAATACCTTTTTATTCAAAAAACGATATTTATCGCGTTTTTTGTATCTTTATCAGTAGTTGAAGAACGATTTACACTTATTTTTTTGTGTCGAATGATCTAATAAAAAAAGAGGACAAGTAAAAAAGTCCTCTTTTTGGTAACGGTGTAACACATTTTATAATTTTTCTTATTCATTTCTGTAAGCAAGAAGCTCTTGTAGCTCTTTATTCGAAAGTTCTGTTACCCATTGATCTCCTTGGATGAGTTCATTGTTGAGATGTTGTTTTTGATTGATCACTTCATCAATTTTTTCTTCAATCGTTCCTCTTGTAATGAATTTATGAACATGAACAAATTTATTCTGACCAATGCGATGGGCCCGATCGGTTGCCTGGTTTTCAACGGCTGGGTTCCACCATCGGTCAAAATGAATAACGTGATTTGCAGCTGTTAAATTCAATCCAGTTCCACCTGCGCGAAGAGAAAGGATAAAGATGGCTTTTTTCCTTGCTTGAAATTGAGCAACCATTTCATCTCTTTGCTCTTTTGACAAACTTCCGTGAAGGAATAAAACCGGCTCGTTGATTTCTTTTTCTAAGGTTCGTTGTAGCATGAGTCCTGTTTCAATATACTGAGTAAAGATTAAACAGCTTTCTTGCTGTGTGCGAATGCTCTCTACGAGTTCAATAATTTTTTCACTTTTATGAGATCGCCGTACCGTTTGTTTAGCTGCACTTTCCTTTAAGTACAAAGCTGGATGATTGCATAATAATTTTAGCTTATTTAGTGTTTGCAAAATCATGCCTTTTCGTTCAAATCCTGTTTTTTCCTCTGTTTCTTGAAGCATTTCTTGAACTAGCTCCTGGTAAAGTGAAGCTTGTTCCGCTGTCAGCGGGATATATTCTTTTTGTTCTTGTTTATCAGGCAGTGAGCGGGCGATGCTTTTATCTTGTTTTGTTCTTCTCAATAAGAAAGGTTGAATGAGTGCTTTAAGCTCAACAGTTCGTTCAGGTTTCTCGCCTTTTTCAATGCCGGCTACAAATCGGTTTTTAAATGAATTGATTGTTCCTAAGTAACCGGGATTGATGAATTCAAATAATGACCATAGTTCCAGCAGACGGTTTTCAATTGGAGTTCCAGTAAGCGCAATTTTGTGTCTTGCTTGCAGCTGACGGATGGCTCTCGCCTGTTTAGTCTGCGGGTTTTTAACATGTTGCGCTTCGTCTAAGGAAATGCTGTTCCATATAAACCCTTTCAACAATTCGACATCCAAAAGGGCAACTTGATAAGTCGTAATCACCACGTCAGTACTTTCACATATCTTCTCAAATGCATCTCCGCCGGTTCTTTTCGGCCCGTAATGAACATGAACACGAAGAGAAGGGGCAAATTTCTGTAATTCTTTTTCCCAGTTTCCAATTAAAGAAGTTGGGCAAACGATAAGAGAAGGAAAGCTATGTAACTGATGAATGTTTGTTAAATAACTAATTAATTGAATGGTTTTACCTAGCCCCATGTCATCTGCTAGACATCCTCCTAAGTTAAACTTTCTCAAAAACATGAGCCAATTCAAGCCTTGCTGCTGATAAGGTCTTAATATCCCTTTAAATTCAGAGGGAGGCAGCACTTCCGGCAGCCGTTCTAAATCCGTTAAGGATGTAATAAATGATTGAAAGGAAGCGGGGAGTTGGAATTCAACTTTTACCTCTTCTTCATCAGTTTTACTGTCTGCCATGTAGGTTAGCTTCGTTTTTAAAATTTCATGAATTGAGACGCCTTTTTTACTAGCTTCTTTAACAATTTTCTGCGCTTGTTTAATTAATCTAGAATCCAGTTGAATCCACTGTCCGTTAATAGATAATAATCGGCGTTTTTGTTCGACTAATTTCCGAAACTCTTCTTCTGAAAAAGTTTGATCGCCAATAGAAAATGACCAGCGGAAGCTGCTGATAGCTTGTTTACCAAACAATGCAGATGAAGTATTTTCTATAGCGCCAGATACTTTTATGGTGGCTTTTTTTAATGATTCCCACCAGCTTGGCAAATGGATAGAGACACCTTGTTCAATCAATGCTGCACTATCTTGAGTTAGAAATTCCCATACTTCCTCATCTGTTAGGACAGACTGAATAAACGCTCCTTTTTGGTATAAAGTAGGAGCCAATGCTTTCCATCGTTCGTGTTCGTAAGCGATATATGATTCGTAGTGATTCCACTCTTTAGGAAGTGTTCCTCCCAGTATAAAAGGTTCTTTGGCTTCATCGTGGGGAATCACAAATGTTTCAGCCGTCCATACATCTCCATCGGTCGTTGGCTCTACAACACGCAATGAAAGGTCAAAGGGAGGATTATAGCTCTCGCCTCCTATGCTTATTAAAAAGTCTTTTCCTTCTTTTTTTAATAGGCTCTCTTTAATTTGTGCTCGCCACTCTTGCTCATCAGCTTGTGAAAGCGATCCAGTCATTTGTTTTTTTAAAGGAAGAGAATGAAATTTCCCTTGGATAATCTTCTTTGTCATATCGACTGCAATTTGCTGATAATCTTCCGCTGAAGCGGACAAAGCCGGTTTCAACACATGCTGTTGAATAGGTGATTGTATGAAAGTGAACATTTGCCATGCAGAAAGAAGAATTCCTTTTTTTCCATTAATCTCAACCTGTGTAGCTTCACTTCCGTAATAGGTCTGTTCATGCCATAGAAACAGCGCATCTTTCCATGTATCAGGGAGCAAAATTTGGCCGCTAGGTGATACACAGTAGAGAAAAAAGTCATCGTGTACAGGTTCGACTTCAAGTGTTAAATGAAACAAATCAAACATTCAGTAAATCTCCTTTTTCTAATAGTTGTTGAAATGCGCGCTGTTTCTTCGTTTTTATCGCTAATTCTTCTATATAATGTTCCCATAGTAGAGAGCGATTCATTTGTAGATAAAGTCTTTTTAATTCTTGTAAGTAGATATAGGCTTCTTGATAACTGCTTTTCTTTTTTTCATAAATCAGCTTTGAAATCATTTGATGATAAAGAGGAATAACCAGCTTTTCATCTTTTTGTTTTAAGGCCTCTATCGTTTGCTCGTCATATTTAATGCTGTCATATTGAAGAAGCACCTGTAATTCAACCCATTTTTTTAATTGGTTAGAAGCATATAGAAAATCACTGTATTCAATAAAACTATAGGGAAGTAATGTTTGCAATGCTTCAGTATACAAAGTTTGCTCGTTCGTTAAGTCTTTATAGTGCTGAAATAAATTTACAATCATGGAGACCATATTTCGGCTTCCTTGATAAGTAGTTGGAACGGTGCGTACGTAATCTCCTATATAGGTCATTATATAAGAGCCCCACTGAGCAAAGCGGTCAGTTTCTTTTTCGTGCAATAAATCATTTAACCAAGGGATAAGATAGGGAATCATTTGTAATGTTCCATCGCTCAAACGTTCTTTTGCTTCTCTATCTTTTTCTTGAAGAAATAAAAGATAGGAAAGAGCTGTATTATTTATAAAAGAACCATGCTTGGCTTTTAATTCGCGTTCCTCATTTTTTCGCCATCTTTCTAACGTGAAGACTTTTTGCCAAATAACGCGATAAATTTCAATACGCTCATATTGTAAAGGCATATCATTATGCAATAATTCTCGGATGTATGGGATGCTGTCCTCTATAATAGATAATGCATCCCGATCGTATTTCGTTTGCTTTAATGAATCAGCGGTAGCATAAATTTCATTTGTTATTTTGTAGACGTGACTATATACGAATGATTCCTCGATGTTAGTAGAAAGCTGATGTGCCTGTAATTGAGCTGATAGTTTATAAAATGTATGAACCGCTCCATACATACAAAATAAAGCATAAAGCAATGGATGCTCAGGAGCTTTTTTCACTAAAGAACGGTAATAGTACTGATAATATTCATGATAAATGGACCGGTCATTTTCGTTCCGCCCCTGCATAAAAAGCGTATACTGCTCCTCAAAAGTTTGTCTCCACTCTTGAAAAGTTGCCTTGGGTTTTTTTAACACTTGTTTGGCAGATAGCATAGTCAAAGCTTCTTTCTCATGGTTTCGCCATTCTTTGAATAGGGGCGAAAGCGGTTCTATTAATGAATACATATAAAAAAACGCTGCAAAGCAGTGTTCACAAAATCCGTTATGCTGACAAGAACAGGTACTTTCAGGGAGTAGCTGTTTGTTTAGTTCAACATAAAACGAATCGATTTTAACGTTTAATATCTGTTCATCATTGTGCAAAATGAAGAATGAATGGGTACGGTAAAGGTCTAGTCCTGCTTGGGCATTTGTACGATAGCGTGCATCACTGTACGGGAAATGATGTATAAATTGGTGCTGTAAGTGATCTGAAAACGAACTCATAATCCCATTCCTTTCTATACATAAATGGAACATAAAATTATATTTATAAGTGATTAATTTTCTTTTCATTATAAATGATAAAAATAGAATTATACAAAATCTTTTGTTATGATAAAGCAGAATCCAACATGACTCTTTATAAAAAGAAATGGATTCAACATGACTTTGTGTACATACTCAATCGAAGACTTACTATACTATAACCAATAAGCACGATTGACATTGACAGGAGGAAAAGTAAGTGAAAATTCGTAAAGCTATTATTCCAGCAGCTGGATTAGGGACACGCTTTTTGCCGGCTACAAAAGCACAGCCTAAAGAAATGCTGCCAATTGTAGATAAACCAACGATTCAATACATTGTGGAAGAAGCAGTAGCATCAGGTATTGAAGATATTTTAATTGTAAGCGGTCGCGGAAAACGAGCAATCGAGGATCATTTTGATAAATCATATGAGCTAGAAGAAACATTAGCGGCAAAGGAAAAGTGGGACATGCTTGAAGAAGTGCAGGGGATTTCGAATTTGGCTAATGTTCACTACATTCGTCAAAAGGAACCTAAAGGATTAGGTCATGCCATTCACTGTGCAAGAAGTTTTATCGGAGATGAACCGTTTGCTGTTATGCTAGGGGATGATGTAGTCCAATCAGAAACACCTTGTTTGAAACAGTTAATGGACGTATACGAAAAATATGAATGCGCTGTAGTTGGTGTACAGGAGGTGCCTAGGAAAGAAACCTCAAAGTACGGAATTGTAGGTCCTAAAGGAGAGCCTCTTGAAAAAGGATTATTAGACGTAGAAACGCTCGTTGAAAAACCGAATCCAGAAGATGCCCCTTCAGGCTATGCAATTATGGGGCGCTATATTTTAACACCGGAAATTTTTGATATCTTAAGCAGAGAAGAGATTGGTGCAGGTGGAGAAATTCAATTAACAGATGCTATTTTACGTCTGAATGAATTTCAACGTGTTCTTGCTTATTATTTCGAAGGAAAACGTTATGATGTTGGAGATAAATTTGGATTCATTAAAGCAACAATTGATTTAGCCTTACAAAGAGAACCGCTGCGAGAAGAGTTAGTGAGCTATTTTAGAGAAATTGTCGAAAAAGAAGGGCATATGTAAAAATAGATTTACTAGGAGAACTATTGGGAATCATGGAGATTTTCAATAGTTCTTTTGGGTTAGAGCCCGTTGTACAAAAGATGGTTATATCGTTTATTGATGAATTCTCATAAAATGTTACATAATAATAAGTAAAAGAAATTATTTCATGTTTTTATATAAATGCTATCATGAAATGACATTTTTCGATATAATATCAGATAGGTTTTATTTATTAAGCATGTCATATAAAGGAGATTTTCTGCAATGACAAAGAAATTGTGTGTAGTTGGTTTAGGATATATAGGTTTACCGACAGCTGTTATGTTTGCCAATCACGGCTTATATGTACATGGTGTTGACGTAAATGAAAAAGCAGTAGAATTAATTAAAAATAAGCAACTTCATATAGAAGAAAATGGCTTACAAGAACGTTTAGAATCAGCAGTTGACAACGGCCACTTTACGGTAGGCACAACAGCTGAAGAGGCGGATATTTTTATTATTGCTGTACCATCACCAATTAATGAAGATAAAACGGCAAACTTGAACTATGTTCGAGAAGCGACAAAATCAATTGTTCCTTACGTTCGTAAAGGAAATTTAGTTATTTTAGAATCCACAGTTCCTCCGCGTACAGTAGAAGACGTTATGCTACCTGTGCTAAAAGAAACTGGTTTAGAATTAGGCAGTGAGTTATTTGTTTCTCACTCACCTGAACGTGTTATTCCAGGAAAAGTATTTGAGGAACTAGTAAATAATGACCGTATTGTCGGTGGTATTAACGAAGAGTCCAGTCGCTTGACTGTTGAGCTTTATAAAACATTTGTAAAAGGAAATATTCACGTAACGGATGCTACAACAGCTGAAATGGTGAAAGTAATTGAAAACACATATCGTGATGTGAACATTGCCTTTGCAAATGAGCTGGCAAAAATCAGTGAAAAAATTGGTGTAAATGCGTGGGAAGCGATTAAGTTAGCGAACTATCATCCACGTGTAAACATCCATTTACCAGGTCCTGGTGTAGGCGGCCACTGTATTGCTGTTGACCCTTGGTTCTTAACGGAGCTTCAGCCAGAACTTGCGAAAATTATTTCTCTTTCTCGTCAGACAAATGATTCAATGCCTGAATATACAGCATTAAAAACGAAAAGCCTACTAGATGAGAAGGGCATTCAACATGGACGTGTAGCTGTTTTAGGTTTAGCTTTTAAAGGAAATATTGATGATATGCGTGAAAGTCCATCAACGGATGTGCTTCATCACTTAGAAAAGCTAGGTGTTGATTACACAGCATTTGATCCTCATATCAAAGAGAATAAAATCGAACGTCAGACGCAAAGTTTGGATGAAGCTGTTGCACATGCAGATGTGATTCTTATTTTAACAGATCATAATGAGTTCAAAGAGCTTCTTCCATCAGCTGTTGAAAATCATATGCGTACAAAGATTATTTTTGATACGAAAAACTGCATTCAGCGTGATCAATGGAAAGCAGCAGGCTTTGACGTAGTGTTACTTGGTGATTCAAAAGTTTCTACTTTATAAAAAGACGGGCTGAACAGCCTGTCTTTCGTTTGTAAAAAACTAAAAAATCAACATACGGGTGATTTAATGAAGGAAAACATCTTAGGAATAGACGTTTGTAGCGACACGTACGATGAGCTAGCGGCAAAGTTACTTCAGGATATAGATAAAGGCCGAAAATCATTTATTGTAGCAATCAATCCTGAAAAAATTATGAAAGCACAAGAAGATCAGGAACTAAAGTCACTGTTAAATCAAGCGACTTATCAAATTCCAGATGGAATCGGTGTGATTTTAGCTTCAAAGCTCAAAAAGGGACGTATTCGTGAGCGTGTAACGGGTATTGATATGATGCTGAAGCTGTGCAAAGAAGCAACTAATAACGGTAAAAGAATTTTTTTATACGGAGCCAAGCCTGGCATTGCAGATGAAGCCAAAGCTAAATTGGAAGAGATGTTTCCAGGGATTTTAATTGTTGGAACATTAAATGGCTATGAAAAAAATGAAGAAGTTATTGAACGTACGATTAATGATTCAGGAGCAGAAATTGTGTTTGTCGCTTTAGGCAGTCCAGCGCAAGAAAATTGGATTATTGCTCATAAAGAAAAACTCAATCCTTCTGTTTATCAAGGCGTAGGCGGCTCGTTTGATGTTATTTCAGGACGATTGAACCGGGCACCGGCTGTTTTTCAAAAATTTGGTTTAGAGTGGCTTTATCGACTATTAAAAGAACCATGGAGATGGAAGCGTCAGTTAGAATTGCCTAGGTTTCTTCTTCGAGTGTTAAGAGGTTAAAAAAGCATGCGGATTATATCCGCATGCTTTTTATTTTTAGATATCTTCTTTTTTGTTTTGTTGCTTGATTTCATCCGTTAGTTCGTGCAAGCTCTGGCGCACATTTCCTTTTCCAGAAAAGTTCTCAATCAATTCCTTTACATCTATACCTGAGGATGCTTTCAGCGATTCTTGAAGAGAAGACATTAAGTTTGTTGCATAACCAGTCACTTTATTAGCTCCGCTGTTTTCACCGTTGCTTCCTGTATCCACAACCGTAATTTTATCGATATTTGCTAAAGGACTTGCAACTTGTTTTGCATATTCAGGAAGCATTTTGATAATCATATCTAAAATAGCCGCTTGACCAAACTGCTCGAATGCTTCCGCAACTTTTTGTTTAGCCTCTGCTTCTGCTAAACCTTTTAAGCGGATAATCTCAGCTTCAGATTCACCTTGGGCACGCTGAGCGTCAGCTTTTGCTAAACCATCAATTCGAACGCGTTCAGCTTCAGCTTTAGCCATTGCTTCAATTCGATATTTGTTGGCGTCAGCTTCCGCAAGCTGTTTTGCTTTTTCAGCTTCTGCGGATTGCTCAACAGAGTAACGATCTGCATCTGCTTTCTTTTTTACTTCAGAATCGTATTGACGCTCACGACGAAGAATTTCTTTTTCTTCTAATTCAATTTGTTTCTGACGTTCAATAATGCGGATTTGCATTTCTTGTTCTGTTACATCTTGTTTCGCGCGAGCTGTTTCTAGATCATACGCTTGGTCAGCACGAGCTTTGGCAATATCTTGTTCGCGACGATATTCAGCGGTTTTTAATTGATTCATTTTTTCAGCTTCCGCGATTTCTGTATTTCGCTCAAGCTCCGCTTTTTGGGCATCTTTATGAGCCTCGGCACGCTTGATTCTTGTTTCTTTTTCAGCTTCCGCTGTTGCAATGTCAGCATCTCGCTTAACTTGAGCAATACGAGGCTTCCCTAGCGATTCTAGATAGCCGTTCTTATCCCGAACGTCTTTAATTGTAAACGATACAATAATTAATCCCATTTTAGCTAGATCTTGTGAAGCTACGCGCTGTACTTCTTGAGAGAATTTTTCACGGTTTTTATAAATTTCTTCGACCGTCATAGAACCAAGAATCGAACGAAGGTGACCTTCTAAGACTTCTCTAGCTTCGGTTTCACGATCTTCTTTTGCTTTGCCCAAAAACTGCTCAGCGGCCGTTGCGATTTCTGAAATAGAACCTCCAATTTTGATGATTGATACCCCATCAGCCATAACAGGAACACCTTGTTCTGTATATACTTCAGGTGTAGATACTTCCAGTTTGCTTGACAGCAAGCTCAGAGGCTCAGCCTGCTGAAAAACTGGCAGTACAAACGTACCGCCGCCGCGAACAATTTTAATGCGGTTTCCGGATTCATCGACGTGCACGTTTTTATTTCCGAGATAGCTCCCTGTTACAATTAACGCTTCATCTGGACCTGCTGTACGGTATTTTGTAATAAATACGGCAATCAGCGCAATTAATAAAAAAACAACAATTCCAACGACAACTAATATAGGTGTTGAAAACATAAAACTCCCCCTAATACTATTTATAATGAGTGATTGGTCATAACTTCTTCGTAAATCACAACGAGTGCGTTGCCCCTTTGTATATCTACCACAAGCACTTTGCTGCCTAAAGGTATAGCAGTGTTTTTAAAGCTGGCAGCGGGTTTGGAGATCGTGCCGCTAACCCCTTCGATAAATACTTCTCCATAACCATCTGCAGGAACGGAAGTAATAATGGTACCAAGTCTTCCTTTTAACGAATCTTCAGTAAAAGCAAGAGACTCTTCAGCCGATGATAAAGGAATCAATACGAAAACGTTGAGCAAAATAACGAGTAGAAGGGCAATAAGAGCGGAAATCGAAATAATCCAATAATTTTGCAATGACGTATAGGTGAACAAATATCCACTGGCACTAAAGAATGTTAAAAAAGAAAAAAGAAGAGTGGGGTTAAAAAAAGGTATCGCTTCGGATAATCCATCTAACAAATCGCTAAATAAAATGTATAAGAAGGTGAGACTTCCGCAGATAATTAATCCATACAAATACACTGTTTGAACAGATAGACCGAACATAGTTCATTCAACACCCCCTTTATGTAAGATGATTGATACTGTTTCTACTATGTATTACGAACCGCATCAAAAAAAGTTTCATTTTTTTGATAAAATTCCTTTTTTTGTTTAATTTTATCTCTGTCCATTTCACTATATTTTAACTTTTAAATGATATAAGATAAGGACAACGATTCAGCGAATGTGGTTTGAAGTAGTGGACATGCATAGGTCAAAAGTTTGTTCATATAATGAGTGGGGCCATGTGAAATAAAAATAAAGGTTTAAATATGCTTAATAAAAAGGAAAAAGAGTTAAAGATGACGAATAAATTAGACGAAAAGGGGGGAGTTCGCTTATATTTTAATAAAATACAGTAAAGAAAATGTTCTACATAAAATAACCACATAAGAATAAAGTAAATCAGCTGTTTATACACCAAAAAATACAGTTCTTTTCTATTAATAGTTTGTAAATGTGCTAATTTTTGAGAATAAATTTCTATTTAAGTAGTAGAATCATTGTGATATAATCCATTTTGGGAATAAGTAAGTAATTATTGTTATACGCAATTTGAAATACTATCCAATTATATAAAGTTGGATACATTTTTTATGGTTTTGGTTAACATAAACCTGAGGAGGGTCTCCATGCTATATTTGACCTTGTTTATTTGTTTTATTACATCTATTCTGATCACTCCGCTGGTTAAGAAGCTGGCGTTTAAAATAGGTGCAACGGATAAACCAAATCAACGAAAAGTTCATCAAAAAATTATGCCTCGCCTTGGAGGTTTGGCGATATTTTTTAGTTTTCTTATTGGATACCTCGTTTTACAGCCTGACAGTAAATATGCGCTGCCGATTTTAATCGGAAGCATCATTATCATCATTACCGGTGTCTTAGATGATATGATTGAGCTATCCGCTAAAATCAAATTAGGCGGTCAGCTAGTAGCGACATTAATTGTTGTTGTATACGGTGGAGTCCAAATTGACTTCATTAACTTGCCGTTTGGCGGAAAATTAGAATTCGGAATGTTAAGTATTCCAATTACGGTATTATGGATTGTAGGAATTACCAATGCTATTAATTTAATTGATGGATTGGATGGATTAGCTGCCGGCGTTTCCTCTATTGTATTGATTACCATCTCTGGTATGGCTATTATGATGGGTAATGTGTTTGTGACAAGCATGGGTTTCATCGTATTGGGAAGTACGCTCGGATTTTTGTTTTACAACTTTCACCCCGCTAAGATTTTCATGGGCGATACAGGAGCACTATTTTTAGGCTATATGATTTCTGTATTGTCTCTGTTAGGATTTAAAAATGTAGCGGTTATTTCCTTCATTGTTCCAGTTATTATTTTAGGGGTACCAATTTCAGATACGTTCTTTGCTATTATTCGCCGAATCGTAAAAAATCAACCGTTATCGGCTCCTGATAAATCTCATTTGCATCATTGCTTGTTGCGCTTAGGGTACAGCCATAGACAAACGGTTTTAATTATTTATGGAATGAGTGCGATATTTGGTTTAGCGGCAGTTATCTTTTCAAAGGTACAAACAATGTGGGGGTCTTTTCTTGTACTAGCTATCCTCCTTGTGGCGATTGAAATTATCGTTGAAAAAATAGGATTAGTTGATAAGACATATAGGCCAATTCTTAACATGGTTCGTGGGCTTCGTTTAAAAAATTAATTAAAAAGACCTCTTGGATATCCAAGAGGTCTTTTTAATTATTCTGTTGTATCTGAAGTTGATTCAATGCCTAAATGCTTGCGGAGCTTTTCACTTACTTTTTCCACTGAATCATTGTCTAGTTTGAAGTAGTAAACGCCGTTAATTTTTTCATCGCTACCGTCTAAGTTAATGGTTTCGATGTCTACTTTTTTCGAAGCGTAATCATAAAACGAAAGCATTTCACCGAACATTAAATTCGTTTTCATATTATCGCCAACCGCTTCGATAAGATTGCCATATTTATTAAGTGATCCAATGGAAGCAGCTTTTTTAATCATGGCTTCGATCAACTGCTGTTGTCTTTTTCCTCGCTCAATATCGTTGTCTTGTTTTCGTGTTCGAGCAACAGCTAACGCTTCTTCACCATTCAAATGTTGGTTTCCTGGTTTTAAGACAATAGCATTATGACGATCTTTTGAGTCCTTTTCACTCATCGCATAAGGTACATCAAAATCGATTCCCCCAAGTGAGTCTACAATGTCTGTGAAAGCTTTAAAATTCACTTTAACATAGTAATCAACAGGGACATTAAACAGCTGTTCTACCGTTTCTACAGTTGCTTTTGGACCTCCGTACGCATGCGCATGCGTAATTTTATCTTTTTTGTTCACTTCAGGTATATAAACCCGCGAATCTCGAGGTATGCTTACAAGCTTTACGGTTTTATTTGTTTCGTTAAAGGTCGCCAAAATCAAAGCATCTGTACGGGCTGATTTTCCGAACTTCCTGGTTTCACTGTCATCTACGCCCATAAATAAAATGGATATATCATCTTTTTTGGGATCGATTTTACGATCACGCATAGGAGAGTTATCGCGATCTCCAAGTCCTTCATAAGAATCAGAAGCTACTGTTTTAGCCTTAACAAATAAATAAGAGCCATAAGCGGTTGCAGAAAGCCCTAAAATAAGGATAGGTAACAGAAAAAATGTAAAAAGCCTTCGTTTTCTTTTCCGTTTGTTTACTCTTTTTTGAAAACGTCTATATTGAGCCATACGGTTTCTCCTTTTATTCGTATATTCGAACACTTATTGTGACACTTAGTATGTGTTATAAATTGGAATGTATGAATCAAACTCGTCAAAGCTATGCGTCTTTACGAGGTTTTTACTCATTGACAAGTAGCGCAACCATCAGAATAGTTGCGCTATTTATCAATTGTACAATGTTTTTTAATAAGAGTAAATAATTCATTCTACATCTTCTTCTAAATAGGTCGTCTCACCTGCTCGAATATCTGCTTGGCCGTTTGTTAGCTCGGTCATCCATTCAATAAATGCTTCTGTTTGAGCTTCCTCTACAAATGTTTCAATCTCTACCATGTCTGCGTAGTGGATTTCTTTTAATAGATAAACGGAACTGCGAAGCTCATTTTCTAATTTTCCAAGCCATGTATAGTCGACGGTTGTATGCATAACCGCCATGAGAGTTCGTTTGACTGTACCTAATTCATTTAACGCTTCGGAAACGGATTTTCCATACGCGCGCACCAATCCACCTGCGCCCAATTTAATACCTCCGAAATAGCGCGTAACGACGACTACCGTATCTTTTAAGCCTCTCTTTTTAAGCACTTCTAACATTGGTACGCCTGCTGTTCCACTTGGTTCTCCATCATCGTTTGCTTTTTGAAATTGATCTCGTTCTCCAATTAGGTAAGCTGAACAGTTATGAGTAGCATTCCAGTGCTGTTTTTTAATGTCTTGAATAAATTGCTGAGCTTCTTCCTCAGTTGTTACACGTTTCATATGACAAATGAATCTAGATTTTTGAATAGTGATTTCATGTGAACCTTCTTGTTTTACGGTATAATATTGTGATAACAATCAAAAAATCCTCCTTAGCGTTATAAATAGAAGAAAAACGGGTATTTACGTACTGTTTACTTGCTATTAGTATAAAATGTTTATGAAAAGACATCAATTAATCAAATTCAACATCACTTAAACAACCCATACAGAATATACGTTATAATAAAATAGTGTGCAGGCTTGTATAGCTAAATAATGAAATGATTTAAACAGGCAGTTAGTCACTGTTGAAGAGTGAGCGTAAATGGTAATCTATTCAAATAACGCGAGTCAAGCGTCGATTGATGTCGAGTTTGAGGGTACTAAAACAACCGTTACTTTTTGGATATAAAAAGTCAGATAGGGAGAAAATATGGATCTTATCCTCACAATTCAGATAGGTCATACGAATACTATATATAGCATGAACGTATAGACATTTCTCCGAATGTGAGTATAGTTTGGGGTGAGTAAATGTCGAAACATAAATTAACAAGCAAGGCACTTGATGAAATTTTTGAGAAGATTATTGGCACAGTGGGAGATAGTAAAAATGAAGTCTATCGCCTTTCTGAAGATGCCAGACAAGAATATCAGCAAATTAAAGAAGAGTTAGAAGTGTTAAAAGGAAAAGTTCTTGAGACGATAGAGCAAGGTGATAAATTGGAAACTCAGGCAAGGTTGGCTCGAAAGCGTTTGTCTGATGTGAGCCGACATTTTCAAATTTATTCAGAGCCTGAAGTAAAAGACGCTTATGAAAAAGCACACGAATTACAAACTAAGCTGCTGATGAATCAGCAAAGCGAATATCAGCTGCGTAATCGTCGAGATGAACTAGAAAGACGCTTGCTTACATTGGAAGAAACGATTAAACGTGCAGATCACTTAGTAGGTCAAATTTCCGTTGTGTTAAATTATTTAACAAGTGACTTAAAACAAGTAGGGGAAATAGTAGAAGATGCTATTCAAAAAGAGTATTTTGGCTTTCGGATTATTGAAGCTCAGGAAGAGGAACGGAAACGTTTGTCAAGAGAGATTCATGACGGCCCAGCTCAAATGCTTGCAAATGTTATGATGAGATCAGAATTAATTGACCGAATTTACCGGGAACGTAGTGCAAAAGAAGCAATGGAGGAAATTCGAGATTTACGAAAAATGGTTCGTTCTGCCCTATACGAAGTACGTCGAATTATATATGATTTAAGACCGATGGCACTTGACGACTTAGGTCTAATTCCGACGCTGCGTAAATATCTTGATACAATCGAAGATTATAACGAAGGCAAGCCTCGGATTACGTTTATTTCCATTGGACAAGAGAAGCGAACTGCTTCAAAATTAGAAGTAGCACTGTTTCGTCTAGTGCAAGAAGCTGTAACGAACGCATTAAAACATGCAGACGCGACGGAAATCCAGGTGAAGATAGAGTTCAACAATGAACACGCTATTTTGCTGGTCAAAGATGACGGCTGTGGTTTTAATCAAGAAGAGAAAAAAGAGAATTCGTTCGGCTTAATAGGAATGAAAGAGCGTGTTGATTTGTTAGATGGGACTATTTCTGTTCATTCGAAAATTAACCAAGGCACGCTTGTTATGATTAAAGTACCGATTATAGCCGCTTAAAAAGGCAGAGATATGTATATAAATAGGGGTCAATATAGAGTAAAACATTTGTTGTTCGATTTGGGGAGGAATCAAACATGCAGACAAGAATTATCATAATCGACGATCACCAATTATTCCGTGAAGGAGTAAAAAGAATTTTAGATTTCGAAAAAGATTTTGAAGTAGTTGCAGAAGGTGACGACGGTAGCGAAGTTATTGACCTTGTAGAAGAACATCAACCTGATGTTGTAATCATGGATATTAACATGCCGGCTGTGAATGGTGTAGAAGCTACGAAAAAGCTTGTAGAAGTAAATCCGGATGCTAAAGTTATTATCTTATCTATTCATGATGATGAGACGTATGTAACTCATGCCTTGCAAACAGGGGCACGAGGCTATCTGCTAAAAGAAATGGATGCGGATGCGTTAATTGAAGCGGTGAAAGTAGTTGCAGAAGGTGGTTCATATTTACACCCTAAAGTAACGCATAGTTTAGTAAAAGAGTACCGTCGACTAGCAGCTCAAGGACAGTCGTCTTCTTATCCGCACGAACCAATTGAGATTCGCCGTCCACTGCATTTGCTAACACGTCGTGAGTGCGAAGTGCTACAATTGTTGGCTGATGGTAAAAGTAACCGAGGAATCGGAGAAGCATTATATATTAGTGAAAAAACCGTTAAAAACCATGTGAGTAATATTTTGCAAAAAATGAATGTAAATGATCGCACGCAAGCTGTTGTTGTGGCAATCAAAAACGGTTGGGTAGAAGTAAGATAAGTTCAAAAGTCCGATATACCGCTAGGTATATCGGACTTTTTTTTTTCTTTTTATAACTTTTTTTGAAATTGTGGGTAAAAAGTCATGTGTAATGAGAGAGGAAACCAACCGATAAGTTAAGGGAAGAAGATATCTTCTAGGAAGGCGAAGGGTGATAGCTCTGTGCATTTACTCGTCCTTCAACTTTCGACAAAAGCATCCATACCTCAAAACAATGTCCATCCATTTGATGCAAGCTCTTGTAAAGGAAGGTCTTCAATACATTCAGATACATATGAGGTCGTAAAAGAATTTATTCAAACCTCAACTGGTATACTTTAAAAATTTAAGAGTTATAGCGCAACACATAGAAAATGGATTTAAAGAAGGCAAGAAGGTGATGAAGCTGAATTTTATAACGGAAGAATTAATCTATCATAAATCTCCTCAAGAGCTAACAGCTATGATGTATGAAAAATTTATTCAAAATATTGATGAAGCTGTTAGAGCAATTCAACACAGCGATTATTTTACAGCGAATGAAAAAATTAAACAGTGCAACGATATTTTATATCGTCTAGGAATTGGCTTAACATATCAAGCAGGTATTATTGCAGAGCAGTTAGATACCCTTTACAACTATATGTCTGAGAGATTAATTATGGCTAATTTAAAAAAAGATACGTTTATTTTATGTGAAGTTCAACAAATGATGAAGAAGCTTTCTAACGCTTGGAATGAAGTGTTAAAAGAGACGCCTAAAGTTACCTCTTCGCCCCGCAAAAACAAGCTGTCTTCTTATGAACAGCACATACGTATTACTCTTAGCTAAAGGATAATCATCATATCCACGCATCAGATGCCTCTCGAAACTTTTCAGCTAATCAAGCAAGCACATCTAAAAGTCTAAACTGAATGAAGTGTATACTAACAGAGAAAGGAGAGATACATAGTGGAGTTACAGCGAATTAACGGTCTTTCTTCTTCCGTGAATCTCATTAGAGAAAAAGAAGTAAGTAGTTCGGCTTCATTTACAGGAGTAATGGTAAAGAAACAAAAAGAACTGACCTATGAACATTTAACTCAAGTGATAAATAAAATTGAAGAACAGGGAAAGCAGTTAGTAAAAAGTCAAACTATTGATTCTTTGCGGAAATACAAGACGCTTGTGAAGCAGTTTATGAACGAAGTCGTTAAAAATAGTTTTGAACTGCATGAAGAAAGAGGATTTAACCACAGAGGAACGACTAAAGTATATAAGCTAGTGAAAGAAGTGGATACGAAACTAGTTGACTTGACAAATGATATCCTTCAAAAAGAAAAAGACAGTTTAAATTTACTCAAGCAGGTAGGGGAAATTCAAGGTTTGTTAATTAATATGTATACGTGAAGGAGCTTTTACTAATAGGTAAACCTCTCGTTACATGCATTTTAATCCTAAATGTTGTAGAATAGAGTGAAATTATTTTATATAACAAAGGATGGATCCCTATCTTATGAAAACAGCAATTATTACAGATAGTACCGCCTATATATCAGAGGAAATTCGATCAAACTATCATATACATATGGTACCGCTAAGCGTTATTTTTGGTGAAGAAACATATCGTGAAGAAGTAGATATGACTGCAAAACAATATTTTGAAAAAATTAAAGAAGCAAAAAATCTTCCAACCACTTCTCAGCCTGCTATTGGAGAATTTGTAGAGTTGTTTGAACAGTTAAAACGAGATCAGTTCGATGCTGCTATCGTTATTACGTTATCTAGTGGAATTAGCGGAACGTATCAGGGTGCTTTGACGGCAGGTAGCATGGTAGAAGACTTTGATGTGCACGTATTTGATTCAGAAATCAGCTGTATGGTTCAGGGCTTTTATGCGATTGAAGGAGCCGAGATGGTCCGATTAAATAAACATCCTGACGAAATCATTGCGCGTTTCGAAGAGATGAAACTATCAATGCGTGCTTATTTTATGGTAGATGATTTATCTCACTTACAGCGCGGAGGTCGCCTAAATGCTGCTCAGGCTATTATTGGCAGTCTTCTTCAAGTAAAGCCCGTGCTCCATTTTGAATCTAAAAAAATCGTTCCGTTTGAAAAAATTCGTACGCGTAAGCGAGCATTAAAACGAATTACCGAGCTTCTTGATGAAGATGCAAAAGAAAACGTACCTATGAAAGCTGTAGTTATTCATTCTAATCGTGAAAATGAAGCAAAAGAAATTCAACGAGACTTAGAACAAGAATATCCTCATATTGAATGGAGCCTTTCTTATTTTGGGGCTGTCATTGGCACGCATTTAGGTGAAGGTGCCATCGGTATAGGCTGGTATAAAAAGTAATCGAAAACCAAATCATTTGATTTGGTTTTTTTGCAGGAAAAAACACCTTTTTTTGCGTATATAGATGTGTACGATAAAAATGGAAAGGAATGAAGAGATGCTTTTTACTGTTAAACAAGAACTGCTAGATCCCGTTCAAGTGCCTAGTCCTGATGCTTTTCCTCTCTCTCAAATCGATACGTGGAGAACTCCACCTTTAAATCCTTCATACCCTTACTCTTTAGATCTTCAGCGCTCTTTAAGCGGAAAGCAGCTGCTACTCAATCAGACTCCCTATCCTTTACCCCTCATTCATGAACATTACCTAAACGGATATATTTCCTATCAAAAAGCAATTACCCAAAAAGAAAATCGATACAGATGCAACCGGTGTGGAAGTGATAGCCCTTTTTATTTCGCTTCATTTCCATGCAGTAGATGTCACCAGAACTGCTACTATTGCCGAGCATGTATTGTAATGGGCAAAGTAAGTGAATGCACACCCTTTATAAACTGGGAAGGGCCAGCAAGTAATGTCCTGCCAAAAAGCAGCGTGATGAATTGGAAAGGCACGCTGTCTAAAGCTCAAGAACGTGCTTCAAATGAACTCATTCAAGCTATAAAAAAGGATGGAGAGCTGTTAATTTGGGCTGTTTGCGGAGCAGGAAAAACGGAAATTTTATTTAAAGGTATTGAATCCGCGTTGAACAGCGGAAAGAAAGTCTGTATTGCTACTCCAAGAACAGACGTGGTTATTGAGTTAAAGCCAAGAATTCAATCGGCATTTCCGGATATATCTGTGCTGGCTATGTATGGAGGCAGCGAAGACCGTTTTCATGAATCCTCTCTTATTATTTCCACCACTCATCAACTTTTGCATTATTATCAAGCATTCGATGTGCTGATTATTGACGAAGTAGATGCATTCCCGTATTCAACAGAGCCTATGCTGCACTATGCTGTTGCAAAAGCAGCTAAACACGTTGCGTCAAAGATTTATTTAACAGCGACTCCAAGTGAATCATTAAAAAAAGACGTTGAGCAAGGAAAAAAACAAGTAGTTAAAATTCCAGCCCGCTATCACCGAATGCTTATTCCTGTTCCTCGGTTTGAATGGTGTGGCAATTGGAAGAAAAAAATAAAAACAGATACCTTGCCTGCTAATGTTGAGAAATGGGTAAAAAAAAGAATAGATGAAGGGAAACAATGCTTTGTCTTCGTCCCGCAAATTAAGTGGATTGCTCCGATCACAGACATGATTCGAAAGCTGACCGAAAAGGTAGACGGTGTCCATGCTGAAGATTCCCAGCGAAAAGAAAAAGTAATGAAATTTAGAGAAGGGCAGCTCGTTATTTTAGTAACGACAACCATATTGGAGCGAGGCGTAACGGTTCCCAACATAGATGTTGCAGTATTGGGAGCAGAAGAAACGATTTTTACTGAAAGTGCTCTTGTGCAGATTTCAGGAAGGGTGGGGAGGAGTGCTCAATTTCCAACGGGAGACGTGGTCTTTTTTCATTATGGACAATCTCTGTCTATGCGAAAAGCAAAAGGACATATTGAACATATGAATGCTCTAGCTTATAAGGAAGGGCTGATTGATCGATGACAATATGTCTGATTTGTTTTGAACCTCTTGTCTCTTCTTTCGATTGGAGGTCATTGTTAAAATCTTCTTCAACGGATAGGATTTGCACTGTTTGCTTGCAAAGATGTCCCATCATCACCAGTAGCGTTTGCAGGGGATGCGGCCGCTCTCTTGCAGACCTGGCTCCTTCTCATTATGAGCTAGACACATGTAAGGACTGTCAGAAATGGAATGATGCTTCTTTTTTTAACCGTTCTCTTTATACGTACAGTGATTTTATGCAAAGCATAATAGAGCGTTTTAAATTTCAAGGAGACTATGAAATTATCCAAGCATTCAAGGAGCAGTGGTATAAGTTCTATAAAAAAGAATGTAACCCAAAAGCTATACTAGTTCCTGTACCTTTAACGGAGGAGAGATTATACGAAAGAGGGTTTAACCAATCTTTAGCACTAGCTGAACTGATCAGTGACAACATAGAAATGCCTCTTGTTCGTTGTTCAGGAACAAAGCAATCAAAGAAAAATAGGCGAAGTCGGCTGACAGAAAGGCTGGAATTTAAAGTAGTCGACTCCTCAATGGTTACGAATCAAGAATTTCTCTTGATTGATGACATTTATACAACAGGAGCAACCGTGCGCCAAGCGGCAAAGTGTTTGCAGGAAGCTGGGGCACGTTCAGTTCGTTCGCTCACTTTAATTCGTGCATGAAGATGTATAATTTAAAACTTTGACCGATAGTAAAATAAAAAACAAATGAGGAGTTTCGAATATGGGAACGTTAGATAATTGCAGGGAATGCGGTCATTTATTTGTGAAAATTGGATCAATAAGTATATGTAAATCATGTTTTGACAAAGAAGAAGCTCTGTTTCAACGTGTTTCTTCATTCTTGAAGAAAAGAGCAAATCGTACAGCAACGACTTACGAAGTGATGAAAGAAACGGGCGTTTCAGATTTGTTAATTCATCAATTTATTCGACAAGGTCGCTTAGTGTTAGCTAACTTTCCAAATATAAGCTATCCATGCATGCAATGCAACGCTCAGATTCGGGAAGGGAAACTTTGCCATTCATGCTCTCAAGAAATTAAACATGGGTTAGAAAAGCATAATCGTGAGATGATTCGTTCAAATGAAGAGCCCACGCGTCCCACCTATCGTTCTAACGAAAGGAAAAAAGAGTAAAAGTGTGCTGAATGTTTGCAGACTCTCTATCTATAGACCTATGTTTAAGGTGGACTGTGAAAATGGTCTCAACTTCCTTGCGGATGCTAAAGGTTTAGGTGGAAATTCCGATATAATGAATAGAGATAACGGATACAAATATAAAAAGAGGTGAGAGAGATGAAGATTAACCCATCGAACTTATTTGGAATAAATCCGTACAAAAAACAATCAGAAAAAACAGAACAGGTCTCTAAAAAAAATCCACAAGATCAGATTCATATTTCATCTGAGGCGAAGAAACTTCAGGGAAATGAACCATCTCCAGAAAGACTTGAAAAATTGGAGAAGCTCAAACAGCAAATTAACAGCGGAACATACGAAATTAACGGAAAAGAAATTGCTAAAAGTATTGTAGATTTCTATAAAAAATAAAAGGACTGACATTGATTGAACGTGCAAGAAATTCAAACGATACTAGAAAAACAAGTAACGCTTCATAAAAGTTTGTATGTCATTGTTAAAGAGAAAACGAATTTTATTATTAAACAAGATGTAAAGGCATTGACGGCTTCTTTGCAAAAAGAGCAATCTCATATAGCTGCTATTTCTGCACTGGAAACAAAACGTATAGAAGCAATGGAAAAAAGCGGACATACTGCTCGCTCCATTGAAGAAATAGCAGGCTCATTCTCTGAATACTCCATCTTGATACCCTTTCAAAAACAGCTAATAGATATCATTCAAGATATAAAGTATGCAAATGACTTAAACAATCAGCTGCTCACACAGTCTTTACAGCTGATTCATACCGAACTAGACCTTCTTGTTCCATCGAAGCGAGAGGATTCGTTCAATTACACAAAAACAAATAATAGATCGTTTCAGTCCAACTCTATTTTTAATTCGAAGGCATAAAGAACGGAGGAAAGCAGAATGAGTTCAACATTTCATGGTTTGCAGGTGGCTAAACGAGGAATGGACGCCCAACAAGCGGCTCTTTACACGATTGGCCATAACGTATCTAATGCAAATACGCCGGGCTATACGCGTCAGCGAGTAAGTTTAGAAACGTTCCCAGCTTATCCGGCCCCAGGGATGAATCAGACTGGGACTGCGGGTCAAATAGGAATGGGAGTAGAAGCCAGCACGGTAGAGCGAATACGTGATACATTTTTAGATACCCAGTATCGAGATGAAACCATTAAAGTGGGGTATTGGGATGCACGCGCTGGTGCTCTTGAAAAAATGGAGGAAATTATGAATGAACCTACTGAAGATGGACTTTCAGCTGTTTTTAATCAATTCTTTGAGGCCATTCAAGATGTAGCTTCACACCCTTCAGAAGCAGGAGCCAGGTCTGTTATGATTGAACGAGCTGAAGCAGTAGGCGATACTTTCTCTTATTTATCTACTTCTTTAAAAACGATTCAAGGTGATTTACAAAACGAGCGTGACGTAGCCGTAACACAAGTAAATTCGTTGCTAGAGCAAATAAATAATGTGAACCAACAAATACAAAACGTAGAACCAAATGGCTATTTACCTAATGATTTGTATGATGAAAGAGATCGGCTGCTAGATGAGATTTCTAAATTTATGCCGGTTTCTTTAGAGTATACAAAAAGCAGCGGGAACGCTTCTGCAACGTCAGAAGGAGTGGTAACGGTTCAGCTTCAAACGTCTCAAGGACCTATTACTCTTTTAGATGGGAAAACTCATCAAATAAATGCCATCAGTTTGACAACAAATCAAGATTCCTATGTGACGGGCATTCATATAGGGGATGAGATACGGAACCCTGAGTCATTTCCTCAAGGAAAACTTAAAGGGTTAATTGAGGCTTCTGGATATATAGATAATAGTGGTAATAGAACTGGTGTTTACGCTTCAATGATTGATGATTTAGATGAAATGGCATATGAATTTGTGAACTGGTTTAATGATAAGCACGAACAAGGTGTCACGCTAGATGGTGAGAATGGTGTGTCCTTTTTTAATGAGATTTCTCAGAAAGAAGGAGCTGCAACTGGAATTGTTATTGCTGATAAAATCAAACAAAACACAAACAATATCGCTGCTGCTTCTTCGGCCTCTTCTGAAGATGATGGAACTGGCCGCAAAGGAGATGGACAAAATGCTCAGCTGTTGTCTCAATTTCGTCAAAAGGTGCTTATTAATTCCGGAAACGGAGCTGTTTCATTAGATGGATTTTATCAATCTGTCATTGGCCAAATGTCAGTAGATGCCCAACAAGCCAACCGCTTAAAAAGTAATTCAGAAACTCTCCAAGGAGCTGTGGAGCAAAGGCGCCAGTCTACCAGTGCAGTTTCATTGGATGAAGAGATGACCAATATGATTCAGTTTCAGCATGCATATAACGCTAGTGCCCGTATGGTGACGATGATTGATGAAATGCTTGATAAAATTGTAAACGGTCTTGGAACTGGAGGAAGGTAAAGATGCGTGTCACACAAGGAATGTTAGCGGCTAATTCGTTAAAACAGATTAGCAATAGCTATAATAAGCTGGAAACCCTTCAAAACCAATTATCAACGGGAAAGAAAATTACTCGTCCTTCCGATGACCCGGTAGTCGCTACGAAAGGAATGGCGTATCGGTCTAATCTTTCTGAAGTAAATCAATATAAACGTAATTTAACAGAAGCTCAGTCTTGGTTTGATAGTTCAGAATCAGGACTTGAACAAGTCAATTCCATTCTTCAGCGCACTAAAGAGCTGGTCGTGCAAGGGTTAAACGGTACGAATGAAAGTGATGACCGACAAGCGATTGCACGTGAAATTGAACAGTTAAAGCTGGATTATATGCAAGTCGGCAATACGCAGGTGGCAGGAAACTATATCTTTAACGGTGTAAATGTGGGAGCACCGCCGATTAGTGAGAATGCAAGCGGTATGATAGAATCGAATATTAATCTGGATCCTTTTTCGGTTGAGGTATCAAAAGGTATCCAGCTGAGAGTCAATATTCATCCTGAAAACATCTTTGGACAAGGTGCATTCGACTTAATGAACAATGTTCAAACAGCTTTTGAACAAAACGATGTAAACTCACTAAAAGATCTTTCTACACAGGTAGACACGCAGCTGTCTACGCTATTAGCGGAGCGATCTGAATTGGGAGCAAGGAGCAATCGGCTTGAGCTGATCGAAAACCGCCTTGATTCACAGGAAATTACGGCTACTAAGATGCTTTCAAATAATGAAGATGCAGATATTGAAAAAGTCATTACGGATTTAACCGTACAAGAAAGCGTGCATCGTGCTGCTTTGGGAGTAGGGGCTCAAATTATTCAGCCTACGCTGCTAGATTTCTTGCGTTAAAAAGCTCCTTCTACACAGAAGGAGCTTTTTTATAATGAAAAAAGATAACAAGAAAAAATTAATTAGCAAAGGTGTGATGAGATGAAAATTTTCACAAGCTATCATGGAGATATAGAAATAGATAATCAGCAAACACTGACATTTAATCAAGGGATTCCAGGTTTTTTGGAAGAAACTGAATTTGTTATTTTACCACTTCCGGAAGCCGAAGCTTTCCAAGTTCTGCAGTCTACTCAAACCAAAGAATTAGCTTTTATTATCACGGATCCATTTCAGTTTTTTTTAGATTATGATTTTCAACTAGAACCTCAGGAAATCGAAAAGCTTCAATTACAACAAGCGGAAGATGCAGCTGTTTACGTATTGCTTACGATGTCAGATTCTGTGGAAAAGATAACGGCTAATTTGCAGGCTCCTGTTATTATTAATACAAAGCAACAGCTTGCTAAGCAAGTGATTTTAATGAATACAGCTTACGAAACGAAGCACAGGTTATTTGAGTAAGAGGAATAGATAAGGAGTGAGTCCATGCTTGTTTTAACACGAAAGTTATATGAAACAATCAAAATAGGTGATGAAATTGAAGTGACCGTCCTTGCAGTTAATGGTGATCAAGTAAAGTTAGGAATTCAAGCTCCAAAGTCTGTAGATATTCATAGACAAGAGATTTATGAAGAAATACGTAATGAAAATAAAAGTGCTTCTCAAATTACATTACATGCTATTGATATGCTGAAACAATTACCGAAAAAGAAATAAAACAATCAGATTGAAAATAATTAAAAATATACCGTATAAATAATATCTAAATCGGGAAAGATAAACATATAGTATTCCCCACTATGTCTTAAGCCTTTCTCTTTAAGAGAAGGCTTCTTTTTTATCAAAAAATTGAACTGAATTTCTGTTTTTTTCCTTTTTATCGTGTATCATTAAATTTATTAAGTATAATTCAAATAAATTTAACAAAAGAGGAGAAGAGTAAATGAGTGATGTTCAAGAGTATCATGATTTATTAAAAGAAGCCGAAGATGTGGTTGTCAGTGCTTTAGCTGATACGATGGATTTATATGGTGTTACACCTTCAGTAGGAAGGCTGTATGGCATGCTTTATTTTATGGATGAACCTGTTACATTAGATCAAATGAGTGAAGAATTGGGTATGAGTAAACCAACGATGAGTACATCTATTCGTTCACTTCAAAATATTGACATGGTCCACAAAGTGTGGAAAAAAGGTGTTCGAAAAGACTTATATGAAGCAGAAAAAGATTTTTCTAAGTCCTTTTTTTCATTTTTCTGTAAGAAGTGGCAAAGAGAAATTTCAGTTAATTTAGAGGCAATCGAAGAAGCGGAAAACAAGCTGCAGATTCTTTTAAATGATGAAGATGTACCTGAGGAGATCGCAGTAAAAGCAAAGCGTAATTTAGCGCAGATTATAGAGTCCAAACATTATTATCATTTCTTGAAAAAAGTAGTGAAAGTTTTTGACGACCGAAGAATCATCGATATTTTAAATGAAGAATTAGCGAAAGAGTAACATAAAAAAGGCTGTTGAAAAATCAACAGCCTTTTATCATTTTTATACGGTTAATGGTGTAGCTTCAAAACAGCGGTTATAAATCCATTCGTAACTTTTTACAGTTAAATCACGAGGATTCCCAACTGTTTGAGGATCATTAAATGCTTCTTGCGCTAAGCGAGAAACCGCTTCTTTTGGAACACCTTGTTCTTCTAAAGAAGGGATTTGTACATCTTTAACTAATTGATATACTTCACGAACAGCTGCTTGAGCTGCTTCTTCAAGTGTTAGTTCATGTGTATTAACCCCTAGAGCTTGAGCTATGCGCGCAAATTTCTCAGGCTCACCCATCCAGTTATACTCCATTACAGGACCTAGCATTGCTGCTACGCAAGGGCCATGGGCAATTGGATAAATGCCTCCTAATGTTTGAGCCATCGCGTGAGCTGCTCCTGCAGATTCACTTCCATATGAAAGGCCAGCAAGCATAGCTGCATGCGCCATTCCATAGCGTGCTTCGATATCCTGTCCATTTGCAACTGCACGTCGTAAGTATTTTCCAACGTACTCAATAGCCAATAAAGCAACAGAGTCTGTCATTGGTTGCGCAAAGTGGCATGTATAACACTCAATTGCATGAGCTAATGCGTCAATTCCTGTACCGGCCGTAATATGTGAAGGCATAGATACGTGCAGTTCTGGATCAATAATTGTTAAGTGAGCAGCAATTAAAGGTCCACCTGTATTAAACTTAAACTCACGAACAGGATCCGTAATGACGGCCCATTGTGTGACTTCGCTTCCTGTACCCGCAGTTGTAGGGATTGTTGTTAAAGGAGGGATACGTTTTGTTAAAGGTTTTTTTCCTTCAGCTGCTTCATAATCTAAGACGGGAGCATTATGAGCTACTTCTACACCAATAGCTTTTGCCGTATCCATTGAACTTCCGCCTCCAACAGCTACTAGTCCGTTGCATCCATTTTCCTTGTACATTTTTGTGCCGTCTGCTACTACGTGAATAGAAGGGTTGGCTTCTACTTGGTCAAATAGAATAACGTCTACGTCCGCTTCTTTTAAACTAGCGATTACGGGATCTGCTAAACCTACTTTTTTTACACCAGGATCTGTTACTAATAAAACTTTAGACACACCTAGGTTTTTTACTTCCTCTCCAGTATGTTTTACAGCACCAATTCCATGTTTTACAACCGTTGGCATCTCAAAACTTTTTAAACGTTCCATTCTTTCAAATCGCATAAACATCTTTAAATTCCCCCTTAATTTTTATTGAAACCAGCGCATTGGCTGTGGATTTGTATTGGTATAAATATGTTTAATTTCCGTATACTCTTCTAGACCGATATGGCTAAGCTCTCTTCCAATCCCAGATTGCTTATAACCTCCCCAAGGAGCCTGCGGGAAGTAGGGATGATAATCGTTAATCCAAGTTGTTCCCATACGGAGTGCTTTCACTACACGTTCAGCTCGGTTCATATCACTTGTCCAAACAGCTCCAGCTAATCCATAGATCGTATCGTTAGCAAGTGCGACTGCTTCTTCTTCAGTACTGAAGCGCTCAATTGTCATAATCGGACCAAATGACTCTTCTTGGACAACTTTCATGTCTCCATGACAGTTTGTAAAAATAGTTGGTTCGATAAATAAGCCTTTTTGTAAAGAATCCTGAGTTGGACGCTTGCCTCCTAAAACAAGAGAAGCACCTTCTTGTTTCCCTAGCTCAATATAATGTTCCACTTTAGCTAGATGTTCTTTTGAGATAACGGGTCCCATTTGAGTGGCTTCGTCCATGCCGTCCCCTAGCTTAATTTTTTTGGCTTGTTCAATAACTGCTGAAACAAATTTATCGTGAATATCATCTTGAACGAGTAATCTCGCACCAGCTGAACAAACTTGACCAGCATGAAAGAAGACCGCATTTAATGCATAGTCAACCGCAGTGTCAAAGTCAGCGTCAGCAAAGACGATATTCGGATTTTTCCCTCCGAGTTCAAGAGCAATTTTTTTAAAGTTGCCTGCGGCAGCCTGCATGACTTTACGTCCAGATACTCCGCCACCTGTAAAGGAAACTAAATCTACTAAGTGACTCTCTGCCATTTCTTGTCCAACGGTCGCACCTGGACCGAGTACAATGTTAATGACGCCTGCTGGAAAGCCAACTCTTTCAAAAATTTTCATCATATGAATAGTTGTTAAAGGGGTGATTTCGCTTGGTTTAATAACAATTGTGTTCCCAGCAGCAAGTGCGGGAGCCAATTTCCAAGAGGCTTGCAATAACGGGTAATTCCAAGGAGTAATTTGGCTGCACACGCCTACAGGCTCACGGACAACGCGGCTAACAGAATCAGGATTAGGTGACTCAATCATCTGTCCGCCATCTTTATCTGCTAATCCAGCATAGTATTGAAAGACATCAGCAATTCCATCCATGTCTGCTAGGCTTTCAACGAGGGTTTTTCCGGTATTTAAGGTTTCAAGCTTTGCTAGTTCCTCGCGATCATTGCGAATTTCTTCCGCTACTTTAAATAACAAAGAACCTCTTTCGGCCGCTGTAAATTTAGACCATTCACCTGCATCAAAAGCTTTTCTAGCTGATTCAATGGCTTCTATGGCATCAGCACGATTTCCTTCTGTAACGACAGCGATAACCTCTTGATTAAAGGGGTTTACAATTTCTCTTTTCTCGCCGCTGCGTGCTTCAACCCATTGGCCGTTTATGTGCATTTTCTCAAGCATAAGTGTTTGTTCCAATAGCATCGACCTCCAAATAATAGAATTTGTTAAATTTATATTTAACGTTCTTAACAATTTGAATTATAGCATCGGCCATTTAATTTAGTCAAATTCAAAAACTTTAAATGTTCTGAATTTAAATTGATTTTCTTCTCTATTAAGAGCTGATTATTCGGATATTAAGAAAAAATTTAACAAAAAGCAATTAAAAAATACTGATTGCTATGTCCCTTGATACAAAAGGTTTTTTTATGTATGAGCTATGAGAATATTATTCTTTTTTTATATGAAAACCCTTAAACTTTTTTGACAATATCCTAAACATTCAGATATATTAACCATAGTACGATATCTGCTTGCATACAAACCTTGAGAAACAAAGGATTTTGAATGTGGAAATTAAGAAAGGAGTTTAGAGAGAAGATGAAAATAATTATGAATTTTTAGCTGAATAATAAAATAAGTCAATTTAAATTATTTTAATATAATTATATAAACGTAATTTCTCCCCTTCGTATTGGTATTTATAATCCAACTATTTATAGTTTATTCTAAAAAAATCTATTTTTAGGTTTAATTGTATGCTGGTAGGAAAAAGGAATAGAGGACAGTTATGTCTTTAGATTTCTTTATCAATTTAAAGGATGTGAGACGATGCAAAATGCTAAAAAGCCATTTCGTTCAGACACACAACAAGCCAGGCCTGAAAAGTCGAATGAGACTTCTGACTTTTCAGGGAAATCAAACAGAAACAACCGTCTACTAACCCCCTTATGGACAACTATTATAGGATTTTTCATCTTTATGGTTGTCGCATTTATCTATTCTCTCTATAATCCAGATCTCTATTGGCCAGGCCTCATTTTAATGTTCATTATGTATGGTGTTATTTACTTTATTGGTGCTCGAGCTGCTGCAAGTAAAAAAGGAAAATCAGATGATATGCTTGTTGCGGGAAGATCTATGCCGCTATGGATTTCAATGTTCACAATGACCGCTACTTGGGTAGGTGGAGGGTATATTGCTGGAACGGCCGAAACTGTTTATTCCTCAGGACTGACTTGGACGCAAGCGCCATGGTGTTATTCAATCAGCTTAATTTTAGGCGGTATCTTTTTTGCTAGAAAGATGAGAAGGTTTGAGTTTATGACAATGCTCGATCCTCTAGAATCTCGTTTCGGTAAGAAAATGGCTACGGTTCTTTATTTTCCAGCTATATTAGGAGAGCTGTTTTGGAGCGCAGCTATCTTAACTGCTTTAGGAACAACATTCGGTGTGATTTTAGGCCTCAGTTTTTCAATTTCCATCATTCTTTCCGCACTTATTGCCATTGCATACACCGTGATTGGCGGCTTGTGGGCAGTAGCACATACCGATATCTTACAGCTTTCTATTATGTTTTTAGGATTATTTCTGGTGCTTCCTTTTGCATTTTCGAATACGGGAGGGGTGGGAGCCGTTTTTTCTACTTATTCAGAAGGTATGACTGGTTCTCTTCATTTATTTCCTCCATTAAAAGGCTGGGAAGATCCAAAATGGGGAAATACATATTGGCAATGGTGGGATAGCACATTTTTACTTATTTTTGGTGGTATTCCATGGCAGATTTATTTTCAGCGCGTGTTATCTGCTAAAAATGAAAAAGCAGCAATGTGGCTATCTATTACAGCCGGCATTTTTTGCGCTCTAGCGGCCTTGCCTCCAACTTTAATAGGAATGATTGGTTACAGTGCGGACTGGTCTTCATTTGGAGCGTCAAGCCCTGAGAGCGCGTCTATGATTTTAACATACGTATTTAAATATCTAACGCCTGATTTAGTAGGAGCGATTGCGCTTGGAGGACTAGCTGCTGCCGTCATGGCTGCAGTAGCGGCTTCGTTACTTTCAGCTTCGGGAATGGCAGCTTGGAACGTGTATCGTCCGATTGTAAAACCAAATGCGACACAGGCGCAGTTAGATAAAGTTATTAAACGTTCTATCATTATCATTGGAACTGGAGCAACTTTAATTGCTTTAAACTCTGAGAGTGTCTACTCCTTATGGTATTTATCAGGGGACCTAGTGTATTGTATTCTTTTTCCACAATTGGTTTGCGCTTTGTTCTTTAAAGGAGCAAACTGGTACGGATCTTTGGCTGGATTCATTGTGTCTCTTGTTCTTCGAATCGGTGGAGGGGAACCGCTGCTTCATTTAAAAGCGCTGCTTCCGTATCCGATGATAGAAGACGGGGTGGTCATGTTTCCATTTCGTACATTTGCGATGGTAGGCGGGTTGTTAACTATTTTTATTGTTTCTTACGCAACGCGACGTATTTGCCCTCCTCAGCCGCTTCGAAACCTTCATCGTGACATATCGGTTGAGAAATAATCAAAAACAAAATAAAAAAAGCCGCAGATGCGGCTTTTTTTATTTTGCAATATTTTCTGACTCGGAAAATTGATCGTCAGGTCGCTTGTTATTTGTTTTTTTGATGAATGAGTATGAAAGAAGAACAACAGCGGTTAATCCAAGAGTTAAGAAAAACTGTGAGCGCATCGAATCAATAAATGCCATTGATAAGAAGATCACGGTAATAACAGCAATTGTTACGTATGTTAAATACGGGAACAACCACATTTTCATTCCTTTAATTGGCTGGTTGGCTTGAATCATTTTCTTACGCAGGCGTAAATGCGAAATAGCGATAGCTAAGTACACAATAAGAGCAATGGCTCCTGATGCATTAACTAAGAATAAAAAGAGTTTATCCGGCGAAACGAAGCTAAAGATAGCACATACATATGCGGCAGCTGTGCTAATCCATACGGCTCTTGCCGGCACGCCTGATTTGCTTACCTTTGCTAAAGCACGAGGAGCTTGTCCTTTTTGAGCTAATGATAAAATCATTCGCGAGTTCGTATATAAAGCAGAGTTTAAGCAAGACAAAACGGATACTAATACGACTAAATTCATAATTTGTGCAGCTGCTGGAATGTTGACCATTTCTAACATTGTTACGTACGGACTTTTTAGTAAATCAGCTGAGTTCCAAGGTAAAAGAGTTACTAAAATAGCAACTGAACCAATATAGAAAATTAAAATTCGCCATACGACACTGCGAATAGCAGTTGTAATAGCTTTTGCTGGATTTTCTGATTCACTAGCTGCAATAGCCGCAATTTCAGCTCCAAAATAAGAGAAAATAACGGTAATAACTCCTAAAAAGATAGAGTTCGTACCTTTTGGCATAAAGCCTCCGTGCCCCGTTAAATTAGCTAAACCAGGTGAAGATGTACCTGGGATTAATCCGAAAATAATAGCTAAACCGATTCCCATAAAAGCAACGATTGCCACAATTTTAATCATTGCAAACCAATATTCAAATTCTCCAAATGATTTGACAGAGAATAAGTTTGTTAAGGTTAATGCAAAGGTTAAGATTAAGCTTAAAAGCCAAATTGGTACGGAAGGGAGCCATTCATGAACAATTGCTCCTCCTGCAGTGGCTTCGATTGCAATTACAATTAGCCAGAAAAACCAGTAAAGCCATCCAACAGCATAACCTGCCCACGGGCCAATTCCTTGCTGAGCATATGTCGCGAATGAACCTTTATCTGGATTTACCATAGCCATTTCACCGAGCATACGCATTAATAGAACGACTAACAGTCCGGCTGCTGCATATGAAACTACTGCTGCTGGGCCTGTTGCGTTAATAACGGATCCGCTTCCTACAAACAAGCCGGCCCCGATAATACCTGCAATGGAAATCATGGAAACGTGACGTTGCTTTAACTTTCCGTGTGATTCTGTTTTGTTTCCCATCGTATTCACTCCTTTAAAATTATCGAAAGACTATTAGAAAATAAAGTAAATTCTGAAAATATAAATAGAAATTCCTCCCCTTACCTTTATAATAAGCAAGAAGTGTGCCAATTATCAAATTCCTATAAAAATCGACTTTAAGTTACTAAAATCGACGCATTTTAAGTCGAACAAGACTCGTTTTATTCACTATAGACTTATTCGCCATTTGGGATGTCGAGTATATACGTACATTTTATACAAGTTTTCGACATACATCTTATTTATCTTGTATGATAAAAGATAAATCGGTATTATGTTCCAAGAAGAATGTTTGAAAGGGTGCGTGTGTTTGAGAAAATTTATAGCTGTTATTTTTCTATTTATTATCCTTTTATTTGGGTTGTATTTTTTCGTTAGTCCAGTTAGAAATGTTGAAAAGCTTGATCAGACTGCTTCATTATCTTCACTAGCACAAGAAAAGTCCGCTCGTGCGACGTCGCTAGAACTGAACGGAGGCTCCCCTATTTTAGGCTACCGATTGAGCGAGAGCGATGTTAACGATTATTTGCGCAGCTACCTTTATGAAAATGATGAAACGGTTGAGGGAGCAGAAGCGGAGTTGCTTCCGGAACATATAAAATTTTATATTAATAAACATGTAGTATCTTTTATGGAATCACAGTTTGTAGTTGATGTAACACCAAATGCCGAGAATGGAAAGCTTGTTTTGAAGGTGAATAGTGTGCATTTAGGAAGAATGCCGATTCCGAGGTCTCTTGTATGGGATCGCTTAAATATTAACGAGTCTTCTGATGTCACGGTCGATAAAGAAATGAATGAAATTACTCTGCTCAATAATTTGCCAGATTCCATTTCGTTTGAGCAAGCAGATACAACGGATGAATATATAAATTTATCTGCCTCTGTAACCATTGATTCGTTACGAGATATTATAAATCTAGCACCATACCTTATTCCTAAGGATATTCAAAGGAATTTATCCCAGAAACTGAACTTGTTTGGCCAATAATAAAAAGCTCACTTATTGTAAAAAAATAAGTGAGCTTTTTCTATCTTGCACCCTTTGACCTATGAAAAAAATGTTCGTTTTACCGATACAAAATAGAGAAGTGGTGAACCTATGAACGAATAGGGAGATTCGAAAAAATATACTTATATTTTATGGCTAGCAGTTGATGGATAGATGAATAAAAAAACGGTGGTGATGGTAAGTGGTAAGAGTAAGTGGATTAGCAAGTGGGATGGATATTGATCAAATCGTCAGTGATTTAATGAAGGCTGAACGAATGCCTATTGATAAGATGAAAAAACAAAAGCAAACGTTAGAGTGGCAGCGCGACGATTATCGCTCTATGAATTTGCTGTTATCAGACTTTAATAATCTTGCTTTTAATATGACCTTGCAGTCTTCTTATTCGTCCAAAACGGTATCTTCAGCAGATGAAACAAAAGTAAAAGCAGCAGCTACTTCCTCAGCAGGAAATGCGTCTTATACCCTTTCAAACGTGACAATGGCGACTGCTGCTCAGACTATTAGCACCAGTATTGATTCTAGTATGGATCCGACGAAAAGCTTGTGGTCTCAACGCGGGTCGATGGATTCAAGTGTTTGGACTGAGAAAACAGTGGAACAAGCCGCCATAACATTAAGTGCGGATACTAGTACAGTGAAATTAGCTAAAGGTGCTGTTTCTGCTGTAAATCAGAACACAGGCACTTTAAACTCTATATCCGTTACCACGGATGGTACAAGTAAAGCGTATACCGTAAGAATAGGAACAGCGGCGGGAACTATAAATTCTAATGAAGTATTTATTAACGAAGACACAGGTGAAATGACGTTTGGTACCACATTAACAAGCGGCAGTACAATTGAAGCGTTCTCGTATCAGCAAAATGTGCTGAACTTTTCTATGACAACTTATGATAGTACAGGCAAAGCAACAGGAAATATTCAAGATGGGGGAAGTACGCCATTTGAATTTGATGGTTCCACCTCATTAAACACCCTTCTCACACAAATCAGTAATTCAAAAGTAGGCATTTCAGCTTTTTTTGATGAAGGAACGAATAAAGTTGTCATGACTCGTAAAGATACGGGGAATTTATCTTCTGTTGACAGTCCAGATGGATCCAATATGGTTTTTTCAGGAGCATTTTTGACAACGGGGTTTCTACAGCTTGCCGGTAATGCGAAAGGAACAGACGCAAAATTTACGCTAAACGGTCTAGAAACAACTCGTAAGTCTAATACATTTACAACGGGAGGCGTTACCTATACCCTTCAAAATAATTTCACAGGAGATGTGCGCGTTAACGTAAGCAATGATACGCAAAAAGTATTTGATACAATCAAAGATTTTGTGACTAAATATAATGAGCTGATTGAGAAAATTAATGGAAAGATTACCGAAGAAAGAGACCGAAACTATCAGCCTTTGACGGATCAAGAAAGAGAAAAGCTAACGGACAAACAAGCTGAGCAGTGGGATGATAAAGCAAAAAGCGGTTTGTTAAAAGGAGACACAATTTTATCAAGCGGGCTGAATCAAATGCGTTCTAACTGGTATGCCTCTGTATCAGGAGTGAGCGGAGCATTTTCACAGCTAACGGACATCGGTATTTCAACTAGCGCAAACTATAGTGATCGAGGCAAGCTAGTGATTGAAGGTGACGGGACTAAATTAAAAGAAGCAATTGAAAAAGACCCGCAGTCTGTTATGGATTTATTTATGAAAAGTGGAAGTACAACAAGTGAAAAAGGGATTGTACGACGTTTACGAGATACGATTACTCAAACCGTATCCAAAGTTGAGCAGCGCGCTGGCCGTTCAACATGGACAAGTGAACAATTTTTGCTTGGGCGGAATTTAAAAAGCGTAAACAGCCAAATTACTAGTTTTGAAAGCAGGCTCACACAAGTAGAGGACCGGTATTATCGTCAGTTTACAGCAATGGAGAAAGCCATTCAAAATGCAAATGCTCAAAGCGCGCAGTTATCGCAATATTTTAGTTAAGAAGGAGTGAACGTTTATGGCAGCAAATAATCCATATCAAGCGTATCAGCAGGGAGCTGTTCAGACTGCCTCTCCAGGAGAGTTAACGCTTATGCTGTATAACGGGTGTTTGAAATTTATCAAACTTGCACGAACAGGCATACAGGAAAAAAATATTGAGCTAAAAAATACGAATTTGTTAAAAGCACAAAATATTATTCAAGAATTAATGATTACCCTTGATACAAACGTGCAAGTTGCTAAGTCTATGATGACTATGTATGACTATATCAACCAGTGTTTAATTGAAGCGAACACAAAAAATGACATAGAGAGCTTGGATGAAGCCGAACAATATGTAACAGAGTTCCGCGATACGTGGAAGCAAGTTGTGCAGCTTCACCGCCAGCAAGTCCATGGAAGCGGCGGCCAAGCATAAATATGATAAACGAACTGTATCAGATAACTGACGAGATTTACCGACTTACTCAAATATTTTCTGACAAAAATCGAGAAGAGGACATTCAGAAATTAGAGTATCTTCTATTAAAAAGACGTGACCTCATGGAGAAGCTGCCGCCAAAAAGTAGAGATCATGAATGGATGGGTAAGAAAATTGTCGAAATGAATAAGACGATTGATCAAAATCTGATCTTCATCCGGCATCGAATCATGGAAGATCTCCGTTTGCTAAAAGTGAAAAAAAAGCATAATAACAGCTATGTAAACCCTTACGAAATGAAATCGTTTGATGGGATGTTTTACGATAAAAAAAATTAATTTTGCGTAAAAAATACAACCCTTCTTCTTATGAAGAAGGTCTATTTTTTTGGTTTTTTCATAAACTTTTCTCAGGTTCCAAAAATTTTCACTAAATTTTCTAAAAATTTTAATAGTTTAGGAAGGGATTGTGTCGGGTATTGTAGAATTGTAGAGGTATAGCAATGGATTAAAGGAGGAGTTCGAACATGATGTATAACATTCGCGGTGAAAACATTGAGGTGACTCCAGCAATTAGGGAATACGTAGAGAAAAAGCTTGGTAAGTTAGAGCGTTATTTCGACGAGACACCAACTGCTGACGTAAATGTAAACTTAAAAGTCTACAATAACGATCAAAAAATAGAAGTCACAATCCCAATGAATGATCTCGTATTGAGAGCTGAAGAGACCCACAGTGATTTATACGCAGCTGTCGATCTTGTCCTAGATAAATTAGAGCGTCAAATTCGTAAACATAAAACAAAAGTGAATCGAAAAATGCGTGAAAAAGGTGCTGAGAAGTATCTATTTGCAGCATTAGAAAGTGAAGCGAACGTAGCTGTTGCAACTGAAGAGGATGAATTAGAGCTAGTTCGTACAAAACGATTTAATTTAAAACCAATGGATAGCGAAGAGGCTATTTTACAAATGAATATGTTAGGACATAGTTTCTTTGTATTTACAAATGCTGAGACAAACATTACAAACGTTGTGTACCGAAGAAAAGATGGCCGATATGGATTGATTGAACCAAACTAAAGGTTACAGTCTTTCTTAAATAAGAGCAGTAAAATAAAAGCAGCGTGCTTCCGCACGCTGCTTTTTTAGCTGTTTAAAAAAATAGTTCCATAACTACATAGCGTGTAGAAGATTTGGTGAATACACGCGTGGTTTCTTTCATTTTGAATGCCTGATAAAAAGATACTTTATTTTCTCGTGCGTTACACCAGACCCTTCGTATCCCAAGATTCTTGAGTTTGAACAAAACCTCTTTTAGCAAATGACTGCCGTACCCTTTTCCTTGTTCTTCTTTGAGCGTAGCAAATTTCCGGAATTGAGCTTCATCACCTGTTATAAATAAGGAAACAACTGATTTTAACTCTCCTTTTTCAAACAGTCCATAGTGCATGCCTGATGGATCCTCTTTCAGCTGAACATAACTGAAATCTTTATGAGGCCACATGACGATATGTCGGACTTCCCAAGCTTGTTCTTTCGTAATCGTTTGAACGTTCATTCTACATTCCCCTTTTTTATTGTAAGAGTGAGGCAGGGAAAATCACAATAGAAAATAACTCCTTAATAGAGTAGTACTAGTAAAGAGACAGACGAAAAAGGGTACAAGTTGCTACTTGTTTAGCTGCAATGTTACAATTTTACTCAGAATGTTTTATAATGAAAGATACAGATATGAATGAAAATAGTATAAAATGTACTGATTATAAATAGAGGAGCGTTTTAATATGCTTGGATTATTTAAAAAAGTGTTTGACGGCAATCAGCGCCAAATCGGCCGTTTAGAAAAAATGGCGGACCAAATTGATGCGTTAGGTCCTGAAATAGCGTCTTTAACGGACGATCAGCTTCGTGAAAAAACAGCTGAATTTCAACAACGCTACCAAAATGGTGAATCGCTCGATAACCTATTAGATGAAGCTTTTGCGGTTGTACGTGAAGCAGCGAAACGTGTGTTAGGCATGTATCCGTACAAAGTTCAGCTAATGGGGGGTATTTCTCTGCATGAAGGGAATATCTCGGAAATGAAAACGGGTGAAGGTAAAACGTTGACAGCTACTATGCCTGTATACTTAAACGCCATTACAGGCAAAGGTGTACATGTAGTAACAGTCAATGAATACTTAGCGAGCCGTGATGCTAGTGAAATGGGTCGTTTATATGAATTCCTAGGCTTGAAAGTAGGGTTAAACTTAAACCATTTAACGCGTGAAGAAAAACAAGAAGCATATGCAGCGGATATTACGTATAGTACAAATAATGAACTAGGATTTGACTATTTACGTGATAACATGGTGCTTTATAAAGAACAAATGGTTCAACGTCCGCTTCATTTTGCTGTAATCGATGAAGTTGACTCTATCTTAATTGATGAAGCACGTACGCCGCTTATTATATCCGGCAGCGCACAGAAATCGACTGCGCTTTATATTCAAGCTAATGCATTCGTTCGCACGCTTGATAAAGAAACCGATTTTACTTTTGATATCAAAACAAAAAGCGTTCAGCTAACCGAAGAAGGTATGTCAAAAGCCGAGCGCGCATTTGGCATTGAAAACTTATTTGATATTTCACACGTAGCGCTAAACCATCACATCAACCAAGCGCTTAAAGCACATGTAACGATGCAAAACGATGTGGATTATGTAATTGATGAAGATCAAGTCGTAATCGTTGACCAATTTACTGGTCGTTTGATGAAAGGAAGACGTTTTAGTGACGGCTTGCATCAAGCTATCGAAGCTAAAGAGAACGTTGAGATTCAAAATGAAAGCATGACGTTAGCTACAATTACATTCCAAAACTACTTCCGTATGTATGAAAAATTATCAGGTATGACGGGTACAGCTAAAACGGAAGAAGAAGAATTCCGTAATATCTACAACATGCACGTTGTCGTTATTCCGACAAACAAGCCAATTTCACGTGATGATAAAGCGGATTTAATTTACAAGTCAATGGAAGGCAAGTTTAATGCGGTAGTGGAAGATATTGCCGAGCGCCACGCAAAAGGACAGCCTGTTCTTGTTGGTACAGTTGCGATTGAAACATCTGAAGTTTTATCAGCATTATTAAAGAAAAAAGGCATTCGCCATCACGTTTTAAATGCAAAACAGCATGAGCGTGAAGCGGATATTATCGAGAATGCGGGTCACAAAGGTGCGGTAACAATCGCAACGAATATGGCCGGTCGTGGTACGGATATTAAACTAGGTGAAGGTGTCGTTGAAGCTGGAGGTCTTGCTGTAATTGGTACAGAGCGTCATGAATCACGCCGTATTGATAATCAGCTCCGCGGACGTGCTGGACGTCAAGGGGACCCAGGGGTGTCTCAATTCTATCTATCCATGGAAGATGAATTAATGCGCCGATTTGGTTCTGATAATATGATGGCGATGATGGATCGTCTTGGTATGGATGATTCACAGCCAATTCAAAGTAAAATTGTAACAAGAGCTGTTGAATCCGCTCAAAAACGCGTTGAAGGTAATAACTTTGATGCGCGTAAACAATTGCTTCAATATGATGATGTTCTTCGTCAGCAGCGTGAAGTTATTTACAAACAGCGCTTTGAAGTGCTTGATTCAGACAACTTACGTGCGATTGTAGAACGTATGATTGAATCAACGCTACAGCGTGTGGTTGAGGTAAATACACCGCGTGAAGAATTAGAAGAAGAATGGAATTTACAAGCGATTATTGATTACGTAAATGCTAATGTTCTTGAGGAAGGTGAAGTCACAGAAGAAGATCTTCGCCGTAAAGAGCCTGAAGAAATGGTAGAACTGCTGGTAGATCATGCAAAAGCTCGTTATAATGAAAAAGAAGAGCAGCTCCCTGAAGAACAAATGCGTGAATTCGAAAAAGTAGTTGTTCTTAGAGCAGTTGATTCTAAATGGATGGATCATATCGATACGATGGATCAGCTTCGCCAAGGTATCCACCTTCGTGCGTACGGCCAAACAGATCCTCTTCGCGAATACCAAATGGAAGGTTTTGCGATGTTTGAAAATATGATTGCAACCATTGAAGAAGAAGTGACGAAGTATATCATGAAAGCAGAAATTAACAACAACCTTGAGCGTCAAGAAGTAGCGCAAGGTCAGGCGGCTGTTCATCCAAAAGAAGGAGACGCGCCGGCTAAGAAGAAGCCAAAAGTAAATGCGATAGAAGTTGGCCGAAATGATCCTTGTATCTGTGGAAGTGGCAAAAAGTATAAAAACTGCTGCGGTAAAGAATCATAAAATAAGAGTCAATTAGTATAGAATGAACTAGTACAGGAAGGAAATGAGTCTTCTCATTTCCTTCCTGTGCGTCAAAAATAAAATAGAGGTGTTTAACTCATGGATTTAGTAGAAATTAAGCAAGAACTTGACAAAACAGCTAAGCGATTAGCGGACTTTAGGGGGTCTCTTTGACCTCGATACAAAACAAGCTCGTATCGATGAATTAGATGAGACTATGGCTGATCCAAATTTTTGGAATGACCAGCAGGCAGCTCAGACTGTTATTAATGAAGCCAATGGTTTAAAAGATGCAGTAAATCAATTTAACCACTTAGATGAAACATACGAAAATTTACAGATATCTCATGAACTTGTAAAAGAAGAATACGATGAAGATTTAGCAGAAGAACTAGTTAGTGAACTAAAAGAGCTTATTTCAGGCATGAACGACTTTGAATTACAGCTGCTTTTAAGCGAGCCGTATGATAAAAATAACGCCATTTTAGAATTGCACCCAGGTGCTGGTGGAACAGAATCACAGGATTGGGGTTCAATGTTACTACGTATGTATACGCGCTGGGCGGAGAAAAAAGGTTTCAAAGTAGAAACACTTGATTACTTACCTGGGGATGAAGCTGGTATTAAAAGTGTAACGCTTTTAATTAAAGGCCATAATGCGTACGGGTATTTAAAAGCTGAAAAAGGCGTTCATCGTCTCGTTCGTATTTCTCCGTTTGATTCATCAGGCCGTCGTCATACGTCATTCGTATCGTGCGACATAATGCCGGAATTTAACGATGAAATTTCAATTGATATTCGTACGGAAGATTTGAAGGTTGATACGTACCGTGCAAGCGGTGCCGGAGGTCAGCATATCAATACAACAGATTCAGCTGTTCGTATTACTCACCTCCCAACTAATGTAGTCGTATCTTGTCAGACGGAACGTTCACAAATTAAAAACCGTGAGCAAGCAATGAAGATGTTAAAATCTAAGTTGTATCAGTTAGAAATTGAGAAGCAGCAAGAACAGCTAGCTGAAATCCGCGGAGAACAAAAAGATATTGGATGGGGAAGTCAAATTCGTTCTTACGTATTCCATCCGTATTCGTTAGTAAAAGATCACCGCACAAATACGGAAGTCGGAAACACGCAAAGTGTAATGGATGGAGATCTAGATCCGTTTATTGATGCGTATTTACGTTCTCATATTTAATCAAAAGGCAGTATACCTCGGTATGCTGCCTTTTTTTAGTTGTTAGGACTTTGTAAAATTTGAATGAAGAAAAACGAGCGTAAAGAACTATTTGTAGATAGAAAATTAAGAAAATGCAGAAATTTAAAGGTTGCTGTCGTCCGTTCGCTTATTTTGTCAATGAAATAAAATGGTTTAAAATACCTATTTTATGGTAAATGCTTCTTTACAATCCTTTATACCTCTTTTACAAACAGCTTTTATAATTTGAGTTAAATCAAGAGGAAGGGGCATGTGCAGTGGCAAATAAATCGTTACACGAATTAATAGAGCAAGTAAAACAGAACAGTTTTTCTTCGAGTAAAGGGTTTGATAGAAGGCGTTTTTTACAAGGAGCTGGAAAAGTAGCAGGAGTATCACTTGGCTTAACAATTGCTCAGTCTATCGGTTTAAATGCAGTAGAAGTTTCAGCGGCAGCGCCTAAATTTTCAAGTTATCCGTTCACTTTAGGCGTCGCATCGGGAGATCCTTTAGCAGATAGTATTGTTCTTTGGACAAGATTAGCACCAGACCCATTGAATGGCGGGGGAATGCCTAATCAACCCGTTCCAGTAAAATGGGAGCTTGCCGAAGATGAAGATTTTCATCGAATTGTCAAACGAGGAACAGAAATAGCTAGACCTGAACTTGCTCACTCTGTTCACGTTGATGTAAAAGGATTAAAGCCAAACCGTATTTATTATTATCGATTTAAAAGCGGTCATGAGTTAAGCCCGGTTGGAAAAACAAAAACACTTCCTTCAGCAAATGCAGAAGTAGCCAGCATGACGTTTGCATTCGCTTCGTGTCAACAGTATGAACATGGTTACTTTACAGCCTATGAACATATGGTTAAAGAACAATTGGATTTTGTGGTTCATTTGGGCGATTACATCTATGAATATGGACCAAACGAGTATGTGGCTGCAAGCGGAAATGTTCGTACTCACAGCAGCGCAGAAATTCAAACGCTTCAAGACTATCGAAACAGGCATGCTCAGTACAGGTCAGATGCCAATTTGAAGTCTGCTCATGCTGCTTTTCCGTGGATTGTGACGTGGGATGATCATGAAGTAGAAAACAATTATGCAAATGTAATTCCTGAAAAAGGACAATCAGTAGAAGCATTTATTCAACGCCGCGCGGCAGCTTATCAAGCTTATTACGAACATATGCCTTTGCGTCAAACATCCTTGCCTCACGGAACGGATATGAGATTGTATCGTGACTTTTCATATGGGAAACTAGCTTCCTTTCAAGTGTTGGATACGCGTCAATACAGAGACGATCAAGCAAACGGAGACGGAACAAAGCCGCAAACGCCAGAATCTCTTGATCCTAAACGTACGCTATTAGGGATTGAACAAGAAAAATGGCTTTTTACTAATCTTGAAAAATCAGCGTGTCATTGGAACGTACTGGCTCAACAAATTTTCTTTGCTCCCAGAAAATTTGGAACGGCGGCTAAGCCTACATACAGCATGGATGCATGGGATGGGTATACGGCGAATCGTCAGCGTGTTATTGATTTTATTGAAAAGAAAAAGTTGGACAACGTCATTGTACTAACTGGAGATGTGCACGCTAACTGGGCTTCTAATTTACACACGGATTTTGCCAATCTTAATTCAAGAATTATTGGTGCAGAGTTCGTCGGCACCTCCATCACTTCCGGAGGGAACGGAGCAGATAAACGAGCTGATACGGATAAAATTTTAAGTCAAAATCCACATCTCACATTCTTTAATGATTACAGAGGATATGTAAGGTGTACGGTCACTCCTGATATATGGCAAGCTGATTATCGCGTTGTGCCTTTTGTAACAGAACCTGGTGCGGAAATTTCAACTCGAGCTTCCTTTCAATATAAAAAAGATGGAAAAGGTATGACAGAAGTTGAAGTAAATAACGTGCCGCGTGGGCTAAAGATTTCTAAGGAAGTAGAGGAAGATCGTATGCGGGCACACGGGAAAGCACATGAAAAACAAGAGTTGAAAAAGAAAGAAAAAGTACAGCAGTAAATTGAGTAAGGGAAAGGAGGTCAAGTATGCTTTCTAATATTGGAATTCCTGGTTTAGTTATTATTTTGGTCATTGCGTTAATTATTTTTGGGCCGTCTAAGCTGCCGGAAGTTGGACGGGCGTTTGGGCGAACATTAACTGAATTTAAAGGAGCAGCAAAAGGGCTCGTATCAGATGATGAAAGTGTTAAAGAAAAGCAGGCAGCAACCGTTTCTGAACAAAAAAGGAATGAATCGACACTGTAAGTAAGGAAATAGACGAGGAAACTCGTCTATTTCTACTTGTCAGAAAGGAGAAATAGACAATGGGAGAAATGAGCTTGATGGAGCACCTTGAAGAATTGCGTGTTCGTATTATTAAAACACTTTGTGCATTTGTAGTTTTACTTATTGTCAGTTTTGTATTTGTACAAGATATTTATCAGTGGCTAGTGAAAGATTTGGACGGCAAGCTTGCTGTACTTGGACCAAGTGAAATTGTATGGATTTATATGGTGCTTGCATTTGTTTTTGCGCTTGCTTTTACACTTCCAGTAGCTGCTTATCAAGTATTTCGGTTTGTTTCACCGGGATTAAAAAAGGAAGAGTATAAGATTATGATTACCTTCATTCCATTCTTTTTTCTCTTATTTGTAAGTGGCTTGGGGTTTGGTTATTTTGTTTTATTTCCAATGGTTTTAGCATTTTTAACAGGTTTGTCGAATGATCAGTTTTCACTCATGTTTACGGCGGAGCATTATTTCCGTTTTATGCTTAATCTGTGTTTACCATTTGGTTTTTTATTTGAAATGCCTTTAGTTGTCTTATTTTTAACGCGTTTAGGGGTTCTAAATCCAGTGAGGTTAGCTAAAGCAAGGAAGTTATCTTATTTTGCTTTAATTGTGATATCTGTGCTTATTACTCCTCCTGATTTTATTTCCGATATTTTAGTCATTGTCCCGCTTCTGCTCTTATATGAGCTCAGTGTGACAATTTCACGCGTAGTATACAAAAAACGTTTAGGAAACGAATCAATTGCTTGACCTCATACATAAATACGATGAGAGAATTCATGAAATTGAAACAAAGTCCTTGTAAACAGAGTGTTTTAAACATTCTTGAGTAGGTTATAATAGAGTGAAAACTCTACAGCAAGGGGGAGAAGGCTTGAAAAAAGTATTATTAACGTTAACAATTGGCCTAGCGCTTGTTTTGTCCGCGTGCGGCGGAGGCAGTTCCAAAAATGAATCTGCCGGTGAATCTTCAGCGAGTGCAGAAGATATTGTGAAGAAAAACTGTACAGGCTGTCACGGTGTAGATTTAGGAGGAGCAAATGGGCCAAGCTTGCAGCATGTAGGCAGCAAGCACTCAGAAGCTGAAATTGAAAACATTATTAACAATGGTCAAGGCGGTATGCCAAAAGGACTGATTAATGAAGAAGATGCCAAAAAAGTTGCGGCTTGGCTGGCAAAGAAAAAATAAGACGGTTATCCGTCTTATTTTTGTGTTAAAGCTGCTTTAATTGTTCATTTAAGACAATAGCTTGCTGTTGAGCTTTGACATCTTTTGTTATGTCTCCAGGTGCATTGGCTTCTCCAATGATGTATCCGCTAAAGGAAGAACCAATAAAATCGACAATGTATTGAAATTGCATAATAAGAGGAAGGGCCTTTACAGATGCTCCTGTGCCCCCGACTACTAATACATAGACGCGCTTACTTTTCATTTGTTCTTTAAAGTTGATTGTCGAATCTCTAAGGCTTTCAGACCAACGATCCACAAAGTTCTTCATCAATCCGCTCATACCGTACCAGTAAAGAGGCGTAACAAATAAAATAGTATCGTGCGCTGCCATCTTTTTCGCTATATCATAATAATCATCTTGTTGATTGGTAAATCCATGTTCATCGTGACGCATATCAGTAATGGGGTTAATGGTATGCCTACGTAAGTAAACTTCTTCAGTATTGATATCTTTTAAGACTGCTTTAGCCAATTCTTCCGTATTTCCGTTTTCCCGTGAACTTCCATAAATAGTGATCATGTTATCTCTCCTCATCGTTTTTCTTATTTATCATACCTCGTTTGTAAAAAAGTAGACATGAATGTGCTTTGTCTAACGATATTCGTAAAAAAATGAACAGCAAAAAACAACAGAATTAAAAATAAGGATAAATTCTCATACCCTGCTAAAAATATCCTACTTATGTCATATTTGAAATAAAAATGTAATATTTTTGGGGCTTATTTTCACGAAGAGTGATGTTATAATGAGAAAGCGCGTGAGAAGAGTCGAATTTTTGGTTTGAATTGTAGAGTTTTGTCGTATTTTGACAAGTTTTACATAGTATTAAAATAACACACTTGATTAGGTGATTACTTATGATTGAAATGCAAAATGTATATAAAACGTATCCGAACGGTGTAAAAGCAATCAATGGCATTAGCATCAAGATTAATCAAGGTGAGTTTGCTTATATCGTAGGACCAAGTGGAGCAGGAAAATCCACTTTTATTAAAATGATGTATCGTGAAGAAAAGCCTTCTTCAGGAAATATCATTGTAAACGGTGCAAATGTAGCAAAAATAAAAGATAGCAGAGTTCCTATCTTTAGACGTCATATTGGTGTAGTCTTTCAAGATTTCAAGCTGCTTCCAAAATTAACGGTCTATGAAAACATTGCTTTTGCACTAGAAGTAATTGAGCAAAGTCCCGAAGAAATTAAAAAGCGAGTGCTAGAGGTGCTAGAGCTTGTTAAGTTAAAGGGTAAAATGGATTCTTTCCCTGATGAATTATCTGGAGGAGAGCAGCAGCGTGTGTCTATTGCGCGTTCAATTGTGAATAGTCCTAAGGTTGTCATCGCCGACGAACCGACAGGGAACCTTGATCCGGAGACTTCATGGGAAATCATGGATATTTTTGAGGAGATTAATAAACGCGGTACGACTATTTTAATGGCAACGCATAACCGTGAAATTGTAAATACAATTCGAAAGCGCGTAATTGCGATTGAAAATGGAAATGTTGTGCGTGATGAAGTAAGAGGTGAATACGGATATGAAGGCTAGGACATTCGGTCGCCACTTACGTGAAGGATCTAAAAGTTTAGGAAGAAACGGCTGGATGACATTCGCATCTGCAAGCGCGGTTACCGTGACGCTCTTGCTTGTAGGCGTATTTTTTATGTTGATGATGAATTTAAACCACATTGCTAAATTGATTGAAAATGATGTGGAAATTCGCGTTCACGTTGATGCTGCAGCGACAGCGGATGATCGAAAAGCAATGAAAGAAAAGCTAGATGCAATTAAGCAAGTTGATACGGTGACGTTTTCTTCTAAAGATAAAGAGTTAAAAGATTTAATTAATAGTATGGGTGATGAAGGACAAGCTTTTGAACCGTTTGAGCAGCAAAACCCATTAAATGATGTGTTTGTTGTTAAAACAAAAGAGCCGACTGATGTCGCAAAAGTAGCTAAACAAATTGAGAAATATCCGTATGCAGCAAAAGTTCAATACGGACAAGATCAAGTTGAAAAGTTATTTAAAGTGCTGAAAGTAGCTCGTAATATCGGAGTAGTACTGATTTTAGGGCTTCTATTTACAGCGATGTTCCTCATTTCAAATACAATTAAAATTACGATTGTAGCTCGCCGTGAAGAGATTGAAATTATGCGCTTAGTTGGAGCCACAAACTCCTTTATTCGCTGGCCGTTCTTTATTGAAGGTCTGTTTTTAGGAGTGCTTGGTTCTATTGTGCCAATTGCTGTTATTATCGGTGTGTACAGCGTTTTATATAATGAAGTTCAGCCTAAGTTCGATGGATTCTTTGAACTTTTACCTGCCTTTCCATTCGTGCTTCAAGTATCGCTATTATTACTAGTAATCGGCGGTCTAATTGGGATGTGGGGAAGTACATTATCCATCCGTAAATTCTTACGAAAATAAAGATAGATTTTTAACATAATAGATTATAACAACCTCACATTTGATGTTTATCAGATGTGAGGTTGTTGTGTAATTACAGATAAAAATAGAAAAAAGTGCTAATGGGGGTCTTGCTAATGCCCGTTTATACGGGGAAATATGTGCAAATGGGGAGAAACAAATGACACGTAAGACATTAGTAATGACAGCAGCAGTCTTAGTTGGACTAGGTACAGCTTGGATAGGTAATGAAAAAGTTGCTTATGCAGAAAGTGCCAGCACTACTAAACTCAGTGATTTAGAGAAAAAAAGTAACGATGTGAACCAAAATATTAATCAAAATAAAGAGAAATTAAAAGAAGTTCAAGAACAGCAAAAAAACGAAGAAGCTGAGATTGCGCGTTTGGATTCAGAAGTCGGACAGACAAATGCAGACATCCGCAGCCGTGAAGCTGAAGTAGAAAAAGCAAAGCAAGACATCGAAAAGCTGAAAAATGAAATTGACGTTGTAAAAAAAAGAATTGAAAAACGAAATGAGCTATTAAAAAAGCGTGCTCGTGCTTTACAAGAAAACGGCGGGTCTGTGGATTACATAGATGTACTGCTAGGCTCTGAAAGCTTCGGAGACTTTATTAGCAGAGTGAGTGCGGTTTCGACAATTGTAGGGGCTGACCGCGATTTGTTAATGCAGCATGAAGCTGATAAAAAGGCAAAAGAAGAGAAAGAAACAAAAGTTCAAAACAAGCTAACGGAAGTAAATCAAGCGCTTGAAGAACTTAAAAATCTTCGTGCGCAGCTGCAAAAACAAGTGGATGAAAAGAATCACCTCATGCAAACGCTCAAAGATCAGGAAAAAGAATTTAATGAAGAAGCGGTTGGATTAGAAGAGCAAGCTTCTATTTTAGCCGATCAAAAAAATGCAGCACAAGCTCAACAGCAAGAAATTGAAAAAGCCGGGGCAACAGAGGAGGCACCACCTGTTACAAGCGGGTCGTTTATGAGGCCGGCAAAGGGCCCGGTAACATCTCATTTTGGATATCGAGAAACGTTTGGAAGAGGACATTACGGTATTGATATTGGAAAGCGAGGAGAAAGTGTGCCAGTTGTAGCCGCAGCAAGCGGAAAAGTAATTAGAGCATATCATTCTTCTTCTTTTGGTAATGCCGTATTTATTCGTCACAATGTCGAAGGTCAGACGTGGGTTACAGTTTATGCTCACTTAGAGAGCTACAGCGTCTCAAGTGGTCAATCTATCAATAAAGGTCAACAATTAGGTTATATAGGGAACACAGGACGTTCGTTTGGTGCTCACCTGCATTTTGAATTGCATAAGGGCGATTGGAAAGGCAAAAGCTCTGCTGTAAACCCTGAACGTTATATTAAATTTTAAGTTCCTAGCATACGTGGTACAAGCTCAACATATAGTTTAACAAAAAGGCATCGCACTTGATTTGTGTGGTGCCTTTTGCTACAAATAACACATGCATCCTTTTTATTACATAGTTTTGGTTGTATCTATTATAATAAGAAGAGATGGCTTAAGGTTGAGGAGGATGAAAGAACTTGAATCGGAAAATCGTTGCACTATTAATGGCACTCTCCTTAGTTGTTGGAGCAGCAGGTACATATTTTGGCATTCAGTATGCAAATGCTGGAACGGTCAGTACCCCCCTTACAACTTCTTCAAATGATAGTAAAGTGGAAAAGGAAGAGCTAGACAAAATCAAGCAGGCTTACGAACTGATATCTTCAAAATATTACAAAGATGTAGATGACAAAAAATTATTAGATGGCGCAATCCAAGGAATGGTACAAACCTTAGGAGACCCTCACTCATCTTACATGGATAAGAAAACGGCACAGCAATTCACGCAGTCTCTTGATTCATCGTTTGAGGGGATTGGTGCTGAAGTAAGCATGGTAGATGGAAAAGTAACAATCGTAGCTCCGTTTAAACAATCTCCTGCGGAAAAAGCAGGATTAAAACCAAATGATCAGATTTTAAAGATCGATGGTAAAAGTATCGCGGGTCTTGAATTGAATGAAGCGGTATTAAAAATTCGAGGTAAAAAAGGCTCTACCGTGACATTAGATGTTCAAAGACCAGGCGTGAAAGAAACGATGAAAGTAAAAGTTGTAAGAGATGAGATTCCAATTGAAACCGTCTATTCTTCTGTTAAAAATGTAAACAATAAAAAAATTGGTTACATGGAAATTACGTCATTCTCTGAATCAACGGGAGACGAATTTACGAAACAGTTGAAAAAACTTGAAAATAAACATATTGATGGTTTAGTTCTAGATGTTCGTGGAAATCCTGGTGGCTATTTAACGAGTGTTGAAAAAATGCTCGATAAATTAGTAACGAATAAAAAGCCATACATTCAAATTGAAGATCGTAACGGTGAACGTCAAAAAGTGGTTTCTTCAATGAAAAAGCAAAAGGATTATCCAATTGTGGCCTTGATTGATGGAGGAAGTGCATCTGCTTCTGAAATTCTTGCCGGGGCATTAAAAGAAGCAGGCGGATACAAGCTAGTCGGTGAAAAATCCTATGGAAAAGGAACGGTTCAACAAGCTGTTCCAATGGAAGACGGCAGTAATTTAAAATTAACGTTCTATAAATGGCTAACGCCTGATGGAAACTGGATTAACGAAAAAGGTATAAAACCAACGGTAGAAGTCAAGCAGCCGGATTACTATTATGCAAATCCAATTCAAGTTGATAAAAAGCCATTAACACGTGATATGACAGGTGACCAAGTGAAGAATGCTCAAGTGATGCTAAAAGGCCTTGGCTTTGAACCTGGACGTACAGACGGATATTTTAGTAAAGAGACAGAAACAGCTGTAACTGCATTCCAAAAAGCCAATAAGCAAAAAGCTACAGGTGAAATTGATGAAGATACAGCAGCGCTTTTACAAACAAAACTATTAGAAAAAATTAAATCCAAAGATGAAGATCGTCAGCTTCAAACGGCTTTAAAGCTAGCTAGTCAATAAGAAGCAGAAAAAGTTCCGTGCTTTTCCAAAGCACGGAACTTTTTTTAGTAAAAACAACATTGTCGGTTAGTGATGCATTTTGATAAAATAAAGAAGCCTATGATACATAACAATCAATCGTAAATGTTGTAATAAAAATGTGAAAAATACAGGTGGTGAAAAAATGGATTTTGCATTAGAGCTTTTAAAAGGTATCGGGCGTTTATTTTTGCACCCGTTAACTTATTTATTTCTGCTCGTCTCGTTTTTTGTAGGTCTTTCTCGCGTCAAGAGAGAGCGTCAGAATTTTCATGTTCGCGTGTTTGATTTTATTTTAGAAGCAAAATATTTATTTTTTCCAGGTATCATTATTGGTTTGATTTTATCCGTTGTTACCGTGTTGCTAGGTGTCTATGTATCTATAGGAACGATTGTACTTGTAGCTGTTTTAACTTTTATCATAAGCGGCCCGTGGACGTTTAAATGGCTTTCTCCTTCTTATACGGTAGGACTGGCTGTGCTTGCGACCTTGCTTATTCCTGCAGCTGGTTTCGGTGAAGGATTTATTCAAACGTGGTCTGTGCAAGCTCATAACGCAGATTTACCTTCTCTTACTATTTTAATGTCGCTGCTTGTATTAGCAGAAGGATATTTAATTTGGAAGTTTGGAGCAAAAGGTACGTCTCCAGCCATTGTGAAAAGTAAAAGAGGGCAGGAAATTGGGGCTCATTATTCTCAAAAATTATGGGTTGTTCCGCTTTTTGTCTTAATTCCAGGCAGCGCCATTACGTCTGTGTTTCCATGGTGGCCTGTGTTATCTATTGACGGAACATCATTTAGCCTGTTTTTTGTTCCTTTTGCTATCGGTTTTTATCAGCGAATTCAAAGTATGGTTCCGTTTAAATCTATTGAATTTACCGGTAAGCGTGTATTAGCATTAGGCGTGGGATTAACGATTATTACAATTGCTGCTATTTTTTATCCTCCTGCCGCTGTCGCTGTTGTTATTCTAGCGATCATAGGAAGAGAGTGGATTCGTTTGCAGCAGCGTCGAAGCGATGAAAAAGCGCCCGCACTATTTACTAAGCGTACACAAGGTTTGGTTGTGTTAGGAATCATCCCTCATTCTCCGGCAGAGAAAATGGGTTTGAAAGTAGGAGAAGTGATTATTAAAGTAAATGGAATCGCTATATCTGAAGTCCATAAATTTTATGAAGCATTACAAGTGAATAACCGTGCTTTTTGTAAGCTAGAAGTTATTGACGAAAATGGAGAAGTTCGCTTTACTCAGCGAGCATTGTATGACAACGAACATCATGAACTAGGTATTTTGTTTGTACACAATTATACAAAACGTAATTCACAAGCTGGTTAAAAGACGGATAAAAAGGAGAAATGTTTGTGGAAGTCAAAACAAACGATTGCCGCAGTTTTTCTACCCGCCATATTGCTTGTTCTGTTTGCTAGAGTAACATATAACCTATATGTTGCCACAGCGCTGACGCTTTTGTTGATAGCTGTTTCTGTATATAAAGGGTACGCAGATTATCCGCTTATTATTTTAATAGATTTACTTTCAGCAGCCATTGGTTTTATATATGCAAAAGGCATGCTAGCAGCTGGAAAATAAAGATTGTTGCTTTGATGATAAGTGAATCGTCCTATTATCAAAACGTACGCAAAAGCTCTCTACGAAATGTGGAGAGCTTTTTTATGTCGAAAAACGAGTTAGAACTCATAACACTGTTGTTACGGTTCCATCGATAAATGAGTATAATTAAATTAATTATACAAATATGTTTGTAAATAAAATAACTTAAACAATTTTGTGTAAATTATTTTAAATGTGTGTACAAATATGTAGTTGGGGTATAGAAAAACAAAGAAATTAATCTGAAAATTATATTTATTTTGATTTTTAAAAATAGAAGGAGGTTTAGTATCGATGGAAGTGTTAATGAGAACGATGTTTCAGTCGCTTGGCAAAAATCATTCAATGAATAAATTAGCTAAAAAGTATGGATTGCGGATGGGGGCAGCTCGTTTTGTTGCTGGAGACTCAATTGAATCAGCAATTCAAACATCCAAGGAGCTTAACAATGGTGGGAAAGTTGTGACACTCGATCATTTAGGCGAATTTGTTTTTACAGAAGAGGAAGCTAGGTTATCTACGGCCATGTGCATTCAGACACTAGAAGCCATTGCAGCATCGGGCGTTCAATCAAATTTATCATTAAAGATGACTTCTTTAGGATTGGATATTAGCAAAGAGCTTTGTATGGAAAATATGCGCAGAATTCTACACACAGCCAGAGTGAATGATATTTTTGTTCGAATTGATATGGAAGACTACTTGCACTGCCAAATCTCCCTTGATATGTATAAAGAATTACGCAAAGAATTTGATAATATTGGAATTGTGATTCAAGCGTATCTTTATCGTACAGAACAAGATATGAATGACTTACATCAATATCAAGCCAATTTACGTCTGGTAAAAGGAGCTTACAAAGAATCGCCAGAAGTATCGTTTCCGGAAAAGAAAGACGTAGATGAAAACTATAAAAAAATCATTAAAATGCATTTATTAAATGAACACTATACAGCTGTAGCAAGTCATGATGAGGAAATGATTCAGTATACAAAACGATTAGTAAGGGAAAACGGCATTTCAAATGATCAGTTTGAGTTCCAAATGCTTTATGGAATTTGCGTAGAGCTACAGGATCGTCTGGTCAAAGAAGGATATAAAGTCAGGGTTTATGTTCCTTACGGAATTGATTGGTTTGGGTATTTCATGAGACGCCTAGCCGAACGCCCCGCCAACGTATGGTTCGTATTAAAAAATTTCTCCAAATAAGTTCAGTCCAAGAAACATAAAAAATTCGACACAAGTATCCTGAGCTTCGTGTCGAATTTTTTAATTAGTTTAATCCGTATTCTTTGATTTTGTTATAAAGGGTGCCGCGCGAAATGCCAAGCAGATCTGCTGCTGCACTTTTGTTTCCATAGGTTTTTTGAAGAGTCTCTTCTATTAGCCTAGCTTCTTGGAGAGACTCTTCTTCTTTTTGAACTTCTGTGAAAGAACTGGCATCCTTCAGATTGTCAGGAAGGTGCGTAAGGGTAATCAACGACTGATCACTAAGAAAAATCATTCGTTCAATCGTATTTCTCAGCTCGCGAATATTTCCTGGCCAATCGTATTGCATAAAGGCTTCGAGAACTTCAGAGCTGATGAAAGGAGCCTTCTTTTTATACTTTTTACTAAATTCCTGTACAAATTGCTGCGTTAATGCTTCAATGTCTTCTTTATGGTCTCGAAGCGGCGGAATGATAATATTAATGACGGTCAGCAAATAGTAAAGATTTTCATGGAATTCACCGGCTTTTAGCAACTCTTCCAAAGGCGTCGTAGTAGAGGCTACAATTCGGGTTTGGACTTGAATTTCTTCCGTGCCTCCAACGTGATAAAAGGCTCGTTCTTCCAAGTAACGGAGAAACTTAACTTGAATTTCAAGAGGCATTTTATCAATTTCTTCAATAAATAACGTCCCGTTATGAGCCTGCTCCAGTTTTCCTGCAATGGTCGTTGGATCTTCTGAAAAGACGTCTTTTTGATGACCAAAGAGTTCAATTTCCAGAAGTCCAGATGGAATAGTGGCGCAATTTAAAGATAAAAAAGGTTCTTTATGTTTGGATCCCCCGTAGTGGATGGCCTGAGCCAGCATTTCTTTCCCAGAACCAGGTTCTCCTGTTAATAAAATAGGCATATCTGTAGATGCCACTTTTTTGGCAATGTCAACGGCTTGCTTAATTTCAGGACTGATACCCGCAAAAGAAGAAAATGGATTATCTTTCGGAATGAGAAGAGATACATCAATTTCTTCATTTAGTCTTACAATATTGGTAATGTCATGTTCGGTTGCGACTCCACCTATGACTCGGTTGTTTCTTATAATAGGAGATGCATTGATGAGCACGTGAGTTTGTTCATTAGGACGATGATACGTTCCGCGCACAGGACGCCCTTCATTTAGAATCGTATGTAGAATGATGGATTCATCTTTAAAATGCTCTCCGATTTTTCTACCAATAATATCATCTCTCTGAATCTTATACGTATGTTCCGCAGCAGTATTCCACAAGATTACATTTCCTTCATGATCGACCGCTGTCACTGCATCATTAATGGTTTCTGCCAATGTATCAAAATAGGAAGCTAATATCTCATTTTGGCTATGCAAATGTGTAATCCACTGTGAAGGTGTTACAAGTCCTATTGTGGTTTCTTGGTTTTCTGCTTGAATGAGGACTGGTCTATTCCAGTTTGTGTTGGCTTGTAAATTGGCTAACGTAGAAGTAGAAGATGAAGGCCAATTTGTGTCCGCTATTACTTTTTTAATGGACGATGCCTCGTCATGACCTGTTAAAAGGTATCGTTCATCTTTTTGTATTACATAAAAGGTACTTGCTGTGACTACAACGAAATCATAGTTGGAAAGTTCAGATTTCACTTTAGCTAAAGAAGTTGATTCTTCAACTGTTATAAAGGAGTTATTTATAAGAACTTGATCAACGCTTGCCATACTAAACCCCTCTCAGTACATATTTTTTATACTGTATCATAATTTAGAAATTGGCGCAAAAGCCTATCTTTTTCAAACAATTAGGCAGCTTACTTTCTTTTATTGCTTTCATCTAAAGAGTTGTATTCCCCTCGAAAAGGGTAGTATAAGAATTTAGTGGGTAATAAAGTAACAGGGTAAAAAATCAAAACAAACAAACACTATATAAGATTAATACTCATTAGTTTCATTTATGAGTATAAAGTGATAAAATACGAATATCAGTTCGTGTTTTCGGTTTTTACATATCGTAATAAAAATAGATAAAACAAGAAAATAGAAACGGAGGCCTTCATTTGAAAGATCAGTTTGAATTAGTATCCCCATATCAACCGCAAGGTGATCAGCCAAAGGCAATTGAAAAGATTGTGAAAGGAATTAAAGAAGGTAAGCAGCATCAAGTATTATTAGGTGCTACAGGAACGGGAAAAACCTTCACTATGTCTAATGTTATTAAGGAAATAAATAAGCCGACATTAATAATGGCTCATAACAAAACGCTTGCTGGTCAATTGTACAGTGAGTTTAAAGAGTTTTTTCCTAATAATGCAGTCGAATACTTTGTCAGTTACTATGATTACTATCAGCCTGAAGCTTATGTACCTCAAACAGATACATTTATTGAAAAAGATGCAAGCATTAATGACGAGATTGATAAACTTCGTCACTCGGCAACTTCTGCTCTTTTTGAACGAAAAGATGTCATTATTATTGCCAGCGTATCCTGTATTTATGGATTAGGGTCTCCGGAAGAATACAAAGAAATGGTCGTATCTCTTCGAGTAGGAATGGAAAAAGAACGCAATCAGCTGCTTCGTACGCTAGTGGATGTACAGTACGAAAGAAACGATATTGACTTCAAGCGCGGAACGTTCCGCGTTCGCGGTGATGTTGTTGAGATTTTTCCTGTGTCTCGAGATGAACACTGTATTCGCGTGGAATTTTTCGGGGATGAAATTGACCGCATTCGCGAAGTCGACGCCTTAACAGGAGAAATTATTGGAGATCGTGAACACGTGGCTATCTTCCCGGCATCTCACTTCGTCACGAGGGAAGAAAAAATGCGTGTGGCCATTCAAAACATTGAAAAAGAACTAGAAGAACAGCTAGAGAAGTTAAAAGAAGCAGGAAAGCTTTTAGAAGCGCAGCGCTTGGAGCAGCGCACTCGCTACGATCTAGAAATGATGAGAGAAATGGGATTTTGTTCAGGAATCGAGAATTATTCTCGTCATTTAACGCTTCGTCCGGCTGGTTCTACACCTTATACACTGCTGGATTTCTTCCCGGAAGATTTCCTTCTTGTGGTGGATGAATCCCACGTTACCATTCCTCAAGTTAGAGGAATGTATAATGGAGACCAAGCGCGTAAACAAGTGTTGGTGGACCATGGTTTCCGCTTGCCGTCTGCATTAGATAACCGTCCGCTTAAATTTGATGAATTTGAACAGCATATTAAACAAATCGTCCATGTTTCAGCAACACCAGGTCCTTACGAACTTGAGAAGGCGCCTGAGGTGATTGAACAAATTATCCGTCCAACGGGATTATTAGATCCAAATATTGAAGTTCGACCAATTGAAGGGCAGATTGATGATTTAATTGGAGAAATTCACGACCGGATTAAGCGAAATGAACGAGTGCTCGTCACGACGTTAACAAAGAAAATGTCTGAGGATTTAACGAACTACTTAAAAGAAATTGGCATTAAAGTTCAATATCTTCACTCTGAGGTGAAGACGCTCGAGCGTATTGAAATTATCCGAGAGCTGCGGCTTGGAAAATATGATGTGCTCATAGGGATTAACTTACTCCGTGAAGGTTTAGATATTCCAGAAGTTTCGTTAGTAACCATATTAGATGCGGACAAAGAAGGATTCTTGCGTTCAGAACGATCGCTTATTCAAACCATCGGACGTGCTGCGCGAAATGCTAATGGACATGTCATTATGTATGCAGATCGCATCACAAACTCCATGGACATTGCTATCAATGAGACCAAGCGTCGTAGAAGTATTCAAGAAGCTTACAACGAAGAGCATGGTATCACACCGACAACGATTCAAAAAGAAGTTCGAGGCTCAATTCGTGCAACAGTAGTAGCAGAAGATACAGAAACGTATGAAGAAGCACCGGCATTTGATAAACTCAATAAAAAAGAAAAAGCAAAGCTCGTAGAAGAAATGGAACAAGAAATGAAAGAAGCAGCCAAAGCGCTTAACTTTGAACGCGCAGCTGAGCTTCGTGACTTGATTCTAGAATTAAAAGCGGAAGGGTGATAAAACATGGCGATGGAAAAAATCGTGGTAAAAGGTGCACGAGCCCACAATTTGAAAAATATCGATATTGAAATCCCGCGAGACAAATTAGTGGTATTAACAGGGTTGTCAGGTTCTGGTAAATCTTCTTTAGCTTTCGATACAATCTATGCTGAAGGACAAAGACGTTATGTCGAGTCACTTTCGGCGTATGCAAGACAGTTTTTAGGTCAAATGGATAAGCCAGATGTAGATTCGATCGAAGGATTGTCGCCTGCTATTTCAATCGATCAAAAAACAACGAGCCGAAACCCTCGTTCAACCGTCGGAACTGTGACCGAAATCTATGACTATTTGCGCCTTTTGTTTGCTCGTGTAGGAAAGCCGATTTGTCCTAATCATGGAATTGAAATTACGTCTCAAACGATTGAGCAAATGGTAGATAGAATTTTAGAGTACCCTGAACGTACAAAACTTCAAGTACTGGCCCCTGTGGTATCTGGCCGAAAAGGCACCCATGTAAAAGTATTAGAAGATATTAAAAAGGAAGGGTACGTTCGCATTCGAGTAGACGGAGAAATGCGTGAAATAACAGAAGAAATTGAACTGGAAAAAAACAAAAAGCACTCCATTGAAGTAGTGATTGATCGCGTTGTTGTCAAAGAAGGTGTAGCCGCTCGTTTGTCGGACTCTTTGGAATCAGCTCTTCGCCTTGGAGATGGGAAAGTAATTATTGATGTAATAGGTGAGGAAGAATTACTTTTTAGCGAGCATCATGCTTGTCCAAAATGTGGCTTCTCCATTGGAGAACTTGAGCCCCGCATGTTTTCATTTAATAGTCCGTACGGGGCGTGTCCAACGTGTGACGGTTTAGGAACGAAATTGGAAGTGGATAAAGATTTAGTGATTCCTAACTATGACTTAACACTTCATCAGCACGCAATTGCACCTTGGGAGCCAACAAGTTCTCAATACTATCCGCAGCTGCTTGAAGCCGTATGTACACATTACGGCATCGACATGGATGTGCCGGTTCGAGATATCCCGGAACATTTATTTGATAAAGTATTATATGGCAGCGGTAAAGAAAAAATTTATTTTCGCTATGAAAATGATTTTGGCCAAGTAAGAGAAAATCATATCGAATTTGAAGGTGTGCTTCGGAACGTAGAACGCCGTTATCATGAAACAAGTTCTGATTATATCCGTGAGCAAATGGAAAAATACATGGCTCAGCAAGCTTGTCCAAAATGTAAAGGAAATCGTTTAAAACGCGAAAGCTTAGCGGTGCTTATTGACGAAAAGCATATAGGAGATACAACACGCTTTTCAGTAAAAGAAGCATATGACTTTTTTGAAAGTCTCAGTTTATCTGAAAAAGACATGAAGATTGCGGATATGATACTGCGTGAAATTCGTGAGCGTCTAAGCTTTCTCATTAACGTGGGACTTGATTACTTAACATTGAACCGCTCTGCTGGAACTCTTTCAGGAGGGGAAGCGCAGCGCATTCGCTTGGCTACTCAAATCGGTTCTCGTTTGACGGGGGTTCTTTATATTTTAGATGAACCTTCTATCGGTCTTCATCAACGTGACAACGATCGCTTAATTCGCACAATGCAAGACATGCGCGATATTGGAAATACGTTGATTGTTGTAGAGCATGATGAAGATACGATGATGGCAGCTGATTATTTAATTGATATCGGACCAGGAGCCGGCGTACACGGGGGTGCCGTTGTTTCTCAAGGCACGCCTCAGGAAGTGATGGATGATGAAAATTCCTTAACGGGTCAATATCTATCAGGAGAGAAGTTTATTCCACTTCCAGCCGAAAGACGTTCGATAGATAAAGATCGGATGATTGAAATTATAGGAGCAAAAGAAAACAATTTAAAAAATGTAAAAGCAAAGCTTCCGTTAGGTGTATTCACAGCTGTTACAGGTGTATCTGGATCAGGTAAGAGTACGCTTGTAAATGATATCCTTCACAAATCATTGGCGCAAAAGCTGCATAAAGCAAAAAGCAAAGCAGGAGAACATAAAGAAATCAAAGGCATTGAACATTTAGATAAAGTCATTGATATTGATCAGTCTCCCATAGGCCGTACGCCTCGTTCAAACCCTGCAACCTATACAGGTGTATTTGATGACATTCGAGATGTATTTGCCCAAACAAACGAAGCAAAAGTGCGCGGATATAAAAAAGGCCGCTTTAGCTTTAACGTGAAAGGCGGCCGATGTGAAGCTTGTCGAGGAGACGGTATTATTAAAATCGAAATGCATTTCCTGCCAGATGTATACGTTCCTTGCGAAGTCTGCCACGGCAAACGATATAACCGGGAAACTTTAGAAGTAAAATACAAAGATCAAAACATTTCAGATGTGTTGGATATGACAGTTGAAGACGCGCTTCACTTCTTTGAAAACATTCCAAAGATTAAGCGGAAGCTGCAGACCATTTACGATGTAGGACTTGGCTATATCACGCTTGGACAGCCGGCCACTACTTTATCGGGTGGAGAGGCCCAGCGTGTAAAGTTAGCTTCAGAGCTTCACCGTCGCTCAACAGGAAGAACGCTGTACATTTTAGACGAACCGACTACCGGTCTTCATGTCGATGATATCGCACGTTTATTAAAAGTGCTTCAGCGTTTAGTTGAAAATGGAGATACAGTTCTAGTGATCGAACATAATTTAGACGTGATCAAAGCAGCTGATTATCTACTTGATTTAGGGCCTGAAGGTGGAGATAAAGGCGGACAAATTGTGGCTACGGGTACGCCAGAAGAAGTGGCGAAAGTAAAAGAATCCTATACGGGCCATTATTTGAAGCCAATTTTAGAACGTGACCGTAAGCGTATGGAGAAAAAAGTTGAAAAAGCAGAGGCATTAACTCGTTAAAAGACACCAGCATTGGTGTCTTTTTTATAAAGAATGAAACTTTTTAACTCATTAAAACGTAATACATGATATAAGGAGCTGATTATTATGGAAGGAAATCGCATACTATCTTCCTTAAATTATTTTAGCGTTTTCTTTGCACCATTTTTATTACCTATTATTATTTATTTTGTTGTTCATAACATAGAAGTAAAGAAACATGCAAAAACTGCATTTTTGTCACATTTATTACCTATCGCTACAGCGATCTTGTTCTTATTTTTCTTGCTTCCTGCTCTTACTGGCTCTAGTGGAACGGTATTTATTCTTTTAATTGTAGCTTTAGTTGTTGTTTCTTTAGTTAATGTTGTTGTGTTTGTATGGAATATTGTAAAAGGGATACAAATATTAAGCAGATAAAAGTTAAATGACTAAAACGTAAAGAGGAGATGGAAGGTATGAGTGAAAAGCGCAAACAAATTTTACAGATGGTAGAAGAAGGGAAACTTAGCGTAGATGAGGCTTTAACCCTGCTGAATTCACTGGAAAAAGACTCAGCTAATGACTCTTACTATGCTACGCCTGATAAAGCTGAGCTATCCCCTTATGTAGGAGGAAAACAGAAAAAAACGTACGCTTCTAAGTCATCTCAAAGCTCTTTAAAGGAAAAATTATTTACATTTGTAGATCAAACGGTAAAAAAAGTAAAAGAAGGAGATTTAGATTTTAACTTTGGTCCTTCGATTGACGTTCAGCACATCTTTCAGCAATCAGAAGCATATATTCAAGAGATTGACGTAGATTTAGCAAATGGAAGCGTTCAACTCCGACCTTGGGGAAGTACAGAAGTACGAATAGAGTGTGAAGCTGCTATCTACAAAGTAGAGAATTCGGATGAAGCGCGCCGCACTTTCTTGCAGCATACCGCATTTTCCATCGAAAATGGCAAACTGCGCTTTGCAATTCAGCAAAAGCAAATGAAGGTGAAAGCGATTATTTATATTCCAGAAATGGAATATGAACGCGTCAAGCTCCGTATGTTTAATGGTTCAATCGATGGGGAAAGACTAAGCGTACGAGACCTAAAAGCCAAAACAGCTAATGGCACCATCCGCTTTTACGATGTGAATAGCCATTCTCTTGAAATGGAGACATCAAACGGGCATATGGAACTTTCTCGAATACTCGCTTCGAAATGTGAGCTTGAAACAATCAATGGAACGGTTAAATTTGATGGAGATACAAAAAAGATTGATGTTCAGACATTTAACGGGGATATTGATACGTATTTAAAAGGAGAGCGCATTGAAAAAGCATTTTTCAAAACGACTACAGGAAGCATTACGCTCTATACGCCGTCCCACCTCTCCGTTGATGGAGATTTGAAATCTAACTTTGGGAATTTTACGTGTACACTTCCTGAGATGGAAATAGTAGATGAGAAAAAAGAAACGGTGATGAAACAACTTCGTTTCAAAGCAAATGTCGCTTCGCCGAAAGGCTATAAATTGTTAGCTGAATCCAAAACGGGCTCAATTGTTATAAAATAGAAAATGCTTGTTTTAGTAAAAAAACAAAGGAGATGATTAACGTGCGAAAGTTGTATCGTTCGCGAACAAATCGCAAGCTTGCGGGTGTTATCGGCGGTATTTCTCAGTATATCGGAATAGATGCTTCACTACTCCGCGTATTGTTTATCATCAGTTTATTTTTTACAGTAGGTACTCCGGTCATTTTATATATGATTTTTGTGTTTTTAGTTCCAAATGAAGAAGGAGATTTCTAAAAATGTTATTGCGTGGAATCATTAGTATTTTAATCAATGCCCTCGTATTAATCGTAATCGCAGGTTATATTGACACCTTTCACTTGGAATCGGTCAGTGCAGCTATTATCGCGAGCTTAATTCTATCGATTTTGAATGTGTTTGTTAAGCCGATTTTAATTTTACTTACCCTGCCGGTGACATTTCTTACGCTTGGCCTATTCTTATTCGTCATTAATGCCATTACGCTGATGATTACACAAAGTGTTATGGGAGATTCTTTTAATATTGACGGGTTTGGTACAGCGCTTTTAGCCTCGGTAATTATGTCGCTTCTAAATGCGCTTATTCAACGAGTGATTGTTGAACCGCTTCAAAATAGAAGATAACTTTCTTGCAATATTTAATTTTCTAAAAAAGATGGTAAGGCGATGCAGCCTATGCCATCTTTTTTTTCTTTTCTTTCTGTATTAATGATAAAATAAAGTGGCTAGTAGAACCAAACGCGACATAAAAGCGAGAGTTGGATATACTGTAGACATGAACAGGTATATGACTGTTTATAAAAGGAGGATGCACGGTGGTTAAAGTACGTACAAAAGACATCATTGAGAAATTTAAATTAGAGCTTATTAGCGGAGAAGAAGGAATCGACCGCCCTATTTCAACAAGTGATATTTCACGTCCAGGTATTGAAATGGCAGGTTATTTTACATACTACCCAGCAGAACGTATCCAGCTGTTAGGTAAAACAGAACTATCATTTTTTAAACAGTTAGATGAGGAACAAAAAAAAGTTCGAATGGAAAAAATGTGTACAGATATCACGCCGGCTATCATTGTTTCCCGCGAAATGGATGTACCGAAAGAACTTATCGAAGCTTCAGAGCGTGAATCAGTTCCCGTGCTGCGTTCAAGCTTTAAAACAACGCGACTTTCCAGCCATTTAACGAATTTTCTTGAAAGCAGGCTAGCACCTACGACTGCCCTGCACGGCGTATTAGTTGATATATACGGAATTGGTGTATTAATCATGGGAAAAAGCGGCGTTGGTAAAAGTGAAACAGCTCTAGAGCTTGTTAAGAGGGGTCATCGTCTAGTAGCCGATGACTGTGTGGAAATCCGTCAAGAAGATCAAGACACCCTTGTAGGAAATGCGCCTGGTTTAATCGAGCATTTGCTTGAAATTCGAGGACTAGGGATCATCAATGTGATGACGCTATTCGGCGCAGGAGCTGTACGAAGCTATAAGCGAATTTCACTTGTTATTCAGTTAGAGACATGGGATCAGCAGAAACATTATGATCGCCTTGGTTTAGAAGAAGATAAAATGAAAATTATTGATACAGACGTTACAAAAATTACATTGCCAGTACGTCCGGGACGAAACTTAGCTGTTATCATTGAAGTGGCAGCAATGAACTTCCGCTTAAAGCGTATGGGTATTAACGCAGCAGAACAATTTTCTGCACGTCTAACAGATGTAATTGAAGAAGGAGACCGTGAAGATTTATAAGAAAGGGTGTTAACTTGTGGAAGCAACTATTCAGCCGTTAGATCGCGTTTTCCTTGAAATTGGCCCTCTAACGGTCTACTGGTATGGTGTCATTATCGGTGCAGGTGTTCTGTTGGGTCTTTATATTGCGACAAGAGAAAGCGTAAGAAGAGGCTTATCAAAAGATACATTTGTTGATCTTATTCTATTTGCTGTGCCAATAGCTATTATTTGTGCACGAATTTATTATGTATCCTTTGAATGGGGATACTATTCAAAGCATTTGAACGAAATACCTCAGATTTGGCAAGGCGGGATCGCCATTCATGGTGGCTTAATCGGAGGCGTATTAACTGCCATTGTGTATTCGAAAGTAAAAAAGATTTCATTTTGGAAGTTGGCTGATATTGCTGCGCCTAGTTTAATCCTTGGCCAAGCCATTGGGCGCTGGGGCAACTTTATGAATCAAGAGGCACATGGGGGGCCGGTTACCCGTGCTTTTTTAGAAGGGTTGCACCTTCCAAATTTTATTATTAACCAAATGTATATTAATGGTACATATTATCACCCTACGTTTTTATACGAATCATTATGGGATTTTGCCGGATTTATCCTGTTGATGGTACTTCGCCGCACCAGTCTGCGAAAAGGAGAAATTTTCTTATCTTATTTAATCTGGTACTCAGTTGGACGCTTCTTTGTAGAAGGGCTTCGCACGGATAGTTTAATGCTGACGCATACACTCAGAATCGCTCAAGTTGTTTCACTTGCACTGATTGTCATCGCCATTATTTTAATTATTATCCGCCGCGTGACGGGAATGAGTAAACAGAAATACTTAGAGAATGAAGAAGCACAATCTAAGGCGTAAATGAAGAAAAGCTACAAGGTTTAGACAAACTTGATTTGACGCAAGGGAAGGAAATGAATAATGACGATTAATACGGTTTTGTTTGATTTAGACGGTACGTTAATTGATACAAATGAATTAATTATTGCTTCGTTTACTCATACGCTTAATCACTATTATCCTGAACAATACACTCGTGAAGATATTTTACAGTTCATGGGTCCGCCTTTATACGACACGTTTGTAGAAATGGATAAAACGAAAGTAAACGAAATGATTGAGATGTATCGCACGCATAATCTAGCCAATCATGATTTGCTTGTGAAAGAATTTGAAGGCGTACTTGAAACAGTTAAATGGCTGCACGAGCAGAATTATAAATTAGGTATTGTCACAACTAAGCAAAGAAATACGGTCATGATGGGGCTTAAGTTAACAAAGTTAGATCAGTTCTTTGATACGATTGTCGCAATTGAAGACGTAACAAATGCAAAGCCGCATCCTGAGCCGGTCGAAAAAGCGCTGAATCTGCTTGATGCTAAACCTGAAGAAGCGCTGATGGTAGGAGATAACCATCACGATATCGTTTCCGGCCAAAGAGCTTACACGAAAACAGCTGGAGTTGCTTGGAGTGCAAAAGGAAGAGATCATATCGCTTCTTATAACCCTGATATTATTTTAGAAAATATGACGGATTTAATTGATATATTAAAAGGAGAACGTCAGTGAGAAAAACAACGCGCTATCCGGTTAAAGGAGCTAACTCCCTTTGGCATGTCTATAAGACCGTGCCTTTTTGGAAAGTAGTGCGCAACTTCCTCATCATTCAATGCGCTCGTTATACGCCTTTTCTTTCGATGAAAAACTGGCTGTATAAAGCGTGCTTAGGGATGAAAGTAGGACCTCAAACATCCTTTGCCCTTATGGTGATGCTTGATATTATGTTTCCTGAAAAAATACAAGTAGGACGCAATACGGTCATTGGATACAATACCACTATTCTCGCTCATGAATATCTGATAACGGAATATCGTCTTGGAGATGTCATCATTGGGGATGAAGTGATGATTGGAGCAAATAGCACCATCCTTCCAGGTGTAACAATCGGCAACGAAGCGGTTGTAGCGGCTGGAACGGTGGTTCATAAAGATGTAGCACCCGGTTTCTTTGTTGGAGGTAACCCTATGCGTGTCATCTATACAAAAGAAGAAATGGAAAAGCGCAGGGAAGCAGAACCTAAAGCCACAACTTAGCAAGAACTAAGCTGTGGTTTTTTTTGTAAATTTGAACAGCTGGCGGTTGACGGCTGACTTTATCGGGTGTAAACTATCAATAACTTTAATTTGTTATTTCGCTAATACATTAGCGTGATAAAGTAAAATCAACCTATCAATGGTTCCTTAATAGATAAAATCAAGCTTAAAGGACGTGTCAGAATGTCAAAGTTATTTATGTTTGAAAAACCCCTTGGAATGAGAGATACCCTGCCAGCTCTTTTTGAAAGAAAAAAACAAGTTCGCAGTCAGCTGGCAGATGAAATCAGCAGCTGGGGCTATCAATATATGGCAACACCTACTGTGGAATACTACGAGACGGTAGGAAGCGCATCAGCTATTTTAGATCAACAATTGTTTAAACTTTTAGATAAAGAAGGGCATACGCTTGTGCTGCGACCGGATGTAACAACGCCATTTGCACGTGTGGCCGCTTCAAAACTTTTAAATAATTCTCCTTTGCGCTTAGCTTATGAAGCAAATGTATTCCGAGCTCAGCAGCGTGAGGGTGGCCGCCCGGCGGAGTTTGAACAAATAGGCGTTGAGCTAATTGGAGACGCTACGATGAGCAGCGATGCTGAAGTCATTGCTCTCATGATCGGCGCATTAAAAAGAGCGGGACTTAAATCATTTAAAGTCGCAATTGGCCACATCGGGTTCGTTAATTCGCTTTTTTTAGAGATTGTCGGAAATGAAGAACGTGCTAACGTGCTTCGCCGCTTTTTATATGAGAAAAATTACGTGGGTTATCGTAATCATGTAAAAGATTTGAATCTATCTTCTATCGATAAACAGCGTCTCCTTCAGCTGCTTAACCTGCGTGGAGATGAAAAGAAGATTGAAGAAGCGGTTGAACTCGTTGAAAACGAAGCTGGGCAAAAAGCAGCCGGTGATTTGAAAAAGCTATGGAATATGCTTGATGCGTACGGTGTAACGGATGAAATTAAAATTGATTTTAACTTAGTCAGTCATATGAGCTATTACACAGGTATTTTATTTGAAGTTTTTGCTGAAAACGTTGGTTTCCATATCGGTAATGGAGGACGTTATGACCAGCTTCTTGAAAAATTCGCGTCTAAAACACCAGCTACAGGATTTGGAATTCAGCTCGACCGCTTAATTGAAGCGCTGGGCGAAGAAGTATATGAGCCTTCAGTAGTATACGGCATATTATATAGTCAAGAGCGTTTAGATGAGGCATTAGCTTTAGCTGCTGAACAGCGCAAGCAAGGATACCGGGTAGTGACTCAGGAAATTGCGGGCGTTGATGATGTTGATGTATTTACTGCACAGTTTGAAGAAGTCACGTTTCTAATTGGAAAACGAGGCAAGGGGGGACAATAATGAGTGAACTATTAACAATTGCAATGCCAAAAGGACGTATTTTTGAAGAAGCAGCTGAACTTTTGCGTCAAGCAGACTTTCAATTGCCGCCAGAATTTGACGATTCGCGCAAGCTGATTGTAGACATTCCTGAAGAGAACATGCGCTTTATTTTAGCGAAACCAATGGACGTTACTACTTATGTAGAATACGGAGTAGCGGATCTTGGTATTGCAGGCAAAGACGTAATGTTAGAAGAAGAACGAGATGTCTATGAGCTGTTGGATTTAAATATTAGTAAATGTCATCTGGCCGTTGCCGGCTTGCCTAATGCTAAAAAATCAGAAATTGCTCAAAAAGTGGCAACCAAATATCCAAATGTAGCATCTACTTATTTCAGGGAGCAAGGAGAGCAAGTAGAGATTATTAAATTGAATGGTTCGATTGAATTAGCGCCTTTAATCGGCCTTGCTGATCGGATTGTTGATATTGTATCAACAGGACAAACACTAAAAGAGAACGGACTTGTTGAATTGGAGCACATTGAAGATATTACATCGCGTTTGATTGTGAACCCTGTAAGCTATCGTTTAAAAGACGAACGAATTGATGATTTAGTGAATCGTTTAGCCCAAGTGGTTCAACCTGTATAAAAGAGGTGACATACATTGAAAATTACACGTGTAACAGAACAAGTGAGCTTAAAGCGTACGATTGATCAAGGGACGAGTGCCCAAAGAGAAATTGTCGTAAATATTTTAAAGCAAGTGCAAGAGCAAAAAGACGAAGCTTTAAAAAGATATACAGCCCAATTTGACGGCGTTGAGCTTTCTTCTTTGCTTGTGACAGAACAAGAAAAGAAGCGTGCTTATGAGCTGGTTGATGCAGATATGCTGTCAATCATTCGTGAAGCTGCTGACAACATTCGTGATTACCACGAAAGAATGGTCGAGCAGTCTTGGATGACAACAAAAGAAGACGGCACCATTTTAGGGCAGAAAGTAACGCCTTTAGATGCAGTAGGTGTTTATGTACCGGGAGGTCTTGCAGCGTATCCTTCTTCCGTTTTAATGAATGTCATTCCTGCTCAAGTGGCAGGTGTAAAACGTATCGTGATGGTTTCACCTCCAGGAAAAGACGGCGCGCTTCCTGCTGGAGTAGTTGTAGCAGCGAGTGAGCTTGGGGTCGAAGAGATTTATAAAGTAGGGGGAGCTCAGGCAGTAGGAGCACTTGCCTATGGAACAGAAACAATTCAACCCGTCGATAAAATTGTAGGGCCTGGTAATATCTTTGTTGCATTGGCGAAGAGAGAAGTATATGGCTTAGTAGACATTGACTCAATTGCTGGACCTAGTGAAATTGTCGTACTAGCAGACGATACGGCTAAGCCGAACGAAGTGGCCGCTGATTTATTGTCTCAAGCAGAACATGACAAATTAGCTTCAAGTATTTTAGTTACGCCTTCTATGAAGTTAGCCGAAGCTGTTAAAGAAGAAGTGGAAAGGCAAGTAGAATCTTTACCACGTAAAGAAATTGCCAAACCTTCTATTGATAACCATGGCGCTATTTATGTGACCGGGTCATTAGAAGAAGCGGTTGAAGCTGTGAATCAATTAGCCCCTGAGCATTTAGAAATTATGACTGAAAGTCCGCTTGAACTTTTAGGTTCCATTCGTCATGCCGGTGCTATTTTTCTAGGAAGATACAGTTCAGAACCTGTTGGCGATTATTTCGCTGGACCAAACCATGTTCTTCCAACCAATGGGACAGCAAAATTCTCAAGTCCTTTATCAGTTGATTCATTTGTAAAAAAGTCTAGTATTATTTCATACAGCCAACAAGCCCTGCAGAAAAATGTCTCAAAAATCGCAGCGTTTGCTCGTTTAGAAGGGCTAGAAGCTCATGCAAGGGCAGTTGAAGAACGCTTTAAAAAATAAGGCGGAGATTAAAAAAAGAGTAGAAATGTTCTTTTCTTTACTTATTACATGCACAGTTGAAAGGAGTTTCACAATGAGAGAGTCAAGTATTAAACGTACAACAAACGAAACGGATATTGCATTAGCGATTGGAATCGATGGAGAAGGAAAAGCGAACATTGATACAGGCGTTCCTTTTTTAAATCATATGCTCGATTTATTTACAAAACACGGACAGTTTAACCTTGATGTAAAAGCAGATGGAGACACGGAGATTGATGATCACCATACAACGGAAGATATCGGTATTTGCCTTGGTCAAACGTTCAAAGAAGCGCTCGGTGATAAAAAAGGAATTAAACGCTATGGAAATGCGTTTGTACCAATGGATGACGCGTTAGCCCAAGTCGTAGTAGATTTAAGCAATCGTCCTCATTTTGAATTTAAAGGTGACATTCCCGCTTCGCGCGTCGGTACATTTGATACAGAGCTTGTATATGAATTTTTATGGAAATTTGCATTAGAATCTCGCATGAATGTACATGTAATCGTACACTACGGTAAAAATACGCACCACATTATTGAAGCGGTATTTAAGGCATTAGCACGTGCTTTGGACGAAGCGACAACGATTGATCCGCGTGTCAAAGGTGTGCCTTCGACGAAAGGGATGTTGTAAATGATTGGCATTATTGACTATGGGATGGGAAACTTATACAGCGTAAGTAAAGCTCTTGAACGATTAAACTATGACTATATCATCTCCGCAGATCCTGCAGAACTAAGAAAGGCAAAAGGGCTGATTCTTCCTGGAGTTGGAGCATTCAAAGATGCGATGGAACAGCTGAATCAAACAAAGCTGACGGACTTTATTAAAGAAGAAGTAGAAAAAGGAATGCCTTTGCTTGGAATTTGTTTAGGTATGCAGCTTTTATTTGAAGAAAGCGATGAGAACGGTGTAACAAAAGGGTTGGAACTGTTAAAAGGGAGAGTCGAGCGTATTCCCGGCATTACTGCCGAAGGACAGACATATAAAGTTCCGCATATGGGCTGGAACTCTTTAGATTTTCATCAGCAGTCCGCTCTGCTTGATGGAATCAGTGCAGGTCACGTGTACTTTGTTCACTCTTATTACGTAAAAACAAACGACCAAGACGTGCTTTTAGCAACAAGTCCTTATGATGTTGAAGTTCCAGCAGTTGTTGGAAAAGAACACGTATTTGGCACTCAATTCCACCCTGAAAAAAGCAGTGCAATCGGAATGCAAATGCTTCAAAATTATGCAAACTTCGTAGAGAAAAGGAGCCCATCGTATGAGCAAATTTGAAATATATCCAGCCATTGATATGCGCGGAGGGAAGTGCGTCCGTTTGCTTCAAGGAGATTACACAAAAGAAACGGTGTACGGAGACTCTCCGGTAGATATGGCCACACAATTCGCAAGTGAAGGCGCTCAGTGGATTCACATGGTTGATTTAGACGGCGCAAAAGCGGCTAAGCGCGTGAATGATGAATTTGTGCTAGGCGTGAAAAAGAAATTAAATGTACGTGTGCAAATTGGAGGAGGCATTCGCTCAGAAGCTGACGTTGCTTACTATTTAGAAAACGGAATTGACCGCGTTATTTTAGGAAGTGCAGCTATTTCAAATCCTGAATTTGTGAAAAAAATGTTGAAGGAATATGGTGCGCGTATTGCTATTGGTATTGATGCACGTGATGGCTATGTTGCGACGGAAGGCTGGGTGGAAACATCTACAATCAAAGCGACAGAACTAGGAAAAGAATTGGCTAATGCTGGTGCGGAAACATTTATTTTCACGGATATTTCTACAGATGGTATGCTGTCTGGTCCTAATGTGGAAGGAATTGTTGAAATGGCTAAGGCTACTGGAAAAGGTGTGATTGCATCAGGGGGAGTTAGTAAGCTTGCTGATCTAGATGCACTAAAGAAATATGAAGCTGACGGCGTTATTGGTGCGATTGTAGGGAAAGCACTTTATACAAATAAGTTTACAGTAGCTGAAGCACTTCAAGAGGTGAAAGCGTAATGATTACAAAACGAATCATTCCTTGTTTAGATGTAAAGGACGGCCGTGTGGTAAAAGGAGTTCAGTTTGTGGAACTTCGAGATGCAGGAGATCCTGTAGAGTTGGCGAAATTTTATGATGAAGAAGGCGCAGATGAATTAGTCTTTTTAGATATTTCTGCTTCTCATGAAGGACGCAAAACAATGGTACATGTTGTAGAAGAAGTAGCATCTCAGCTAGCGATTCCTTTTACGGTGGGCGGAGGAATTAATGCATTAGAAGATATGAAGAGAATGCTTCGTGCTGGTGCAGACAAAGTGTCATTAAATACAGCGGCCGTACTCAATCCAGCACTGATTACAGAAGGGTCCGACTTTTTTGGAGCTCAGTGTATTGTGGTAGCAATCGATGCTAAGTACGATGAAAGCTTACAATCATGGCGAGTCTATACACACGGAGGCCGCAATGCAACGGACTGGGAAGTAATCGACTGGGCAAGAGAAGCAGTGAAGCGCGGTGCGGGTGAGATCTTGTTAACGAGCATGGATAAAGACGGCGAAAAGTCAGGGTTTGATTTAGCGTTAACCAAAGCAGTCAGCCAAGCGGTGAGCGTTCCTGTTATTGCTTCTGGCGGCGCAGGAAATGGTCAAGATTTTGTCGATGCGTTTGAAAAAGGAGAAGCTGACGCGGCTTTGGCGGCTTCAATCTTTCACTATAAAGAAACATCTGTAAAAGAAATTAAAAGCTATGCAAAACAACAAGGAGTGAGCATTCGATGACGATTGAAAACATTAAATTCAACAGTGATGGACTTGTGCCAGCTATTGTACAAGATGCTGTGAGTAAAGAAGTTTTAACATTGGCTTATATGAACGAAGAATCACTTCAAAAATCAATTGATACACGTGAAACATGGTTTTACAGCCGTTCTCGACAAGAGTTATGGCACAAGGGCGCAACCTCTGGGAACACACAAAAAATTGTGAGCATGGCATATGACTGTGATGCTGATTCTCTTGTTGTAAAAGTGGAGCCTCAAGGTCCTGCTTGTCATACGGGGGCTTACAGCTGTTTTAATGAAACAATTCTTGGCGAAAATAAACAAAATGATAATCGGTTTGCTATTATTAATGAGCTAGAAGAAGTGATTGCTAAGCGTGAAGCTGAAATGCCAGAAGGAGCTTATACGACGTACTTGTTCGATAAAGGCGTAGATAAAATCCTCAAAAAAGTAGGAGAAGAAGCAGGTGAAGTGATTATTGCAGCAAAAAATCGTGACCATGATGAGCTGAAGTGGGAAGTTGCGGATTTACTGTACCACGTACTTGTTTTACTTCGTGAGCAAAAGCTGCCTTTGGACGATGTCCTATCAGTATTAAAGGAACGTCACTCTAGCTAATAGCTACATAGTGAAAGGAGAGAAGGAGTTGTCTCATTTTAGATAAAAGAGGCAAAACCTTCTCTTATTTGCGTCAAGAAACGACTGCTTGCAGGCTCCTTTTTTGAATAGAGGTATTAAACTTCTTGGCAAATGTGATATACTACGAACGTCGAAATTATCAACTTATTTGGAGGGCTTAATGGAAAAACACTCAAAAGTAATTCAAAAAATGGCACAAGTAATTCCATTTTCGCAAACGGGTGACTTCTATTTCGAAAAAGCGCTGCAGGCGTTTGAAGAAGAGGAGTCAGATAAAGCGCTCAAGTATTTAACGCGTGCAAACAAAGAAAATGCCCGTAATCCACAGCTTCTTACAAACGTTGGAGTAGCTTTAACGGAGCAGGGAGATTATCAAGATGCCAACGAGCTTTTTCTCCATGTGATTCATCATATGGACGATACATTAGGAAGCTGTTACTACTATATAGCCAACAGCTATGCGCATCTTGGACTGTTTGAAGAATCAAAAAAATACGCGATGTATTACATTGAGCATTTTCCAAATGGTGACCTCTTTCGATCGGCTACAGATCTGTTAGATTTACTATCAATTGATGTGGATGAAGAAGATGAAGAGCCTAAAAATCAGCTAGGCGACATGCTGATTATAAAACAAGAACAAGCAAAACGACTGCTTGAAGCAACGAATTTTGAAGAAGCAGTGGATTTGTTAACTGAAATAATTGATGAGTATCCAGAATTCTGGTCTGCATATAATAATTTAGCGTTAGCTTATTTTTATTTAAATAAAATTGATGAGGCAATGGATTTGCTGAATGAAGTATTGGAGAAAAACCCTGGAAATCTTCATGCGTTATGCAATCAGCTGATTTTCTATTATTATTGCCATAAGCATAAAGAAGTTGAGGAGCTTACAGACGGGCTTAGCCGCGTTTATCCGATGTCATTTGAACACCGCTATAAGCTTGGAGCAACATTTGCGTTGATTGGTCAATACAAACTATCATACAGATGGTTAAAAAAGCTTTATACACAAGGTTTTCAAGGAGACAACTCATTTCATTATTGGCTTTCATACGCCTCTTACTATACTGGACATGAAGCCTTCTCTAAAGAAATGTGGAAGCTGGCATTGGAAGACGTTCCTGATAAAGAAGGAGAGGAGCCTTGGCGCATCAGTCAAAAAGCTGCGAAGGTTTTTCAATCGAAAGTGGATGTTACAGCGAAAAAGAAGTGTGCAACAAACAATGTTCACGATCAGCTTTACAGCTTGTATATGGCAAAAAAGCTTCCTGAACAGCAGCGTCTGCTTCTTTTAGAAGAAATCAAATCGTCCATACATATGAGTACACTTTTGGATGAAGTATATACGTATGTATGGCAGGATAAACAACATGTGATTTTTGAGGTGGCAGATGTTATTGAACTGGAGATGGAATCGCAGACTGAAAGTGATACCCAGGATCTTTTAAGCTTTTGGTTTTATGTATATGTACAGGTATATAAACAATCCTATGATTTTCAGCATGTGAACGTAAATGCATGGGCTGCAGCCGTCACATATATATGGGCGAAAGAACAAAACCAGTCTATTACTCAAGCCGATGCGGCAAAACAATATTCCATTTCGGCTGCAACAGTTAGAAAGTACAGTAAAATTGTGAATACGTTATTAAATTGAGCAAAAAAATAGACGATAATAGGAAGAACATATTAGGATAGTGGTAACGAAATAATTATCCATAAATTTGGAATCAACTACGAAGGAATTTCCTAGAAGGAGTGTAAAGAAATGACAGAAGAAAAAATTTATGATGTCATTATTATTGGGGCAGGTCCAGCAGGTATGACTGCTGCTGTATATACATCTCGTGCAGATTTATCAACACTAATGATTGAACGCGGAATTCCAGGCGGTCAAATGGCTAATACGGAAGATGTAGAAAACTATCCAGGTTATGATCATATCCTTGGTCCTGACCTTTCTAACAAAATGTTTGAGCATGCAAAAAAATTCGGTGCGGAATATGCGTACGGTGATATTAAAGAAATCATCGACGGAGAAGAATACAAGACAGTTCGTGCAGGCAGCAAAGAATATAAAACACGTTCAGTAATCGTTGCTACTGGTGCTGAATATAAAAAATTAGGTGCGCCAGGAGAAAAAGAACTAGGCGGCCGCGGCGTATCTTATTGTGCTGTATGTGACGGTGCATTCTTTAAAGGTAAAGAGCTAGTCGTTGTAGGCGGTGGAGACTCTGCGGTTGAGGAAGGCGTATATTTAACACGCTTCGCAACAAAAGTAACAATTATTCACCGACGCGATGAGCTTCGCGCGCAGAAAATCCTACAGCAGCGTGCATTTGACAACGAAAAAGTTGATTTTATTTGGAATACAACAGTCAAAGAAGTAAATGAAAAAGACGGTAAAGTAGGCAGCGTAACGTTAGTAGACACAAAAACAGGTGAAGAGCGCGAGTTTGGTGCGGACGGCGTATTCATTTATGTTGGAATGGTTCCACTAACAAAACCATTCGAAAGCCTAAACATCACGAATAAAGAAGGATATATTGAAACGAACGAGCAAATGGAAACAAAAGTACCAGGTGTGTTCGCAGCTGGAGACGTTCGTGAAAAGGCTCTTCGTCAAATTGTAACAGCTACAGGTGATGGCAGCATTGCTGCTCAAGCGGCTCAGCACTATGTAGAAGAGTTAAAAGAAAAGTTAAAAGCTATTCAGCAATAAGGCTGAAATCAATCGTTTACAAAACGTAATTCGGTTTTAACTGTTCTGTAACACCTGTGAAACATTGATGGGGTACTATATAGATAGTAATTGACCCCCTTTTATAAAATATATGTATGTCGGGCATAGGACGTGTTCCTATGCCTCTTTTTTTTGACTATAACAGATTGAATTTACGTATATAACAGCAAGTTTTTATTTTCAGAAAATTTAGTAATAGTTAGTTCATCTCCGTTGTGAGAGAAGTTTGTTTCGTAGTATAATAAAAGAAAATGTCAGTATACATATGATGAGGTGGAAAACATGCAAAGGGTCACAAATTGTGTATTAATGAAAGACGATAAAGTATTGTTGCTTCAAAAGCCACGAAGAAACTGGTGGGTGGCCCCGGGTGGGAAAATGGAGCAAGGAGAATCTGTAAAAGACTCTGTTGTAAGAGAATTTCGTGAAGAAACAGGAATTTATTTGAAAAATCCCACTGTAAAAGGTATTTTTACATTTACGATGAAAGAAAACGATCAAATTTCATCTGAGTGGATGATGTTTACTTTTTTTGCTACAGATTTTGATGGGACAAATGTGCTAGAATCAGAAGAAGGCAAACTCGGTTGGCATAATTTGAGTGAAGTAAGTGAATTGCCGATGGCCCCGGGAGATCATCACATTATCGATTATGTAGCAAAAGGGTCGGGTGTTATTTATGGCAACTTTACGTATACAACGGATTTCGAGTTATTATCTTATCGAATTGATCCTTGTTAATGATAAATAGACATGTATGCATAGATTGAGGGGGATGAAAAATGAGTACTGGGTCTGTAAGCGATATTCAATTAGTGATTATTACTGGAATGTCAGGTGCAGGAAAAACAGTAGCAATTCAGAGTTTTGAAGATTTAGGGTTCTTTTGTGTAGATAATTTACCCCCTACATTGCTACCGAAATTTTTGGAACTCATGAAAGAGTCAGGGAATAAAATGAATAAAGTTGCTCTTGTTATGGATTTGCGAGGCAGAGAGTTTTTTGAAAGCCTATTTGAAGCATTAGATAACATGAGTGAAACAACGTGGGTCACGCCACAAATTTTATTTTTAGATGCAAAAGATTCTGTACTGGTGACGCGCTACAAAGAAACGAGACGTTCACATCCGCTAGCTCCTTCGGGTTTACCGTTAGAAGGAATTGGTATGGAACGGGAGCTACTTGAGGAGTTAAAAGGAAGAGCTCAGCTTATTTATGAGACATCAGAGTTAAAGCCAAGAGAGCTTAGAGAAAAGATTTTAACTCAGTTTTCTTCGCACGCTTCACAAGTTTTTACTGTTAATGTGATGTCATTTGGTTTTAAATACGGGGTGCCTATTGACGCTGACTTAGTCTTTGATGTGCGCTTTTTGCCAAACCCTCACTATATTGACCATATGCGTCCTAAAACAGGGCTTGAAGAAGAGGTCTCTTCTTACGTATTAAAATGGACGGAAACTCAAAAGTTCATTGAAAAAGTAGTAGACCTACTTTCGTTTATGCTTCCGCAGTACAAGCGAGAAGGTAAAAGCCAGCTGGTCATCGCTATAGGGTGTACAGGGGGACAGCATCGCTCCGTCACATTAGCTGAATATTTAGGTCACCATTTCCAGAATGAATACAAAACTCATATTTCTCATCGTGACATTGAGAGGAGAAAGGAAAATCATAGATGAGCAGTGAACAGCTTCCAAAAGTTGTCGTCATTGGGGGAGGAACGGGTTTACCAGTGCTGTTAAGAGGGTTGAAGGAATACCCTCTTGATCTTACAGCCATCGTAACCGTAGCAGACGACGGGGGAAGTTCTGGCCGATTGCGCGATGAACTTGAAATCCCTGCTCCTGGTGATATTCGAAATGTGCTAGCTGCTTTATCTGATGTAGAGCCACTAGTTGAAGAGCTTTTTCAACATCGATTTGATACAGGAAATGAGCTTACAGGCCATTCTCTTGGCAATTTGTTGCTTGCAGCTATGACGTCTATTACTGGCGATTTTGTGCATGCTATACGAGAAATGAGCAAAGTACTAAACGTCAGAGGGAAAGTGCTTCCGGCAGCTAATCAAAGTGTTGTGCTGCATGCGGAGATGCAAGATGGATCCATCGTAACAGGTGAATCTAAAATTCCAGAAGTTAATAAAAAAATTAATAAAGTGTTTTTATCGCCTGCCGATGTGAAACCGCTTATCGAGACAATAAAAGCTATTCGACGCGCTGATTTAATTGTATTGGGGCCGGGAAGTCTTTATACAAGTATTTTGCCGAATTTACTGGTGCAAGATATTTGTAATGAGCTTTGTTCGACAAAAGCAAAGAAAGTGTACGTGTGCAACGTGATGACGCAGCCGGGTGAGACATTGGATTTTAAGGCAAGTGATCATATTAAAGCGCTTTACAACCATATGCCGTGTGCGTTTTTAGATGCGATTATTGTCAATAATGCACCTATTCCGGCACCTTTAAAAAAGAAATATCAAGTAGAGCAGGCTCAGCCTGTAGAATATGACCGTGAAGTATTGCTAAAATTAGGTTTAGAAGTGATTGAAGATCAAATTATTCAGTATGACGGCAGCGTAATTAGGCATGATACAAAAAAAGTAGCAAAGCTTGTGTATTCTATGCTGACATCGCTGCAAGGTAAAGCGAATACTGGTGTTTAACACTATTTCTGTATGTAGATTGGAGGTGAAGTTATGTCATTTGCATCAGAAACAAAAAAAGAGTTAACGAATTTAGAAGTCAAGGATTGCTGTGCAAAAGCAGAGCTCTCTGCATTAATTCGAATGAATGGTTCACTTTCTTTTTCGAATAAAAAATTCACAGTTGATGTCCAAACTGAAAATGCAGCGATTGCTCGACGCATTTATGTCCTGCTTAAGAAAAATTATGATGTGTCAGTAGAACTGCTTGTACGTAAGAAAATGCGGCTGAAGAAAAACAATGTGTATATTGTTCGATTAGTAGAGAAAACAAGAATGCTTTTGGAAGACTTAAAAATTGTAGAAGAAGGATTCACGTTTACACATCGTATTTCACCAGAGCTAGTACAAAAGAAATGCTGTAAGCGATCCTACTTAAGAGGCGCATTTTTAGCCGGCGGCTCTATTAATAACCCGGAGACATCATCGTACCATCTTGAAATCTTTTCATTGTATGAAGAGCACAACGAAGCTTTATGCAATTTAATGAACGAATTTCAATTGAATAGTAAAACATTAGAACGAAAAAAAGGCTATATTAACTATTTGAAAGAAGCTGAAAAAATTACGGAGTTTCTAAATATCATTGGAGCCCATAACGCTCTTTTACGGTTTGAGGATGTAAGAATTGTCCGAGATATGCGAAATTCCGTTAATCGCTTAGTTAATTGTGAAACAGCTAACTTAAACAAAACAATCGGAGCGGCCATTCGTCAAGTGGAAAACATTCGTTATATTGATGAAACAGCTGGATTAGATATCTTACCAGAAAAGCTGAGAGAAATTGCTCGTTTGCGTGTGGAATATCAAGACGTTACGTTAAAGGAGCTTGGTGAGATGGTATCTGGAGGTCAAATTAGCAAATCAGGCATTAACCATCGATTGCGTAAAATTGACCAAATAGCAGACAAGCTTCGCGCCGGTCAGCCAGTCACATAAGGGGAATTGCAAGGGGGAGGATTTTATCATGGAAAAACAAGTAGAAGTAAAATTAAAAACGGGATTACAAGCTCGTGTTGCGGCACTATTCGTGCAAGAAGCAACTCGTTTTACATCTGATGTGTACTTGAAGAAAGATGAGAAAGTAGTCAACGCTAAAAGTATCATGGGGTTAATGAGCTTAGCGATTAATAACGGTTCTCTTATTACGCTCATTGTTGAAGGGGTAGATGAAAAAGAAGCAATGGATGCGTTAGTCGCTTACGTAGAGAACGATGCATAAAAAAGCCTTTCCCAAAGTGGGAAAGGCTTTTTTCTTATTTAGGGTCGTTTTCTAATACTTTGTCAATTAGACCGTATTCTAAAGCGCGTTCAGCAGTCATGAAATTATCACGATCTGTATCACGTTGTAGCACTTCTAACGGTTGACCTGTACGCTCAGCTAAAATTGAATTTAGTTTTTCACGTAAGAATAGAATACGTTTTGCCGCAATTTCGATTTCAGTAGCTTGTCCTTGAGCACCACCAAGAGGTTGATGAATCATTACTTCGCTGTTTGGAAGAGCAAAACGTTTGCCCTTTTCACCAGCAGCCAGTAAGAAAGCACCCATTGATGCAGCCATACCGATACAAATTGTAGAAACTTTTGGCTTAATGAATTGCATCGTATCATAGATAGCCATTCCAGCTGTAATAGAGCCACCTGGGCTGTTGATATAAAGTGAGATATCTTTTTCTGGGTCTTCAGCAGCTAAGAATAGAAGCTGAGAAACGATCGAGTTAGCTACATTATCATCAATAGCACTACCTAAAATAATAATGCGGTCTTTTAATAAACGTGAATAAATGTCATAAGCACGTTCACCACGGTTTGTTTGTTCAATAACTGTAGGAATTAAGTTCATATTAAATTCCTCCTTAACAAGAATAATTTGTTATGTACCTATAATACACGTATGGTCAATAAAGGTCAAACAAAAGAACCTCTACTACACATATTCGCTTAAAAGACTATGTATTCCTCTTTGACATTATTAAAATTTTTCCCCCTTCTTAAAAAAATAAACGTAGTATTCTATTGAAAAGAGAAGTTTTCTCTCCTATAATGGAAGTTGTGACAAATATGCCCTCGTAGTGTAGTGGATAGCACAAGAGATTCCGGTTCTCTTAGGGTGGGTTCGAATCCTGTCGAGGGCGTCTTAAAACGTTGCGGATTACGCAACGTTTTTTATTTTGAGTAAAAAGGCTCATCTTCTCAAAAAATAATATTTATTTTCCTTCTATAACCCTTTATACGCGTAAGGAAGCAAGAAATTAATTCCATTGTACCGGTTGCGGAATTTGTCAGAATACTATAAAACAGTATATAAGGAAAAGAAACACGGAGGAGGAATAAATATGAAATACATGAACAAACTTTTCATTGTCAGTGCATCGGTAGCCCTATTACTATCTGCATGCGGGACGAACGAAGATTCTGCTCAGCCGAAGTCTAATGATCAAGCAGAAAATGTTCAGCAGGATACAGCTTCTAAATCTGATCAAACATCAGGCGCTGCAAAAGAAGAGTCGAAAAAAGATGCGGATTCTGCTGAGGTCTCAGCCGAACCTTCAGGAAGTCAATCATCGACTAGCGAAACGGCGGAAGGTGGGCAGTCAAGGTCTTCTTCAGAAACAAAACTAACAAAAAGCCCAGAACAAGATTATTCTATTCAAGTAATGGACGGCTATAAACTAACGGGTGAAGAACCTGGAAAAGATGCGTTAGTGTTAACTTCAGATGATTCTCAATTTATGCGTATTGAAATGCTTTCATCAGAAGCATCGCTGGATGACGCTGCTCAATCTGTTAAACAAACGGCAACAGCAGTTAATAAAAATGCAGCAGAGAAAAAGAATTTTGAAGAGAATGGAATCTTCAAAGATTCTGTCTGGTATGAAGCCACATCTGGCGATCATACGGTAAACGCCGTGTTGGTTAAAGGAAAGAAACCAATGAAGCTAACCATTTTTACGAAAAATGACGCAGAAAACTTAGACAAGTTTATGCAAATGGCACAAACTATTCAATAAGCAATTCTTCTATATATTATACAAATGCAGAAAATTCGACATGACGCAGAAAACGTCATGTCGAATTAGTACTCGGATCATGTAGTAGGCGCGAATTATAATGAAAAGTTATAAAGGTGTATAGCTCTATTACTTTTTTGATGGTTAGTAACTAAAAATAGGATGAAATGCTTCGTTAACAAAGGTTGACGGAGATTTTTTGATGAAAAAATTACATATAAAAAATAGTTACATGCTCTTTGAAAGCGTTTTTATAGTAAAATAGATGAAGGGGAGGGGAGAAATAATGGAAATTGGATTATTTCAGCAGCAGTCGTTAAAACTGACGATGTCAAAAGAATTATCACAAGCTATTTCTCTTTTACAATATTCATCGATGGATATTGTAGCGTTTTTACATGAGCAGGCGCTTCAAAATCCGCTTATAGATTTTTCAGAGCTGCCCGTCAATACATCTCACAATCAAAAAAATCATGCAACTTCTGATTCAACAGATTATATGAGCAGTATACCAGCTCCTAAAGAAACGCTGTACGAACATTTAATGAATCAATCCGCATTATTAAAATTAGATGAATGTGAGCAGGCAGCCGTTGAGTTTGTTATTCATAGTCTGGATGATGCTGGCTATTTGCACGATGAGTTAATCATACTTGCTAACCAGCTTGGCCAAGATCAAGAGCAGGTTGAAAAGGCTCTTCAACTTGTGCAGCAGATGGACCCGGCAGGAGTAGGGGCGAGAAGTTTACAGGAGTGCTTAATGCTCCAATTAAAAAGAAGTAATCAATGGACAGAAAAAATAGAGCAAATTTTGACACATCACTTTGAGGAATTTGCTTATAAAAAATGGATGAAAATCTCAAAGTTATGTCAAATCTCACTTGAAGCTCTTCAACAATTACATGAACAGATTAAGAAATTAAATCCTCGTCCTGGATCATTTTATATGAAGTCCAATGAACGATTCATTGTACCGGATTTTATTGTGAAAATTGAAGATGGAAATGTCGTTGCTTATGCAAATGAGGATTTGGAACCTCGTCTTTCAGTGAACGAACAATACAAACTTCAGCTGAAAAATAAGCAGAACCAAGAAATGTTTTCTTATTTGCAAGAGAAATATCGTGAATTTCAATGGATTATGAAAAGTTTACACACACGCAAAGACACATTAAACGCATTAATGAATACTTTACTCGTTGAACAAGAAGCATTTTTTAAAAAGGGCCCTTCGTATTTGAAGCCGTTAACGATGAAGGAAGTAGCGGAACAAACCTCTGTGCATGAATCAACGATTAGCCGTGCTACTCGGCACAAATATATTCAAACGCCTTTTGGCACCTTTTCAATGAAATCTTTTTTCTCAACTAGTATTCAACTGGGCAACAACGAAGCGACTTCTACAACTCACGTAAAAGAACTGCTTAAAAAGCTAGTATCAGAAGAAAACAAACAGCGTCCGCTTTCAGATCAGCAGTTGGCTAACGTCTTGCAAAGCAATTATAACGTTACTATTTCAAGAAGAACGGTAGCCAAATATCGAGACCAATTAAACGTTCTACCATCCAGTCAACGAAAACTTTTTGTCACGCAGTAAAGGAGTGGGAATGTGGAAGTCGTACTATATACCAAAAATGGCTGTCATTTATGCGATGATGCAAAGAAGCTGCTTGCAGAGATGCAGTCTGAGTTTCCCTTTCAGCTTATGGAACGAGATATTTACAAAAACGATGAGTGGCTGGAAAAGTATCACCTTGCGATTCCTGTAGTAGAAATGGATGGAGAAGAAGTGGAATATGGAAAAATAACAGGTATCCCATTAAGAAAACGCTTACTTTTAAAAATAGGCAACACATGAGTTGAATAAAGGATTCACTCCTGTTAGAATAGATTTTGTAGCAGGGTGAATTTTTTTGCGCAAGGTGGGACATAATATGTCTATATGGGACAAAATATGTCCAGCGAGTTTATGCCTTAAGGGGATTTTAACATGCGTTCTTTAATAGAAGTACAACGAAAATTATTACCTGAACTTCTCTCAGTTATGCAAAAGCGCTATCAAATCTTGCAATACATACGTTTAATGCAGCCGATTGGCCGCAGAAACTTAGCTGTAAGCCTTGGGCTAACAGAGCGTGTGTTACGAAGCGAAGTAACATTCTTAAAAGAACAAGATTTGATTGACATTTACCCTAGTGGGATGACGCTTACAAACGAGGGAGAACTACTTCTAGCTGAGTTAGAAGAAGTAATGAAGGAAGTTTCAGGACTTCGATTATTGGAAACAACATTAAAAGAGGCGTTTTCTTTATCAGAAGTTGTTGTTGTATCTGGAGATAGTGATCAGTCTCCTTGGGTCAAAAATGAAATGGGTCGAGCATCTGTTTCGTGTATCAAGGAGCGCCTTGTTGGTGAAAAAAATACCGTTGCTGTTACAGGTGGTACAACGCTTGCCGCCGTTGCCGAAATGATGACACCTGATTCAAAACACCCTGATGTACTTTTTGTACCTGCTCGCGGAGGGCTAGGTGAAAATGTACAAAACCAAGCAAACACGATTTGTGCTAAGATGGCTGAAAAGTCCATGAGTCACTATCGCTTGCTTCATGTTCCAGATCAGCTTAGTGATGAAGCATACCGATCCATTATCGGTGAGCCATCTATTAAAGACATGCTTCATTTAATCAAGTCCGCTGGTATGGTTGTTCACGGAATAGGAGACGCTATGACAATGGCAGAACGCCGTAAAACACCACAAGCTGACTTAGAAAAAGTGAAAAATGGACATGCTGTAGGTGAGGCATTTGGATACTATTTTAATCATCAAGGCGAAGTTGTTCATAAAGTTAAAACAGTTGGCATACAACTCGATGATTTAAAGAACAATAAATGTGTTATCGCTGTTGCAGGAGGTTCATCAAAAGCAAAGGCAATTAAAGCGTTTATGCAACAAGCGCATGATTCGATTCTCATTACAGATGAAGGCGCCGCAAAAGAGTTAGTAAGGGATTTTAATTAATCCCTCATATAAAAAATACTTTTTACATTCAAGGAGGAAATACCCATGGCAGTAAAAATTGGTATTAACGGATTTGGTCGTATCGGCCGTAATGTATTCCGCGCAGCTTTAAAAAATGATAACGTTGAAGTAGTAGCAATCAACGACTTAACAGATGCTAACATGCTTGCTCACCTTTTAAAATATGATTCTGTACACGGAAAATTAGATGCAGAAGTAGTAGTAGATGGTAGCAACTTAGTAGTAAACGGTAAAACAATCGAAATCTCTGCTGAACGCGACCCAGCTCAATTATCTTGGGGCAAACAAGGCGTAGAAGTTGTTGTTGAATCTACTGGATTCTTCACAAAACGCGCTGACGCTGCAAAACACTTAGAAGCAGGAGCTAAAAAAGTAATTATCTCTGCTCCAGCATCTGATGAAGACATCACAATCGTAATGGGTGTTAACGAAGACAAATACGATGCAGCTAACCACAACGTAATTTCAAATGCTTCTTGTACAACTAACTGCTTAGCGCCATTTGCTAAAGTGTTAAACGACAAGTTCGGTCTTAAACGCGGAATGATGACAACAGTTCACTCTTACACAAACGACCAACAAATCTTAGACTTACCACACAAAGATTACCGTCGTGCTCGTGCAGCTGCTGAAAACATCATCCCAACTTCAACTGGTGCTGCTAAAGCTGTATCTCTAGTATTACCTGAATTAAAAGGTAAATTAAACGGTGGAGCTATGCGTGTTCCAACTCCAAACGTTTCTTTAGTAGACTTAGTTGCTGAACTTGATAAAGAAGTAACTGTTGAAGATGTAAACAACGCTCTTAAAGAAGCTGCTGAAGGCGATCTTAAAGGCATCCTTGGTTACAGTGAAGAGCCACTAGTATCTGGTGACTACAATGGTAACATCAACTCTTCTACAATCGATGCATTATCTACAATGGTAATGGAAGGTAACATGGTTAAAGTTATCTCTTGGTACGATAACGAGAGCGGATATTCTAACCGTGTAGTAGACCTTGCTCAATACATCGCTGCTAAAGGACTATAAGAATAACTTAAAATTCGCTTCTATTTGATTCAATAAGACAGAAATCGACTAGACTTTCCTTTTTTATTGGATATCTGAAAATAGAACGACTATAATAAGACTTGCTAAGGAAGAGAGGGGCATACCCCCTCTTCCTTGATTTATGTATTGGCTTCTACATGAAAAAGCGTCATAAACAGCTAACTCGAGTTTCACTTTATATAGAAAGGCGCCAATATATAAAATGAAATGTACGTTGGTTTGTGGATTGATGATTACATAGAAGCCTACTTGCTTAGTACCATAAATACTTAAGGAGGCCTTTTAACGATGAACAAAAAAACGTTGAAAGACATCGATGTAAAAGGAAAGCGAGTATTTTGTCGCGTAGACTTTAACGTACCAATGAAAGACGGAAAAGTAACAGACGAAACTCGTATTCGTGCAGCTGTTCCTACTATTCAATATTTAGTAGAACAAGGTGCAAAAGTAATTTTAGCTAGCCATCTTGGACGTCCAAAAGGCGAAGTTGTTGAAGAATTACGTCTAAATGCTGTTGCAGAACGTTTACAAGCTCTTCTTGGTAAAGACGTTGCAAAAGCTGACGAAGCTTTTGGTGAAGAAGTAAAGAAAACAATCGACGGCATGAGCGAAGGCGATGTTTTAGTACTTGAAAACGTACGTTTTTACCCAGGCGAAGAGAAAAACGATCCTGAATTAGCAAAAGCGTTTGCTGAATTAGCAGATGTATACGTAAACGATGCATTCGGTGCAGCTCACCGTGCGCATGCTTCAACAGAAGGAATTGCTCAACACATTCCAGCAGTAGCAGGTTTCTTAATGGAAAAAGAGCTTGATGTGCTTTCAAAAGCATTATCGAACCCAGAACGTCCATTTACTGCAATCGTTGGTGGAGCAAAAGTTAAAGACAAAATCGGTGTAATTGACCACTTACTTGATAAAGTAGATAACTTAATCATCGGTGGAGGACTTTCTTACACATTTATTAAGGCACTAGGCCATGAAGTAGGTAAATCACTTCTTGAAGAAGACAAGATTGAACTTGCAAAATCTTTCATGGAAAAAGCTAAGAAAAACGGAGTAAACTTCTACATGCCAGTGGACGTGGTAGTAGCAGATGACTTCTCAAATGATGCTAATATTCAAGTTGTATCAATTGAAAACATTCCAAGCGATTGGGAAGGCTTAGACGCAGGACCGAAAACGCGTGAAATCTATGCTGACGTAATCAAAAACTCTAAGTTAGTTATTTGGAATGGACCAATGGGTGTATTTGAATTAGACGCATTTGCTAATGGAACAAAAGCAGTAGCTGAAGCTTTAGCAGAAGCAACTGACACATATTCAGTAATCGGCGGAGGAGACTCTGCAGCAGCTGTTGAAAAATTCAACCTAGCTGATAAAATGAGCCATATTTCTACAGGTGGCGGTGCGTCACTAGAGTTTATGGAAGGTAAAGAACTTCCAGGCGTAGTTGCACTAAACGATAAGTAAGTTTATGTTTCAGTAAGACGGAGGACCGACCTGACGACTGATAATATAAATAATTATCAAGCAGCGAAGAAGGATGACCAAGAGATAAAAGGGACCGAATCACTTTTAACAGCACCCTCTTGGACATCTAACGCGTGAAGTGAAAACCCACAATAAACAAAGGACGGTGTTACACATGCGTAAACCAATTATTGCAGGAAACTGGAAAATGAACAAAGTACTTTCTGAAGCAACTAGCTTTGTTGAAGAAGTAAAAGGAGCAGTACCATCTCCTGAAAGCGTAGATTCAGTAGTATGTGCACCTGCACTATTTTTAGATCGTTTAGTAGAAGCGACTAAAGGCACAGACTTAAAAATTGGTGCACAAAACATGCACTTCGAAGAAAACGGTGCGTTCACTGGAGAAGTGAGCCCTGTTGCATTAGCAGACCTAGGTGTGAACTACGTAATTTTAGGACACTCTGAACGTCGTGAAATGTTTGCTGAAACGGACGAAACAGTAAACCAAAAAACAATTGCTGCATTCAAACACGGTTTAACACCAATCGTTTGCTGCGGTGAAACAAACGAAGAGTATGAACAAGACCAAACAAAAACAGTTGTAGCTAATCAAGTACAAAAAGCATTAGCTGGTCTAACTGATGAGCAAGTAAAACAAACGGTTATCGCATATGAGCCAATCTGGGCAATCGGTACAGGTAAATCTTCAACTGCTGAAGGTGCAAACGAAGTTTGTGCATACATCCGTAGCGTTGTTGCAGAACAATTCTCTCAAGATGTTGCAGATGCTGTACGTATTCAATACGGCGGTAGCGTAAAACCTGCTAATATTAAAGAATATATGTCTCAATCAGACATTGACGGAGCTTTAGTAGGTGGAGCAAGCTTAGAAGCAGATTCTTTCTTACAGCTTTTGGAGGCTGGTAAGTAATGAGTAAAAAGCCAGTAGCATTAATCATCTTAGATGGTTTTGCATTACGCGATGAAGATAAAGGTAATGCGGTAACACATGCAAAAAAACCAAACTTCGACCGTTTCTGGAACGAGTATCCTCATGCTACACTTCAGGCGTCTGGAGAAGCTGTAGGCTTACCGGAAGGCCAAATGGGTAACTCTGAAGTAGGTCACTTAAACATCGGTGCAGGCCGAGTTGTGTACCAAAGCTTAACTCGTGTAAACGTAGCAATTCGTGAAGGCGAGTTTGAACAAAACGAAACGCTTGTAGCAGCTGTAAAGCACGCAAAAGAAAAGGGTACAAACCTTCATCTTTTCGGACTTTTATCTGATGGCGGTGTACACAGTCATATCGAACATCTTTATGCATTATTGCGTCTAGCTAAGAGTGAAGGCTTAGAAAAAGTCTACATTCATGGCTTCTTAGATGGTCGTGACGTAGCACCTCAATCTGCTGAAACGTATTTAAAAGAACTTAATGAAAAAATTGAAGAGTACGGCGTTGGTGAAATTGCAACACTTTCAGGACGTTACTACTCAATGGACCGCGACAAACGCTGGGAGCGCGTAGAGAAATCATACCGCGCAATGGTGTACGGTGAAGGTCCATCATATACAAGCGCTGAAGAGTGCGTAAAAGATTCATATGAAAATGGAATCTATGACGAATTCGTTTTACCTTCTGTTATTACAAAGGAAGACGGATCGCCAGTTGCGACAATTCAAGACGAAGATGCAGTCATTTTCTACAACTTCCGTCCCGATCGCGCAATTCAAATTTCAAATACGTTCGCAAACGAAGATTTCCGCTCATTTGATCGCGGTGAGAAACATCCGAAAAACTTACATTTTGTATGTCTAACTCACTTCAGCGAAACAGTTGACGGATATGTAGCCTTTAAGCCAATTAACTTAGATAATACGCTTGGTGAAGTATTATCTCAAAATAACTTAAAGCAGCTTCGTATTGCTGAAACGGAAAAATATCCTCACGTAACGTTCTTTATGAGCGGTGGACGTGAAGCAGAGTTTCCTGGTGAAACACGTATCTTAATCGATTCACCAAAAGTAGCAACATATGACTTGAAACCTGAGATGAGTGCTTATGAAGTGACGGACGCGTTGCTTGCAGAAATCGAGGGCGACAAGCAGGACGCTATTTTATTAAACTTTGCAAACCCTGATATGGTAGGTCATTCAGGTATGTTAGAACCAACGGTAAAAGCGATTGAAACAGTAGATGAGTGCTTAGGCAAAATTGTAGATGCAATTTTAGCTAAAGGCGGTACAGCAATTATCACAGCAGACCATGGTAATGCTGATGAAGTGATTACACTTGAAGGTAATCCAATGACGGCTCATACAACGAATCCTGTTCCGGTAATTGTAACAAAACAAGGCTTAGAGCTTCGTGAAGACGGTATTCTAGGGGATCTAGCTCCTACAATGCTTACTCTTCTAGATGTAGCACAGCCAAAAGAAATGACAGGTAAAACATTAATTAAATAATTAATTATAAAGGAGAGTTTTAAAATGCCAACAATTCTTGACATTTATGCACGCGAAGTATTAGATTCTCGCGGTAACCCAACAGTTGAAGTAGAAGTATATACTGAATCAGGCGCTTTCGGACGCGCAATCGTACCAAGTGGTGCTTCTACTGGTGAACACGAAGCAGTAGAATTACGCGATGGTGACAAATCTCGCTACCTAGGTAAAGGTGTATTAAAAGCAGTAGAAAACGTAAACGAAATTATCGCTCCTGAATTAGTAGGTATGGACGCAACTGATCAAATCGGTATCGACCGCCTTATGATTGAGCTAGATGGTACGGAAAACAAAGGTAAATTAGGTGCTAACGCTATCCTTGGTGTATCTATGGCAGTAGCTCACGCAGCAGCTGATTTCGTAGGTCTTCCATTATATCGTTACCTTGGTGGATTCAACGCGAAGCAATTACCAACTCCAATGATGAACATCATCAACGGTGGTTCTCATGCTGATAACAACGTTGACTTCCAAGAGTTCATGATTTTACCTGTAGGAGCTCCTACATTCAAAGAAGCAATCCGTATGGGTGCTGAAGTATTCCACGCGTTAAAATCTGTTTTATCTGCAAAAGGCTTAAACACAGCTGTAGGTGACGAAGGTGGATTCGCTCCAAACCTTGGTTCTAACCGTGAAGCATTAGAAGTAATTGTTGAAGCAATCGAAAAAGCTGGCTACAAAGCTGGTCAAGACATCCAATTAGGTATGGACGTTGCTTCTTCTGAATTCTTCAACAAAGAAACTGGTAAATATGACTTAGCAGGCGAAGGTCGTACAGGCGTAACTTCTGCTGAAATGGTAGATTTCTACGAGCAGTTAGTTAACGAATTCCCAATCGTTTCAATCGAAGACGGTTTAGACGAAAATGACTGGGATGGTCACAAGCTATTAACTGAGCGCATTGGCGGCAAAGTACAGCTTGTTGGTGACGATTTATTCGTAACAAACACGAAAAAACTTTCTCAAGGTATCGAACAAGGCGTAGGTAACTCTATCCTTATCAAAGTTAACCAAATCGGTACATTAACTGAAACGTTCGAAGCTATTGAAATGGCTAAACGTGCTGGTTACACAGCAGTAGTTTCTCACCGTTCTGGTGAAACTGAAGATGCAACAATCGCTGATATCGCTGTTGCAACAAATGCTGGTCAAATCAAAACTGGTTCTATGAGCCGTACAGACCGTATTGCGAAATACAACCAATTACTACGCATCGAAGACGAGCTAGGTGTTCTAGCTGTATACGATGGCGCTAAATCTTTCTACAACTTAAAAAAATAAGTTGAAATCATAAAAAACGGATGACGATTGTCATCCGTTTTTTTATGTTAAAATCCGGCGTATTTCGCTGTCATTACTTGTATGAGAGGGTTTTTTATGATAAATTAACCTTAGCGTAGTGCGCGTACTTTATCCCCGGTAATGCCAATCAGAAGGGATGAAGAAACCCCGCTGATTGACTATTACTTGGTGTAGGAGGTGTGTCTTAGTGCATACATTGCTGATTACTTTGCTAGTGATTGTTTCAATTGCATTGATTGTTGTGGTCGTTTTACAATCAAGCAAAACTACTGGATTATCTGGAGCTATTTCCGGTGGAGCTGAAACGTTATTTGGAAAACAAAAAGCACGTGGAATTGACTTAGTTTTACACCGTTTGACAGTAGTGTTATCTATCTTATTCTTTGCGTTAACACTTGCTGTATCTTATTTCAAACTTTAATATGTTACTGGATAGACTGCCACCTAATGCATACGTACTTGGTGTATACCAACTTATGTATTAGGTGGCTTTTTTAATGGGCGTGTTGAATACTTTAATTTCATTTTTAAGTAATGATATAATATAGCTTTAGAAAAAAGTACTAAATATAGTATAAAAGCGTAAAAGTTGACGGACACATCTCTTGTTATGTGATGACCGTCACATAAATACATGTTTTTTTCTATTATGACTGCAGATATTATAACTAAAAGGAGTTAAATGATATATGAAAATTGCACAACCAAAGCCATTTACATTTGAAGGCGGCGAAAAGGCTGTTTTATTACTTCACGGTTTTACCGGAAATTCTGCTGATGTTCGTATGTTAGGTCGTTTTTTAGAGAAAAAAGGATACACATGCCACGCACCTCACTATAAAGGACACGGTGTAGCGCCTGAAGAGCTTGTTCATACTGGTCCAAAAGATTGGTGGAAAGATGTCATGGAAGGCTATGAGTTTTTGAAAAGTAAAGGCCATGAAAGTATTGCCGCTGTAGGTCTTTCACTAGGTGGCGTATTTTCACTGAAATTAGGTTACACTGTACCTATAAAGGGTATTGTGCCTATGTGCGCGCCTATGTATATAAAGAGTGAAGAAGTCATGTATGAAGGTGTTTTAGCGTATGCACGCGAATATAAAAAGCGTGAAGGTAAATCGTCTGAACAGATTGAACAAGAAATGGAAGAGTTCAAACAAACACCAATGAACACGTTAAAGTCTTTACAGGAATTAATCGCTGAAGTGCGAAATTCAGTTGATATGATTTATGCACCGACATTTGTTGTACAAGGTCGTCATGATCATATGATTAATACAGACAGCGCCAATATTATTTATAATAGCGTCGAGTCTCCTACAAAAGATATAAAGTGGTACGAAGAATCTGGTCATACCATTACCTTTGATAAAGAGCGAGATCAGCTTCACGAGGATGTATATGCATTTTTGGAATCACTTGATTGGTAATAGAGATAATACGAATAATGAAAAAGGAGGGACATGATGTGAAAGAAGAAAATCAGCCCTATATGAATGAAATATTGGATTTTATGAAAAGGGATAATTACAAACCTTTGACTGTCCAAGAGCTTGCAAAAGAATTTAATACGGAGGATGCAGAGTCATTCAAAGAGTTTGTTAAGGCACTTGTTATTATGGAAGAGAAGGGTTTAATTATCCGAGCAAGAAATGACCGCTACGGGCTGCCGGAACAAATGAATTTTGTCAAAGGGAAAGTAAGCGGACATGCAAAAGGGTTTGCGTTCGTAGTTCCTGAAGAAAAAGATGCGGGTGATGTATTTATTCCCCCTACTGAAACAAACAATGCTATGCACGGAGATATTGTGCTTGCAAGAGTGTTATCAGAATCATCAGGTGCTCGTCGTGAAGGAACCATTGTAAAAATCTTAGAACGAGGTACCCAGCAAATTGTAGGTACGTATACGCAAAGCAAGAATTTCGGCTTTGTGATTGCGGATGACAAAAAAATTGCAGGTGATATCTTTATTCCCAAAGCAGCAAGAAACGGTGCAGTTGAAGGCCATAAAGTAGTAGTAGAGCTCACAACCTATCCGGAAGGCCGCATGAATGCAGAAGGAAAAGTTGTTCAAATTCTTGGACATAAAAACGATCCGGGGATCGATATCATTTCTGTTATCCATAAGCACGGTCTTCCTCAAGAATTTCCTGCTGACGCTTTAACGCAAGCAATTGATACACCTGAGACGATTGATGAAAAAGATATCGGTAACCGTCGCGATCTTCGGGATCAAGTTATTGTAACCATTGACGGAGCAGATGCAAAAGATTTGGATGACGCTGTAACGGTTACAGAGCTTGAAAACGGAAACTACAAATTAGGCGTTCATATTGCAGATGTAAGTCACTACGTTAAAGAAGGTTCTCCGATTGATGTAGAAGCAGCAGAGCGCGGAACAAGCGTCTATTTAGTAGACCGAGTTATTCCGATGATTCCTCACCGTTTATCTAACGGAATCTGCTCATTAAATCCAAAAGTTAACCGTTTTACACTTTCTTGTGAGATGGAAATTAATCCACAAGGTGAAGTAGTAAAACATGAGATTTTTGAAAGTGTCATCAAAACGACAGAACGAATGACGTATTCAGATGTGAACAAAATCTTAGTGGATAAAGATGAAGAAGTGTTAGAACGCTACGAGCCAATCGTTCCGATGTTTGAGCGTATGGAAAAGCTGGCAGCTATTCTTCGTAAAAAGAGAATGGATCGCGGTGCCATTGATTTTGATTTCAAAGAAGCAAAAGTATTGGTAGATGATGATGGACATCCTCACGATGTTATTTTGCGTGAACGTTCAGTTGCTGAAAAGCTAATCGAAGAATTTATGCTGGCGGCGAATGAAACAGTAGCAGAACATTTTCACTGGATGAACGTACCGTTTATTTATCGTATTCATGAAGATCCAGATGCAGAGAAGCTTACTCGTTTCTTAGAGTTTATTACAAACTTTGGTTATACAGTGAAAGGGACAGGCAACGATATTCATCCGCGTGCGCTGCAAGATATTTTAGAAGAAGTAAAGGGTACGCCTGAAGAGATGGTTATTTCAACTGTTATGCTTCGTTCGATGAAACAAGCGAAATATGAAGCAGAAAGTTTAGGCCACTTTGGTTTATCAGCTGAATTCTATACGCATTTTACGTCTCCAATCCGTCGTTATCCGGATTTAATCGTTCATCGTCTCATTCGTACGTATTTAATTGAAGGAAAAACAGATCAGCAAACGCAAGAAAAATGGCGCGAGCTTCTGCCTGATGTTGCTGAGCATTCTTCTAATATGGAACGTCGTTCAGTTGACGCTGAGCGAGAAACGGACGATATGAAAAAAGCTGAGTTTATGGCTGATAAAGTTGGGGAAGTATTCAATGGTATTATTAGCTCTGTTACAAACTTTGGGATGTTCGTGGAGCTAGAAAATACGATTGAAGGGTTAGTTCATGTTAGTGACTTAACGGATGACTATTATCGTTACGACGAACGTCATTATGCGATGATTGGAGAAAGAACGGGCAACGTCTTCCGAATTGGAGACGAAATTGAAGTGAAAGTTGCCGATGTGAATAAAGACGAGCGTTCAGTGGACTTTGTTATTGTGGGAATGAAAGAAGGCCGCAAACGCTTATCTAAAGATCGTCCTAAAGTGATTAAGGCAAAGCAAAAGTCACGCAAAGATGATAAAGGAAAAGGTCGAGAGGGCAGCCGAAGCAAAAATGAAGAGTGGTCTACTCAAAAACCAAAGAAGAAAAAGAAAAAAAGATTCTTCGAAGGCGCTCCAAACGTTAAGCGCAAAAAGAAAAAGCGCAAATAATCGACAGCAGTGAAGCAGAAGGGTAGACCTTCTGCTTCAAAACAGCTCTATTAAACGTTTTAGTTGTTGTTTAGATTTCCATACAGTAAAATGATACATAATATCATACATATACGTAAGTACGGCTGAAGGGAAGGAACGTTTTATGCCAAAAGGTGAAGGGAAATTAATTGCACAAAACAAAAAAGCCCGCCACGACTTTTTTATTGAAGAAACATATGAGACGGGTATTGTTCTACAAGGAACGGAAATTAAATCAATTCGTAATGGTCGTGTGAATTTAAAGGACTCTTTTGCTCGTGTGCAAAACGGAGAAGTATTTTTACACAATATGCACGTTAGTCCTTACGAACAAGGAAATCGATACAATCATGAGCCACTTCGTACACGAAAGCTATTGCTGCATAAACGCGAAATCAGCAAGCTAATTGGCTATTCAAAAGAAACAGGTTATTCACTAGTTCCGTTAAAAGTGTATTTGAAAAATGGATACGCAAAGGTTTTACTAGGGCTTGGTAAGGGTAAAAAGAAATATGATAAGCGTGAAGACTTAAAGCGTAAAGAAGCCAAGCGTGATATCGAACGAGCATTTCGTGATCGTCAAAAGATGTAAAATTACAAAATCTTACAATTGCAAAATGCTCATTTTGTGATATAATAAATATTGTTATCAGTTAGATTTCATTTTGCACACTGAAGTCGCTATCTGATGTAAGAATTTTTCTTACACATTCCGACTCCCTTTTATATGGGGACGTTACGGATTCGACAGGGATAGTTCGAGCTTAGGTTGCGAGTCGAGGAGATGGCCTCGTTAAAACATCAACGCCAATAATAACTGGCAAATCTAACAATAACTTCGCTTTAGCTGCATAATAGTAGCTTAGCGGTTCCTCCCTCCATCGCCCATGTGGTAGGGTAAGGGACTCACTTTAAGTGGGCTACGCCAGAGTTCGCCGTCTGAGGACGAAGGAAGAGAATAATCAGACTAGCGACTGGGACGCCTGTTGGTAGGCAGAACAGCTCGCGAATGATCAATATGCCAACTACACTCGTAGACGCTTAAGTGGCGATATTTCTGGACGTGGGTTCGACTCCCACCGTCTCCACCAAATACATATTTTTGGTGGCTTACCTTACTTATAACAGGAGCTAATCAAATGTATGATCTACATTTGATTAGCTCCTTTTTAATTTATGATGTATGTAAAATTGAAAAAGCGGTACAAAAGTAAAAGGATGCCTCTTTGTGTAAGAGGCATCCTTTTACTTTTGTTTAAGCTGAACAAAAAGCAGCATAAGAAAGGAAAGAAAGACGATCGAGATAACCCATAGCCAAGCGAGATTCGTGTTTCCAGAGTCAATCGCGACGTAGATAGCGGTAGGAACAGTTTGAGTTTCACCTGGAATATTGCCAGCAAACATCAAAGTGGCTCCAAATTCTCCGAGTGCTCTTGCCAGACTTAACACACCTCCTGTTACGATAGCTTTAGAAGCTAAAGGAATGGAAATAAAGAAAAAGACTTTCCATTCGCTTGCACCATCTACTCGAGCTGCGTCTTCAATTTCATGATCAACGCCTTGGAAGCCCGTTTTGGCAGATTGATACATAAGGGGAAACGCAACGACAACGGATGCAATAACAGCTGCCCACCACGTAAAAATAACGGGTTGTTGAAAGAACCATTCAATTGCTCGGCCGAGTAGGCTGTGTTTTCCGAATATGACAATCAATAAAAATCCAACAACGGACGGAGGCAGGACCAATGGCAGCATCAACACCGTTTCAACCATCACTTTTCCCTTAAAGTGTTTCCTTGATAACAGTTTTCCTATAACAGTGCCTAGAATAATCACGACAAATCCCGCTACTAATGCAATTTTAAGCGATAGCTGAAGAGGAGATAAAAACTCTTGAATCATAGCAGTCTCAATTCGCAGTGAAACCGTATTTTTTAAACGTGTTAAGAGCCGTCTTACTTTGTAAAAATTGATAAAAATCCTTGGCTTCTTGTGGATGTTTCGAATCCTTAATAACGCCTACAGGATATACAATTGGTTTGTGAGTGCTATGATCTGCAGTGGCTACAATCTTCACTTTTTTTGAAATCAACGCATCGGTTTTATAAACAACTCCAGCTTCAACGTTTCCTGTCTCCACATAGGAAAGCACCTGGCGTACGTCTTTTGCATAGACGGTTTTAGGCTCAACGTTTTTCCACAGATTCATGTGTTCAAAAGTCTCTTTTGCATACTGTCCGGCAGGAACGGATTCCGGTATGCCAAGTGCAATTTTTTGAACAGCAGGCTTTGATAGATCTTCAAAATTTTTGATGGCAGCCGAATTATTCTTTGGGACGATAAGCACAAGGTCGTTGCCAACCAAGTCAGTTCCATTTTCTTTAGAAATAACTCCCGACTTTACCAGTGCATCAAACTTATCTTCCGCTGCTGAAAAAAACAAATCAGCCGGTGCGCCGTTTTCGATTTGCTGTTGCAGCGAGCCTGAAGCCCCAAAATTAAATTTTAAGTCGACATTCGGATGCTTTGTTTCATATTGCTTTTGAATATCAGTAAGCGCATCTTTTAAGCTGGCTGCAGCGGATATCGTTAAGCTGACGTTTTGGTACTGAGCCGCTGATTGACTCGTATTTGTTCCGTTCGAACAAGCAGCAGTAAACATAATTAAAAATAATAGTGCGAATAAGGGTTTAAAGTATTGTTGCATCGTGTCACCTCAATTAGTTTTAGTAGAGCAATTTAGTATAACTATATCACGTTCACTTAGAAAGGGACTTCCTAAAAAGAAAACAGCGACTTGAAAGGGAAAAAACTTTCAAGTCGCTGTCTTATTTACTCTTCCAACGCTTTGCCCATTCCTTTTAAAAAGTGAAGTCCAAATCCAATTGCACGATTAACATCTGGATCATTTAGCGCTTTTATAAGAGCTAACGCACTTACTTTTTTTCCTGTTTTTACATATTCATTTGCTTCGTTCATACCAGCTGTTGCACTGTTCACAAGTTTAGCGGTTACCTCTGGGTCTGCCTTCATCAAACCGCTGCTTGCACCCATAAGGGTATTAATTAAATTGGTTACGGGTTCTCTAGAAATTTGATGAAGCGCAATTTTTGAGATTTTTTCTTTTGCTTGAATCATTGAATCAGCAGCTTCAAGAACACCCATGTCGTTAAGTTCTCCGACAATACCGAGAATACGATTCAGCGCTTCTTCATTATCTGCCAGCAGGGAAGTCAAGTCTTCTAATTTTTGCTGTTTTTTTTCTTCCTCGCTTGGAAGAGGCTTTTTAATTTCTGTAATAGGTTGTGCCATCTTTTCTCCTCCTATTTACTTGTTAAATGGACGTAGCCAGGACGATTCCATTTACGCTGAACCTCGACCCCATTTTGAGGATGACGTTTTTTGTTACGCGGATTTGTAGACGGTAAAGGCGTTTTTCCACCTTTGCTTAATACTTCCATCCGTACTTTTGTTTGTTTGTAAGCCGGCGTATTTGTTCGTTGGTCTACTGCAGGCCCCGTCAAGAAGTTAATAGCCGAATCTTTATGAACGGAGTGCATCGGAAGATACAGCTCATTTGCTTTTACTCGCTCTGTAATTAATGCCTGTACTTTTACTGCTCCAAACGGTGAGATTAATCTGACAAGCGAACCGTCTTCAATTTCACGCTCCTTGGCAAGCTGAGGTGAAATTTCTACAAATACTTCCGGTACCTTTGATTGAATACCGCTCGATTTATTGGTCATATTCCCTTCATGAAAATGTTCTAACATTCGTCCGTTATTAATGTTCAAATCATATTCCTCTGAAAATTCAGCAGGAAGAACCCAATCTGATAAAGCAAAGCGCGCTTTTTTATCTGGGAAATTAAACCCATCGACGTAAAGTAAAGGCGTGCTTTTCCCCTCTAAGCTCCCCCATAAGAAGCTATCCCAGCCTTCAAGGTTTTCGTAGCTGGCTTGGCTGAACAGAGGTGATAGACTAGCCATTTCTGAAAAGATGTCACCAGGGTGTGTATACGTCCAATTTGCACCTAAGCGGTTTGCAATCTCTTGAACAATCCACCAATCCGGCTTCGAATCACCAAGCGTTGGCAATGCTTGATACAATCTTTGTACGCGTCGCTCCGTATTGGTAAACGTTCCGTCTTTTTCAAGAGAAGGAACAGCAGGGAGTACAACATCAGCATATTGAGCCGTTCTTGAAAGGAAAATGTCTTGGACAACAAAAAAATCTAGATTTGATAATATTTCGTGTACGTGATTAGCGTTCGAATCGACAAGAGCCATATCTTCTCCTACAAGGTACATAGCTTTCATTTTTCCTTCATCAATTGAATGAAGCATTTGGATATTATCAAGACCCGGCTTGTCTTTAATTTTCACGCCGTATGCTTTTTCAAATTTTTCTCGAGCGACTGAGTCCGTGACGTGCTGATAACCTGGAAGCCAAGCGGGAAGAGTTCCCATATCGCATGCGCCTTGCACGTTATTGTGGCCTCGGAGTGGATAAGCGCCTGCACCAGGGCGTCGATAGTTTCCAGTAGCAAGCAACAGGTTTGAGATAGCCGCTGATGTATCAGAGCCTCCTGTATTTTGCGTCACGCCCATACCCCACAGCACACAGGTTCCATCGGCGTCTCGAATCATTTCAGCTATTTGAATGAGTGTTGCTGCTGAAATACCCGTAATTTGTTCAGCATATTCAAGTGTGTACTTTTCAAGCAAAGAGTTAAAGTCTTCAAAATAGTTGACGTTTTCTTGGATGAATTTTTCGTTGTGCCATCCTTGATCAATCATGTATTTTGTTACAGCCATTAGCCATACTTGGTCCGTACCTTGTTTTGGACTGATAAAAATGTCAGAGCGTTCAGCCATTTCGTTTTTGCGCAAATCTGCGACGATTAGTTTTTGGTCATGAAGCTTATGCGCGCGTTTGATACGAGTTGCTAATACAGGGTGACCTTCGGCAGGGTTAGCTCCAACGATGATAACCAGTCCAGCTTTTGCGATGTCTTTTATCGTGCCGGCATCGCCTCCCATTCCGACTGTTCGAAATAATCCATCGGTTGCAGGAGACTGACAGTAGCGAGAACAGTTGTCTACGTCATTTGTTTCAAACATTTGGCGAGCCAGCTTTTGAATAACATAGTTTTCTTCGTTTGTAATCTTAGAAGAAGAGATAAAACCAACGGATCCATGTCCGTACTGCTGATTGATAGAGTTTAACCTGCTTGCTACTAAATCGAGCGCTTCTTCCCATGATGACTCTACAAATGCGCCATTTTTTCGGATTAAAGGCTTAGTAATACGTTTTTCAGAGTTTACAAAATCCCAGCCGAATTTTCCTTTCACACAGGTTGAAATAGCGTTTGCGGGAGCATCTGAGCTAGGTTGAACTTTAAGGATTTCGCGGCCTTTTGTCCACACTTCAAATGAACATCCAACTCCGCAAAATGTACAGACGGTTTTTGTTTTTTTCGTCCGAGTTTCACGCATAGCTGCTTCCACCTCTGAAACAGCAAAAATTCCGCTGTACCCTGGTTCCACTTCTTTAACTAAATCAATCATTGGATTCAAAACGCTTTTTGGAAGTCCGGTCATGAATCCAGCTTCTCCGAGCATAGATTTTTCCATTAAGGCATTACAAGGGCATACTGTTACACATTGACCGCAGCTCACACAAGAAGATTCATTGATTGCTACACCATCATCCCAGAGAACGCGGGGACGTTTCGCTTCCCAGTCGATAGAGAGCGTTTCATTAACTTGAAGATTTTGACAAACCTCTACACATTGTCCACAAGCAATGCATTGATTAGGGTCATAACGGTAAAACGGATGAGACATATCGACTTCATCCTCTGAGGCCTTTGGCGTATAGGGGTATTTTTGATGTTCAATCTCCATCATTTCGGCTGTATTATGTAATTTACAGTTTCCGTTGTTATTATCGCAAACGGTGCAGTATAGCAAATGATTTTCTAATAAGCGATCCATTGCTTCCGTCTGTGCCGCTTTTGCGGGTGCTGATTGTAATTCAATCTTCATGCCGTTTTCAGCTTTTGTAGAACAAGAACGAACTAACTCGCCATTCATTTCAACAATACATGTGTCACAAGTTTGAATAGGGTCTACTTCAGGCACATAACAAATCTGAGGATGCTCGATGTTTTGCTGGTTAATAATTTCGAGTATGGTAGAACCTGAAGCTGCCTTGTATTCGTTGCCATTTATATGAACAGTGATGATTTCACGACTCATTTGTTTTCCTCCTTTATATAAAACAAAAAACCACCATGAATACACATGCCTAATTAAATAAGGGAAGTGCAATCATGGTGGAATAGTTTACTAGCAGGTCTTACTAATATGCCAATCCGGCCCATTTATATCGTTAAGAAAAAGTGATAGAGTAATAACAATTCATTATTATTATTATTCCATCTCGGTTATTTATAATTATATCGCTACGTTTTTAAATGCACAACTTTTTTAAATACCCAACTCTCTTCAAAAGTTTTGCTGCAAAGATTTTAGGCTTTTATTTTTTGAAGTGTTGATTTATGATAAAAAAACTGTAGGAATAAAATGCACAATTTAATTTTAATCGGTGGGAGAGCGTTGATTATGTCAAAAACAATTCATGAATTTAATGATATTATTCGGAAGCTTCGAAAAGATTTATTTGGAAAAGGACCGGAAAGAATACATACGGTTTTTGTTGAAAATATGGCTGTCTCAACACTGTATGGAAATTTAACTCCGACAGAAACATTTATTGCAAGCACTTCTGAAGGGTGTGACATGGTTCATTTAGCTCGAACAAAAATGATTCAAGATGTATATGCATCGAATCCGCCGGAAGGGCTAGAAGAATTGGTAGGAGCAAAGCTGGTTAATTTATTTTCAGATATGAAAATAAAAGAAAATATAGCGGTTTCCGTATTTGTTTTTGATAAAAACATTATTTAAAAAAGGAGACATCACATGAATTCGACCGTTAAGAAGCGTACAGTTCTTAGATTTAAAAATGGTGAAATGGAAAGCGTGGAAGATAAAATTGTAACGGAGTTTCCTGTGACTGTGAAAATTAATGAAGAAGAGTTTGTCACGATGGTATGTAGCCCTCAATACATTGAAGATATGGTAATTGGCTATTTAGCATCTGAAGGGGTTATTCGAGAATACAAAGACATTAAAAACATATGGGTTCAAGAAAAAGAAGGGTATGTTCATGTTACAATAGATAAATTAAACCCGTATTTTCAAAACCTTCAAAATAAACGATATATCACGTCTTGCTGCGGGGCGAGCAGACAAGGGTTTGTCTTTATAAATGATGCGCTGACTGCTAAAAAAATGAATGATATATCGGTAGAACTTTCAATTAAGGATTGTTTTCAACTCATGAATAAGCTGCAGCAATCTGCTGCTACGTTTCAAGAAACGGGTGGCGTTCATAACGCTGCCATTTGTGATAAAAATGGTTTCATGCTTAGCAGAATGGACATTGGCAGGCATAATGCTCTAGATAAACTATATGGGTATTGCTTAAAACACCATATTTCAATTAGGGATAAAGTAGTCGTTTTCAGCGGCCGTATTTCTTCAGAAATTTTGTTGAAAGTAGCGAAGATCGGGTGTGAAGTGGTTCTTTCAAAATCCGCTCCGACTGAACTTGCTTTAAATCTAGCAGAAGAATTGAGAATTACAACGGTAGGGTTTATCCGAAGTGATTCGTTGAATATTTATACATGCCCGGAAAGAATTTTAAGAGAAAGTTAATCTGCTGTGGAGAAGCTGACAGCTAGAGAGGAGAGATGAGGCAGATGTCATACACTATAGTTGATACGTTAAAGCGCCCTTTACGAGACTTGCGTTTGTCCGTAACAGATCGCTGTAACTTTCGCTGTCGATATTGTATGCCTGAAGAAATTTTTGGGGCAGACTATCCATTTTTACCTGCCGAAAATATTCTTTCGTTTGATGAATTAGAGAGACTCACGAGATTATTCGCATCGCTAGGAGTAAAAAAAGTGCGTATAACGGGAGGAGAGCCACTGCTAAGAAAAGGCTTGCCAGATCTAATCAATCGTCTGAAGCAAATTGAGGGTATAGATGATATTGCCATAACAACAAACGGCTCACTGTTAAAGAAGCATGCAGAAGCCTTATCAAAAGCGGGATTATCAAGAGTAACCGTCAGCTTAGACTCGCTTGATGAAGTGAGATTTCAAGAGCTGAACGGAAATCGAGGAAGCGTCAAACGAGTGTTAGAAGGAATAGAGGCAGCAGCTCTTGCGGGGATTTCAGTCAAAATAAACATGGTTGTCCAAAAAGGCAAGAACGAGCAGGATATCCTTCCGATAGCCCAATATTTTAAAGGCAAAAAACATACGCTGCGCTTTATTGAATACATGGATGTTGGAAATTCAAACGGATGGAAAATGGATGAGGTTATAACAAAGAAACAAATTCTTGATATAGTTGGACAAGAAATGCCTCTTGAAGAAATTCCGCCTCATTACACGGGAGAAGTAGCTACCAGGTATCGGTATGTTGGGACAGAAGAGGAAATTGGTATCATTTCATCCGTGACAGATTCATTCTGTTCGACTTGTTCACGCGCAAGAGTATCGGCTGAAGGAAAGCTCTATACCTGCTTGTTTGCGTCAAAAGGGTACGACCTCCGGAAACTGATACGATCACAAGCATCTGATCATACTGTTTGTGACACCATTTCTGATATCTGGAATCATCGGAAAGATCGTTACTCAGATGAGCGGGCTAACGGAAGACAGGTCCAAGGCGCTGAGAAAGTGGAAATGTCTCATATTGGTGGATAATTCAAAAAAAGCCTTATAAATGCCAATCACTGCGATGATTCACATTTATAAAAGTAGGATCTTCTGCTGAAAAAGGCACGCGAAGGACGTTTGCCTGATTCAACAATCCTGTAAGCCTTCTTTCACCTTGTGTAACGAGTTGGTCAATAAGAGGAAGCGTTCTACGGTGATAGAGGGCTAGAAGCGGGTGCATGTGATTTGGCTGAACAGGAAGAACAATATCAGCTGAGTTCGCCTGAGTTAGGGTAATCATATTATGAACAAACTCAGCATTAACAAAAGGAATGTCACACGAAAGAATAAAGAACCATTCAGCACGGCAATCAATTGCAGTTAAAGCATGATGAATTGCATACAAAGGTCCTTGATACGGGCATTTTTCAACTGCAAATGAAACATCTTTTCTTTGAAAATAAGGAAGTAAATCTTGGTTGGTAGACACAAGTATAGGTGTGACGTGATTTTCTTTTAATGCATCTATACTATATTCGTAAAATGATTTCTTGTTATAGGTTTCAAACATTTTTGGTTGACCGTAGCGAGAAGATTTTCCTCCTGCTAATACAATGCCGGCAATGGACATTTATTAAATACCTCCATCAAAATATATTTGTATATTTATGCACATAAGCGTCCGTAAAGCAGCTTAGCTTTATGTGTATAATAGCATGTTTTTAAAGAAATATCTTTGACGAAGGAATAGATAGTGAGGTCATAGATTGAACGAGAAAGGGAGAGAAAAGAGTGACAGAACGTTATTCACGTCAGCAGCTTTTCCAGCCCATTGGAAACAAAGGGCAGCAGCAAATTAGAAGTAAGCATGTTTTAGTTGTAGGCGCAGGGGCTCTAGGCAGCGCTAGTGCAGAAGCCCTCGTGCGTGCTGGAATTGGAAAATTGACTCTTGTAGATCGTGATTATGTAGAATGGAGTAATCTGCAGCGTCAGCAGCTTTATACAGAACAAGATGCGCAAAACAAACTGCCTAAAGCTGTAGCAGCCAAAAATCGTTTGCGTCAAATAAACACAGAAGTGAAAATCGAAGCGCTGGTGATGGATGCTCAGCCTGCTAATTTAGAAAGTATCGTCCAAACAGCTGATTTGATTATCGATGCGACAGACAATTTCGACATTCGCTTTATTTTAAATGATTTGTCACATAAGTATGAAGTTCCTTGGATCTACGGCTCATGTGTAGGGAGTTATGGCACCACTTATACCGTTATCCCAAACGTAACCCCTTGTCTGCACTGCATATTGAAAAAAATGCCTGTGGGAGGAGCGACGTGTGAGACAGCAGGAATTATCAGTCCAGCCGTTCAAATTGTGGCAGCCTATCAAATAACCGAAGCATTAAAAATTTTAGTGGGAGACGTTGAAGCTTTGCGACACACATTTCTAACTTTTGACGTCTGGAATAATCAGCACGCTGAATTTAAGACGGGTAAAATGAAAAGTTATGAATGTTCTTCTTGCGGATCGGCACGCACATATCCGTACTTAGCGTATGAAAATCAGCTTAAAACAGAAGTTCTTTGCGGCAGAGAGACGGTTCAGATCAGACCCTCGCAGCAGCATTTACACAACTTTGATGAATTGGAAAAGCGTTTAAAAAACCAAGGGAAAGTAGACCGCAACCCATATCTTCTGTCATGTCAGCTTCCAGAGCAGCGCTTTGTTATTTTTCAAGATGGCCGTGTATTTATTCATGGAACGAATGATATTCAATTTGCGAGAAGTTTATATTATCGTTTATTAGGATGAGTAAAGGAGTGAAAAAATGAGAGAAAAGCGAACTCCTATCCCTGTCGGAGAATGCGTTGGGCGAGTGATGCAGTATGTCAAAAGCGGAAAGCAAGAAATCATTGCGCTTGAAGAAGCTCACGGCAGATTTTTAGCAGAAGATTTAATGGCAGATCATGATGTTCCTGCTTTTAATCGTTCTCCATATGATGGTTTTGCTATTCGGTCACAAGATACGAAAAAAGCATCATCACTTCATCCAGTAGAACTGGATGTTCGAGGAGAGATAGGAGCGGGTTCTGTTTTTGAACATACAGTCAACGCGATGCAGGCTGTGCGTATTATGACAGGAGCTCCTATTCCAAAAGGCTGCGATGCGGTGGCAATGCTTGAAGTAACAAAAGAATATATAAAAGACAACCAGCCCGTCGTTCAAATCAAGCGGTCGTTTAACAGCGGAGATAACATTTCGTTTCAAGGAGAAGAAACAAAAAAAGGCACTATGTTAGTTTCAAAAGGAACGTATATCACTCCGGGAGTAGCTGCTCTTCTAGCCACATTTGGTTATAGTAACGTAGCTGTCTTCAAAAAGCCTGTAGTTGGATTACTTGCAACGGGAAGTGAACTAGTGGAAGTACGTGATCCTGTTCAGCGAGGGAAAATTCGTAATAGCAATGCTCATATGCTTCGTGCCCAAATTGAAAAAGCTGGAGGAGAAGTAAACTATTTTGGTATTATGCCCGATGATTTAAGTCAGTGCTACAGCGCGGTAAAATCTGCGCTATCAGAAGTGGACATGCTGATTACAACGGGGGGCGTTTCAGTAGGAGATTATGATTATCTACCAGAGGTGTATAAGCAATTACAGGCCGAAGTTCTTTTTAATAAAATAGCGATGAGACCAGGCAGTGTCACAACAGTTGCACGTATGGAAGACAAGCTTTTATTTGGTCTATCGGGAAACCCTACGGCCTGCTACGTTGGTTTTGAACTGCTAGCTCGTCCGGTCATCAGTACATATGCGGGGAAAAGAACCCCTCACCTCCGGAAAGAAAAAGCTTTGTTAGGAAAAGACTTCTTAAAGCCAAATCCTTTTATGCGATTTGTATCTGGCAGGCTTTCATACAGGGAAGGACAGCTGATTGCTTCTCCATTAAGCTTTACAAAATCTAGTGCTGTTTCTTCTTTAGCTCATGCGGATACGTTAATTATATTTCCCGGAGGGACGAGAGGGTACAAAGAAGGAATGCTGGTTGACGTCTTATTGCTAGATGACGTGCAGGGAAGTGAATGGCCTTGGTAGCAAGTTGCACCGTTTTACAAGTAGTTGGATTTCAAAACAGCGGAAAAACGACTTTAGTGGAAAAGCTAATTAAAAAAGCGAAACAATTCGATCTACGTGTAGGTTCTATTAAGCACCATGGACACGGCGGACCTCCAGATAGCAGCAGTGAGCTAAAAGACAGTCATCGCCACCAGCAAGCAGGTGCCGATGTGGCAGGTGTAGAAGGAGGTGGGATCCTTCAGCTTACGGCAAACAGTAAAGACTGGAGCCTAAAAAAGCTGATTGATTTTTATCAATTTTTCTCGCCAGATGTCATTTTTGTTGAAGGATATAAAAAAGAATCCTATCCAAAAGCAGTCTTGATTCGAAGTGAAGAAGATCTTGTTCTGCTTTCCTCTCTAACCAATATCATATGCGTGATTAGTCACATTCCGCTTAAAAACGAAGTGCAGCGAGCATATCCAATGTTTCACTTACAAGAAGACGAGCTTTATCTTAATTTTTTATTGAAAGAAGTGGGGGAAAGAAGATGAACCAGCACTTATTTGAAGTAGTAAATCAGCCAATTGCGGTAGATGAAATAATTAAAAAAGTTTCTAGAAGAGACGCGGGAGCTATTACGACATTTATTGGAACGGTAAGAGAATTTACAAAAGGCAAAAAGACGCTCTCTCTTGAATATCAAGCCTATGTGCCAATGGCAGTGAAAATGCTCAGCCAAATTGGTGACGAAATTCAGGAAAAGTGGCCGGATGCTTTGACAGCTATTACTCATCGAATCGGAAAGCTTGATATAACAGAAGTCGCAGTAGTTATTGCGGTTTCTTCTCCGCATCGCAAAACAGCTTATGAAGCAAATGAGTATGCTATTGAACGTATTAAGCAAATTGTGCCAATTTGGAAAAAGGAATTTTGGGAAGATGGAACAAAATGGATTGGCGATCAGTTAGAAACAAAAGAATATCCTGAAGGAAAGCCATTGAAGGAGATGTAAAAATGATTAACGTCTTATTTTTCGCTGCTATACGTGAAGAGGCTGGAGTGGAACAAGTAACAGTTGATAAGCAAGATATAACAGTGAAGGAATTAAAGGAATATGTACAAAAAACATATAAGCTGTCCTCTCTGAATCAAACGATGACAGCAGTCAACGAAGAGTTTGTAACAGATGAAGAAATCATTGGAACGGGAGATACCGTTGCATTTATTCCACCCGTTAGTGGAGGATAAAAAAAGGTGCTGAATACACAGCACCTTTTTTATTATCTAAATTGAGCTACTTTTTCAATTGGTAAACGTACAGAAGGGTAACCGCTATTTGCTGCTTTGCCGATTGAAAGTAACATAACCGGTGCATAGCGTTCTTTGTCTAAACCGAATGCTTCGGCAATTTGATCTTTTTCATAACCGCCAATAGCATTCGTATCATAACCGTGAGCACGTGCAGCAAGCATTAACTGCATAGATACTAAACCGCCGTCAATTAATACCGTTTCTTTATTTAATTCTTCAGAAGCAGCTGCGTAGTGCGCTTTGATTTTTGGAATTTGCATATCTCTAATTTCTTGTGGCATATAGCCTAGTTCAACAGCTTTATCGTAAATTTCATCTAAATTTTCTTCGCTTTTTAAATCGCCGAATATCGCAATAACAGCTGCCGATGTTTCTACTTGTGATTGATTAAATTTAGCAAGCGGAGCTAGTGTTGCTTTTCCTTCAGGGCTATCAATTACTAGAAAGCGCCAAGGCTGTGCATTAACAGAAGATGGAGCTAGCGTCGCTTCTGTTAAAATTTCTTTCATTTCTTCACGGCTGATTTTGACAGATGGATCGTAATAACGAATAGATCTGCGCCCTGTAATAATATCTTGGAAATCATTGTTTAGTGTTTTTGTTTGTGTCATGATGAACTCTCCTTTATGTTAAAAATGTTATGACCGTTCAATGGCCGAAATGTTTACTTTTAAACGCTCAAGCATTTTGGAAAGCAGCAGCTGTTCTTCTTCGCTGAAATCTTTAAATGCTTCATCAATAAAGCGAGCTTTTTCGTTTCGAAATGCACCGATTTTTTCATGTCCGCTTTTCGTAAGCTTTACAAATGTTACGCGGTTGTCATCAGGATTTTTACGGCGTGATACAACATCTCTTTCTTCTAGCTGCTTTAAATGCCTTGTAATTGCAGCATTATCAATGTTTACTTGCTGTTGAAGCGCCTTTTGACTCATTTCACCTGTTTCATAAAGCTGATGTAAAATATCAAGACGTGATTGGCTAACACCGGTACAATGCTCAAACTTTTGATTAATTTGTTTATTAACTTCTTGCAGAGCATACAGAACATTTGCTTTTTCAGAACATGAATGTGACAAGAAAGTCGCTCCCTTTTTTCTATGATATTTATTGATGGATTAATATTTGATACATCAATGTTTGATACATCAACTAATATAAAATAAATAAAAGTGAAAGTCAAGAAAGTGAACAATCTTTTTTTTATAAATAATAAAAAGAGATTGAGATATAACGAAATCAATGCAATCTAAAGACGAACAAATCGGATAAATGAGCTCGTATGGACCGCTTGTGACACGGCAGTTGATTTCCGTGCAAGACTTCGCTTTGTCCTCCAATCAACTGCCAGAAGGAACGAAACAGATAAAATCTACGTTCATCGTAACCAAAAAAAACGAACCACTGATCAAACGGTTTGATTAGTGGTTCGTTTTTCACTTCAACTATACTATTTTTGTCTCAGCGTCTTTAAGCTGAATGATTTTTTTTACTAATTTGTTCATGCGTGTAACGAGACAGAAACGGAATACGCTTGATAATCACATCGTGAATCCAGAATAATCGCTGGATAAGAGGAGCTGTTTTATCTGAAAGATAGATAACAAAGCAGCTGATAGCTCCCGCAATTACCATGCCTCCAAGTACATCTGCTGGATAGTGGACACCTACGTAAATGCGTGAAAGGCCCGAGATGGCAGCCCATATAAAAATGACGCTTCTCCATTTGTTTTTTCGTAACCACATGATCCAAGCAGCAGAAAAGACTAAAATCGAATGATCACTGACAAAAGATGAATTAGCCGGGTGCGGAATCAGCTTATGAACATGATGAGTCACAAACGGACGCGGGTGGTAATACACCAGGTGAATGACTTCATTGATACAAAGAGAAAGGACAATTGTAAACAACATGTATAAAGCCGTATAACGGTGATAAATTGTTCTTTCTGTTTTTCCGCTAAACCAAAGCAAAAGCAAACAGGCCATTATAAAATAAGGAACGCTATTCGTAATGATAACCATGACAGAATCCATTGCGCTGGATTTACCAGCAAACGAGTTAATCCATTGAAATACTTCGTAATTGAGGTTCATTTGTTTTCTCCTTATGCAGTACTTTTCACTCTTAGTTTAGATTGACACTCTAAAAAAACGATGAATTTCACATTAAAAATCAATTAAAATCCGAAATTCAAGGACATTTAATGATATAAAAAGGAGAGGAAGAAACTGCTTTTAGAATAGGAGATGAAACAGTTGAAAAAGGTTTTATTTTTACCTCTTCTAAAAATGCCTTCTGGCCATCATCAAGTGGCAGAGGCGTTAATGGATATATTGGAAAGAAGAACAACAAATATTTGTTATAAAAAAATAGATTTATTAAGTTATACAAACGAACTATTAGAAAAAGTGGTTACAGGCACATATTTGAAATGGATTCGTTATGCTCCAGAAACATACAATTTGGCATACAAACATCTCTTTTATGAACCGCCTGTTCATTCATTTAAATGGTATCATCACGTATTTGCAAAAAAAATGGAGCACTTAGTTAAAGAAGAAAATCCGGATTTAATTATATGCACACATGGATTTCCTTCTTATTTGCTCAGCCAATTAAAAGCAAAAGGCAAGTGCAATGTTCCTATTATAAATGTCTACACGGATTTCTTTATTAATAATTTATGGGGAAAAGAAGAGATTGACTTTCACTTTCTTCCTAGTGAAGAAGTAAAAAGAGGGCTTCGTGCTCAAAGTGAAATTCCACTTCAAAATATGATGGTCACAGGGATACCGGTACATGAAGAAATAACAAAAACAAGAACTGTTAAGCATCATGGTAGCCGAAATATTTTAATTGCCGGAGGCAGCAGCGGTCTAGGCAATATTATGGATTTTTACAATGATTTAAAAGACGCGCGCCATTTTCATTACTTTGTCTTATGCGGCAAAAATCAAAAGTTATATGAAGAAATCAAAGGGTGGGAACTACAACACGTTACACCAATTCCGTACATTTCATCACGCACAGAAATGAATGAACTGTATGAGCGAGTGGATGCTATTGTAACAAAACCAGGTGGTATCACGGTCAGTGAAGCTCTTCGCAAAAATTTACCGATTTTTGTTCATTCTGCTTTACCGGGTCAAGAAGAGGTGAATTTACGCTATTTAACAGAGCGAAACTTAGTTCAAGAACTAAAGGCGGATCAATCGTTAGAAAGTCAGCTGCAGACAGTGCTGCAGGATGCTGATAAAATGAGCACATTGTATAACGCGATTGCTGCTTACCATAAAGAAATCGAAGCACAAACGCCTGAAGAACTTTTAGCAGTAGTCAATTGGATTCTAGGTGAAAAGCAAACGATTGGTCTTCATGCGTAAAACATTCATGTTTACAAACAATAAGGATAAGCTAAAGAACAAGTATGTTGAAAAAGTAGGGTTTAGATAAAAAAACAAACATCTTTTGAAAAAGGTGTTGTTTTTTTATCTAAAGAAGCTATTCTTTCACTTAAGACATGTGGTGAGAGGTGCATAATATGAAAGAGAAAATTTTAATTGTGGAAGATGAAGCGCAAATTGCGAAAGTGCTAAAGATTGAATTGGAATTTGAAGATTATGAAGTAGATGTTGAGTACGACGGGAAAGCGGGTTTAGAGACGGCAATATCCGCTCAATATGACCTCATTTTGCTCGACGTGATGCTTCCAAGTCTGAGCGGTATTGAGGTGTTAAGAAGACTTCGGAAAGCGGAAGTGTTTACGCCAGTTATTTTATTAACTGCCCGAAATACGACGTTAGATAAGGTAATGGGGTTAGACCAAGGGGCTAATGATTATGTTACAAAACCGTTTGAAATTGAAGAGCTGTTAGCACGAGTTCGCTCTTGTATTCGCTATCGTTCGCTCGTAGAAGCATCAGGAACGAAAGAAGCTGAAGCAGAGCTCTTAACGATCAGTGATTTGACCATTAATCTTGAAACAAGGGAAGTCCTAAGAAACAATGAATCCATTACGTTGACACCGAAAGAGTATGATTTAGTCGTGTATTTGCTTACGAATAAAAATAAAATTGTCACGAGAGAAGGGATTCTCACAAACGTTTGGGGCTATGAATATGAAGGAGAAACAAACGTAATTGATGTGTATATTCGCCACTTAAGAAAAAAAGTAGATGAAGGTTTTTCTACTTCTCTCATTCATACGGTGCGGGGCGTAGGATATATGATGAAAGAGGAGAAACATGAAGATCACGACGAAGATTAATTTGCTGACAACAGCATGGCTAGTGGTTATTTTATTAATCATGAACATCGTTGTTTTTTTCTCCTTCACTAAATCTACGGTGAATATGGAACAGGACATTTTATTCGAAAAAGCACGCGAGATTATTCAAAAAGGTCAGCAAGATCATTCCGTGGAGCTTTCGCCAGAGTTACTAAAATTTTATTTGACCAACCATTCATTTATCCGAACAGTCTCAGAAAATTCTACGGTCATTAATCAAGTATCAAATGATCCTCATCTGGTGAAAATTAAGCCCGAATTTTCAAAGAAAAAAAAGGTGAAGCTTCGCAAAATTAGAGAAAAACAAGTATTGGTTATTCGCATGCCTGTCAAAGTCAATAATCAAGTCGTTGAAACGCTTGAGATTGGTGAGCTCCTGACTGGTTTTGAAACCCGCAAAGATATTTTGCTATCAATTTTGATTTTTTGTTCGCTTGTGTCCATTTTACTGTCGCTTTTAGGAGGAAGATGGTTATCACGCGTCATTATGCATCCTATTAAAAATATGGTCACAACGATGAAAGAGATTGAAGAGAGCGGTGTTCCTAAAAAAGTTCTCATTCAAACGGAGACGAGAGATGAACTGCAGGGTATGACCGTTACGTTTAATCATATGATTGACCGCTTGCGAGAAAATATTGAAAAGCAAAATCAGTTTGTTTCTGATGCTTCTCACGAATTAAAAACCCCTCTAACCGTTATTCGCAGTTATTCTAATTTATTAAGAAGAAGAGGGATTAAAAATGAAGAAATTACGCTGGATGCGATCGACACCATCTATGCGGAAGCAACCAAAATGCAAAAAATGATTGAAACGCTGCTTGATCTGGCAAGTGTGGAAAAAGAACAAACGCTTGATCTGAAGCAAACAGATCTTGTTCTTATTTTTGAACAAATCGTTAAGCAGCTGCAGCAGGTATACAAAAGAGAATTAGTTCTTCATTATGATCAAACGCCCATTATGATTCAAGTGGATGAACTGAAAATGAAGCAAGTGCTGATTATTTTGCTTGATAATGCAATTAAATACAGTACGAATAAAATTGAAGTGACCGTGGAAAAAAAGCAGGAAGATGTCATTATCAAAGTGAAAGACTATGGAATTGGTATTCCAAAAGAAGATCTTGCACATATTTTTGAACGTTTCTACCGAGTGGATAAAGCTAGAAGCAGAGCTACGGGAGGAACGGGGCTTGGACTATCGATTGCACAAACTATTGTCCGCCAGCATAAAGGCGAGATTTTTATTAAAAGTGAAGAAGAACAAGGGACGGAAGTTGTGATTCATCTTCCCGTTTCATCTATAAACTAAAAAAGCCGCCATTAGGCGGCTTTTTTATGATCATGATGCTGATTTTTGTTTTCTTACTCTTAATTTTTTTAACTCCGTTTGGAAGAATAGATACAGTGATGCAACTGTAAATACACTAAATCCAATTATCTCAAGGGGTTCTCCACCAGCTTCAAATAGCTTAACCAAACCTTCACCGCATAACTCTCCCCCAATAAAAATAAGGAAAATACCAAGCGCTTTAAAAATAATCCAAAGGTTCAGCTTAATAGCTGTTTTGAACAAAATGTATGTAATAACGACGGCCAGCAAAATGCCACTTATACTGCCGAATACAATAGAAGAGGCGTGTTGATTCACTTGTGTCAGATTAAAAATGATTAGTTCTGTTCCTTCACGAAAGACAGATAAAAAGGCTAAAACGATTAATCCCCACTTGGAAGAGCTTTTGGAAATTTTTGATGTAACTGAAGATGTCACTTCTTTGCTTCGGTGCAACCACAGAATAAAATAAGCAATAAGGCCTGCAGCTAAAAGCATCATGACTCCTTCAAAAATTTCTTCTGACTCTTCTTCTAACTCTTTCGCCTCATTAAAACCAATAAAGCCAAATACTAAGCTGAAAATAAGGCCAGCAGCAGCGCCAATAAAGACGGAATATTTTAAGTCTTTTCGGCCGATTTTTGTAACATGAGCTAAAATAATTCCAATGATAAGCGATGCTTCTAAACCTTCACGAAGCGACAAAGCCAAACTTGACCACATAAAAAGCTCCCCTTACTTTAAATGATAAATAATAAATTCTCTCTAATTTTAATGATAATGATTATCGTTGTCAATGTGATTTTTAGCTCTTTAAAAATTCTTACTTATATAAGATTTCTCCGACTAAAGTATGAAAGTATTTCATTATAAAGTCGTGCGAAACGCAAGGACAAAGCGAATAAAATAAGAGTATCAACAATCAGTGGAGGTTTTAGTATGAGTTATACTCTTTTTATAAAAGCAAATGACAGATCGGCAAGTGAAGCGGTCAGCGTAAAATTATATGATGCGTTTTTAGAAAGCTATCAACAATCGCACCAAGGTGAAGAAATAATGGAGCTAAATTTGTTCAAAGAAGAACTTCCTTATTTAGGTGCTGACATGATAAACGGTCAGTTTAAATTAGCAAGAGGACTAGAAGTGACGGCAGCGGAAAACAAAGCAGCAGAAATTGCTAATCGTTACCTAGAACAATTTGTGAAAGCTGATAAAATTGTCATTGCCTTTCCTCTTTGGAATTTTACTGTGCCGGCCGTGCTTCATACGTACTTTGATTATTTAAATCAAGCAGGCAAAACGTTTAAGTATACGCCAGAAGGTCCTGTGGGATTACTGGGCGATAAAAAGGTGATGTTATTAAACGCGCGTGGCGGAGTATATTCAGAAGGTCCAGCAGCTGAGGTCGAAATGGCCGTTAAATATGTTAGCAGCGTACTTCAATTCTTTGGAATCACGGACGTGAACTCCGTTATTATTGAAGGACATAATCAGTTTCCGGATCGTGCTCAAGAAATTATTGAAAGTGGTTTAGAACAAGCAGCACAAGCAGCCAAAATATTTTAAATAACCGTAGTAAAAAAGGACAGGACAAAAGTATTTTAGGTGAAGGTATATCCGAACGATAAATCGTTCGGATTTTTTGCTGTATATCTTAAAAGTTAATAGGTAAAATGAATAAATAAGATAAAAGATATTCGCTTTATCTATAGGAGGAGCAGAGATGGATATTCGTCAGCTTAATTATTTTTTAGAAGTCGCTAAATTAAGGAGCTTTACTAAAGCATCTCAAAGTCTTCATATTTCACAGCCGACCTTGAGCAAAATGGTGAAAAACTTAGAAGAAGAATTGGAAGTAGAATTAATTGATCGTTCCGCAAGACAGATTGATTTAACGGATGCCGGGGAAGTTGTGTATGCGCAAGGACAAAAAGTTATGGCATCCATTGATGAGCTATCGACTTATTTATATGATGTGATGAATCTGAAAAAAGGAATGATTAAAATTGGAATTCCTCCATTGATTGGAGTGCTGTTCTTTCCAAAGATTATTAAAGGGTTTCAGCAGCTCTATCCAGATATCACAATTAAACTTATTGAATACGGAGCCAATCGTGTTCAAAAAGCAGTAGAAAAAGGAGAGTTAGACCTAGGTGTAGCGGTGCTTCCAGTAAATGAACATCTTTTTGACATTAATCCTTTTATCTCAGAAAAAATGCTTTTATATGTTCACCACTCTCACCCTTTAGCCTCTAAAACTCATGTGGAAATTAATGAACTAGCCCAAGAGAAATTTATTTTGTTTAATGAAGATTTTACGCTTCACGACCGGCTTATTCAGGCGTGTCAACAAGCAGGATTTGAACCTAATGTAGCTTACGAGAGCTCTCAATGGGATTTTATCGGTGAAATGATCGCGGAAAACTTAGGTGTATCTATCTTTCCACAATCCATTGCAGCAAAAGTGGATTCTGCTATCGTAAAAGCAGTTCCTATTACTAATCCTTCAATTTCATGGGATTTAGGATTGATTTTAAAAAAAGATAAATATATTTCATATGCCTCTAAACAATTCCTCCACTATATGAATGAACAGCATTCTGTTTTATATAGATAAAATGCATATGTTGTATTGAATATATGTATTTTACGAAAGAAAGAATGTGCGCTAAAGTAGATAGTGTAGAAAACATACACGAAAACAAACATTGATTCCGCGCGGTGTCAGTAAAAAATACGGAGGTTGATTTTACATGGCACAAAATAGTTATCAAAAAGGTTTAGATAAATTAATGGAATATACGTTAACGAGTAACGATGATATTTCGACTCATTTAAAAATTACGGAAGACTTAAAAGACCTAGCTCCTGACGTTGGGAAATATATTATTGAATTTGCCTATGGAGACATTTATTCACGACCAGGTTTAACGAATAAGCAGCGAGCATTAGTAACCATTTCATCACTGGTTACTCAGGGTACAGAGCCTCAGCTTGAGCTGCATTTAAACACAGGTTTAACAGCTGGACTAGAGCCGAATGAAATTGTGGAAAGCATCATTCAATTAATTCCATACACAGGTTTCCCTCGCGTGTTAAATGCTTTAAGCGTAGCTAAGAAAGTATTCGCTCAGCGTGACGTGGAAGTAGAGACAGGCGAAAAAGAGCTAGTAGAAAATAAATAATAAGCACAAAAAAGACGCTCTAAAAGAGCGTCTTTTTTTTATGCGAGCTGCTTTTGTTTGGTTTCTTTTCCTAGAAAAACAACCGAACCAACACCGATTAAAATAGCTGCACAGAAGATTGAGAACGTAACGGTTAAAGAAACACCTTGAGTTGACATATACCCAACTAACAGCGGTCCTAGAATTCCTCCAATTCGTCCAAAAGAAGCGGCCATTCCAGCTCCTGTGCCTCGAATAGATGTCGGATATTGCTCAGGTGTATACGCGTACAAAGCTCCCCAAGCGCCTAAGTTGAAGAAAGACAACAACATTCCTGCTGTTAGCAGCAGCCAAAGTGACTCCGCATTTCCGAAGATATATGCGCTGGCAGCCGTACCTAACAGATATGTGACCAATACGAATTTTCGGCCCATGCGTTCAATAAACCAAGCAGCCGTATAATAGCCAGGCAGCTGAGCTAATGTCATAATCAATACGTATTCAAAGCTTTTGATTAAGCTAAATCCTTTAATGACCATGACGCTAGGTAGCCATAAAAACATGCCGTAATATGAAAATACAACGCAAAACCACAGAACCCACAGCATAACGGTAGATTGACGATAAGGCTTAGACCACACGCTTCTTACATTGTCCGCAATAGACGGTTTCTTTTCCTTTGTCGCCTCTAAAAATTGAGGAGAATCTGGCAGTTTGATGCGCAAATAAATGGCATAAAATGCTGGTATAGCCGTTAGGATAAGAGCTAGTTGCCACCCGTAAGCTGGAATTACAAAGTAAGAAATAAGCGCTGCCAGTAGCCAGCCGAACGCCCAAAAACTTTCTAACAAGACGACCACTTTACCGCGTTTTTCCGGCGCCACGGTCTCAGACACAAGGGTAGAAGCAACAGGCAGCTCTCCTCCTAAACCCATTCCAATTAAAAATCGAAATACTAAAAAAGCAGCAAGGGTAGTAGTAAGAGCCGAAAGTCCGCTTGCCACTGAAAAAAGAACAAGAGTCACAATAAAAACGGTTTTTCGCCCAATTCGATCAGCCAGCAGCCCGAACACGAGAGCTCCAACGGCCATCCCGATCGAGTTAACGCTGCCTATCCAACTCATTTCAGTAGGGGAAAGTCCCCATTCAGCGTGAAGAGCTGCAATGATAAAAGACAAAATGCCAACATCCATTGCATCGAAGAGCCATCCTAGCCCTGCGATGCCAAGAAGCTGACGTTCTGATAATTGTTTTGTTTTCATGTCTTCCTCCTAGAAGCAAAGAATTTTGCTTTAAGTTTACACCTGTCTTGACATAATGTCACGTCTATTTTAAAGAAAAAATGCAAACGGAAAAGCTCTATACCTTAAGGTATAGAGCTAATTGTATTCTCACATTTTATCGTAAAGCATTTTTCCAGGCCATGTATACGCCATATGACCGCCATCTACCGTAATGCAGTCACCCGTTACATATGAGCTGTCATCGGATGCTAAAAATAATACGGCACCGGCTACTTCTTCTGGTTTGCCTAAACGGCCCATGGGATCGACCCATTCATATGCTTTTCTGAATTTTTTTCCTTCTTCAGCGCCTGATAAATCATCAAGAAGAGGCGTTTCAATTGTTCCAGGAGCAATTGAGTTAACGCGAATACCTTCACGAGCGTAGTCAATTGCCATGGTTCTTGTTAAGTTGGTAATAGCACCTTTCGCCGCGTTATAGCCAGAACGGTCTAAGTCTGCTGCCAGTCCGGATACGGATGAATTATTAATAATCGACCCGCCATTTTCTAACATCAGCGGAATAACATATTTGCTTACAAGAAATGTTCCGCGTAAATCTACCGACATTAAGCGATCCCAAAGTTCTACAGGATATTCGTGAAGCTTGCCGCCTTCTGTGTCTGTCCCCGCATTATTAAAAAGAATATCCACTTTTCCAAATTTCTTTTCAATTTCCGCTGTGAACTCTTTTACTTTTTCTTCTTCAGCTACATCGATATAGTAGGCGTATGCTTCACCGCCAGCGTCTTTAATTTCTTTTGCTACTTTTTTTACCCCGTCCAAATTAATATCGGCACAAATAACAACCGCTCCTTCTTTCGCAAAGCGCTCAGCAGTTGCTTTTCCTATACCAGAGCTTGACCCTGTAATAACAGCAATTTTTGATTCTAAACGTCCCAATTGTATCCCTCCGAAAAAATAAATATATAAGTATGTATGTTCATGTACCCATCTATTATTTTGATAAAACGTCGCTAGTTTATACGTATGTGAATAGAAATAAAAAGACGCAGCAAAACAAATCCATTGTATAATGAACAGCAGTATGTCAGGAAAAATGAGGTGTTTGCATGAAAGCAATCATAAAAAGTTTTATTAATGGACTCTTAACGATTGTCCCTATTATCCTTGTTATTTATATTTTGGTAAGAGTATTTAATTTTTTAGACAGCATTTTAGGGAACGTATTGAAGCCCTATATGAAGCAGGATTATATACCTGGTATTGGAATCTTAGCAACGCTTGTCTTAATTACGTTCTTAGGGTGGTTATCTACCCGTTTTTTCGCTGGGAAAATTATTAACTTAATTGATCGATTGTTAGAAAAAATACCGCTTGTTAAAACGCTATATAGTGTCATTAAAGATACATTTCAATCTTTTCTTGGAGAGAAAAAGTCTTTTTCAAAAGTAGCTTTAGTGCCAATGCCCGGCACGTCAATGAAAGTCATAGGGTTTGTGACCTCTGAAGAAGTAGAAGAGGTGATTCATTCGTTAAAAGACCATGTCGCTGTCTATGTTCCACAAACTTTTCAAGTAGCCGGTTTTACTTTTTTGATTCCAAAAGAAGAAATTGAATGGTTAGATATTAAGCCGGAAGAAGCAATGAAGTTCGTGTTATCTGGGGGAGTATCTAGTTCAAAAGCAGAAAAATAACAGAAAGCTTGAAGCCTTCTGTTATTTTTGTTGGAGTAAAGCTGTTAAAAGATTAAGCGGTTCTTCCAACGGTTTAAGTTCCGTTAAATTTCCAACCATGCCTTTTACAATAGCAGCGGTAGGCTTATCTTTTTTTAGCTCCGTTTGTAAAATGTGAAAGCTGTCTGCGTGTTCATCAGAAATATGATCGCTGGTGTCTAGCAGATGTTTAATTTCCTCAAGAGCTTGTTTTACCTGCTCATTTTTACTTAGAAAAGTCGTTCGTTCCTTTCCGTATATATCTTCACCAAAAGAAGCGGGAATAAGGGGACGAGGTTTTCTAGCTAATAAATCTTCTACTAATACGTCAACTCGTTCCATTATGTACTGCGCGACTTCTTTAAAGGTAAGCTCGTATTGATTGAAGATAATAATTTCTAAAAAGGAATGATGAATACCTTCAATCATTTTCGTTAAATCGGAGATATAAGGAGTTACGTCTTCTCCGTATACGCTAACGAGGCTTTTGCGATGAAAGTAAAACGTTTCTCGCTGCATTTTATGAACAAAGGTCTCCACTTCTTTGTTAAATGGAATAGATTTTTCCCGGATTTGCATGATAATAAAATCTCTGTGCTCTGTAATAAATTCATAGAAATAGATGAGCTGATTCATATAGCGGCTGCGGGCATCGTTTACTTCCTCGTCGAGAGCATAAACAGAGCTAAAGAGCTTTTCATAGTAAAAGTTTAGAATTGATAATAAAAGTGCATCCTTAGATTTGAAGTGCAGGTAAAATGCACCTTTTGAAATGTTACATTCATCTACAATTTCTTGCACAGAGGTAGCATTAAATCCTTTTTTTGCAAAAAGCTTAATCGAAGCTTCAATTATTCTTTTTTCTTTTTCTTTCAAGTATTCTACCTCCTTTATTGAACAATTTGACCATTCATTTCGTTAGATAATAGTATCATACACTAAAAAAGATAAAGGTATATATCAAAGTTAAGAACGGGAGTCAGTTCCTCTAAAAAAGATTTATCGTAAATATGTCTTTATTATGAACATATTAGGAGAGAGACTGCTTAGGGTTGACACTGACCGGTTAGTCATTTATATTTTAAGTTGTTGTGACCAATCAGTCAATTTTATTAGTATACATATATTTGAAGGAGGATATGCATTGGGGAAGTTTATTAAATTTTCATTGAAAAATAAATTTGCAGTATGGCTGTTAACACTCTTTGTCATTATTGCAGGGCTGTATTCAGGATTTAATATGAAGCTAGAGACCATTCCTGATATATCAACGCCTGTTGTAACAGTCAGTGCAACTTATCCGGGCGCCACTCCGGAACAAGTGGCAGACAAGGTGAGTAAGCCAATTGAACAAAAGCTTCAGGGACTGAGCGGCGTTGACACAGTTAGCTCGTCTTCTTATGAAAATATGGCTACCATTCAAGTTGAATATGGCTTTAGTAAAAATATGGAGAAGGCAGAAGACGAAGTCAGACGAGCTCTTTCAAACGTGGATCTGCCAGATGATGTAGAGGAACCAAATGTTTCAAGACAAAGCATCAGTGATTTTCCGATTATTTCATTAAGTGTTTCAGATGATAAAAAATCATTAGAAGACTTAACGAAGTATGTAAAAAATACCGTTGTTCCACAAGTTGAAAAAGTGCAAGGCATTTCTTCGGTCAGCGTGTCAGGAGAACAAGTTGAAGAAGCAGAACTTGTATTCAAACAAGACAAGCTCAAGCAGCTGGGACTCGATGAAGATACGGTGAAAAAGCTGATCCAAGCATCCGATGCAAAAGTGCCGGCTGGTACGTATACGATGGATGGATCTCAAAAATCTGTTGTGGTAGACGGAAAGATGACAACAGAAAAAGATTTGGAAAACTTAGAGATTCCAGCTGTGCCTAGTCAAGGAGCTGCTCAAGGTCAGCAACAAGGAATGAGCCAGCAGCAAACACAAAAAGCCGTGCAGCAGGCGCCGTCCGCAGCTTCGATTCCAACTGTGAAATTAAAAGAAATTGCGGATGTTAAAGTGACGGGGAAAGCAGAATCCATTTCTCGCACGAACGGAAAACCTTCAATTGCTGTACAAGTTGTCAAAGCGAAGGATGCGAACACAGTAAATGTTGTAAATGATATTAAAGAAAAAATGAATAGCCTAGAAAAGAAAAATAAAGACCTTCACGTTGACAATATTTTTGATCAAGGTAAACCGATTGAAGATTCTGTTCATACGATGCTAAATAAAGCTATTATCGGTGCGGTCTTTGCGGTTATTATTATTCTTTTATTTTTACGTGATATTCGTTCAACGATTATTGCCGTTATTTCAATTCCGCTTTCGCTATTAATCGCCATTTTGGCGCTCAAATCAATGGATATCTCTTTAAATATTATGACGCTTGGAGCGATGACTGTAGCCATCGGAAGGGTTGTAGATGATTCCATTGTCGTTATTGAAAATATTTACCGCCGCATGGCTTATCAGGAAGAAAAGCTTACAGGAAAAGATTTAATTGTCGCGGCGACGAAAGAAATGTTTGTTCCGATTTTTTCTTCTACAGTCGTAACCGTGGCCGTATTCTTACCGTTAGGTCTCGTAGAAGGACCGGTAGGAGAGCTATTCTTACCGTTTGCGTTAACGGTTGTTTTTGCACTGTTAGCATCACTGCTAGTAGCGGTAACACTCGTGCCAATGCTTGCTCATTCGTTATTTAAAACAAATGTAAAAGTCAAAGAAGAAAAGCCAAGCAAACTAGCGCACGGATATAAGCGAATTTTGAACTGGACGCTAAACCATAAGCTTATTTCCTTTGGGTTAGCCGTACTACTGTTAGTAGGAAGTTTATTTTTAGTTCCTTCTATTGGGGTTAGCTTTTTATCATCCGATCAAGAAAAAACGCTGACGCTTACGTATACACCGAAAGCCGGACAGTCTCAAAGCGACGTGGAAAAAGCAGCGAATCGCGCAGAAGCGTACTTGATGAAGCGAGATGGTGTCAAAACGGTTCAGTATTCGTTCGGTGAAGGTAACTCTTTTAATCCGGGAAGCAAAAATAACGTTTTAACATTTGTGCAATATGACGAGGATACACAAAACTTTGATAAAGAGCAGGATAAAGTATTAAAAGCTCTGAATAAACAAGCGAATCAAGGTGAATGGGGCTCCATGAATACGGCGTCTAGCGGCAGCAATAATTCATTAAACGTCCTTATTTACGGAGATAGCTTAGACGAAATCAAACCTTATGCTGATAAAGTTCAGCGCGTTTTAGAAAAGCATAAAGAACTGAAAAATGTCGATTCTACGCTTTCAAATACGTTTGATGAATATACGCTAGTACCGAACCAAAAGAAAGCCGCTGAACTCGGCTTGTCTGCTAGTCAAATCGGAATGCAAATTTCCAACCTTGGACAGCGTGAAGTATTAACAACTATCCAAAAAGACGGAAATGAAATTAACGTATACCTTCCAAAAGAAAAAGAGGATTTCTCTACTTTTGCCGAACTTTCAAGCACAAAAGTGACCTCTCAAACTGGACAGGAAGTTACATTAAATGAAGTTGTCGATATTAAAAAAGGTAAAACGTCGAATACGGTAACGCGCCGTGATAATAAAATTTATGCAGAGGTAAGTGCCGATATTAAGAGTGACGATGTAGGCGGTGTTTCTTCTAACGTCCAAAAAGAAGTGAAGAAAATTGATTTGCCAAGTGATATGGACATTAACTTTGGCGGAGCATCAGAGCAAATTAATGACTCATTTAGTCAATTAGGAATTGCCATGCTCGCAGCCATTGGTATCGTGTACTTCGTACTTGTACTGACATTTGGTGGAGGTTTAGCGCCATTTGCTATCTTATTCTCACTTCCATTTACACTTATTGGTGCGCTAGTGGCGCTTTTAATCTCTGGGGAAACGATTAGTATTTCTTCGATGATTGGAGCTCTTATGTTGATTGGAATTGTGGTAACCAATGCGATTGTTCTGATTGACCGCGTGATTCATAAAGAGCAAGAGGGTCTTTCAACGCGTGAAGCTTTACTAGAAGCTGGAATGACACGTCTTCGCCCGATCTTAATGACAGCTATTGCAACGATTGGTGCACTGCTTCCATTAGCTTTTGGATTTGAAGGTGGAGGCCTTATCTCAAAAGGGCTAGGGGTTACCGTGATTGGAGGACTAACAAGTTCTACGCTGCTTACGCTCATTATCGTTCCAATTGTCTATGAGTTTTTTATGAAGTTTAAGCGCAAAAAAGTAAAAGAGTAGAAGCAAGACAAATTTCCGCTTTTGAGGTGAATAGCGATGAAGTCAATTGATAAACTAATGAAACAGCTGATTCAACAAGGAATTAAAGCAAAGAAAGTGACGATTGATAAATCAAAGCGCCAGCAGTGGATGTCCATGTCATTGCCTAAAACGGCATGGCAGCATTCAAAATAAAAAAGAGCTGACTTAGAGTCAGCTCTTTTTTTATTAACGATCTGTATCTTCAAATGATCCTTCTTGATAGGCGTCGCTTACTTGCTCATGTGTTTCTGCTAGACCTTGCGAGAGTGCATCTTGTCGGTTATAATCTTCTGTTTCGAACTGGCGGTCAGCCATTTCATTTGTATCTGGCTGCTTTTTAGGCTGTTTTTTTGAATTCATTTTCACCACTCCTATTTAATAAAGTGAGACCACGGTTAGTGTGCGATGAAAGGAAATACATTATACATGAAAGAAAGAGCTTCGATTCGTCGAAGCTCTTTCTTTCATATTATTGTTGTTTTTTATCTAAGAAGATTTTTTCAATATCATCAAGGACGATATTAGCTGCTAACACACCGCCTGCTGTATTCCAAGTAGCATCATCTACTTTATGAACATGATTTTCTTGAGCCACTTTTAGCTTTTTAAAGAGAGGATCGTTTATCCATTCTTTTTCAAGCTTTGTTGCTTCACCGTCTCCCGTTTCATAAGAGAAGTAAAATAGCTGATCGCCGTCCATTGCCGGAATGCGTTCTTTTGTTGCATTCATTTCAGCAAAATCATCCTTGTCTTGAGACTCAGGGCGAGCAAATCCAAGCTGATCTAAAATAACACCTGAGAATGAATCTTTATGATAGATACGAACGTCTCCAGCTGTAAAGCGTACAACTGAGATTTTTTGTTTTAACTGATCTCCAAGGCGTTTCTTTAAATCTGCTACGCGATTGTCATAGTCAGCTAATACTTCTTTACCTTTTTCTTCTTTGTTTACAGCTTTTGCATATAGCTTAAAGTTTGATTTCCAATCTCCGCGCAGCTCCTCAGAGAATACAGTCGGAGCAATTTGACTAAGCTGATCGTATACTTTTTCTTGTCGCATTTTATTTCCGATAATCAAGTCAGGCTTTAAAGCAGCGATTGCTTCTAAGCTTGGCTCGCTTTCTGTACCCACACTTTTAACGCCTTTCATCTGACCTTTAATATGGTCATACCACGGATTTCCTAACCATGATTGAACAGCGCCCACAGGCTTTACACCCATTGCAAGAAGAGCTTCAGTACCTTCGTTTGTTAAAACAACCACTCGTTTAGGCGTTCCTTTAATATCGGTTTTATCCATTGCGTGTTTTACTGTGTAAGTTTCGCCAGAACCCTCAGTTTTTTCTTTTTTATCGCTGTCAGCGCCGTTTGAATTACCGCAGGCTGCCAGCACAAGCAGTGTCATAATGGTAAGAATGGACAACAAATATGACAACTTGCCTTTAGAATATGTATTCACATCTTTTCCCCCTCGTAAGTGATAATGATTTTCATTAACAATTAAGATAATATTCTAACTTTTAAGCGGTGTCAATTAAAAATTGAAAATGATTCTCAAAATCATTGACACTTTTTTCAATGTTTCCTAAACTAAAGGTTAGATATATATAGGAATCATCTTAGAGGAGAGCAATGAAAATGATGCTACGCAGTGTTCAAATGAAAGTAATGGGGCTCATCATTGGAATCATGCTGCTTTTAATCTGTATTGGATTAAGTATCGTACTCGGATACACAGATACAAGTATCAAAACAGCATTTGAAGCTTTTCAAGCGTTTAACGGTTCGAATGAGCACATAGTTATTCAAAATATTCGATTGCCGCGCGCTATAATCGGTGCTGTGGTAGGTATTTGTTTAGGAATTGCAGGAGCAATGATGCAGGCGTTAACGAAAAACCCACTTGCTTCACCGGATATTATCGGTGTGAACGCTGGGGCCAGCTTTTTTATTGTTGTTGCAGTGATGATTTTTTCGGTCAATTCACTTCAAGCTTTTACATGGATTGCATTTGTAGGAGCGGCACTAACCGTAGTGGTTGTCTATTTTCTTGGGTCCATTGGAAAAGAAGGGCTAACGCCTATCAAACTGACGCTCGCAGGAGCGGCTATTGCAGCCTTTTTCTCTTCTTTAACACAAGGACTGCTAGCTGTGGATGAATCTTCGCTTGATCAAGTCCTCTTTTGGCTGGCAGGGTCTGTGCAAGGACGCAAGGTTGAAATGTTGTATGGCATACTGCCTTATGTAGTGCCAGCAATTATTGTTACTTTTTTTATCGCTTCAAAAATTAATATTTTAACGATTGGTGAAGACGTAGCCAAAGGATTAGGTCAAAGAACAGCTCTTGTCAAAATTATAAGCGGCATCATTATTGCGATTTTAGCGGGGGGAGCCGTTGCAGTAGCCGGTCCCATTAGCTTTGTAGGAATCATTGTTCCTCACGTTGTAAGAGCAATCGTAGGACAAGATTATCGCTGGGTATTTCCTTATAGTGCGGTTGTCGGCGGGATTTTAATTTTATTAGCTGATGTTGGCGCAAGGTACGTCATTATGCCTCAAGAAATCCCTGTTGGAGTCATGACTGCTGTTATTGGTACACCTTTCTTTATCTATATGGCAAGGAAAGGGGCGAAGACGTCATGAAAACATACTTATCTCTTCGCTTAAAGAGAATTTCATTTTTAGTTAATATAAAAGCTGCTCTAATCATTACCGGATTTTCAGCTGTCCTTGTTGCACTCTTTTTGTTAAGTGCAGGTACGGGTGACTTATTTATTAATCCATTTCGTGTAATTAAAATTTTAGCGGGTCATGGGTTGGAGTTTGAACGATTAGTTGTTACATCTTTTAGACTGCCGCGTATTATTGTTGCCATTTGTGCTGGTATTTGTCTAGCTATTGCGGGCGCTATCTTGCAGGGGCTTGTGAGAAATCCGCTTGCTTCACCAGACTTAATTGGATTAACAGGAGGAGCGTCAGTTGGTGTAGTGTTATTTTTGACACTATTTAGTGATAAAAGCAACTCGTTAACCGTAAGTATTAATTGGATGCCTGTTAGCGCATTTTTAGGTGCCGTGGCAGTGGCGCTTTTACTTTATGTGTTTGCCTGGAAAAATGGTGTCTCTCCTATTACACTAGTATTAATAGGAATTGGATTAACAGCGTTAACGAAAGCTATGACCACGCTGTTTATGATTATGGGTCCTATCTACCGCGCTAGCCAGGCAAATATTTGGATTACCGGAACGGTGTATGGTTCAAATTGGGCCAGTGTTTCCGTACTAGTTCCAGTTACTGCAGGGCTGGTTATAATTACGATTTTAATGATTCGAAATTTAAATGTTCAAGAATTAGGTGAAGAAATTGCGACTAACGTTGGAAGTCGCGTTCAAAAAAATCGATTGGCACTATTGCTGATGAGCACAGCTTTAACCGGGAGCGCCGTTGCATTTGCCGGTGGAATTAGCTTTGTAGGGTTACTTGCTCCACATATTGCCCGAAAGCTTGTAGGTTCGTCATTCGGCGCTTTAATACCGCTATCGGCACTAATCGGAGCGATTTTAATCACAGCAGCAGATTTAATTGGCCGAACATTCTTCTTGCCAATCGAAGTGCCAGCAGGTGTATTTACAGCTGCAATTGGCGCACCATACTTCATTTATTTACTATACAAACAAAGAAACGTATAGCATTCTTTGTAGAAGGAGCGATTCGCATGCATTCGTTAGAAACAAAGTCGCTAACATTATCATATGGAGAAGCGATGATTATAGATGAGCTTGACGTTACCATCCCAAAGGGTGAGATTACGGTTTTTATCGGCAGTAATGGATGCGGAAAATCTACGCTGCTGCGTTCACTGGCAAGGTTATTGAAGCCACATGCAGGCTCTATTTTACTAGAAGGTTCTAAAATTTCTTCTCTTCCTACCAAGGAAATTGCAAAGCAGCTAGCAATCCTTCCTCAAGGTCCTGTTGCACCTGAAGGTCTGACTGTGCTGCAGCTTGTTAAACAAGGGCGCTATCCGTATCAAAATTGGTTCCGCCAGTGGTCTCAAGAGGATGAAGAAAAAGTGCAAAATGCACTGGAAGCAACAGGCTTAGCAGACTTGGCAGATCGTCAAGTTGATTCGCTTTCTGGGGGACAGCGTCAGCGCGCATGGATTGCCATGACACTAGCGCAAGATACAGATATTATTTTACTTGATGAACCGACAACATATTTAGATATGACGCATCAAATTGAGATCTTGGACTTGTTGTTTGAACTGAATGAAAAAGAAAATCGTACCATCGTAATGGTGCTGCATGATTTAAACTTAGCTTGCCGCTATGCTCATCATATTGTGGCGCTTCAAGATAAAAAAATCTATGCACAGGGAAGACCAGAAGAAGTCATTAACTGCGATTTAGTACAGCGAGTCTTTAATATGAACTGTGAAGTGACGGTTGATCCGTTATTTGGAACGCCTCTTTGTATTCCTCATGGGCGCGGACGATGTATTGTGAATAAGCTGCGAGTTGAAACGCAGCATGCTCAGTAGGAATGAGCAAAGCGAGTTAGCAGAAAAATTCCGCTGTACGTTTAAAGATAACTCGCTGTACAGGTTTTCTCCTGCCAGCTGCATGGATGAAAGTAAGGTGAAGGTGCAGCTATTATGGATTCAAGAGACGATGGAGGCCGCTAGTTTGAGAGCAGCTGCTTCAATGTTAGCAAAGCGGTATAGTTTTGTTGTGGTTGCGGCTTTGTATTCATTTATTGTGTTTCAAAAAAAGATAAATGTATCGACTAAAAATGTATCTTTGCATACCGAACAAGTTGAAACGATGTGGCTTCCAAAAGTGTTTATCTCAGAAATTGAGACGACAGAAGTAACAGAGGATAATCGCGAAATTCTTCTTGATGAACTTCTTGATGAATTGTTTGCTCATCAAATTGAGCCGATGTGGTCAGTACTGCGTAAAGTGACAAAAATCTCAAAGCTGACGCTGTGGGAAAACGTAGCTGTTTATATTCACTGGCTTTATGATTTGCTTTTAGCAAACGAAGAAATAGACAATGTGAAAGTGCAAAAGAATTTACGATACGTGTTAGAAGAAGCTGAGGGACGTCACTTTGGTTCATATCATAACAATCCGCTTGCTCGGTACAGTTCACCTCCTCAATATATAGAGAAACAAAAGCAGGAGATAAGAGTACGAAAAACGTGCTGTTTGTCCTACCAAACAGGAGATAAAGAGACTTATTGTCGAACGTGTCCGGTTATTTGTAAACCAAAGAAAGGAGTGACTGCGCATGAGTAAAACCTTTCAAGAGCAATTCGACGGTTTGATTGAAAAGTATACGGAACTAATGGTTGGAGAAAGTGATGAACAGCTGCAGGAAAAAGTGAAAATGTGGGCACTTTACAACCATATCTCAAAATCTATGCCGCCTTTAACAAAGCATTGGAATCAATTATATCCAGACGCAAAAGCGGAAATGATTGAAATTGTGAAGGAAATAAAAGAGCTGAATGAAGCGCATCGAGCGTCACAGCGAAAACCAGAATAAAAACATTCATCACGAAGCTGATGAATGTTTTTTTATCAAAAAAGCTCCAGGTAGCTTTTTGATCTAGTGTGCATATGTTAATGAAGGGTGCCTATCTATCTGGTTGATAAAATGGTAAAATTAATGATAATTAGATAAAATTTGTGAGGTGTATGACAAGTGAAGGCGGGGGGTTGCTTTGGAACAAACGATAAGAAACTTTTTTTTATTGTTATCAAAAAGCAAAAAGTTAACAAAGCTGGCTAAGCGCTATGGTTTACGTTTTGGGGCAGCAAGGTTTGTTGCAGGGGAAACCATCGATGAAGCTGTTAGTGTGATAAAAAAGCTAAATGAACAGGGATTAAAAGTAACGATTGATTATCTCGGAGAGTTTGTGGAAAGTGAAGCTGAAGTCAATAATGCTGTGGCTCAATGCATAAAGGCCATCCATCTTATACACAAAGAAAGGTTAGATTCAGAAATTTCTTTGAAATTAACGTCTATGGGACTTGATATTTCTGAAGATCTGGCGCTTCATCATATGCGTCATATTCTAAATGAAGCGGAAAAATATAGCGTGTTCGTGACGATTGATATGGAAGATTATAAGCGATGCAGCAAGACGATTAAGCTGTTTAAACAATTAAAAAGTGAGTATGACCACGTAGGGACGGTACTTCAGGCATACTTATATCGAACAGAAAGTGACGTTCGCGAATTAGATGCTTATGCTCCTAAATTAAGGTTAGTAAAAGGAGCGTACAAAGAAGCGGCAGACGTGGCTTTTCCTGATAAAGAAGACGTAGACGAAAACTTCAAAAACATAATTGGACTTCATTTATTAAACGGTCACTACACAGCAGTTGCTACTCATGATGAACGAATCATTCAGTATACAAAAGAGTTTGTTAAAAAGCATGGAATTTCAATGAATCAGTTTGAATTCCAGATGCTATACGGTATTCGACCAGAAAGGCAGGTTCAGCTCGTAGCAGAACAATATCAAATGAGAGTGTACGTTCCTTATGGAACGGACTGGTATGGGTACTTTATGAGGCGCCTTGCAGAAAGACCTGCAAATGTCGCATTTGTCTTAAAAGGAATCGTAAAAAAATAACCATGAAATGGTCGTGATGACAGAATAAGAAATAGTCAAAAATCGAACATGATTCGATTACTCATGTTCGATTTTGAGGTTAATGTCCTTGTGTATTATGCTTTGTGTACTGCTGGTTTTGAGATGTCTTTTTGCCGCGTCCGTGCGGTTCATTAACCGGTCCAGCATTTCCTTTAACGCTTGCTGCGCTTACGCCTGCTGAAGATGGATCTTTCTTTAATTTACTCACAAAATCACCTCCTGTGTATTAAGATAACCAAACACATTAAAAATAGTTAGAGATAATATTGTGAATATATTGCGAAAATTTAAAAAATGCTTTATAGTAAAAACAGAGATTAACAGTGACTCTCTTTTTTTACACATAAAATGAATGACCATTCATTCAATATATCAAAGGGGATGTGGGGATAATTATGAACATAAAAAAAGCCGCCGTTTTAGGTTCAGGAGTTATGGGCTCTGGAATTGCAGCTCATTTAGCGAATGTAGGAATTCCAACGCTTTTGCTAGATGTGGTTCCAGCTTCATTAACACCAGACGAGAAAAAAAAACAGCTAACGCTTGAAGATAGGCAAGTCAGAAATCGGTTGAGCACAACTGCTTTAGCTAAATTAACGAAGCAAAAACCGGCACCTTTAACGTCGAAGTCGTCACTATCGTTAATTACGCCGGGAAACCTTGAAGATCATTTACAGCAGTTAAGCGACTGCGATTGGATCATTGAAGTAGTAGTGGAACGCCTTGATATTAAACAGCAGTTGTTTGAAAAAATTGACGGCGTACGAAAAAAAGGAAGTATTGTAAGTTCAAATACTTCAGGAATATCGATCCACGAAATGGCTAAAGGACGCTCAGAAGATTTTAAAGCGCATTTCTTAGGAACGCACTTTTTTAATCCACCTCGTTATTTAAAGTTATTAGAAATTATTCCAACTCATGACACAAAATCAGAAATTGTTGAATATATGAAAACGTTTGGTGAAGATGTATTGGGTAAAGGAGTAGTTATTGCAAAAGATACGCCTAACTTTATCGCCAACCGTATCGGTACGTACGGTTTACTTGTGACCGTTCAAGAAATGTTAAAAGGTAATTACAGCGTGGGAGAAGTTGACTCTGTGACGGGTCCCTTAATTGGAAGACCAAAAAGCGCAACGTTTCGAACGTTAGACGTAGTGGGACTAGACACATTTATTCATGTGGCCAACAATGTGTTTGACAAAGTGGAAGGCAAAGAAAAAGAGGTATTCGACGTGCCTTTATTTATGAAACAAATGCAGGAAAATGGCTGGCTGGGAAGCAAGTCGGGGCAAGGCTTCTTTTTAAAGAAAGGCAAGGAAATTTTAGAACTTGATCCTAATACACTTCAATACGTCGAAAGAAAGAAGTTAAAAACAGCTTCTACCGAATTAAGTAAGCAGGCAAAAGGGCTGCAAAACAAAATGAAAGCGCTTATATATTCTGATGATCGTGCTGGACAGCTTCTTTGGAACATTATCAGCCCCGTTCTTGTGTATGCAGCACAGTTGAAAAATGAAATCGCCGACGATATCGTCGCCATTGATCAAGCTATGAAGTGGGGATTTGGCTGGAAAATGGGTCCTTTTGAAACGTGGGATGCAATTGGTTTAGAAAAATCAATTGAGAAGATGGAGCAGTCTGGCTTAGCCATCCCGCAGTGGGTAAAACAAATGCAGGAAAATGGATTTACAAGCTTTTATAAAGAAATGGAAGGTCAAACGCTTTACTACGAAGAGGATGAGTATAAAGCAGTAAAAGAAAATAAAAAGGTGATCCACCTGTCATCTTTACGCTCTCAAAATAATGTCATTTTAGAAAACAGCGGAGCGAGCTTAATTGATTTAGGAGATGATGTGGCATGCCTGCAGTTTACTTCTCCTAACAATGCGATTGGGCTAGATATTATCAGCTTATTGAATCAGTCTCTTGAAGAAGTGAACAAGAATTATAAGGGGATGGTCATAGGAAACCAAGGAAAAAATTTCTGCGTTGGCGCTAACTTAGCTATGATTTTGATGGAAGCACAAGATGACAATTATTTTGAAGTTGAGCTTGTCATTAAACAATTTCAACAGGCAATGATGAAGGTGAAATATAACGAAAAGCCGGTTGTTGCAGCTCCATTTGCGATGACTCTTGGAGGCGGAGCAGAAATTTGCTTACCGTCAGCTAAAATCCAAGCTTCTGCTGAAACTTACATGGGCCTTGTAGAAGTAGGAGTCGGGTTAATTCCTGGCGGAGGAGGTAACAAGGAGCTTTATATCAAACAGCTAAATGGTTTACCGAACGGTGTAACGCTCGATCTTCAGCAAATTGCCAATAAAACATTTGAAACAATTGCTACTGCAAAAGTATCTACTTCTGCTGCAGAAGCTAGGCAGCTAAACTTTTTAAACCTCCATGATGCTATCAGTGTAAACGGAGATCACTTGCTGAATGATGCAAAGAACTCAGTCCTTGCTTTACACGACACGGGCTATAAACCGCCTGTAAAAACTAAAGTTCCTGTCGTTGGAGAAACAGGATATGCAACGTTGCTGCTAGGAGCTCAATCCATGAAATATTCAGGATATATATCAGAACATGATTACAAAATTGCTAGTAAGTTAGCATTTGTATTAGCTGGAGGACGCGTAGCGTTTGGTTCCGAAGTGGATGAAGAGTATTTGCTTGATTTAGAGAGAGAAGCATTTTTAAGCCTTGTTGGAGAAGCGAAGTCTCAAGAACGTATGCAGCACATGTTAGTTAAAGGAAAGCCACTGCGCAATTAAGGGGGAGAAAAAATGAGAGAAGCAGTTATTGTAGCAGGTGCTAGGACACCGGTCGGAAAAGCAAAAAAAGGTTCATTGGCAAGTGTTAGACCTGATGATTTGGGAGCTATTGCGGTTAAAGAAACTCTTCGCCGAGCAGGCGGATACGAAGGACCGATTGATGATTTAATTATTGGTTGTGCGATGCCTGAGGCAGAACAAGGTTTGAATATGGCTCGAAATATTGGCGCTCTTGCAGGTTTGCCTTATACGGTGCCAGCAATAACGATTAATCGTTATTGTTCATCAGGTTTGCAAAGTATTGCCTACGGTGCAGAACGAATTATGCTAGGGCAAGCCAAAGCAGTGTTAGCTGGAGGAGCAGAATCAATGAGTTTTGTTCCAATGTTTGGAAACGTAGCGCGTCCGAATGTTCAGCTGGTTGAAAATGCGCCGGAGTATTATATGGGCATGGGACATACAGCAGAACAAGTGGCGATGAAATACGGCATTTCACGTGAAGACCAGGATGCATTTGCCGTACGCAGCCATCAAAAAGCAGCAAAAGCACTTCAAGAAGGGAAGTTTAACGACGAAATTGTTCCCGTGGAAGTGACGCTTCGGAAAATCGATGAAAACAATAAGCTACGTGAACAAAAGCTGATGTTCTCTCAAGATGAAGGAGTTCGTCCTGGCACAACTGCGGACGTATTAGGGAAACTTCGTCCAGCCTTTTCGATTAAAGGATCCGTCACAGCTGGAAACTCTTCGCAGACAAGTGACGGAGCTGCATCCGTTTTTCTAATGGATAAAGAACAAGCTGAAGCAGAAGGCTTAAAGCCTTTGCTTAAGTTTCGCTCATTTGCAGTTGGAGGAGTTCCGCCTGAAGTAATGGGGATTGGCCCGGTAGCTGCCATCCCTAAAGCTCTTAAACTAGCAGGGCTGGAGCTTTCTGATATCGGATTGTTTGAATTAAATGAAGCATTTGCTTCTCAAGCACTTGGCGTTATTCGTGAATTAAATATTAATGAAGATAAAGTAAATGTAAACGGAGGCGCTATTGCCTTAGGTCATCCATTAGGCTGTACTGGAGCTAAGCTGACTCTTAGCTTAATGCACGAAATGCAGCGTCGAAATGAGCAGTTTGGAATTGTCACCATGTGTATTGGTGGAGGAATGGGAGCTGCTGGTGTATTTGAATTGTTAGCATAATCATTTCAAAGGGGGATATGAACATGTCAAATAAAACAAAACAAATGATTAAAGGTGGAAGTTTTTTAATTGAAGAAGGCGATGCAAGCCGCGTCTACACACCGGAGGATTATACATCTGAACAAAAGATGATTGCCAAGACGACAGATGAATTTGTAGAAAACGAAGTCCTTCCGCAAGTGGAATATTTAGAAAAGCATGAGTTTGACCGTTCTGTAAAGCTATTAAAACAAGCTGGTGAATTAGGCTTGCTTGGTGCAGATGTACCGGAAGAATACGGTGGGCTTGGTTTAGATAAGATTACCTCGGCTTTAATTGCTGAAAAAATGTCTCGAGCAGGCGGATTTTCCATCACTCATGGTGCTCATGTAGGAATTGGGTCATTGCCAATCGTCTTATTTGGAACAGAAGAGCAAAAACAAGCATATTTACCTGCTTTAGCGGTAGGGGAAAAAATAGCGGCTTATGCGCTGACTGAACCGGGTTCTGGTTCGGATGCTCTCGGTGCTCGAACAACAGCTCGCCTTAACGCAGAAGGTACACACTATGTGTTAAATGGAGAAAAGCAGTGGATTACGAATGCTGGATTTGCTGATGTATTCGTGGTGTACGCAAAAATTGACGGCGATAAATTTTCTGCTTTTATCGTTGAGCGCGAATTTCCAGGCGTTTCGGTTGGCCCGGAAGAGAAGAAAATGGGAATCAAAAGCTCATCAACCAGAACGTTGATTCTTGAAGATGCGCTTGTTCCAAAAGAAAACGTGCTAGGTGAAATTGGAAAAGGCCATGTGATTGCCTTTAACATTTTAAATATTGGGCGCTATAAGCTTGGAGTTGGAGCAGTTGGAGCAGGGAAACGTGCGTTAGAAATTACGTCTCAATACGTTAACCAGCGTCAGCAGTTTAAAACGCCAATTGCTAAATTCTCATTAACACAAGAAAAGTTAGCCACAATGGCTTCTAAATTGTATGCAACTGAAAGCTCCGTATATCGTACGGTAGGACTTTTTGAAGACCATATGGGCCAGCTTTCAGAAGAACAGCAAAAAGACGGAAAACAAATTGCTGCTTCCATTGCTGAATATGCTATCGAATGTTCATTAAATAAAGTGTTTGCCACGGAAGCTCTTGACTACATTGTAGATGAAGGCGTGCAGCTTCATGGAGGCTACGGTTTTATGAGCGAGTATGAAATTGAGCGTCTGTATCGCGATTCTCGCATTAATCGTATTTTTGAGGGAACAAATGAGATTAACCGTCTTTTAGTACCAGGCACATATTTACGCAAAGCGTTAAAAGGAGAGCTTCCACTGCTTCAAAAAGCACAAACGCTTCAAGAAGAATTGATGATGCTTATGCCGCAGGAAGTAGGAAATGAGCCGTTAGATCAAGAAAAAATGCTTGTGCAAAACGGGAAGAAAATTGCGCTCTTGCTTTTGGGATTAGCTGCACAAAAGTATGGCAAAGAATTAGAAAAAGAACAAGAAATTCTCGTTAATATTTCTGATATGATTAGTAACGTATATGCAATGGAATCTACTGTTTTACGTACTGAAAAAGCCATTTCCAAAACAGGAGTAGATCAAAACAGCTTAAAATTAAAATACACGCAAGTATTCTGCCAAGAAGCATTTAATCGAATCGAAGCAGATGCAAAAGAAACGTTAATTGGCGTTGAACAAGGTGATACGCTTAGAGTCATGCTTTCGTCTCTTCGCAAATTAACTCGCTATACACCAATCAATGTAATTAGCGTAAAGCGCGAGGTTGCAAAAACGCTTCTAGAAGTAGAGAAGTTCACAGTTTAAGGAAAAAGGAGCTCGTTTTGCGAGCTCCTTTTTGTTTAAGAAGCCTCTATCTAGGTAAATGATAAAGGATGTGTTAAAATACGAAAAAAGCTTAAAATAAAGGGTGGTTGACGAAATGTCATTATTTTTTTATTCATATCCAAAGTGCGGTACGTGCCGAAAAGCAAAGAAGTGGCTCGATGATAACGGAGTAGCATATGAAGAAATTCATATTGTAGAAAATCCGCCAACAAAAGAGCAGCTGCAAGCTTACTATCAGAACAGCGGCCTAGAATTAAAAAAATTCTTTAATACAAGCGGTAAAAAATATCGCGAGTTAGGTCTTAAAGATAAAGTAAGCAGTGCGAGTGAAGACGAACTTCTGTCTATTCTTGCGTCAGATGGCATGTTAATTAAGCGTCCGCTGCTAACAGATGGACAAAAAGTAACGCTTGGTTTCAAAGAAGAGCAGTTTGAGGACGTGTGGAAGTAAGTTTTCAAATAGAAAATTTTTACCTTTTACGTTACACTGTTAATAGGAAGTTATTTTAGGTTGTAGAAAGTGTTCTCCACGTTGAAGGCGCTTTTTATATAAACAAATTACGATACATATTTTGGAGGGATTAAGATGAGTACACCAAAAGATTTGCGTTATTCTGAAGAGCATGAATGGGTAAAAACAGAAGGAGACGTTGTCCGCGTAGGTATTACACATTTCGCTCAAGCTGAGCTTGGAGACATCGTATTCGTTGAACTGCCAGAAGTAGGAGCAACAGTAGAAGCTGACGAGCCGTTTGGTAGCGTTGAATCAGTAAAAACAGTTTCTGAGCTTTACGCACCAATTAGCGGTGAAGTTGTAGCAGTAAACGACAACTTAGGCGATAGTCCTGAACTTGTTAATGAATCTCCATACGAAGAAGCATGGATGATTACAATCAAACCATCTGATGCTTCTCAAGTAGACAAGCTGATGACAGCAGAGCAATACGAAGAAATGACAAACGAAGGATAATATTCCTCCATAAATTGTCTTTATGAAAAGTTTTTGACTGGACACTCTATTAGTAAACAAGCTAAAGGAGTGTCTTTTTATGTTTGAAAAACAAAAAATGGACGTTACAGATCGCGTTACAGCTAAATTTCATGACGGCGGTATGAAATTATACGTTGATAAGCAGCCAATTGGTGAAGTTAGCTACGGAACAAGCGGCAATGAATACCGCTTTGAAGAAGGATATTCGCAAGAAAATAATAAGTTCTATCAATACGCGGACGTACAAAAACAAGGTGAAACGCAAAAATATACAGACTGCGATGAAGAAGCAGGATGGTGCTAAACAGTGGCAACTGCCGCTGTTTTTCTTGTTTTATAGAGATAATATGGCCTAAACTGCCTTTTAAAAGAGTTCTTTCTTGCAAATTTCTTTTAAAAAACAGGTGAACTGTGATACATTAACGAATATTGTATAGCATAAAGAAATGATGTTACTATACAACTGACGATTATGGGTGATGAAAATGGGGCTAATTGAAATTGAAAAAGTAATTATTGTCGAAGGAAAGTCAGATAAAAAGCGTATTCAAGATATCATTCGAGAACCAATTGAAATTATTTGTACAAACGGTACGATTAGTTTATCAAAGCTGGATGAAATTATTGACTGTACGTTTAACAAAGAGGTATACATACTCGTTGACTCTGATGATTCAGGGAATAAGCTGAGAAAACAATTTAAACGAGAGCTTCCGGAAGCAGAGCATCTATATATTGATAAAATGTACCGAGAAGTTGCTGCCGCCCCTAGACATCACATAGCAACAGTATTGCTGAGTGCCAATATCGATGTTAATGCAGAATTTTTAACATAAAAGGAATGAGCAACATGCAAGAATGGAGCGAAAAACAGCTGGATGATCAGTTAAAAGAAGGAGAAAGAGCCTTTATCTTTTTCCATACGCCTTTTTGCGGGACATGTCAGCTGGCAAAAAAAATGTTAACCGTGGCAGAAGCGATGCTGCCGGATGTAACCATCGGAATGAGCAATTTAAATTATATGCCTTCAAAAGCAGAATTATTTTCTATTGAAAGCGTACCTTGTTTGATTGAAGTGGAAAATGGTGAAATGGTAAAAAAACTCTACGCGTTTCATTCCATCGAGCACGTACTCGAGGAGCTTCGATAATCAAACGTTTGTTTAAAATGAAGAAATGGAAAGAGAGCGAACCGTTGGGGCTGTTGAAATCTTGGGATATTATCCCAAGAACAAAATCTGTTGACAGCCTATCTGACACATGCTAAAATCACACTCATGAATGTTCATAAATGAATGAATATTTCCCAAAAACAAAATAATTGTTGCGAACTCTTATCAAGAGAGGTGGAGGGACTGAGCCCTGTGAAACCCGGCAACCGTCAGACTAACTGAAATGGTGCCAATTCCTGCAAAGCTATGCGCTTTGAAAGATGAGAGAAAGGATTAAATATCGAGCCTTTCTGTCATGCGCAGAGAGGCTTTTTTAATGGGGAAAATTGTTTTACGGCTTTTTCATCCTATAGGGCAACCTAACATAATTAAGTTTTTATTAAAGAAGGTGAAGAAATATGATTACATTAACAGACGTTACAAAAATTTATCAGGCCAAAAGCGGTCAAGTAACAGCTGTTGATAATGTGAATCTAACCGTTAACCAAGGTGAAATTTACGGAATTATTGGTTATAGCGGAGCGGGGAAAAGTTCTTTGATTCGCTTGCTAAACGGATTAGAAACACCAACGACAGGAACGGTCGAAGTAGCAGGTAATGATATTGGAAAAATTAAAGGCGGAAAACTCAGAAAAGCTAGACAAGAAATTAGTATGGTATTTCAGCACTTTAATATCTTGTGGTCGCGTACGGTACGAGAAAATATTGCCTTTCCGTTAGAAATAGCAGGGATTTCAAAAGAAAAAAGAATGAAACGAGTAGACGAACTTATTAAGCTAGTCGGGCTTGAAGGGCGTGAAGATGCTTATCCATCACAGCTTAGCGGCGGACAAAAGCAGCGTGTTGGGATTGCTCGAGCGCTAGCGAACAATCCAAAAGTATTGCTTTGTGATGAAGCAACATCAGCGCTTGATCCTCAAACCACAGATTCTATTTTAGATCTGTTAGTAGATATTAATGAGAAGCTAGGGTTAACCATTGTATTGATTACTCATGAAATGCACGTCATTCGTAAAATTTGTCATCGAGTAGCCGTTATGGAAAATGGGGCAGTAGTAGAAGAAGGACAAGTGCTAGAAGTATTCAGAAAACCTAAGCAGCCGATTACAAAACGATTCGTTCAACAGATTTCTGAACCAGAGGAAACGTTTGAAACGATTGAACAAGTAAAAGAGCTGTATCCAAGCGGGCAAATTATTCAGCTGACGTTTGTTGGCGGAAAAGCAGAGCAACCGCTCATTACAACGATTTTAAAACAGTTTGATGTAACGATTAATATTTTGCAAGGAAAGATTTCTCATACACAAACAGGTTCATACGGGACGTTGTTCGTTCATTTAGACGGAGAATTAACAGAAGTTAAAAAAGTCATTGCATACATTCATGAGCAGCAGGTAGAAGTGGAGGTAATGACAAATGCTTGAGAAACTATTTCCAAACGTTATTTTAGATGATTTTATTCAAGCGACAAATGAAACACTATATATGACGGCTATTTCAGTTGTAGCCACATTTGTTCTAGGTATTTTATTGGGCTTGCTTTTATTTTTAACGTCCAAAGGACAGCTTTGGCAAAACAAACCTTTATATGCCATTGTGTCGGCGGTTGTAAATATCTTTCGTTCCATTCCATTCATTATTTTAATTGTTTTACTGATTCCATTTACCAAAGCATTGGTAGGAAGTATTTTAGGCGCTAATGCAGCGTTACCGGCTTTAATTGTTGGAGCAGCACCATTTTATGCGCGTCTTGTAGAAATTGGTCTGCGTGAAATTGATAAAGGTGTTATTGAAGCTGCTAAATCAATGGGAGCCACAACAAGCACTATTATCTTTAAAGTGCTGTTACCTGAATCGCTGCCAGCTTTGATTTCCGGTTTGACAGTAACAACCATTGCGTTAGTCGGCTATACGGCAATGGCGGGTGTGATTGGAGCTGGAGGTCTTGGAAACCTTGCATATTTAGAAGGATTCCAGCGCAGCCATAATGACGTAACGCTAGCCGCTACGATCTTAATTTTGATTATTGTATTTATTATCCAACTTATTGGAGATGCGATTACTGCAAAAATTGATAAAAGATAAAGGGAGGATTATTTATTATGAAAAAATGGCTTTCAGCTTTAGCATTAACATCTGCGCTAGTAGTAGGATTAGCGGCGTGTGGATCTAACAATGGATCAAAAGATGAAAAAAAAATTGTCGTGGGTGCATCTAATACGCCTCATGCTGAAATTTTAGAACAAGCAAAACCTATTTTGGAAAAACAAGGAATTGATTTAGAGATTAAAAAATTCCAAGATTACATCTTACCGAACACAGCTCTTGCAAACAATGAAATTGATGCAAACTACTTCCAGCACGTTCCTTATATGAATTCAGTGCTAAAAGATCATAAAGGTGAAAAAGGGTATGATTTCGTAAGTGCCGGTGCCATTCACATTGAACCAATTGGTATCTACTCTAAAAAATACAAAAGCTTAAAAGATCTTCCGAAAAACGGCACAGTTATTATGCGTGATGCAGTAGCAGAGCAAGGACGTATTTTATCGATTTTTGAAAAAGCTGGCGTGATCAAATTAAAACCAGGCGTAAAGAAAACAGACGCACAAATTAAAGATATTGTAGAAAACCCTAAGAATTTAAAATTTAAAGCCGATGTTGAAGGCGGATTGTTACCTCAAATGTACAAAAACAATGAAGGTGACGCTGTTGTTATCAATGCTAACTATGCTATCGATGCTGGTTTAGATCCAGTAAAAGATCCAATCGCAGTGGAAAGCAAAGAAAATAACCCATATGCAAACATCATTACGGTTCACAAAGGTGACGAAAATAAAGATACAGTGAAAGCTTTAGTAAAAGTTCTTCACTCTAAAGAAATTCAAGACTACATTAAAGAAAAATACAAAGGCGGAGTATTGCCGGTAAATAAATAATAGAAGAAAAGCGCTTGCCCACTCTGGGCAAGTGCTTTTTTGTATGCATCAAAACGAATAACTCTTATTTTTCTCACGCATACTAACCGTGAAAACTTTACTGATGATGGGAGCTGACGTTATGCAGCAAGAAGCACGTCATTCAACTGAGCAAGCACTTCATGATTATAAAATGGGTGTTGGGAAATTTAGCGAAAAATTGCCGGAAGTAACAAAAACGTTTAATGCGTTTACTGAAGCATGTTTTGGAGAAGGTTCTCTTTCTAAAAAAGAAAAGCAGTTAATCGCGCTAGGAATCAGCGTAGTAGCTCAAGACGAGTACTGTATGATTTATCATACAAAAGGCTGCATTGATCAAGGTGCAACTGAGCAAGAAATTTTAGAAGCATGCGGAGTATCAGCGGCATTTGGCGGAGGCGCAGCGATGAGTCAGTCCGTTACGCTTGTCCAAGAGTGTGTTTCAGAACTGACTAGCCACACGCACTAAGTAAATAAAGCGGGTAAAAAGCTTGTCTTAGAAGGCTCTATCGAGTCTTTTAAGGCAACTTTTTTATGAGTGGATTTAGTCTTAAAAAACGTACATAATGGTTTAAAACCTTTTGGGTCAAAAGGTTGCTATAAGTTTTCATTTGTTATAAGATTGTAATGAGAATAAAATGAGAATAATTAAAAAGATATAGGTATATCGTTTTTTACTATATACGTCTATAACTGGAGGTTTTAATATGGCAGGGTCAACTTTAACAATTAAAGATCTTCATGTTGCAATTGAAGGTAAAGAAATTTTAAAAGGTGTTAATTTAGAAGTTAAGGGCGGCGAAATCCATGCAATCATGGGACCAAACGGTACTGGTAAATCAACATTATCTTCAGCAATCATGGGACATCCTAAATACGAGGTTACACAAGGAAGCATCACGCTAGACGGCGAAGATGTACTTGAGATGGAAGTAGATGAGCGCGCTCGTGCAGGTCTATTCCTAGCGATGCAATATCCAAGTGAAATCAGCGGGGTAACAAACGCAGACTTCCTACGTTCAGCAATTAATGCTCGTCGTGAAGAAGGCGAAGAAATTTCACTAATGAAATTCATCCGTCAATTAGACAAAAACATGGATTTCTTAGAAATGGATCAAGACATGGCTCAGCGTTACCTAAACGAAGGTTTCTCTGGCGGTGAGAAGAAGCGTAACGAAATTCTTCAATTAATGATGCTTCAACCAGGAATTGCAATTTTAGATGAAATCGACTCTGGTTTAGATATCGATGCGTTAAAAGTTGTATCAAAAGGTATTAATGAACTGCGCGGCAGCGAGTTTGGTTGCTTAATGATCACTCACTACCAACGTTTATTAAACTACATTACACCAGATAAAGTTCACGTTATGATGCAAGGTCGTGTTGTAAAATCAGGCGGACCAGAATTAGCGCAGCGTCTAGAAGCAGAAGGTTATGACTGGATCAAACAAGAATTAGGTATTGAAGACGAAACTGTAGAGCAAGAAGCTTAAGAGTTAGGAGGATCTCTATGACTATTGATACGAAATTACCATTTGATCAAGAGTACATCAGCAGCTTTTCAAAAGAAGCTAATGAACCAAGTTGGCTGCTAGATCTTCGCTTACAAGCTCTTGCGAAAGCAGAAGATCTTGCACTTCCAAAGCCAGATAAAACAAACATTTCGAAATGGAACTTTACTGCTTTTGACAAGCACACTTCACAGGCAAGCACAATCTCATCTGTAGACGAGCTTCCAGAAGTGGTTAAAGCACTGATTGATACAGAAGCGGTTAAGAATCTATATGTTCAGCGTGACCAAACAGCTGCATACTCAACGTTAACAGAAGAGCTAAAATCTCAAGGCGTTATCTTCACAGATATTCAAACAGCTGCTAAAGAGCATAGCGACCTTGTTGAGAAGTACTTCATGAAAGACGGAGTTAAAGTAGATGAGCACCGTTTAACTGCATTAAACGCAGCGTTATTAAACGGGGGTGTATTTGTATACGTTCCTAAAAATGTAGAAGTACAAGAGCCTCTTCAAGCTGTATTTGTCCGTGAAGATGAAGAAGCAGCTTTATTCAACCATGTTATTGTTGTAGCTGAAGACAACAGCTCAGTAACATATGTAGAAAACTACATTGCTACTGCTGAAGAGTCACACGGTGTTGTCAATATCGTGACGGAAGTATTCGCTAACAGCAATGCAAAAGTAACGTTTGGAGCTGTTGACTACTTAGCTAAAGGTACAACTACTTATGTGAACCGCCGCGGCGTAGCGGGCAAAGATGGTCGCATTGAGTGGGCTTTAGGCTTAATGAGTGAAGGAAATACAGTTTCAGAAAATACAACGTATCTAATGGGCGACGGTTCATATGGAGATACAAAAACGGTAACAGTTGGACGTGGAGAGCAGTCTCAAAACTTAACAACAAGTATCGTACACTTCGGAAAACATTCTGAAGGCTACATTTTAAAACACGGCGTTATGAAAGAAAGCGCGTCTTCAATCTTTAACGGTATCGGTAAAATTGAACACGGTGCATCTAAATCAAACGCTGAGCAAGAATCCCGTGTGTTAATGTTAAGTGAAAAAGCACGTGGAGATGCAAACCCAATTCTTCTAATTGATGAAGATGATGTAACAGCAGGACACGCTGCATCTGTTGGACGCGTAGATCCAATTCAGCTTTACTACTTAATGAGCCGCGGTATTCCGCAAACAGAAGCAGAACGTCTAGTTATTCACGGGTTCTTAGCACCAGTGGTAAACGAGTTGCCAATCGAAACGGTTAAAAAACAATTAACGGATTTAATTGAGAGGAAAGTTCGATAATGAATATCTCTGATATTCGTAAACAATTTCCTATTTTAGACCAAGAGGTAAATGGCAGCCCACTCGTTTATTTAGACAGTGCAGCAACTTCACAAAAGCCGCTTGCTGTAATTGAAGCAATTGAGAAGTATTACAAAGAATATAACTCAAACGTACACCGAGGTGTTCACACGCTTGGTACAAGAGCAACAGACGGATACGAAGGCGCTCGTGAAAAGGTTCGTAAGTTTATTAATGCAAAATCAACGGAAGAGATTATCTTTACGCGCGGTACAACGACAGCTCTTAATACAGTAGCTGCAAGCTATGGCCGTGCGAATCTTAAACCTGGTGATGAAATTGTGATTACTTATATGGAACATCACAGTAACATCATTCCTTGGCAGCAAGTTGCCAAGGAAACAGGTGCAACGTTAAAATATATTTCACTAACAGAAGATCATGCACTTTCACTAGAAGAGGTAAAAAGCACGATTACATCTAACACAAAAATTGTATCGATTATGCAAGTATCTAACGTATTGGGTACAATTAACCCAGTAAAAGAAATTGCAGAAATTGCACACGCTAACGGTGCAGTAATGGTTGTGGATGGTGCGCAAAGTACGCCTCACATGAAGGTGGATGTACAAGATTTAGACTGTGATTTCTTTGCTTTCTCTGGACATAAAATGGGCGGACCGACTGGAATCGGCGCTCTTTATGGAAAGAAAGAGCTTCTTGAAAAAATGGAACCAATCGAGTTTGGCGGCGAAATGATTGACTTCGTAAACTTATACGAATCAACGTGGAAAGAGCTTCCTTGGAAATTTGAAGGAGGTACGCCAATCATTGCAGGTGCAATTGGTTTAGGTGCAGCGATTGATTTCTTAGAAGAAGTTGGTTTAGATAACATTCAAGCACATGAGCACAAGCTAGCGCAATATGCACTGGATCGCTTATCGCAAGTAGATGGAATTACGATTTACGGACCGAAAGAGCGAGCGGGTGTTGTGACGTTTAATATTGAAGATGTGCATCCGCACGACGTTGCAACAGTAGTAGACGCTGATGGAATTGCGATTCGTGCAGGTCATCACTGTGCGCAGCCGCTGATGAAATATTTAAACGTATCGTCTACTGCACGTGCAAGCTTCTATCTGTATAACACGGAAGAAGAAGTAGATAAATTGGTGTCATCATTAATAAAAACGAAGGAGTATTTTACAAATGGCTTTTAATAATTTAGATACTCTCTATCGTCAAGTAATTATGGACCATTATAAAAACCCGCGTAATCGTGGAACATTGAATGAAGATACTGTGAACATTCATATGAATAACCCGACGTGCGGAGACCGCATTGAACTTTCTTTAAAAGTAGAGGACGGCAAAGTGGTGGATGCAAAGTTCGAAGGTGAAGGATGTTCAATTTCAATGTCATCAGCTTCAATGATGACACAAGCAATTAAAGGTCAAGAAGTAGACAAAGCGTTTAAAATGGCCCATATCTTCTCTGACATGATGCAAGGTAAAGAGTATGATGATAGTATAGATTTAGGAGATATTGAAGCACTTCAAGGTGTAGCAAAATTTCCTGCGCGTATTAAATGTGCAACACTAGCGTGGAAAGCGATGGAAAAAGGTCTTAACGAACAAAAATAAGACCTTCATTCATTCCCAATCCTATCAAGTAGGGGGTAATAAAAGATGGCTAAAAAAATGCCAGAAATCGGCGATTATAAATATGGATTTTCCGATAAAGACGTATCAATTTTCCGCTCTAAACGCGGTTTAACAAAAGAAATCGTAGAAGAAATTTCTCGTATGAAAGAGGAACCACAATGGATGCTTGACTTCCGTTTGAAATCTCTAGAGCACTTCTACAACATGCCAATGCCACAGTGGGGCGGAGACATGGCAAGCTTAGACTTTGATGAAATTACGTACTACGTAAAACCATCTGAGAAGTCTGAACGCTCTTGGGATGAAGTTCCTGAAGAAATTAAGCAAACGTTTGATAAACTTGGTATTCCTGAAGCAGAGCAAAAATATCTTGCGGGTGTATCAGCTCAGTACGAATCTGAAGTTGTTTATCACAATATGAAAGAAGATCTTGAAGCGCAAGGTATCGTATTTAAAGATACAGATACGGCGCTAAAAGAAAACGAAGATATTTTCCGCGAGCATTTTGGAAAAGTTATCCCGCCAACGGATAACAAATTCTCTGCTCTTAACTCAGCGGTTTGGTCTGGTGGATCATTCATTTACGTACCAAAAGGCGTAAAAGTAGATACACCATTACAAGCTTATTTCCGTATTAACTCTGAAAATATGGGACAGTTTGAGCGTACGTTAATTATTGCTGATGAAGGCTCACACGTCCACTATGTAGAGGGCTGTACAGCACCTGTTTATACAACAAACTCTCTTCACAGTGCCGTTGTAGAAATCATCATCAAAAAAGACGCGTATTGCCGCTATACAACAATTCAAAACTGGGCAAACAACGTATACAACCTTGTAACAAAACGTGCAGTTTGTGAAGCAAACGCAACAATGGAATGGATTGATGGAAACATCGGTTCTAAGTTAACAATGAAATATCCAGCTGTTATCTTAAAAGGCGAAGGCGCACGCGGTATGACATTATCCATTGCCCTTGCTGGTAAAGGACAGCACCAAGATGCTGGTGCAAAAATGATTCACTTAGCACCAAACACATCTTCAACGATCGTATCAAAATCAATTTCAAAACAAGGCGGTAAAGTAACATACCGCGGTATCGTACACTTTGGCCGTAAAGCAGAAGGTGCACGTGCGAACATTGAGTGTGATACGCTAATTATGGATAACCAATCAACTTCTGATACAATTCCGTACAATGAGATTTTAAATGACAACATCTCACTTGAACACGAAGCGAAAGTATCAAAAGTATCTGAAGAACAATTATTCTATCTAATGAGCCGCGGTATTTCTGAAGAAGAAGCGACAGAAATGATTGTAATGGGCTTTATTGAACCATTTACAAAAGAGCTTCCAATGGAATATGCAGTAGAGATGAACCGTCTAATCAAATTTGAAATGGAAGGTTCAATCGGTTAATAATAGATAAAAACTCGTTTGCTGTTTAAGCAAACGAGTTTTTTTGTATCGTTTGTATTAAAATAAAGAAAAGCAATCTAAGAAAATAGAGGAGGAATGGCATGATTTATATTGGAGTTACAGGCTGGGGAGATCATGATTCATTATATGAAGCGGGTGTTTCATCAAGAGACAAGCTTGCCGTATACGCAGGCCATTTTCCAATTGTTGAAGTCGATTCATCTTTCTACGCCATTCAACCTAAGTCAAATGTTGAAAAGTGGGTGAATGATACGCCGGAATCTTTTCGTTTTGTGGTAAAAGCCTATCAAGGCATGACGGGGCATATGAGAGAAGGAAATCCGTTTGATAGCAAAGAAGAAATGTTTCATGCATTTTTAGAATCAGTGAAGCCATATGTAAGTTCAAATAAGCTTGGTATGATTTTATTTCAAATGCCGCCTTGGTTTGACTGTACAAAAGAAAACGTAGCCTATTTGAGGTATAGCCGTGAGAAGTTTGGAGATTTGCCAGTAGCGCTGGAGTTTCGAAATCAATCTTGGTTTAAACCGTTTTTCTATGATAAAACGTTAACGTTTATGGAACAAGAGAAGTGGATTCATGGTATTTGTGATGAACCGCAGGCAGGAGAAGGATCTATTCCCATTGTGATTCATGCTACAGATAAACAGAAAACACTTATACGTTTTCATGGACGAAACGTACACGGTTGGAATAAGCCCGCAGAAGGCAATTGGCGAGCGGTAAGGTTTTTGTATCGTTACAATGAAAAAGAGCTCCTAGAGTGGAAAGAACGTCTTGAAAAGCTGCAAAAACAAACGAAGGACATTTACCTGTTATTTAATAATAACTCCGGCGGAGATGCTGTACATAATGCCAAACAGCTCATGAGCTTATTAAATATTGAATATGAGAATTTAGCTCCTAAGCAACTAGATTTTTTTAACGAATTTTAGCACCGAGGTCTATAAAATGTATAAGGATTACTCTAAACGTTAAATAGGTAGAAAAGTATATGTAAAACCTCACTTTTTTCTTTCAAAATCATAAATTGATTAAGAAAGGAGTGAGCTACTATGATTACCTTAGCGCCTATCGTAATTGAAGGTCATACGTTTAATGCAGTTACCGTATTGCTGCCAAAAACAACTTTGTTAACCATTTCATCAGATAAAGGCTACATTATGTGCGGAGCACTAGACGTAGGTCTATTAAATGATAAATTAGCTGATCGTCAAATAATAGCTGGAAGAGCTGTAGGTGTACGTACAATTGAGCAGCTTCTTGAAGCGCCGCTTGAATCTGTAACGCTTGAAGCTGAAAAAAGAGGGATTTTTAAAGGCACAATTGGCAAAGATGCTTTATTGAAAATGCTTTAATATAGTCGAGAATTTAAGATAAAACTTTTTAAAAGAAGCGTGAACCTCCTTATACATGCATACATATAGCTTGTAAGGAGGGATTTTTTTTGGTTAAACTTCGTCGGAAATTAACAAGAAAAGGCCCGCTTCCTTTTCGTTACGTTCTGTTGCTCACCTTTCTTTTTTTTATGCTTTCCACAGGGGTAGGATTATGGCTAATTAATAGAGGGATTGAACCAACGTTGATGAAATATGCTGAAGCACAAACAAAAGAGATTGCAACTTTAGTTATTAATAAAGCGGTGAATAAACAGGTACTGGATCAGCTCGACGTAGATGTTATTAAAGTGGAATCTACACCTAACGGTCAAGTAGCCAAAATTGACACAGCGCTTGTGAACCGAGTTAGAGCTCAAACTACGTCATTTGTCCAGGCTAACTTAAAAGAAGCAGAGAAAGGGAATTTAGATGCACTTGAACTTCCAACAGATATTCGTATTGAAAAAAATGAAAAGTTGCGGAATCAAGGAATTGTCTACCAAGTTCCGCTTGGGCAAGCGACTAATAATGCGCTGCTTGGAAATCTGGGTCCGCTGATTCCGGTTAAATTTCATGCTATTGGTGACGTTCAAACAGACGTAGTGCGAAAAATCGAGGAGTATGGAATAAATAATGCGTTTCTTGAAGTATCTATCAAAGTGAAAGTAAACATGCAAATCATTATCCCATTTGCAACTAAAAAAACAACCGTTACGGCTACAATCCCAGTCGGAGGCACCGTTATTCCTGGAAATGTTCCTGACTATTTTAACGGTGGAAACTCGTCTTCTCCGGCGATTGAACTTCCGAAGAAAAATTAACAATATTATATTAACGTGATAAAGTATTATTGAAAAAGCAGGTACGGAAGTTCAAAAAGACTTTCATACTTGCTTTTATTCATTGGTTAATTTGTCTGAATTTTCTATAAAAAATATTTTGACATACTATCTTCTCCCTTCTATAATTTGAGATAGGAAGTTATAGAAAGAATAATCTAAAAATTATAAAAATTCTCGTTGATCTGCGATAAAAAGAGAGTAGGGAGAGAACAAGAGGGGGAATTACGGTGGAAAATAGGCCGCAGTGGGGATCAAGAGCAGGGTTTATTTTAGCAGCAGCAGGTTCAGCAATTGGACTAGGGAATATATGGAGGTTTCCAGCTACTGCATATGAAAACGGAGGAGGAGCATTTTTTCTTCCCTATTTATTTGCTTTGTTGACGGCAGGGATTCCTATTTTAATCATGGAGTTTGCTATAGGTCATAAATATAAAGGTTCTTCTCCTTTATCATTAGCGAGACTAAGTCCAAAGGCTGAGTGGCTAGGCTGGTGGCAAGTAGCTATTTCCTTTTTTATTTCAGTTTACTATTCCGTTATTATCGCATGGGCGATGTCGTATTTTATCTTTTCATTTAAGTTAAGCTGGGGAAAGGATACGGAAGCGTTTTTATATGGAGATTACTTAAAGTTAGCCGAAGCACCAGGACAAACAGGAAGCATCGTATTACATGTTTTAATTCCGCTTGTACTTGTATGGATTGTGACGTTAGGTGTGTTATTAAAAGGAATCAAAAAAGGAATTGAAGCGGCAAATAAAATCTTTTTACCAACACTAATTGTTCTATTTTTAATCATTGTCATTCGAGCAGTAACATTGGACGGAGCAATGGAAGGTCTGCACGCTTTTTTTAAACCAAACTGGAGCGCAATTGGAGATGGAAAGGTTTGGATCGCAGCATATGGTCAAATTTTCTTTAGTTTATCTGTTGGTTTTGCTATTATGATCACTTATTCCAGTTACCTTCCAAAGAAATCTGATTTAACTAATAATGCGTTTATTACTGGATTCGGTAATTCCGCTTTTGAATTACTAGCAGGAATCGGTGTGTTTAGCGCACTTGGTTTTATGGCCACTCAGCAAGGTATCCCAATCGATAAGGTGGTTCAGGGAGGGGTAGGACTAGCCTTTGTTGTTTTCCCGCAAATTATTAATGAATTTCCAGCCTTTAAACAGCTGTTTGGCATGTTATTCTTTGCTTCCTTAACATTAGCAGGATTAACGTCACTTATTTCAATTATTGAAACATTTGTAGCAGGCATTCAAGATAAATTTACTATCTCACGTACAAAATCCGTATTAATAGGCGGAGGAATCGCTTCAATTTGCTCCCTATTATTTGCAACACAGGGCGGACTTTATTTCTTAGATGTGGTCGATTATTTCATTAATAACTTTGGAGTTGCTTTAGCAGGCTTAGTAGAAGTTGTATTAGTTGCTTGGGTATTTAAAAAGCTGAGCAGCCTTCAGCAGCATGCAAACGAAGTTTCTGATATTCGAATCGGTTCATGGTGGAAGATATGTTTAGGAGTAGTTACACCGCTTGTACTTGGGTATATGATGTTTGATAACTTCCGAAAAAATATTTCAGAAAATTACGAGCAGTATGCAACGACTTTTGTAGGTCCTTTTGGTTGGGGCGTGGCAGCTCTGGCTGTTATTTTAGGAATTGCTTTTTCTTTTGCACGATGGAAAGATGGGGCGACTCGTTTGTCAGTTAAAGAGAAGGGGGTTTCTAAATAATGGATGGAAGTTCAATTACAATGCTGGTTGTAGGGATGGTCATCATATGGGGCGGCTTGGCCGCGAGTATTGCTCATGCTGTGAAAAAAGCAAAAGAAAGTAAACCATCAGGATAAAAAAACAGGAAGCATTAGCTTCCTGTTTTTTTATTTTTTCTTTAGTTCTAAACGATCATTTCTTTCCCACGTTCTTAACTGAGGATATGGGTCAAACGACCACTCATTTTTGCCGTTATCTTTATACATTCCGTAATGCAAGTGAGGAGGGAATTTCCCAGAAGTTCCAGGAGGTCCATAACCTGAACTTCCTACTCCGCCAATAAGTGTTCCTGGTTCTACAATTTGTCCTACTTTTAAATTTTTTGCAAATCCGCTTAAATGAGCTAAATAGTGATAGTTATTATGAAGGTCACGAATACCGATTCGCCAGCCTCCATATTTATTCCATCCTTTAAGCTCAATAATGCCATAGCAAGGGGATTTTACTGGAACTCCATAATCTGCAAAAATGTCTGTTCCTTCATGGATTCGTTTTCCACCCCAGCCGCGCGCATCTCCCCATGTACTGCGATAACTGTAGTTCGCACGGAGAGGGACAGGAAATGAAGAACCTTTTAAATCAATGCGACCGTAATGGCGAAAAATTTTAGCATTCCCTAAAATAATATCAACCGCTTTAGCCCGGTGATAATAGTTCCAAAGCGCAATTTTAATATAGTCTTCGGACACCCCGAACGTCCGAATATAGTCTGCCATGGTAAAAAGCATATCTTCATCATTAAATTGGTCTGCTTTTTTGTCTCCGTTCCCATCTTTACCCATTCCCCCGAGAAGAGAAATAGTAAGTGGGTTTGTATCTTCCAAATTTGGATTTAAAGAACCTGACCATTTTTCTGGAGGATAATAAATGGCGATCGCACCTTTTTCTCTTGGAATATCTTTATGAGAGCGTCGAATATTTCGTTCATACTGGTCAATCCCAGCAAAGTAATACCAAGGAATTGTAGTAGCGGCTTCCATTTGGTTATACAGCTCTAATCTCTTTTGAATAAGCATTTTTTCTTGATCTGCTGAAGATTCAGCTGTTACGTGGTGCCATCCTGTGAATATAGACATGAACATAAAAAGTAAGATAATCGTTTTGCGCATCGTGTTTCCCCCTTTCTAAAAATAGTGTGTAACACTAGTTTGCAGCGAGAAAAAAGATTTCATAAATATTAATTAATGGAAATCGCTTCAAAACTTTTTAAAAGAATTTTATTCAGAAGATAAATGGAAATTATACGGAGGATGAAAACGCACACATTTGGATGGAAAATAGAAGAAAACTGAGGAAAATAAAGAGCAGACAACTTGTCGAATCTCACTTTTTTATGATAAAGTGACATATAGTTATGTTTTTAATATGTAGTTAAAATTAAGCATATAGGTTATAGACATTTTCTAGATTGGTGGAGTTGATAATATGGCAACAAAAGAAGAGCATGTCCGCAAACCCGAGTGGCTGAAGATTAAGCTAAACACAAACGAAAATTACACAGGCTTAAAGAAAATGATGCGTGAAAAAAACCTTCATACAGTTTGTGAAGAAGCAAGATGTCCAAATATTCATGAGTGTTGGGCTGTTCGTCGTACGGCAACTTTTATGATTTTAGGAGAAGTATGTACACGTGCCTGTCGTTTTTGCGCGGTTAAGACAGGTTTACCAACAGAATTAGATTTAGAAGAGCCAGAACGCGTAGCAGATTCTGTTCAGCTAATGAACTTAAAACATGCGGTTATCACAGTAGTAGCTCGCGATGATTTAAAAGACGGAGGAGCAAGCGTATTAGCTGAAACAATTCGTGCGATTCGTCGTAAAAATCCATTCACAACAATTGAAGTATTGCCTTCTGATATGGGCGGTGTGGAAGAGAACTTACGTATTGTAATGGACGCACGTCCTGATATTTTAAACCATAATATTGAAACAGTACGCAGCCTTACGCCTCGTGTTCGTGCTCGTGCTAAATATGAGCGTTCTCTTGAGTTCCTTCGCCGTGCAAAAGAAATGCAGCCGGATATCCCTACAAAATCAAGTATCATGCTTGGTCTAGGAGAAACAAAAGAAGAAATTATTGAAACGATGGATGATTTGCGTGCGAACAATGTAGATATTATGACGCTAGGCCAATATCTACAGCCAACTAAAAAGCACATAAAAGTTCAGAAATATTACCATCCAAATGAGTTTGAAGAGCTAAAAGAAATTGCATTATCAAAAGGATTCAGCCATGTCGAAGCAGGTCCTCTTGTACGTTCTTCTTACCATGCAGATGAGCAAGTTAACGCTGCTGCCAAAAACAAAGCACAAGAAAGCAAATAAGGTAAAAAGAGGCTGGGACGAAAGTAGTTTAGCCGAAGTGAAAAACGAACCATTAATCAAATTGTTTGATTAGTGGTTCGTTTTTTTGTTACGGTTAACGTGAAATTTATCTGTTTTGTTCCTTCTAGCAGTTGATTGGAGGGCAAGGCGAAGACTCCTGCGGGAACAGCGGAACAGGTGAGACCCCACAGGAGCGCAAGCGACGAGGAGGCTCAGCGGCCGCCCGCGGAAAGCGAAGCCATGCACGGAAATCAACTGCGGTGTCACAAGCGGTTCAGCTCATGTGTCTCATTTCTTCGTCTTTCGATTACATTCTTTTAGTTACGTCTCAACTTTTTTGTCTATTCCACCATATCTTTGTCAGTCATCGGTTCATTCAATTCGTTTTTCTCTCTTCCATTTGCATCTTCTCCGCCGTTCATTTTACGCCCTTGGGGAGATTTTAGCATTTGTTGAATAACAGCATCGATTCGTTTTCTAGCATCATTTGTTTGTGTATTCATTTCACTGATATTTTCGATTTGGTCCATCTGTTTCGGATTATCTGAGACGTATACATGATAATAACGAGGGACTACAGACATAGCTGTACGTTTTACCTGATCGGCTGCGTTATTCCTGTTTTTAGCATCTGTTTTATAAGCAACAAGCACATCTTTATCCGTTACTAGCGTAGCGGCTTGTTTAACATTTGGGATAGCGGTGCTCAGTTTACTAATATTGTCGGCTGCTTCCTCTCGGTTAAATGTTCCTACTTGGTTCATATTGGAACTTTGTTCATTTGTGTTTTTAGTGTATCGGACATATCCATAATTTGTGCCGCTATTATTATTTGGATTATAATAATGATTAGGCTCGTTTACATTAATGGCATCTGGGTTGTTTGGTGATAAATTTTCATTTTCAGCTGTGTTTTTATTTTGACAGCCAATGGTTAAAATACTTGTTATCAAAGCGATTCCAAGAATAGATTTCTTCACCATTTCCACCTCCTGTAGTTAAATATCGTACGCCAGGTAAACCGGCGAACCTTCATGTGGAGCATAAAAGATCAGTAGGTATACCGATAAAACTCCTACAGGATTAGAGTGCTGCTTATACGTGAAAAATTTCATGTTAATTGATGGTTTCATCATCATAATTATGGTATGGTAAATTTTAAGAGAAGAGGTGTGAGCAATGGTCTGTATCAATAATATTTGTTATGAAGTATTAAAAGATGAGCGCGAGGCATTTAATGAAGAGGCGTTTAGAGGTCGCTTTATTGACGTGCTGAGCCGCTATGACTATATTGTGGGAGATTGGGGATACAATCAGCTTCGACTGCGAGGCTTTTTTGATGATCGTAACCAGAAGGCAACGTACGATACGAAGATTAGTACGCTTCAAGACTATTTACATGAATATTGTAATTTTGGCTGTGCGTATTTTGTCTTAAAAAAAGTCCATAAGTAAAAAAAGGCAAGCCGAAGACACTAATTGTCCTTCACGCTGCCTTTTTTTTTAGATGATTTCATATAAAAATTCGCGAAGTTCCTGACCATCTTCGCTGTTTAGTTTAAATACTTCTTCAAGATAGTGGGGTTCTTCAAGGTCATCTTGTCCAATAATGGCAAAGCGTCCTCCTTGAATATCAAGAACAACTTGTTTGCCATAATAACGGTCGGTTTGGATAATAGCTAAATCAAATCGTTGATTTTCGCCCATAAAGCTGACAAACCGGGTCTTTGTAGAGACGACATCGTCATATAGATAAAAGCGTTCGCTCATAGGTATACTCCTTTCATAGGTTGTATTTGTATCATATCAAATAAGGTCAAAAACAAAAATGAATTTATCAAATGGATAATGGGTCATGATAAAATAGAACAGGAACCCCGTTTGTTTATGAAAGAAGATTTATACAGAGCTGACAACTAGGGAGGAAATAATATGTACTTTGTAGATCGTGAAAAAATAGAAGCCACGCTTGTTTTTTTTGATGAACACGTTCGTTTGTTTGCTGAGCATTCGAGCTGGAACACAGAAATAGAGAAAAAGGCATTAGAGAGAATTGTACATCTTTTAATTGAAAACGTTTTAGATGTAGGAAATGCAATGATTGATGGTTTTATTATGAGAGACCCAGGCAGTTACGATGATATCATTGACATTTTAGTTGATGAGAAAGTGGTTAAAAAAGAGGAAGAAACACCATTAAAAGAGATTGTTCAATTGCGTAAAAGCCTTGTTCAAGAATATGTGGATGTTAATCATCAGGATATTTATCAAAAAGTGATGCAGCATAAAGACGTACTGGCAGCATTTTCAGAGCGCGTAAGGACATATCTAGAGACAGAGTTAGGACCTGTGTCTGCTTTTCGTAACTAAAGGCAAGCAATTTGTAGTTGTATAAAAAATAAGCTATGATTTCAAGTATGAGACTTGAAAGGAGATCACACAACATGAAGGAATATAAAGGATATTTGATTGATTTAGATGGAACCATGTACAAAGGAACAGAGCTAATTGCCGAGGCGCGTGATTTTGTTATTAAATTAAAGGAAAAAGGAATTCCTTATTTATTTGTAACAAACAACTCAACAAAAACGCCCGATAAAGTAGCTGAAAAGCTAGAGGCATTTGGCATTCCTGCAACAGAAGAGCAAGTTTTTACAACGAGCCAGGCAACAGCTAATTATTTGCATGAACGCAAAGCAAACGCTTCAGCTTATGTAATTGGTGGAGAAGGAATCCGACATGCGTTGCTTGAAAAAGGATTTACCATTGAAGAGGAAGATACGGATTTCGTAGTTGTTGGTTTGGATCAGGAAATTACATATGAAAAATTAGCAAAAGCATGTTTAAACGTTCGAAACGGCGCCTTTTTTGTTTCGACGAACGGAGATATTGCGATTCCTACTGAAAGAGGCTTACTGCCTGGTAATGGATCTATCACGTCCGTTATTACTGTTTCTACTCAAACAAATCCAGTATTTATTGGTAAACCAGAAAGTATTATTATGGAGCAAGCCCTTGAAGTCATCGGTACGCCAAAAGAAGAAACAATCATGATTGGTGATTACTATGATACAGATATTTTAGCAGGGATGAATGCAGGCTTAGATACATTATTAGTCCATACAGGGGTAACAACAAGAGAGTTACTAGAAGGATATGAGAAAAAGCCAACTTATACGGTAGATTCACTAAAAGAGTGGATGGAGCGAATTTAAAAAGCTGTCAATTGACAGCTTTTTTTGTTTTTAAAACCTATTCTTGACTGGCAGCCCGATGCGCTAACCGGCTAGAAGCAGCGGCAGCAATTGCGCCTACTAAATCATCTAAGAAAGTGTGGCACTCTCCAGTAGATTTATCGTTTAATCTTTCTAAAATACCCGGCTTTTGTTTATCAATATACCCGTAATTGGTAAAGCCGATTGATCCGTACACATTTACAATCGATAATGCTAAAATTTCGTCGATACCATATAAACCTTCATCTTTCTCAAGAATATCCAACAGAGGCGGCTCAATCACTTTTTTTTCCGTGAGGACATCTAGTTGAATACCCGTTAAAATAGCATTTTGAACTTCTCGTTTAGAAATGACGCGCTCAACGTTATATAAACAGTCTTCGATTGTTAAGTTTGGGTGATACTTTTTTTGCAAGTAATAGACCAGTTCAGCAATGTCTGTAAGAGCCACGCCGCGTTCTATTAACCATTCTCTTGCTTTTTTTTCTAATTCACTTTGTGTATGTTTTTTCTCCAAGTATCATCACCTGTTTTCTATATATTTTTAAGTCTAAAGTTGTTTCATACTACTAACCCGGAGTAAATAACTATAAATGGTGTATTTCTAATCTATTCATTCCTCCGTAAATATTATGACAAGTAATGTTGTTTTCCATCATATAATTTCTTGAATGAATGAAGAGAGGGATTAAAATGATACAAACCATTTATGAGCATTACGGATTACGTCCAAATGAATTTATGCCCGTTGGTAAATTTGAAGGTTTTCAGTATCGAGATATTTTATATACAATCATTAATGTAAAGCAAATGGAACAAGACGAGTTAAATGAACTATATCAAATGAGTCAATTTCTGATGGGCCAAGGTGATCGCCATGTGGCAACATTTATGCCTAATTTAAATGGAGAAATGATTACAGAAACTGAAACTGAAAAATTTATCATTTGCCGCTGTCTTGCGGAAGAGAAAAACCCCAATTTTTCACCTGGGCACGAGCTAGCTGTTTTTCATCAAAAAGGGAGGCTGTTTCCTTATGAAGTGGAAAAAGCAAACCGGCTAGGGCAATGGAAGTCCATGTGGGAGAAGCGTCTCGACCAGATGGAGCAATTTTGGTATGGAAGATTACGTGCTTTACCTAATCAAGAGATGGAAAAACGTTTTTTAGAAACTTTTCCTTATTACCTAGGATTAACGGAAAATGCTATTCAATACCTAGTAGACACGGAAATTGACGATTTGCCCCGGTCAGTTGACGCTGCGACGATTTGTCATCATCGGTTCGGCCAAAAAACATGGGGGGAAGACCACGTTTACAAGCTCCCGGCAGACTGGGTTTTCGATCACCCTAGCAGAGATATAGCTGAATATATAAGGGAACAATATTTATTAACATACGCTGTCGATGAAAGGCACATGCATCAGTTTTTAAGTGAATACGAAAAGGTAAATCCACTTTCTTCTTTTTCATGGAGACTGTTATATGCTAGACTTCTTTTTCCCGTTCATTATTTTGAGGTCATTGAAGGATACTACAGTGTACAAGATGAGCGGGAAAAACAAAAGTATTATGAGAAGCTTGAGGGAGTCTTAGCTCATTCTTCTCACTACGAAGCTTTTCTGAAGCGCTTTTACCAGTCGGTAGGCATTTCAACGTCTCGTTATCACATTCCTGAATTAACATGGATTCATTAAAAAGCGATTACTATAGAATATGATAAAATAGAAAAATAGGTGTTGGATAATCCAAACCCGTTTTTCTATTTTGTTTTTGTGCATGCAGTTTAAAAAGGATAAAGAGGTGGCGTACATATGGACAAGCCGTTTGTATTTATTACGAGAAAAATACCGAATGAATTAATTGAACCTTTAAAGGCAGTAGCGAATGTGGAAATGTGGGATAAAGAAGATGAGGCAGTCCCTCATGAGCTGCTTTGTGAAAAAGCTAAGCACGCACATGCTCTATTAACAATGCTTTCAGACCGTATTGACAGTGAATTGCTTACGCAAGCTCCTCATTTAAAGCTTGTAGCTAACTTAGCGGTCGGATTCGATAATATTGACATAGAAGCGGCAACTGAACGCGGAGTTATCGTTTCTAATACACCCGATGTTTTATCTGATACAACAGCGGATTTAACGTTTGGTTTGTTAATGAGTGTAGCTAGACGTTTAGTAGAAGCTGCTGAATACGTGAAAGAAAATCAGTGGAAAAGCTGGAGCCCATTTTTGTTAGCGGGTAGAGATGTTCATCATAAAACATTAGGTATTGTTGGAATGGGGAAAATTGGAGAGACGCTTGCGAAACGTGCTACAGGTTTTGATATGGAAATCTTGTATCACAATCGGAGCCGCAACCTCCAAGCAGAACAAAAGCTCGATGCAGTTTACTGTGAGTTAAATGAGCTGCTTGAGCGATCTGATTTTATTGTTTGTTTGACACCGTTAACGGACGAAACCAAACATTTATTTAATGCTGAAGCATTTAAACAGATGAAAACAACTGCGATTTTTATTAATGCTTCAAGAGGAGCAGTGGTTGATGAGCAAGCATTGTTAAATGCGATTCAATCAGGTGAAATTGCCGGAGCTGGCTTGGATGTATTCGATCAAGAGCCTATTTCTGCTTCTCACCCTCTTCTTCAATTGCCTAATGTTGTAGCGCTTCCTCACATCGGCAGTGCGAGTATCGAAACGCGCACGGAAATGATTTCTTTATGCGTAAAAAACATTAAAGCAGTGCTCACAAAAGAGTCTCCTATTACAATTGTAAATAAAGAAGCGTTTGCGAAAAAATCATAATGGAAAAAGGCAATTTCATTTCGGTGAAATTGTCTTTTTTTTATTAAAAAACAGTGGTAGCCATGTTATGATAATAAAATGAAATATTTTAAAAATTTACATTTATCTTTATATACCAATTTTTTTAACAAGTTTACGAGAAAAGATGTCCAGTAAACCTTGTAAAAAAGAAAAATAAGGTCTATAATGTCCTCTATAAGAGAACAAATGTATACGTAGAAAGAACACAGAGGTGAGGAATATGACAAAAAGTATTTCAGTAGGATTATTAGGATTAGGAACGGTAGGAAGCGGAGTAGTCAAAATTATTGAAAATCATCAGGACAAATTAAGTCATCAAGTCGGGTGCCCAGTAGAAGTTAAAAAAGTAGTAGTTAAAGATATTGATAAGAAGCGTGACGTAGAAATTAGTGAAGATAGATTAACAACGAATGTTGAAGACGTTTTACATAACGCGGAGATTGACGTTGTCATTGAAGTAATGGGTGGAGTTGAAGAAACAAGGGATTATATCTTAACAGCCCTTCGTAATAAAAAGCATGTGGTAACGGCAAACAAAGATTTAATGGCAGTTTACGGCTCAGAATTGTTAACGGTAGCTTCTGAAAACAACTGTGATTTATTTTATGAAGCAAGTGTAGCAGGCGGTATTCCAATTCTTCGTGGATTAGCAGATGGGTTAGCATCTGATCGTATTACCAAAATGATGGGAATTGTCAATGGAACAACAAACTTCATTTTAACGAAAATGACAAAAGAAGGAAGCGCTTATGATGAAGTGTTAAAAGAAGCGCAGGATTTAGGATATGCTGAAGCTGATCCAACTTCTGACGTAGGTGGTTTAGATGCTGCTCGCAAAATGGCAATCTTGGCTACACTAGGGTTTTCAATGAAAATTGACTTGGACGATGTTCGTGTTCAAGGTATTACAGAAGTAACGGAAGAAGACTTGCAATATAGTAAACAATTAGGCTATACGATGAAACTGATTGGATATGCACATCGTGACGGCGACAATGTAGAAGTTAGTGTTCAGCCAACTCTTTTAGCAGATACACATCCCCTTGCTTCCGTAAGCGATGAGTACAATGCTGTGTATGTATACGGAGAAGCTGTTGGAGAAACGATGTTCTACGGACCGGGGGCAGGAAGCCTGCCAACTGCCACTGCTGTCGTATCCGATTTAGTAGGCGTTATGAAAAACATGCGTTTAGGTGTGAATGGTAAAAGTGCGGTAACACCTCAGTATCCAAAACAGTTAAAAGCAGAAGATGAAATGTTCTCAAAGCATTTCTTACGTATTCATGTTAAAGATCAAGTTGGCGCATTTGCAAAATTAACAACACTATTTTCAGAGCGTGGCGTGAGCTTCGAAAAAATTATCCAACTTCCTGTGAAAGGAAGCGAATTAGCTGAGATTGTTGTTGTTACACACAAAACATCTCAAAAAGATTATGAGGAAATCCTTCAGCAGCTTCGGGATTTACCAATTGTAGAAAATGTAAAAAGCAGTTACCGCGTAGAGGGAGTTGGCACAGTATGATGTGGAAAGGTCTATTAGCTGAATATAAAGAATTTTTACCTGTAACAGAGAAAACACCTATGCTTACGCTACATGAAGGAAATACGCCTTTAATTCATCTTGCTCATTTATCAAAAGAGCTAGGCATTGACTTACATGTAAAAGTAGAAGGGCTAAATCCAACGGGGTCATTTAAAGACCGCGGAATGGTAATGGCTGTAGCCAAAGCAAAAGAAGAAGGAAGCAATACGGTTATTTGTGCATCTACAGGTAACACATCCGCAGCTGCAGCAGCTTATGCATCACGCGCTGGCATGCGCTGTATCGTTGTTATTCCAAATGGAAAAATTGCGATGGGGAAATTAGCTCAAGCTGTTATGTATGGTGCAGAAATTGTAGCAATTGAAGGAAACTTTGACCAAGCGCTTTCTATGGTTCGTAAGCTAAGTGAAACATCACCTGTTGCACTTGTAAACTCTGTAAACCCATACCGTATTGAAGGGCAAAAAACAGCTTCTTTCGAAATTTGTGAACAGCTTGGAAAAGCGCCTGATGTTTTAGCTATTCCGGTAGGGAACGCAGGGAACATTACAGCTTACTGGAAAGGATTCAAAGAATACAGTGAGCGTCACCAAACGTCTCTTCCTCACATGCATGGTTTTGAAGCAGAGGGTGCAGCGGCGATCGTGCGTAATCAAGTTATCGAAAATCCAGAAACAATTGCAACGGCTATTCGAATCGGAAATCCAGCAAGCTGGGATTATGCTGTAAACGCAGCAAAAGAATCAAACGGAAAAATTGATGAAGTGACAGATGAACAAATCTTAGAAGCATATCGTACAATTGCACGCAAAGAAGGCGTATTTGCAGAGCCAGGTTCTTGCGCTTCAATTGCTGGTGTGTTTAAAGATGTAGCTTCTGGTAAAATTGCAAAAGGTTCAACGGTTGTAGCTGTACTAACAGGTAATGGATTAAAAGATCCAAATGTAGCAATCGATGCTCATAACGTAAAGCCAGTGGTTTTACCAAATGATGAAGAAAAGGTATTTGAGTATATCCAAGGTGTCGTTGCTTCATGCTAGAAAATGAGCGTTTTGTCATTACGGTCCCAGCTAGCTCTGCTAATTTAGGGCCAGGATTTGATTCCATTGGAGTGGCTTTATCCCGCTACTTAAGATTAGCAGTAGAGCGTCATGACGAATGGGTTTTTATCCCTGAAACGAAAGAAGTGCAAAGTATTCCTACAGGTACAGATAACTTAATGTATGAAGTGGCACAAGACGTGGCTCGTCAATTTAACATTGATCTTCCAAGTGCGAAGGTCAATGTTTGGAGCAATATTCCGTTAGCAAGGGGACTTGGAAGCAGTGCATCGGCTATCGTAGCTGGAATCGAGCTGGCCAATGTACTGTGTGACTTGCGTTTATCAAAAAGAGAAAAGCTTCGCATCAGCAGCTTAATGGAAGGACATCCCGATAACGTCAGCCCGTCTATTTACGGCGGCATCGTTGTTGGTTACCATCATGAAAAGGAAACATATATTGCTCAAATACCTGAATTTGATGTCGATATTGTGATGGCTATTCCAGAATATGAATTAAAAACAACGGATGCCCGTGATGTGCTGCCTTCCGATATTAATTATCGCCATGCAGTAGAAGCTGGAGCAATAGGCAACATGCTAGTAGCAGCTCTGTTAAATAAAGATTTACCTCTGGTAGGCGAATTTATGGAGAAAGATTTATATCACGAACCTTATCGTATGAGACTCGTGCCAGAGCTTTCTCTTGTGCGAAAAGAAGCAAAAGCTCTCGGCGCATACGGTGTGTCACTAAGCGGAGCCGGTCCGAGTGTATTATGTTTAGCACCAAAAGGAAAAGGAAAAGCGATTGCTGAACATATGTATGCTTTACTGCCGAACTGTGAAATAGATGTTTTACAAATTGACCGCAAAGGTGTATTTGTAGAAGCTGAAGTCACAACGAGCTAATAAAAAAATCCTCATTCATTTGAATGAGGATTTTTCATTTGCAAGCCCCAATACAATGGGAGGTTGCTTTTATAATAAAATCAAAGAGATTAGAATACTTGTTCTACTTCAACTACACCAGGTACTTCTTCTAAAAGGGCACGTTCGATACCAGCTTTTAGCGTAATTGTTGAACTTGGGCAGCTTCCGCAAGCGCCTAAAAGACGTAATTTTACAATACCATCCTCTACGTCTACTAGCTCACAGTCTCCACCGTCGCGAAGTAAAAACGGACGAAGTTTTTCTAATACTTCTTGAACTTGCTCGTGCATTTCTGACATAACTATCGACTCCTTTCTTCTACTCTTATTATAAACGGTCTTTCATGAAAAATCTATTGGAGTATACATCGTAATGTTACCTTAAAAGAAAAAGATGTGCAATGAATCAGTTTTGTGTAAAATAGTATTCATAATGAAGTAAAAGTGTGAATAATCGTACAGTTTATATGTAAAGATTCAAGGGGGATGTGCTATGCAGTCAACTGAGGTAGAAGTGTGTATTTATGGAGCTGAAATTGTTTGTGCAAGCTGTGTTAACCTGCCGTCTTCAAAAGACACCTATGATTGGCTAGAGGCAGCTATTTCTCGTAAATATCCGAACCAACCGTTTGCTATCACGTATGTAGATATAAACGAGCCGCATACGGATCCGGAAAAAGCAGCTTTTGCCAAGCGTGTGATTGAAGAAGATTTATTCTATCCTGTAGTGGTCATTAATGGAGAAATTGTTGGGGAAGGCAATCCGAAATTAAAGCGCGTATTTGAGGAAATGGAGAAGTATGGTTTCCGCGCATCATAACGAAAAAAGCCGTTAGATTGTCAGTCATCTAACGGCTTTTGTTTTATCCACTGTGGTGTTTATACATCCAAAGAATACCTGATTTCAATAATCGAGCTACGCGTCCTGTAATCGGACGTTCGGCAACTAAGCCAAACCCATGCTTTTTGCCTAATGAACCAAGTATGCCTTTTAATTTAATAGTTGGCAATTCATCAGGAAGCGCTTCGTCTTTCCAGCGGTGAAGAAGCACTTGCACAATTTGTTCAGCCTGACCTTCTGCAAGCTGAGCACTTGGGGCGTGCGGTAGGCTTGCACAGTCACCCAAAATGTAGACATTTTCATCGTCAGGCAAGTTATGGTATTTTGTCAATACGACGCGTCCTTGAGGATCTTTTTCCACGTCTAAATCGCGTACCACTTTATTTGGCTGAATGCCTGCTGTCCACACGATTGCATCGCTTTGAACGGGCTCATCATGATTATAAAGAATGTTCGGTTCTACTTTTGTAATATTAGCACTATTTACAATTTCGACACCGTTTGAAGTAAACCAAGTTTGAACGTAATTGCTTAAACGTTCTGGGAAAGCAGATAAAATTAATTTACCGCGGTCAAATAAGATGATTTTTAAATCCGGGCGGCTTTCTCTTAGCTCACTTGCCAGTTCTACTCCGCTTAATCCAGCTCCGACAATTGAAACAGTAGCGTGGGCCGGTAAGTTGTTTAATGTCTGATAAGTTGCTCGTGAAGCATCAATGGATTGAATGCTGTATGTATGCTCAAGAGCTCCGGGAACTCCATGATATTTATCTTCGCATCCGAGTCCTACAATCAGGTCATCGTAAGCGATCATTTGATCATCCACATAGACGCATTTCTCTTTCAGGTCTATTCGTTTTACACAGCCGTAGCGGATTTTTAAGCGAGGGTGTTCAGGAAAAGCAACACGGACATGTTGATCAGAGATTGTTCCAGCTGCAAGTGCATAGAATTCAGTTTTTAGTGAGTGATAAGGTGCTTTGTCAATAAGCGTTACTTCTACATCGTTAGGCAATTGATTCGGAAAAAGGCGCTGCAAAATGCGCATACCACCGTATCCGCCGCCCAGTATGACAAGGTTCTTCATGTGAATTTCCCCTTTAGCTTCATGCATTTTTGTTTTCTCTCTATTATTCTTGCTTTTAAGAATAGGAGGGTACAAATTACCGTTAATAAGGATGGTTGCCAAAAAGATATGAAAGGCTATATAAGATAACATATTTTACTTAAATAATAATTTAATATAACCTCGTTTGGTTTTCTATACATAAAAGTATAACTAAATTAATAAAAAACCACAATATGTTTCAACATAATTTCAAGCTATCCACGTAATAAAGCTTATTTATGCGTTTTTGAAAAAAGTCTATAAAGCTAAAAAACGCGCGCGAAATGAACGTGAATTTCTAAAGTTGACGTTGAAAATGAAAGGAGATAGGATAAACTAATAGTAGAGAGGTGAAAAAACGTGATACAGCCAATTATTGAATTTTGCGTTAGCAATTTAGCCAGCGGTTCTCAAGCAGCTTTAGAAAAGCTTGAAAAAGATCCAAATCTAGATATTATTGAATACGGATGTTTAGGTTATTGCGGGAAATGTTCACAATCTTTATTTGCCTTGGTAAATGGAGAGATTGTTACGGCGGAAACACCTGAACAGTTAGTAGATAATATCTACATTCATTTAGAAGAAAACCCAATGTTTTAAACTATCCCCGCTGTCGTATCTCTTTTTAGCAGGAGAGGGACATGAGGCTAATAGAATAGATGATGTAAGCATGGCTAGTCTTGCCGTGCTTTTTTATGCGTTTTTGCGCAAATATATGCGCTTTAACCATCCTTTTTGTAATCATAAAGCTTCTTTTGTTTTTTAATACTCTAAAGGAGAACAAAATAAAAAAACCCCTTAATCTTTATGATTAAGGAGCTAAAAAAACGGGGGATGATATTATTGTGTACAAAAGAGAATCACTTTATACTAGAGCTACATAAAAAAATAATGGGTGATAATATGAAAAAATTTCAGTTTACAAAAATGCATGCACTTGGCAACAACTATATCTACGTAAATATGTTTGAAGAACATATAGAAGAGCAAGAGTTAGCACCGCTTGCTGTAAAAGTCTCAAATGTTTATACGGGAATCGGATCGGATGGAATGATTCTTATTTGTCCATCTGAACGCGCAGATGTGAAAATGCGCGTATTTAATAATGACGGCTCGGAAGCAAAAAACTGCGGAAACGGTTTAAGATGTGTAGCTAAATATGCATACGAACATAATTTAGTAACAAGCGAAAGATTTTTTATCGAAACGCTTTCTGGAGTTGTAGAAGCAACGGTGCATCCGCAGGGAAATGAAGTTCCAGAAGTAACAATCGATATGGGAGAGCCTATTTTAGCTAGAGAACAAATTCCAATGACGGGAGCAAGCCAATACCAAGTTGTTGATGAAGAGATGGAATTTGGAAAAGAACGGTTAAAAGGGACGGCTGTATCAATGGGAAATCCTCACGTCGTCTTTTATGTAAATGATATTGAACAAGCGCCTCTTACTACACTAGGTCCGGTAGTTGAAAAAGATGCGCGTTTTCCAGAAGGAGTGAACGTTGAATTTGTCGAGGTAGTGAACGAAAGAGAGCTGAACTTTCGCGTATGGGAAAGAGGTTCGGGTATCACTCAAGCATGCGGGACAGGAGCATGCGCTGCTGTTGTTTCTTCTGTGTTAAATGAGAAGACGAAAAAAGATGTGCCTACTGTTGTACACCTCGCTGGAGGAGATTTAACGATTGTTTGGCAAAATAAAGGCAATGTGTTAATGACAGGTCCAGCCAATGTGATTTGCGACGGCATGTATTATTATTAAAAATGAAGAAGCAGACGATTTGTCGTCACAGACATTTCGTCGTATACTAAACAAAAAAGGAGGTCTGTTTAAAAATGAGTCAAGATATCCTAACAATTACAGAAGCTGCAAGCTTTCAAATAAAAGATATGATGAAAGAACATGAAGAAGAAAATGCTTATTTACGTGTTACTGTGAATGGAGGAGGCTGCTCAGGTCTTTCTTACGGCATGGGTTTTGCACACGAAGTAAATGAAAACGATACGCTGTTTGAACAACATGGCATTAAGATTCTTGTAGATAGCGAAAGTGCTCCAATTTTAAAAGATGTAAAAATTGATTACAAGCAATCTATGCTAGGCGGAGGGTTTACAATTGATAACCCGAACGCCATTGCAGCATGCGGCTGCGGCTCTTCTTTCCGTACAGCAAGCAACGCAGGTGCTCCTGAAGAGTGCTAAGTATATTTTTATAAAAAAGCTTTCTTCACCTCATCTGGTGAAGAAAGCTTTTTTAGTGAGAAATTTTTGTATGTTACATCATCTACCAAACTTATTGACCAAATAATCAGTCTTTTTTATACTCAATAAAAAAGAGGAGATGAACGGATTTGATAGATGCGACTCGTTACGACGCGGAACAAGTAGGAGGTTATGGAAGTTTTCGTAAAAAAAATACCCTGCCTATTCTATGGAAGGGGTTTATAAACTGGTTAAAACTTGAAAATAGGAAAATGGAGTCTAAGGATGCAAAAAGTATTCACTTCAGTGAATCGCATTTATTTGTTCAACATTTGCCTTTTTCCTCAGGTGAAGTCTGTCATCAAAACTCGTCCTCTGCGCCTCTTAACCATTCTGAACCTTACATTCGCTATTATGAAAATGCTAATGCATCTCTGGCCGAAAGCTATGGAGCAATGGAAGGAGAGCATATTCTGCTGGTTGAACGTATTGTCGGTCAATCAGAGGTAGTAAAATATTTAAGCAAGCTCGAAGGCTTGAAGGCCTACAGAATGAGCGTAACTAGTCAAGAAGGAAACCATTCCTTTTATGAAATCTGTTTAATAAGCAGTGATGCAGAAATGATGAGTGAAATCATTCATCGAATGGTTACACCAATCCAGCAATGAAAAAAAGCAGGCGAGAGCCTGCTTTTTTATGAGAACATTGACGTACTGTGCATAGGCTGTAAGCGAGCCTTTGGGTCAATGTATGCTTTAGCGTTATTAACGGCAGTCGGACCTTCGCCAAATCCTGCCACGATGAGTTTTACTTTTCCATCATATGTGCAGACATCACCTGCTGCATAGATGCCAGGAATATTTGTTTCTTGCTTTGAATTAACAACAATTGCATTTTTCTCTAAATCTAAGTCCCATTCTTTAATTGGACCTAGAGAAGAAACAAATCCAAAGTTTACAATAACATCATCTACGTCTACTACTGTCTTTTCTTCACCTTTTGTATTTTCTAACACAACTTGTGTAATACGGTCATCTCCAATAAATTCAACCGGTACATATGGTGTTTTAATATCAACTGATGAATTATGCAAGTTTTCTACGCTATGTTCATGAGCGCGGAACTTGTCTCGGCGATGCGTTAACGTTACTTTTTCTGCGATCGGCTCTAACATAAGAGACCAGTCTACAGCCGAATCCCCACCCCCGCATACTAATACTTTGCGGCCTTTGAATTTATTCATATCATCCACAAAATAATGAAGGTTCGTTTGCTCAAACTGTTCTGCGTTTTCTAGCTCAATTTTACGGGGCTTAAATGCACCGTTTCCAGCCGTAATAATAATTGTTTTTGAATAGTGGACTTCAGAATTAGTAGTTAATCGGAATACACCGTCCGCTTGTTTTTCTACCTTTTCTACTGCTTGCTCTAGTGCAACTGCAGGTTTAAATTGATCCATTTGCTCTTTTAGGTTATTGACTAATTCTTGAGCACGTACTTTTGGAAACCCAGCTACGTCATAAATATATTTTTCAGGATATAAAGCAGAAAGCTGTCCACCGAGCTGTGGTAAGCTTTCAATAATTTTTACGCTCGCCTGACGCATACCGCCATAAAATGCTGTAAATAAGCCTGTAGGGCCGCCTCCGATGATGGTAATATCGTATACTTGTTTATCTTCTTTCATTTATAATCACCTCTAGATTGTTCTGTGCCAATGCATATTCTACTTTATGATAGCATAGTAAATTATAAAATATCATTAAAACACGCTGGAATGTTTGAGAAACTTTCTCAGCTTAAAGATCAGTATTTGCAATCATTAACATAACCACACGTTTTGGTCAAATATAAAACTGGGTATACAGGAAAGTAATTGAAAATTTAAAAGCTTGTAAATACAAAGTGAAGGGTTGAAAAACCGATGAAAAAAGCATAAGATGTTTGTGTAAATCAAGCTAGGACTTATGCTTACATTTTTTTGAAAAAGAAAAAATGTATTTTTTTAAAAAAGAACGTGAAGTGATTCACATTATTTTTCTTATATGAATAATAAATGGATAGCGATGATCGTTCTTGCTCAAACTAACATAAAAAAGCAAACCAAATAAAATTGCTCTTATCATTATATTTGTAAGACATACTTGTGACTATAACTAAAAAAGGTGGATGACATTCCTATGAAAAAGCCTAAAATCGTCATTTTGGGTGCCGGGTATGGCGGCATTATGACAATTGTTAATTTACAAAAGAAACTGGGTGCTAGTGATGCGGAAATTGTTTTGGTAAATAAAAACGATTACCATTACGAAACGACATGGCTTCATGAAGTATCGGCAGGTACAATTCATCAAGATCGCTCTCGTGTTCCTGTTAAAAATTTAATTAACACGAATAAGGTTACATTTATTAAAGACACGGTCGTAGATATTAAGTTAGATGAAAAGCGTGTTCTTCTTGAAAACAGTGAGCTAACGTACGATTATTTAGTTGTTGCTTTAGGGTACGAAGCAGAAACTTTCGGAATTAAAGGTTTAAAAGAACATGCATTTACCATTACGAGCATTAATGCAGCACGTCAAATTCGTGAGCATATTGATTATGTGTTTGCGACGTACAACAATGAAGTGGAAAAAAGAGACGAACTTCTGACAATCATTGTTGGAGGTGCTGGCTTTACCGGCATTGAATTTGTGGGAGAATTAGCAAATCGAGTCCCTCAGCTTTGCAAAGAGTTTGATATCCCGCGTGAAAAAGTACGCGTTATTTGTGTAGAAGCAGCGCCTACGGCCTTGCCAGGTTTTGATCCGGAACTTGTAGAATATGCGGTAACACAGCTAGAACGAAAAGGAATCGAGTTCAAGATTGGAACAGCGATTAAAGAGTGTACAGAAGAAGGAATTATTGTATCAAAAGATGACCAAGTGGAAGAAATCAAATCAGCAACAGTTGTATGGGCTGCAGGTGTTCGAGGCAGTCATTTAATTGAAAAAGCTGGATTTGAGAACATGCGCGGACGTGTAAAAGTAAGCAATAGCTTGCTGGCACCAGGGCATGAAGATGTGTTTGTTATTGGAGATTGTTCACTAATGATTAACCCAGAAACAGAACGTCCTTATCCGCCAACAGCTCAAATCGCTATGCAACAAGGCGGTACCTGCGCTGAAAATATTAGCCGTTTGATGAAAGGGCAAAAAGAATTAAGCGAGTTCAAACCAGATATTAAAGGAACGGTATGTTCGTTAGGGCATGATGACGCAATTGGCGTTGTATACGGTCGAAAACTATTTGGTTCAAGCGCATCTTTTATGAAAAAAGTTGTTGATAATCGCTCGCTTTTCCTTCAAGGCGGAGCAGGTCTTGTATTGAAAAAGGGAAAATTTAATTTCTTTTAAAACAAAAAGCAAAAGGTCTTCAAACCTTTTGCTTTTTTTGGTATTAACTTACTTTTCTGTGATTGACGCCTTGATTACTCTTAAGTAAACTGAGAGTATAAAGAGTAACGGAGGCGAAAAGCAATGGAAATGAGTGTGCCTGTCCTAATTATCTCCATCTTGTTGTTTTTTGTGTTGTTTTTTGGAATCGGTTTCTTGTTGAATATGCTGCTTCGCATGTCTTGGATTATGGCCATTATTTATCCCGTAATTTTTATTCTTATTATTGATGATGTAAGAGCGGTTGATTACATTCAACATCCCGCTCACTCCTTTCAGCAGCTAGGTACAAAAGTGCTATCTTTAGCCACAGCTGACATTGCGATTTTAATGGCTGGTTTTATAGGTGCACTAACTTCAGGTATTACCATTAAATCTTTACGAACAAGAGGGTACCAAATGTTTTGAATGTAAATTCTTCTCGCGAACGAATAATTTGTTTTTATGTTGGAAACAAATAGATTCGTGAGAGGAGTTGTGGAAATCACAATGATTGGAAAAATAGCAAAGCGATTCATTATGTGCCTACTACTGGTCGGAGCGCTGTTTACAACATATGAAGCAATTACTGGCGTCCCAATAAACACGGTCATCAAATATATGCCTTTTATAAACAGTACAGGGCATCCTCTAATGAATGAAAGGCTCTTACCATCATTTCTAAAACCACTAAGAGTTGAAGCAGCTAGCAATGACAGAGAGCGTCTGACAATTGAAGAAGCATTTGATTGGTCGCGTTATCCAACTAAGAATGTATTGGCTACGGGTTACACAGCTGGTTACGAATCAACTGGGAAAAATCCCAATCATCCAGGGTATGGTATTACATATTCGGGCGTTAAAGTAAAACGTGACTTGTATTCAACCATCGCTGCTGATTTAACCATATTTCCAATCGGCACGATCTTGTTCATTCCGGGCTATGGGTACGGAGTGGTAGCAGATAAAGGTGGGGCTATTAAAGGCAATCATCTTGATTTATACTTTGAAACTGTTTCTGATGTGTATAACATATGGGGTAAGAAAGAATTAAACGTCTATGTAGTCAAATCAGGAGACGGCCGTTTAACTGAAGAAGAGTTAACAATGCTGAATGAAAAGAAATCGATGCAAGTTTTTCGTCAGCAGGTGAAATAAACGAGAAACACATGAAGCATTCTTCATGTGTTTTCTTATGTTTTATGGCCATACATAATACGTTACAAAAGCAACTGCTATTCCTGTTAAGGCTCCAAAGAAAACTTCAATAGGCTTATGCCCAAGCAGTTCTTTTAGCTTCACTTGTTTTTCGTCCTCTTCATTGGTCGTCCACAGCTTTGCCTCTTTTACTGCGCGCTGAAAGTCTTCAACCAAACGATTTAAAACTGTTGCTTGCTCTCCTGCGTGTCTTCTTACTCCTTTAGCATCAAACATGACAATGATGGCAAAAATAGCGGATAGAGCAAAAATAGGGGATTTAAGACCTTCTGCTAGCCCAATGGCAGTTGCTAAGGAAGTTACGGCTGCGGAGTGAGAGCTTGGCATGCCCCCCGTACTAAAAAATAAGCTGCCGTCTATTTTTTTAGTAGCTACAAAAGAAAGGGGAATCTTAATAAATTGAGCAAAGAAAATAGCGATTAATGAACTCCAAAGTGGAAAATTTGAGAATAACTCCATTGAGATGTCCTCCCTCAACTTAAAATGTCTAAAAAGATAAATCCGTATGATGAAAACAGTGGTAGATGAAAGTATATGTGTGAAACTAAGGTTTTTGAACTGTGATTAAAAATTGTATTTCTGCTATCATATGTATATAGATGAAAACAGTGGTGAATATGATATATATTCCACTTGCTGAATAGATTAAACAAAGCAGATGATAAATAAAAATAAAATATCTATACGTAAAAGGGAGGAATTTTATGTTTTCGCACGTAGAAACATATGGTGTTGATCATCAAACAGAAGCGCTCGTAATCGGGTTATTTAATCAAAATCAACAGTTTGAAGGCTTTCTAAAAGAAATTGATGATGCTTTAGGTGGACAGCTCATTCATTTGATTAAGGAAGGAGATATTCGCGTACAGGAAAAGCGGATATCAACGATTCATACACTAGGAAAATTAGGAGCAAAACGTCTTTATTTTGTAGGGCTCGGACGAAAGCAAGCGTTAACTAAAAATGGGCTCAAAGAAAGCTTTGGCCTTTTATTTAAAAAGTTAAAAGAAGCAAAAATTTCAAACGCATCGGTCGTCCTTCCTACATTTGATACAGGAGAGTGGTCAGAGCAAGAAACTGCAGCTTTACTAGGAGAAGCTCAACAGCTTGCTATGTATGAGTTTGAAAACTACAAAAAGAAATCAAATGAGCCTGACAAGCAGCTTGAGAAAATTGAACTGTTTTCTTGTTATAAAGACGTTTTACAATCTGCGTTGGTTGGATATACGTACGGGAAAGCAACAAACTCAGCCCGCACCCTCGTTAACTTACCAAGCAATATGCTAACGGCTACAGATTTAGCTAATTATGCAGTAGAAATGGCACATACATATGGTTTTGAATATGAAATTTTAGAAAAAGAAGAGATGGAAACGCTAGGAATGGGCGCGTTGCTCGCAGTCAATCAAGGTTCCGCAGAGCCTCCTAAAATGATTGTGCTGAAATATCAAGGTAAAGAAAAATGGGAAGACGTTATTGGGTTGGTAGGAAAAGGGATTACCTTTGACACAGGTGGTTACTCTATCAAATCTAAAGACGGGATTGTAGGCATGAAAACAGATATGGGTGGAGCTGCATCTGTTCTTGGTGCAATGGAAGCGATTGGAGAATTAAAACCTCATCAAAACGTAGTAGCGGTCATTCCATCAACTGACAACGTTATTAGCGCGCGTGCCTTTAAACCAGATGATGTTATTACAGCAATGAATGGAAAGACAATAGAAGTGCTGAACACAGATGCTGAAGGGCGTTTAGCACTAGCTGATGGTATTTCATATGCCAAGCATCATGGAGCAAATTATTTAGTAGACGTGGCGACATTAACGGGTGGTGTAATTGTAGCTCTTGGTACACACACAACTGGGGCAATGACGAATGATTCTGCTTTATTGCAGCAAATAGCGAAAGCGAGCATTGAGACAGGCGAACCGATTTGGGAGCTGCCTATTACAGAACGAGACAAAAAGCGTGTTCGGGGAAGTAAGGTAGCAGATTTAAATAACTCTCCTGGACGGGAGGGGCACGCAATTATGGCAGGAACCTTTATTGGTGAGTTTGCAGAGCAAACACCATGGGTTCACTTGGATATTGCTGGAACTGCAACATCCGCTGCTTCTCATGAGTTAGGACCTTCAGGTGCAACAGGCGTGATGGTGCGAACACTAGCTGCGATGGTTTGTTCATTTGAAGCCAATTAATAAAAAGAACATAGCAGTGATAGAAAGAAACGTAAAAAGAAGCATCGAAGATGCTTCTTTTTTAATATGTTTACATAACATTTTTTTCTTTTTAGGAAGAAAAGATTGTTTAAAAAAATCCTTATATTGTTAAGGATGTAGAGAAGTTAAACAAACGTTTATTTAGTAAGATGATTGACTTTTTTTCTATACCTAATATAATGAACATGTTGTTTATCTCTCTAATGTTTTAATGAGATAAAGTAAAAAGAAAAATGGAGGTTTCAAAATGAATGCAGTATTAATAGCTGTGCTCGTGATGCTGATTTTGAGCTTATTGCGTATCAACGTTGTCTTTTCTTTAGCGGTCGGAGCGCTAATTGGAGGACTTGTTGGCGGTATCAGCCTCACAGATACAGTAAGTATATACACAGATGGTCTTGGAAACAGTGCTTCTGTTGCATTAAGCTATGCTTTGCTTGGAGGATTTGCAATGGCTGTTTCGCGGACAGGGCTGCCTGATGCCGTTGTTCAGCTAGCGTTGAAAATAGTAGGAAAAGAAGGAGAAACGAAAAAGAAGTCACTGTCAAAAGTACTGATTTTATTGATCATCCTTATTATTTCGTGTTTTTCTCAAAATGTTATTCCGGTTCACATTGCATTTATTCCGCTTTTAATTCCACCGCTATTAAAAGTATTTAATCAGTTGAAAATAGATCGCCGATTAGTCGCAACAGTTATTACATTTGGATTGGTTACACCTTATATGTATTTGCCGGCAGGATTCGGTAAGATTTATCACGACATTTTATTTACTAACATCAAAGAAAGTGGATTAACGATTGATAAAGGAGATATTACCACGGCGATGGCTCTTCCAGCTTTAGGAATGGTAGCGGGCTTATTGTTTGCTGTGTTTATTTCGTACCGTAAGCCGCGCAGTTATAAAGACATTGACATTGATCAAGGCGCAGAGGAGCGTACAGGTTACACAACAAGAGGGATTATAGTAGCGTTACTTGCGATTGTAGCGGCTTTAACTGTGCAGCTCTTAGTAGATTCTATGATTTTCGGAGCGCTTGCAGGAATTGTGGTCGTTTATTTCAGCGGGGCTTTGAAGTGGAATGAAGCAGATCCAGTATTAACGAACGGAATGAGAATGATGGCTTTCATCGGATTTGTTATGCTGTCAGCCTCTGGTTTTGCAAAAGTTCTTCAAGAAACTGGAGATGTAGAAGCACTTGTAAAAGGCTCTGTTGCTCTTATTGGCGGAAACCAAATGCTGGGTGCATTTCTTATGCTTGTCATCGGGCTTTTAGTCACAATGGGCATTGGTTCTTCTTTCTCTACCATTCCAATTATCGCGACGATTTTTGTTCCTCTTTGCTTAGAACTTGGTATGAGTCCAATGGCAACGATTTGTATTGTTGGTACAGCAGGAGCGCTTGGAGACGCTGGTTCACCAGCTTCAGACAGTACGCTTGGACCAACATCTGGACTAGCAGTCGATCGTCAACATGATCATATCTGGGATACGTGTGTACCAACTTTTCTTCACTATAACATTCCACTCATTATTTTTGGGTGGGTTGCCTCAGTTATCTTGTAAATAGAGGGTCTCTAATGAAAAAAAAGCAGCCGATCAAAACCGGCTGCTTTTTTTTCATGCTTGAGAAAGAGTAGAAGCAGTGCTGTCACAAGCTCCTAATGCTTGCTCTACAGCCTGAAGAGATTGTTCAATATGTTCGCGATTTGAATCTTTCTCTACTGTTTGAAGAGCTTGTTCAAGGCTTGCTTTTGCCTGATTTAATGACGTACAAGAATCCTGCACGTAACCTCTAGCGTTTTTAGACATTCTTCTTCCTCCTAACTAACCAAAAATGAGAATCAATAAGTAGTATGAGTAATTTGCAGGGAATTATGAGGAGAAATAATAAAAAGGATTAACTCTTATGAAAGGAGTTAATCCTGTCAGCCTAACTGTTTAAATTGGTTGGAATGTAGAAGTTCAAGCACTTTCTTATCAAGCTCCTTAATTTTCTTTACAGCCAAATTGTATTCCATTTCACGGTAATGATGTTTGCCGCCTGGCTCTTCATCAGCTTCATCAGCTAGTTTGACTACTTTTTGAAGAGGGCGTTGCTGAATGGTTCCTTCAGGCAAATAGGAGTCTGTGTGTAGTAAAATAGCTAAGGCAATTTCTTTTGCCGCCTGAGGTTCCTCGCCTAAACGAATGAGTAATTTATGTGCACGTTCAGCACCTTTAATAGCGTGAATATCATTTTGACGATACTTCTCATAATCCCACTGACCATTTGTGTACCATTCGTAGTGGCCAATATCATGAAGCAGCGCTGCTTTTGTAGCTAAATCAGGGTTTACATTATGCTGTACAGATAGACGAAACGCATGATAGGCGACCGATACAGCATGCGCAACGCCAGATCGTGTTAAATATTTTTGAGCGATAGGATGCGTGAAAATTTCTACTAGCGTAACATGTCTCATCATGTCATCCCTCCTAAAGAAAAAATATATTTCCAAATACAATATCATATTTATTTCCTAAATACAATTATCGTGTAATTTGTTTTTACATCCAAAAACGGCATATATTATAATATTCGAAACAAAACAACATGTACATCTTTTTCAAAAGAAAATAAGACTTTTTTCCTTGTGTTTTACCATTTAATATTTAACGAAACGTGACAGCAGTCAAATTGGTTATCGGGATGAATAAACGTAATTTTAATATAGTCTGGCGTATAAAAAACATCAATTTTGGCCTTAACGCCTGTTGAAAGAATGAGTCTTTTTACTTCACTCACTTTAGATTCTTGAGCAGCAGCTTTTATTTTTTTTATTAAAGCTGGCGAAGCGTTAGCTCTTTGAATAAATATGGTAGCGCTTTGCATGGTAGAGGGAATCACTTTAAGAGATTGCTGGAAAGTCGCTATGTCCGCCTCAGGTAAGCTAGGTACCCTGTATGTATAAGGGTGAGGCATGTAGTACGATGGCCAGTAGTAAGACAAGGGAGCAAATGGTTTCATATAAGAATCCTCCTAAAAAACGGATTTTTATTATGTATATGTAGAGGGTTCGTATATGTTGTAGCAAAACCGTTATTGTATACTAGATACAAAGGGAGGTATGTATATGAAAACAAAAGATACGCTGTTAGAAGCATTAGGAATTGAGATTATTAGCGCAAGTGAACAAAGAGTGGAAGCGACGATGCCTGTTGATGAGCGAACGCGTCAGCCATTCGGGCTTTTGCACGGAGGAGCATCGGTGGCGTTAGCCGAAACTGTGGCTAGTCTAGGTGCTATTAAAAGTGTAGATATTGAAAAAGAAATCTGTGTGGGTTTAGAGATTAATGCTAATCACATCAAAGGGAAAAAAGATGGAACAGTTACAGCTATAGGCGTTCCTTTACATAAAGGAAAAAAAACAGCGGTTTGGGAAGTGAAAATTCAAGATGAAGAAGAGAATTTAATCTGTATATCCCGGTGCACGCTTGCTATTCTGCCTAAAGCTTAAATATAAGAAAGGCTTAGTCTAAAAGGTGTGAGGTATGCTTTTGAAGTCAGGAGGAGCACCTCACACACTGATGTGAGAGCTTAAAGAGAATTTGGAAGAGCGGATACATAAAAAAGTGAAAAAATAGGTAAAAAAAAGAAGCGAAATTATGTCTATTCGTGACAGTTACCCTGCGCATAGAGACATGCTCTAGAATATAGTAGTAGTAAAGTATTCTTTTTATTCAGCAACTAGAATATTCATAATATTAAAAATAAGAACAGAAAATAGACCTTCCGATTGTTCAATCGTGCTATAATAGCATTAATATAGTAGGGCGGTTTATTTTACAAAGGGGTGATAATATTGGATAAGAACTCTCAGTATTTATTCATTGATTTTGAATTTACAATGCCAGAGTATAAAGGTTTTCCAAAAGGCTTTTTTCCGGAAATCATTGAAGTTGGTTTGGTGTTTGTTAAAAATCAAGAAATCATTGATCGTTTCTCCTCTTACGTACAGCCTACACACTTCACAAAATTAACTGAGCGCTGTAAATCATTTCTCCATATCGAACAAAATCAAGTAAATGAAGGAATTACGCTAGAGCAGCTTGTACAGCGACTGGGCATGTATAAAAACAGCACGATTATTACATGGGGAAACATGGATATGAAAGTATTAAGGCAGTGCTGTCAAAAAAATAAGGTGCCGTTTCCTTTTACAGGTAAAGAAATTGATCTTTCGATGGAGTATAAGCGCTTTTTTGGAGATCAAAATCAAACCGGCCTTTGGAAAGCTGTGCAAGAGTATGGTAAAGAAGGAACTGGAAAGCACCACTGCGCGCTTGATGATGCGATGACGACACTCAACATCTTTAAGCTTGTAGAAAAAGATAAGCGGTACCTTCAAAAACCGGAGCCGACGACCATAGGAGATCGAATCGATTTTTCAAAAGTATTAAATAAATTTGCATTATAAAAGCCAAATCACTTCTATGTGAATTTGGCTTTTTGTTTAATGAATACCGTACTCTTTTTTTAACTCTTCTAAACAGGCAATACTTGCTTGAGCAAAAGCGCTATCTTTGGCTTGTTGTTCAGCTATCTTTAATTCAAGGGCTTTTTTTAGTGAATGCTTATAATCAGGAACGCTGTCTTCATAGAGATGAACCATTTTTTGAGGAATGTTGGCCTGCTCTCGAAACGCAAGTGCTTTTCGCTCGTGAAAAAAAGGTACGTCCACTTGTCCAGGATTATGTAAGTCACCTTGTTCTGGATGCTTCAACACAGCTTGAATTCGTACAACATAATGCAGATCTCGAACTTGTGTAATTTCACCGATGTATTTCCCGGTTTTATAAAGTGCTGTAACGGTTTGACCAATTGTAAATGTCATATTGCCAGATCTCCTTTAAGTAAAGTGTTTGTTATAAACAGTATAAATCAAAACCTACTACCGTTTCTATGAAAGGATGTTGTACATGATGTATTTAATGTTTTTGCTTTATTTTCCGGAAGATAAAACAGAATATATTCCTGCTTTTGCTACAATGGCGATTTTTGTACTAGCAGCAGTTGCAGTCTGGCGGTTCATCATCAAGGTGTCTAAAAAAGAAGAAGAAAAAACGAAGGAATTAGAAGCAAAGCTGAAAGAACAAGAAAATAAGAAGTCACTCTAATGAAATGCAAATAAAATGTAAGCGTTTAAAATGATATGTTGCTGGACAATCTATGGAAAGACATCTAAAACTTTCGCTAGTGCGTATGCGATTGGAGGGCAACATGAAAAAACTACTACTCATTGGAACCGTGCCTTTTTTCTTGTTAACGGGGTGTATGGAAAAAGAAATATCCAATAAAGAAGTCAAAGTCTATAACGCAGATGGAGATAGCATCGGTACAGTCAAATTGAAAGAGCAGGCTGATGGAATTGAGTTTACGTACGATTTAAGCGGACTTCCACCTGGCGAACACGGCGTACATATTCATGAAATGGGGATTTGCAAAGCTCCTAACTTTAAAAGTGCAGGAAATCACCTTGATCCTGATAAAAAGAAACACGGACTGTTAAATCCAAAAGGACCACATTTAGGCGATATGAAAAATATTGTGGTAGAAGACGATCAGACGTATAAAGGAACGGATATGGTTCCTCAAGTCACGTTAAAAGAAGGAAAGACGTCTCTCGTTAAGCGTATGGATGGTTCCTCTCTTGTAATTACTGAACAAGGTGATGATGGAATGACAGAGCCATCAGGTAATTCTGGCAAGCGAATCGCGTGCGGAGTTATTTCAAAAAAACATTAAAAACAGCGTTCTTTCGTGAGAAAGAACGCTGTTTTTTACGTTAAAGCTATTTTTAAGCGATTTAATCCTTCTTGAAGTTGTTCATGTGAACAGCCAATGTTCAAGCGAATAAAACCTTTTCCATATGTGGAACTGTATTTTTCGCCTTTTTCTACGGCGATTTTGCCTTTTTCTAATAAACGTTCATGTAATTCTTCTTCTGATAAGTGCAGCTTGTTGCAGTCAATCCATAGTAGATAAGTTCCTTCCGGCTGAATGACTCGCAGTTCAGGTAAGTGTTCACTTATAAACCCTGTCACGAGATCTACATTTTTCTTCAGATACACAAGCAGTGCTTCTAGCCATTCGCCACCTTCGCTGTAAGCTGCTTCTAAACCAATGATTCCAAATGTATTTAAATTAGAGAAACCTTGTTTTTGCTGCTGCTGAACATACTGTGTGCGCAGCTTCTCATTTGGAATAATAATAGCTGAAGCTTGAAGTCCTGGTATATTGAATGTTTTGCTAGGGGCCATACACGTAATGGTTCGATTGGCTGCATCTTCACTCACCATGCTGATGGGAATGTGTTTATAAGAATGGTAAATTAGATCAGAATGAATTTCATCTGAAACAATTAATACATTGTATTTTTGACAAAGATCGGCAAGTTTTTTCAGTTCTTCTTTTGTCCACACGCGTCCTACTGGATTATGAGGACTGCAAAGAATCATTAATTTTACGCCTTCTGCAAATTTTTTCTCTAAATCTGCAAAATCAATTTCGTATTTATCGCCCGCAAGTTTTAACGGATTTTCAACAACTTCTCGATCATTTACCTCTATCATGTTGAAAAACGGAGTATAAACTGGAGGTTGAATTAAAATTGAATCTCCAGGTTCCGTAAATGCTTGAATAGCCATACTCAGGGCAAATACAACTCCTGGACTGTATGTAATCCATTCATGATCAATGGTCCACTGATGCTTGTTTTTTACCCAAGATGATAAAGCATTTGCCGTAGATTCAGTAGGGGAAGTGTAGCCGAAAATACCGTGTTTGACACGCTCATTAATGGTTTGAAGAACATTAGGCGGCGCTTGGAAATCCATATCAGCTACCCAAAAAGGCAGAACATCTTTTGCTCCAAAAACGAGATCCGTTTTGTCCCACTTTACGGACTGCGTACCTGTACGATTAATTAATTGATCAAAAGAAAAAGTAGACAATAAAAGTACCCCCTTTTTTAATATAATAGTTTGCTTATTTTTAATACGTTTGTCAACGAAGTTAACTTGTGAAGTCAATAAAGAAAGTGGGAAAATTGGCTGAAGCACCACTAATAAATTTTTTATTAAAGTTAGCGCCTCGTGTGAAATATATGAACTCGCTCCGTCATTATTGAGACAGGGCTTTTTCACCGTACAAGAAATCGACCATATGAGACTGCACAATGTCGGGACACTCTTCTGGTAAAAGATGTCCAATTTCCTTTAACGAGATAAAGGTAGAGTCTGTCAAATCATCTTTTAATTTACGTCCGAGATGTAAAGGGACAACTCGGTCTTCTTCTCCCCAAATGAGTAAACTTGGTTTTTTTATGTGCTGCAAATCCTTTGAGGAGAGGTCTCCTTCTCGATCACGAATCATTCTTGTCAAAGCCATAAACGTACGGTCATCCAAAAAGGGTTCAGTATAGCCATCAATCATTTCTTCGTCGATTAACTGATGATCAAATACGACATTTTGCAAGTTACCTAATACACCTTTGCGAGACAGCCACGTTTTTACCCACAGATAAAAGAAGGGAACATAAGAAGACATGACCAACCCATAATGTGAAGGGCCTAAATAAGCTGAGCTGCACAGAAGAACGAGTTTTGATACACAAGAAGGCTTTAATTTTGCTACGTTTAAACAAACCTGTCCTCCCATTGAGTGTCCCGATAGTACAACATCTTTCAATTTTAAGTATTCAATCAACTCGATGACAATTTTGGCTAAGTTTTTATACGAGTATTGAAAGGTTAACGATTTTTCACTTCGCCCAAATGGCGGAAGGTCCAGCGTAATGATAGAAAACGTATCTTCAAATAAAGGAATTAAACGCCGAAAGCTAAAACTGGATGATAAAAAGCCGTGAATAAATACAATAGATGGTTTATCAGGGTGATAGTTATGGCATTCGTAGTAAACATTGACGCCATTAAAAGTACGCTGGTGGCAAGTAATTTTAGAGTCAGTCAATTTGTTTCACTCCATCTTTTTCTTTCTAGTCTGTCCTAATTTCCAGCAATCTATAAAATGAAACTCAATTACCGGTATAGATTTCACATTAAAGATGTGTTTAAATTTGATATAATGGAAAAAGTGAAAAAATTTAATCGGTGTAGGAGGGGAACGCGGTGTTCTTAGAAGAAAAAGAGTTAGAAATTTTAGAAATTCTAGAAAAAAATAGCCGTATTTCAATAGATAGTATTTCAAAAATGGTGGATTTAACGTTTGAAGAAACCTCTAATATTGTTAAAAAGTTAGAGAGAGAAAAAGTAATTGTGCAATATTCAGCTGATATTAACTGGAGACGAGTAGATGGACATGAGGGCGTCACAGCTATGATAGATGTAAAAGTTGCACCAAAGCGAGGAGTAGGCTTTGACGAGATTGCGGAGCGCATCTATCGTTTTCAAGAAGTAAAATCCGTGTACCTAATGTCAGGAGCATATGATTTGTCTGTTATTATTGAAGAAAAATCAATGTCTGAAGTAGCATTTTTCGTTTCTGAAAAGCTTTCTACGCTAGACTCTGTTTTATCTACAACGACTCACTTTATTATGAAAAAATACAAGCACGATGGTACCATCTACGATCAAGGCGATGAAGATCGCAGAATCGTGGTGTCTCCGTAATGAAAGAGCGCTTGTCAACAACTGTACAACAGCTGAAACCTTCAGGTATTCGCCGCTTTTTTGATTTAGCAGCAAGTATGGATAACGTCATCTCTCTTGGAGTAGGTGAACCTGATTTTGTCACATCTTGGGCTGTTCGAGAAGCGAGTATTTTATCGTTGGAAAGAGGATATACCTCTTATACAGCAAATGCGGGGCTTTTAGAGCTCCGCTTTGAAATTATGAAGTATATGAAAAGAAATTTTAACGTCTCGTATGATTATAAAGATGATATTATTGTGACCGTTGGAGGAAGTCAGGCTTTAGACATTACAATGCGAGCTTTGATTAATCCTGAAGATGAGATTATTGTCGTGGAGCCAAACTTTGTGTCTTACAGTCCGTTAATTTCTCTAGCAGGAGGAGTTCCTGTGGCAATTGAAACAACGGCGGAAACAGAGTTTAAACTACAGCCTAGACAGATTGAAGAAGTCATTACAAGCAACACGAAAGCCCTTCTTTTATGTTCTCCTAATAATCCAACAGGAAGTTCGCTATCTAAAGAAGAGTTGCAGGCTATTGCAGATATTGTAATCAAGCATGACTTGCTTGTTATCACGGATGAAATATATGCAGAATTAACATATGATGAAGAATTTACATCTATTGCTTCTTTAGAAGGAATGAAAGAACGAACTATTATTATTTCAGGCTTTTCTAAAGGGTTTGCTATGACTGGATGGCGTCTTGGGTACATATGTGCACCAACTGAGATTGCTAAAGCAATGCTGAAAATTCATCAGTATACAATGATGTGCGCGCCTACCATGGCCCAGTATGGAGCAATTGAAGCACTACAAAACGGGCAGCATGACGTAGAAGAGATGAGAAAAAGCTATCGCAGAAGACGGAACTATATGGTGAAGTCATTAAATCAAATTGGTCTGGAATGCCATTCTCCCGGAGGAGCGTTTTATGTGTTCCCGTCTATCAAGAAAACGGGATTGTCATCGGAAGAATTCGCTGAGCAGCTTTTGCTTGAAGAACGAGTAGCCGTCGTGCCAGGCAATGTATTTGGAAAAGGTGGAGAGGGACATATTCGCTGTTCATACGCCTCTTCAATGGAATCATTAGAAGAATCCATAAAACGGATTAGCCGTTTTGTTGAAAATAAGTTATAATAAAAATAAGATATTATGTCATATCGTATAGACGGTTTGATATAATATCTTTTTTGCTATGATGAAATGTAGTGTTAGTTTATATTTGTGACGAAATTGGTAAATAATAAATATAGTATAACTACTTTTTGATTCAATCTATGAACTGTGCTATAATTTTAAATTGGCTATAATGGTGAAAATAATAAGGTATCTAGGAGTGTTTATATGTCAAAATTTGAAATCGGTACTGTTACAAAAGGTAAAGTAACAGGAATTCAACCATACGGTGCATTCGTTGCATTAAATGAAGAAACTCAAGGATTAGTTCATATCTCAGAAGTAAAACATGGCTTCGTTAAAGATATTAACGAACATTTATCAGTAGGAGACGAAGTAAACGTTAAAGTTTTATCTGTTGATGAGTCAACTGGTAAAATTGGTTTATCTATTCGTGCAACTGAGCCAGCTCCAGAAAAAACTGAAGCTTCTGCACCTAAAAAACCTGCTAAAAAGCGTCAAGGTCAAGCAACAGTTCATACTGAATCTACTCAAGGATTCAACACATTAAAAGAAAAATTAGAAGAGTGGATTGAGCAATCAAACCGCGAAGATCTAATTAAGAAATAAGAAAAAAAGAAGGATAGCTTAGCTATCCTTCTTTTTTAATGTTCCGTTCTAGGTTCTGTACGCTCTACTTCAGCAGAAGGTTTAAATAATAGACCTAGGTTAATCAGTCCTGCGATTCCAACCAATCCATAAATAATGCGGGAGAAAGCAGATGTTTGACCGCCGAAGATTGCTGCTACTAAATCAAATTGAAAAAAGCCAATAAGTCCCCAGTTAATTGCTCCAATAATCGTTAATACGAGCGCAATACGTTGAATACCACTCATGATGAACCCTCCTTGTTTTGTAGTTCACTTATTAGCCTGCTTTTTTTAGAGGGAAATATGCATATTTGCTTTTGGAAGATACAGACAAATAAACGTTCATTTGGATGGGGTGAGCATCTAGCCAACAGGGAATAATCTTTAGGAAGTCAATTTTCTTTACAATCAAAAAGTTGTTCTTCATAATGATGCATGTAATCAAGCTCGTAAGGAGGAGTTTATAGTGAACAATTTTACATTTTATAATCCTACAAAATTAATTTTTGGTAAAGGTCAATTAGAGCAATTAAAAACAGAAGCAAGTCGCTTTGGTAAAAAGATATTATTAGTATACGGTGGAGGAAGTGTAAAACGCAGCGGTTTATACGATCAAGTAATGGATGTACTGAATGACATGAATGCAGAAGTACATGAGTTAGCGGGAGTAGAACCGAATCCTCGTCTGACAACTGTTCGCAAAGGAATCGATATTTGTAAAGAAAACGGTATTGAATTTTTACTTGCAGTAGGTGGAGGAAGCGTAATCGATTGTACAAAAGCAATCGCAGCTGGCGCAAAATATGATGGCGACGTATGGGACATCATTAACCGCGACGTATTCGCAGCTGAAGCTCTTCCATTTGGAACAGTGCTAACATTAGCAGCAACAGGTTCAGAAATGAATGCTGGTTCTGTTATTACAAATTGGGAAACACAAGAAAAATACGGCTGGGGCAGTCCGGCAACATTCCCTCAATTCTCTATTTTAGATCCGGTTAATACATTTACTGTACCAAAAAATCAAACAGTTTATGGCATGGTTGACATGATGAGCCACGTATTTGAACAATATTTCCATGCTGCAACAAATACGCCGCTTCAAGATCGCATGTGTGAAGGTGTGCTACAAACGGTTATTGAAACGGGACCAAAATTATTAAACGACTTAGAAAACTACGAGTTACGTGAAACGATTTTATATAATGGTACCATCGCATTAAACGGTATGTTACAAATGGGACACCAAGGCGATTGGGCTACTCATAATATTGAGCATGCGGTATCAGCTGTATATGATATTCCACATGCGGGTGGACTCGCAATTTTATTCCCGAACTGGATGAAACACGTAATGGATGAGAACGTAGATCGCTTCAAGCAAGTAGCTGTACGCGTATTTAACGTAGATACGGAAGGTAAGACAGATAAAGAAGTAGCACTTGAAGGTGTGGATAAGCTTCGTGAATTCTGGTCAAGCCTAGGTGCACCAACTCGCTTAGCTGATTATGATATTGGCGAAGACAAATTAGATCTTATGGCTGATCGTGCGATGGCCAAAGGTGAATTTGGTAAATTTAAAAAATTAAACAAAGAAGATGTACTAGCAATCCTACGCGCTTCTTTATAAGATTCTCGATAAAAAACGCCGTGCAAACCGCACGGCGTTTTTTTTTATTCATGATGGGTAAGCTTTTTCTGCTGTTTGGTTTTCAAATCATCCCGAACGGTTTTATCAGAAAGAGGAACTCCGCTGTAATAAGCTGCTCTTCCTAGTAAATGCCCAGCAATAGGAGAGGTGATAAACACAAAGACAATCGCTAAAATTAACCGTGCACTAATATGGCCAGTGTCAATCCAAAAGTAGAGTAAGCAGCCCACTAATATAAACAGGACGCCTAAGGTAGCACTTTTGGAGGCAGCATGACTTCTTGTGTACGTATCAGGCAAACGAATAAGCCCAATCATGGTTACAACTGTCAGAAGAGACCCTATGAGTACCAAAGCTCCTACAATGATTTCACTGATCACGTTCATATTCAATCACTTCTCCTTTCTCTAAAAACTTAGAAAAAGCAACGGTACCTACAAAGGCTATGATGCCTAGCAGTAAAATGACTTCGAAAAAAGCCTGAGTTCGAAAAATAATCGAGATGATGGCCGTGATAGCAATGATGTTAATTCCAATAGCATCAAGGGCCATTGCTCGGTCAGCAGTTGACGGACCTTTTACCACTCGGTAAACAAACCCAATAGTTGAAGCAGAAATGAGAATGAGCGAAACGTTTAGAAAAATATCGAGCATTTAACGACTCACCTCCATAATAGCTTTTTCGAATGTTTGCTGAATATCTGTAATAATGTCATCAATATCGTCGGTATTGATTGCATGAATATAGATAGTAGAATTGTCATCTGACACATCCATTACCAGTGTGCCTGGCGTTAGCGTAATTAAAAGAGAAAGAATGGTAATTTCCCATTCACTCTCCAGACGGGTTGGCATTGCAAAGATGGCTGGCTGAATATTTAATTTAGGGCGCAATACGTCTTTCGTCACTGCAATATTGGCTTTGAATAATTCTCGTATGAAAATAAACAGCAGCTTAATGATCGCATACACTTTATGCAGGTAAAAACGTCTGTGAAAAAAACGGCGGAAAACAAACAGCAGTACCGCTCCCCAGAAAAATCCTATAATAAAAGAAGGTAGTGTCCAAATCCCTCTCAAAAACATCCATGTGAATGCAATGATTACGTTTAATAATAGTTGAAATGACATGCAGATCTACTCCTTTAACACCGATTGGATATAAATTGAAGGATCCATAAGCGTTTGAGCGGCTGTCGACACATAAGGAATAACAGCTTCTGCACCTAGTCCTAAAAAGACAGAAACAGCAAGTAAGATAGCGGATGGGTATAGAATACCTTTAAGGGATACTTTTTCATGCTCAGAAGAAAGCGTAGGTTCACCCCAGAAGCAGCTCATGAAAATCTTAATGGCAGAATATAAAACGAGCAGGCTTGAAACGAGTAAAACTCCTACAAACGTGTAGCTCTCTGATTCTAAACCGCCTTGAACTAAAAGGAATTTTCCAATAAAGCCGCTTAGGGGAGGAATTCCTGCCAACGAAATAGTAGCGATAAAAAACATCCAGCCAAGCAGCGGATAGTCTTTAATTAACCCACCCATTTTCTTTAATTTTGTTGTTCCAGTTATTCGAATGATGCTTCCAGCAAGAAGGAAGAGAGCTGCTTTAATAATCATGTCGTGAATTAAATAATAAATGGCTCCTTCAAAACCTGCTTTTGTTGTTAAAGTTACACCGTAGACAATGACTCCCACAGCAATAATAATATTATAAATTAAAATTTTATTCACATCCGAATAAGCAATGGCGCCTACTGCACCAACAACGATAGTCAAAAGCGCAACGTAGCCGATAATTTGATGAGTGAATTCAGGATGATGGTAAAACAGTAAAGTGAAAGTCCTGAAAATCGAATAAACGCCTACTTTTGTGAGCAACGCACCAAACAATCCGATAATAACGGGTGGAGGCGCACTGTACGAACCTGGAAGCCAAAAATACATTGGGAATAAAGCTGCTTTTAATGCAAATACAATAAATAAAAGCATGCCAATGGTTGTTAAAATTCCCGGCTGATTAGCCTCTGCAATTCGCTGCGAAAGGTCTGCCATGTTGAGAGTTCCTGTTACGGCGTACAAATAAGCAACAGCAATTACAAACAAAGCAGATGAAATGACATTGACTAAAATATACTTAAGAGACTCTCGAAGCTGTTCTTTTGTACCGCCAATTACAATAAGAGCGTACGAAGACATAAGCATGACTTCAAAAAAGACAAATAAGTTAAAGATATCACCTGTCAAGAAAGCGCCAAATACGCCTACTAATAAAAACTGTACAAACGAATAAAAGTAAAAGCGTTCACGTCTTTCGCCAATTGTATGAAAAGCAAAAAGAACGCAGCATAGTGTTACGATACTAGCAGTAAGTACGAGAAGGGAAGCGAACATGTCCGCTACTAGAATAATTCCAAAAGGAGGTTTCCAGTTCCCAAGCTCATGAGTTAAAACACCTTTTGATTGAACCAACTGTACCAAATATGCAGCAAAAGCAGTGGTGGTGATTAATGATAAAACACTGATTATCCTTTGAAGTTTAATATTGTCTTTGAAAAAAATGAGCACAACACCTACAACAAACGGGATAAGCAGTGGGATGATTACAAAATTACTCGTCATGTTCATTTCCCCTTAACTTGTCCATATCGTCTGTTCCGAGTTCTTGATAAGCCCTGTAAGCTAGTACAAGGAAAAAAGAAGTGACACCAAAGCTTATGACAATGGCAGTTAAAATAAGGGCTTGAGGTAAAGGATCTGTATAAGAAGAAGCCTTTTCTCCCAAAAGGGGAACACTCCCCCCTTTTAATCCGCCCATCGTTAAAATCAACAGGTGAACACCGTGGCTTAATAAGCCTGTTCCAATAATAATTCGCAGTAAACTGCGGGATAACATGAGATATACAGCGGCAGTGAATAGAATCCCTGCCACTATGGACATTAATATTTCCACTATTCACTCTCTCCAATCGTTTGAATAATGGTCATCGTAACACCAACAACTACTAGATATACGCCTAAATCAAACAGTACAACGGTAGCTAAAGATGTTTTCCCGAGAAGGGGAAGGTTAAAGTAGCTATATGTGTGAGTCAGAAATGGGACTTTGAAAATAAATGACCCAAGCCCCGTTAAAATAGCTAGCAGCAGTCCAGAGGCCGCCACCTTCTTATAGTCAAATGGGATGACTTTCGATACCGTTTTTATATCGAAAGCCAGCAGTAGTAATACAAGGGCTGCTGAGGTAGTAAGTCCCCCAACAAACCCTCCCCCGGGTGTATAATGACCTGCAAAGAAAAGATGAATGGCAAAAATGATAATAATGAACGTGACTACTTTCGTTGTGGTTTGTAGTATCAAATCATTTTTTTTCATTCTTCTTCCTCCTTTGTTAACCGAAGACGAATCATGCCATAGATAGCAAGAGCTGCTATACAAAGTACGGTAATTTCAAATAATGTATCAAATCCGCGGAAGTCCACAAGGATTACGTTCACCATGTTTTCGCCGCCTGCTTTTTCATAGCTGTTTTCAATAAAGTAATGTGAAATCGATTCAAATAGTTTTGTACTGTTTGCTGATATGCCAAGCAATGTAACGGTCGTTCCTACAAGAAGGGCAACCAGTAAATTTGGCAGTTGAAACTTCACCCTTACTTTTCGCTTCCGAAACTCCGGCAAGTAGTAGAAACATAGTAAAAACAGTGATACGGATACAGTCTCAATAACTAATTGAGTCAAAGCTAAGTCAGGAGCGCGGAATAATACGAAAAATAAAGAAAGCGTATACCCGACAACTCCCAGCGAAATAATGGCTGTGAGGCGTGATTTTGCCAATAAAGTTGTAATAGTAGCCGCAACCATTACAACTGCTAGTATGGCTTCATAAACGCCGATAGAAGCAGTATCTTTTAGATCAATCGCAAAGGCATTCTGAGAAAAGAGCGTTACGAGAAGTAAAATGCCTATGAAAGTAAAAATGATTAAAAGATAGTCTCTAATAAATCCTGTCATTAATGTTTTCATGATGCGCGTTGAGCCTTTTTCCATCCCTTTAATGCCATAATTATATCCGTTATTAAGCGTTAAAGAAGAAGGGAATCGTGTATAAATTTTTGACCACTTTTGAAGCGTCATAAACAACAAAATACCAAATGTGATGACCCCTAGCGTCATAAATAATTCTGGCGTAAAGCCGTGCCAAAATTTAATATGCACTTGATATTCTTTACCTTCAGCTAGCAGGCTAGGTGCGATAGAGGCCATTGTTGGCTCAATAAGGGTTGATTCTAATAAATTAGGAGCAAAGCCAAAAATAACAACCAATGATGCTAAAATAACCGGTGAAATCAGCATGCCTACTGGTGCTTCATGCGGCTTCTTCTCCAACTTTTCGGGCTGGTATTTGCCTGTAAAGGTTTTAAAGACAAGAATCATACTATAGACGAACGTAAAAATACTTCCCACCCAAGCGATGATAGGCAGCAAAATTCCCCACGTCTGCATGCTATACATATCCATTTTTGTCACGTTTACCATGCCTGTAAAAAACATCTCTTTACTTAAAAATCCGTTAAAGGGAGGGAGACCTGCCATTGAAAATCCCCCAATGATAGCAATGGTAAATGTGACAGGCATGAAGCTCATTAACCCGCCTAACTTTCTAATGTCACGCGTGCCTGTTTCATGATCGACAATGCCTACTACCATAAATAAGCTGCCTTTGAAGGTAGCGTGGTTAATCAAATGGAAAACTGCTGCAGTAAGAGCCACTAAGTAGATATTATCGTCTAAAAAATCATAGTGAATAGCTGCGCTACCTACTCCTATAAGTGACATAATCATCCCAAGCTGACTAATTGTTGAAAAAGCTAAAATCCCTTTCAAGTCTTGTTGCTTTACTGCTGAAAACGAGCCCCAAAACAGTGTAATTAGTCCTATGATTGAAATAACAAAAAACCAAGTGGCGCTTATAGCAAAAACAGGGCTGAGTCTTGCTAAAAGATAAATTCCCGCTTTTACCATTGTAGCTGAATGAAGGTATGCACTCACTGGGGTTGGAGCTTCCATTGCATCTGGCAGCCAAATATGAAAAGGAAACTGAGCAGATTTTGTAAAGGCCCCTAATAAAATGAGGACTAGAGCTGGAATAAATAGATGACTTGATGTAACCACATCTACGTTTGAGATAATTTCGCGTATGCTGAAAGTACCTGTCATGACGTATAAAAGTACAATTCCTGCTAATAGGGAAAGTCCTCCGAATACGGTAATGAGCATAGATTTTAAGGCTCCGTATTGAGATTTCTCTCGTTTGTACCAATAACCAATCAATAAAAAAGATGAAAGGCTTGTTAATTCCCAAAAGCTGTAAAGACTCATTAAATTGTCTGATAATACAACTCCTAGCATAGATCCCATAAAAAGAAGCAAATAGACATAAAACGAATGCAGCGCTTCTTTTGTCTTAGAAAGATAATAAATGGAGTAAAGAATAACAAGTGTCCCAATTCCGGTGATTAACAGAGAAAATAGAAGACCGAGTCCATCCACATAAGCATCAAAGTTAATGCCCAGACTAGGTATCCATTTCATTGAATGTAGATATGTTTCCCCCTTAGAAACACCACTGATATATTGTGTGAAATAAATGAACAACACAAGTGGAAGAGGTAAAACGAACCACCCTGTATGAATACGCTGGAATTTCCTATACAGAAGCGGGACAAAAAAGGCTAATAAAAAAGGCGATAAAATCACCAAGTGCAACCACGACAAAAGACAAACCTCCTTGTGATATTCAATTCTGTAACCGATTATATAATAATTTAATTATGCATGCATCCATGCTAATTCTTAGTATCAGCAGAATTTTCAAGGCTTATTAAATAAATAGAAACTCGTCACAAAATCCATAAAAAAAACATAAAAAAATTTTTTTCGACGTATAAAAATCATGCGAAATTGTCACTCTAAGAGTGAGGTGATGGAAATGTATAGGAAACAAATAGCCATCAGTTTTCTCATTTTTACCGCACTATGTATGAGTGGATTTGTGCTAAATAATCACTTGGAAATGAAAGAAGAAAACAGGATGCTAATCACTTCTAAAAGTGAAGCTGAAAATTCCATATCAATAGACTCTTCCCTGTTAAAAGCCTCTTATAAACCGAGACAATATGTAAAGATAGGTGAAATGAACTATATTGCACCATCCGGTAAGCAAATAAAAAACGATTGAAGACCACTCTTTAGTCGTTTTTTATTTGCTTATTATTTGCGTCATCGTGCATGAATTCCGTTCTGTAATCAAAGAACATTAGTTGACTTCATAACGGAATTTATCGTTAAATAAAAGGGTACATACAATGATTGCAGTTTCAACAAACTATAATGATTGTGTCAAATTGTAAGTGGATTCACTTGAATTCAGCTAACAGTTTCGATAAAGTGGAAAATAAAGATATTTTAATGGAGGAACAGACTATGACACATGTTCGTTTTGATTATTCAAACGCGTTATCATTTTTTGGTGAACATGAACTTACATACTTACGTGATGCCGTGAAAGTAGCTCACCATTCAATTCATGAAAAAACAGGTGCTGGGAACGACTTTTTAGGATGGGTAGACCTTCCTACGGAGTATGACAAAGAAGAATTTGCACGCATTCAAAAAAGTGCAGAAAAAATTAAATCTGATTCAGATGTATTAATTGTTATTGGTATTGGAGGATCTTACTTAGGTGCTCGTGCTGCTATTGAAATGCTTCAGCATTCATTCTATAACACATTATCAAAAGAACAGCGTAAAACTCCGCAAGTTATTTTTGCTGGTAACAACATCAGCTCAACATACATGAAAGACTTAATGGATGTTTTACAAGATAAAGATTTCTCTATTAATGTTATTTCAAAATCTGGTACAACAACAGAACCGGCGATTGCTTTCCGTATCTTCCGTAAATTATTAGAAGAGAAATACGGCAAAGAAGAAGCACGCAAGCGTATTTATGCAACAACAGATAAAGCGCGCGGCGCATTAAAAACATTAGCGGACGAAGAAGGCTATGAAACATTTGTTATTCCAGATGATGTAGGCGGCCGTTATTCAGTATTAACAGCAGTTGGCTTATTGCCAATTGCCGCTGCAGGTCTTGATATCGAACAAATGATGAAAGGGGCAGCTGATGCTCAAGAAGCATTTTCATCATCAGAGCTAGAAGAAAACGCAGCTTATCAATATGCTGTAGCTCGTAATGTTCTTTATAATAAAGGAAAAACAATTGAAATGCTGATTAACTATGAGCCAGCTCTTCAATACTTTGCTGAGTGGTGGAAACAGTTATTTGGTGAAAGTGAAGGAAAAGACCAAAAAGGTATTTACCCTTCATCTGCTAACTTCTCAACGGATCTTCATTCTTTAGGTCAATATGTACAAGAAGGTCGTCGTGATATTTTTGAAACAATTGTACAAGTTCAAGATTCTCGTCATGAGCTAACAATTGAAGAAGATGCAGCGGACTTAGATGGACTAAATTACTTAGCTGGGGAAACAGTTGACTTTGTAAATAAAAAAGCGTTCCAAGGTACAATGCTTGCTCACACAGACGGAGGCGTTCCAAACTTAGTTGTAAACATTCCGGCGCTAGATGAGTATACATTTGGATATGTTGTATACTTCTTCGAAAAAGCATGCGCAATCAGCGGCTATTTACTAGGAGTAAATCCGTTCGATCAGCCTGGAGTAGAAGCATATAAAGTAAATATGTTTGCTCTTCTTGGAAAACCTGGTTTTGAAGAGAAAAAAGCAGAATTAGAAAAGCGTTTGAAATAAATAAAAAGTTCACCTTCTTGTTAGAAGGTGAACTTTTTTGCTTTTGAGATAAAGGATAAAAAGCTGGAAAAAGGACATGTTAAAACAGAGGAGGGATAAGATGATTGAATTATCTTCAAGATTAGACGGCACATTATTCAAGCTTTATGAATTGGAAAAAACGCTTAAGCCGCTTGGGTATAACATTGGAGGAAATTGGGATTATGATCATGGTTCATTCGACTATAAGATGAATGATGAAGTCGGCTATCAGTTTTTACGTATCCCGTTTACAGCTACGAATGGAGAACTGGATTCTAAAGGAACAACCGTACAGATTGGTACGCCATTTTTACTTTCACATAAGTATCAAATTGGCTTAGATGACAATGTTCACAATGGAAACATGGGTGCTTCATTTAATCAGTTTGCAGAACCCCAAGACCCAGACGCTTCATTTCCAGAAAAGTATATCAGTTTAGGAGAAGAGCTAATTAGAGAGGCAGAAGAGGCGCTGCTTCAATAATTGAAAGGATTATTCTTTTCTTAAACTCTCTAATTTCTTTACAAAAATATGTTCGTACATGACTTGACTAATCAACTCGTTTGTTTTAATCATTTCATTTACCCCCAAATTTTGCGCATTTTGAATATGCTTTTTTGTTAACAGTTCAACGATGCTGTAAATAGAAGGGTTCAATCCTTGCAGAGCGACTAGCGTAACAATCGTATTCATGTCTGCATATTCTTCTGTCTTATGCTGATCCGCAGTAATCAGCACTTTTTTTGCGTACCGAGCATTGGCAAGTTCTAATACTTCATAGTGAGAGGGACTTCCTTTAATAAAATGAACGCGATCACAGATCATGGGATTTTTAGTCAGAGAGTCGTCGATAAGAACAATGTCTTCTTTATGAAATGCGTCGCGATAAGACTCTAGCACGAGTTTGGCGCGCTCATTCCACCCCACAACGATGAAGTGATCTTTTCCATAAAACTTTAAATTTCCTTCCAGATAAGCGCTCTCAGCGGAAACAGCAATTTTAGAAAGCGTGACAAAATAAGTAGTAATAAATCCCGTTCCAATGAGGACTAAAATAATTGCAGCTAACCTTCCAATCGTAGTGGTGGGAGCAAAATCACCGTACCCTATAGTAGAGATTGTAATAATAACCCACCAAATTCCTTCAAACACATTCCCAAACGTTTGCGGCTCTAGGAAATGTATAAGCATGCCGAAAAGTAAAACAAGGCAGCCGATAATAAAAAGAAGCCGCACTAAAATAGAACGACGAAAAAGTCGAAATAATAGCCATTCCATCATAAAAATACCTCCAGTGATTAGTCATAGCCACAGTATGACCATTTTTCACTGAAGGTATAAGATATCTTTATCTTTTTACTTCGTAATATTCAATCCATTCTTTGTCTGGACCATAGAAAAATAAGTATCTTGCTCCATTTGGCAAAGTTACAATGTTTTCTTCCACAAATGAAACGCCTGCTGATTTTAAACGCTCAAACTCCTCTTCAATTCCATCTACTGCCAGCGCAAAATGATGAACTTTACCTTCATTAGGTAAGCTTGAGTTATACCCTTGAATTAACTCTACGATTACATTGCCTTCTAAACCTAGAAAAGCTAGCTTCAAAGACGGATCGGTATGTGGTAGTGTTTCGATGAGCTCTAATCCCACCTTTTGTGTATAGAACTCAATAGATTTTTCTATATCCTTTACTTGAACGCCTACATGTTCAAATTTTAAAATTGCCATATGCATCACCCGTATCTATAGTATGTAAAAACTATGAAATATATTAAAGAGAAAGGATATAGAAGTCAAGATAGGGCTGCTTATTAGGAAAGGGCTCTTAAATCATATTTTTGCTGGAGTGAATAGGGTAGAGGCTTCCATCAAGCGCAAACGAAATTTTGCCTGTTTCTTCAGATACAACTAAAATTAATGCATCCGATTTTTCTGACATTCCAATGGCTGCACGGTGACGTGTTCCCAATTTTTTGTTCGTTGAAATAATAGACGAGAGAGGTAAAACATTAGCAGCCGAAATAAGCTGATTATTTCTAATTAGGACAGCTCCGTCATGTAAGGGTGTCCCTGGATAGAACAGTGTCTCAACTAGCGTAGCGCTGACAGGAGCTTGAATAGGCATTCCTTTTTGAATAAGAGGATCAACATTTTGTTCCCGTTCAATGACAATTAAAGCGCCGTGACGTTTCTCAGAGAGGTTATGAATAGCTAGGGACAGAGCAGCGTATTCAAATGTATAAGGCGATAAGTAATGACGCAAGTAATAAGAGGCGGCCGTAGCTTGAACATCTTGAAATAACCTTCTCATCTCCTCAAAATCACATAGGATACAATGATCACTCGTGTCTAAATGTTTAATTAAATTAGAGGCTTCAGTTGAAATCTGCTGTAAATATGTTCGTACATTATTTTTAATTGTATCGTCTAATTGAAAGGGTTGTCTCTCCATCTTATATAGCTCCTATCTGTCAGTCAGTGTTATCTGTAATGTGTGCTAATGTGGGTGAATTATCCGTAAAGCTTATAAATCCGCTATTAATTTTATAGAGAGATTTTGCGTTTTATTTAGCAAGAGAACATCAAAAGTTGGAGAAAAAAGAAAGCGTTTTATAAACTGATATGTTCACATTTGGGTCAAATTTACATATGTTGTTTTAAATAAAAGTATAGATATTTCTGTGAATTTAAAGTATAGTTTTCTTATCGGATATATGATTTTTAATGTTGACAAATATTCTAAATATGCTAAAATTTTTAAAAAATGCTTATCAAGAGTGGTGGAGGGATCTGGCCCGTTGAACCCCGGCAACCTGCTTAGCAAGGTGCTAATTCCAGCAAAGTGTGTATCATTTTGAAAGATAAGGTGAAAATTTATTGCCTACCCAGTCTTTCAATACGGAAGACTTTTTATTTTGATATAGCGCAAGCGATAATTTGAGAAGGGAAACCAATGACTGTAAACCCCGACTTAAAACAAATTTTTGAACACGCCGAAGTAAAGTAAGAATTAAATAGTTTCGCTGACTAGACACACTAGAGGCGGTTTTATCCAATTCTAGTGGGTAAAACCGTCTTTTTTTATTGGATAACGCGGATAACTAAGAATTGGAGTGGAGAAAATGGCAGACTTATATACGTACGAAAACTGGAGCGATACATTTCCAGAGTTCGACAGTAAAGATGAAACAAAAGGAGCCCTTTCAGCATTGCAGTGGGCGTATGATACCTACGGAGATTCAATTATTTATGCGTCAAGCTTTGGGATCGAAGGAATCGTGTTAATTGATTTAATTTCAAAAGTGAAAAAAGACGCTGAAATTGTCTTTTTAGATACAGGCGTTCATTTTAAAGAAACATATGAAGTGATTGATGCAATTAAAGAACGCTTCCCTGATTTACGTATTCATATGAAAAAGCCGGATTTAACTCTTGCAGAACAAGCTGAAAAACATGGAGATGAGCTTTGGAAGAGTCAGCCTAACTTATGCTGTCAAATTCGAAAAATCATTCCGCTAAGAGAATCCCTTGCTCCTTATGATGCGTGGATTTCTGGTTTGAGACGCGAGCAGTCTGAGTCTCGTGCCAACACGAATTATTTTAATAAAGATGAGAAATTCAAGAAGGTGAAAGTTTGTCCGTTAATTCATTGGTCATGGAAAGAAATTTGGCGCTATGTGTATAAGCATGATTTGCCGTACAACAAACTTCATGATCAAGGCTACCCAAGTATCGGCTGTGAGCCCTGTACCGCACCTGCCTATAATGTAGACGATTTACGTTCAGGAAGATGGGCAGGTACACAAAAAGTTGAGTGCGGATTACACGAATCTTAAATACGAAAGAGCTGAATAAATGATGCTTTTATATGTTGCCTTTATCATTGCGCTTTTTTTTGCAATGAATATTGGGGCAAGCGGTGCAGCAGCTGCTATGGGCGTTTCATACGGCTCCGGTGCAATTAAAAAGCGAAGAGTGGCCCTGTTCATCTGTGCTGTAGGAATTGTGCTCGGAGCTGTTACCGGAGGCGGTGAGGTGGTAAAAACCATCAGTTCAGGTATCATACCTGAAAAACTGCTGTCAGTAGAATTAGTTATTATCATTCTGGCTGCTGCAACGCTGTCACTCTTTTTCGCGAATTTGATTGGTATCCCTCTATCAACAAGTGAAGTAACAGTTGGCTCAGTTGTTGGAGTAGGAGTAGCTTATCAATCTCTGTATGTAGAAAAACTTTTAATTGTCATGTCTTTTTGGATTATTGTTCCGCTAGTTTCATTTGTCATTGCTTTTTTGATTGGGAAAGTGATAAAACGCAGAGCGCATAAAAAAGAAGCAGAGGGAAAGTGGAAAAGAGTTTTAACGATTTTAGTTATAGCGACGGGATTCTTTGAAGCCTTCTCAGCTGGAATGAATAATGTGGCAAATGCTGTCGGTCCTCTAGTAGGAGCTGGGTTAATGGATGCTACAACGGGTGTCATAGCAGGAGGATTGGCGGTGGCACTCGGAGCTCTTTTACTAGGAGGCCGAGTTATTGAAACAAACGGAAAAAAAATTACTCGCTATTCTGTAGGGGAAGGCTGCATTATTTCAGGTACTGGTGCTTCTCTTGTTACAGCAGCTTCACTGTTTGGTTTGCCAGTACCGCTTACACAGGTCACTACGTCTTCTATTATTGGGATAGGCGCAGCGAAAACGGGATTTACGAAAGAACAGCGCGAAGTGGTCATTCAAATGTTAAAGGTTTGGGTGGTATCCCCTGTATTTTCACTCGTAATCTCATATGTTCTTGTGAAATTAGTACTTGAAAGCGACTTATATTCATTTGTGGTGCTAGCTAGTGGCTGCATTGCCACAGCAGGTGTTCTAAGCTTAGCTAGAACGACTAGAAGAAAAAGAGCAAGCTTGCAGTCGGAAAAAGAAAAAATGACTGCGTGATTCAATTGCTTTTTATTATATTGTGTTAATTACTTAAGGAGGATTTTACAAAATGACAACAATTCAAGCACACGGTGGAGAATTAATTAATTTATATCAACCAACATATGACTACACTTCACTAACAAAAGAAATTGAAGTAGACAACATGGCTCTAAGTGATTTAGAACTAATTGGGATTGGTGCTTACAGCCCAATTACGGGGTTTTTAGGAGAAAAAGATTATCAATCAGTTGTTGAAAATATGCGTCTAGCAGATGGAACTGTATGGAGTATTCCTATTACTCTTCCCGTAACAGAAGAGCAGGCTAAAGAATTAAACATTGGCGACAAAGTAAAACTAGTTCAAAGCGGTGTGACATATGGTGTTTTAGAAGTTTCTGAAGTATATACGCCAAATAAAGAAAAAGAAGCGGAAAATGTGTACCGCACAGCAGAACTTGCCCACCCTGGTGTGAAGAAAATGATGGAACGCCCAAATGTATATGTAGCAGGTCCAATCGTACTTGTAGAACGTACACCTAAAACGCGTTTTGAAAAGTATTACCTAGATCCAACTGAAACAAGAGCAGCATTTGAAGAGCGCGGTTGGAAAACGGTTGTTGGATTCCAAACTCGTAACCCTGTTCACCGTGCGCATGAGTATATTCAAAAAACAGCATTAGAAATTGTAGACGGCCTGTTTTTAAATCCACTTGTAGGAGAAACAAAGTCAGATGATATCCCAGCAGATATCCGTATGGAAAGTTATGAAGTACTTTTAGAGAACTATTATCCTAGCGATCGTGTAGCTTTGGCAGTTTTCCCTGCTGCAATGCGCTATGCTGGACCTAGAGAAGCTATTTTCCATGCAATGGTTCGAAAAAACTTTGGATGCACGCATTTCATTGTAGGCCGTGACCACGCTGGTGTTGGTGACTACTACGGAACATATGATGCACAAAAAATCTTCAGTAACTTTACGGCAGATGAATTAGGAATTACACCTTTATTTTTTGAACACAGCTTCTACTGCAAGAAGTGTGAAGCGATGGCATCAACGAAAACATGCCCTCACAGCAAGGAAGATCATATGATTCTATCTGGTACCAAGGTACGTGAAATGCTTCGTAACGGAGAAGTGCCACCAAGCACATTCAGCCGTAAAGAAGTAATTGAAGTGTTAATTAAGGGATTAGCAAAACAAAAAGTATCTTCAAAATAAGGAGCGGTTGAAGTGAGTAAATCAACAAACATTACGTGGCATGATGCTGGAATTACAAAACAGGAAAGACGCGAGCAAAATAATCATCACAGTTTTGTATTATGGTTTACGGGCCTTTCGGGTTCAGGTAAATCTACCGTAGCAAACGCAGTGGCAAAAGCGCTTTTTGATAAAAATATTCGCAATTATGTATTAGATGGTGACAATGTTCGTTTTGGCTTAAACAAGAATTTAGGGTTTTCTGCTGAAGATCGTACAGAAAATATTCGCCGTATCGGTGAGGTTTCTAAGCTGTTCGTAGACAGCGGTCAAGTGGTACTAACAGCATTTATCTCTCCATTCCAAGAAGATCGCGCTCAAGTGCGTGAGATCTTAGAGGGGAATGAATTTTTGGAAGTATACGTAGAGTGTCCGTTAGAAGAATGTGAAAAAAGAGATCCAAAAGGCCTTTACAAAAAAGCAAGAAGCGGAGAAATCCGTGATTTTACAGGAATTGATTCTCCCTATGAGTCACCTGCTAATCCTGAAGTAACAATTAATACAAGCACACAGTCTGTAGAAGAATGTGTACAAACTGTTATTGAATATTTATCTAACCGAAAATTCATCTAAATGACAGCGGACTTTGTCCGCTGTTCTAATTCAAATTAAAATTTGGGAGCGCTGCGGAGACGTGGAAATGATGGAAGGGTGAAAGGCATTCATGGGGAAAGTATATCTAGTCGGTGCAGGACCAGGAGATCCAGATTTAATTACATTAAAAGGGTTGAAAGCAATTCAGCAAGCAGATGTTATCTTATATGATCGTTTAGTGAATAAGGATCTGCTGGAGTATGCTAAAAGTAATGCTGATATTATTTACTGCGGAAAGCTTCCAAACTACCATACCCTCAAGCAAGAAACAATCAATAACTTTTTAGTGAAATTCGCTAAAAAGGGGAAAATTGTAACGCGCTTAAAAGGCGGAGATCCATTTGTTTTCGGACGCGGAGGGGAAGAAGCAGAAGCTCTCGTGCAACAGGGCATTTCATTTGAAATTGTTCCAGGAATTACATCAGGTATCGCAGCTGCTGCTTATGCAGGAATCCCTGTCACTCACCGGGAATACAGCGCAAGCTTTGCTTTTGTAGCAGGACACCGTAAAGACAGCGAGCATGATGCAATCAAATGGGATAGCCTAGCCAAAGGTGTAGATACTCTTGCCATTTATATGGGAGTGAGGAACTTACCGTACATTTGCCAACAGTTAATGGAACATGGAAAAACCTCAGCTACGCCAATTGCCTTGATTCACTGGGGCACATGTGCGGACCAGCGCACTGTAACTGGAACTCTTGGTACAATTGTTGATATTGTTAAAGAAGAACAAATTGAAAATCCCAGTATGATTATCGTTGGTGAAGTTGTAAATTTTCATGACCGATTGAATTGGTTTGAGAAGACTGGACAGCATTACTATTCGTATGCACAAGAAGCTTACTAAAGAGGTTGATTATATGGATGCAGTTTTATATGTTTGCCATGGCAGCCGCGTAAAAGAAGGCGCTGATCAGGCAGTTGCTTTTATTGAAAGATGTAAAAAAAATCTAGATGTACCGATTCAAGAAGTTTGTTTCCTAGAGCTAGCTTACCCTACTATTGAACAAGGATTTGAAGCGTGTATTGAACAAGGTGCTACTCGTATTGCCATTGTGCCGCTGCTGTTATTAACAGCTGCCCATGCAAAACATGATATACCTGAAGAAATACACAAAGTATATGAACGCTATCCACAAGTAGAAGTACTGTACGGAGAACCGTTCGGCGTAGACGAACGAATTGTTGATATCTTAGTAGAGAGAATCAATGAAACTAATGTGGATAAGCATGAAGATTCGATGGTATTGCTGGTCGGCAGAGGAAGCAGTGATCCTGCTGTAAAAAAAGATTTTAACGAAATAGCTCAACTGCTAAAAGGTAAAGGAGCTTTTAAAGAAGTGAGCACATGCTATTTAGCTGCCGCTGACCCTAATTTAAAAGAAGGGCTGCACCTTGCTAAACAAACTTCGTATAAGCAAGTATTCGTTCTCCCGTACCTTTTGTTTACCGGTATTTTAATGAACGAAATTAAGGAAGAATTGGAGCAGTTATCAACAGATGACCAGCAGTTTATCTTAGCAAACTACCTAGGTTATCATGATGGACTTGCACACATTTTAAGTCATCAAGTAAAAACGTTATTATCGAGCAGAGGAAATCAATACGATGTATACCGTTATGCTTGATTTAAAGGATCGTTCGGTCTTAGTAGTTGGAGGCGGAACAATCGCAACTCGTAGAATTAAAGGTTTTTTACAAGAAGGAGCAGCCATTACAGTGGTTGCTCCAACTGTTTCAGCTGAAATAAATGAGTGGGAAGCTAAGAATCAGCTGTGTGTAAAAAGAAAAAAAGTAGGAGAAGAAGACTTACTTAATGTTTTTTTTATTGTTGTAGCTACAAATGATAAAGCTGTGAATAAGTTCGTTAAGCAGCATATTAAAAATGATCAGTTGGTTAATATGGCCAGCGGTTTTTCCGATGGAAATATTCAAATTCCTGCACAGTTTTCTAGAGGGAGATTATCGCTAGCAATATCCACAGATGGCGCTAGTCCTTTGTTGACAAAACGAATAAAAGAAGAATTATCTTCGAATTATGATGAGAGTTACACACAGTATACACAGTTTTTGTACGAATGCAGAGTTCTTATCCACAGATTGAATGTGTCAAAGAGCCGTAAACATGAGTTGTTAACAGAAATTATCGATGATCAATACCGGCTGTCTCTAGTAAAACAGAGGGAATTTTTACAACAGATTGAAAAATATAAATAAAAAAACGGCCAATTGGCCGTTTTTCATTTATACATTTTCAACTTCAATGCTACGAATACCGCTGATTTTTTGAATCTCGTAATACACTTCTGTAGTAGGACGCTGATTATTAACTGACACTTTCATACGTATATATAATTCATTGGTGTCTAAATCTTTGATTCGAATATTTTTTATTGTAATATTCTTTTCTCTAATGCTGTTAGTTGTATCAAAAATATTGTGCTTATCAGCCAGCTTAAGTTGAAGAATAAGCTCTTTCTCGCGCAGTTGCCTAGGCCCTAGAATAGTAATAAGGAAAGGGAGAAGTTCAACGCTGATGATGAGCAGTACAACTCCGGTAATGGCTTCGGGATAAAACCCTGCACCTACAGCAATACCTATACCTGCTGCCCCCCAGATAATAGCGGCTGTTGTAAGCCCAGAGATGCTGTCATTTTCTTTTCGTAAAATAACACCCGCTCCTAAAAAACCAATTCCAGAAACAATTTGAGCAGCCAGACGAAGCGGGTCCATTGTGATATGATCACCTTTATTAAAAATTTGAGAAGACTCAATCGAAACAATCGTGAGTAAACAGCTAATAATGGAAATTACGAGAGATGTTTTTAAACCAACAGGCTTTCGTTTTAGTTCCCTTTCAATTCCAATAATAAGACCAAGTACAGCAGAAATACCTAATTTGAGCAACATTTCATTTTCCATTATTTTCACCTATTTCAATAGACATTGTTGTTTATATCTGTATGAAAGAAGAAAAACAGATATGTATCAGTATAGTAAACTTTTCTTCATAATGACAGGTGAAATTCGAAAAAATCTGATTATTTATAAAGCGCTACGATCGTTTCTTTTAATTTATATTTTTGAATCTTGCCGGATGCCGTCATGGGAAAGTCGTCTATAAAATAAATATGTTCGGGAATTTTGAAATGAGCAAGCTTACCTTTGCAAAAGTCTTTGATTTCTTGAGCGGTAAGAAAAGAATCTTGCTTGAGTTTAATGCATGCAGCAACTCGTTCTCCATACTTTGGATCAGGAATACCGACAATTTGCACATCTTCTACCTCGGGTAATCTATATAAAAACTCTTCAATTTCTCTTGGGTAAATGTTTTCTCCACCTCTAATAATCATATCTTTTAGACGTCCTGTAATTTTTACATAGCCATCTTTATCGATGGTAGCTAAATCTCCTGTATGTAGCCAGCCCTCTACAATTGTTTTTTCTGTTTCTTCCGGCATTTTGTAATATCCTTTCATTGTTAAATATCCTTTTGCACAAAGTTCTCCTTGTTCTCCAAAAGAAGCTTGTTTACCTGTAATTGGATTAATAATTTGAATCTGTACATGATCATGTACTTTGCCAACCGTTTGTACTCGCCGCTCGATAGAATCAGTTGGGGTTGTTTGGGTGATTACAGGAGATGTTTCGGTTTGACCATAGGCGATGGTAATTTCGCTGATACCCATGTCATTTATGACTCGTTTCATTACTTCTGCTGGACAATTAGAACCAGCCATGATTCCTGTGCGAAGAGTAGATAAGTCATATTGATTAAACTCAAGTGCATTTAATTCCGCAATAAACATAGTTGGTACACCGTGAAGCGCTGTACATTTTTCTTTCTCTACGGTGCGTAAAACAGAGGAAGGCTGAAATTCAATAATCGGTAGCATAGTAGCACCTACGGATACGCATGCTAGAACGCCCAGTACACATCCAAAACAATGAAAGAAAGGAACTGGGATGCATAAGCGGTCTTCGTTAGTCAGTTTCATAGACTGAGCAACTAAAAAGCCGTTATTTACTATATTATGGTGACTTAGCATAACTCCTTTTGGAAAACCTGTTGTTCCGGAAGTATATTGCATATTGATAACTTCATGGATATGTAGGGATTGCTCATACTTATCGAGCACCTCATCCGATACCATTGAGCTACTCATTAAGAACTCGTTCCAAGAAGTATGTTCGCTTGATTTACTTAAGTTTATAAGATGTTTTAGATTGGGAAGATTATGTTCAATACCGGTGATAATAGACGTATAAGAAGTGCTTTTAAATTCATCAATGAAAAATAGCGCTGCTGTATCAGAATGCCTCAATACATACTCTAATTCAGAGGATTGGTAGCTTGTATTAAGGGTAACCAAAACAGCGCCTATTCTAGCTGCTGCGAATTGCAGAAGTAACCATTCCGGCACATTTGTAGCCCAGATAGCGATATGATCGCCTTTTTTGAGACCGGTGGCTAGAAGTGCCTTTGCAACTCGAGAGGTTTCTTGATAAAACTCTGCGTACGTATAGCGAATATTTTGTTCAGAGTAGATAACCGCTTCTTGATGCCCAAACTTTTTTGTACTTTCTTTTAAAAGTTCTCCAACCGTTACTTCAAGCAATGGTTTCATTTGGTTTCCTCCTTGAATAATGTTAAAGTATATATGAAAGCGTTTTCTAAAAGTAGTTTATCAAATTTAAAGAAAGTGTTCCAAAAAATCATTCGACAAATTCCTTCACTGTCCATCGCACGTATGAAGAAGGGGGGAGCTGAGTTTATCGTATTGATTTCAATAAGTAAGTATACCGAATGCGAATATTGTAATAAAATAAAGAAATGTCTCCTTATTATAAGAAGACAACGTAACATCATGTTAATAAAGAATGGTATAAAAATATGAAGTAAACAAACAAAAAATCATGCTGAATGTTGAAAGTGAAATAAATGAAAGGCCGTTGACTTTGCCTTCTTTATTAGACATTTGAATTGATTCCCAATAAGCAAGTGAAATTAAGAGAATAGACATACAAAAGGACAAATAGAGTGCAGCTGCAATTAAGGTATCCAAGTGAACGCCTCCTTGGCGGATAATGATTTAATAGACATTATGCTAGCTTAGGTCTAGATATGCTAGTATCTATTAATTGGCTAACGTTTCGTGTACAAGAAAATAGTTTTTAAAAATATATCGAAAAACTATTGCACAATAAAAGAAGGCATGGTATATTATTAAATGTCGCTAAGATGAACTGCTAAAGCAAACATCGAAGTGATAAACAAATAAAAAACTTGTTGACAACTAGATTGCAACTTGTTATGATGGTAAAGTCGCTTAAGAGCGGCGGTTGAACTTTGAAAACTGAACAAAGCGACAAACGTCAACGTTAATTTTTATTTTTTAAATGAGCAAGTCAAACATTTCTTCGGAGAGTTTGATCCTGGCTCAGGATGAACGCTGGCGGCGTGCCTAATACATGCAAGTCGAGCGAACTGATTAGAAGCTTGCTTCTATGACGTTAGCGGCGGACGGGTGAGTAACACGTGGGCAACCTGCCTGTAAGACTGGGATAACTTCGGGAAACCGAAGCTAATACCGGATAGGATCTTCTCCTTCATGGGAGATGATTGAAAGATGGTTTCGGCTATCACTTACAGATGGGCCCGCGGTGCATTAGCTAGTTGGTGAGGTAACGGCTCACCAAGGCAACGATGCGTAGCCGACCTGAGAGGGTGATCGGCCACACTGGGACTGAGACACGGCCCAGACTCCTACGGGAGGCAGCAGTAGGGAATCTTCCGCAATGGACGAAAGTCTGCCGGAGCAACGCCGCGTGAGTGATGAAGGCTTTCGGGTCGTAAAACTCTGTTGTTAGGGAAGAACAAGTACGAGAGTAACTGCTCGTACCTTGACGGTACCTAACCAGAAAGCCACGGCTAACTACGTGCCAGCAGCCGCGGTAATACGTAGGTGGCAAGCGTTATCCGGAATTATTGGGCGTAAAGCGCGCGCAGGCGGTTTCTTAAGTCTGATGTGAAAGCCCACGGCTCAACCGTGGAGGGTCATTGGAAACTGGGGAACTTGAGTGCAGAAGAGAAAAGCGGAATTCCACGTGTAGCGGTGAAATGCGTAGAGATGTGGAGGAACACCAGTGGCGAAGGCGGCTTTTTGGTCTGTAACTGACGCTGAGGCGCGAAAGCGTGGGGAGCAAACAGGATTAGATACCCTGGTAGTCCACGCCGTAAACGATGAGTGCTAAGTGTTAGAGGGTTTCCGCCCTTTAGTGCTGCAGCTAACGCATTAAGCACTCCGCCTGGGGAGTACGGTCGCAAGACTGAAACTCAAAGGAATTGACGGGGGCCCGCACAAGCGGTGGAGCATGTGGTTTAATTCGAAGCAACGCGAAGAACCTTACCAGGTCTTGACATCCTCTGACAACTCTAGAGATAGAGCGTTCCCCTTCGGGGGACAGAGTGACAGGTGGTGCATGGTTGTCGTCAGCTCGTGTCGTGAGATGTTGGGTTAAGTCCCGCAACGAGCGCAACCCTTGATCTTAGTTGCCAGCATTTAGTTGGGCACTCTAAGGTGACTGCCGGTGACAAACCGGAGGAAGGTGGGGATGACGTCAAATCATCATGCCCCTTATGACCTGGGCTACACACGTGCTACAATGGATGGTACAAAGGGCTGCAAGACCGCGAGGTCAAGCCAATCCCATAAAACCATTCTCAGTTCGGATTGTAGGCTGCAACTCGCCTACATGAAGCTGGAATCGCTAGTAATCGCGGATCAGCATGCCGCGGTGAATACGTTCCCGGGCCTTGTACACACCGCCCGTCACACCACGAGAGTTTGTAACACCCGAAGTCGGTGGAGTAACCGTAAGGAGCTAGCCGCCTAAGGTGGGACAGATGATTGGGGTGAAGTCGTAACAAGGTAGCCGTATCGGAAGGTGCGGCTGGATCACCTCCTTTCTAAGGATTTTTACATGACGTACGTTTTGACACTTTGTTCAGTTTTGAGAGTTCAATCTCTCAATTATAGAAAGCATACTACTTTCTTCTTATTAGATAAGAAGAATTTTGGTTGCGATTGTTCTTTGAAAACTAGATAACAGTAATTGCTGAGGAAAAGTGAAACTTTTCTTTAATCAAACCAATAAATAACACAACTTTATGTTGTACCATTTATTCGCTAATGGTTAAGTTAGAAAGGGCGCACGGTGAATGCCTTGGCACTAGGAGCCGATGAAGGACGGGACTAACACCGATATGCTTCGGGGAGCTGTAAGTGAGCTTTGATCCGGAGATTTCCGAATGGGGAAACCCACTGTTCGTAATGGAACAGTATCTTTATCTGAATACATAGGATATTGAAGGCAGACCCGGGGAACTGAAACATCTAAGTACCCGGAGGAAGAGAAAGCAAATGCGATTTCCTGAGTAGCGGCGAGCGAAACGGAATTAGCCCAAACCAAGAGGCTTGCCTCTTGGGGTTGTAGGACACTCTATACGGAGTTACAAAGGAACGAAGTAAATGAAGCGACCTGGAAAGGTCCGTCGAAGAAGGTAACAACCCTGTAGTTGAAACTTCGTTCCCTCTTGAGTGGATCCTGAGTACGGCGGAACACGTGAAATTCCGTCGGAAGCTGGGAGGACCATCTCCCAAGGCTAAATACTACCTAGTGACCGATAGTGAACCAGTACCGTGAGGGAAAGGTGAAAAGCACCCCGGAAGGGGAGTGAAAGAGATCCTGAAACCGTGTGCCTACAAGTAGTCAGAGCCCGTTAACGGGTGATGGCGTGCCTTTTGTAGAATGAACCGGCGAGTTACGATCCCATGCAAGGTTAAGCTGATAAGGCGGAGCCGTAGCGAAAGCGAGTCTGAATAGGGCGTTTAGTATGTGGTTGTAGACCCGAAACCAGGTGATCTACCCATGTCCAGGGTGAAGTTCAGGTAACACTGAATGGAGGCCCGAACCCACGCACGTTGAAAAGTGCGGGGATGAGGTGTGGGTAGCGGAGAAATTCCAATCGAACCTGGAGATAGCTGGTTCTCTCCGAAATAGCTTTAGGGCTAGCCTCATGTTGTGAGAGTCTTGGAGGTAGAGCACTGATTGGACTAGGGGCCCCCAACGGGTTACCGAATTCAGTCAAACTCCGAATGCCAAAGACTTATCCATGGGAGTCAGACTGCGAGTGATAAGATCCGTAGTCAAAAGGGAAACAGCCCAGACCACCAGCTAAGGTCCCCAAGTATACGTTAAGTGGAAAAGGATGTGGAGTTGCTTAGACAACCAGGATGTTGGCTTAGAAGCAGCCACCATTTAAAGAGTGCGTAATAGCTCACTGGTCGAGTGACTCTGCGCCGAAAATGTACCGGGGCTAAACGTATCACCGAAGCTGTGGATTGACATCTTTGATGTCAGTGGTAGGAGAGCGTTCTAAGTGCTGTGAAGTCAGACCGTAAGGACTGGTGGAGCGCTTAGAAGTGAGAATGCCGGTATGAGTAGCGAAAGACAAGTGAGAATCTTGTCCACCGAATGCCTAAGGTTTCCTGAGGAAGGCTCGTCCGCTCAGGGTTAGTCGGGACCTAAGCCGAGGCTGAAAAGCGTAGGCGATGGCCAACAGGTTGATATTCCTGTACCACCTCCCCGCCGTTTGAGTAATGGGGGGACGCAGTAGGATAGGGTAAGCGCGCTGCTGGATATGCGCGTTCAAGCAGTTAGGCTGATGAGTAGGCAAATCCGCTCATCATAAAGGCTGAGCTGTGATGACGAGGGAATTATAGTACCGAAGTTCCTGATTCCACACTGCCAAGAAAAGCCTCTAGCGAGGCGGGAGGTGCCCGTACCGCAAACCGACACAGGTAGGCGAGGAGAGAATCCTAAGGTGATCGAGAGAACTCTCGTTAAGGAACTCGGCAAAATGACCCCGTAACTTCGGGAGAAGGGGTGCTCTGGTAGGGTGTATAGCCCGAGAGAGCCGCAGTGAATAGGCCCAGGCGACTGTTTAGCAAAAACACAGGTCTCTGCGAAGCCGCAAGGCGAAGTATAGGGGCTGACGCCTGCCCGGTGCTGGAAGGTTAAGAGGAGGGGTTATCCTTTGGGAGAAGCTCTGAATCGAAGCCCCAGTAAACGGCGGCCGTAACTATAACGGTCCTAAGGTAGCGAAATTCCTTGTCGGGTAAGTTCCGACCCGCACGAAAGGCGTAACGATCTGGGCACTGTCTCAACGAGAGACTCGGTGAAATTATAGTACCTGTGAAGATGCAGGTTACCCGCGACAGGACGGAAAGACCCCGTGGAGCTTTACTGTAGCCTGATATTGAATTTTGGTACAGCTTGTACAGGATAGGTAGGAGCCTGAGAAGCCGGAGCGCTAGCTTCGGTGGAGGCGTCGGTGGGATACTACCCTGGCTGTATTGAAATTCTAACCCGCGGCCCTGATCGGGCCGGGAGACAGTGTCAGGTGGGCAGTTTGACTGGGGCGGTCGCCTCCTAAAATGTAACGGAGGCGCCCAAAGGTTCCCTCAGAATGGTTGGAAATCATTCGTAGAGTGTAAAGGCACAAGGGAGCTTGACTGCGAGACCTACAAGTCGAGCAGGGACGAAAGTCGGGCTTAGTGATCCGGTGGTTCCGCATGGAAGGGCCATCGCTCAACGGATAAAAGCTACCCCGGGGATAACAGGCTTATCTCCCCCAAGAGTCCACATCGACGGGGAGGTTTGGCACCTCGATGTCGGCTCATCGCATCCTGGGGCTGTAGTCGGTCCCAAGGGTTGGGCTGTTCGCCCATTAAAGCGGTACGCGAGCTGGGTTCAGAACGTCGTGAGACAGTTCGGTCCCTATCCGTCGTGGGCGTAGGAAATTTGAGAGGAGCTGTCCTTAGTACGAGAGGACCGGGATGGACACACCGCTGGTGTACCAGTTGTCTTGCCAAAGGCATCGCTGGGTAGCTATGTGTGGACGGGATAAGTGCTGAAAGCATCTAAGCATGAAGCCCCCCTCAAGATGAGATTTCCCATAGCGCAAGCTAGTAAGATCCCTGAAAGATGATCAGGTTGATAGGTCAGAGGTGGAAGCGTGGCGACATGTGTAGCTGACTGATACTAATCGATCGAGGACTTAACCAAACTTTAAAAGTGTAAGCTTTACTCAGCAAACTGTTATCTAGTTTTGAAAGAATAAATCTTTCGAAAAAAGTATTGCTTTCTTTATATAATAGTGTATAATATAATATGTCTGGTGGCGATAGCGAAGAGGTCACACCCGTTCCCATACCGAACACGGAAGTTAAGCTCTTTAGCGCTAATGGTAGTTGGGACTTTGTCCCTGTGAGAGTAGGACGTTGCCAGGCTTTTATATCGGAGGATTAGCTCAGCTGGGAGAGCACCTGCCTTACAAGCAGGGGGTCGGCGGTTCGATCCCGTCATCCTCCACCATCGACTATTTAAGTCAGAGATTGCACGCCGGTGTAGCTCAATTGGTAGAGCAACTGACTTGTAATCAGTAGGTTGGGGGTTCAAGTCCTCTTGCCGGCACCATTTTTTTCGAGCCATTAGCTCAGTTGGTAGAGCATCTGACTTTTAATCAGAGGGTCGAAGGTTCGAGTCCTTCATGGCTCACCATTTAATATTCACACGCGGGTGTGGCGGAATTGGCAGACGCGCTAGACTTAGGATCTAGTGTCTTACGACGTGGGGGTTCAAGTCCCTTCACCCGCATCTTTACTTAATTTCATATATGCGCGGAAGTAGTTCAGTGGTAGAACACCACCTTGCCAAGGTGGGGGTCGCGAGTTCGAACCTCGTCTTCCGCTCCACGTATATAAGTCCTGCCGGGGTGGTGGAATTGGCAGACACACAGGACTTAAAATCCTGCGGTAGGTGACTACCGTGCCGGTTCAAGTCCGGCCCTCGGCACCATTTTAATAAGCGCCCGTAGCTCAATTGGATAGAGCGTTTGACTACGGATCAAAAGGTTAGGGGTTCGACTCCTCTCGGGCGCGCCATAAACGGGAAGTAGCTCAGCTTGGTAGAGCACTTGGTTTGGGACCAAGGGGTCGCAGGTTCGAATCCTGTCTTCCCGACCATTTATGGGGCCTTAGCTCAGCTGGGAGAGCGCCTGCCTTGCACGCAGGAGGTCAGCGGTTCGATCCCGCTAGGCTCCACCAATGAAATTAAATAATTGTAACGAATAATATGGCGGTGTAGCTCAGCTGGCTAGAGCGTACGGTTCATACCCGTGAGGTCGTGGGTTCGACTCCCTCCGCCGCTACCATATAAGTTACATTTGTTATAAATATACGGAGGAATACCCAAGTCCGGCTGAAGGGATCGGTCTTGAAAACCGACAGGGGTGTTAAAGCCCGCGGGGGTTCGAATCCCTCTTCCTCCGCCATTTATTTATATCATATTCATATCATCGCGGGGTGGAGCAGTTCGGTAGCTCGTCGGGCTCATAACCCGAAGGTCGCAGGTTCAAATCCTGTCCCCGCAACCAAAGTGGTCCCGTGGTGTAGCGGTTAACATGCCTGCCTGTCACGCAGGAGATCGCGGGTTCGATTCCCGTCGGGACCGCCATTTTGTTTGGCTCGGTAGCTCAGTTGGTAGAGCAAAGGACTGAAAATCCTTGTGTCGGCGGTTCGATTCCGTCCCGAGCCACCATTTTAAGACGGCGATTGTGGCGAAGTGGTTAACGCACCGGATTGTGGTTCCGGCATTCGTGGGTTCGATTCCCATCAGTCGCCCCATCTTAAGTAACGCGGGTGTAGTTTAGTGGTAAAACCTCAGCCTTCCAAGCTGATGTCGTGAGTTCGATTCTCATCACCCGCTCCAAATAATGGGCCTATAGCTCAGCTGGTTAGAGCGCACGCCTGATAAGCGTGAGGTCGGTGGTTCGAGTCCACTTAGGCCCACCATATTCCACAGTAGCTCAGTGGTAGAGCTATCGGCTGTTAACCGATCGGTCGTAGGTTCGAGTCCTACCTGTGGAGCCATACGGAGAAGTACTCAAGTGGCTGAAGAGGCGCCCCTGCTAAGGGTGTAGGTCGTGTAAGCGGCGCGAGGGTTCAAATCCCTCCTTCTCCGCCAGTCGTTTTAAATTTAAATATGGCCCGTTGGTCAAGCGGTTAAGACACCGCCCTTTCACGGCGGTAACACGGGTTCGAATCCCGTACGGGTCATCTTAAAAAGGTTTGCATATATGCAAACCTTTTTTTTATTTGCGCTTTTTTAAAGATTAAGTAAACAGGAATAATAGTTAGGAATAATTACCATGAATTTTCAGAATAAAAAGTAAGTTTTAAGCAGGATTTTCCCTATATCATATGGAATTATTCATAAAGTAATAAAGTATGAAGAGTATGGAATAAAGAGTAATTTTAGAGAACATTTATTCTATTATATTTGTAGAAAAGGTTTATGTTTTTACTATAAAAGGGAATGAGTGGTAAGAAGCGTATATTATGTGCGTATATTATGTTTGAAGTTAAAGGGGTGGCAAAAGTGAATCTAGCGGTTCAGCCTACTGAATTTGATGTTCATTTGTATCACGAAGGAAACTTATTTCGCAGTTACTCTATTTTCGGTGCGCATCAGGTAACGGTAGAAGGAATTGAAGGCGTACGATTTTGCGTGTGGGCACCTCATGCAAAGGGTGTAAGCGTTGTAGGTGATTTTAATAAATGGAACGGTTTTCAACATTCAATGGTTAAAGTTAATGAAGAAGGTATTTGGATGACATTTATCCCTGAATTAGAACAAGGGACTATTTATAAATATGAAATCATCACACAAAGCAATCAAAAAAAATTAAAAGCAGATCCATACGCTTTCTTCAGTGAAGTGCGTCCAAACACTGCGTCTATTGTTTACTCATTGGATGGGTACAAATGGAACGACCAATATTGGCGTAGAAAGAAAAAACAGCAAAATATATATGAAAGACCACTGTGTATTTACGAGCTGCATGCAGGGTCTTGGAGGACTCATGAAGATGGCAGCCTTTATACATACAGTGAATTAGCACAGGAGCTTATTCCTTATATTGCTGAACAAGGTTTTACACATATTGAGTTATTACCAGTCATTGAGCATCCGCTCGACCGATCCTGGGGATATCAAGGAACTGGATACTATTCTGCTACCAGTCGATACGGTACACCCAAAGAGTTGATGAACTTTATAGATGAGTGTCATCAAAATAATATAGGCGTTCTTTTAGACTGGGTACCCGGGCATTTTTGTAAGGATGAACATGGTCTGTATATGTTCGATGGAGAACCTACTTATGAATACAAAAAAGAACCCGACCGTGAAAACTATGTTTGGGGAACAGCTAATTTCGATTTAGGCAAGCCTGAAGTACAAAGTTTTCTCATTTCGAACGCTTTGTTTTGGTTGGAGTACTTCCACATAGATGGATTTCGAGTAGATGCTGTAGCTAATATGCTTTATTGGCAAAATTCTTCTGGAAAAGCAGTAAATGATGGAGCTGTCAGCTTCTTAAAAAAATTGAATGAAGCTGTTTTTAAATCTGATGAAACGATATTAATGATGGCAGAAGATTCAACGGATTGGCCCCTTGTTACAGCACCTACGTATGAGGGCGGTTTAGGCTTTAATTATAAGTGGAACATGGGATGGATGAATGACGTTTTAACGTACATGGAAGCTGGCGTGGAAAGACGTCCCTATCTTCACGATAAAATGACCTTTTCACTAATGTATGCGTTTAACGAAAACTTTATTTTGCCGCTTTCTCATGATGAAGTCGTACATGGGAAAAAATCATTGCTTAATAAGATGCCAGGTGATTACTGGCGCAAGTTTGCACAGCTTCGACTGCTATATGGATATTTCTTTGCACACCCTGGAAAAAAGCTTTTATTTATGGGCGGAGAGTTTGGCCAATTTGATGAGTGGAAAGATTTAGAAGAGTTAGACTGGATGCTTTATGACTTTGACATGCATCGCAATCTTAACGGGTATATGAAGGATCTCATCAAGATTTATAAAAGAAGCAAGCCTTTATATGAATTAGACCATAATCCAGATGGATTTGAATGGATTGATGTTAACAATCATCATCAACAAATTTTCTCCTTTATTCGCAAGTCGAAAGAAAATCAGGAGATTTTTATAGTTGTTAGCAATTTTTCTGAGCATCCATATCATTCTTACAAAGTTGGAGTTCCAGTTGAGACAGAGTACATTGAAGTGATTAACAGTGATGACGAAGTGTACGGCGGTTCAGGCATTGTAAATAAAAAGGCATTAAAATCAGTGGATGAATCGTTTCACGGTCAACCTTTTTGCATTGAAATGAATATTCCGCCGTTTGGCATTAGTATACTACGAGCAAAGAGAAAACGAGGGGAGAGAAAACAACATGTTAAAAAAGAAATGCGTAGCGATGTTATTGGCAGGAGGAAAAGGTAGTCGGCTAAGTTCGCTTACAAAAAATCTAGCAAAGCCAGCTGTACCATTTGGTGGTAAGTACCGAATTATTGATTTTGCTTTAAGTAATTGTACAAATTCAGGTATTGAAACAGTAGGTGTATTAACACAATATCAACCGCTAGTTCTCAATTCATACATTGGAATTGGAAGCGCTTGGGATTTGGACCGACGGAATGGTGGCGTCACAGTATTGCCTCCATACGCGGAGTCAGATGGAGTAAAGTGGTATAAAGGCACGGCTAGCGCTATTTATGAAAATTTAAACTATTTGACACAATATGATCCTGAGTACGTACTGATTCTATCAGGTGATCACATTTATAAAATGAACTATGAAAATATGCTTGATTATCATATAAACAAAGAAGCAGATGTAACGATTTCTGTTATTGAAGTACCTTGGGAAGAAGCGAGCCGTTTTGGTATTTTAAATACAAATAGTGACCTAGATGTAATGGAGTTCGATGAAAAGCCACAGCGTCCTAAAAATAATCTAGCTTCTATGGGGATTTATATTTTTAAATGGAGTATTTTAAAAGAATATTTAGAAATGGATGCACGCAATCCATACTCAAGCCATGATTTTGGTAAAGATGTTATTCCGCTTTTACTAGATGAAAAGAAAAAGCTAATTGCATATCCATTCCAAGGTTATTGGAAAGATGTAGGAACTGTAAAAAGCTTATGGGAAGCGAATATGGATTTGTTATGTGATAAAGACGAGCTTAATTTATTTGACTCTTCATGGAAAGTATACTCTGTTAACCCTAATCAGCCTCCTCAATATATTGCGCCAAACGCCTGCGTGGTGGAGTCATTAGTAAATGAAGGGTGCGTTGTCGAAGGAAACGTAGAGCAGTCCGTGTTATTTCCAGGTGTACAAATCGGTTCAGGTTCTGAAGTTAAGAAAACGGTTGTCATGCCTACTGCAAAGATAGGCTCTAACGTATATATTGAAAACGCAATTGTTCCATCGGACATTGAAGTTCCAGACGGTACTATCATTCGACCGACCAAAGGAAGCGAAGAAGTAATTCTTGTTACTCAAGAATTGATTGAATCAGTTGCTAAATGCATTTAACGAACAGAGAGGATGAACGACATTGAATAATCAAATGCTTGGTATTATTGATGCTTGTACAAACACAACAGCGCTGCAGCCTTTAACCTTTTATAGATCGATTGCTGCCATTCCTTTTGCAGGGCGCTATCGATTAATCGATTTTACGCTTTCTAATATGGTGAACTCTGGAATTTCGAGCGTTGCCATTTTTCCTCGTGATCGCTATCGCGCATTGATGGATCATATAGGTTCAGGAAAAGAATGGGATTTGGATCGGAAGCGAGATGGATTGTTTATCTTCCCTCCTATGACAAGTGATTTACACTTAGAGAGTCCATCACTATTCACGCAGTTCCGTTATCATATTGATTATTTCTTAAGAAGTAAGCAGGAATACGTATTAATTGCTAATAGTTATACGATATGTACAGTTGACTTTGAGCACGTGCTGCAGCGTCATATTGCTTCAAATGCAGATATTACTGAAATGAAGCAGGGTGATAAATCGCTTAATATGTATATTATTAATAAATCTATTCTAGTTAATATTTTGCAAAATGAATCGCATGATTTTTATACGATTAAAGAAATGGTTCGATATATGGCACAATCTCATCGTGTAGAAAAGTACGAGCACCATGGATATACGGCTGAGATTTCTAGCTTAGATGCCTACTATAAAACAAGTATGGAAATTTTATCTCCAGATGTTTGGAAGCAGTTATTTATCAACGAACGTCCTGTTTTCACTAAAGTAAAAGATGAACCGCCTACTCGTTACGCAAAAAAAGCGGTTGTGAAAAACTCAATGATCGCAAACGGGTGCGTGATTGAAGGACATGTGGAAAATAGTATTATCTTCCGAGGCGTTAAAATTGGAAAAGGTACGGTCGTTAAGAATAGCATTGTGATGCAAAAAGGCGTTATTTTAGAAAATAGTGTATTAGAAAATGTTGTTTTAGACAAAGATGTGAAAATAGGAAGTAATGAAACGTTGCTAGGTGAGTCAGGTCTACCTAGAGTCATTGCTAAAGGAACAACTCAAGGAGCGTTGATGAAGTCGTGAATGTATTATTTGCTGTATCAGAATGTGTACCTTTTATTAAAACAGGAGGATTAGCAGACGTAGCAGGTGCCCTGCCTAAAGAATTAAAAAAGTTAGGAACGAACGTATGTGTAGTCATGCCAAAGTACGGAACCATTCCTCAACATTATCAAGATGAAATGGTGCTTGAAAAAGTTATTCATGTGCAGGTTGGGTGGAGAAGACAGTACTGTGGGATTGAATCGTTAACGATGGATGGCGTTAAATATATTTTCATTGATAATGAATATTATTTTAAAAGAGATAGCTTATATGGGCACTACGATGACGCTGAACGATTTGCTTTCTTCAGCAGAGCTGTGCTTGAAGCTATCCCATTTTTAGAGAATGAGCCTGATATCATTCATTGTCACGACTGGCATACGGCTATGATTCCATTTTTACTTCGTGCTAATTATGATATGTATGATCATATCCAGACGGTCTTTACGATTCATAACTTGCAATTCCAAGGAATTTTCCCTAAAAGCAATTTATATGAGCTATTAAATTTAAATGATTATTATTTTACTACAAGCCAGCTCGAGTTTTATGGGAATATTAATTTTATGAAAGCGGCTCTTGTATCAGCTGATAAAATTACCACGGTAAGTCCTACATATCGAGATGAAATTCAAATGCCCTATTACGGAGAAAGTTTAGATGGATTATTGCGTCAGCGAAATCAAGATTTAATTGGGATTGTAAATGGAATCGATGAAGAAGCTTATAGCCCAGACGCAGATCAGCTTATATCTTATCCTTATTCTGTAGAAGAGATTGAAGGAAAATATAAAAATAAAAAAGAGCTCCAGCGCTATCTTGAATTAGAGGAAAATAACGATGTTCCAATTATTTCGATGGTTACAAGGTTAACCCAGCAGAAGGGATTGGATTTAGTCAAGCACGTTTTCCATGAGACGGTTAACTTAGGAGCCCAAATTGTTATTTTAGGAACTGGCGAACACGAGTTTGAGCAGTTTTTCCGTGAGATGGAAGATACGTACCCGCAACAAGTAAAAGCCATTATTGGTTTTAATGAGGAACTTGCTCATAAAGTTTATGCCGGTACGGATTTATTTTTAATGCCTTCCCGTTTTGAGCCTTGCGGACTCGGACAATTAATAGCCTTAAAGTATGGAACCATTCCAGTCGTGCGTGAAACGGGCGGCCTGAATGACACGGTCAAAGCTTATAATGAATATAGCGGAGAGGGAAATGGCTTCTCTTTTAAGAATTATAATGCTCATGACATGCTTCATACGTTAGAAAGAGCTGTTTCATTTTATCACCAGAAAGATGTATGGAAAAAATTAATGATGGATGCTATGAGTCAGGATTATAGCTGGGGGCAATCGGCATTTAAATATAATCAATTGTATTCAAATTTGACATCTACTCCATCGTGAAAGGGTGAGCAGATTGTTCTCTGATAAAAAAAGCTTTCAAGAGGCTTTTTTAAAAAAGCTGGAAATGACATATGGAAAGAGCTTTAAAGAATCTACTGTTCAAGATCACTATCATACATTAGGAAATATGGTGCGAGAGTATATTAGCAGCGATTGGATTTCAACCAATGAAATTCATAGGTCTTCACATACAAAGCAAGTGTATTATCTTTCTATCGAATTTTTATTAGGCAGACTGTTGGGTCAAAATCTGTTGAACTTAGGAATTCGGGAAGTTGTAAAAGAAGGATTAAGTGATCTGAATATTTCACTTGAAAATATTGAGGAAATCGAAGTAGACGCAGGATTAGGAAACGGGGGATTAGGCAGGCTTGCTGCTTGTTTTTTAGATTCTCTTGCTTCACTTAATCTTCCTGGTCACGGTTATGGGATTCGCTATAAACACGGTTTGTTTGATCAAAAGATTGTAAACGGCTTTCAAATTGAGCTCCCAGAACAATGGTTAAGGCATGGGAATTCATGGGAAGTACGCAAATTAGATCAAGCAATCGAAGTGAACTTTTGGGGCGAAGTTGAAATGGTACAGGAAGACGGAACATTCTCTTTTCGTCATGTAAAAGGAGAACCCGTCTCTGCTGTTCCTTATGACATCCCGGTTATCGGGTATAAAACAGATACAGTGAATACACTTCGCCTTTGGAATGCGGAGCCTTCATCATTTCCAGTACATAAAGATGTGATGGAGTATAAGCGTCAAACAGAGGCTGTATCAGAATTTTTATATCCGGATGATACACATGAAGATGGTAAAATATTAAGGTTGAAACAGCAATATTTTCTTGTGTCAGCTAGCTTACAAAGTATTATCAGAGCACATCGAAATACCTATCAAACACTTACAAACTTTCACGAAAAAGTAGCCATTCATATTAACGATACGCATCCTGTACTTGCGATTCCTGAGCTAATGAGAATTTTACTGGATGAAGAAAAAATGGAATGGGAAGATGCATGGCATATTACGTCCAATACCATTTCATACACAAACCATACGACTCTTTCTGAAGCCCTTGAGAAATGGCCGATTGATTTATTTCAACCCTTGCTTCCACGAGTGTATATGATTATTGAAGAAATTAATGAGCGCTTTTGTAAAGAATTATGGGAAGCATATCCAGGAGACTGGCAGCGGATTGAAAATATGGCTATTTTAGCGCACGGGCTAGTAAAGATGGCTCATTTAGCAATTGTGGGAAGTTATAAAGTAAACGGCGTGGCAAAGATTCATACTGATATTTTAAAAGAACGAGAAATGAAAGATTTTTATCAGTTTTATCCTGCTAAATTTAACAATAAAACGAATGGAATTACCCACCGGCGCTGGTTGTTAAAAGCTAACCCGCAGCTTTCCTCTCTTATTACCGAGGTGATAGGAGATAAATGGATTAAACAGCCGCATTCTCTTATAAAGCTCCAAGAGTATGTGGAAGATCCAAGCTTTTTACAAGGACTAAAAACAGTAAAACAACAGCGTAAAAAGCTGCTTGCCGATATTATTCAAGAGCAAACGGGAATTAAAATAGATTCACATTCTATTTTTGATGTACAGGTTAAAAGGCTTCATGCTTATAAAAGACAGCTTTTAAATGTACTGCACATTATGTATTTGTACAATCGATTAAAAGAAGACCCTAATTTTCAAATCGTGCCTCGTACATTTATTTTTGGTGCGAAAGCTTCTCCCGGCTATTATTATGCAAAAAAAGTCATCAAGCTAATTAATTCTGTAGCTGATGTTGTCAATCATGATCCACAAACATCACCGTTTTTAAAAGTCGTTTTTTTAGAAAACTATCGAGTGTCACTTGCTGAGTATATCTTTCCTGCAGCGGATGTCAGCGAACAGATTTCAACCGCCAGCAAAGAAGCTTCGGGAACGGGAAATATGAAATTCATGATGAACGGAGCGTTAACTCTTGGTACGATGGACGGAGCGAACGTCGAAATTAGCGAGGCAGTAGGAAAAGATAATGTCTTTATTTTTGGGTTAAAAGCCGAAGAAGTATTGAGCTATCAGCAAAATGGAGGATACCGTGCCTATGATTATTACCATCATGATAAGCGGATTCGACAAGTGCTCGAGCAGCTCACAAACGGCTTCTTACCTGACACATATGACTTATTCGAGCCTATATATGATTCATTATTAATGCAAAATGATGAATACTACGTACTCCGTGACTTTGACTCATACGTTACGGCACAGCAAAAAGTAAACGAAGCTTATGGAAATGAAAATAAATGGCTTCAAATGAGTGCGACGAACATTGCACATTCCGGCTTTTTTTCTAGTGACCGAACGATTGAGGAATATGCATCTGATATTTGGGGAATTCATTCCACTAAAAATTTATTAAATCAATAAATAAAAAAGGTGTAGTCAACGACTACACCTTTTTATTTTATCTGTTGTCACCGTTTAAGAAATCACCTAAAGAACCAAGGATACTGCCTTCACCTTTACCTCCCGTTGGTGAAACTGCACTTGATAAAACGCGATCGGCTAGTCGACTAAAAGGAAGAGATTGAATCCAAACTGTTCCCGGTCCTGACAGAGTAGCAAAAAACATGCCTTCTCCTCCAAACAGAGCTGTTTTAATTTTCCCTACATATTCGATGTTGTAATTTACATCACGGGTCATGGCCACTAAACAGCCAGTATCTACACGAAGGCGTTCACCCGGCTGCAGCTGTCTCTTATGAATGGTGCCGCCTGCATGCAAAAATGCGAGGCCATTGCCTTCTAATTTTTGCATAATAAAACCTTCACCGCCAAAGAAGCCCGTTCCTAGTTTTTTTTGAAAGTCAATACCAACGGATACGCCTTTGGCAGCGCATAAAAAGGAGCTTTTTTGACAAATGATTTTATGATCGAGCTGCTCTAAATCGACAGGAATAATCTTACCTGGAAAAGGTGAAGCGAAAGATACTTTTCGCTTGTGATATCCGTTATTTGTATATACCGTCATAAATAAACTTTCACCAGTTAATACGCGTTTCCCAGCACCTTTTAGTTTATTAAAAAGTCCGCTGCTGTTGGAGGAAGAACCGTCACCAAAAATGGTTTCCATCTCAATATCATCTTCCATCATCATCATTCCTCCAGCTTCTGCTATCACACTTTCTGAAGGATCTAATTCAATTTCAACAAACTGCATGTCATCTCCATACAATTTATAATCAATTTCATGTGCATTCATTATGTTCACCTCATTATTAATTCTAATCTCCTATTCATTCGATGTCATCTCCCATAGCTCCTACTAAAAATAGAAAAAAGAGTAGTATGAAGAACTACTCCTTTTCAGTGTATGGATCTTTCTCATAGGCCGGTAAATCTCCAAATATGGTCATCGTACCTTCTTCATCCAGTGCATTTTCATATCGCTCATGCTCTTTTGAAGGGTAAATAGGAAGAGGCTGTCCATATAAATCGGTAGCGGCAAAGTTTTCATAATCTTCAACGTACCCGATAGCTTCATCCGCCTCAATATAGGTTTCACTATAGTTAGACGTATCTTCTATAAAATCAGAAGGAGATTCAGACGTCCCGTAACGCGCAACGTCTTGCCAAGAATCTTCTGCGTCGTATCCTGTCGTCTCGGTATCGTCATAGTCGTATTGACCAAATGGGTGATGGAGAACATTTTCTTCTACAGGTCTGTGCTTTGGAATATCCTGTGATGGGCTATGTTCTCTACAGTATAAAGTAGTTGGTACAGCCTGAAGTCTTTCAAATGAGATATCTGCTCCACATACTTTGCATGTTCCATACGTGCTGTGAGCGATTGCCTGCAGTGCTTCTTCTATTTCATGTAGCTCTTGTTTTGCATGTTCATTTAGTGCAAGGTCTTTTTCACGCTCGTATGTTTCTGTGGCTGTGTCACCAGGGTGGTTATCGTAGCTTGAAAGTTCTCCTACAGCATCGTGAGCGTCGCTTCGAGTTAGACCAAAATGATCATTTTGATCAAAGTGCGATTGAATATCAGCCTGCTGCTGCTGTAAATTTTGTTTTAACTGACTGATTTCTTGTTTTGAAAGTGTCATGAAGCTCCCCCTTAAAAATTTAGTGTGCTTTTGTAGTATGTGTTAAAAATTCAAAAAAACACGATTCATATTAGGAGGATTTGGGGTATTCATGAAGCTAAGAGAGAAATGGAGTGGAAAATTAAAGAAAGGTAAAGGTTATAGAAAAGGGTATGATAAAAATAATGTTCTTGAGGGCTAAAGGGTACTAAATAGATCATAAAGATTTTTTTATTGGTTTACTGAAAAGGCGTAATTTAGACAAGCAAAATTAATTTTTGCTCATGAATCGCGATGCTAGATTTTTTTGAACTGAAAGTTTATAATAAGTTAGTTACAGACTTAAGAAAAAAAGATGAACGGGGGGACGTAGTGTGATTGCAACGACCGAACAGTTAGTACAAGAATACATTAAAGATGCGATTGAGCGTGCAAAAAATGAAAATCAGCCAAAATTGGTCAGTTTAGTGAAAAAAGTAAGACCTATTGACCCCCTTATTTTTTATGCGAACGGACATGACCAGTTTTATAAAGAACGCTTTTTTTGGAAAGATCCCAACAGTTATTATACATTTGTTGGATTAGGATATGCGCATACTATTTGCACCAATGCGGCAAAAGAACGTTATTTCCACATTGAAAATGAATGGAAGCGCTTTATAAAAGAAGACTTTTATAAAAATAACCAAATTTTCCCTGATGGGACAGGTCCTCTTTTATTTGGAGGATTTTCATTTGACCCAAATCAGTATCGAGAAAACTATTGGAGTGATTTCCCGAGTTCAAAATTTATGATTCCAACTGTGTTATATACCCAGGTAAATAAAGAAGGATATCTTACCGTTAATATGATGGTTAAAGGACAAGATTCTGTAAAAGAGCACATCAATTATTTCGAAGAGGTCCAAAAACTTGTTCTTTGTGAAGAGTACGACGGGGAATCTCATATTTCACCTTTGCTGTTGGAAAAAGAAGAAATTGGGGTAGAGAAATTTAAAGGAAATATTGAAAGAGCTACTACTTTAATTAAGCAACAGGTTATAGAGAAAGTGGTTCTTGCTCGCCAATTAAAAGTAAAATTTAATGAAGATATTTCTACTGAATACGTGCTTCAGCGTCTGTTAAAGGAACAGCCAACTAGCTACACATATATTTTAGAGGGAGAGCATCAGCATTTTATCGGCGCTTCCCCAGAAAGACTAGTACAAAAACAAGGAGATTACGTGTTTTCCACTTGTTTAGCGGGTTCGATTCCAAGAGGAAAGACAAGGCAGGAAGATCACGAACTAGGTGAGGAATTGCTTCAGGATCCTAAGAACTTAATTGAGCACGATGTTGTTGTTCATATGATTAAAGAAGCGATGAATTCTTATTGTTATGAAGTAGAAATTCCAAGTAAGCCAAGTTTATATAAAACAAAGCATATTCAACATTTGTATACACCTGTGAAAGGGCGTATAAAGGAAGATGTGACGCTATTTTCATTTATTCAAAAGCTCCATCCAACACCAGCGTTAGGAGGATATCCTCAACAGGAGGCCTTGCCTATTATTCGAAAGCTAGAATCCTTTGACCGAGGGTGGTACGCAGCTCCTTTAGGATGGATGGATATCAATGGAAACGGTGAATTTATAGTAGGAATCCGCTCGGCTGTTATTCAGCAAAAAGAAGCTGTTTTATTTGCGGGCTGTGGAATTGTAGCAGATTCTACGCCTGAAAGTGAATATGAAGAAACAAAAATTAAATTCAACCCGATGCTTTCAGCTTTAGGAGGGATTATGCGTGGAACACATTAAATCATTAACAACGTATATTGCGTCATTCGTGGATGAATTAGTAGAAGCAAATGTTGAAGAAGTAGTGGTCAGTCCAGGGTCACGTTCAACGCCTATTGCGATGCTTATGGCTGAGCACCCTGATATTCATGTGCACTTAAACATTGATGAACGTTCTGCCGGCTTTTTTGCTCTAGGAATAGCAAAAGCAAAGAAAAAACCAGTGGCGCTTGTATGTACATCTGGAACAGCTGCAGCGAATTATTATCCTGCAGTAATTGAAGCTCACTACTCACGCATTCCTTTAGTCGTTATCACAGCCGATCGGCCGCACGAGTTAAGGGATATAGGTGCCCCGCAGGCAATTAATCAGAATCATCTTTTCGGTCAGTATGCGAAGTGGTTTGTAGATACAGCTTTACCAGAAGAAAGTGCAGATATGAATCGTTATATTCGAACAGTAGCTTCAAGGGCTGTTCATACAGCTCAAGCTATACCGAGCGGTCCTGTACACATTAACGTACCTTTACGTGAACCGATTGTACCAGATTTGTCTATTGAAGATTTATGGAGTCAGGGGAAACGCGGTAAATCATATGTGGCTGCTATTCATGGAGAAGCATCTCTATCTGAAAAAGGATTCGAAGAAATTGCGAAGCGCCTAGAGGGAACAACAAAAGGACTTATTATATGCGGAGATCAAATGTCTTTAAAAGCAGTAGACAGCGTATGCCGTTTAGCTGACGCTTTAAGCTTTCCGGTGCTCGCAGATCCGTTATCACAATTAAGAAGCGGCAAGCATTCAAAAGAAAATGTAATAGAGACATATGATACATTTTTAAAAAGTGATAAGGTTGATGAGCGTTTTTACCCCGAAGTTGTCATTCGTTTTGGCGCGATGCCGGTATCGAAACCGCTATTGCAATTTTTAAAAGCACACGAGCCGAAAGAAATGTTTGTAGTTGACCAAGGTAAAGGCTGGAGAGATCCTACTTTGCGTTCAACAGTGATGATTGAAGCCAATGAAACATTATTTTGTGAAGAACTGATCAAGCGCCTTTCAGCGAATCAAGAGGAGTCTACTTCATGGCTGAGTCTATGGAAAAAGATTAATGCTCAAACTGCACAGGCTCTCAAAACATTAACTTCTGGCCAGGAATGGTTCGAAGGACAAGTAGTTCAAGAAATTGTGGATGTAGTACCTGAAGGCACGGCTTTGTTTGTTGGAAATTCAATGCCTGTTCGAGATATTGATTCTTTCTTCTTAAATACGGAGAAAGATATTCCACTTTTTGTAAACCGAGGAGCAAATGGAATTGATGGTGTGGTTTCGTCTGCTCTAGGCGTAAGCACGGCTTACGATCACACCGTTTTATTTATTGGTGACCTATCTTTTTATCACGATTTAAATGGTCTGCTGGCAGCTAAGATGCATAATTTAAATTTAACCGTTGTGCTAGTTAACAATGACGGCGGAGGAATTTTTTCATTTTTACCGCAGTCAAAACAAGAAAAGCACTTTGAATTTTTATTCGGTACGCCAACTGGATTGAATTTTGAGCATGCCACTCGTCTGTATGATGGCACATTTTCTTCAGCAAGCAGCTGGGAAGAATTTCGACATGCAATGAACCATGCTTTCACAAAAGGCGGGTTACATGTTGTAGAGATTCGTACAACTCGTACAGAAAATGTAGAGACTCATCGCAGTTTGTGGAAACTTGTTTCCGAGGAAATAAATTTGTCAAACGGTGTGGAATAAGCAATGATGTATCAATTAAATGGTGTATCTTACTATGTGCACACCGAGGGAAAAGGAGAGCCGCTGCTGCTTCTTCACGGCTTTACCGGTTCTTCTCAAACCTGGCGTACCTTTATGAAGAAATTCGTTAAAGACTATCAAGTGATTGCTGTTGATATTATTGGTCATGGCCAATCAGCAGCTCCGAAAGAAATCAAACCATATTCAATGGAAGCAGTTGTTGAAGCACTGCATGAGCTGCTTCAACAGCTATCTCTATCACAGGTGAATGTAATTGGATATTCGATGGGAGGAAGGCTTGCTCTCTCATTTGCTCAGCGATATCCACACCTTGTGAAAAAGTTGGTATTAGAAAGCGCATCGCCTGGTTTAAAAACGCGAGAAGAACAAAAGCTAAGAAAAGAAAAAGATGAGCAGCTGGCGAGCCGCATTGTGAAAAATGGAATTGAAGAATTTGTGAACTTTTGGGAGGAAATCCCTCTTTTTCGTTCTCAAAAGCAATTGCCTAGCTATGTTCAAGAAGCGGTGCGTCAAGAAAGACTTTCGCATACAGAAATCGGCCTTTCCAACAGTTTGAAAGGAATGGGAACAGGAGTCCAGCCGTCCCTTTGGGAGAAGCTGGACGATCTGTTGATGCCGGTTTTGCTTATTACAGGAGAAGTAGATCAAAAGTTTTGTTTAATTTCCAAAGAAATGCAAACATTAATACCAAATGCTACTTCTAAAATTATTTTAGGGACAGGCCATGCAATTCACGTGGAACAACCCGAGATTTTTGGTAGAATAGTAAGTGAGTTCTTAGCTACTACATAATTAGGAGGAAATAAAGATGACAGTTGAATGGACATCAGTACGTCAATATGAAGACATTTTATACGAAACATATAACGGAATCGCTAAAATTACGATTAACCGTCCGGAAGTGCACAATGCATTCCGTCCAAAAACAGTAATGGAATTGATCGATGCATTTGCTTATGCTCGTGACGATGCAAGCGTTGGAGTAATTGTATTAGCAGGTGCTGGGGATAAAGCATTTTGCTCAGGCGGAGACCAAAGAGTTCGCGGTCACGGCGGCTATGTAGGAGAAGATGAAATTCCACGTCTAAACGTTCTAGATTTACAGCGTTTAATTCGCGTAATTCCAAAGCCGGTTGTTGCAATGGTATCAGGCTATGCAATTGGTGGAGGCCACGTTCTTCACGTTGTATGTGACTTAACAATTGCAGCGGATAACGCAGTCTTTGGACAAACAGGTCCTAAAGTTGGAAGCTTCGATGCAGGATATGGCTCTGGTTACTTAGCTCGCATCGTAGGCCATAAGAAAGCGCGTGAGATCTGGTTCTTATGCCGTCAGTACAACGCTCAAGAAGCACTAGACATGGGATTAGTAAACACGGTCGTTCCATTAGAACAGCTTGAAGCTGAAACAATTCAATGGTGTGAAGAGATGTTAGAAAAAAGTCCAACCGCTCTTCGTTTCTTAAAAGCAGCATTTAATGCTGATACGGACGGCTTAGCTGGTATCCAGCAATTTGCGGGTGACGCAACGCTTCTTTATTACACAACGGACGAGGCAAAAGAAGGTCGCGATGCATTTAAGGAAAAACGCAATCCAGACTTCCAACAGTTCCCACGTTTCCCTTAAACAGCTGAAACAGCTTGGTGATTATCATCAGGCTGTTTTTTCAATTTGATTTAGTTAATTAGTATAAAAAGGAGAGAAATTTATGAGTGGCCAAACGATTCCTAATGGGCTTATGCAAAGAGCATATTTGACGCCAAACCGAGTGGCGGTAGAAACACTGCAAACGTCGCTTACTTTTCAAGAGCTTCATAAGCGTGTTCAAAAAGTAGCGCAGCAGCTTTCGTTTAACGGTGTAAAGCAAGGTGATACCATTGCTTTATGCATGAAAAACAGCGTGGAGTTTATTGAGATTTTACATGCGGTTTCTTATATTGGCGCTCGGGTGCTGCTCGTCAATACGCGTTTGACAAATGAAGAAATCAATTATCAGCTAACAGATGCAAACGTGTCGTTGCTTATTACGGATGAAGCATTTTTAACGAGAGAGTTCCAAAGTTCCATTACTCAGCTTCCTTTATCTTCTTTAAAAAGTTCTCCAGAAACAGAAACGTATTTTCAGAAAACGTGGAATCTCGAGGAGACGTTCACCATTATGTATACGTCTGGAACAACAGGTAATCCAAAAGGAGTGCTGCAGACATATGGAAATCACTGGTGGAGTTCCATTGGTTCAGCGCTTAATTTAGGATTAAATGAAAAAGACTGCTGGCTTATAGCGGTTCCTTTGTTTCATATTAGCGGATTATCCATTTTAATGCGGAGCGTCTTTTACGGAATGAAAATCATTTTAGAAGAACGATTTGAAGCAAGAGCGGTGAATGAAGCCATTGAAAACAAAGGAGTAACAATTATTTCGGTTGTCACTTCCATGCTATCGAATATGCTGGATGAATTAGCTGAACGTAAATACCCAAATACATTTCGCTGTATGCTTTTAGGAGGAGGACCCGCACCGCTTACTATTTTAGAGGCTTGTGTGAATAAAGAAATTCCTGTTTATCAAACGTATGGAATGACAGAAACATCTTCACAGTTCGTTACGCTTTCACCTGAAGATAGTTTGCGAAAACTGGGATCAGCAGGTAAACCATTATTTCCGTGTGCAATGAAAATTGTAGATGAGAATGGAAATGAAACACGTGAAGCAGGAGAAATCATTGTTAAAGGTCCAAATGTTACAAAAGGATATTTAAATAAACCTGAAGCTACTAAAAAAGCCCTTCAACAAGGCTGGTTCTATACAGGAGATATCGGGAAAGTGGATGAAGAAGGTTTTCTATATGTATTAGACAGACGTTCGGACCTTATTATTTCAGGTGGAGAAAATGTATATCCAGCTGAAATTGAAAATGTTTTGTTGAAGCATCCCGCTGTTAAAGAGGCCGGTGTAACGGGAGTAGCCGATGGAAAATGGGGACAAGTTCCTGCAGCATGCATTGTTATAAACGAAGACGTTTCAGATGAAGAGTTATCTTTACACATTCAACAATTTTTAGCAAAGTACAAACTTCCAAAGTATTTCGTTCGAGTAGAGGAGCTGCCGCGAACGGCCTCTAATAAAATCATACGCCGGAAGCTATCATCGTTCATACAGAAAGGGATTTAATCGATGATTATCAAAAAAGTACATCTTTATAAAATTGACATGAAGCTTCTTTCTCCTTTTTCAACAAGCTATGGTACGGTCCAGGATCGAGAATTGATTTTGCTTGAAGTAGAAGATGAAAAAGGATTTACAGGATGGGGAGAAGTCGTTGCTTTTTCATCTCCTTGGTATACGGAAGAAACGATTCAGACATGTTTTCATATGTTAGACGATTTTTTAATTCCTTCGCTTCTTCACCAGCAGCTTCAAAAACCAGAGGATGTTCAAAAGTTATTCAAACCTCTAAAGCGGAACAACATGGCTAAAGCAGCTTTGGACTGTGCTGTATGGGATTTGTATGCAAAGCGCCAAAATAAGCCCTTAGCTGAAGTAATTGGCGGAATAAGGCCTGCTGTAGAAGCTGGAGTGGTAGTTGGCTTAAATGATATTTCCATCATGAAAGAACAAATAAAGACTTATATGAAAGATGGTTATAAGCGCTTTAAAGTGAAAATTAAGCCAGGCGCTGACTATGAGCTACTGAAACAAATTCGAGATGAATTTCCAAGCATTCCTCTTATGGCTGATGCCAATTCAGCCTATACGTTAAGCGATAGTGATTCATTGAAAAAACTAGATGAATTGAATTTAATGATGATCGAACAGCCGTTAAGTTCGGATGATATCCTTGATCATCGATTATTACAAAAGCAAATGAAGACGCCGATTTGCTTAGATGAAAGTATTGTGAGCTATGAAGATGCACGTCATGCAATCGAACAAAAAAGCTGCAAGATTATCAATGTGAAAATCGGTCGAGTTGGCGGAATGTCTGTAGCAAAAAAAATTCATGATTTATGCGCCCTACACGGTGTAAGGCTTTGGGTTGGCGGAATGTTAGAAGCCGGGATTTCACGAGCTCATAACATCGCCCTTGCCACACTGCCTTCTTTCACGATACCAGGTGACATTTCTGCGTCGTCTCGCTATTGGGAAAAAGATATTATTAAGCCCGAAGTAGAGGTAGAAGCCGGAGTAATAAAGGTGAAGGAAAAACCGGGGATAGGATACGATATTGATAAAAAGTTTATCAAAACAATCACAGCATTTGAAAAAGAATACAAATAATTAAAAACCGTTTTTTATGAAAAACGGTTTTTTTATTGATGTTGGCAATGTTTAGTAGAAAAATAGGACAAATTTTTTAAAAAGAGCACATTGTTCCATCAAGCGTGTCAAAACATGTTATGATGGAGTAGTTTGATGAAAAAAGTCGAAGGATTTTATCGTAAAAAACAAAATTATTTTTGAAAATAGGTTGATAGTTTTCTAAGTTGTCCTATATAATGTGTTTATAACATAACACAATATGTTGTTTGTTAAACAATAATAAAATACTATATTTTGTGTTTTCCAGTGAAAAAGGTGTCTGATAAAAAGACTTAAAAGGGAATTTGGTGAAAATCCAAAGCTGTCCCCGCAACTGTGAATGCTGATGAAATAAGGAGATCCACTGTGAGTAAACATCATGGGAAGGCCTTAAAGTAAAAAGAAGCATAAGTCAGGAGACCTGCCTTTTTTATGTCGTTTTATCTTCTTCGGGAGGTGAGAGGGTAGAGCGAGGATTGAGAAAAGACTTAGTGTCTTCTTCTATCTTCGTTCTATTCGCTCACCGAGGTACGGTGAGCGATTTTTTATTTTGAAGTGAAGAGAGGAGCCATATTTATGGTGAATACATTAAAGCCTACAATTCTACATGAATTAACTGCATATATTGAACGTTTAAAAAAAGAATTTACGCAACTTGATTTTTCTTTGTATGAGGAAAAGGTTATTCAAACTGTTACAGTAAAGGAAAATATGACGGACGAAAAGGTTGCAAACGTACTAATTTTGGCAGCCCTAGAGCGTATTTCAATGGAAGAACCAGATTGGACGTACGTGGCGGCAGACGTCTACTTAAACGAACTATATCGAAAAGCAGCGGACAACCGAGGTTATGATAAAAAAGAGAAGTACGGTTCGTTTTATCAGCTTATTCAAGAACTAACAAAAATCGGCATTTATAATAAACAGCTATTAAAAACATATACAGAAGAAGAAATTAATGAAATTGCTTCAGTCATTATTCCTGAACGCGATCGTTTATTTACATACATTGGATTGCTGACATTAGCAGATCGCTATTTAGCGACATCACATGATAAGCGTGTATACGAATTACCGCAAGAACGTTTTCTTATCATTGCTATGACGCTGATGTCTCAAGAAAAGAAAGAAAATCGAACAGCATTAGTAAAAGAAGCGTACTGGGCGCTTTCTAGTCTATATATGACGGTTGCCACACCAACACTCTCAAACGCAGGAAAGAGCTACGGACAGCTATCTAGCTGCTTTATTGATACGATTGATGACAGCTTACGCGGTATTTATGATAGCAATACAGATTTGGCCACGCTTAGTAAAAATGGAGGCGGAATTGGTGTCTACCTCGGTCATATTAGAAGCCGAGGAAGTGATATAAAAGGTTTTAAAGGCGTATCATCAGGAACAATTCCATGGATGAAACAGCTAAATAATACGGCTGTAAGTGTCGATCAGCTAGGTCAACGACAAGGAGCTATTGCTGTATATTTAGATGTTTGGCATAAAGACATTTTTTCATTCTTAGACGCGCGTTTGAACAATGGTGATGAACGCCAGCGCACGCATGATTTATTCACTGGCGTATGTTTGCCAGATTTGTTTATGGAAAAAGTAGAAGCACGTGAAGACTGGCACTTATTCGATCCTCACGAAGTTCGTACGCTGATGGGCTACTCGTTAGAAGATTTTTATGATGAAGAAGAAGGCAGCGGTTCGTTCCGCACTCGTTACGCTGAGTGTGTAAACAATGAACAGCTTTCAAGAGAAACAGTGCCTGCTATTGAGATCTTCAAGCGCATTATGCTTTCGCAGCTTGAAACCGGAACTCCTTATATGTTCTATCGTGATACGGTTAACCGAGCTAATCAAAACCGACACGCGGGCATGATTTACTGCAGTAACTTATGTACAGAAATCACGCAAAACCAAAGTACAACGGTCGTAACAGAGGAAATTACGGAAGACGGAAAAATTATTATTACAAAGAATCCGGGCGATTTTGTTGTATGTAATCTTTCTTCTATTAACTTAGCGAGAGCCGTAACTGAAGATGTACTTGAACGTTTAATTCCAATTCAAGTACGCATGCTTGATAATGTTATTGAGTTAAATGATTTGCCGGTACTTCAAGCAAAGCTAACGAATCAAAAGTACCGCGCAGTAGGGCTTGGCACATTTGGCTGGAACCATTTGCTTGCCTTAAAGAAAATAGCATGGGAGACAGATGAAGCGGTAGCATATTGCGATGAATTGTATGAACAAATTTCTTACTTAACCGTGCAGGCAAGCATGAACTTAGCTAAAGAAAAAGGCGCATATCCATTATTTAAAGGCTCAGATTTTGAGTCAGGCGCTTATTTTGAAACACGTGAATACACGAGCGAAGCGTGGAGTGAACTGCGTAGCGAAGTTCAAAGCAATGGGATAAGAAATGGATATTTAATGGCTGTAGCACCTAATTCATCAACATCTATTATCGCGGGTTCTACGGCAAGTATTGATCCGATTTTCCGTAAGTTTTATTCAGAGGAAAAGAAAAACTATAAAATCCCAGTGACGGCACCAGATTTATCGCCAGCAACAAACTGGTATTATAAGTCCGTTTATTTAATTGATCAGCACTGGAGCATTAAGCAAAACGCCAAGCGCCAGCGTCATATTGATCAATCTATTTCATTCAATTTATATGTACAAAATGATATCCGAGCAAAAGAGCTGCTGGATCTTCATATGACGGCATGGAAAGAAAAATTAAAAACGACCTATTACGTACGTTCAACATCAAGTGAAGTCATTGAAGAATGTGAAAGCTGTCATAGTTAAAAGGAGTGAATAATTGATGACAAGCATGTTAAAACGAGAATTAATGAACGAAACAGCTCCGAACCGTTCGACAGGAATCATCAACGGCAAGAGCTCCAATATTCTAAACTGGGATGACGTCCGATTTTCATGGGCGTTCCCTAAATACAAGCGTATGCTAGCTAATTTCTGGACGCCGTTTGAAATTAATATGGGTCAAGATATTAAACAGTTCCCTCAGTTAACCGCTGACGAACAAGAGAGCTTTCTAAAAATTATTGGCCTGCTGGCGCTACTGGACAGTATTCAATCAGATTATGCTAGCAAAGTAGCTGACTATGTAACCGATTCTTCGATTAACGCTCTAATGATTATTTTAGCGCAGCAAGAAGTGGTTCATAATCATTCGTATTCATATGTTTTATCAAGTCTTGTACCAAAAGGAAAACAAGATGAAGTATTTGAATACTGGCGTACAGACGAAAAGCTTCGCGCACGAAATGACTTTATTACAAACGGATATAAAGCATTTAGCGAAGAAGCAACGGTTGAAAACTTTTTGAAGTCTATGGTATATGATGTTATTTTAGAAGGACTTTTCTTCTATAGCGGATTTGCGTTCTTCTATAATCTTGCGAGAAATCAAAAGATGGTGGCGACATCTACGATGATTAATTATATCAATCGTGATGAACAGCTTCACGTTGGGTTATTTGAAAAGATTTTCAAGGAAGTACTAAATGAAAATCCAGCTTATCGTACGGAGGAGCTAGAAACGTTTGTAGTTGAAACGTTCCAAGAGGCAGCTCGTCTTGAAATTGAATGGGCGGAATCTGTTATTGGAGAAAAATTCGACGGCATTACGATGAAAGAACTGCAGCAGTACATTGAATATATGGCGAATAAACGCTGTAATCAGTTAGGCTTCGGTCGAGCTGCTTTCCCAGAAGCACCGATTGAAAATCCTCTTCGTTGGATTATTGCTTATCAAGAGGTAGATTTAGGGAAAACCGATTTCTTTGAACAGAAATCACGACAATATACAAAAGCATCAGATGCAAATGGATTTGATGATTTATAAACACAAAAGCTGACTAATTTCCTTATTGATTAGTCAGCTTTTTTTAAGTGAATAAGTCCAAGTTCTAACGCACGTGTGGTAATTAAGTCATCAATTTCTTCTGGAATGTTTTCAAGTGTTCCCCATTTGTATGTCCATAAATGAGTAAATGATTGTACATAGATTGGAAAGGTTTGTTCATTTGCTTTTATGGCTTCTTCTTTAAAAAAATGAATCAGTTGTTCAGTCTTCATACTAGTCTCCTTTTTTATGATCTTGAAGAGAGAAAAAAGACAACCCAGAGGCTGTCCTTTTGCGGGTTACGCTTCAGTTGGCTTGAACGTTTTACAGTCTGTTTCATAGCTGCTTGCTGCATGTTTTCCGCTATGACTTACTACGTAAATTTCTTCTGCACTGCAGTGATTTCCATTTTTCCAAAAGTGACAGTTATTTACTTCACAAAGAATGTTTTGTTCCAACGTTAACCCTCCTTTGTATGTGATAGCTATAGTATGGTCAAAATTCAACTAACTTATAAGAAAGGTGGTAGACTTTCATTTTAATTGAGAATTTTTATCAATTAAACATTGACAAAGAGAATCATTCTCAATTAAACTGTATATATAGTAAAGAATACAGGTTGTTGTCAAATCATTAAATGAATAATTAATTGGGAGGGAACAAACATGTCATCAGTCATGGTTGTAGGAGGAGACAGGTTAAAGCATATTACAGATCGTCTAGCGGGAGAAGGGTTTAATGAAGTAATTCATTTAGATGGCCGTAAAAGCAATATGGTGAAGCGAGAAATTCCCGAACATATTGGGTTTGTATTAGTTATTACGGATTTTATTAATCACAATATGGCAAAAGTCATTAAAGAGAAAGCAAAAAAACAGCAAAAACCAATTTATTTCGTCAAACATTCATGGAGTGCTATTCGTAAAGTGATTGAGCAAATTTCATGATTTAATTTTTGATCATTATTGAGAATGAATTTCAATTAGGGTGGTGAGACATAGATGGAACCGATAAAAGTGCATATAAAGACACTCTCCAATAACCACATCGAACAATTTATTCGATGTCCGTACAAATTTTATCAGCAGCAGCTTCTTTTGAAAAAGACATCTATAGATTGGAAACAGCATGTTCAAGTAACCGTCCATCAAATCATTAAAACATACTATAGCAAGCCAGTTGAGTATCGCTCAAACCTCTATGTTTTACAGCTTATTGAAAAATATTGGCGCCTAAAGCCAAATATGTTTTCATCACCCATTCACTATTACGATGTGTTAGCTAAAGTAAGTGATTATTTACTGAGGTTTTTAGGCGAGAAAACACATGTGGAGCTACCACTTTTTGTGTTTGAAAAATACAGCGTTTATGTAGAAGAAATTCAAAGCAACCTTTCTCTGACCATTGATTTTGCTGCATGGACAGAGAAGTCTTATACGGTAACAAAATTCATTCTAGATGACCATGAAGAAGTGAAGAACGCAATGAAAGACTTTATTATCGTTTTTTCGAAACAAGCTTTTCAAAAGGTTCCTGAACAAATTCGTTTTTATTCATTATTAACCGGAGAAACAACAACTTATTATATTGCAACAGGCGATTATGAAAAGGCCATACTTCAACTACATATTGTCAAAAGTGTGTTAATGGAACCAAAACATTTTCAAAAGAACTATGCATCCAGTGAGTGTGAAAACTGTCCTCTTAAGCAAGAATGTGATGAAGAAGGGGATGTGCGGCCCACACTGCTGGTGTAAAGGAGCGTCATTTACATGAAGGAAATCTTACTAGCTTATGCGAGTATGTCAGGCAACACAGAAGCGATAGCCGATTTGATCGAAGAAGAATTAGTCAAGCATGGATTGCATGTGAAACGAGCAGAAGTATATGACATTGCTGCTTCGGACCTTGTATTGGCAGAATCTATTATCTTTGGAGCTTATACGTGGGGAGATGGAGAGCTGCCAGATGATTTTTTAGATCTTTATGATGAAATGGATGATATAGATCTCAGTCAAAAGCAGATGGCTGTATTTGGTTCAGGTGATTCATCATATGATGTTTTTTGCGGAGCAGTTGATTTAATTGAAGAAAAAATAAAGGGACGCAACGGAAATATAGCTGTTCCTGGTTTGAAAATCGAGCTTTCTCCCTTTGGAGAAGATGTAGAAAAATGTAAGGTATTTGCTAAAGACTTTGCTGAAGTAGTGGCAAAATCTGCTGCTTCATAAGAAAACCCGGTCAAGTGCTGACCGGGTTTTTAATATGGCTTCTTTTTGCTGTATTCTTTATTATCTTTCATAAATAGACGCCAGAAATAAAAGAATCCAGGAAATAAAATCGCAAAGCCAACAATATACACAATAAATAACGAATGGAACGCATCGGGATGTGTAAATCCATTCTCAATCGTTACGTTTGGATACACGACATACGGTAAATGACTTCGTCCGTATACGTAACTTGCTAAGAAATATTGAAGGACGATTGATACCACGGCTAAACGAGGCATTCCTTTTCCTTTTTGAGAAGGCAGCAGCAGAGCAATACCAGCTACTACAAATAGACCTACAGACCCGTAAAGAAGAGGCTTAAACTGCATCATTTTATCATATAACCAGCTGGCTTCTGATTGCATTGTAATCATAATAAAGATAGCCATTAGCAGTGAAAGAGGTCCTGTAATGAGCGCATCGCGCCGATAGACCGCATAAGCTTCCATTTCGTCAGATGACTTCGAGTAGTCTGCTAATAAAAGAGACGACAGAAACAGGGAAGAAGTAATGGCAAAACCAATAAATGAATAGACGTGCGGACTTGAAAACACTCTTGCTAAATTTAATCGCTGCGTTCCGTCAATTACATCAATAAATCCACCTTGACTTACGGGCAGTACGGCGATTAAAAAAGCGGGAATTAATACGCCAGATATACCAGATACGTAAACCAACGCTCTCCGATATTTGAAGCTGCCAGCATAGTGTGAAAACACTAAAAATCCGCTTCGAATAGATAAGAGAAGTAAAATGATACTCCCCGGTACTAGTAGCACTGTTCCAAGCGTAAATGTAGCTCGCGGAAAAAAGCTAAACAGCGCAACAACAATCGCAACGATAAATACATTGGTTACTTCCCAAGTAGGCGATAGATATCTGTTTGCTACATCTGTAGCATTTGTTTTCGTACGGTTAATATAGACCATCGACCAAAAACCAGCTCCAAAGTCCATCGTTCCCATTACAGCATAGATAAAAATGAAGCCCCATATTACAGTAATTGCTAGTAATGAATCACCCATATTCTCACATCCTTTTTAATCTGCTTGCGCAGCAAGCTCTTTAGAAAGCGGATTTCGTCTAAAATAAAACACCAGTACAAGGGCGACTGCGGCCACGAGTACGATATAAACAAGCAAAAACAAGAAAAATAAAATATGCAAATTAGCAGAAGTAGTAACGGCTTCTGATGTACGCATGATGCGGTAAATGACCCAGGGTTGTCTGCCTGTACATGCGAAAATCCATCCGAATTCAATGCCCATGATCGCGAGAGGGCCCGTTGCGACAAATGCCCACATGAAAACTTTAGGGAAGCTTTTCTTCTTTAAAAACTTGTACCAAACAACGCCCACTAGCGCCACTAAAATTAAAATCGATCCGATAATGACCATACCGTTAAACAAGGTATGCACAAAAAGCGGCGGCCAATAATCTCTAGGGAAGTCATTGAGTCCAGTAATCACTGTATTAAAGCTATTACCCGACAAGAAGCTGAGCATCCATGGAAACTCAATGCCATACTTGACTCGCTGTTCTTTTTCATCTGTAAATCCGCCTAAAGCTAATGGCGCATGATCTTGCGTTTCAAATAGACCTTCAGCTGCTGCAAGTTTTTCGGGTTGATATTCGTATACTTTTTGCATCGATTCATGTCCATTCAAAGCTGTTACAAAAGAAAAAATCCCGCCGATTACTAATCCCATCATCAATGCTTTATGATGAAATTTATATTCTCTTGGATTATGTTTTCGCGCACGAAGCATTTTAAAGGCAGCGACTGAAGCAATGACAAAGCCTCCGGTTGTATAAGCAGAAACGGCTACGTGACCGGACGTTACAAAGAAACTCGGATTAAAGAAAGCTGCCCAAGGATCTACGCTTACAATTTCGCCATTTAAAATTCGAAAGCCAGCAGGTGTTCCTTCAAATGCGTGCACGTTTGTAATTAAAACGGCAGAGGCAAGAGCGCCTATTGCTACTAAAATGAGACTGATAATCCTCATTTTTCGAGAAATACGGTCCGCTGCGTATACGTAAATAGAGAGAAAAAGAGCCTCAATAAAGAAAGCATAAATTTCAATTTGAAAAGGAAGAGCCATCACTTTTCCTACGATTTCCATAAAACCCGGCCAAAGCAACGCTAATTGCACACCAGCAATCGTTCCCGTAGGAATAGCGACTCCAAGCAGGACAGCAGCTCCTTTTGTCCAGCGCTGTGCCATAAGTTCATAATCTTTATCTTTTGTTTTGTAGTAAAGAATTTCAGCCAATAAAATCATGAGAGGAATGCCGACGCCAAGAGTGGCAAAAATGATATGTACTCCCATGTTCAGACCAAACATTGAACGTGCAGTAACTAAATGATCCATTCATTTTTCAACCTTTCCAGTAAAGTATTGATAAACCTTATTGTCCACTTTTTACCACGCTTTATGCATCAGAATTGGTAAAACATATAACTTGAAAATAGTAATCATTACGATTATAATGAGTATATATTGTTTTAAAGGAGAGATATTTAATGAAAACAAATATTCATCCAGACTATCGTAAAGTTGTATTTATGGATACAAATAGCGGAACATCATTTTTATCAGGATCTACAAAACAATCAAATGAGAACGTTCAATGGGAAGATGGCAACACATATCCGCTCTTAAAAGTTGAAATTAGTTCGGATACACATCCATTTTATACAGGAAAACAAAAATTTGCTGATAAAGGCGGCCGTGTGGAACGCTTTAAGCAAAAATATAAATTACAATAAAAAAACTAGCCGAGAGGCTAGTTTTTTTATTAATATAATGCTTTTTTCAACGTATCAATGTTGTGTTGCATAATGGAGAAATAATCTTCTTTATTTTTAACATCGTTTTTCGTTAATGACTCTAAGTTATGAAGTGTTAAAGCTTGAGCTCCCACTTCATTTTTTACAAGTGTAGACACTTTAGGCTTTAAATTTTGGTCAAAGATAAAGTATTTGATATGGTCTTTTTTTGCTTGTTTTACGATGTTTTCTAATTGTTTTTGAGACGGCTCATTTGTAGGAGATAAACCCGCTACGCTAATTTGCTTTAATCCGTATCGTTTTTCCCAGTAGCCGTAGGCTGCATGTGATACTAAAATTTCTTTATGAGGTGCGTCGCCAATCGTTGTTTTTAACTCTTGGTTCACATCTTCAAGCTGAGTCTTTAAGGATTGGAAGTTCTTTTCAAATTCTGCTTTTTTATCTGGTTTTAATTCAACAAGTTCATTTTTAATATTTTCTGCTAATTGAATAGCTAAAATAGGATCAAGCCAAACGTGAGGGTCTGTATCTCCGTGGTGATGCTCTTCTTCATGTGCATGTTCGTCCTCATGGGCATGCTCATCTTCAGAACTCTTTGCTAGTTCAATTCCTTTTGCAGCTTCTACTAAAGCGACATCTTCATTCTTTAGCGTAGACTGTGCTTTATCTGCAAAGCCTTCAAGCCCAATTCCTGAGTAAACGAATGCGTCCGCGTTTGCGATTTTGACCATTGTTTTTGTGGTAGGTTCAAATGAGTGAGCATCTACACCTGTTGGTAAAATGCTTTTAGCTTCTACATATTTTCCACCGATTTTTTCAGTGAAATCCTGTAAAGGGTAAATTGTTGTGTAAACTTCTAATTTTTTATTTTTATTATCAGATGCGTTATTTGCACTGCTTGAACTGCACCCTGCAAGGGCTGTTCCAATTCCTAATGCCAGCACCATTAAAAGTGGTTTGAATTTCATTATGTTGCTCCTTCCGTTCGTATCGTAACCATTTATGACCTATGTTATTATATCGTAATTATTACGATTTGAAAACTAAAAATTTACGCACTTACTGTAAACTTAGGAAGGGGGTCTTTGAAAGTAGCCCAATCTTGATTCATTTCCTCATTTGTCAGCAAACAGTGGTCTAAAGTTTCAATTATTTCAGCTTTGTTCATATCAATACCAATGAATACAAGCTCGTTAATACGGTCTCCAAATTGTTCATCCCATTTTGCTCGTAATTCAGGTTCTTCCTTTAAGGTTTGTTCCCTTTCCTCTGCTATGTACGTTGCGACCCATTCACCCGCTCCTTGAATCATAATGGACGTACCTGCTTGAGAAAGAAGTCCTGCCATATGGTTACGTGAAGCAAGCCAGAAAAATCCTTTTGCACGTACAATATCAACCGGCCAGTCCTCTAACCATTTCATAAAGCGTTCAGGATGAAGGGGACGATTCCTTCTATATACAAAAGAAGAAATACCAAACTCTTCTGTTTCAGGCGTATGGTGTTCTTCATTTAATTCTTTAATCCATCCGGCTCCTTGACTAGCTTTTTCAAAGTCGAATAAGTCGGTATGAAGTATGGTTTCAAGTTTTACCTCACTATTAATTGTTTGGATAACAGTGGCCTCTGAGTTTAATTTGTGAAGAACAGCCTGCAGCTCATCTGCATCATCTTTTGTTAACAAATCAACTTTGTTTAATAAAATGACGTTTGCAAATTCAATTTGATCGATTAATAAATCAACCACTTCTCTTTTATCGTTTTCATCCGTTCCTTCTTTGCGGTCTAATAAGCTTTCACCTGATGAAAAGTCTTCCCAAAAGCGATTAGCATCTACTACAGTGACCATCGTATCTAATGAACATTTCTGAGTTAAATCAATGCCAAGCTCTTCATCAATATAAGTAAATGTTTGAGCAACAGGGATAGGTTCGCTGATTCCGGAAGATTCAATGACAATATAATCAATATCATCATTGTCAGCCAGGCGTTCTACCTCTTTCATTAAATCATCTCGAAGCGTACAGCAAATACAGCCATTTTGCATTTCAACAAGTTTTTCTTCTGTTCGAGAAAATCCGCCTTGTTTAACTAAGTCTGCATCAATATTTACTTCGCTCATGTCATTGACAATGACCGCGACCTTTAAACCTTCTTTATTTTTTAAAATATGGTTCAAAAGAGTTGTTTTACCTGACCCAAGGTATCCGCTTAAAACGGTAACGGGAATTTTTTTCACTGTTATAACCTACTTTCTTGTCTTTAAATAATAATGATTACGATTTAACACTTTTCATCTTATAGGAAAAAGTATTATAATACAAGAAAGAATTTTTTTTATGAAGGAGAAGACAGCAAATGAGCTTATTACAAGATGTTTTAGAATTCAACAAAAAATTTGTAGAAGAAAAGAAGTATGAACTTTACGAAACAAGCAAATTCCCTAATAAAAAAATGGTTATTTTATCGTGTATGGACACAAGATTGGTAGAACTGCTTCCGCACGCTTTAAATCTGCGTAACGGAGACGTGAAAATTGTTAAAAATGCAGGAGCACTTGTTTCACATCCATTTGGAAGTATTATGCGAAGCATTTTAGTAGCTGTGTACGAGCTACAAGCTGATGAGGTATGTGTAATTGGTCACCATGACTGCGGAGCAGGTAAACTTCAGGCGGAACCTTTTTTAGAGAAAGTAAGAGCAAAAGGCATCTCAGATGAAGTGATTAATACCATTGAATATTCTATGGACTTGAAAAAATGGTTAACGGGTTTTGATTCAGTAGAAGAGACTGTTCAGCATAGTGTAGAGACAATTCGTAATCATCCTCTATTTTCAAAAGATACTCCTGTACATGGACTAGTTATTGATCCAAATACAGGAAAGCTAGATGTTGTTGTAAATGGGTATGAAGCAATCGAAAACAACTAAAGCTTAGTGTGATTTTTTCTCAGGTACTTCATCGATGCCACCCGGATGGAACGGGTGGCATTTTAAAATGCGTTTTATAGTCAAATAAGATCCCTTTACGGCACCAAAGCGTTTAATGGATTCAACTCCGTACTGGGAGCAAGTAGGGTAAAACCGGCACCTTGCCGGAAGAAAAGGCGAAATTCCTTTTTGATATCCTTTTATAAGTAAAAGCAAAAGCTTTGCAATCATTTATTATCACGTTCTTTCTTTCGTGTTTGCTCATACTATAAGGGATAGAAGGAATAAAAAGCAACTAAAAGAAATAAAGGTTATTAAATGGATGAAATATATCGGAATTGCATGTTATGATAGGTGAAAGAAGAAAAAAGGAGTGGTATTATGCCATCAGTAGAAAGTTTTGAGCTAGATCATAATGCGGTTAAAGCACCTTACGTAAGACACTGCGGTGTTCACAAAGTGGGAAGCGACGGCGTTGTAAATAAATTCGATATTCGTTTTTGCCAACCAAACAAACAAGCAATGAAGCCGGACGTTATTCATACGTTAGAGCATTTATTAGCTTTTAATATTCGTACTCATGTAGAAAAATACGATCACTTTGATATTATTGATATTTCGCCTATGGGATGTCAAACTGGGTACTACTTAGTAGTGAGCGGCGAGCCAACTGTACGTGAAATCATTGACTTGTTAGACGATACGTTAAAAGATGCAATTAATATTACTGAAATTCCAGCAGCAAACGAAAAGCAGTGTGGTCAAGCGAAACTTCACGATTTAGAAGGAGCAAAACGCTTAATGAAGTTCTGGTTAGAACAGGACAAAGAAGATTTAGAAAAAGTATTTGGCTAAAAATAAGCAGTCCGCTGGGCTGCTTATTTTATTTGGAAAAGATAAATGATTAAAGAAAGGGAAATGTCTCTTTTTATGAAAAAAATGTTTTAATCAACTAAAAAAGGGTACAACTATACTATACAAAGAGTTCACAAAGGAGCGAAAAACATGGCAGCAAATGTAAATGAAATTGTTAATAAACAAGTGGCAAACTTTAGTGTAATGTACATAAAACTTCATAATTTTCATTGGTACGTGAAAGGTGAACAATTCTTCACTCTTCATGAAAAGTTTGAAGAGCTGTATACGGAAACAGCTACAATTATTGATGACCTTGCAGAACGCCTCTTAGCATTAGAAGGAAAACCTGTGGCAACAATGAAAGAATCGTTAGAACTTTCTTCTATTAAAGAAGCGGATGGAAGCGAAACGGCTAAAGACATGGTTGCTTCTTTAGTAAGCGATTTTGATACGCTAACTGCTGAATTAAAAGAAGGAATGGATGCAGCCGGTGAAGCGGGCGACGAAACAACAGGAGACATGCTGTTAGCCATTCATCAAAGCTTAGAAAAACATACGTGGATGTTAAAATCATTCCTAGGCAAGTAAGTAAAACCTGCGAGTACTCGCAGGTTTTTTTTATGATAAGATGGACGAACACTTTTTTTTCACTGGCATATACTGTAGGGATATGACTGCTTATGACTGCTGAAAGGGTGAAAAAAGTGGATATGCAGAAGCTTTCTGTCTTAATAATCTCAAGTTTAGGTTCACTGGCTTTTTTTTTATTTGGAGAGTGGGACTATTTACTAATGGCTTTAGTAGCATTAGTGGCAATGGATTACTTGACGGGTACAATTGCAGCTTTTATAAATAAACGTTTATCTAGCAAAGTAGGTTTTAAAGGAATTGCCAAAAAGATTTTTATTTTTGCCATGATTGCTGTAGCAAACTTTATCGATTCTGTATTTTGGGAAAACGGTCATATTATTCGAGATGGAGCTATTTTGTTCTATATTTTAAACGAAATGATTTCAATTACAGAAAACGCAAGAATTGTAGGGGTTCCGATTCCAGAGCCGTTAAAAAAAGCAATAGCGATTTTAAAAGACCGCTTTAAATCGTAGAGTGTATAAAAAAAGAATAAGATACACATAAGAAAGATAAGTTGGCACTAGAAAGAAGGAGCTGAATATCTTTCATGACAAAAAAATATTATGTATCTCTGAGTTCAGGAGAAATCAATCAGTCAAATACTGCTTCAGATTGGAATTATGCGATTGAAGCAACAGATGAAGAAGTGGAGCAGCTGAGAATCTATTTAGATCAGCGCGCTTCAAGCGATTGGTCAAGCTTTTGGCGATCACATATTCCGTATCTGGAATATCATCATGATTCTCAAAATGATATGTACGATAAAACAACAGTTGAGATATATGCCATGCTTTATAAGCTGGGAGACGATGAAACAAAATCACATATCAAACAGATGAATATTTTATCTTCAGATAGAACGGAATAAGGGGTAAAAAGCAAAGAAAAAAAGTACGAGCATACTTTTCTTATCAGGTATGGCCGTAATGTATGATAAAATAAGGGAAAAATCAAATGGAGTTTGAGTCGACCATGTACACATTTAAGGATGCATATCATAATCAAGTATTTTTATCATTTGAAAAAAATCCATTCTCGAAAACTCCACGTCATGTTTGGGTCGTATGCAGGTATGAAAATCAATGGTTGCTAACGAATCACTCAAAACGAGGTTTAGAATTTCCCGGAGGAAAACTAGAAGGCAATGAAGTACCAGAAGAAGCAGCGGTTCGAGAAGTGTTTGAAGAAACAGGCGGAGAAGTCTCTTCTTTAACTTATATTGGTCAATATAAAGTAGTAAGTAAAGGAAAGACTATTATTAAAAACATTTATTTTGCTACGATTGGAAATGTAATTAAAAAAGAAGACTACATGGAAACAGATGGTCCCGTAATGATTGACGAACTACCTTCGGGCATTCAACAAGATGATGCGTACAGCTTCATCATGAAAGATAATGTTTTACAATATGTAATGAAATATGTAAAGCGAACATTTTTGTAAAAGCATCATATCAACGAAAATACCCCCGTTTGTACGGGGGTATTTTTTATGAGCGTCGGATCAATTTCTTTTCTAAATAAGCCACGCCTTGGTACATAATCGTAGCGAAAATGGCAATTAATAATAAGCTGAGAAGAACAAGAGTAAAGTTGAAGACTTGGAAACCATAAATAATCATATATCCAAGCCCTTTTGAAGAAACTAAAAATTCTCCTACGATGACGCCTACCCAAGATAAACCGACGTTTACTTTAAATGTGGAAATAATGGCAGGCATGGAAGCTGGAAGAATTGCTTCTTTAAAACAGCGGGTTTTCGTTGCCCCGAAGCTTTTTAGTAATTTAATATAGTTTGGATCCACTTCTTTAAAGGCTGTGTAAACGACGATGGATGTAATAATAACGGATATAATCGCTCCCATCGTTAAAATTGAGAAAAATCCTGGACCGATCGCTACTATTAAAATAGGGCCCAGCGCTACTTTAGGCATGGCGTTTAAAATAACGAGGTAAGGGTCTAATATGTTTGCAAGCCTAGTTGAATACCAAAGGGCCGTTGCAAGTAAAATACCTAGCAATGTGCCTAAAATGAAGCCAAGAACCGTTTCAAATAATGTAAAACCAATATGTTCTGCTAGCGAGCCGTCGGCAAGTTTAATTAAAAATAAATGCCACACTTTAGTAGGGGAACTGAAAATTAAAGGATCAATCCACTTTAAACGAGAAGCTAGTTCCCAGAAGCTAAAAAAGGCTAAAAAAATGACCATCTGCACGCTCAGTACTAATCGTTTTTCGCCCCGAACCTTGCGAAGGTAGCTTTCGTGAAGAGTATCTAGGGAGCTAGTGGGTTTCAAGTTGATCAAGCTCCTTCCATATGTCCATAAATAAATCGTTATAGACAGGATGCTGTCGTGCTTCAAACGGAGAGAGGGTTCGTAAAATAGAAGGAACCGTAAATGTTTTTGCGATCTTCCCCGGCTTGGCTGAGAATAAAAAGATTCGGCTGCTCATAGCAATGGCTTCGCCGATATCGTGCGTGACCAAAACGGCCGTTTTTTGATAGGTCATCAGTGTTTTGGAGACAAGTTCTTCAAGCTTGAGTTTTGTTTGAAAATCAAGTGCTGAAAAAGGCTCATCCAAGAGTAAAATAGCGGGGTCAATGGCAAGTGTTCGGACTAAAGCGACGCGTTGTCTCATGCCTCCGGATAACTGGTGCGGATATAGGTCATCTACGTCCTGTAAACCAATTTCTTTTAGAAGTGAAAGTGCTTTACTCTCTGTTTTATCTGTTAGCTGTCCGCGAATTTCAAGCCCAAGTAAAATATTTTCTTTAATGGTTTTCCACGGAAACAAATAATCTTGTTGAAGCATATAACCGATGTTTGGGACTGATGTTCCGATATTTTCACCGTCTATTGTGACAGAGCCGGACGTTGGTTCAATCAAGCCTGCAATAATCGATAGAAGCGTCGTTTTTCCACATCCGCTTGGGCCGAGAAAGGAAACGAATTCTCCTTCTTCAATAGACAAATTAATATGTTCAAGTGCAGTGGTAGCAGACTTTGTCGTAAGGTACATATGTTGAATATCTTGAATGTGAAGTTTTGTCATATTACTCCCTCATTGCATCTTTTGCGAATTTTGTGTTGACTAGCTTGCTGTGATCAATGTGTCTTGGAAGTTCTCCAGATTCGTCCATGATTGTTTGTAAATGATCCCACTCTTTCTCATCTAATAAAGGGTTAGTTGCAAAGGATTTTTGCGATTTATAGCGGTCAATAACAGTTTTTAGCGTGTCTTTAGGTGTATCTTCAAAATACGGTGCAACCACTTCAGCAATTTCATCTGTGCTATGTGTATTCACCCATTTTTGTGCTTTGTAAATAGCTCGAGTAAATTTAGCTGCTGCTTCAGGGTTATCTTTTAAATAGCTTTCTTTGGCCATAAATGTTGTATAAGGAACTGTTCCTGATTCTTTTCCGAAGGAAGCAACGATATGTCCTTTTCCTTGTTTCTCTAAAATACTAGCCGTTGGCTCAAATAATTGAACGTAATCTCCAGTACCAGAAGCAAAAGCATTCGCAACGTTAGCAAAATCAATGTTCTGAACGAGTTTTACATCTTTTTTAGGATCAATATTATGCTGTTTTAACACATATTCCCCTACCATTTGCGGCATGCCGCCTTTGCGTTGACCAAGAAACGTTTTGCCTTTAAGCTGATCCCATGAAAATTGATCGACCTTTTTACGTGCTACTAGAAATGTTCCGTCGGTTTGGGTTAGCTGTGCAAAGTTGATGACGGGATCACTAGACCCTTGTGCATATACGTAGATTGACGTTTCCGAGCCGACTAAGGCGACGTCGATGCCATCAGATAAAAGTGACGTCATTGTCTTATCTCCGCCCCAAGTTGTTTTTAAATCTACCTTTAGTCCTTCTTCTTCAAAAAAGCCTTTTGAAATAGCGACGTACTGGGGAGCATAAAAGATAGAGCGAGTTACTTCGCCGACACGAACCGTTTGTACAGATGTTGTTTTGCTGCAGCTAATTAGTGGAATGAGTAAAATCATAATAGCAAGCAAAGAAAAAAGCCATTTAATTGGTTTCATAAAGCAAACCTCCTTAAAGTAATAAAATATTTTATGATAATGTATGTAAAGAAGTGGAAGAAGGTGAGTGCCTATATAACTATGTGGAAAATCAAAGAAGTAGTAGTCAACGACTGAAAGTAAACCTTAGCGGAAGAAAGTAGGCTAGTTATATAAAGAATGGAGGAAAAAAATGAAAGATGGAACAATTCTTCATAAACAGCGTTTCCCATCATCAAATCCTCGCGTGACGCTGTGGGTGATTACATATGCATGTCAAGGGCTTAAGATTAAAGGAATGCTTGCAGAGCCAAAAGAAAAAGGAATGTATGACGGCTTTTTATACTTAAGAGGAGGTATTAAGAACGTAGGAACGGTTCGCCCTGCTCGACTCATTCAATTTGCTTCACAAGGTTTTATTGTGATGGCTCCGTTCTATAGGGGAAATCAAGGAGGCGAAGGAAACGAAGATTTTGCAGGAGATGATCGTTACGATGCTTTTGCTGCTTACGATTTACTGAAACAGCTCCCTAACGTCCACCATGACCGCATTCATATTTTTGGGTTTTCACGAGGGGGAGTGATGGCTTTACTCACAGCCATTGAAAAAAAAGACAGCCGTTCTCTTGTGCTATGGGGAGGCGTCACGGATATGGTGCTGACATATGAAGAAAGAGAAGATTTAAGAAGAATGATGAAGCGGGTGATTGGAGGAACTCCTTCTAAATATCCTGAAAGATACGAATGGAGGACACCTTTGCATCGTGCTCATCTCGTCGAGCCGCCGGTCTTGCTTATTCATGGTTTAGAAGATAAAAACGTCTCAATTGATCATTCCTATCAGCTCGAATCTAAACTAAAGAAGTCCAATAAAAAAGTTACCAGCTGGTATTTTGAAAACTTTCCACATGCTTTTCCACCAAAAGAAAACCGAGAAACGGTAAAGAAGTTAACGAAGTGGATGAAAGCGCAATAAAAGATATGCTACGATAGAAAAAACAAGTAGAATAACAGTGAGGAGTGAGAGAAAATGGGGATGCCGCTAGAATTAAATACAATGATTGTGACAAAAGGCAACGAAAAGCGTGTAACAGATAACATTTTTCAAGTTGAGAAAAAAGGATATCGTTTGTATCCGTTGGATATTCCATTAAACATTCACAAAACGAAAAATGGAGAATGTATTGGAACTGCTGTTGTGCGTAAGGTAGAAATGGAGCAGGAAAAAACCATTGTCACATATGAACTGACAAAATTACATTCGACTAACTAAAAAACCGATCGTCTATAAGACGATCGGTTTTTTATTAGACTCTAGGTCCGCCTAATGTTGAAATGTCCGATGCTACATCATTAAAACGCTTGAAGTTCGCTTTGAATTTAGCGGCAAGTTCAGTTGCTTTTTGGTTATAAGCTGTTGCATCGTTCCATGCTTTAGAAGGCTGAAGCACTTCATCAGGAACTCCCGGAACATGAGTTGGAATCGATAAACCAAAAATAGCATCTGTTACTGTTTCGGTATTAGCTAGTTCTCCTTCAAGAGCTGCTTGAACCATAGCTCGAGTGTAACTTAACTTCATTCGTTCACCCACGCCGTATTCACCGCCGGTCCATCCAGTGTTTACAAGGTAGACATTTACGTTATGTTCATCGATTTTCTTTCCTAGCATTTCTGCATAAGTTGTTGGAGCAAGAGGTAAGAAAGGCTCACCAAAGCATGTAGAGAAAGTAGCCTGTGGCGATGTTACGCCGCGCTCTGTTCCAGCTAACTTACTAGTGTATCCGCTCAGAAAATGGTACATCGCTTGTTCTTTTGTAAGCTTGCTGATTGGAGGTAAGACGCCGAAGGCATCAGCAGTTAAAAAGACAATAGCTGTAGGGTGCCCAGCAACGCTTGGCAATACCGTATTATCAATAGAGTCAATTGAATAAGCGGCACGAGTATTCTCTGTTAAACTATTATCATTGTAATCTGCTACTTTCGTATTTTGATTCAACACTACATTTTCCAGTACTGCGCCGAAGCGAATTGCATTAAAAATTTGCGGTTCTTTTTCTTCGGAAAGCTGAATGCACTTCGCGTAGCAGCCTCCTTCAATATTAAATACACCAGAGCTTGACCAACCGTGCTCGTCATCTCCGATTAAACGACGGTTTGCATCAGCAGAAAGCGTTGTTTTACCCGTTCCAGATAAACCAAAGAATAATGCAACGTCACCTTCTTCTCCTACGTTAGCAGAACAGTGCATGGATAGAATATTGTTTTGAGGAAGCAAGAAGTTCATCACTGAGAAAATGGATTTTTTCATTTCACCAGCGTATTCAGTTCCTCCAATTAGCACAATGCGTCGCTCTAATGAAAGAATAATGAAGGTTTCCGAATTCGTCCCGTCTGTTTCAGGGTCAGCTTTGAACGTTGGAGCTGCTACAATTGTAAACGGCTTCACATCATCATTTGTTTTTTGTTCAGCTGAAGGGCGAATGAATAACTGCTGAGCGAATAGGTTGTGCCATGCAAATTCATTAACTACTTGAATTGGTAACTGATACTTTTTATCAGCTCCAGCATATCCATTAAAAACAAAAAGTTCATCCTGCTTCTTTAAGTGGGTTAAGACTTTTTTGTATAGCGCATCGAATCGCTGAGCAGAAATTGGCTGATTGACGGGTCCCCATTCAACCGTTTTTGAAGATACAGCATCGCTTACAATAAATTTATCCAAAGGAGAGCGGCCTGTATATTTTCCGGTTTCGACTGACACAGCACCTGTAGAAGTCAGCGTTCCTTCGCGTCGAGCTAGAATTTTTTCAACAAGTTGTGGAACAGATAATTGGTGTTTTGTTGTTTTTAATTGAAGCAAACCATTTAATTCGATAGACATATCAACAGTACTCATGTGCACTACCTTCCTTTTTTAGCTATTATTTATTCATTAATGTTTGAAATTTATAATTAGTATAACACATTTATTTAATTATTCTATACTATTTAACTAAAAATGTTTGTGTATTATAAAAAAATGTACGTTATACCTATTTTAGACACATGTATATGTGCTAGAAGCGAAAAAAGTGAAGCTATTTCAAGTGAAAGCCTTTTTTTGGTCTGTCTTGTTAACCAAACTTCGTGATCATTCTTAATAAGGTATACTATTTTTAAATTTGAGTATGTTACATTAAAACAGATTCAAACATAAAGAGATGATTTCCATTTGAATGTTGTTGACAGTGAAGCGCTTTTTCATGTATTATATGTCCTTGAACGGATACTCTCTTATCCCGAGCTGGTGGAGGGACAGGCCCTGTGAAACCCAGCAACCATCGTCATTTTTTTGTGTAGACGATAAGGTGCTAACCTGATGCAAGGGCACAACCTTGATCGATAAGAGTGAAAGGCTTATGTAGAATTTGATACCTTTCCTCGATACAAGGAAAGGTTTTTTTATATTTTTTAACGTGTAATGAAAATAAGGGAATGAGTACCGTATCACAATGTATCGTATTTATAAGGAGGAAAACTGATGTCAACACAACGTCGTCTGTTCACGTCAGAATCTGTTACAGAGGGACATCCCGATAAAATTTGTGACCAAATTTCTGACTCAATTCTTGATGCTATCCTAGCAAAGGATCCAAATGCTCGTGTTGCTTGTGAAACAAGCGTAACAACTGGTTTAGTTTTAGTAAGCGGTGAAATTACAACTTCTACTTACGTGGATATTCCTAAAACAGTTCGTGAAACAATTAAAGGAATTGGCTATACTCGTGCAAAATACGGATTTGATGCTGAAACTTGTGCAGTATTAACATCTATCGACGAGCAGTCAGCTGATATCGCTGCTGGTGTAGACCAAGCGTTAGAAGCACGTGAAGGTCAAATGTCCGATGAAGAAATCGAAGCAATCGGAGCTGGAGACCAAGGGTTAATGTTTGGTTATGCATGTAACGAAACAAAAGAATTAATGCCTCTTCCAATTTCATTAGCTCATAAACTTGCTCGCCGTCTAACAGAAGTACGTAAAGAAGAAATTCTTCCTTACCTTCGCCCGGATGGTAAAACACAAGTAACAGTTGAATATGATGAAAACAACAAACCTGTTCGCATCGATACAATTGTTATTTCAACTCAGCATCACCCAGAAGTAACGTTAGAGCAAATTCAACGTAACTTAAAAGAATATGTAATTAATCCAGTTGTTCCAAATGAGTTAATTGATGAAAATACAAAGTATTTCATTAACCCAACAGGACGTTTCGTAATCGGCGGCCCTCAAGGAGATGCTGGTTTAACTGGTCGTAAAATTATCGTTGATACTTACGGCGGATATGCTCGTCACGGCGGCGGTGCATTCTCTGGTAAGGACGCAACAAAAGTAGACCGTTCAGCAGCTTATGCAGCTCGTTATGTTGCGAAAAACATTGTAGCAGCTGATCTTGCTGATAAATGTGAAGTACAACTAGCATATGCAATTGGTGTTGCACAGCCAGTATCTATTTCAATTGATACATTCGGTACAGGAAAAGTTTCTGAAGAAGTACTAGTAGATGTAGTACGCAAAAACTTTGACCTACGTCCAGCAGGCATCATTAAAATGCTTGATTTACGTCGCCCAATTTATAAGCAAACAGCAGCTTACGGTCACTTTGGTCGTACAGATGTGGAGCTTCCTTGGGAGTTCACAGACAAAGCTGAAGCATTAAAAACTCAAGCTTTAGCTAAATAATAAAAAAATCTCCGTGAAAACGGAGATTTTTTTATGCCCATTGAATACCTTCAGCAGATTTTTCTACGACATCTTCATATTCTGAAAGCAAATGCTGAAAAATGGCGTCCCATGATTGAGTAAGAGCATAGTGTCTCGCTGCATGGCTAAAGTGAAGCCGCTGGTGCAAATCATCAAGTAAACCTGTAATAGCCGAACTGAATTCTTCTAAGGAGTGAGGTTTGCAAAGGTAGCCGTTTCGCCCGTGCTGAACCATCTGTTTAACTCCTCCTGCATTTGCTGCCACCACGGGAGTTCCAGAAGCAAGAGACTCCAGTACGACATTTCCGAACGTTTCTGTTTCTGAAGGGAAAACAAACAAATCAGATGAAGAATAGATATGAGCAAGTTGCTTACCTTCAAGAAAGCCTGTAAATGTCATATGCTCAGATGCTTGCTGTTGCATTTGTTCTTTTAAAGGACCATCTCCCACAATAAGCCAGTGAACTTGGTGGCGGATATGATCAGGTAAAGATCGGGCAATTTTTAGTAAAAAATCAGCGTTCTTTTCTTTAGCTAACCTTCCTACATACGTTAAGATGTAGGGTTTTTTTATATTATATTTAATACGAATATCAAAGCGGTCATAGTGGGGATGGAACAATTTGTGATTTACCCCTCGCGACCAAATAGCTACGTTGTGAAACCCTTGTTTTTCTAGCTGCTGTTTGGTCACTTCGGAGGGAGCGAATAATTTTTGTACAGGTTTATAAAACCATTTCATATATTTTTGCAGTGGTACACGCATTTTTTCAAGTTCATAGTGAGATAAATAATCATCAAAATTGGTATGATAAGAGCCGACAAGAGGAATACCTAATCTTTTCCCGTAATAGGAGCCGCAAAGCCCCATTGTAAAAGGAGTGGCCAAATGAATAAGAGAAGGGTTGAATTCCTGCAGCTGCTTTTTAATTTTTAGAACGTTTGGCAATGAAAAGCGGCTGTTTGGATAAAGGAAAAACGGCATGCTAGGCGAGCGGTGAACGTATGTTGAAAACGACCGATTATGAGCAAATTCAGGAGCAAATACCTGGATGGGAATTTGCTTTGATTTGACATACTGAGTAAATTGATAAAGTGTTTTAGCAGCTCCGTTAACTTCCGGAGCAAATGTATCTGTAAATAAAGCAATTCTCATGAGTACTCCTCCTATCAATTAGACTAAAAATATGTTCAGTGAAACAGCACCTGAAAAGATGCCGAGTATCAGGCCTACCATGACATCCGTCGGATAGTGCAGACCGAGATAAATTCTTGAAATGCCTACCGTTACTGCAAGCGGCAAAAGAACGGCAGCGAAGGCTGGGTAAGTAATCATCAGAGGGGTAACTAACGAAAAAATAGCCGTTGTATGCCCCGATGGAAATGAATGATCTTTTAATGGATTTTCTAATACTTTTGTATGCTTTAGTTGAATATAAGGCCGTTGTCTCGGATATAGCTTCTTAGCAATGGCAACAGGAATATGGCTAACGGCTAGAGAAAACGCACAGGCGTAAGCGACGGATGAAGGATGCAGAAATAGCAGCAAGCACGCTATCACAATGGTAAACGTGGCTCCGCCGGCATGAGTTAGTAAACGTAAAAATCTATTTAAGTGCTTTCGATCAAAATGTTGATTTACACTTTTGAATAATCGGCATTCGGCATCGTATACATACTGAATTAACTTGGCTTTCATAGAGTCGCTCCCTTTTTAATAAATACGTCTTTATTATTCAGTTTAATCTTTAATTGTGGAGGCAGTACTAAAACGATGTAAATTAATATGGAAATTTCTTTACAATTGTGGAGAGAATAGAACATGATTAGAGAGTTTGTGGAGATACTAAAAAAATTCCCTCAGTATGACTTTCTGAGGGAACGTTTCCTTTATAATGAAGAATCAGATTTCTTAATAGACTTATAATACTGCCCTTTTTCTACATATTCTGTACGAATGCGCTGCATATCTTTTAAATCCTCCTCAGTCAGAGTGCGGATTACTTTAGCAGGTCGACCGAGTGCGAGAGTATTAGGTGGTATTTTTTTACCGGGAGGCACTAAACTTCCTGCACCGATAAAAGCACCTTCACCAATTTCCGCACCGTCTAAAATAATAGAGCCCATGCCAATGAGCGCGCGTTTGCGGATGATGGAGCTGTGTAAAATAACTTGATGTCCTACTGTCACATCATCCTCAATAAGCAAAGGAGCATTTGGGCTTTGATGGAGTGTTGATTGATCTTGTATATTTACTCGTTTACCTATAATAGTAGGTGAAACATCTCCTCTAATAACGGTGTTAAACCAAATGCTGCTTTCTTCACCAATGGTGACATCTCCAGTAATCGTGACATAGTCTGCGAGGAAGCAGCTGGGTGCAATATTAGGCATTTTTTCTTTATACGGATAAATCATCAAATCATCTCCCTTTATTAGTTGAAAAAAAGTAGTAAATCTTCTAATGTAAGTGTACAAAGGTTTTTAAAGCAGGTAAACAAAAAAAGGAAGAAGGAGTAACTCAAATGCATAAATGGGAAGCAGTAAATCCAAAAGGCGTTATTGTCATGGTCCATGGAGCAGCGGAGCATCACGGGCGCTATCGCTGGCTGATTGAGATGTGGCGTTCGGTTGGAATGCACGTAATCATGGGAGACCTTCCTGGCCAAGGCTTAACAACGAGAAGAAGAGGACATATCCTATCCTTTGATGAATATGTATATGAAGTGGAAGAATGGGTACGTGAAGCGCAAAAATATGATTTGCCTATTTTCCTGTTAGGACATAGTATGGGAGGACTGGCGGTTATTCGTACGCTGCAGACAAAAAATCTTCCTATATGGGGTGCGATTCTTTCCTCACCTTGTCTAGGATTAAAAGAGCAAGTACCAGCTTACTTAGATATGTTATCTAAAGGATTAAATAAAGTCATGCCGAACAAACTTTTTGATTTGGGTCTTACTGTTGAAAAAGCAACAAGAAATCAAGAAGTTCGAGATGAAGATGAAAACGACTCACTGTACGTTACAAAAGTTTCTGTAAGATGGTACCGAGAATTGATTCAAGCTGTTAACTTAGCTTTTAAAGATATCGATCGTTTGCCGGATGTTCCGCTTCTTGTGATGCAGGCAGGAGAAGATAAAATTATTGAAAAGCTGATTGTTAGACAGTGGTTTGATGAAATAGAGCTAAGTGAAAAAATCTACAAAGAATGGTCTCAGCTGTATCACGAAATCTTTAATGAGCCTGAAAGAGAATACGTTTTTACATACGCGAAAAGCTTTGTTGATCTTCACATTTAATGAGTGCTGTCAGAAATTGAGGTGAAAATAAATGAAGATTCCGTCTCGTCCTATTTCATTAATGAGAAAAATTTATCGAGAAGTGTTTCCCGTCGTTCATCATGAGCTTAACCATTGGCGGGAACGGGCAAAAGAGATTCCTAATAAAGAATTACGCACTCAAGCATTGGCAAGTATCGATACAAAAACTTTTCATTGTGAAGGAGGCGGTATCCTATCGATTTTAGCGAAAGAAAACATGATTGAATGCGTAAAATTTATCGTTGCCTACCAAACAATCAGCGATTACTTAGATAACTTATGTGACCGCAGCAATTCGCTCGATCCTAAAGATTTTGCAGCCTTACACGAATCGATGCCAGATGCGTTGACTCCTCATGCACCTCTTGGGGATTACTATCGTTTTCGAACGGATAAAGACGATGGAGGATATTTAGCGGAACTTGTCCAGACTTGTCAGCAGTCCTTGCGAAAAGCCTGTAATTACCATATCGTCTCTTCACATTTATTAGAACTAGCTACTTATTATTGTGATTTGCAAATACATAAGCATGTTGAAATCAAGGAAAGAGTTCCACGATTAGAGAATTGGTTTGATGCTCACCGGCACAGTGTTCCTGAAATGGAGTGGTATGAATTTTCAGCGTGCTCTGGTTCAACGTTAGGCATTTTTTGTTTGGCCGCTTACAGTTTTCAAGAAGAGATGACCAAAGAAATGACGGAGAAAATAAAAGCGGGATATTTTCCTTATATTCAAGGTTTACATATTTTACTCGATTATTTAATTGACCAAGAAGAAGATAAAGCAGGAGGAGATTTGAACTTTTGTTTTTATTATCCTCACTATCAGCAAATGATGGACCGCTTTTTGCATTTTGTTGTAAAAGCGGACGAATATGCTAAAAAACTACCGGATTATCACTTTCACTGCTTTATCTATAAGGGACTCCTGGGCGTTTATTTGTCCGATCAAAAAGTGAGGGCACAAAAACATGTTCATGTGAATGCACGTCGATTAATCAAAGCGGGGGGAGCACTCAGCTACTTTTTCTATATCAACGGACGCTTGTACCGAATGTTAAAAAGATAAGCCATATGCGGCTTATCTTTTTTCAATAGCAATGATGAACGGAGGATTGTTTTGCTGATTCATGAAGCGGTATTGTAAAACATGGACATCTTTTTGATCCAGATTTTGGACGTACGTTAGTAAATCGTCTCTTTCTTGTTTCCCTTGTTCGTGTCCGTGATAAATAACGAGCACAATCACTCCTTCAGGTGCTAGCAAATCAAGTAACTGCTCAATTGCAGAAATTGTTGTTTCAGAAGTGGTGACGATGTCTTTATCTCCACCTGGTAAATAACCTAAATTAAAGACAGCGCCCGTCACTCGTCCATTAATAGAAGTAGGAAGCATGCTTATATTGCTATGGCTTTCTTGGATAAGCGTGACTCGTTTTTCTACATGATGTTCTGTCAATCGCTGCTGAGTTGCTTGAATGGCTTGGGGCTGAATGTCAAATCCATATACATGACCTGTATCTCCGACTAAGTTGGCTAAGAACAATGTATCATGTCCATTTCCTGCTGTAGCATCAATCGCGACATCTCCTTCGGCCACAGCATTAGTGAGCAACGTGCGGGCAAAAGGCAGGATACGTTCTATTTTCATCTTTCCATCAACTCTGTTTCGTAATATTTTCCTTGATAGCTTTGGCGACGTTCGAGCTCTTGATCAATGGCATTTAATACGCTCCACTTATTTACGCTCCACATCGGTCCGATCATGAGGTCTATCGGTCCATCACCGGTAATACGATGAACAATCATCTCAGAAGGGATTACTTCGAGCTGATCGCATACAAGCTTTACATATTCTTCAAATGAAAGAAATTCAACAAGGCCCTTTTCATACTGTTTGACCATAGGAGTTCCTTTTAGTAAATGAAGCAGATGAATCTTAATTCCTTGAACGTCTAATTTTGCTACTTCCCGTACCGTTTCCATCATCATCTCAGGTGTTTCTAAAGGCAAACCATTAATGATGTGAGAACAAACGCGAATACCGTGTTTTCGAAGCTTTGCTACACCATCTACATAGCATTGATGATCGTGTGCCCGGTTGATAAGCAGTGAAGTTCGTTCATGAACAGTTTGCAGTCCAAGTTCTACCCATAGATAAGTTCGTTCATTTAATTCAGCCAAGTACTCCACCACATCGTCGGGGAGACAGTCAGGGCGCGTGGCGATAGAAAGCCCAACAACTCCGGGAAGCTTTAAGACCGCTTCATATTTTTCACGAAGCTCCTCAACAGGAGCGTGAGTGTTAGTGAATGCTTGAAAGTAAGCAACGTATTTTCCGTCTTTCCATTTATGATGCATTTTTTCACGGATTTCGTTAAATTGTGTCACAAGATCATCCGCTCTGTTTCCAGCGAAATCTCCTGAACCGGCAGCGCTGCAAAACGTACAGCCGCCGTGAGCTACCGTGCCGTCTCTGTTTGGACAATCAAATCCTCCATCTAAGGCTACTTTAAATACCTTATGGCCAAAGTGGTTACGTAAGTGGTAATTCCAGGTATGATAACGTTTGTTTTCAGATTTATACGGAAATGGGTTTGTCTGATTCAAATCAGCAACCTCCTTTTTACATGCAATATACATCAACAAATTGTATCAAAAACGTGAAAAAGTGCCAAACAAATTTAAGGATGCTTATATTTAACAGGTTCTTCTTGTCGTAAAGGAGAGTAAAGTTGCGCAAAATAAGACAGAAATGAACGAATAGGAGGAATAGACAATGACAACTCGTCAAGCAGTGGATCAACTTATGCAGCAGTGTGAGGATGCTATTCGCTTTGGACAAGGTCAGTTACAGGAAGGCATGAAACAAGAACATTACAATGACACTGAATATACAAAAGCACAGGAAAAATTAGAAAATGCTTATAAAGAAATTGAAGAGTTTTCTCACAGTGCAAATGCACAGCAAAGAGAGCAGCTATATCGCATGCGCCTGCAAGTTCAGCAGCTGCAAAATAAATTGATTACAACTCAGCATTAAGGAGAGGATTTTATGGCAACTCGTTCAAATCAAAATAACCCGGAACAAAAAACAAAAAACGGGATCAACAGCAATGATATTGAGCTAGGAAAAGATTTTGATCCTGTAAAAGAATTAAAAGCACGGAACAGCAAGCGTGCCCAGCCGGTTCGTTCGAAGCAAAAATAAGCGGTAAAAAGGTGATTTTGCATGATATTGTCATGTGAAATCACCTTTTTAAATAGTCAGCGAATTTCAAATAAATTGTCTATATGTAAAAGCATTGCGAACCCTTTAAGAAAAGACTAGAATGTACGTTGGCATTCGAATAGATAGGGGGGAGATCAATGCCCAAGTCACTTTGGTTTTTGATTATTGGTATGCTTGTAAACGTAACGGGAGCTTCGTTTTTATGGCCTCTCAATACAATTTATATAAATGAACATTTAGGAAAGTCGTTATCCGTTGCAGGAGTGGTTCTTATGCTGAACTCTGCTGCAAGCGTAGTGGGTAATTTACTAGGGGGAACGCTTTTTGACAAAATTGGAGGATATAAATCCATTTTATCAGGAATTATTATTACCCTTGTTGCATTAGTGGGACTGGTGTTTTTCCATGGTTGGCCTACATACGTTGTTCTCTTGGTTATTGTAGGGTTTGGATCTGGTATTGTGTTTCCATCTATGTATGCAATGGCAGGCTCAGTCTGGCCACAAGGCGGAAGAAAAGCATTTAATGCGATGTACGTTGCTCAAAATGCAGGAGTGGCTATTGGCGCAGCGGTAGGGGGCGTTGTAGCATCCTATTCATTTACGTATATTTTCTTAGCTAATACAATTTTATACGTTATTTTTCTTCTTATTGCTATTTTTTCATACCGTCATATTTCGGTTACAGTTGGGCAAACGAATGTCCTTAATGAAGCCGGTAGTATTCAGCACAAAACGAAACTGACGGCCCTTCTTATTTTATGTACAGGATACGTATTATGCTGGGTCGCGTATGTTCAGTGGCAAACAACGATTGCTACGCATACGCGTGAGTTGAATATACCTCTTTCTAGCTACAGTTTGCTTTGGACGATTAACGGCATTTTAATTGTAGTCGGTCAGCCTTTGATTGTGCCTATCATTCAAAAAGTAGCAAAGACATTAAAAGTACAGGTTCTAATTGGAACGGTTATTTTTGTGGCTTCTTTCATCATCGTGGTGAATGCCACAACATTTTCGCAGTTCTTAACAGCAATGATTGTGTTAACAGTTGGAGAAATGTTTGTTTGGCCAGCAATTCCAGCTGTCGCAAGTCAGTTAGCTCCATCAGGAAAAGAAGGATTTTATCAAGGCGTAGTCAACAGTATGGCTACTGCAGGTAAAATGATTGGCCCTCTCTTTGGAGGCGTTATTTTCGATGCGTTTAATATGTCTACCCTGTGCTATTTATTAATTGCACTATTGTTATTTAGCATGTGTACAACATGGATATACGATTATAAATTAAAAGAAAAACGTCAGCGTTCACTAACCATCTCTAAATAAATAGAGGTGGTTTTATTTTTGACTGTTCAATAAACGTAGGAATGTCTTCAGTATTCCTTTAATAATATAGTAAGGGTCGTGACAAGCAAAGAAAGGAGTATATACCTGTAAAAATGTAAGCGTTTTCTAATTATATGACTTCTTGGGGGGCTAGAATATGCTTAGTATGATTGGATTAATTGGAGGATTATTGCTGCTCATTGTATTAACGATGAGAGGCATGAATTTATTTATAGCAGGTCCGCTTAGTGCTTTAGTTGTTGCGTTAACAAGCGGAATGCCTTTATTTCCACAGCTGGTGAAAGAAGGAGAAGCAAATTTTGTTGGGAATTATATGTCTGGTTTCACAGGATTTATTGCTTCTTGGTATTTAATGTTTCTATTGGGCGCCGTTTTTGGAAAAGTGATGGAAGACAGCGGGGCCGCTGATAGTGTTTCTCGCTGGATTGTCAGTAAACTAGGAATGAAAAGAGCAGTGTTGGCGATTGTACTTGCCTGTGCGGTCTTAACATATGGAGGAGTCAGTCTGTTTGTAGTAGCATTCTCTGTCTATCCAATGGCTTTAAGCTTATTCAAACAAGCTGATTTGCCGAGGCGGTTTATCCCTGCTGCTTTAGCATTCGGTTCCGTTACGTTTACGATGACCTCGGCTGGATCGCCTGAAATCCAAAACTGGATTCCAATTGAATATTTAAAGACTAGTCCGTATGCAGGATGGGAAGTTAGTTTAGTTGTAGCGGTAGTGATGGCTGTATTCGGCTACTGGTGGTTAAAGCGCTTGATTTCAAAAGCAGTTAAAAATGGAGAGCGTTTTATATCACGCGAGAAAGATCCAGCAGTAACGGAAAATCAGTCTCTTCCTAATCCGTTATTAAGTTTGCTTCCGCTTGTGGTCGTGCTCATTATTTCTTTTGCACTTCATAAGCCGCTTCAGCAATCTGCGTTGATTGTCGCACTTTTAAGCGGTATCATTGTCACATACATTGTGAACCGAAAACACTTTAAAGGATTTTGGAATGCAGCATCAGAAGGGACGCTTGGAGCGTTAATTGCAATTGGGAATACAGCTGCTGTCGTAGGTTTTGGAGGGGTTGCTAAGGCTGTTCCCGCGTTTGGAGTGGCTGTAGATGCCATGACGCATATTCCAGGCAGTCCGTTGATAGGGGGAGCTATTGCGGTGAGTGTTATCGCGGGGATGACAGGTTCGGCTTCAGGAGGTCAGGCGATTGCTTTGCCAATTTTAGCCCCTCACTATCTAGATGCTGGTGTAAATCCAGAAGCTCTCCACCGTGTAGTAGCTATATCTTCTGGCGTATTAGATTCCTTGCCTCATAATGGTTATGTCGTCACCACAATTAATTCTATTTGTGGAGAAACTCATAAAGATGCGTATGGATCAGTTGCAGCGATGACGGTAATTGTTCCGCTTGTTGGTCTCGTACTTGCGATTATCCTGTTTTCTTTTGGATTTGGTATTTAATAATAGCTGTTAAAGAAAGTAGAGGCGGGGACAAAAGTATTTTAGCTGAAGGAAGATCCGAACGATAAATCGTTCGGATCTTTTCATTATTATGGTGAACTCGGCTTTTATGTGTTTAGTTGCTTTAAGCTGTTGATTGGAGCGCAAGATGAAGCCTTGCACGGAAATGAACAGTTTTGTAGCAAGGAGTCCAGATATCCTATTTATTCAGCTTTAGATAGGATTAACTTAGTTATGTCTAAATCTCTTTGTTTGGCGTTGTATGTATGTTTTTGGGAGAAGTTGTTCATATATAAGAATGAAAGAGGGGATTTAGCAACAAAGCAGTGAGGCAGTGTAGAAACTTTTACAAAATCCGTTGAACAACTTGCAGTTTGCGAACATATTATTTACAATACAAGGTAGTATGATGTAAAAACTATGATAAGGAATAGTAGTGAACGAAGCGAGCTAAGAGAGCTGACGGGTGGTGCGAGTCAGCAAACGGGCGTTCATGAACTCACCTTGGAGTTGTAAATGTGAAGTAAAGTAACATTTACCGTCTATCCGCGTTAAGGAAAATGAGTGAGTACATAATTGTGCTAATTTGGGTGGTACCGCGGGAAGTTTATTCAACCTCTCGTCCCTTTGTTTGAGGGATGAGGGGTTTTTTAGTTTAATTAAATACAGCTGGAGCGTACAAGGAGGATTATGTATGGCTTTTAATCATGAAAAGATCGAACAAAAATGGCAAAAAGTTTGGGAAGAAAATAAAACATTTAGAACAACAGAAGATGAAGGAAAGCGTAAGTTTTACGCATTAGATATGTTCCCTTATCCATCTGGGGCGGGTTTACACGTTGGGCATCCAGAAGGTTATACAGCAACGGACATTTTATCTCGTATGAAGCGTATGCAAGGATACAATGTACTTCATCCAATGGGATGGGATGCATTCGGACTACCTGCTGAGCAGTATGCATTAGATACAGGAAACGATCCGGCTGAGTTCACTGAACTTAACATTAATAATTTCCGTCGTCAAATCAAATCGTTAGGTTTCTCTTACGATTGGGAGCGTGAAATTAATACAACTGATCCTAACTACTACAAATGGACGCAGTGGATTTTCTTACAGTTATATAAAAAAGGCTTAGCTTATGTGGATGAAGTAGCTGTTAACTGGTGTCCTGCGTTGGGAACAGTACTTGCAAACGAAGAAGTTATAGATGGCAAAAGTGAGCGCGGTGGGCATCCGGTTGAGCGTCGTCCAATGAAGCAGTGGATGCTTAAGATCACAGCTTATGCAGATCGTTTACTAGAAGATTTAGATGATCTTGATTGGCCAGAAAGTATTAAAGAAATGCAGCGAAACTGGATTGGCCGCTCTGAAGGAGCTCACGTTCACTTCACAATTGATGGATATGACGAAACATTTACTGTGTTCACAACGCGTCCTGATACGCTGTTTGGGGCAACGTATGCCGTTTTAGCACCTGAACATCCGTTTGTGGATAAAATTACGACAGCCGAACAAAAAGAAGCGGTAGAAGCGTATTTAGATCAAATTAAAAGCAAAAGCGATTTAGAGCGTACAGACTTAGCTAAAGACAAAACGGGCGTATTCACAGGTGCTTATGCAATTAACCCTGTAAACGGTGAGAGAATGCCAATTTGGATTGCTGACTATGTTCTAATGAGCTATGGTACAGGTGCAATTATGGCTGTTCCTGCTCATGATGAGCGTGATTATGAGTTTGCTGTTAAATTTGAACTGCCGATTAAAGAAGTAGTAGCGGGTGGAGACGTTTCAAAAGAAGCTTATACAGGCGACGGCGAGCACGTTAATTCAGACTTCTTAAATGGTCTAGATAAAGAAGAAGCAATTTCAAATATGATTCAGTGGCTTCAAGCAAATGAAAAAGGTGAAAAACAAGTAACATACCGTCTGCGTGACTGGTTATTCAGCCGTCAGCGCTACTGGGGTGAACCGATTCCTGTTATTCACTGGGAAGATGGCACAACAACTGCAGTTCCTGAAGATCAGCTTCCGCTTGTTTTACCAAAAACAACTGAAATCAAGCCGTCAGGTACAGGTGAATCTCCATTAGCAAACATTGATGACTGGGTGAACGTTGTAGATCCGGAAACGGGCAAAAAAGGGCGCCGCGAAACAAATACAATGCCTCAATGGGCAGGCAGCTGCTGGTACTACTTACGCTACATTGATCCAACGAACAGCGAAGTATTAGCAGATGCAGACAAATTAAAAGAATGGTTGCCGGTTGATATTTATATCGGTGGAGCTGAACACGCTGTTCTTCATCTATTGTATGCTCGTTTCTGGCATAAATTTTTATATGATATCGGCGTAGTTCCAACAAAAGAGCCGTTCCAAAAACTGTTTAACCAAGGTATGATTCTTGGAGAAAACAATGAAAAAATGAGTAAGTCAAAAGGTAACGTTGTAAACCCAGACGAAATCGTAGAAAGCCACGGTGCAGATACGCTTCGCCTTTACGAAATGTTTATGGGACCGTTAGATGCATCCATTGCTTGGTCAACAAAAGGGCTTGATGGTGCACGCCGTTTCTTAGATCGTGTATGGCGTTTACTTATCGAGGATAATGGTGAATTAAGCAGCAAGGTTCAAGAAAGCAATGATACTACACTTGAACGCGTATATCACCAAACGGTGAAAAAAGTAACGGAAGATTACGAAGGTCTTCGTTTTAATACAGGTATCTCTCAACTTATGGTATTCATCAACGACGCATACAAAGTTGATGTGCTGCCAAAGCAATACGTAGAAGGATTTGTGAAGCTATTAGCACCAATTTGTCCTCATACAACTGAGGAATTATGGAGCAAACTAGGCCACGAAGATACGATTTCATATGAAGCTTGGCCTGCGTTTGATGAAGCGAAACTTGTAGATGATGAAGTGGAAATTGTCGTTCAAATTAACGGTAAAGTACGTGCAAAATTAAACGTACCTGCTGAGGCATCTCGTGAAGAGCTTCAAGATATTGCAATGGCTAATGAAGATGTTCAAGAGTTCATTGAAGGTAAGACAGTACGCAAAGTGATTGCTGTGCCTGGTAAATTAGTAAACATCGTAGCTAATTAAGTATTGATGTAGAACAGCCCTCCTGACTAAAGAGCAGTCAGGGGGGCTGTTCTAGACCTAAGGGCCTGATGTCCCCCTTTCGGGGTTGACATCAGGCCCTTAGTTAAACCTTTAACTACGATTGGAAAAGCTTAGGTAGGCTGCTGCTTAAGCTTTTCTTATTTAGTGGCATAAAGGTATTTGAATTTGCTACAATAGCGATAGCAAGCTGAATGAAAGAATAGAGAGGAATGACGAAGATGGAAGAAGTAAAAGTGATTACGCCTGAAGAGCTTCAAAAACGCGTTGAAAATGGAGAAGAGCTTCATTTAGTTGATGTTCGCGAAGATGAGGAAGTAGCAGAAGGAATGATTCCAACTGCTAAACACATTCGTATGAATGATATTCCAACCAATGTGGATTATTTCGATAAAGAAAAAGAATATATTTTCATTTGCCGTTCTGGACGCCGCAGTGAAAACGTATGTTACTACCTTCAAGAACAAGGTTATAAAGTAACAAATATGGTTGGCGGTATGTTAGAGTGGGAAGGAAAAACGGTTAATAAATAAGAAAAAGCGCCTTTGACAGGCGCTTTTTTCTTTTGGAATGAAACTTCTACCATTCAACTAAAATGATAGTAGCAAAACAAATGATGACTAAATCTATAAAAGTCTTCATAAAAATAGAGGTAGGAAGAAGTTGAAAATCAGTACGAAAGCCATCATTGAGAGAAGCAGTCCATTCTGATTGAAACAAATTTGATAGGACAAGGTGGTAGAAGCTATGATACAGGTGAAAATGTTTGATAAAGAGCATGAAAAAGATTTAGAGTTTGCGGTGAACCGATTTTTACGCAAATTAGAAGATGAAGACGTCGTGGATATTAAGTACCAAGTCACAGTGGATGTTGATTGTGATGAGCAGGTGTACTGTTTTTCAGCCATGGTTATGTATAAAGCCTAGCATATTATGCTAGGCTTGTTGCAAATTCTCCTGCATTACTGCCAGCCAAACGGCCTGTTACAAGGGCAGAAGTAATATTGTATCCTCCAGTATATCCGTGGATATCAAGAATTTCCCCGCAGAAGTAAAGGCCTTGCATAAATTTAGAAGACATTTCTTTTGGGTGAATTTCTTTAACGGATACTCCGCCTCCTGTGACGAATGCTTTCTCTAAAGAAAGTGTGCCGTTTACAGCAAATTCAAATCGTTTGCACATTCTCGAGAATTCTCTCAGTTTTTCATGCTGAAGCTGTCCCGCTAGCGCTTGGCTATCAATGTCTGCTTGCTCGAGTAAAAATAGTAGATAGCGTTCAGATACAAAACCTTTTAAAACATTTTTAATCGCTTTTTTCGGCTCTTCTTTTGTTGTTTTGACTAATTGTTGAAAAATCTCTTCTTCGTTTTGGCTAGGAAATAAATCAAGAGACATTTGAACAGTGTTGCTTTTTTGTTTCTTTAACTCTTTAACAACATATTGGCTGCAGCGAAGAGCGGCAGGGCCAGAGATGCCAAAATGAGTGAAAATCATATCCATCTGATGAGTGATGACAGGTTTGCCTTTTTTATTAAGTACGCTTAGTCCTACGTTGCGAAGCGATAGACCTTGAAGCGTTTTTGTTTTAATAAAGTGTTCGCTAGATGTAATAGGAACTTCTGTTGGGTAAAGTTCAGTAATTTTATGACCTGCATCTTTTGCCCATTGATAACCGTCTCCTGTCGAACCCGTATGAGGCACTGATTTTCCGCCTACTGCAATCACAACGCTTTTCGTTTGGATTGCTTCTCCGTCTTGAAGCACAACTTCTTTCACGGTGTTGTTTTCATAGTTTACGCGTTTAACGGCTGTGTTTGTGCGAATTGTTACACGAAGACGGTGAAGTTCACTAATTAATGCATCAACAACAGATTGTGCTTTATTGCTAACCGGAAACATACGCCCGTGATCTTCTTCTTTTAATTTAATTCCAAGGCCTTCAAAATAGGAGATGATATCTTCGTTATTAAAAACAGAAAACGCACTGTATAAAAAGCGTCCGTTTCCTGGAATGTGTTTAATAAGTTCATCAATCGGAAGGCGGTTTGTTACATTACAGCGGCCCCCTCCAGAAATGGCAAGCTTTCGTCCAAGTTTATTGCCTTTATCAATTAATAATACGTTTGCACCTGACTCACCAGCTGCAATCGATGCCATCAAACCAGAAGGTCCTCCTCCGATTACGACTACATCATATATCATACTTTCACCAACCTGTCTATTCTTAAAAAATTTTAGTTTGTTCACTGACAAATCTCTCAACATTGGATAAAATGGGCTATAGTCTTTGTTTTTTAGCTTGTTGACGAGTGTGAGTGAGTATAAGACCTTTCTTAGTGTATACTCTCACTTGCTTCTTTTCAATTCTATCATTATTATCAGTATGTAACATTAAGTATCGGAGGCAAACGTATGTCTGATTCAAAATTGTTAAGAGGGACCTTTGTGCTAACGCTTGGCACTTATGTATCCCGAATTCTGGGAATGATTTATTTATTTCCATTTGCGATCCTTGTTGGAACCGTAGGGGGAGCACTGTTTGGTTATGGATATAACCAATATGCTATTTATTTAAGTATTGCTACAGCCGGTATGCCAATGGCCGTATCGAAATTTGTATCAAAATATAATGCACTCGGTGATTATTATACGAGTAGAAGAATGTATCGGGCCGGCATGAAATTAATGCTTGTCACAGGAATACTTGCATTTTTACTTTTATATTCGTTAGCGCCTGTTATGTCTAGAATTACACTTGGAGGTTCTGATTTAAATAACTCCTTAGAAGATGTAGTAATGGTTATGCGAATGGTTAGTGTTGCGTTAATTGTAGTACCGATGATGAGTTTAATGCGAGGATTTTTCCAAGGTCACCAGTCTATGGGACCCACAGCTGTTTCACAAGTAGTTGAACAACTTGTGCGGGTTGTCTTTTTATTAGCATCCACTTATATCGTCATCAAAGTTGTACATGGGAGTCTTGCGCTAGCCGTTGGATTTGCTACAATGGGTGCTTTTGTAGGAGCTCTTGCTGGACTTGCCGTATTAATTTGGTACTGGAAAAAACGAAAGCCTCATCTCGATAAAATGGTGAACGAGCAGACGGTAACGCCTACGCGTATTTCTACCGTATCCATTTTTAAAGAGCTGCTTACGTATTCATTGCCCTATGTATTTGTCAGCTTAGCTATTCCGCTTTATCAGTATGTGGATCAATTCACATTTAACCGTGCGATGGTAGCGGCTGGACAAAAAGAAATAGCGGAGTCCATGAACGGAATTGTTCAGTCTTATGTTCCAAAGCTTGTGATGATTCCTGTTTCATTAGCTACTGCATTCGGTTTGACTCTTGTACCAACGATTACACGTTCATTTGTGAATAAAGATTATAATGTATTGCAAAAGCAAATTGATCAAACATATCAAACGATTATGTTTCTTGTGCTGCCAGCATCTGTAGGGTTAATGGCTTTAGCTGGTCCAGCATATACGTTTTTCTTTGGAACAGATGCATCGGATGCGGGTGGAAATGTCTTGCTTTATTATGCACCCGTAGCTTTATTGTTCTCGTTTTTCACGGTTAATGGAGCTATTTTACAAGGGATCAACAAACAAAAATATGCTGTTTTAAGTCTATTATTTGGATTGATTGTGAAAATTGTCGTGAACGTGCCATTTATTCTTATGTTCCACGAGATCGGTTCAGTTTTAGCGACAGCACTAGGCTATATCGTATCTCTTGTTTATATGTTTGCGCTTATTCAAAAACACGCAAAATATAACTACAGTGAGTTTATAAAACGCTCTGTGCTCATTCTCATTTTTGTTGCGATTATGGGAATCAGCGTAAAAATTGTTTCAGTAGTAATTGGTCTGTTTACAACCCCAGGACGATTCTCTGCCACGGTTATTACGATTATAGGAGCAGCAGTAGGCGGCCTTATTTACTTTATTATTACCTATCGTTCAAGCCTGCTTGAAAAAGTAATGGGAGCGAGGGTAACAGGTGCAATTGAACGAAAGATACTGCGCCGAAATAAACAGCGCAGTGCATAAGAAGATGACTCGTTAGAGTCATCTTCTTTTCAAAAAAAGGAGGATATTACATGCGTTTGGATAAATTGCTTTCTACCATTGGGTACGGAAGCCGAAAAGAAGTTAAAGGTCTTTTAAAGACTGGAGCTGTTAAGGTAGACGGTACAGCGGTTAAAGATGCTAAGGTACATGTTAATCCAGATGAACAAGAAATAACTGTGCATGGCGAAGCCGTTTCTTACCGAGAATTTGTTTACTTTATGCTGCATAAGCCGCAAGGTGTCATATCAGCGACGGAAGATTCTCTTCATGAAACAGTTTTGGACTTATTGGAAATTGACGATGCTGTGTATGACCCATTTCCGGTAGGGCGTTTAGACAAAGATACAGAAGGGCTCTTGCTGCTGACAAATGATGGTCAGCTTGCACATCAGCTGCTATCTCCTAAAAAGCACGTTCCTAAAACGTATTTTGCAAAAATTAATGCGCCGGTGACTGAAGAAGATGCTGAAGCATTTAGACAGGGTGTCACTCTTGATGATGGATACGTAACAAAATCAGCAGAGTTAAAGGTACTAACAAGCGGTGTGGAATCAGAAATTGAATTAACGATCGTTGAAGGGAAATTTCATCAAGTGAAGCGTATGTTTGAAGCAAGAGGAAAAAAAGTAACGTATTTAAAACGTTTATCTATGGGAGCTTTGCTATTAGACGAGTCGTTAGATTTAGGAGAGTACAGGGAGTTAACGGAAGAAGAACTAGCTTTATTACAAAAATCAAATGCCTAAGAAGAGGCGAAAGAAAAAGGAACCTAAGTCTAAAATGGTTCCTTTTTTTGTCCACTTTATTCGACAAGTGAAACATTTCACGTTAAAGCACTTAAACGAGTACCAACTCTGCTTGACGTGCAAATGGAGCGGGGGACTATGCACTCGTCCAAGTCTTGACTTTCTACTGCGTAGAATTTTATCTCTATATATAAATCACTTACTACCCTTGAAATAAACTTACTAGGATGACATCTTGACCTTCTTTTGCGTAGTCGTCCATGTACCGCGACTTGGGCTGCGAACTAAATCATTATATGCTAACACATTCAAGTCACGCTGAATGGTTCTTGGTGTAATACCAAATTCGTCTACGAGCTCTTGCGTTGTAACTGTTCCATTTTTACAAATGAACATATAGACCGATTTGATACGAGTTAGCATTCGATTAGTTGAAGGTTTCAAAAAACCACTTCCTTATTCGTTTTTCGTAAGGCACAACTTCTTTATAACTCTGAGATGTCAAGCACTATTTCAGTCCTTATCCTTATTGTACACAAAATCGACAGAAAAATAAAAGAGAAAACGCAAATTAACACAATATTTACAAAAAATGATATAAATATGTAATCCTTTCGTAACATCTCCTTCCTCTATTTGCACATTTTTTATAGTATATGTAAACAATAAACAAATAGAATCCGTTTTTATCGATTGTGCCTACAAATTATTTCCCGGAATTTTGACTCTGTAAACCTTTGATATGAAAGGAAAGAGACAATTATTTCTTTCTATATAAAGGTATGATAAAGTTAAATTTACCAATAGTAATGATAGATACAATCTGTAAAAGCAGGCAAAGGAGGCACACAGATGACAGCAATTAATTGGAAAGAGGAAGTGCAAAAAAGAGAAGCTGAAATTCTAGCTGAGACGCAGCGTTTTTTGCAAATTAAAAGTGTTTTGACAAGCACAGAAAAAAAAGAAGAGCCATTTGGACCTGGAGTTGCTCAAGCGCTTCACTTTCTTTTAAACAAAGGAAAAAATGACGGGTTTTCCGTCAAGAACGTAGACGGATATGCAGGTCATATTGAAGCGGGAGAAGGAAAAGACCTTCTTGGCATTTTGTGTCACGTAGACGTCGTTCCTGAAGGAGACGGGTGGTCGGTTGATCCATACGGCGGTGAAATAAAAGACGGGAAAATTTTTGCTAGAGGAGCAATCGACGATAAGGGCCCGACGATGGCTGCTTATTATGCGATGAAAATTGTGAAAGATTTAGGGCTTCCTCTATCTAAGCGGGTTCGAATGATTATTGGAACGGATGAAGAAAGTGACTGGAGATGTGTGGACCACTACTTCAATCATGAAGAGATGCCAACGATGGGATTTGCGCCGGATGCGGATTTTCCTATCATTTATGCTGAAAAAGGCATTACAGATGTAGAAATTCGCCAGCAGCCCATTGAAGGAACAAAGGGAAGCGTCCAGCTTACATCATTTGTCTCTGGGCGACGCTACAATATGGTTCCTGATCTTGCAACAGCTGTTCTTGAATTCCATAGTGAAACGGATATTAAAAATAAATATGATCAATTTTTAAAAGATAAATCTTTAAAAGGTTCAATAACCGAAAAGAGCGGTGCGTATACACTTACTCTAGAAGGAGTTTCAGCACATGGAAGCGTGCCTGATAAAGGGAAAAATGCTGGGCTTACACTTCTTCGCTTTTTACACACATTAGAACTTGATGAACAAGCTAATCAGTTTGTAGGTTATGCAAATGCGTATTTAGTCCAAGATGCACTAGGAGAAAAAATGGGCTTAAATCGCAAAGATGAGGTCACGGGTGATTTAACGATAAATGTGGGAATCATGTCTTATAATCAAGAAGAAGCGGGGCACTTTGGCTTAAATATTCGCTATCCTGTATCAGCTCATATTGACGATATTATTGATACGATTAAAGAAAAAAGTGAATCTTATCAAATGACTATCAAACATTTTACAGATTCTAAACCACATCACGTCAATCAAAAACATGAGCTTATTCAAACGCTTCAAAAGGTTTACCAAGAACAAACAAATGAAGAACCTACGCTTATTTCAATTGGAGGAGGAACATATGCCAGAGCATTAGAAGCGGGTGTGGCATTTGGACCTCTTTTCCCAGGCCGTGAAGAAGTAGCGCACGAAAAAGACGAGTACATGGTAATTGAAGATTTGCTTCGTGCAACAGCTATTTATGCACAGGCTATTTACGAATTGGCTAAATAAAAAGAGGTTGAGACATAACGAAACGAATCCAATTTAAAGGTGAATAACTAGGATACATGAGCTGGACTGTTTGTGACACCGCAGTTGATTTCCATGCAAGGCTTCGCTTTCCGCAGGCGGCCGCTGAGTCTCCTCGTCGCCTGGGCTCCTGCGGGGTCTCACCTGTTCTGCTTTTCCCGCAGGAGTCTTCGCCTTGCCCTCCAATCAACTGCTAGAAGTAACGAAACCGATGAACCTACATTCACCATCACAAAAAAACGAACCATGAATCAAACATGTTGATTCATGGTTCGTTTTTCATTTGGGCTAAAATCCTTTTGTTCCAGCCTCTTTATTATTCATATGAGAATAGGTCGCTTGATAAATAACGTTCACCTGTATCGCAAGCAATACATACGACCACTTGATCAGGAGATAATTTTTTGGCTACCTCGATAGCAGCATAGCACGCAGCGCCAGATGAAGGACCGACTAAAATCCCTTCTTCAGAAGCTAGGCGTCGCGTAATATCGTAGGCTTGTTCATCTTTAATTTTTAAAATTTCGTCGTAAACCTCTATGTTAAGCGTATCAGGAATAAATCCAGGGCTTGTTCCTACAAGCTTGTGCTTTCCAGGTCTTCCTCCAGATAATACAGGAGACCCAGCTGGTTCCACAACATGAACGGTCATATTTGGGTAGTTTTCTCTTAGGACTTCACCTGTGCCCGTGATCGTTCCGCCTGTTCCAGCAGTAGCAACAAAAGCAGATAGGTCTTTTCCTAAATCGTTCATTGCCTCAATAATTTCCTTAGCAGTCGTTTTTCGATGTGCGTCAGGGTTTGCATTATTTTCAAACTGCATGGGCATAAATGCATTTGGAATTTCTTTTGTAAGCTCTTCTGCCTTACGGATTGCGCCAGGCATTTTTTCATCGCCAGGTGTTAGAACAACTTCAGCACCATATGCTTTTAACAAGTTAATTCGTTCTTGAGTCATCGTATCGGGCATGACTAAAATAGAACGATACCCTCTTGCTGCTGCATTCATAGCTAAGCCAATACCTGTATTTCCGCTCGTTGGTTCAATAATGGTGGAATTTTCATTGAGCAAGCCTGCTTTTTCAGCTTCCACGATCATATTAAAAGCAGCACGGTCTTTTACACTACGGCTCGGATTAAAAAATTCTAGTTTTAAGTAAACGGATGCTCCATCTGCTGGTTGAAGACGATTCAATTTAACAAGAGGTGTCTCGCCAATCAAATCAGCCATATTGTTAACAACTTTCATTTTTCTCATCCTTTTCTTATAAAAATTCTCTGTATTATTTCTATGATAACACAATTTCTTATTTTTTAAGCACATGACAAATTTTCAGAAAAACCTCTCTATTTGATCCAGAAAACCTTTAAAATAAATCTAGCTCTTTTTGAACATGACAAATTGGGGAAAGATAATGAAAAGAAAAGGAGGGATTTGATGAAAAGTGATCAACACTATTTTATTGGAATCAACGTGCCAGTCTCCATTGCATATCAGGCAGAAAATTGGGCAAAAGAATTAACACCTTTTCCTTTTAAACAATGGACATACCCTGACGATTATCATATAACACTACAATTCTTAGGATTTGTAGATAACAAAAAGGAAAAGCTGATTAACCGCTTAAAAGAAGTAGCCTCCCGTCATTCAAGTTTTTCACTGCAGACCGTTCAGTACGATGTGTTCGGTGCGTATAACAAGCCTAGAGTGCTTTATGTAAGCCTTAAGCCAAATGATAAGCTTGTGAATCTACAAAGGGATATACAAGCTGTATGGGGAGACCTAAGCGGCTTATACGAAAAACGTCCTTATCGTCCCCATATTACGATTGCAAAGAAGTGGGGAGGGGAAGCCGGGCTTTCGGAAGAGCAGTTAAAGCAAACGTCGGTTGAAGAACAGTTTCAAGTAAGTTCATTTGCCCTTTTTGAAGTTCATCCTGCTAGCAAACCTAAATATAAAAAAATACTATCTTTTTCATTGCAGTCACAGTAGCATATGAACATACAAGCATGGAGAGAGGTTATTTAAAGATCACTCTTATTAAAGGAAAGAAAACGCCGATGATAATAGAGAAACAATCGGTGAACCAAGTGTTAGAGGAATTTTAATTAGGGGATTGATGTAAACGTGGCGCAGCTACTTAAGGTGCAAGATTATATTTCCCGTTATGAAAAAGACGTTTATCACTACACGTCTCAGTTTAATCATTTAAAAAAACATAATTGGAAGAAAGCAAAGCAATTGTTTGAACAAGGGCTATTACATGGCCCTCCTGTAAAAGAAGAAACAAAAGCTCAACGTTCATTTTTGCAAAAAGCAAAAGAGCGGTTTACAAGGAAAAAAGAAACGCTTGAAGTGGAAGAAGCGTTCTCTAGCGATAGCGTGGAAAATCAAGAGCTATTGAGGTTTACAACTCTTCCACAAACAGCGGAAGATTTGAAAATATTGTTTTTAGAAAATGTATTTGATCTTCAAATGAAATGGGCTACATCCACTTTATTTGAGTTCTCGCAAGCAGATCGTAAATATTACCATGATGAAGCTCTCCGTTATTTTATTCAGCGCTTTCCTGATACGTATCTCGTGATGTACAAGCCTGTTTTCCTGATTAATAAAGCTCCGGTAGAAGGGGATATCATTATTGTTACTCCAACGGAAACCCTCTGTATTTGTTTAATAGAAACATATAAAAGTGCTGTTTTTCAGTATTCAAAAGAAAATTTTTGGACAGAGTTAAGAGGAAGAGATCAAAAAAAGATATTAAATCCGTTAATTGGGTTAAATCGAATGGAGCAAATTGTCCGAAGTATCTATCGTACTCACGATATTGAACATAGCGTAAAGAAAATATTACTAAGCAGAAATGGATACATTGACTACGCTGCGGAGCCTTATCAGGTTGAATTTGTAGATGCTAGAAAGTATGAAGAATGGTTTTATGAACTTAGGAAATCTAAAGCGCCTTTAAAGTTTAAACAGATGAAAGCAGCTCAGGTACTGCTCGAACACAGCCAGAGTATTTATTTTGACCGGGAATTCGAAGCAGGTGAATAATCCGAACATTCATGCTATGAAAGTGCTTTCGTTTTTGCGTTTGCTACATATAATGCTACTAAAGAGGTAATTGGCATAAGGAGGAGAAAAGGATGACTGGTGATAATAAGTTTCAGGCTTATTTAGATCAAATAGATCGTATTACTGTTTTAGTTCCAACTTCTTATCATGAAGGTCAAATTGATTTTTTTGTGATTAAAGGTGCACAAATGCATGAGACCATCTCTATTGAAAACGTACATGAATTAGAAGGTTTTATCAAATATGAAGGTAAGGTTGAAGAGAGCATAGAAATTGGACATTCGTACGTTATCTGTGATAATCACGGGGAGAAAGTTCCGTTGCAGGTAGGGGCTGTTATACGAACAAAAGAGTTTGATGAAAGATTTTATTATAATCAAAATGATTTGGGTGCATCCTTTTATTCAGATCATATTATGATAAAAGTCTGGGCCCCGACTGCATCAGCAGTGGTTTTAAAATTAATACATGCAAATAGCGGAGAAGAAGAACTGTACGTTATGACTCGTCAAAGAAAAGGCGTATGGGAAAAGGAACTTCCCTTAGATAAAGAAGGGTATTATTATCGATTTTTAATAGATGTAAACGGTCGGACAAATGAAGCGGTGGACCCTTATGCCGTTGCAGCTACAGCAAATAGTGAATACGGAGTTCTGATAAATCTTCATACAGCCTATGTTCATCCCCATGAAAAGCCGCCTTTCCTTCAGCCAACGGATGCCGTTATTTACGAAATGCATGTTCGAGACTTTTCTATTCATCCTTCAAGCGGGATAGAAAAAAAAGGTACGTACCTAGCTGTTACTGAATCAAGCGGTCAGCCAGGCAAACCAACAGGCCTCCATTATTTAAAAGAGCTAGGAGTGACCCATCTTGAATTTCTTCCTATTAACGACTTTGGCGGAGTAGATGAATTAAATCCTCATGCTTCTTATAATTGGGGGTATAATCCATTGTTGTTTAATGTGCCGGAAGGAAGCTACTCTGCTGACCCTTCAAATCCCACCACTCGTATTGTTGAAGTGAAGCAATTAATATCAACGCTTCATCAACAGGGATTCCGTGTTATTATAGATGTAGTTTATAATCACGTATTTGTACGAGAAGAATCACCTTTTGAAAAAATTGTTCCGGGCTATTATTTTCGACATGATGAGTTTGGGATGCCTTCGAACGGGACGGGAGTAGGAAATGATTTTGCTTCTGAACGGAAAATGGCGCAAAAGTTTATTATCGATTCAGTATTATTTTGGATAAAAGAGTACGATGTTGATGGTTTTCGTTTTGACCTCATGGGGATTTTAGATATAGAAACGATGAAAATCATTCGGGAAAAAATAAATGAAATTGATTCTACTATTTTGGTGTTTGGCGAAGGCTGGGATTTAAATACGCCTCTTCCCCACACTCAAAAAGCAATGATGGCGAATGCCCGCCAAACACCTCAAATCGGCTATTTTAATGACCGCTTTCGAGATTCTGTAAAAGGAAGCACGTTCGATGTGTATGAAAAAGGTTTTATCAGCGGGAATATTCATCAAAAAGAAGCAGTGCAATCTGTGATAGCGGGTAGCATTCTGGATAAAGAAGACAGTCCCGCTTTATTTATAAATCCAGCACAGTCAATTAATTATGTTGAATCACATGATAATCATACGCTGTGGGATAAGTTAACGAATTCAAACGGAGAAGAAGACGAAGACACTCGTAGAAGTCGTCATCGCCTTGCTACTGCTATTGTGCTTCTTTCACAAGGCATACCGTTTCTTCATAGTGGTCAAGAGTTTTACCGCACTAAAAAAGGCGTAGAGAACAGCTATAATTCACCCGATGATATTAATGCACTCGATTGGAATCGAAGAAGGGAATTTTCTTCTGATGTGAATTGGGTTCAAGAGCTGATTCGTATTCGCAAACAGCACGATGCATTTCGCTTGGGGGATGCTTCAGCGATTAGGCAGCATGTCTCTTTTCTAAACACGCCGAAATCCGTTATTGGCTATTGCTTATCAAACGTATTGGCTTACGGTCCGTGGAAGAATATTATTGTGTTTTTTAATCAAGGCCTAATGGAAGAAAAAGTAGTTTTGCCAGAAGGACCATGGAAAATAGCACTTGATCATTGTAAAGTATATAAAAATGGGTATCCTACTATAGAGGATAATGCTATAAATGTTCCAAAGCTTAGCGTTCTTATTTTATTTCAAACGTAATTATTGTCTTCAACCACTTGACGAAAAAAGTGTGATGGAGATAATATTTATAAAGGATGGCTATTGATACATATCCTCAATAGCCGTCTTTTTTATTTACTAAGAAAATAACGTCATGATGTCTTAATAGATTGCTTTATTGAGTGAAATTTTTAAACGAAATGTGTGTGTTGAAATTGAAGGTGAATTGGTTGGAAGATATATTAGGAAGCGAATGGGAAATTACTCCTGCTGGCGGAGCGACAGGAGAAGCTTATTTTGCAAAATTTCAAGACCGAAAGCTTTTTTTAAAGCGTAATTCATCACCTTTTTTAGCAGTATTGTCAGCTGAAGGAATTGTACCGAAGCTCGTGTGGACAAGACGAATGGAAAATGGAGATGTGATCACAGCTCAGCACTGGCTAGATGGTCGAGAATTAAAACCAAAAGATATGAATTCGAGTCGAGTGACAGAATTGCTTAGTAAAATTCATCATTCAAACGAGTTATTAGATATGTTGAAAAGGTTAGGGAAAACACCGCTTCTTCCCGAAGACGTGCTAGCCGATATTCTAGAGAACGTGGACGAGCGACTTCAAAAAGAGAGTATTGTAGAGCAGGGAATCAGCTATTTACAAGCAGAGCTTCCTTCCATTCAGACAGATAAATATGTGGTATGTCACTGTGATGTGAACCACAATAACTGGATGCTTGGAGAGAATACGCAGCTATATTTAATCGATTGGGACGGAGCGATGATTGCAGATCCTGCTATTGATTTAGGTTTATTGCTTTATTGGTACATCAATCCATCTCAGTGGGAAGAATGGCTTGATCATTATGGGGTTGAACTAACTGAGAACTTGAAAAAGAGAATGAAGTGGTATGTGATAAGTCAAACCATTTTATTCATTGAATGGCATCGTTCGAAAAATGAACATTCTGAAATGAATTACTGGCTTGAATATCTTCGGATGTTGCTCGTCAACGACATTCAAGCACAGTAGCAAAGGTTATGACAAGGTAGATAGTTCTTGGACCCATTGTGATAAATTTTGTTGATTGGTTTGAATATGTTCGTCTAAATGAGCAGCACTTTTTGCATCTTGCGTGTATTTATAAACGTTTTGTAGTGTTGCTTGTACGTCTGTGCTAGCATATCCTTTTGCTAACATTGATTGAATTAAACGTTCAACCTGTTCACATTCCGCAACCGTTCCGCAGCAATCACTTTGATGATTAGATAAAATATCTTTTACTATATTCATTTGGTGTTCGGCATTTAAAGGCATTAAGCATCATCCTTTCTCGTATGATGCTCTTATTTTTTTCTATCTAAACACAATTATGCATGAAAATGTCGGTTGTTTCGAATAACCGACATTTTCAATGCGTCAAAATAAATTAAAGAGGTGCAACATGAGATTACGAAACAAACCTTGGGCAAAAGATAAAATTGCTGAAAATCCCCAATACGTGGTTCCAAATCCAGCGGAGTATAAAGGAAACTGGAAAGAAGTTTTTGGAAATGAAAATCCTCTTCATATTGAAGTAGGAACAGGAAAAGGCCAATTTTTAGTAGGGATGGCTAAACAAAATCCGCATATCAACTATATTGGAATTGAAATGTATGAAAGTGTCATCTTAAGTGCTCTAGAACGATTGATTGAAGAAGAGCTTCCAAATTTAAAGTTGTTGAATGTAGATGCTAACCATCTTAGTGAGTTTTTTGCAAAAAATGATGTGGGTCGCGTTTATCTCAATTTCTCTGATCCATGGCCAAAAAAGAGACATGCCAAGCGCCGCTTAACATACAAAACGTTCTTAAGCATGTATGAAAATCTGCTGGTTGATGGTGGAGAAATTCACTTTAAAACAGATAATCAAGGGCTATTTGAGTATTCATTGACAAGCTTTTCAGAATATGGACTTCTTCTCAAGTACATTAGCTTAGATTTGCATAAAAGCGATTTTGAAGGCAATGTTATGACGGAATATGAAGAGAAATTTTCACAAAAAGGCAGCCGCATTTACCGCTGTGAAGTAAAATACCTGAATGAAAAAGACTGAGTTACTCAGTCTTTTTTTGTTCAAAAAGAGAAGGGGATAGTGATAAAATAAAAAGGAATATAATGGAGGTGTAAAATGGAAACGCTAACAATAGGCGAATTAAAAGTTACATGGCTTCGTGGAGGGAATAATCATTTAGATGGAGGGGCAATGTTTGGTGTTGTTCCAAAAGAGCTTTGGACAAAAAAATATCCCATTTCAGACGGGAATCGAATTCCCATGAGGACTGATCCTTTGCTCGTTCAAACTGAAAAACACCTCATGTTAATTGATGCAGGTATAGGAAATGGGATGTTGGATGAGAAAAAAAAGCGTCATTTTGGCGTAACGGAAGAATCATTTATTGCTGAAGACTTACAAAAGTTAGGGTTCACGTGCGAAGATATTACTCATATCATTATGACGCATCTCCACTTTGATCATGTGTCAGGCTTAACAAAATGTATCAACGGAAACTTTTCCTCTGCTTTTCCAAATGCAAGAATTTTTGTTAGTGACATCGAGTGGAATGAAATGAGGAATCCTAATATACGTTCTAAAAATACGTATTGGAAACAAAATTGGGAATTTATTCAGCATCAAGTAATAACATTTAGCGACAAAGATGAAATTGTGCCTGGAGTAACGGTTCATCATACCGGCGGTCACAGCGATGGTCATGCTGTAGTTATATTAAAAGGAAACAATGACATCTTAGTGCACATGGGCGATCTTTTGCCAACACATGCACATCAAAATGTCTTATGGGTAATGGCATATGATGACTATCCAATGACTTCGATTGAACAAAAACAGCAGTGGTTAGCTTATGCCTATGAGCATCAAGCTTGGCTAAGTTTTTATCATGATGCTTTTTATCGAGCTGTAAAATGGGATAACAAAGGAGAAATAGTTGACGAAATTAAACGGGTGTATTCAGCGTCAATTCAATAATAGCACCGCTTTTTTTATCAATGAAAAACTCGTAATGTTCCTGTTTTGCATCACGTGTTCTGATAATTCCACCTGTATAACCATAAAAAGAGAGACCATGCTTTTGAATGACCTTAGTCGTCGTTTCAATCCATGAGCCGTCGATTGCCCCATTTTGTTTAAAAGCGCTTTTAACAATCGTAAGGGCTTCCGATGAGGAAATTGACGACGTTCTTTTTTGAATAATATAAGCGCTTGCAAATCCGACTGCAGCTCCTGCTATTAGTTGAGTCCATTTCACGTTATTCACCTGCTTTTTAAGGATATGTTTTCATCATTATATCAAATTGTCGAATGCTTTGTTAAGTTGAGTCATAGAAGAGAAGGACGGAACTAGCAACTATTTCCGGTTTTCGATACAATAAAGAAAATGATACATAAAGGAGAGTATATATGAACAATGAAACGCTATCTCTATTTAAAACATTAACGGAGTTACCAGGTGCCGCTGGAAACGAACATCAAGTACGTTCATTTATGCGCTCGCAAATTGAACCCCTTGTAGATGAAGTCATTCAAGATGGGTTAGGAAGTTTATTCGGCGTTCGCTATAATGAAGAAAAAGGTCCTAAAGTAATGGTAGCAGGACATATGGACGAAGTAGGATTTATGGTTACGTCTGTAACTGATAAAGGAATGCTTCGTTTTCAAACTCTAGGAGGATGGTGGAGTCAAGTACTTCTAGCTCAACGCGTCCATGTGGTGACAAAAAAAGGTCCTATCACCGGCGTAATTGCTTCTATCCCTCCCCATTTATTAGACGAATCACAGCGCAACAAGCCAATGGCCATTAAAAATATGATGATTGATGTGGGCGCAGATAGCAAGCAGGAAGTAGCAGAAATGGGCATTCGTCCTGGCGATCAAATTGTACCGATTTGTCCGTTTACGCCAATGGCAAATGAAAAGAAAATACTGGCAAAAGCATGGGATAACCGCTATGGGTGCGGACTTGCGATTGAATTATTAAAAGAAATAAAAAATGAAAAATTGCCAAATATCTTATATTCTGGAGCTACTGTTCAAGAAGAAGTAGGACTTCGCGGTGCTCAATCAGCTGCGAATATGATTAAACCGGATTTGTTTTATGCACTAGATGCTAGTCCTGCTAACGATACGTCAGGCGATAAAAATGCATTTGGACAATTAGGAAAAGGCGTATTACTTCGTATCTTTGACCGTACGATGGTCACACATAGAGGAATGAGAGAATTTATCTTAGATACAGCTGAGACAAACAGCATCCCTTATCAATACTTCGTTTCTCCAGGAGGTACGGATGCAGGGCGCGTTCATACTTCTAATAACGGAGTTCCTTCTGCAGTGATCGGCGTATGTTCACGTTATATTCATACCCATGCATCTATGATTCATGTGGATGACTATGCAGCTGCAAAAGAATTATTAGTCAAACTTGTACGCTCTACAGACCAAACAACGCTTGATACGATTAAACAAAACGGATAAAGAAGAACAAAGCAGCTGCTTTTGCGGTTGCTTTGTTTCATCATGACAGGAGAAAAAAATGAAAATTGCAATCGGAACGAAGAATCCAACAAAAGTAAATGCAGTAAAAAAAGTATTTGGAGATACTTTTACATATGTAGAGGTAGACGTGCAGTCCGGGGTGTCACCACAGCCTTTTTCTGATGAAGAAACCATCCAAGGAGCGATTAACCGCGCGCGTGCTGCTGTTAAAGAGACAGGTGCTGATATCGGCATTGGGCTCGAAGGAGGGGTGCAGGAAACACCTCATGGCTTATTCCTTTGCAATTGGGGAAGTCTTGTTACCTCTAAGGACCTTGAACCGATTTTAGGTGGAGGAGCTCGTATTCGGCTTCCTGAAGCGGTAGCCGACATGCTTCGTCATGATAAAAAAGAATTAGCCGAAGCTATGGAAGTGTATACAAACCAAAAAAATATTCGAAAAAAAGAAGGAGCAATCGGCATTTTCACCAATGGGAATTTAGATCGGACTTCTATGTTTTATCAGGTTGTTTTAATGCTAAAAGGACAGCTAGATTTTAGGACAAATCAAGCTGTTCAATAGGAAATTTCTTTGTAACCCTTTATAATAGAAAAGCATCAGTGTATGATAGTTGCAACAACTCATATACTATGTTTTGATGTAGAAGGATTAAAAAATGTATGGGGCTTTAGCCGTTTAAATACGAAAGTAAAAGAAAAAGTGGAGGAAAGAAAAATGGAAAAAATGCAAACAATTGAACAATACAAAGAAGTCATTAAAGAGGGAAAGCATATCATGATGTTTTCAGCAGACTGGTGCCCAGATTGCCGAGTAATCGAGCCTGTGCTTCCAGAAATTGAGGCGAATCATAGCGAGTATACATTTCATTATGTCGACCGCGACGACTTTATCGATCTTTGTGCAGAATTAAGCATCTTTGGCATTCCAAGCTTTGTCGGTTACAGCAACGGAGAAGAAACAGGGCGTTTTGTCAGCAAAGACCGTAAAACAAAAGAAGAAATTGAAGAGTTTATTAACGGCTTAAATGCATAAATCAAGTGAAGACTGATAGCGATCTACAGCTATCAGTCTTCATACATAAAAATGAGAAAAGGAGGCGTAAATATGGCGAAAATGAATAGTCAAAAGATGAGAAAGCTACTAGAAGAGCGATTAACGGGTGCGGATTGGTCATTTTTATTTGATCGTGAAAAAGATACGCTGCGCGTTGAACATCAGGAAACGAAAAAAGGTGTAACCATTTCTTTACCCGGGCTAATTGCAAAATGGGAAGAAAAAAAGGAAGCGGCTCTAGATGAAATGGTATATTATATAAAAGAAGCTCTTCGTGTTATGAACGATGAACAGCAGGTAACGGGAAAAGAAAAGCGCATTTATCCAGTTATTCGCTCAACGTCTTTTCCGGATAAATCGAATGAAGACGTGCCGTTGATTTATGATGAACATACAGCTGAAACACGCATTTATTATGCGCTTGATTTAGGCAATACATATCGTCTATTAGATGAGAAACTAATTCGTAAGGAAAATTTAGATCTATCCGCAGTGCGGGAAATGGCTAAATTTAATCTTCGCTCTTTGCCGATTTCACATAAAAAAGATACGGTAGCAGGCAATGACTTTTATTTTGTAAATCAGAACGATGGATACGATGCAAGCCGAATTCTTAACGAGGCATTTTTGCAAGATTTTGCTTCTAGTGTTTCGGGCACAATGGCTGTAGCAGTACCTCATCAAGATGTGCTGATTCTAGCTGATATCCAAAACGAAACGGGTTATGATATTCTTGCGCAAATGACCATGAGCTTTTTTGCAAGTGGACGTGTACCCATCACAGCTCTTTCATTTTTATACGAAAACGGTGAGCTAGAACCTATTTTTATTCTAGGAAAAAATCGCAGTAAAGGACGGGACTAATTATGAATCTTTTTTATAATAAAGAAGGTATCGGCGATACGTTAATCGTCAAGCTAGAAGATATTGCAATTGAAAATCGCACGTTTGAAACAAAAAGCGACGTTGTGCGTATCTTTGATCAAAAATCAAATACAACGGCTGGCTATAACATCTTTCATGCTTCTTCTAAGTTAAAAGTAGAGGGAAATGGTTCTCTTGAATTAACAGAAGAAATGGTGGAAGAAGTAAATCGTGTACTTAGCGAAAGCGGTTTTGAAGGTAAACTTGAAGTGGATTTATCTCCTAAGTTTGTAGTTGGATATGTTCAAGAAAAAGAAAAGCATCCAAATGCAGATAAGCTAAACATCTGTAAAGTAGATGTTGGCACAGAAACACTTCAAATTGTATGTGGAGCACCAAATGTAGACGCAGGTCAAAAAGTCGTCGTAGCAAAAGTAGGAGCGGTTATGCCAAGCGGTATGATCATTAAAGATGCAGAGCTGCGCGGTGTACCTTCTTCAGGCATGATTTGCTCTGCTAAAGAGCTGGCGCTTCCGAACGCTCCTCAAGAAAAAGGGATTTTAGTACTTGAAGACAAATATGAAGTAGGTCAGCCTTTTCAAGCATAAAAGCAGAGTGTGATACTAATTTATAGGGCAAAAGCAGGATGTTTTTTTACACGTATATTTCAAAGCGTTACAGTTGCTGAAAAGCAATTGTCAATTCTTAAAAAGGTTTGATAAAATTAAAAGCCACTAGTATAGACTAGTGGCTTTTTTCGCGTTTAATTATGAGTGCTAATTAAACATGAAAAAATATTTTTGCAAAGAGGAATTTTACTGTATAAATAAGGGAAGCAAAATAGTAGATTTTATAGTAAGAGTTCAAGCATACGTGATAGAATGATAAATGAAAAGATAGTATATATATCCATCTCAGAGAATACTTTGAGGCCAAAGGTAAATAAAGGATGCATGGATAGCTTTTTGTAGATGTCGCAGCACTGCGATATAAGAGGCTAAACGAAGTAAGATAGTCTGATAGAAAGAGTGATAAAAATGGGTTTTGTACGAAAAGTAATGGATTATTTACTAGGATACGAAGTGAAAGAAATCGTTGTAGACGAACATGGAAATACAACGGAAGAATACCCTTTAAATAGAGAAAAAACAATTCCTAAAAAGAAGGCTACTAAGCCTAAACAAATGCAGTCAGTTCATCAAAAGCCAGTGATGAAAGCAGCGCCAAAACCTTCTGTTCCACACTCGGCCAGAACGCAAAAGCGGAATTACAGTGAAGAGCAGCAAGATGTTCATACAAAAGTAGCTTATCAATACCCAAAAGGAACGTTTCGTTTCCCTTTAATTGATGATACGGGAGAAGCAAAAAAGGCAGCAGCTCCTAAAAATGAACCAAGGCCTGTAGCAAAAAAGGCACCGGCTCCGTTTTATCAAGAGCCTGTTCGCAAGTCGGCGCTAACGCAGCCTAAGTCAGTATCTCAGCCGTTAAAAGCGGTATCTGAAAAGAAAGAAGCGATTCCGCAAGTAAGAAAACGTCCGTTCCGTCCGACTGAAATCCCTTCACCTGTTTATGGGTTTAATAAGCGGCCTTCTAATGTTGTACAAAACGGAAGTGAGGAAGTAGTAGAATATGAGCTTCCGAGTACACAGTTATCAAAAGCAGCGTTTGAAGATGAAATTTACCGACGAGCGATGAATACGTCTGTTGTAGAGCCGTTAAGAAAACCAGTTTCTAAGCCTATAGCGGAAGAAGCACAGATTCAAGAAACGGAAGAAATGATGCAACTGTCTTCTCAGCGTTTTGCTCAGTGGAAGCAATATGAGGAAAATCAAAAAGAGAAGATATCATTTCCTGAAGAAAAGCCAAGTTCTTCAGTAGCCGTAAAAGAACAGGAAGAGGTTCCAACTTTTGAAGAATCACATGCGGTCGAACCGTTAGTGGCAAAAGAGAAAGCTACCGACTGGGATTTGGCGGAAGAAACAGCAGTAGCTGAAGAGGCTCCAATTTCAAAGGAAACGCCTCCGTTTGAATCATCCGTTTCTTTCCAACAAGAGATCGGAAATGAAGCTGAAGAGGCAGAAGCAGAAACGTTGATGGAAGAAAGCCCAGCGTTTTTACAAGCAGAAGAAGTAGAAGCACTAAAGCCTAGAAAGAGAGAAGAAGTTCCAGCCGCTGAAAAAGAAAGTCACGTCATTCTAGAAGAGCCAACAAACAGTGTTCATGTTGAAGCAGAACATGAGCTGAATTCTGAAAGTTTACATCCAACGCAACCCGCAGCTGATGAATGGCAACCAGAAGCGGTATCCGCTGTTGTGCACCGAGAGCTTGAAAATTCAGTGATAAAAGAGGAAGAGAGCAGGATGCAAGAAAGTCAAGAGTTACAAGGACAAGTACAGCAAGAGTCAGCTGTAGAACCTCTTGTACCTGCAGAACAGCCAGGGAATGCTGAACGAGCTCGCGGTAAGCGATTAGTGCCTTTTAACGTAATGATGCTGAAAAAAGACCGCACGAAGATGGATAACAGCGCTCGAGAAAAAAGTCAGTCGTCCCAAGGTTCATACCAAAGGCAGGAGGCAGAAGCTCTGCAAAAAAAAACGGAAGTAAGTAGGCAAGAAGAAGTTCACGGTGAAAAAACCGAAGAAGTGGTTCCGCAGGCTTCATTAAAATCTGAAGAACCTGTAAATGTAAAAGCTTCTTCTCCTTATGCATTTCCTGGAATGAACTTGCTTAACATTCCTCCAGCTGCTATTGAAGAAGATAATCAATGGGCGGATGAGCAGCGTGAGCTTTTGGATATGACATTAAAAAACTTTAACGTTCGAGCTAAGGTCGTAAACGTCACGCAAGGTCCTACCGTAACCAGATTTGAAGTACATCCTGAGCCCGGTGTGAAAGTGAACAAAATTACGAATTTAACAGATGATATTAAACTGAGCCTAGCCGCGCGTGATATTCGAATTGAAGCGCCAATTCCAGGGAAAAATACGATTGGGATTGAAGTGCCAAATCGTCAAAGTAAGCCGGTGTTAATTCGCGAAATTTTGAGGCATCCTTCTTTTAGAAAAGATAACTCTCCTTTAACGGTGGCGTTAGGGTTAGATATTTCAGGAACGCCGGTTGTGACTGACTTGAACAAAATGCCTCACGGTTTAATTGCTGGAGCGACGGGGTCTGGTAAAAGTGTGTGTATTAATACCATTATCGTCAGCTTGCTTTATAAAGCTGCGCCACACGAAGTCAAGCTTATGTTAATTGACCCTAAAATGGTTGAGCTAGCTCCTTACAACGGCATTCCGCATTTAGTCAGCCCGGTTATCACGGATGCGAAAGCAGCTACTACAGCTTTAAAGTGGGCAGTAGAGGAAATGGAGCGCCGTTACGAACTGTTTGCACATGCGGGCGTACGTGATATTACAAAATACAACGAACGTGTAAAAGAACATAATGAAAAAAGCGGGGAGCTGCCGTATCTAGTTATTATTATTGATGAACTTGCCGACTTGATGATGGTATCTCCAGGGGAAGTAGAGGAAGCTATTTGCCGTATTGCACAAAAGGCAAGAGCGTGTGGCATTCACTTATTGCTTGCAACGCAGCGTCCTTCCGTAGATGTTATTACAGGCTTAATTAAAGCAAATGTGCCAACGCGTATCGCATTTTCTGTTTCTTCGCAAGTTGATTCACGTACAATTATCGACACAGGAGGAGCAGAGAAGCTATTAGGTAAAGGTGATATGCTGCTTCTTGAAAACGGATCTTCTAAAAGCGTTCGAATTCAAGGGAACTTTGTTTCAGATGAAGAAATTGATCGCGTTGTAGATCATGTCAAAAAGCAAATGAAGCCAACATACTTATTTGATCAAGAAGATTTGTTGAAAAAGCAGCAAAGCTTTGCTTCAAATGAAGAAGATGAGCTTTTCTATGAAGCATGCGAGTTTGTGCTAGACCAAGGCGGTGCATCTACTTCCAGTCTGCAAAGACGCTTCAGAATGGGGTACAATCGCGCAGCGCGCCTAATTGATATGATGGAGCAGCAAGGAATTATTTCAGAAGCAAGAGGAAGCAAGCCGAGAGATGTGCTCATTACCGAAAACGAGCTTCAGGAAATGGAAAGTCAAACAGCCACTTCTACATTTTAAGCTGTTTTTCTGCATGTAGGTTAAAAAAAGAGGCTATGCAAAATCAGCAGGATACAGCTTTATGTGAGCTAACGCTCTGTCACTGTATCCGCCGCCTCTTTTTTTCCTGCTTTAAGTTCGTTTATACAGAATTTGAGTAGGGATTTTGGAAGAAATCCATCAGGAAAAAAAGGAAAAGGTTTGTCAGAACTAGTAAAATGATTTACTATATGTAAGGATAATGTGTGTTTTGCTTTTTTAGCATGTGATAGTTTGCTATCATTTCTCACCAGCTGAAACATATGAGCTGAAGGCGTTTAAAGAGGACAAACCAAAATAATTAGAGTACGAGTGAAGAGTAATGACAGAAGAAAATCATGAACTGATTAACTTTAATGAAATTCGTGAACAAAAGCAGCTTCAGTCTGATAATGCTATTTGCGACTTTTACAATCAATATTTCTTTTTTGTGAACCGCTATACGAATATACGAGAAAAAGTGCGGGCTTCACATCTATTTAAAGAGTTAGTAAACTTGCCTCATGAGGCGGCTCTATCTGATTCCCATGAACAATTATTTTTTCAGTGGTTTGCATTTGAATATGTAACCATTCAGGGGAAAACCCTGCTGCAGCTGTTTTTAGCTGATCAGGCGAAGCAGAAAACAGAGTCGTTTTTAATTCAAGGAGCCTTTTTTTTGACGAGTGTACTAGAGCCAATTATTGTGTCTAAAGTACCTAATTCGTTTTTCTTAAAAGGATATACCCCATTGACAAATGAGCAGGTTATCATCAAAGATGTAAGAGGAAGATTTGCAAATTTAGAGGAACAACAAGTAATTTGGATTCGAAAAATAAAATCAATCGGATATGACGTGTTAATTGACTCTTTCTTTTTAGGACATAAACAACGCATTGAACAGTTAGTAACCCAATATAATGACAAAAAAAATGCAATGACATGGCGATCGTTTTTAAAACATCAGGCTATATACTATGTGATGAAGCCAAAATAAAAGGCCGTTTCGCAAGGGAAGAGAGTAGAAATGGAGTCATGGAGTTATGTTATAAGAAGTGATATAATGTACGAATGTTATCGTGAAATCAGCAATCAAACGACATTTATATACGTTTGTAAGAGCAATTCTAGATAACCGTCATATACTGTCTTACAGATAGACGAATGTTGGAGGTTCTTTATATGACAGTTTACCATTTTGTAGGTATTAAAGGAACAGGAATGAGTGCGCTTGCGCAAATCCTAAACGATATGGGCTTTCAAGTTCAAGGATCGGATATTGAAAAAGAAATTTTTACGCAAAAAGCACTAGAACAGCAGGGAATTCCTGTTTTACCATTTGATAAAAATAATATTAAAGACGGCATGACTGTAATTGCAGGAAATGCTTTTCCTGATACGCATGAAGAAATTGCAGAAGCAGCTTCAAAAGAAGGAGTCAAGCTTGTACGCTATCACCGTTTCTTAGGTGACTTTATGAAACAGTATACGAGTGTAGCCGTAACAGGAGCACACGGAAAAACATCCACAACGGGTATGTTAGCGCATGTGATTCAAGGAGCTGAACCTACTTCATATTTAATTGGAGACGGTACGGGTAAAGGTGTAAAAGACAGCAAGTATTTTGCGTTTGAGGCATGTGAGTATCGCCGCCACTTCTTATCTTATACGCCAGACTATGCAATTATGACGAATATTGATTTTGATCACCCTGATTATTTTGCCAATATCGATGATGTATTCAGCGCGTTCCAAGAGATGGCACTTCAAGTCAAAAAAGGAATTATTGCCTGTGGAGACGATGAACATCTGCAGCAAATTCAAGCGAAGGTACCTGTTCTTTATTACGGATTAGGCGAAGAAAATGATTTCCAAGCACGTAATATCGTAAAAAGCACAACAGGCACAACATTTGACGTGTTCGTTCGAAATACATTCCACGCATCATTTGAGATTCCAGGGTATGGCGACCATAACATCTTAAATGCACTTTCCGTTATTGCACTTTGTCATTATGAAGAAATTGACGTTGCTGTGCTGCAAGAGCGTTTTAAAACATATCAAGGTGTAAAGCGTCGTTTCAGCGAAAAGAACGTTGGCAAACAAGTGCTAATCGATGATTATGCACACCATCCAACGGAAATTAATGCAACGATTTCAGCTGCTCGTCAAAAGTATCCAAACCGTGAAGTTGTGGCTGTTTTCCAACCGCATACGTTTACGCGTACACAAACGTTCTTAGAGGACTTTGCAGCAAGCTTACAGCACGCTGATAAAGTATATCTATGTGACATTTTTGGATCAGCCCGTGAGCATCAAGGTAAATTATCAATTGAAGATCTACGAAGCAAAATCAGCGGAGCTGAATTAATTAATGAAGAAACAATTGAATCGTTAAAAGACCATAATGAAGCTGTATTAGTATTTATGGGTGCTGGAGACATTCAAAAGTTTGAAAAACTATATCAGCAAACCGTATCATAAAAAAGAGGCACTCTTCTGAGTGCCTTTTTTTTATTTCAAAACTCATTTTAAATTTTCAGGGTTTAACGCTTTTAATTCTTCAATGACAAATAGCCCGTCTTTACGAATCAACACGTCATCGAAATAAATCTCACCGCCACCGTATTCTGGGCGCTGAATCATCACCATATCCCAGTGAATATTTGACTTGTTTCCGTTATACGCATCTTCGTAGCACTCGCCAGGAGTGAAGTGGAAGCTTCCGTCAATTTTTTCATCAAATAAAATGTCTTGCATTGGATGTTGAATATACGGATTTACGCCAATCGCAAATTCGCCAACAAAACGAGCGCCTTCATCTGTATCAAAAATGCCGTTGATGCGTTCTGTATCATTAGCGGTTGCTTCAACAATTTTACCGTTTTTAAATGTTAAGGATACATTCTCAAACGTAAAGCCTTGATAGTTAGAAGGAGTGTTGTAAGAAATTGTTCCGTTTACAGAATCACGTACAGGAGCCGTGTATACTTCACCGTCCGGAATATTCATTTCTCCGGCACACTTCACTGCAGGAATATCTTTAATAGAGAACGTTAAGTCTGTATTCTCACCCGTTAAACGCACTTTGTCCGTACGGTTCATGAGCTCAACTAAAGCATCCATCGCTTTGCTCATTTTGCCATAGTCTAAGTTGCATACATCAAAATAAAAATCTTCAAATGCTTCTGTACTCATTTTAGCAAGCTGCGCCATTGAATCGTTTGGGTAGCGAAGAACGACCCATTTTGTTTTTGGAACGCGAATTTCTCTATGTACTTTTTTACCGATCGTATTCCCTTGGATTTTCATTTTATCTGCCGGAACATCTGATTGTTCAAAAATGTTTGAACCAGAACGTAAGCCAATATAAGCATCCATTTCTTTCATCACATTTGCTTCGAAGTCTGCCATCATATTGTACTGCTCTTCTTGTGCACCGTTTAAAAGAGCTCGGTCTACCGAATGATCTTTTAGCAGTACAAACGGGTAGCCACTGGCCTTGTACGCTTCATCTACAAGTGCTGTCACAAGCTCGCGCTGAAGTCCAAAGTTTTCGATTAATACTTTTTCTCCTTTTTGAAGGCGAACAGAATAATTAATTAAATTTTTAGCTAATGTTGCAATTCTAGGGTCTTTCATAAATAGTGCCTCCTTAAAATAACAATGATTGATGATTCACTTTCTATTGTACCCCACTGAGCTTATTTTGTTTGTTTTTATGCTTTAAAATCCTTTTTTTCTTTAGGAAGGGAAATAACTCATATATCGCGAAATAATGTAGCAATCTTCCCTTTTTATGAATAAATGCAGAGAGAATATGGTAAAGTTAAAGAGTCTATAGGGAATAGAAGGTTTAATTGTTTATAAAATTGGGAAAGTAGTTATAACAAGAGAGATGAAAATAGGAGGTGCCTTGCACAGATGGTTATTATTCTTTATTTAAGCGCTGCTATTGTTGCCATTGCGATTTTTTACCTGGTGGTTTCCGTGTCAAAAACATTGAAATCCGTTCAGCACACATTAAATTCAGTGGCAGGTACTTTAGACGGTGTAGAAAAGCAAATGACAGGAATCACAGCTGAAACAACTGCACTTTTACATAAGACTAATCTGTTAGCTGAAGATATTCAGCGTAAATCCGAAGCGCTGAACACAGTCGTGGATTCTGTTAAAGGCGTAGGTGACTCAATCCAAGACCTAAATAAGTCGATTAAAAGCGTATCATCAAGCGTTTCAGAGAAAGTAGAAGAAAATAAAGAAACTGTTGCTCAAGTCGTTCAATGGAGCAATGTTGCATTAGACGTATGGGAACGTATAAAATTAAGAAAACAGAAAAAAATTGACGCGGAGCCTGTACCTGTTGAAGTAAAAGAAAAAGCGGTTCAACGCTCACGCTCATTTTCATAAGGATGAACTTTAAAGGAGGAGACGCATATGTCAAACAAACCAAATAAACCAAACAACACTTCAAATAAAGGCTTTTTAGTAGGAACAGTGATTGGAGGAGTTGTAGGAGCTGCAACGGCATTATTACTTGCTCCAAAATCAGGTAAAGAGTTCCGTTCGGATTTAAATGAGCAGGCAGCTTACGTTCGTTTAAAAACAGAGCAAGCGAAAAACAGCGCTGTTGAAAAAGGACAAGGGTTTGCTCAAACGGCTAAAGAAAAAACGGCTGGTTTATCACAAACATTATCTGAGCAATCTTCACAAGTAGTGGACAAAGTGAAAAACTTCCGTAAAGTAGATCCTGAACACGAAGCATTACCTCCAACGAGCTTAGAAGTGCTTGCTGATGAAGTGGAGTCTCAAAGCAACGAAGACGTTCAACAGAAGCTAACAGAAGCTCAAAAAGCATTAGATGAAGTGGAAAGCACAGTGCCACGACCATAATAAAGAATCAAAAGCGTTTACCCTATAGGGTGAACGCTTTTTTTGTATGTAATTTAGGTTGAACGGCAAGTAAATGTTAGTTTCATCAGAGGGATTTTAATTTAACAAGTTCTTTTCTTTCTATGCTGAAAATAACTTCACCTTATAAATAAATTCATTAGCATTATACATAAAGCTGAGCACTCTTTTTGTATGGAAACGGTCAAACCATGTAAACTTAAGAGTAAGTACAGAAAGGGTGAAAAAAATGAAAAAGATTTCAACAGTTGAAGAGTTCGAACAAGTTATTAAGGAAAACCATCGCTTTTTATTTTTAAAGCACAGCACGACGTGTCCAATTAGTGCAGCTGGTCATGAGGCATTTTCAGCGTTTGCTTCTAGTCATGAAGACATTCCTTCTTATTATCTTCATGTGCAAGATTCACGAGACGTATCCAACTATATTGCTGAAACGTATGAAGTGAAGCATGAATCACCTCAAGCGCTTCTGTTTGAAGATGGAAAAGTGAAGTGGCACGCTTCTCACTGGAACATTAACGAAGAAGAATTAGCGAAAAATGTAGCTCATTAATTGAAAGAGGCTGGTACAAAAGCAGTTTAGGTGAAGGAAGATCCGAACGATTAATCGTTCGGTTTTTTTGTAAGCTGATTGCGGTTTCATCCACTTTTTCGTACAATAGATGTAGTTTAGCACATAAAAGCAGAGAAGCCCCTTACATATATCCTCCATCACCTATCATCTTATGTAGTAACCCTGCTAAACGGATTTTTTAAAATCAGTGAAAGGGTGGACGTACATGACGAATTCAGATCTTCAGCATTTGCGATCTCAAATTGACGAAGTAAATATGAAACTGTTAAAGCTTATTAATGAGCGAGGCGAGCTTGTTCAAGAAATAGGAAAATTAAAAGGAATGCAGTCAACCAAACGGTTTGACCCTGTTCGTGAACGAGCAATGCTTGATGCGATTTTAAGCAAGAATGAAGGACCGTTTCAAACATCTACGCTTCAACATATTTTCAAAGAGATTTTCAAAGCTCATTTAGAGCTTCAAGAAGATGATCATCGTAAAGCACTTCTTGTATCCCGTAAAAAGAAGCCGGAAAATACAATCGTTACGGTAAAAGGAGAAACAATTGGTGACGGACTTCAGCGTTTTGTAGCAGGACCTTGTTCCGTTGAAAGCTATGAGCAAGTAGCAGCCGTAGCAAAAGCCGTAAAGCAGCAGGGTGTGCGGATGCTTAGAGGCGGAGCCTACAAGCCAAGAACATCTCCTTATGATTTTCAAGGCCTCGGCTTAGAAGGACTACAAATTTTAAAAAGAGTAGCTGACGAATATGATTTAGCCGTTATTAGTGAAATTGTCGACCCCGCTGATATTGAAACAGCTGTAGAATACGTAGATGTGATTCAAATTGGTGCTCGTAATATGCAAAATTTTGAGCTGTTAAAAGAAGCGGGTGCGGTGAAGAAGCCTGTCTTATTAAAGCGGGGCTTAGCCGCTACGATTGATGAGTTTATTAATGCTGCTGAATACATTGTATCAAAAGGAAATGATCAGCTGATTTTGTGTGAACGAGGAATTCGTACGTATGAGCGAGCAACGCGAAATACGCTGGATATTTCAGCCGTTCCCATTTTAAAACAAGAAACTCATTTACCTGTTTTAGTCGACGTCACGCATTCAACAGGAAGACGAGATTTGCTTGTTCCAACGGCTAAAGCGGCTCTTGCCATTGGTGCGGATGGAATTATGGCAGAAGTTCATCCAGATCCGGCGGTAGCACTTTCTGACTCAGCTCAGCAAATGGATATTCCGCAATTTACAGAATTTATGAAGCAGCTAAAACCTATATGTAACTTAAATTTATAAAAAAACGTAAAAAAGAAAAATTCGTATACTTTTATGACAAGTTTGAGGCACTTAATGGTTTCAAGCTTGTTTGCCTTTCGTTATAATAAAGATAAGCGAAATTATCACGTATTTTGAAAACAGTCGATAACTTTTGTCAAAATAGGAAAGAATAAGTGCAAATCCAAAAAACAAGAATTTATGAAATTCTCGTGAAACTTGTCGGAAAAAGGCGGTAAATACGTTGCGGTGAAGCACATAGTATCGTATAGTAGTTACAGATATTCGCTATCATTCTGTGAGTGCATATGATATAAATTCGCGATTCACTTTTTTTATTTACTTACTATACACCGTCTTTTACATTGTTACATATAAACTGGTAAAATTGTCTTTGCACACGTAATAATAAGGGCATAACAGGAATGATTTAGATGCATACAGGGTATCTAAGCTGTATGTAAGAGTGAAGGAGCTAGAAATAGCCATTCTATAAAGGAAGATGGATTTATATACGTAAATACAAGAAATGAAATAAGGATAAAATAAACGAAATGTTTTTCGATAAGGAGTGTTTGTTGTGAACGTAACAATTTATGATGTAGCAAGGGAAGCAAGCGTGTCGATGGCAACGGTTTCTCGTGTGGTAAACGGAAATCCAAATGTAAAACCATCAACTAGAAAAAAAGTATTAGAAACAATTGAAAGACTAGGCTATCGTCCGAACGCAGTAGCGCGTGGATTAGCCAGTAAAAAAACAACGACAGTAGGAGTTATCATTCCTGATATTTCAAATATTTTCTATGCAGAGTTAGCGCGTGGAATCGAAGATATTGCAACAATGTACAAGTATAATATCATCTTAAGTAACTCCGACCAAAATCAAGATAAAGAACTTCATCTTTTAAATAACATGCTTGGTAAACAAGTAGACGGAATCATCTTCATGAGTGGGAATGTAACGGAAGAACACGTAGAAGAGTTAAAAAAATCACCGGTTCCAGTTGTACTTGCAGCATCAATCGAATCAACTAACCAAATCCCATCTGTAACTATTGATTATGAACAAGCAGCTTTTGATGCAGTGCAATCACTAATTGACAGCGGTCATAAAAATATTGCATTCGTTTCAGGTACGCTAGAAGAACCGATCAATCATGCGAAAAAAGTAAAAGGGTACAAGCGTGCTCTTACTGAAAGCGGATTGCCTGTACGCGATTCTTATATTGTAGAAGGAGACTACACGTACGATTCAGGTATTGAAGCAGTTGAAAAACTATTAGAAGAAGATGAAAAGCCAACTGCTATTTTCGTTGGAACGGATGAAATGGCATTAGGCGTTATTCACGGGGCACAAGATCGCAGGTTGAATGTACCAAACGATCTAGAAGTTATCGGTTTTGATAACACAAGACTTTCAACAATGGTTCGTCCTCAGTTAACATCTGTTGTACAGCCAATGTATGATATTGGTGCAGTAGCGATGCGTCTCTTAACGAAATACATGAACAAAGAAACGGTAGACAGCAGCATTGTACAGCTTCCTCACCGCATCGAGTTCAGACAATCAACAAAATAATAATACCTGTGAATGAATAAGAACGAATCCAAAGTTCAGACACGGGGAGATAGAATATGAAAAAAATTGATATGCTCACACCTATAGGGATACTAATTGGTATCTCTATGGTTGTGTTTGGGGTTATTTCAAGTGGAGGAATGAGCGGTTTTTTAGCTTTTATTGATGTGCCATCGATTTTAATTGTACTGGGAGGCGTTTTTGGTACGCTGTGCGTGAGCTTTCCGTTAAAACAATTAAAAAATATGGGAAGAGTAGGGAAACAAGCGTTTCAATCGAAAGAAATAAACGTAGAAGAAATTGTAGGAACATTTGTACATTTATCGGAAAAAGCGCGTCGAGAAGGGCTTCTATCGTTAGAAGCAGAGCTTGAACAAATCGATGATTCATTTGTGAAAAAAGGTATTTTGCTAGCCATTGATGGAGTAGAACCAGAAATGATTCGAGAGCTGCTTGAAGCTGAAATAGCTGCAGTAGAAGAAAGACATACGAGAGGTCGAAGTATGTTTGAAAAAGCAGGCGATTATGCCCCCGCTTGGGGAATGATTGGGACGCTCGTTGGGCTAGTGCTAATGCTTAAAAGCCTTAATACCCCTTCATCGCTTGGGCCTAACATGGCAATTGCTCTTTTAACGACTTTCTACGGGGCGCTGCTTTCAAACTTGTTTTTTCAGCCAATCGCAGCTAAATTAGCTGGTAAAACGGAGCATGAGCTTTTTGTTAAAGAAGTGATTATTGAAGGTGTCATCGGCTTGCAGGCGGGGCAAAATTCTCGCTTTGTGCAAGCAAAGCTAAAAGTATTTGCCCCTGTTGAAAAACGAAAGCTGGAAGAAAAGAGAGAACACGTTCGTGAAGCGTAGAAGAAAAAGGTATTCGGCACAGTCGCCAAAATGGATGGTAACATTTGCTGATTTGGTGACGTTAATATTAGTTTTTTTTATTTTACTATTTTCAATGTCTAGCGTTGATAATCAAAAGTTTCAGACCGTTGTCAATTCGCTTACAAGCGGTGGCTCATTAGCTTCTGTAGAAAAGAGCCAGCAGTCTCAAAAGCTGGATAACATTTTAGCGAAAGTGCAAAATTACCTGAAGGAAAATAAGCTTCAGAATGTTATTACTGCTAAGCGAGATGAACGCGGAGTTGTGCTTATTTTACAAGAACAGGTGCTGTTTGAAACAGGACAGGCAGACATTTTGAAGAAAGGTACCCCTTTCCTGGATGAATTAGGAAGGTTATTCAGTACTATTCCAAATGATATTAAAGTAGAAGGTCATACCGATAATCGACCTATTCACACCTATCGTTATCCATCTAATTGGGAACTATCGGCAGCGCGTGCCAGCGGCGTCATACGTTATTTAACGAACCACTTTTCTCTTTCTGCTAACCGCTTTGAAGCACTTGGATACGGAGATACAAAGCCGCTTGTTCCGAACACGTCTAATGACAATTTACAAAAAAATAGACGCGTCGAAATTATTATTTCAGATCCCGAAGCACAGTGAAAAAGGCCATACGTTTGTATAGCCTTTTTTTAAGAATGAGATGTATGAGAACGAATAGGATAAAGAGCGCGCTCAAGAGTTTGAGCGTTTTTTTCTGTTATTTCTGGTTTTCTTGGAATTGGCTGATAGATATTAGGTTCATCATCCCACTGCGTGCAAATGGGGTGAGGCGATACTTTTGTCCATTTTTCAAGCCATGATAGAGGAAGCATGCCTTCTGCCTTTCGTTCAATCATTTCAAGCCAAATGAATGACCAAGCCCGAGGAACAACCCGCCAAATATCATAACCTCCTCCGCCAACCGCAATCCATCTTCCCTGACAGTATTCATGGGCAATTTCATGAGCAATTTTAGGAATCTCACGGTATATTTTCGTGGTGCCGCATAAATGAGTGAGCGGATCGTAATAATGAGAATCGGCTCCATTTTGTGTCAAGATAACATCTGGTTTAAAAAAAGCAGCTACTTCTTTTAAAGAGGTCTTATAAACGTCGAGCCAAGACTCATCTTCCGTATAAGCATCAACAGGCACATTAAATGAATAACCATAGCCTTCACTGTGCCCGCGTTCGTTAACGTTTCCCGTGCCTGGAAACAAGTAGCGTCCCGTTTCATGAATGGAAAGAGTACAAACGGAAGGATCGTCATAAAATGTCCATTGCACGCCGTCACCATGGTGAGCATCTGTATCGACATAGAGGACGCGCGCGTTGTACTTTTGCTGCATATATTTGATGGCTACCGCGCTATCGTTATAAATACAGAAGCCGGAAGCTTTTCCTCGAAAGCCGTGGTGCAATCCTCCTCCTAAATTTAGAGCATGCTTAGCTTTTCCAGTCATCACATAATCTACAGCCGTAAGTGTACCCCCAACTAAAAACGCACTGGCTTCATGCATGTTGGGAAACATAGGTGTATCTTCTGTTCCAAGACCAAAATCTGCTGCTTTTTCAACAGAAAGCTCGCCGCTTCCTGCTAATTTTACCGCTTGAATATAGCTAGTATCATGGACAAGCTGAAGTTCTTCATCAGATGCCATCCGCGGTAATACAATATCTTGATTGCCTAAAGCGCCAAATTCCCGTAACAGTTCATATGTTAGTTGAACACGAAGCTGGTTAAACGGATGATTATTGCTGAATTTGTACGAAAGAATATCATCTGAATAAATAAATACAGCATTACTAGTCATTACGTCATCTCCGGTAATTTAGGCCATAGCACCTCATAGCCGTTTTCTTTTAATGTATTTATACTAATCAATGGATTAATAGCTTGAATGCGAAGCACAAGGATTTTATATCGTTCATCTACATCAGGGTAGACAAGTACGCTTAAGATGTTTGTTCTCTTTGAACCAAAGAGGGATGTAACTTCAGCGAGCACGCCAGCCTTATTTTCTACTTTTATTTCAATTTGTGAACCTGGCTTATTAGTGCCGGTAAGCTGAATAAACGTATGTAGTAGATCTCTTTCGGTAACAACTCCTACTAACCGCTTGTTTTTTGTGACGGGAATACAACCGATTTGGTGTTCATAAAAAATGCTTGCAATTTCTTCAACAAAATCAAGAGGGTGAGCTGTAATGACTTCTGTTTTCATAATCATCCGCACGGGTTCGGATAGAAGAGCAGATGTATAAGTATTATCTAAAATAGATGGACTTGCATCTCTTACGTCTCGATCAGAAATGATGCCAACTACGTGATGAAGGTCATTAACGATAGGAATATGTCTAATCTTATGTGTATCTAAAAGTTTCATAGCTTCAGCAATCGTATGGTCGGGGGTTAAGGTAACGAGATCGGTTTTCATCATCTCTTCAACAATCATCAGACACAGCTCCTTTTCTTAAAGGTCAGCTCAATACATAAAGCGATTTCGAAAGCGCAGGCTATCAAATTCTTGTATGCTTTCTTGAGGGACTCTGCTCCCGATTCTGACCATCAAACAATTAGCAGGGTGGGAGCTAATCTCCGGATCATCTGTGGCAAACCACGTCAGTCCGCCTTTATTCATCATTTTCTCCATAATTTTGCGGTAATCCCACACATTTAGCCCTGTTCCTTTTAAATCCCAATGCCAGTAGTATTCTGTCGTAATGACAATATAATCTTCCATTGCATCATCCATCATAGATACGATAAGCAAGTTTTTTCCAACAGCGTAGCTGCGAAACGGGGCAGCTACCTCTATAGCTCCTAATTCGATTAAATTCTCCATATTTCCTTCCGACCATCGTTCTAGAGGATCGGGATATAAAAAGGTGACATAACCAATGATTGTATGATGATGACGAGCAATAATGATTCTACCTTCAGGCAAGTTGGCAATCTCGATCAATGCTTCTTTTTGCTGTTCAGGTGGACGAAAGGCCGTTAGTTGCTCATGAAAATCAAGTTGTTGCAAGGTTTGTGAGGAGACAGGTCCTTCAATAACAATTGCTCCAACCGCTGTTTTTAGTTCTTTCATATTGTATGTTTGGGAATGTTTCACATGAATCACCACCTTCAAGCAGTCTTATCTGTATTATAATACAAAAAAAACTCTACATTAAAGCGTTTTCAAAAAATTAAATAAAAGAAAAGGAGTTTTTTCAAAAACATAGAATAGGAAATTAAAAGAGATTCTTGTTAATTCGACACTTATATAACAAAGGTTGTCATATAACAAGGGAGACTATTATCCCAATTCCGACAAATAATTTTTATAAAATTGTGAAAAGTCTATTTTTGTTATATAATAGGTTTGTAAATTTTATACATAAGGGGGAGTTTGTGATGAAGGTGGAAGCGCTTCCTGTAATTGAAGGGGTATACAACTTACAGGACTACGATAAAACGTATCAAACCTTTGACTGGTCACAAGTGGAGAAGGAATTTTCATGGCATGAAACAGGTAAATTAAATGCAGCTTATGAAGCAATTGATAAGCACGCAAACTCTACGCGTAAAAATAAAGTTGCGCTTTATTATCGAGATGCGCAGCGCAATGAAAAATATACATTCAAAGAAATGAAAGAATGGTCAAACAAAGCCGCAAACGTGCTAAAACAAGCAGACGTAGAGAAGGGAGATCGTGTGTTTATCTTTATGCCTCGCTCTCCGGAACTTTATTTTGCATTGTTAGGCGCGGTGAAGCTTGGCGCTATTGTTGGTCCTTTGTTTGAAGCATTCATGGAAGGTGCAGTAAAAGATCGTTTGCAAGACAGTGATGCAAAAGTGTTAATTACAACGCCTGAACTGCTGAGCCGCGTTCCGGTGAAGGATTTGCCAGCTTTAAAACACATTCTCCTTGTAGGGGAAAATGTAGCAGAAGAAGGCATTCAACTAGATTTTCTGAAGCGATTAGAAGCGGCGAATAAAGAGGTGGAGATTGAGTGGGTAGATAGAACAGATGGTATGCTGCTTCATTATACATCAGGTTCAACTGGAAAACCAAAAGGGGTGCTTCACGTTCATAATGCAATGCTTCAGCATTATCAAACTGCTAAGTGGGTGCTCGACTTAAAAGATGACGATGTGTATTGGTGTACAGCAGATCCGGGTTGGGTAACGGGAACTTCCTACGGAATTTTTGGTCCTTGGCTTGCTGGAGCAACAAATGTGATTGTAGGAGGACGCTTTAGTCCAGATGCATGGTATCAAGCACTTGAAGATTTTGGCGTAACGGTTTGGTACAGTGCGCCTACAGCATTTCGTATGCTAATGGGTGCTGGCGATGACTTAGTTAAACGCTATGATTTAAGCAGCCTCAGACATGTATTAAGCGTGGGAGAACCATTAAATCCTGAAGTGGTACGCTGGGGAATGAAGGTTTTCCAAAAACGTATTCATGACACGTGGTGGATGACTGAAACTGGAGGTCAGACGATTTGTAATTACCCGTCTATGAAAATTAAACCAGGATCTATGGGAAAACCTATTCCGGGTGTACAAGCAGCAATCGTTGACGATCAAGGACAAGAGCTTCCACCTTATCGAATGGGTAACTTAGCAATTAAAAAAGGCTGGCCATCTATGATGCATGCAATTTGGAACAACAAGGAAAAGTATGAGTCATACTTTATGCCAGGCGACTGGTACGTATCAGGTGATTCCGCGTATATGGATGAAGACGGTTATTTTTGGTTCCAAGGCCGAATTGATGACGTTATTATGACCGCAGGAGAACGAGTTGGTCCATTTGAAGTAGAAAGTAAGCTTGTTGAACACCCTGCTGTAGCAGAAGCGGGTGTCATTGGTAAGCCTGATCCTGTGCGTGGGGAAATTATTAAAGCGTTTATCGCACTTAGAGATGGGTATGAATCTTCAGATGAACTGATTGAAGATATTCGTCAATTTGTGAAAAAAGGGTTAGCTGCTCATGCAGCTCCACGTGAAATCGAGTTTAAAGATAAGCTACCTAAAACACGAAGCGGTAAAATTATGCGTCGCGTTTTAAAAGCGTGGGAATTAGATTTGCCAACGGGCGATTTGTCGACGATGGAAGACTAAGGAGTAAACGTTTCAATCTTTGTAGGGAAAATAAGTGATTTTTATAAAGTTCAAACAGCCAGCTGTTTGAACTTTTTTTTGGACTTGAATTTTAAAATGAAATCATTCATAATTGTGGGGTGTAAACTTTTAAATAAAATAAACTGCAGTGATAGGAAGAAGTAATACTTGTCTCCCTGTTTAAGAGAGCTGATGGTTGCTGAAAATCAGTACATAGACAAATATGAAATACGTCCTTGAGCATCTTTTGTGAACTTACAGTAGCAAAAGACGGGTAGACCGTTACATCATTTAAGTGGGAAATAATTTATTTCCAAATAGGGTGGTACCGCGATATTTTCGTCCCTTCTTTTTTAAGAAGGGGCGTTTTTTATGTTGTTCAACAAATTGTAACGAGCAATTAGATAAAGGAGAGAATATAACATGGATATTTTACAAGATCTTGAGTTTCGAGGGCTCATTAATCAACAAACGGATGAAAAAGGTTTAAATGAACTTTTGAGTAAAGAGTCTGTTCGTTTGTACTGTGGATTCGATCCAACAGCCGACAGCCTTCACATCGGCCACATGCTTCCTGTTTTAATTTTGCGTCGCTTTCAACAAGCTGGACACCAACCGATTGCATTAGTTGGTGGAGGTACGGGTCTTATTGGAGATCCAAGCGGTAAAAAAGCAGAGCGTACGTTAAATGAAAAAGAAACGGTTGCTATGTTTAGTGAGCGTATTAAAGGTCAGCTTTCACGCTTCTTAGATTTTGAAGAAGGTGAAAATGCAGCGGTTATTGCGAATAACTATGACTGGATTGGCACGTTAGATGTTATTACATTCCTACGAGATATCGGTAAAAACTTTGGTATTAACTACATGATGGCAAAGGATTCTGTTCAATCTCGTATCGAATCAGGCATCTCATTTACGGAATTCAGCTACATGATTTTACAATCATATGATTTCTTGAACTTATACCAAACGTATAACTGTAAGCTTCAAATTGGCGGCAGCGACCAATGGGGAAATATTACGGCTGGCTTAGAATTAATTCGTAAATCAGAAGAAGATGCAAAAGCATTTGGATTAACAGTTCCGCTTGTAACAAAAGCAGACGGCACGAAGTTCGGTAAAACAGAAGGCGGAGCAATTTGGTTAGACGCTGAAAAAACAAGTCCGTATGAATTCTACCAGTTCTGGATTAATACAGATGATCGTGATGTTATAAAATATTTAAAATACTTTACATTCTTATCACATGAAGAAATTAATGAATTAGCAGCATCTGCAAAAGAAGCGCCTGAAAAACGCGAAGCACAAAAAGCACTAGCAGCGGCGATGACTACGCTTGTACACGGTGAAGAAGCTCTTGAGCAAGCCATTCGTATTTCGCAAGCTTTATTTAACGGAAGTATTTCAGAGTTAACAGCAGAAGAAATTAAGCAAGGATTCAAGGATGTTCCTTCTTACACGCATACAGGTGAAGATATTGGTTTAATCGATTTACTTGTAGAAAGTAAAATCTCTCCTTCTAAACGTCAAGCGCGTGAAGATATTTCAAACGGTGCGATTTACTTAAACGGTGAGCGTGAGCAAGATTTGCAAAAAACAGTAGGAGCAGAAGACCGTATTGAAGGTCAATTTACAGTAATTCGTCGAGGCAAGAAAAAATATACGCTTATTCAATACGCATAAAAAAAGGCCGAAAGGCCTTTTTTTGTATAAAGACAGTAAAAAAGCCGCTCCATAGGGAACGGCTTTTTACTATTAACGAGAGTAGAACTCTACGATTAGTGCTTCGTTGATTTCAGCAGATAATTCAGAACGCTCAGGTAAGCGAGTGAATGTACCTTCTAATTTCTCAGCGTCTACTGTTAAGTAGTCTGGTACGAAGTTGTTAACTTCAAGCGCTTCTTTCACGATTGAAAGGTTGCGAGATTTTTCGCGAACACCGATCACTTGACCAGGTTGTACACGGTAAGATGGGATGTCAACGCGTTTACCGTCAACTAAAACGTGACCGTGGTTAACTAATTGACGAGCTTGACGACGAGTGCGTGCAAGACCCATACGGTATACTAAGTTATCAAGACGAGCTTCTAAAAGAATCATGAAGTTCTCACCGTGCTTACCAGTTAATTTACCAGCAGCAACGAATAAGTTACGGAATTGACGCTCAGTTACACCATACATGTGGCGTAATTTTTGCTTTTCTTGTAATTGTAAACCGTACTCAGAAATTTTCTTACGTTGACCTGGGCCGTGTGGACCTGGAGCGTAAGGGCGTTTTTCTAATTCTTTACCTGTACCACTTAGAGAAAGACCTAAGCGACGAGAGATTTTCCAACTTGGACCTGTATAACGAGCCATGATGACTCCTCCTTGTTTGTGTTTTTATTTTATGCAAAACAAAAACAGACACATTCTAGCGATATGCTCATTTTGTTTTCATGTACCATCGCTCTAGCAGCAGAGAGTTACACGATACACCATCTTTTTAAAAGAATTGCTACTTCTGTAAAACAACCTTTTAATGAGGAACAAAATGAAAAAACATAAAGAAGATTGTATAAGCTGCAATATTTCACACAACGAGTATTATAGGTGTTTCCTCGTATAAAGTCAAGGAAGATTGAAGATTAAAAGAATGTAAAAGAAAGGATATATTCATTTGAAGTATGAAAAGAGAAGAAAGAACCTAAGAAAATGGTGGTGATGGCTAATCAAACGTTTGTTTAATAAGCAAAAACCGCTGATTTGCAGCGGTTTTTTTTTGCTTATTCATATTTAAAGAAAAGAAGTGAGTTCTTTGACGAATTCTTCAAGATACTGTTGATCGATTTCATCAAAGCGATTTTTGATTGGACTGTCAATATCAAGAACACCTAAAAGCTGACCGTCTTTTACAATTGGTACAACGATTTCAGATTGAGAAGCGGCATCACATGCAATGTGGCCAGGGAAGGCGTGAACATCTTCAATTCGCTCTGTTTTTTGATTTTGAGCTGCTGTACCGCATACGCCTTTTCCAAGTGGAATACGAACGCAAGCCGGCAGTCCCTGGAAAGGTCCAAGCACTAACTCCCCGTCTTCCATTAAATAAAAACCTACCCAGTTTACTTCATTTAAAAATTGATTTAGCAGAGCTGAAGCATTTGCTAGATTAGCAATCGTATTGCTTTCTCCTTCTAATAAGGCGCGTAATTGCTTAATTACTAACTCATAATCTTTTTGTTTTGAGCCGCTGTAGTTTTCGACATTAAACAATGTATTCTCCTCCATTCAACATAAGATTTAATGAATTTTTATCAGGAAACGTCAGTTTTAACGCTACTTTGTCGATAAAAGATTACAGGAACTAAAAAGCCTATCACGAATTATGTAGAGAGGCTACTAAAATCCTTTTTAAATACTGTAACGATTTCTACACAATTTTGCAATCATATGTGTTTTGTAAAAATAAATCGAAATGAGGTGTAGATAGATGGCTGTACAGTCAAAAACGAAAGAGAAAATTATTGATGCGGCTGTTTCTCTTTTTAACGTAAAAGGTTTTGATGGTACGTCGGTGCGGGAGATTGCAGGAAAAGCGAAAGTGAACGTAGCGAATATTTCATATTATTTTCATAGCAAAGAAGGATTGCTTGAAAGTTTAGTGATTTCTTATTTTGAAGGTTATATTGGGGTGTTGGAGCAAGCATTTCAAGAAATGAAAAAGCTGTCTTCAACAGAAAGTATGATCGTAATGATTCGAGCTATCTTACATTACCAGCACGAAAATAGGCATATTGCCCGGCTCGTATATAGAGAAATCTCTCTTGACACGATTTTAATTCGAGAAGTTATGACTACGTATTTAACCAAGGAAAAATACTACTTAAAAACAATCCTTGAAAGAGGGATGAAAGAAAAGGAGTTTCGAAAGCTGCACGTTTCCTTTACAATCATTGAGCTTAAGGGCATGCTGTCTATGCCTTATCTTCATCCTCAGTACCTAAGTGAAGTTCTTCATATATTGCCTCACGAACCGTATTTTGTTCAGCAATATGCGATTGAGCTTGAGCGATGGGTGCACACAACGGTATGTTTGCCATATGAACGGACAAACAAACTTCGCGTTCAATTATCTTAAATGAAGCTCTCTATAGCCTTGGCCTAAATCCTTCGCACAGTGGGCGTCTGACCCATATACGAGAGGGATTTTTTTCTGTTGGGCTGCTTTTACGACAAAGGGAGCTGGATACGCTTCCTTGCACAAAGGCTTAAACAATCCTGCACCATTATAATCCAAAGCCAGATCTTTCATTTTTATTTCATCGAGTATTGATAAAATAATAGGGGAAAGTGTGTCTTCATATGGAAATTGAGCTTGAAATTTATGTATGAGTGTCATATGACCAATGCGCTTAGGCTTATAAACGCCTAAATTGGCCTGTACAGAGCGTAATACCGTGTTGTAATACTTATCATATACTTTGCTTACGCTGCCAAACTTCTGTACAATATGTGCAAATACGTCAGCGCTAAAATCTAGGCAGTCATATCCTTCTTCATGTTTTAAGAAATGGACAGAAAGGATGCTGTCATCGAGACAAGGACCATACTCGTTTAAGAAATCTGTTGTTTCTTGTTCAAATCCTTCAATAAAGTCAACTTCCAATCCGACATTGATACGAATATCGCGCTCAAATTCTTTTTTAACTTGCTGTACGTTTTGAATGTAGCGATCAAGTTTGTCAGGATCCATTCCGCTGTCGCGATCAGGCGTCGGATCACTGAAGCTTTTTGGTAATGGAGCATGCTCTGTAAACGAAATCTCGCCAAAGTTCAGGGAAATCGCCTGTTCAACATATTGTTGCAATGAATCAGGTGAACCGTGTGGGCAAAATGGAGTATGAATATGTTTGTCAACTTTCATAAAAAATGCCTCCTTTTTTCTTCTTTTTCCATTGTAACGACACAAAGTGACTCCATGCCAATATTTTGTATAAAAAAATTTAATTTTTTGCTCAAAAGTTGGACTTTACATGGTATCATAAAAACATTGACGCAAAAAAATTTAAAGGATTAAATTCACCCTTTTTATAAATAAGAAACTTGTCATGTAGAACGCACTGTAAGGGGGCTTAGTATGGAATTCATTATAGCACTAATCATACTTATTATCGGATTAGTTGTGTACGGAATGTTTTCACGTAAAAAGATTTATCAAGAAATTGATCGCCTGGAAACGATCAAAGTCGAATTAGCAAATACGCCAGTTGCAGAGGAAATTTCAAAAGTAAAAGAATTGAACATGACAGGTCAAACTGAAGAGCTATTTGAACGTTGGCGTGAGCAGTGGGATGAAATTATATCAACTAATCTCCCGAAAATTGATAAAGAACTGTTTGAAACGGAAGAAGCAGCAGATAAATACCGGTTTAAAAAAGCGAAGCAGTTATCTATACATATTGATCAAGCCTTAGAACAAACCAAGATAGATATTGAAAACATACTTACTGAACTTCAAAATTTAATTGGTAGCGAACAAGATAATCGATATGATATTGAGGAATTAAATCAGCTTCACCGCCACGTGAAGAAAAAATTGCTCGCACATCGGTATTCCTATGGAAATGCTGAAAAAACGTTAGAATACGCAATTAATACATCTAAAGAGCAGTTTAAAAAATACGAGGAAGAGACGATTAACGGAAACTATCTTCAAGCACGTGAGATTGTTCTTCAATTAAAAACTGATTTAACAGCTATTGATTCGTATTTAGAACAAATTCCAAAAGTGTTAGTTGAGTGTCAGACCACTCTTCCTGTTCAGTTCAATGAACTGCTTGACGGGTTCCGCGAAATGAGTGAGCAGGGATATGTGTTAGATCATCTGCAAGTAGAAGAAACGGTAGAGCTTTTAAAACAAGAAACTGCTGAAATTATTGCAGATATTGAAGAATTATATGTGGAAGAAGCGATTACAAAACTAGATGATGTGAACGAACGCTTAGAGCAGTTATATGACTCACTTGAGCATGAGGTTTTCTCCTATCATAAAATGAACCGTGAATCTCATACGGTATCTAACTTCCTTCGTATGCTTCAAGAACGAAACCGTGAACTTCGTGAAGAAACGCTATTTGTACAGCAAAGCTATCATTTTAAAGAGCGCGATTTAGACGTATATTATAAAATGGACCGCGAACTAAAACGATTGACTAACTTGTACTATAATATTTCGGACAAGGTGGCGGAGCACAATTTAGCCTACAGTGTGATCCAAGAAGAACTCGAAGACGTTTCCAAACAGCTTAACCAATTAAAAGAATCTCAGGAATCCTATAGCGATATGCTACAAGCTCTTCGCAAAGATGAGCTCTCGGCTAAGGACAAAATAGAAGAACTGAAATCTCAGTTGATTGAAGCAAGACGCCTTATTCAAAAAAGCAACCTTCCCGGTGTTCCTGAAGAATACAAAGTGCAGCTTGAAAAAACGGTTCATATCTTAAATGAAGTAACCGCTAAGCTGAAAGAAAAACCGCTTAATATTCAAGCTGTTCAATCTTTACTTGAAGATGCTGTTGGTTTTGTCCAGGATACATTTGATGAAACAGAGGCAATGTTAGAAGAGGCGCGACTCGTTGAAAGAGTGATTCAATACGGTAACCGTTATAGAAGTACTCATCACTCGATTGCACAGTCTTTAGAAGAAGCAGAAGAAGCGTTTCGTCATTACGAATACAAAGAAGCATTAAAACAGGCATCTGCAGCTATTGAGCAAGTAGATCCTGGTGCGCTGGATCGTATACAGCGTATTGTATCTTCACAGAGTTAAAAAGCTCGTGTCCAAAGGACACGAGCTTTTTTATGACGCTTTTCTTTGTATACTATCTGTGTGATGTGTACCTCTTGCAATACTAATAATATAGCCTATGAAGGCAGCAGCAACTGTTGGAATAAGCCAGCCAAGGCCTTGGCTATAAAGCGGCAAATAGTTTTTGAAAAAATTGTCTATGCTTGTTAGGATAATTCCTGCTGCTTTTAACCCGTCAAAAATGCTCAGAATCGAGCTAATGATTACGGCTGTCACATATACTTCTCGACCAAACGAAATGGCTCTTTCAATTAATGATAAAGCAATTAGCGTAATGGCAATAGGGTATACAAAGGTCAAAATAGGTATGGAAATAGAAATTAATTGAGTAAGCCCTACATTTGAAATAACAGCACTAAACAGCATTAAAATGACGACAAATGTTTTATATGACATGCTTGGCACCAGCTGCGTGAAAAATCGTGCGCAAGCAGAAGTTAATCCGATGGCTGTCGTTAGACAAGCAAATGTAATAGCGAGTCCTAAAATAATGGTGCCAAACGAACCGAATAATGTTGTAGCTACAGCTGTTAAAATAGCTCCTCCATTTTCTTTCATACCAATTGCTTCTACGCTTGAAGCGCCGACATACGCGAGAGAAAGATAAACGATAGCTAACCCAGCAGCAGCAATCAACCCGGCTTTGATACATACCGAAGCAAGTGTTCGTTCGTCCGTTACGCCTTTTTCCTTAATACTGTTGATAACAACGATGCCAAATACGAGAGCTGCAATTGTATCCATTGTCAAATATCCATCAATAAAGCCGCCCGTAAATGGAGAGGCTATATATTTGGCGTGAGGTTCTTGAAAAGAACCCATAGGTGTCATTAAACTTTTGATAGCTAAAAGAGCTAATACTGCGAGCAGTAAAGGAGTTAGAATTTTTCCTATGCGATCAACAATTTTAGTTGGATTCAATGATAAATAAAGTGTTAGGCCAAAGAAAATAACCGTATAGACCATTAAAGGAATCTTGCTTGCAACCGCATTTTCTGATAAAAATGGGGTCACACCGATTTCAAACGCTACCGTATCCGTTCTGGGTATACCAAAAAAAGGGCCAATTGCTAAGTAAAGCAATATAGTAAAAGAAATCCCGAAAATAGGGTGAACTTTTTTAGCTACTTCGGTAAAGTTTCCATTACTTTTAGAAACAGCGATTATCCCCATAAGCGGAAGTCCTACACCTGTAATGAGAAAACCGATAATGGAACTCCAAGTGTGTGTTCCGGCTTGCTGTCCGAGCAAAGGAGGGAAAATCATATTTCCCGCTCCGAAAAAGAGAGCAAACAGCATAAGACCGATGGCAAGTATTTCTTTGTTAGTGAGTGCTTTGGTTTTCATAATGCCTCCTAGTGTTTCTTATGTTGATGATTAAATTTTCTGACTTTTTAAAAACTAAAAGTACGTGATACATACTACCACATTTATGGAATCATATATAGGTTTTTTTGAAAAAATCTAAATAGTTTATTAATAATAAAAGGAACGCCTAATTTAAAAAAATACCAAGGTGTGGTATGATAATACGTTGTTCCGAAAAAATGAAGAAGGGGGCGCGCATCCTTGATTTATTTAGATAATAGCGCTACAACAAAACCCTATAATGAAGTCATACAATCTTTTACCAAAGTAGCTACAACTTATTATGGCAATCCATCGTCCCTCCATCAATTTGGCGTACAGGCGGAGAATTTGTTGAGCCGTTCACGTGAGCAAGTAGCAGAATTGCTGCACGTATCGTCAAATGAAATTATCTTTACATCAGGAGGAACGGAAGGGAATAATTTAGCTATTAAAGGCGTAGCGATGCAATATAAAAGCCGAGGTCAGCATATTATTACGACAAATATTGAACATGATTCTGTTCATGAACCATTTAAGCAGTTAGAAGCACTAGGGTTTCATGTGACGTATGTTCCGGTAGATTCAAATGGATTTGTGTCACCTGCGGCTATTGAATCAGCTATTACGGATGAAACCATTTTAGTATCCGTTATGCATGTAAATAATGAAATTGGCACCATTCAGCCAATTGAAGAAATTGGACAGATGCTTACGAACTATTCGAAGGTGCTTTTTCATGTCGATCATGTGCAGGGGATTGGAAAAGTTCCGCTTTCTTTAGCAAATCATAAAATTGATTTATGCACATTATCAGGACACAAAATTCACGGCTTAAAAGGAACGGGGATTTTATATAAACGAAATGGAGTTCAGCTTCATCCGTTGCTTAGCGGAGGCTCTCAGGAAATGCAGCATCGATCAGGCACGGAAAATGTTCCGGGAATCGTAGCATTTGCTAAAGCACTTCGTTTAACACTTGAACATGCAGCTCAGAATCAGCAAAAAATGCAGAAAATAAAAGCAGAACTGATGGACAAACTTTCTGCTCACGAAAGAATCACGATTAATACGCCGAATGAGCATTCAGCTCCCCATATTATAAATTTTACAGCGCAAGGTATTAAAGGTGAGGTTTTTGTTCACGCTCTTGAAGAAAAAGGAGTGTTTGTATCAACTACATCTGCCTGCTCATCAAAACGAAAAAAGCCAAGTAAAACGCTTTTAGCTATCGGTAAAAATTACGAAGAAGCCGATCAGTCCATTCGTTTGAGCTTGTCAGGATTAAATGACTATAATGAAGTAACGCCCATTATAAATGCTATTTTCACAGTAATTGAAGATCTAAAGAAAGTAATGAGGTAAATAACTATGATATATAACCATATTTTAATTCGATACGGAGAAATCTCCACTAAAGGACAAAATAGAAAAAAATTTGTTGCGCAGCTAAGAAAAAATATTGTAACGGCTCTTAGTGCATTCCAAAACATTCACGTAAAATACACAAGAGACCGCATGTATATTCACTTAAATGGTGAAAATCACGAGCCTATCATTGAACGTCTTCAGCAAATCTTTGGTATTCAAAGTTTTAGTTTAGCATTAAAAGTTGAAAATGAACTTGAAGCCATTCAAGAAGCAGCGCTAGAAGCAATGAAAGAATTTGATATAGAAGGAAAAACGTTCAAAGTATCTACTCGAAGAGCGTACAAACAATTTCCTCTTGATACAAACGAATTAAATTATGCAGTAGGAAGTCATATTCTACGAAATACAGAGCATCTACAGGTAAACGTAAAAGAGCCAAGCGTAAATGTACGAGTAGAAGTGAGAAGTGAAGCAACGTATATTACATGTTTTGATTATCGCGGAGCAGGGGGTCTTCCAGTTGGTACGAGTGGAAAAGCGATGCTCATGCTTTCTGGAGGAATCGACAGCCCGGTTGCAGGATACTTAGCTATGAAGCGCGGTTTAGAAATAGAAGCGGTTCATTTTTATAGTCCGCCTTTTACAAGTGAACGTTCTAAGCAAAAAGTAATTGATTTAACGCAAAAATTAACGGCTTATCACGAAAAAGTAAAGCTTCACATTGTACCGTTTACAGCTGTACAGCAAGCGATTCAAAAGCAAATTCCAGAGAATTATACCATGACCTCTACACGCCGTATGATGCTTCGAATTACGGACCTTATTCGTGAAAAAAATGAATCGTTAGCTATCGTAACTGGCGACAGCTTAGGGCAAGTAGCTAGTCAAACGGTTGAGAGCATGTATGCGATTAATGAAGTGACGAATACGCCAATTTTGCGTCCGCTTGTGACAATGGATAAAACGGAGATTGTGGAAATTGCCCGTAAAATTGACACACATGAAATTTCGAATCGTCCGTATGAAGACTGCTGTACAATTTTTACGCCAAGCTCACCAAAAACTAAGCCAAAGCGTGAAAAAATAAATCGATACGAACAATTTTATGATTTTGAAACATTAATTCAAGAAGCGGTAAATAATGTAGAAACGCTTGAGATGACAGCTTCTTCGGCTACAAATACCGCAGACAGCGTAGAAGATTTGTTTTAAAAGTAAAATTTCATAAAATTACCAAAAAAATAATGTATGATGCCATGTGTTTTGACACAATCTATATTCAACAAGGAGGTGAAAACACATGGCAAACACAAACAAATTAGTAGCTCCTGGTTCAGCAGCTGCTATCGACCAAATGAAATACGAAATCGCTTCTGAATTCGGTGTAAATCTTGGACCAGAAGCAACAGCTCGCGCTAACGGATCTGTTGGTGGAGAAATCACTAAACGCTTAGTTCAAATGGCTGAGCAACAACTTGGTGGTAAATAAGTCATATTAATTAAATAATGATGGCTAAAAAGAGTGGGGGAAACCTCACTCTTTTGTCTTGTTTGTTTTGTCACGTATAATAGAGACAAGATCAAGCTTTATAAAGTAAAGGAGATGTTGGCGATGGGGACTTTATTTTACGGCGGCAAAATATATACGATGCTAAAAGAAGGTGAGCATGTAGAAAGCGTATATGTTGAAAAAGGATTCATTGAAGATATAGGCGCAGAAGAAGATCTAAGAATCAAATGGGGTGCTGAGATTGACAAAGAAGTACACCTCAAAGGACACCCAATGTATCCGGGCTTTGTCGATAGCCACCTTCACTTAATTGGTCACGGTGAAAAGCTTCTTCGGCTTGATTTGTCTCAAGCTACTTCTCGGGAAGAGGTGTTAAGGCTCGTTCGGAAAAAAGTAGAGAGTACGCCAAAAGGAGAATGGGTAATTGGAGAAGGGTGGGATGAAAATCAGTGGGAAGATTCCTCTTTGATTCAGTATCAAGATCTTGATCAGCTGTCAACTGAACATCCTATTATGTTGAAGCGAGTCTGTCGTCACGGATTAGTAGTAAACGGGACTGCTCTTAAAATAGCCGGGATTACAGCTGAAACACGTGACCCGGAAGGAGGTATTATCCAGAGGGATGAAGCTGGAAATCCTACCGGTTTTTTTGCTGATCAAGCGCAAGAATTAGTAACGGCTCATATTCCTAAAGTATCAGAAGCATACATTCGACAAGCGCTTTCAGTAGCCATTAAAGATTGTGTTCATCACGGATTAACGGGTGGACATACGGAAGATTTAAATTATTATGGAGGCTTTTTGCGTACATATCAAGCATTCCAAGACGTTATTCATAAAGAAAAGCAGCTGTTTCGTGCTCATTTACTTGTTCATCATGAAGCTGTAGATGATATGTATACATACTGTGAAGAAAAGAAAGACACATCCGATTTTATTGAAATAGGGCCAATGAAGATTTTTGCTGATGGTTCGCTCGGCAGTCAATCTGCGCTTTTAAGCTTTCCCTACAAAAGCGACCCTTCTACAAGAGGTGTAGCTATTCAATCACTAGATGAATTAAAGCAGCTAGTGAGGAAAGCGAGAGAATTGGGCATGACCGTTGCAATTCATGCGATTGGGGATTTAGCGTTTCAATACGTAGTGGAAAGCATCGAACAATATCCTCCTCAAACAGGGCAAAGAGATCGTATCATCCATGCGCAAATTCTACGAAAAGATTTAGTTGATCGTGTAAAAAAGCTCCCGGTTGTGCTAGATATTCAGCCTCGGTTTTTAGCCAGTGATTTTCCATGGGTCATTGAAAAAATCGGAGAAGAGCATTTGGATTATTGCTATGCTTGGAAAACGTTATTGGACGAAGGGGTTATGTGTGCAGGCGGATCGGATGCACCTATTGAACCTATCAATCCCATGTTAACGATCCATGCAGCGGTTTCTAGAAAAACTTCTCCAAATAGCTCGGTCGTTTACATACCTTCTGAGCGACTCACAGTATTTGAAGCTGTTCAGCTGTTTACGTTAGGAAGCGCGCAGGCCATTCATCAAGAGCATAAAAAAGGATACGTTCAAAAGGGTTATGTAGCTGATTTTACCGTATTAGAAAGAGATCTGTTTGAGATACCTGCAGATGATATTCCAGGGGTACGGGTGCAGATGACTGCTATTAATGGAAAAATTGTATATCAAAAATAAAAAGCGCCCTTGGGCGCTTTTTGTTATAGAAATGTACGCTTAACTCGTTGCCAGAAAGAGTTATCTTTTAGCTTAACCGTTTTAATTTGACGGTCGCTTAAACGTATTTGAACTTGATCAACTTGACGTGCATTTAATGCTTCGTTATCTATTCCAATAATTGGACTGTGGTTGTTGTCATTGGATAGTTTTAAAGTGAGCGTATGCTCAGCGCTTAGGATGAATGAAGATCCTAATGTACGATAATTATTATTGTTTAACGATGCCAATTCGCTGACTTGCATACAAGGAATTAACGGATCAACTACGGCTCCACTTACCGATTTATTATAAGCCGTACTGCCTGTTGGTGTTGAAATAATCATCCCATCCCCGCGGAATGTTTCAAAGTGATTTTCATTAATAAAAACATCTAGACTGAGTGTTTTTATAACACCTGATCGAATAGAACATTCATTTAAGCAATAAAAAGAAGTTCCTTGATCAATTTGAGTTTGTAAAACGGGAAATCGACGTACTTCTATATTTTCTGTCGTAATAGCTTCAATCATTTTATCCGTTTCATCGATATGAAAATCGCAGTAAAAGCTTAGTTGATCTGAAGTTGTGACACCAGCATATAAGCAGTCATCTCGAAAGCCAGATTGACGGACAGCCTGCAAGAAAGCTCCGTCACCGCCAATACTTACAATGATGTTAGCGCTGTCGAAATGGTCTACTACTTGAAAGTCATATTGTTTTGCAAGTTCAATAAGTGGACTTACGAGCGCCTTTGATTCCTGGTTTTTTGGATGAAAGAAATAAACGTTGCGACGATTTGGCATAGATAGTTCCCCCTTGTTTGTCTGATATGTAAAATATTAGCGATAAAGTAAACTTTTTAAAAAAAGTTTGTTACAATAATTATAGCATTATTGCTTTAAGAATTAAAAGAATAATCTTTTAATTCTGACACCTAAAAAGGAGGATTTTCATGAACAAAAAAAGGTGGATTGCTCTTTTAATTGCGGCCTGCTTATTCATTTTTTCTGCGATTGTTAATGTTGGTTTTTCAGTCAAAGAAGAAAAAGATGACGGTCTGGCAGGCATATTTGGAGGAGACGACAGTGAACTATCAGAAACAGTTATCGAAAAAGGGAATGCAGCTAAGAAAATTGCAGTACTAGAGGTCAATGGAACGATTCAAGATACAGGAAGCGGTTCCTCTCCGCTTATGTCTCAAAATGGTTATAACCACCAAGCATTTTTAAAGCAGCTAGAGGCTGCAAAAAATGATAAGGCAGTTAAAGGAGTCATTATTAAGGTGAATTCACCGGGCGGGGGCGTCGTTGAAAGTGCTGAAATACATAAAAAAATTGAAGAGCTGAAGAAAGACACGAAAAAGCCAGTTTATATTTCAATGGGATCAATGGCTGCTTCAGGAGGCTATTACATTTCAACAGCTGCTACTAAAATCTATGCAATCCCTGACACTTTAACAGGTTCACTAGGTGTAATTATGCAAAGCGTTAACTATGGCAAGCTGGCAGATAAACTAGGAGTAGAATCTGTTGTTATTAAAAGCGGGGCTCATAAAGATATTATGTCTCCAACAAGAGAAATGACCGGAGAAGAAAAAGAAATTATGCAAACACTTGTAGACAACTCGTATGATGGTTTCGTCAATGTTATCTCTGAAGGACGTCACCTTTCTAAAGAAAAAGTGCGTTCTATTGCAGATGGACGAGTGTACGATGGACGTCAGGCTAAAGAGCTGAAGCTGGTCGATCAACTAGGCTATTTTGAAGATACGGTAAAAGGAATGGAGAAAGATTACAAGTTAAAAGGTGCACAAGTAATTCAATACAATCAAGGATTCGGACTGCCTTCTTGGCTTTCAATGAGCATGCAAAAAGTAATTGGTGGAGATGAACAAGTTACCGCAATGTTAAAAACATTTGCGCAGCCAAGCTCTCCGCGCTTGATGTATTTATATGCAGAATAGAGGTGGGAACATGGAAAATCAATCTCATTCAACCGAATCAAACGACACTATAAAACATGAGCCAGCGGTAAGTGCTCCAATAGGTAGTGAATTCCATTATGCAGGCTTTTGGATGCGCTTTTGGGCATATCTTTTGGATCTAGCTGTAGTAGCTAGCTTGAACTCCCTGCTGATCAAACCCATTTTCCATTTAGCAGATATTCCTCAAGGGGATGGATTTTTTTCTCCCTATACGATTGTGACGGTAATTATCTTTTATGGTTATTTTGTTTTAATGACCAAGTATTTTGGACAAACGCTTGGAAAGATGGTGTTTGGGCTTAAAGTAGTATCACTGAAAGACTCCACTTTAACTTGGCCTGTTGTGCTGTTTCGTGAAGGAATTGGACGTTATATTTCTAAAACAGTTTTTTTACTTGGCTATTTGTTAGTTGCTTTTTTACCTAAAAAGCAAGGAGCGCATGATTACTACGCAGATACAACCGTTATACATGAAGGTACAATAAGCAGATAATAAAAAGAGGCTGGGGCAAAAATATTTAGACGAATTGAAAAACGAACCATTGATCAAGGTGTTTGATTAGTGGTTCGTTTTTTTGGGTTATGGTAAACGTAGGTTTCATGTGTGTAGGTCTTTCTAGCAGTTGATTGGAGGGAAAGCGAAGCCTTGCACGGAAATCAACTGCGGTGTCGCAAGCGGTTAAGCTCATGTATATATTTGTTCGTCTTTAAATTGGATTCATTTCGTTATGTCTCAACCTCTTTTTATTGTTTTCATAAGGTTTAATATTCTGTGTTTTGGAGATAATGTGAAGCTAAGAAGGAGTGAAGGATGTGCTATGGCTTTTATGGATATTGCTAGCACTTTTAATTGTTATTGTACTTATTGTATGGACAAAAATCACGCTATTTGTAGAGCTTCATCATGTCCGAGATAACGATTATTACAGAGTGAGACTCAGGGCTTGGTTTGGTCTTATTCGCTATACATATGAAATTCCGGTAGTGAAAGTAAAAAAAGATTCTCCTCGTTTGCTTGTTGAAAAGAAGAAAGGAATGGGTGATCAAGGAAAAGAAGACGAGAATTCATGGAGTGATTATTCTGTAGAAGACGGGTTAAGCATGTTAGAAAATGCGAAGCAATTCCTTGAACAGGTAGTCGGTTTTCATAAAATTTTTCGTCGTTTCTTACAGAAAGTGACGGTAAGGGATATTAAATGGCACAGCCGTTTCGGCTTAGGTGATGCTGCGTTAACAGGCGTACTTACCGGGGCGGTATGGTCTGCAAAGGGGGGCATAGTTGGTATAATCAGCCGTTATATGAAACTAAAAGATATGCCTGTAATGAGCGTTACTCCTGTATTTCAACATCTTTGGTCAGAAACGGTATTTGAGTGCATAATTTCTTTTCGAGTTGGTCAAGCTATTCTAGTAGGTTTACGGACCTTGAGATACTGGCGGCATACGTCCAAAAAGCGTCGCAAAAGATGGAAGTCGTCAAATAAGAACAAGACACACTCTGTGAAAACATAAGGAGGTTATCTTAATGGCAGAACATCCAATTAAAAGTTTAATGTCGACAGCTATGGAAAATTTAAAGGAAATGATTGATGTTAATACAATCATTGGTGATCCCGTAGAAACACCTGATGGCAGCGTTATTTTAACTGTCTCAAAAGTAGGTTTTGGCTTTGCAGCGGGTGGAAGCGAGTTTGGAGTAGAAGGGCATGCGCCATCTTCTCCAGGGCAGCATCAGCAAGAATCAGGTCATCCATTTGGCGGAGGTAGCGGTGGCGGTGTATCAATTACGCCAATTGCCTTTTTAATTGTGAGTGGAAGCGGAATTAAAATGCTTCACCTTAATGAAAGTACACATTTATATGAAAAGATTTTAGATACAGCACCTCAAGCCATTGAACGCGTGCAGCAAATGTTCAAGCGAAATAACCATCAGCAGGATCATCATAATCAACAAAATCAGCATCATGACGGTGCAAATGATTTTAATTTGTAGGGATAAAATAAAGCTTTGCTTGCTTCTTTGAACGATAAAAGAAGCAAGCAAAGCCTTTTTTTATTGGGCATGTTTTCTAGCATATAGCGTTATAGTATGTATGTCATTTAATTGCAATATAGAGACAGACAAGCTAATATGAACAGTGTACATACTTATTTAAAGGAGGAATTATTCGTGACTAAATTTAAAGGTAACGATGTAACATTATTAGGAAATCAAGTAAAGGTTGGAGACAAGGCGCCAAACTTTACCGTTTTAGCAAATGATTTATCAGAAGTAACGCTTGACAGTACAAAGGGTTCTGTTCGCCTAATCAGTGTAGTTCCTTCTATTGATACTGGAGTTTGTGATGCGCAAACTCGCCGCTTCAACGAAGAAGCAGCTAAATTAGATAACGTAAAAGTATTAACAGTGAGCGTAGATTTACCGTTTGCTCAAAAGCGCTGGTGTGGTGCTAACGGCATTGATAATGTTCAAACATTATCTGACCACCGCGACTTATCTTTCGGCGAAGCATATGGTGTAGCTATTCAAGAATTACGCTTATTGGCTCGTTCAATCTTTGTAGTAGACTCAAATGACAACGTAACGTATGTTGAGTACTTACCAGAAGTAACTGAGCATCCGAACTACGAAGCAGCAATCGAAGCAGCTAAAGCAGCTAAGTAAGATTGTCGATGGCGTTCGGCAGAAGGCGGAAAACAATGTTTTTCGCCTTCTTTGTGTTTTAAGAAGCTTTTATGATAAAATATGATGTTCCAAATAGGACGTTTACTCATTTATATAGATATCATTTCATTACACAGGAGGCAGAATATGAGTCAATTAGCTAGTATGGAAAAGCTATTTGGTGTAATTGATCAAACAGCTATTATTTTAAGAAAAGAACTAAACTGCGTATATTTAGAAGCAGTAGCTGAAACGGGAGAAAACTTGTTTCAAGGAACTATTTTGCAAGAAGAGCTAGATGAGGTAACCAAAAAACGTTTAAAAAAAGAATACGATTCAATCACGCTTGATCATTTTGAAAAAGAAACGATTCGAAAAGCATATCAGCTAGCTATTTTAAAGGGGATGAAAGAAGCAGTTCAGCCTAACCACCAAATGACCCCTGATGCTGTAGGACTATTTGTCAGCTACTTAGTTGGAAAATTCATGGCAGGAAAAGATAAGTATACGCTTTTAGATCCAGCAGTAGGAGCTGGAAACTTATTAACAACCATTTTAAATACACACGCTGCGTCAATTGAACATGTATACGGTGTAGATGTGGATGATTTATTACTTCAATTGACATATGTAAATGCAAACTTACAGAAGCACGGCGTTCAATTATTTAATCAAGACAGCTTACAGCCGCTTTTTATTGATCCTGTTGATTTAGTTGTCTGTGACCTGCCGGTTGGTTATTATCCAAACGATGAAGGGGCAAAAGAGTATAAAGTAAGAGCTGAAGAAGGTCATACCTATGCTCATCACTTATTCATTGAACAAAGCTTGCGCCATGTAAAAGACGGAGGATACGTAGTGGCCCTTATTCCAAATAACTTGTTCGAGTCTGAACAGTCTCATTTATTACAGCCGCTGCTAAAAGAGGAAGCAATCGTTCAAGGAATCGTTCAGCTGCCGCTTTCAATGTTCAAACAAGAGCAGGCTGCTAAGAGTATTATCATTCTTCAAAAGCAGGGAGAAGGGGTAACAGCGCCTGATCAAGCGCTGCTTGTGAATTTGCCGAAGTTCAGTAATCGAGAAGCAATGAGTGATATTATGGCTCAAATGGACCAATGGTTCAGCGTTAATAAAAAGTAAGTCTTTTTCGAAAATAATGAATTTTTACCGGTAGCGTTTTCATGATGTATAGCTCTTGAAATCTATTGTCGTGAATGATTAAATGAATAAGGATAGAAATCGTGTCGAAATGCATAGAATATTGTAGAGATTACACTTTTATGTTCTGTTCGTTATGTTTATGATGCACGTATAATAAAGAAGGAGCTGTTTTTTTATGTCAAAAATCATGGCAATCAACGCCGGCAGTTCTTCACTTAAGTTTCAATTATTTGAAATGCCAAGTGAGACGGTATTAACAAAAGGTTTAGTAGAACGAATTGGTTTAGATAACGCTGTTTTCACGATCTCGGTAAATGGTGAAAAACAAACGGATATTACAGAAATCCCTGACCATGCTGTTGCAGTTAAAATTTTAGTTGAAAAGTTACTTTCTCAAAACATCATTCAATCATACGATGAAATCACTGGTGTAGGTCACCGTGTAGTACACGGCGGAGAGAAATTTGCTGATTCTGTTTTAATCACAGATGAAACATTAGCGGAAATTGAAGCTTTATCTGATTTAGCACCGCTTCACAACCCAGCAAACATTGTGGGAATTAAAGCGTTCCAAGATATTCTTCCAAATGTTCCAGCTGTAGCAGTCTTCGATACAGCATTCCATCAAACAATGCCAGAAAAATCATTCTTGTACAGCTTACCGTACGAGTACTATGAAAAGTATGGCGTTCGTAAATACGGTTTCCACGGCACATCTCATAAATATGTTTCTGAGCGTGCAGCTGAGCTTCTTGGCCGTCCAATCGAACAATTGCGCTTAATTTCTTGTCACTTAGGTAACGGTGCAAGTATCGCTGCAATTGAAGGCGGCAAGTCAATTGATACATCAATGGGCTTCACACCATTAGCTGGTGTAGCAATGGGAACTCGTTCAGGTAACATTGACCCTGCATTAATTCCATTTATTATGGAGAAAACAGGAAAAACTGCTGACGAAGTATTAAATGTATTAAATAAAGAAAGTGGTCTTTTAGGTGTATCTGGTATTTCTAGTGACCTACGCGATCTAATCAAAGCAAGCGCTGAAGGCAATGAACGTGCTGAAACAGCACTTGAAGTATTTGCTAGCCGCATTCATAAATATATCGGTTCTTATGCTGCTCGTATGTCTGGTGTAGATGCAATCATCTTCACAGCAGGTATTGGAGAAAACAGTGATGTTGTACGTGCTCGCGTTCTTCGTGGTTTAGAGTTCATGGGCGTTTATTGGGATCCAGCTTTAAATAGTGTACAAGGAGAAGAAGCATTTATTAGCTACCCTCATTCTCCAGTTAAAGTTATGGTTATTCCTACAGACGAAGAAGTTATGATTGCACGTGACGTTACTCGTTTAGCGAATATTTAAGTTCATAAAGTGCCTCTTCAATGCATGAATTCTCATAAATTGTCAGGCAAACTAACGAAAAGCTGATTTCCTTGTTAGGAAATCAGCTTTTTTATATAGCGTAAGGAGCTGACGGTTGAAAGAAGGTTTACAACGTATAGAAGAAAGAAATAATATAGGAAGCAAAATGTAACGGATGCATTATTTGTTATAATAAAAATAAAACTACTTATTTCTTGAAAGGGTGACATGATGATATTAACGAATCGCGAAGAACAGCTTTTAGAAGAAATCTATAAATGGGAAGAGAGCTTACAGAGCGTAGAAGCAACTGAGATGGAGTTATTGTACGAAGAATGGTTAGAAAAAGGGCTTAACTTAATTCCTGCTTCTGTTCGTGAGACCTATTTACATAAAATTGATGAGGGACTCTTTCAGTTAACTGCATTAATTCAAGGTACGGAAATGCAAACTCAAGCGACAAAACGAATTATTGAAACCGCCCGTGTATTCAAAGAAGATATCACAGATCTGTCAGAAATGAATTCCCTTCAAGTAGATCAGCTTTCTTATATATGCGAACAGCAAATGGCCAAGCTGCGGTTGTATGCGCTGAGTCAAGGAGCACTTTCAGGAACCGGCCAATCGCTGCTAGTCGGTATTGATATACCCGCTGTTTTATGCATGAATATTCAAGCGGTGCAACAGGCAGCAATGAGCTACGGCTATCATATCCAGACTCCTTCAGAGCTTATGCTAACGCTAAAAGTTTTCCATGCAGCAACGTTACCTAGACACCTTCAGGCTGAGGGATGGCATCAATTAAAGAGTGAGCTAAGCCAAGAATTTGACCCGTATTTTTATGAAGGTGTTGATCAAATTGTAGATAAGACGTGGCTGCAAAAAATCGTTGTGCAAATTGGAAAAACGCTAGCTATATTTGCTGCGAAGCGAAAAGTTTATAATCGTTTGCCAATTGTGAGTATGATGGTTGGCGGAGGGATGAATTATCGAATGGCCAAACAAGTGACAGATTATGCGAAGCGCTTTTACCAATACCGCTATTTGCTGGATAAGAAAAACGAGTCTCATTAATTTTTCATGAGACTCGTTTTTTTGTCTATCCGTGAACTTTTTTTGATATTTCCTCATTTGTTCGATACCAAATCCACAAATCATTAATAATAGAAGCAAGTTCTCCTATCTCGCTATTTAATTCACAGGAGCGGATAAAATTAGTCTCATCTTCTAACGCCGCTTGTTTTTGATTAATCCTCTTTTCTACAGATTGAATTTTGTCTGGAATTTGCCCTCGAATGGATTCCCATGTTAGGAGGATATCCTGCTGAACTTTTTCAGAATAGAATGTCCATTCTCTTTCAAGAGCAGGAATTTTTATACCGAGTCTGTTGTCATAAGTAAAAAAGCGCTCCATTTTTTCACCTCTTCCCTTCCATTTTATACAATGACAAAAGCCAGAGCTACTTTAAGTGAAAAATAAATCATTTATACTTGATTTATGCATATAAATATACAATGCATTTAAGGCAGGAATATTCATTCACGTCTATTTTTACAGTATTTTAAAAGCTTTTATCCTATTAAATTAAAAAAAACGTGAATTTATATACTTTTTTTTGAATAACTATTGAAAATAGATTAAAAAGTTGTTAAAGTAATAGTAGATTAAATGAATAAAAATTAAAACGGTTGTATTAATATATATATAATTTGTAGGAGGAATAGATAATGAGTAATCCAAAAGTTGTTTTAGCATATTCTGGAGGTTTAGATACATCAGTTGCAATTAAATGGTTACAGGAAAAAGGGTACGATGTGGTAGCTTGCTGTTTAGATGTAGGCGAAGGAAAAGATTTAAAGTTCGTTAAAGAAAAAGCCTTAACAGTTGGAGCGGTATCATCATATGTGATTGATGCAAAAGAAGAATATGCCAATACATTTGCGTTAGCAGCACTTCAAGCACACACATTATATGAAGGAAAATATCCATTGGTATCTGCACTATCTAGACCGCTAATCGCTAAAAAGCTTGTAGAAGTAGCAGAACAAGAAAATGCAGTAGCTGTCGCACATGGATGTACGGGAAAAGGAAATGACCAAGTGCGTTTCGAAGTATCAATTAAAGCATTAAATCCACACTTAGAAGTTTTAGCTCCTGTTCGTGACTGGAAATGGTCTCGTGAAGAAGAAATCGAGTATGCAAAAGAAAAGAATATTCCAATTCCAATTAATTTAGACAGCCCGTTTTCAATTGACCAAAACTTATGGGGAAGAAGTAACGAGTGCGGCGTTCTTGAAGATCCTTGGGCAGCTCCGCCTGAAGAAGCATATGACCTAACGGCTTCTCTTGAAAACACTCCGAACACAGCGGATGTAGTAGAAATTGAATTCGTTGAAGGTGTTCCAGTATCATTAAACGGTCAATCTTACACGCTAGCTCAGTTAATTCTAGAATTGAATGAAATTGCAGGTAAGCATGGAGTTGGACGTATTGATCATGTAGAAAACCGTCTTGTGGGAATTAAATCACGTGAAGTATATGAGTGTCCAGCTGCTATGACATTAATTAAAGCACACAAAGAGCTGGAAGATTTAACATTAGTGAAAGAAGTAGCGCACTTCAAACCAGTGATTGAGAAAAAATTAACAGAAGTTATCTATGAAGGTTTATGGTTCTCTCCATTAACAAATTCACTGCTTGCATTCTTAAAGGATACGCAGCAATATGTGAACGGAACAGTGAGAGTAAAACTATTTAAAGGGCATGCTATCGTAGAGGGACGTAAATCTCCTAATTCTTTATACAATGAAAAACTTGCAACATATACAAAAGAAGATGAATTTGATCACAATGCAGCAGTTGGTTTTATCTCATTATGGGGTCTTCCAACACAAGTGAGCAGCATGGTAAATCAAAAGAAGGTGACAACGGTATGACCAAACTTTGGGGAGGGCGTTTTACGAAACGCCCTGAACAATGGATTGACGAGTTCGGTGCGTCCATTTCATTTGATCAGCATCTTGTAGAAGAAGATATTGAAGGCAGTTTAGCACATGTAACAATGCTTGAGAAATGCAGCATTCTTTCTGGAGATGAAGCGTCACAAATTAAAAAAGGCCTTCAAACACTGCTTGAAAAAGCTAAGAAGAAAGAACTAACATTTTCTGCTCAATATGAAGATATTCATTTGAATTTAGAAAAGCTATTAATTGATGAAATTGGTCCGGTTGGAGGTAAGCTTCATACGGGTCGAAGCCGTAATGATCAAGTTGCTACAGATATGCACTTATATTTAAAAAAGCATGTTCAACAAATTGTAGGACTGATCGAAAATCTAGAAGATGTGCTGCTTACAAAAGCAGATCAACATGTCGAAACTATTTTTCCAGGCTACACACATTTACAGCGCGCGCAGCCGGTTTCTTTTGCTCATCATCTAATGGCTTATGTTTCAATGTTTAAGCGTGATGCTGAGCGTTATGCGGAATCACTAAAGCGTATTGATTTATCTCCTTTAGGAGCAGGAGCTTTAGCTGGTACGACATTTCCAATTGATCGTCATTACAGCGCGGAGCTTCTAGGCTTTAATGGAATTTATCAAAACAGTATGGATGCTGTCAGCGACCGTGACTTTATTTTAGAGTTTTTAAGCAACAGTTCTATTTTAATGATGCATTTATCTCGTTTTTGTGAAGAGTTAATTTTATGGTCTAGTCAAGAGTTTCAATTTATTGAAATGGACGATACGTACGCAACGGGCAGCAGTATTATGCCTCAAAAGAAAAATCCTGATATGGCGGAGTTAATTCGTGGTAAAACAGGACGAGTATATGGTCACTTATTTAGCTTATTGACTGTGTTAAAAGGCACGCCTTTAACATACAACAAAGACTTACAAGAAGATAAAGAAGGCATGTTCGATACGGTTACAACGATTGAAGGCTGCTTAACGATCTTTGCTGGCATGATTGAAACAATGACAGTAAAAACAAATGTTATGGAAAAAGCTACGAAACAAGATTTTTCAAATGCAACGGAGTTAGCTGACTATCTTGCTGCAAAAGGTATGCCGTTTCGTGAAGCACATGAAGTGGTTGGGAAACTGGTTCTCGTTTGTATTCAGAAAAATATCTACCTAATGGATTTGCCGCTCGAGCAATATAAAGAAGCGTCAGATTTATTCGAGGAAGACATCTACCATGTATTAAGTCCAAAAACAGCTGTTAATCGTCGCAACAGCGCGGGAGGAACAGGGTTTGAACAAGTGAAAAAAGCAATTCAGCTAGCTAAAGATGAATTGCATGAAAAAGCTTCAATATAAAACAGTTCTCAAAACGTCCGCAGAAAATTCTGCGGGCGTTTTTTGATGTGAGATAAATGGTATAACTAGAGCAATTAAGAAGAAAATAGAAAAGATCATGTAAGGGATTATGAAATAAAGTTCACATTCGTAAAGAAAATAGAGTGAAAAAGGAGAAGTGACATATGAAAGACAAAAAACATCCGCAGCATGTATATGAATATGATTTTGAAGGAGAAAAAGAGACATCAAGACAGCTAATGGATTCTTATTCAAGCGGCGTTATTGGCGATGCTATGGCTTCTGTAGTTGAAAATCCAGAAGCAAAGAGCGATAACGAACTATATGAATAACTACATGCATATACTGTATATAAACTAAGAAAAGCAGGATTATGCTGAGCTCTATCGAAAGGTAACGTCATAGTAAATCCGGTTTTCTAAAGGATTTGGTGTGGCGTTCTTTTTTCAGTTAATCACTGATATAAGAAAAGAGGGATAAAGGTGAAAATTGGAGTGCCGAAAGAAGTAAAAAACAATGAAAATCGCGTGGCTATTACTCCAGCTGGTGTTACAGCTTTAGTTAACGGTGGGCATGATGTATATATTGAAACACAGGCAGGAGAAGGCTCTGGATTCCATGATGAAGATTACACAAATGCAGGAGCTTCTATTGTAAATACTGCAAAAGAAGCATGGGATGCTGAAATGGTTATGAAAGTAAAAGAACCGATTTCAGAAGAATACGGATATTTTCGCGAAGGACTTATTTTGTTTACGTATTTACATTTGGCAGCTGAAGAAGCGTTAACGAAAGCATTGATTGATAAAAAGGTGGTAGGCATCGCTTATGAAACTGTACAGCTTCCAAACAAAAGCTTGCCTCTGTTAACTCCGATGAGCGAAGTTGCAGGAAGAATGTCTTCTCAGATTGGAGCTCAATTTTTGGAGAAAACCAAAGGTGGCAAAGGGATTTTATTAAGTGGAGTTCCAGGCGTGCAAAGAGGAAAAGTAACGATTATTGGAGGAGGAGTAGCAGGAACCAATGCTGCTAAAATCGCGGTCGGATTAGGGGCTGATGTTACAATAATTGATTTAAACGCTGATCGCCTTCGCCAGCTTGATGATTTATTTGGTAAAGAAGTGACGACATTAATGTCAAATCACTACAATATCGCACAATCTGTAAAAGAGTCAGATTTAGTGATAGGCGCGGTTCTCATACCCGGAGCTAAAGCGCCAAAGCTTGTCACCGAGGAAATGGTTCAAACAATGTCAAAAGGGTCCGTTGTAGTTGATATTGCTATTGATCAAGGGGGAATTTTTGAAACAACTGATCGCATTACCACTCACGATAACCCGACTTATTCGAAGCATGAAGTCTTGCATTATGCTGTTGCTAATATGCCAGGAGCTGTTCCCCGCACGTCGACCTTAGCGCTGACCAACGTAACGGTGCCTTATGCTTTGCAAATAGCAAATCAGGGGTATAAAAAAGCGTGCTTAAAAAACCCTTCTCTTCTTCAAGGCATCAACACCCTAAATGGGTTTGTCACTTACGCGGCTGTGGCAGATGCACACGGTCTAACTTACGCTGATGCAACAACTTTATTAGAGCAAGCATAATAAGGCATGTTTTTGCGCAGTTTGTGATATGATAGCCGCGTATTCACTTGTTTTGTAACCAAAACAGACGGGTAGAATATAGAAAAGGTTAGTGTAAAAGGAGAGAATATATGATGCACGTTTCTTATCATGGACATTCTGTTGTTAAAATTGAAACAAAAGGAAAAACAATTTTAATTGACCCGTTTATCACTGGAAATGAATTAACAGATTTAAATGCTGAAGATGTAAAAGCAGATGTGATTTTACTGACTCATGGCCATAATGATCATGTAGGCGACACGGTGGAAATTGCTAAGCGCAGCGGTGCACTTGTTGTGGCAGTAGCAGAATTAGCTACATATCTTAGCTGGCAAGGCTTAAACGTACATCCAATGAGCATAGGTGGAGCCTATACATTTGATTTTGGTACGGTGAAATTGACCCAAGCTTTCCACGGTTCAAGTTATACAGAAAATAATGAGAAAATTATTTATACAGGAATGCCAGCTGGCTTGCTTTTAACGATTGAAGGAAAGACAATTTATCATGCTGGAGATACGGCTTTATTTTCTGATTTAAAGTTAATTGGTCGCCATGAGCCTGACGTAGCATTTCTTCCAATTGGAGATAACTTTACAATGGGACCTGAAGATGCGGCTATCGCAGCGGAATGGGTGCAGGCAAAGCTTGTTGTGCCAATTCACTACAATACATTTCCTGTAATTAAGCAAGATCCTCATCAATTTGTTGAGTCTTTATCCGGTATTGAAGGAAAAGTATTAAAAGTCGGAGAAGGATTGGAACTTTAATCATAAATAGAGGATGGGACAAAACGATTTCAGTTAAAGTTAAAAAAGAACGAGTAATCGATAATATCGATCACTCGTTCTTTTTTTATTGTTAAGGTGAACGTAGGTTTCACATTTGTTCATCTTTAGATTGAATCGATGCAGTTATGTCTTAATCTCTTTTTATTTGCAAAGAAACGTTCTGCTTTTTTTACTTTCCCGCATACGATAGTAATAATAAGGAGGGAGAGTTATGGAAAAAAATCGAGTTATTTTATCGCTTTTACTATGCGGAGTGATGCTTTACTATGCAATGCCGCACTTAGTGTTAACAACTTCGAATTTGCAAGGGATTTTTAGTATAAGCTGGCTTACCTTTGCTCTTTTTGTAGCCGGAGGCAATTTGTCATCACTACTTTATGCACCGCGCCGTAAAAAGACAGGTATTCAAAAAAATAGTGCGAGAAAGCCTTTGCGTCAAAGAGGTTAGATTGAATCCATTTCACTTCCCCCGTATAATAAAAGAAAAGACATATGAAACGTAAAAACGTTTTAGAAGGGTGAAGTACACGTGGCGACAAAACATGAGCAAATTTTACAGTATATCGATTCGCTTCCAATTGGTGAAAAAATTTCAGTGCGCCAAATTGCCAAAGAACTGACTGTCAGTGAAGGCACGGCGTACCGAGCAATAAAAGATGCGGAAAATAAAGGATATGTTTCAACGATTGAACGAGTAGGGACTATTCGAATTGAACGAAAGAAGAAAGAAAACATTGAAAAGCTCACGTTTGCCGAAGTAGTAAACATTGTAGATGGACAAGTGCTGGGCGGACGTGAAGGTTTGCATAAAACGTTAAATAAGTTTGTTATTGGAGCGATGAAGCTTGATGCTATGATGAGGTATACCGAGGCCGGAAACCTTCTTATCGTAGGGAATCGAGTAAACGCTCATGAATTAGCCCTTGAAGCAGGCGCAGCCGTTTTAATTACGGGCGGCTTTGATACGGAAGAATGGGTTAAGAAGCTTGCGGATGATCTTAAGCTTCCTATTATTTCAACGAGCTATGATACATTTACAGTTGCAACGATGATTAATCGGGCTATCTATGATCAGTTGATAAAAAAAGAAATTGTGCTTGTAGAGGATATTTTAACACCCGTCTCTGAAGCGGTTAGCTTGCAGTTAACCGATACGATTGAAAAATGGCACGAATGTAACGATCAAACGCACCACAGTCGTTTTCCTGTAGTAGATCAGCATATGAAAGTTCATGGAATGGTTACCTCAAAAGATGTTATTGGATATGATCTTTCCACTTCGATTGAAAAAGTGATGACGAAAAATCCGATGACCGTTCACGGGAAAACATCGGTCGCTTCTTCCGCTCATATGATGGTATGGGAAGGGATTGAAGTGCTGCCTGTAGTGGACGATTACCACCGACTAGAAGGCATTATCAGCCGTCAAGATGTCTTAAAAGCGCTGCAAATGATTCAGCGTCAACCACAGGTAGGAGAAACCATTGATGACATTGTAACGAATCAATTTATGGACGTACAAGAGACAAAGGAAGCACCTGTCTATCGCTGTGAAGTAACGCCACAAATGACAAATTATATGGGAACTATTTCATACGGAGTTTTTACTACTATTGTGACGGAAGCTGCTAATCGTGTTCTGCGCTTATATAAAAAAGGTGATTTGGTTATTGAAAACATTACCGTTTATTTTATTAAACCGGTTCAAATTGAAAGTGTAATTGAAATTCGCCCTAAGCTATTAGAACTGGGTCGGAAGTTTGCTAAATTAGATGTAGAAGTCTACAACGCCGGAGTTGTAGTAGGAAAAGCGATGATGATGGCTCAGTTATTGGACAGAGTATAAAAAAAGAAGCTGGGACAAAAGTATGTTAGACGAAGTGAAAAACGAACCATTTATCAACCATGTTGATGAGTGGTTCGTTTTTTTTTGTTAGGGTAAACGTAGGTTTCACCTGTTTAGATTCTTCTAGCCGTTGATTGGAGGGCAAGACGAAGACTCCAGCGGAAAGCGAAGTCTTGCACGGAAATCAACGGCGGTGTCTCAAGCGGTTCAGCTCATGTCTCCCATTTGTTCGTCTTTAGATTGGATTCCTCTCGTTATGCCTCAGCCTTTTTTACATTTGATCTGCTTCTTTTATTGCATAAGGCTGATAGTACTTATAAGCTTTGACACCTGCTATTATGCTACCTGAACCGAATAATACAAATAATATGCCGATGATAAGCGAAAGGTTTGTTTCGTAAATAAACCATTGATTAATCCCAAAAAATAATACAAAAGAGCCAAGACAAATACTCGACTTAGCGGAAATCCACTTTCGTTCCATTGGGCGTTTTGAACGTACGTATTTTACTTTTAAATACATGTAGAAAACAAAGGACACAACGATTAAAATCATAAAAAATGGCACAGACGCCCCTCCAGTCCGGTGTATTTCTATCCGTAATGTTTCTAGATGCTAGTAATGCGTAGTGTTGAAAGTGTTTACAGTAGTATCTATTATTTTACAGGTCAATAACAGAAAATTCTACTATTGATTGATTCTTCTTTTAAAAAGGAGAAGAGATATGATTTAATAAAGATTATGGATACAGCGCTGTGGAAATATAAGTGCATGTGGTACGTACATAAAACAAGAACAGTATTGACAGGAGAGAGAAAATGAAAGCACAAATATTAGAAGCTATTAAGCAGTTTGACACCATCATTATTCACAGGCACATTCGTCCAGATCCAGATGCATACGGATCTCAGTGCGGATTAGCGGAATTGTTAAAAACATCTTTTCCGGAGAAGAAGGTATACGTAACGGGAGAAGAAGCGGAGTCGTTAAAATTTTTATACCGTATGGATGATATCGCCGATGACACCTATGAAGATGCGCTTGTCATCGTTTGTGATACGGCGAATGAAGCGCGTGTATCAGATCAGCGCTACGCAAGTGGAAAAATGATCATTAAAATCGATCACCATCCGAATCAAACTCCTTACGGTGATTTACTTTGGGTTGAGACGTCTGCTTCTTCAACAAGTGAAATGATTTATGAATTTTACTTGGAAGGAAAAGAAAAGGGGTTAGCTCTTAATGATGAAGGGGCAAAGTTAATTTTCACTGGTATTGTCGGTGATACGGGCCGATTTTTATTTCCAAATACAAAGCCGAAAACGTTTTGCTATGCAAGTGAATTGATTCAATATGGCTTCAATTTTAAGGATGTATATGATCAGCTATACAAAACAAAAGAAAACGTCGCTCACTTACATGGATATGTGCTGCAAAACTTCACAATGTCTCCAGCGGGAGTTGCTCACATGAAAATTCCGAATGAAATTCTTCGCAAATATGATGTGACACCTGCTGATGCCTCTCAGCTAGTCGGCTCGTTAGGACACATTGATGGAGTGAAAACGTGGGTATTTTTTGTAGAAGAAGAAAATCAGATTCGGGTCCGCCTGCGTTCAAAAGAGCTTGTGATTAATACAATTGCTAGAAAATACAACGGAGGAGGCCATCCTCTTGCGTCCGGCGCTTCCATTGACTCATGGGAAGAAGTAGAGCCTTTACTACTTGATTTAGAAGAGCTCTGCAGTCAGAAGTAATCTGTAAAATAAGCCGTTGATTTTAAATCAGCGGCTTTTTATAGTACTTTTTCCATCTTTTTAATTCGAACTTCAATCGAAAGCGTTGTATAAAAATAAATTTGATGAACTTCAACTTCATAAATCGTTTTATCGAATTCGTATTTTTTGTTTTCAATTGCTTTTTTTAAGATATCCCTGCTTCGATACGCACTTTCAATATCTTGGGCAATTAAGTGCTGCGCTTCTTCGTCGACGCTTTTTTGAATATTGTATTCCACCACAGAGTTTACTTTATAACGATGGCCGTTCACTAATTTTACTTTCACATTTTGAATAATCAAATGCTGCTTCATTTCCTTGTTTAATGCTTTTACATCTTCTTGCCATGCGCTAATTTGCAAATTTGCTTTTTTTAGCTTATCATTAGCAATTCGAATCTCCTCTAGCTCTCTATCTCTTGAAACGCCGTAAATTGTTAAAAACACTCCCCAGCTGACAATTGCTCCAATGACAATACCGGCAAAAAAACGCTGCCAGTCGGAGCGCTTGAACATTCGCTCGCTGGGTACTCTCATACAAAGTGCTCCTGCGTTAACCACTTGATGATCAGAGCTCCGGTCTGAGCTCCTCCCATAGCGGATAGAATTAAAAGAATTTGTTTGAATACATCTTTTGTCGCTCCTTCAAAGAGTCCTCGCTCAAAGCTGTAAAACGTATCAAATGTTCCTCCGATGGCTCCGACAATTGCCCAGATTTTTAAGCTATTGCTGAGGGTATGCATAACGTACAGGGGAGATTTTCCAATTAAAAACCCCGCAAATGCTCCGATTAATGAACCGCCTAAAATAATACCTAATGAAGTAAAGTAACTCCAAATGAAAAGAGACATAAAAGGCTCTTTTGTCATGACGCGTCCTCCTTTACTATTTTATTGATAACTCATGCTTCCTACATATATATGGACAAACGTTCAGAGTTATGTAATTTGTCTACGCCCGCAACAAAATTTATAATGAGAATAAAGAATTAAAGAAAGGTGGGAAGTCCTGTGCCTTTTGTTCACTTACAGCTTCAAAGTTCTTATAGCTTACTAAGCAGTTCCGTTCGTATTCATGAACTTGTAGAAACAGCTAAAAAAATGAACTATGAAGCGATTGCTTTGACCGATGAAAATGTAATGTACGGAGTCATTCCTTTTTATAAAGCCTGCGTGAAAGCGGGGATTAAGCCGATTATTGGGCTTACACTATCAATTTTGGAACATGAAGAAAGCGAGCAAGCGTATCCTTTAGTTTTGCTAGCAGAAAATGATAAAGGCTATGAAAATCTATTAAAACTAAGCAGTTTAGTTCAAACAAAGGAAAAACACGGTGTAAAGAAAAAATGGCTCCAGCATTATAGCAGCGGGCTGATTGCTATTACACCTGGCGTAAGGGGAGAAGTAGAAACTCTGCTAGCAGAAAACAAGCTTCAAGATGCAAAGCGAGTGCTTCAATTCTTTAAAAAAGTATATTCTCAGTCTTTGTATATATCTATACAGCGCCACGGACAGGATGAAGCTTTGATAAATCAGCAGTTAACGGAGCTTGCTGCTGAAGAAAATGTCCCGCTCGTAGCAACGAATCAAGTGAAATATTTAAAAAAAGAAGATCGGGACGCATATGATTGCTTAGCGGCTATTCGAGACGGAGAGAAATTACATAGCGGTGAACAGGTGCAAGAAGAAAGCAGCGAGTACTATTTCAAATCACCTCATGAAATGGAAGTTCTCTTTCATGATCAGCATTTTTTAATAGAAGAAAGTATAAAAATCGCAAGACGATGCGAGCTTAAAATTTCTCTAGGCGTCATGTCTATTCCAAAATACCCTGTTCCTCCGTCCGTTACATCATCAACCTACTTACGCACTCTTTGCGAGAAAGGACTGCAAGAAAGAGTTCAAGTGATCACGGAACAATACCAGAAACGCTTAGATTATGAGCTGAACATTATTGAAAGTATGCGCTTTAGCGATTACTTCCTTATCGTGTGGGATTTTATGAATTATGCTCATGAACATGGTATTTTAACAGGTCCAGGTCGTGGCTCAGCGGCGGGCTCACTAGTTTCATACGCCTTACGAATTACAAATGTTGATCCAATTCAGCATCAGCTTCTCTTTGAGCGCTTTTTAAATCCTGAACGTATTTCGATGCCTGATATTGATATCGATTTTCCTGATAATAAACGGGATCAAGTCATTCAGTATGTGGCTCAAAAATATGGAGCGCTGCATGTAGCTCAAATTATTACATTTGGAACATTAGCGGCTAAAGCAGCCGTACGTGATGTAGGAAGAGTGATGGGATTTGATCAAGAGGCGTTAAATAAAATGTCTAAAGCGATTCCAACTAAACCAGGTACAACGTTAAAAAGCGCTCTTCGTGATTCAAGAGTTCTTCAAACTTATTTAGCAGAAAATGAAGCCAGAAAGCAATGGTATAACATTGCCATGAAGATAGAAGGACTGCCAAGGCATACTTCCACACACGCAGCAGGCGTTGTGATCAGTGAGAAGCCGCTGACGCAATCTATAGCTGTACAAGAAGGACATGATGATGTATATCTGACTCAATATCCAATGGAAGCTCTGCAAGACGTTGGGCTTTTGAAAATGGACTTTTTAGGTTTGCGTAACTTAACCATTTTAGATCACATTTTAAAGAAAATTGAGCGGGACATGAACCAAAAGCTGTCACTGTCTCGTATTCCATTTAACGATCAGAAAACTTTTGAACTGCTGAGCAAAGGAGATACGACAGGGATTTTTCAGCTAGAGTCAGATGGAATGAGAAGGGTTCTTCAGCAATTAAAACCTACAGAGCTAGAAGATATTGTAGCAGTTAACGCGCTGTATAGACCCGGTCCGATGGAAAATATTCCAACTTATATTAAGCGCAAGCACGGAGTGGAGAGCGTCATATATGACCATCCCACGCTTCAAGGCATTTTACAATCCACCCATGGCGTTATCGTGTATCAGGAGCAAATTATGCAGATTGCTTCAAAGATGGCCGGTTTTTCTCTTGGAGAAGCAGATTTATTGAGAAGAGCAGTTAGTAAAAAAGAACGATCCGTGCTTGATCGTGAACGAGCACATTTTGTTCAAGGAAGCGAGAAGAAAGGATATGACCTATCCGTTGCTAATCGGGTCTATGACCTTATTGTGCGCTTTGCTGATTATGGCTTCAACCGGAGCCATGCCGTTGCTTACAGTATGGTGGCCTATCAGTTAGCTTATTTAAAAACACATTATCCGCTACAGTTCTTTTCAGCGTTGTTAACGAGCGTTATTGGAAACGAAGGGAAAATTGCTCAATATATTAATGAACTCAAAAGAAAAAAAATACAAGTTCTCCCACCTTCTATTAACAAGAGCATGTATTCGTTTAATGTAGAAGGTGAAAGAATAAGATATAGCCTTGCAGCGATTAAACATATTGGTGCGGCAGCTATGCAGGAAATAACAGAAGAGAGAAAGAAAAAAAGATTTGAAGACTTATTTGATTTTTGTGCACGTGTTTCACCAAAAGCCGTGAATAAAAAAGCGCTTGAAGCTTTGATTTTGTCCGGAGGCTTTGATGAATTTGGAGAAAATCGAGCAACTTTATTAGCAACCATTGATGTAGCATTTGAACATGCAAGCTTGGTGCTCCCTGATGATGACTTTGGATTTGGAGCTGAATTTTCGTTAAAGCCTAAATATATGGAAAAAGAGGAACTGAAAATAGAAGATCGGCTTCAGTATGAAAAAGATATGCTAGGTTTTTATTTATCAAGCCACCCTGCTTCTCAGTATGAAGCACTGAATTCCTTTTATTCTGTTGTTTCTCTTCACGATATGAAAGAACACGCTTCAGGAAAAGCGGTCTCTCTTTTAGTATTTGTGTTGGAAATTCGCGTCATTCGCACGAAAAAAGGAGAGCAAATGGCCTTTTTGCGCATTACGGATGAAAGTGGAGAAGGAGAAGTTGTTGCGTTTCCCCGCGTATTTGAGCAGAATCGTCTGCTGTTTGAACAAGGTAAGGTTTTACTGATACATGGAAAGATAGATGAAAGAAATGGGCAGCAGCAAATTGTTTGTCAACGTGCTGAAGCTGCTAGCGAAGCGGTTCAAAAATTACCGTCAGAAGAATTGTACTTACGTATAGAAACAAAGCAAGGTACGGAAAAGCTGCTTCATACTATTTATCAGCATTTTCAGTCTCATAGAGGGAAAATCCCCGTGAAAATTTATTATGAGGCAGAACGTCAATTGGTCAAGCTTCCTGTTCACTATTCTGTTGAACGAAGCGATGAGTTGATCAAAACGTTAAAAGCAATGCTTGGAGAGAAGCACGTTGTGTTCAAGAAGATATAGTCTTTACAGATTTCATGTGATGTTATATGGTAAAATAGTTAAAAAAGTGGTCTGACCACCGTTTTTTTATAAAATATACGAATTAGATGCGTTTTTCTTGAAATGAAATGCAATTGGATTTATAACATCATATGAGTGTGGGAAAGAACATGGTTCAGGCGCAGTATTTGTTATCATTTTGTTTATTGGGAGTGAAATTCATTGTCTTTACGTGAAGAAGCATTGCATATGCACCGCATTAACAAAGGTAAACTAGAATCAAAGTCCAAAATTCCTGTTCGAAACGCAGAGGATTTAAGCCTTGCTTATTCCCCTGGTGTAGCAGAACCTTGCAAAGAAATATATGATGATGTAAACAATGTATATGAATATACGATGAAAGGAAATATGGTAGCTGTTGTATCTGATGGCACTGCCGTATTGGGCTTGGGCAATATAGGCCCTGAAGCTGCTCTGCCAGTAATGGAAGGGAAAGCTGTCCTTTTTAAAAGTTTTGCCGGCGTAGATGCATTCCCAATTTGTTTAAACACGACAGATGTGGACAAAATTATAGAAACTGTTAAATTGCTAGAACCAACTTTTGGAGGCGTTAATTTAGAAGATATTGCGGCTCCTAACTGTTTTGAAATTGAAGAGCGGTTGAAAAAGGAAACAAATATCCCGGTTTTTCATGATGATCAGCATGGGACGGCTATTGTTACGGTAGCGGGTCTTCTTAATGCCCTGAAGCTGACAGGAAGAAAAATGTCACAAATCAAAGTAGTAGCGAATGGAGCAGGAGCTGCTGGCATTGCTATTATTAAATTATTATACAGCTATGGAGTGCGCGATATTATTATGTGTGATTCCAAAGGAACGATTTATGACAAGCGTCCTCACGGCATGAACCGTATAAAAGATGAAGTTGCAGCCTATACAAATCGAAGCAAAGTAGAAGGTACGTTAGCCGATGCGTTAGAAGAAGCTGATGTATTTATTGGAGTTTCGGTTGAAGGAGCACTCACATCGGAAATGATTGGAAAGATGAATCCAGACCCAATCATTTTTGCAATGGCAAATCCAGTGCCTGAAATTATGCCAGAAGAAGCTAAAAAAGCTGGCGCGAAAGTAATCGGCACCGGACGTTCAGATTTTCCTAATCAAGTGAACAATGTCTTAGCGTTTCCGGGGATATTCCGAGGTGCACTTGATGTGCGTGCTACTCATATTAATGAAAAAATGAAAATGGCTGCAGTTGAGGCCATTGCTAATTTAATTACGGAAGAGGACTTGAATACAGACTATGTGATTCCAGGGCCATTTGATGCACGAGTGGCTCCGGCAGTAGCCGCAGCTGTTGCAAAAGCAGCTATGGAAACAGGCGTTGCCCGAATAAAAGTAAAGCCAGAAGCCGTAGCTGAAAATACACGCCGTTTAGCGATTATTGAATAAGGTTACATCAACTGTTCTTTGACAGGCATGATGCTTCAAGCATGCCTGTTAAAGTAATGTAAAGTGAGTGGTAATAAACTTGAAGAATGAACGTTCAAAAGTATATGTAGAAATTCTAAAACAAATTCGCCAGCTAATGGAAGATGATCGTTTAACTACGGGTGATAAAATCCCGTCAGAACGAGAGCTTTCTGAACGGTTAGGCGCAGGACGTTCTTCCGTTCGAGAAGCGCTCAGAGCGTTAGAGCTAATTGGATTGATTGAAACTAGAAGAGGTGAAGGTACGTTTATTAAAGAAGTGGGAGATCATCAATTTATTGATTTATTAGCTACTTTTTTAATACAAGACGGCAAAACAAAGTCAGACTTAATTCAGACGAGATATATTCTGGAAAAAAGCTGTTTGTTTTCTGTTTTAGCGGAACAGAACAAAATCAATGTTTCAAAAGTAATTCAAAAGCAGAATGACGATCGCTTAAAGAACTTGTTTGACTATTTGTTTTCTTTGCAGCCTAATCGGCTATTGCACCGAATTTGGCTGATTATTTGCCGTTTTTCTCAAACCTTTCAACAAAACTCAGCGCCAAGCGACACTCTTATAAATGAATTAGTAGAGGCGCTAGTTAAAAAAGATGAAGCAGCTGTATTAAATCTTCACCATCAGTGCTACAAACAAGTGTGAAAGAAGGAATTTGTCGAAAGAGACATGCCATCTTTCTACACAAAATCAAACCGTCATCTAGTAAAGTAAATAGCAACTAATAAAGTGAAGCGAATAATTCATCCAATTTTTTCTTATATGTCGCTTGTTTTTGCGTTTGAGACGGGCTTTCATAACGTGTAAAGTAGAAGAAGAGGAAGAAGAAAGGTTCTTATGTTAAAGAAAAGAACCAAAAGGAGGTTACACCTTGTTACGAGATTTATTTACAAAAAACACAAAAACTCCAAAAAAACGAAAATATGCTACGATTCCTTCTGAGCATATGAGACAAGATGTACCTGAAGGGATTATGACCAAGTGTAAAAAGTGTAAGAAAATCATGTATACAAAAGAGTTAAATAAAAACTTAAAAGTATGCTTAAACTGTGGATACCATCATCAAATGACAGCACCAGAGCGTATTGAAAGCTTGATTGACAGCGGTACGTTTGTTGAATACGACAAAGATATGACGTCAGAAAATCCTCTTGGATTCCCGGATTATCTTGAAAAGCTCGAAAAAGATCGTGAGAAAACTAATTTAAGTGAAGCGATTGTTACGGGTGAAGGAGATATTGAAGGAATTAAAGTAGTGGTTGCTGTTATGGATTCACATTTCCGTATGGGAAGCATGGGTTCTGTAGTAGGTGAGAAAATTACTCGCGCCATTGAAAAAGCAAAGGAAATGCATGTCCCATTCCTTATTTTTACAGCTTCAGGCGGTGCACGTATGCAAGAAGGTGTTCTGAGCTTGATGCAAATGGCTAAAACTAGCGCAGCCCTTAAAATGTTCAGTGACGAAGGCGGCTTAATCATTTCGATCATGACACATCCTACTACGGGAGGAGTGTCAGCAAGCTTTGCTTCGCTAGGCGATTATAATTTAGCCGAGCCGGGCGCGTTAATTGGCTTTGCTGGAAGACGTATTATTGAACAAACAATTAGAGAAGAGCTTCCAGAAGATTTTCAGACGTCTGAATTTCTGTTGAAGCATGGTCAATTAGATGGAGTTATTGACCGTCACGATTTAAAAGACACGTTAACAACTATTTTAGATATACACGTAGCAGGAGGTGACATCGAGTGGTAAGTGAATTAGAGTTTGAACGTCCAATTGTTGAGTTACGCGACAAGATTGCAGAACTGAAAGAGTTTGCTAAAAATACAGAAGTGGATTTATCTAGCGAAATTGATAAGTTGGAAAAGCGCTTAGAAAAAGTAGAAAACGATATTTACAATCATCTAAGCCCGTGGAACCGTGTTCAAATTGCTCGTCATCCTGAGCGTCCTACAACACTCGATTATATTACTCGCTTGTTTACAAACTTTTTAGAGTGTCATGGCGATCGCTTTTATGGAGATGATGAAGCAATCGTAGGAGGAATTGCCAAGTTTAATGGCGTGCCTGTTACCGTGATTGGACATCAAAGAGGTAAAGATACGAAAGAAAATATTCGTCGTAATTTTGGTATGCCTCATCCTGAAGGCTACCGTAAAGCACTGCGTCTAATGAAGCAAGCGGAGAAATTTAACCGCCCAATTATTTGCTTTATTGATACAAAAGGAGCTTATCCAGGAAAAGCGGCAGAAGAACGCGGACAAAGCGAAGCTATTGCGAAAAATCTTTTCGAAATGGCTGGCTTAACTGTACCTGTTATTTGTATTGTCATTGGAGAAGGAGGAAGCGGAGGAGCCTTGGCATTAGGTTTAGGAAATCACCTTCATATGCTTGAGAACTCGACGTATTCAGTTATTTCTCCAGAAGGAGCGGCTGCCATTCTTTGGAAAGATTCTTCTCTTGCTAAAAAAGCTGCTGAAACGATGAAGATTACAGCACCGGATTTGAAAGAACTGGGTATTGTAGATGAAATGGTTTCAGAGGTAAAAGGCGGAGCTCATCGAGATATCGATGCACAAGCTGGATACATGGAAAGCATTATTAAGAAGTCATTAAAAGAACTGATGAATTTATCAAAAGAAGAGCTAGTGGAGGAGCGTTATTTAAAATACAAAAAAATCGGACAATTTGCAGCTGAAAACGATGCCATTACTATAAAATAAAGAAACGTGCACTCTTGAAAAATAAGGGTGCGCGTTTTTGTGCGGTTTGTATAGCCCTTCTCTATTGTGTTTACAAGTTCTTCGTGGTATTTTATAGACAGCAAAAACCTTTAAGTAAAAGTAGAAAAAGAGTGTTTTTAAAAAAATTCCTATGGTTATTAGCAGCTGTGCGAGCGTTTGTCTTTTCTCTAAAACGTGAGATATATAAGACAAATCAGGCAGCAAGTATTGCTGTATGAATTGCAGGGAATAGTAAAACAAGAAGCAAACGATGAAGAAATTCATCGTTAAAGTGCTGTGTATTTGTTTGCTATTTGATTCAGCGCTATGTAGGTATTTCATAAGTTACACGTAAAGCAAGGTGAACAGGTTAAGGCAACAAAATATTTGTTCACAGCCTGCTTGTAAAAGGTTAGTAAAGGAAATAGCTGTTTGCTCTACCTAAAGAGTAAATAGTAAATATATAGGAGGAAATTTGAATGCGTAAAACTAAAATTGTATGTACTATTGGACCAGCGAGTGAAAGTGTAGAAAAATTAGTTGAACTAATTAACTCAGGCTTAAACGTTTGTCGCCTAAACTTCTCTCACGGTGACTTTGAAGAGCATGGTGCACGTATCGTTAACATTCGTGAAGCTGCGAAACAAACAGGTAAAACAGTAGGTATCTTACTTGATACAAAAGGACCTGAAATTCGTACAAACACAATGGAAAATGGTGCAATTGAGTTAGAAGAAGGCGCTGAAATCATTGTTTCTATGACAGAAGTAGTGGGAACAACTGAAAAATTCTCAATTACATATCCAGGTCTAATTGATGACGTACACGTAGGATCAAAAATCCTTTTAGATGACGGTTTAATCGGTCTTGAAGTACTAGATGTCAATAAAACTGATGGTGAAATCAAAACGAAAGTACTTAACCCTGGTACATTAAAAAATAAAAAAGGTGTAAACGTGCCAAACGTAAGTGTAAACCTTCCTGGTATCACTGAAAAAGATGCAAACGATATTGTATTTGGTATCGAACAAGGCATTGATTTTATCGCTGCTTCTTTTGTGCGTCGTGCATCTGATGTATTAGAAATTCGTGAACTACTAGAAAAACACAATGCAGCTCACATTCAAATCATCTCAAAAATCGAAAACCAAGAAGGCGTAGATAACATCAAAGAAATCCTTGAAGTTTCAGACGGCTTAATGGTTGCTCGTGGTGACTTAGGAGTAGAAATTCCTGCTGAAGAAGTACCATTAGTACAAAAAGATCTAATCAAACAATGTAATGCACTTGGCAAACCAGTTATTACAGCTACACAAATGCTTGATTCAATGCAACGCAACCCGCGCCCGACTCGTGCGGAAGCAAGTGACGTTGCCAATGCTATTTTTGATGGTACAGATGCAATTATGTTATCTGGTGAAACAGCTGCGGGTTCTTACCCAGTTGAAGCTGTACAAACAATGCATTCAATCGCTTCTCGTGCTGAGCAAGCTCTAAACTACTCTGAGATTTTACAACAGCGCAGCAAGCAAGTTGGCCCATCTATTACAGATGCAATCGGACAATCTGTTGTACACACAGCGCTTAACTTAAACGCTAGTGCAATCGTAGCGCCAACAGAAAGTGGTTATACAGCGAAAATCGTTTCTAAATATCGTCCGCAATCTCCAATCGTAGCTGTTGCAGCAAACGATTCTGTTGCACGTCGTCTTTCTCTAGTATGGGGTGTTACACCAGTTGTTGGTGAGCGCGTAAGTACAATTGACGATATGTTAGATCACGCTGTAAATGACGCAGTAAAAACAGGCGTTGTAGCACACGGTGATTTAGTTGTTATTACTGCTGGTGTTCCAGTTGGAGAATCAGGTGCAACGAACTTAATGAAAGTTCAAGTTGTAGGTGACGTTCTGGCTAAAGGACAAGGAATTGGTCGTAAAGCAGCAGTTGGTAAAGTAGTTATTGCTAAAACTGCTGAAGAAGCAAATGCAAAAATGACTGAAGGTGCTATCCTTGTTACAAACAGCACAGATCGCGATATGATCAGTGCAATCGAAAAAGCAGGGGCTCTTATTACGGAAGAAGGCGGTCTAACAAGCCATGCAGCTGTAGTAGGATTAAACTTAAGCATTCCTGTCATTGTAGGTGTAGAAAACGCAACAAGCGTATTCTCAGAAGATCAAGATATTACAGTTGATGCTTCACGTGGTGTTGTATACAACGGACACGCAAGCGTACTGTAAGAAACACGTAGATGATTGAAAAAAAGAGAAGGGGAAATCCTTCTCTTTTTGTTTAGGCAATTCAATAAGCGAAGAGGTGATGATGGTGAGGAAGCTTCTTCCGCTCCTTCTTATTGTACCTGCTGTTGAGGTAATGATTTTGATTTATTCAAGTCATCTCATTGGTGTAATGTCAACATTTTTACTGATTATTGCTACCAGTTTTATTGGTGCGTTTCTAGCGAAAAAACAAGGAACATCTCTTTTTCAAAAAGCACAGCGTCAGATGAGCCAAGGACATGTTCCAAGCGGTGAAATCCTTGATGGTATGTGTGTACTATTTGGCGGTTTGTTTCTACTGTTTCCAGGCTTCTTGACAGATGTTGTAGGCTTTATCTTTTTACTGCCGTTTACACGCAAAATCGTTAAGCCTTTCCTTTTAACGTGGCTAAGAAGATTTTTTCAAGGACGTAATCGAATGACGATTATTCGTTAACTAGAAAGAGGCTGGAACAAAAGTACTTTAGTGCAAGGAAAATCCGAACGATAAACCGTTCGGATTTTTTTATTGTGTCTGACTCTCTTTCTTCATTTTCCTATAATAAACTGCCACGTTTCTTTAAAAACTCCCGTTGTATGAAGTGTTTTTAGAATAACAAGAATAACAGGGCCAACTATTAATCCAAAAAATCCAATCAATTGATATCCTACAAATAAAGCAATTAATGTAGCAAGAGGGTCAAGACCAATGCTCGATGACAGAATCTTGGGCTCCATAATTTGTCGCTGCACAAGTACTACAGCATATAGTACCGAAAGTCCTACAGCAAATGACACATTATCTGTTGCAAACGCATAAATCATCCAAGGAACAAAAACCAGTCCTGTTCCGAGGTAAGGAAGAATATCTACTAAGCCGATTAATAAAGCGACTGTAATAGCATAATCAACCTTAAGAACAAGTAAACCAAAAAGAACGATGATTGTGGTAATCGAAATAAGCGTAAGCTGAGCTTTAATAAAACCAAACAGTGCATTTTTAAGCTCCACAACAACTGTCTGTCCATTTTCCCTTACTTTTTTAGGAATAAACACGCTGCTTTTAGTCATCAGCTTGTACCAATCTTTACTAATAAAAAAAGTAGCCAGTAATGAAAAAATAATCACAGTAGCTGCATTAGGCAATACGGATAAAAGTACTGGGATGCTTTGCAATACATTTTGCAAAAAATCACCCACCGTTTGAGCGATATGGTTGCCTACGCCTTTAATGTTCGATAAAATAGTTGCTTGCTGACCGGTATTTAAGTTATTAAACATAGAAGTAATGCGTTCATAAAACGGAAGTATTTGTTCTGTAGCAATATTTTCAATAAATATGACCACTTCTTTGAAATTTGTGGGAACAACTTTCGCTAAATACGTACTTCCTGCAATGATTTCTGTGATAAGTAACGTAATAAGTCCGGCCAAAAGAGAGAAGATAAGAACCATTGATAGTAAAACAGCTAAGTAGCGTGGTAAACGCAGCTTCAATTCAAATAGATTAACCATAGGATTTATGAAAAAAGCGATGCAGCAGGCGATAATAAATGGATATATGAGAGAAGAGACATAATAACTAAGAAATATAGATGCTGCAATAATTACCAACACACAAGCTAAGCGAAATAGTCGATGTAAATGAAGCTTGTACACAATAAATAGAGGCCTCCTTGTAAACGATAGTCAACAAAAGAAAAAGCTACTCATAAAATATTTACGTAATACGCTTTAGATTTATCACAATAAAAAAAGAAAGGATGAGTAAAATGTTCTCACAACCCATGCTTTTTTTAGCTGTTTTACTCGTAATTGGATTAGTGGCTAAAAATCAATCATTAATCATTGCAGTTGCATTTTTACTTATTTTAAAATTAATCGGGTTAGACGGTAAGGTTTTTCCGTTTCTACAATCAAAAGGAATTAATATTGGAGTAACGGTTATTACAATTGCCGTTCTTGTGCCAATTGCAACAGGAGACATAGGGTTCAAACAATTAGGAGAAGCTGTGAAATCTTCTTATGCTTGGATTGCTCTAGGAGCCGGAATTGCTGTAGCAATTATTGCCAAATATGGACTTACACTCTTGGAAGATGATCCGCATATTACGACCGCTTTAGTTTTTGGCACAATTCTTGCTGTGGCGCTGTTTCAAGGGGTAGCAGTAGGTCCGTTAATCGGTGCTGGAATCGCTTATTTATTTATGAAATTAACTGAACTTTTTTCGTAGAAATTTTTGTATAATAATAATTTTTTTAAAATTTCTTCTCTCTTTTGATTCACAAAAGTCAGATAATTGTTTATAATATATTTTGAGGCCGCATCTTTTTACATACAATTGTATGTTTTACCTATAGGGCTGTAACAAAGCAATGACACATGCAGATGTTTTGATTTTGTGTGTTATTGAAACAAATGGAAATGTAAGCATTTTCTTTACGTGGGGTGAAGGAATGTTCTTCCAAGATATATATTCAAAAGAGGCGCTTCGTATATCATTTAATGTCTAGTTGAGCAGAGGCTCAATTTTGTTTTTCACGTTTTACACAGAAAGGTATGGGGAATTTTTTCTGTAAAGGAGTGGAGATTTATGACAGCAACTCGAGGTCTAGAAGGGGTAGTCGCTACAACGTCAGCAGTAAGTTCAATTATTGATGACACTTTAACATATCAAGGCTACAATATTGATGATTTAGCGAATTATGCAACATTTGAAGAAGTGGTGTATTTACTATGGCACGGAAAATTACCTAACAAAGAAGAATTATCTGTGTTTTCTAGATTACTAGCAGAAAACGCTAAATTACCCCAAGAAGTCTTAGATCATTTCAAAACTTATCCAATTCAAGATGTTCATCCAATGGCAGCTTTAAGAACAGTCGTATCACTATTGGGGTTGTACGATCCTGAAGCTGATTTAATGGATGAAGAAGCAAATTATCGCAAAGCTGTTCGTTTGCAAGCACAATTACCAACGGTGGTAACGGCTTTTTCAAGAGTCCGTAACGGATTAGAGCCAATTGAACCAAACGAAAACTATAGCATTGCCGCTAACTTTTTATATATGTTAACCGGCGAAGAGCCAACTGATATCCAAGTAGAGGCATTTGATAAGGCACTTGTCTTACACGCTGACCATGAGCTAAATGCTTCAACTTTTACAGCTCGTGTCTGTGTGGCAACATTATCTGATATTTATTCAGGAATTACAGCCGCTATTGGAGCGTTAAAGGGTCCTCTTCACGGGGGAGCGAATGAAGCTGTTATGAAAATGTTGTCTGACATTCAAACAGTTGAAAACGCAGAACCTTACATTCGCGAAAAGCTCGCGAAGAAAGAAAAGATTATGGGATTTGGACATCGTGTGTATCAGCAGGGTGATCCTCGTGCCAAGCACTTGAAAGAAATGTCTGAAAAACTTACAAAACAAGCAGGAGATACAACGCTATACGATATGTCAGTGAAAATTGAGAAAATCGTAACAGGCGAGAAAAAGCTTCCGCCAAACGTTGATTTCTATTCAGCTTCTGTATACCACAGCTTAGGTATTGATCACGATTTATTTACTCCGATTTTTGCCGTAAGCCGCGTATCAGGATGGATTGCTCACATTTTAGAGCAGTATTCAAACAATCGTTTGATTCGTCCAAGAGCTGATTATATCGGTCCTGGAAAACAAACGTACATTCCGCTTGAAGAGCGCAGCTAAACAATGTGACGAAGGTGCTCACGTTCGTTGAGCACTTTTCCATAAGTGAAAGTAGACAATTTTTTAAGGAGGTCATTCTCATGACAAAAGGTGAACAAATTTCTGTAGCAAACGGCGTTTTAAACGTACCAAATAACCCAATTATTCCATTTATCGAAGGTGACGGAATTGGTCCGGATATCTGGGCAGCAGCTTCCCGCGTATTAGAAGCAGCAGTTGCAAAAGCATACAATGGTGAAAAAGAAATCGTTTGGAAAGAAGTATTAGCAGGTGAAAAAGCATTTAATCAAACTGGCGAATGGTTACCGGAAGAAACGTTAGATGCAATTCGCGAATACATAATTGCAATCAAAGGACCATTAACGACACCAGTAGGCGGTGGAATTCGTTCTCTAAACGTGGCATTGCGTCAAGAATTAGACTTATTCACATGCTTACGTCCTGTTCGCTACTTTGACGGCGTACCTTCTCCAATTAAGCGCCCAGAAGATACAGATATGGTTATCTTCCGTGAAAATACTGAAGATATTTATGCTGGTATTGAATATGCGAAGGGTTCTGAAGAAGTACAAAAACTTGTTTCATTCCTACAAACGGAATTAGGCGTAAATAAAATCCGTTTCCCTGAAACTTCTGGATTAGGTATTAAGCCTATTTCTTCTGAAGGAACGGAGCGTCTTGTGCGTGCAGCAATCAACTATGCGATTGAACAGGGCCGCAAGTCTGTTACGCTTGTACACAAAGGTAACATTATGAAATATACAGAAGGCGCATTTAAAAATTGGGGCTATGAGCTAGCTGAAAAAGAATTCGGCGATAAAGTATTTACTTGGGCTCAATATGACCGCATCGTTGAAAAAGAAGGTGCACAAGCTGCAAACAAAGCTCAAGCAGAAGCGGAAGCAGCAGGAAAAATTATTGTAAAAGATTCTATTGCAGATATCTTCTTACAACAAATTTTAACTCGTCCACGTGAATTTGATGTAGTAGCAACAATGAACTTAAATGGAGATTACATTTCAGATGCATTAGCAGCACAAGTTGGCGGTATCGGAATTGCTCCAGGAGCAAACATCAACTATGAAACTGGACATGCTATCTTTGAAGCAACTCACGGTACAGCACCTAAATATGCTGGTTTAGATAAAGTAAACCCATCTTCTGTATTATTATCAGGTGTGTTAATGCTTGAACACCTTGGCTGGAATGAAGCAGCGGATTTAATCATGAAATCAATGGAAAAAACAATTGCTTCAAAAGTAGTAACATATGATTTCGCACGTTTAATGGACGGCGCAACAGAAGTGAAGTGTTCAGAGTTTGCTGATGAATTAATTAGCAATCTAGGAAAACAAGTAACAGTTTAATAGCTATTCATTTAGGGGAGGAATTATAATGGCAAATATGCGTAAAAAAGTATCTGTTATCGGAGCGGGCTTTACGGGAGCTACAACTGCTTTTTTAATTGGTCAAAAAGAATTAGCTGATGTTGTATTAGTTGATATTCCGCAATTAGAAAATCCAGCTAAAGGTAAAGCGCTGGATATGTTAGAAGCAAGTCCTGTACAAGGCTTTGACGCTAACATTACAGGAACAGCCAACTACGAAGACACAGCTGATTCTGACATTGTCATTATTACAGCTGGTATCGCGCGTAAGCCAGGTATGAGTCGCGATGATTTAGTCACAACGAACCAAAAAATTATGAAGTCTGTTACTCAAGAAGTTGTTAAATACTCGCCAAACTGTCACATTATCGTGTTAACAAACCCGGTAGATGCTATGACGTACACAGTATTTAAAGAATCTGGTTTTCCTAAAAACCGCGTAATCGGTCAATCAGGCGTATTAGATTCTGCACGTTTCCGTACGTTCGTAGCGCAGGAGTTAAACATTTCAGTGAAAGATATCACAGGTTTTGTACTTGGTGGACATGGCGACGATATGGTACCTCTTGTACGCTACTCATATGCTGGCGGTATTCCTCTTGAAACGCTTATTCCAAAAGCGCGTCTTGAAGCAATTGTTGAAAGAACACGCAAAGGCGGCGGCGAGATCGTTAACTTATTAGGCAACGGAAGTGCGTACTACGCTCCTGCTGCTTCTTTAGTGGAAATGACAGAAGCGATCTTAAAAGATCAGCGTCGTATTTTACCAGCGATTGCTTACCTAGAGGGTGAATATGGTTATAACGGCATCTACTTAGGTGTTCCGACCGTATTAGGAGCTGCAGGAATTGAGCAAGTAATTGAATTAGAACTTACTGATTCTGAAAAAGCTGCGTTAGATCAATCAGCAAAATCAGTCAAAACTGTCATGGGTGTATTAGCTTAATACAATAAAGTAGGTTTGAGTATAGGTTTTTATAGATATTCAAACAATAGTCACAAGGAAAATTCGAGGGAAACCTCGAATTTTTCTTGTATATAAAGAAAAACTATTACTTTATACAAAAGGTGGAATGATGATGGTATTAGGTAAAAAACAAAAAATAGGTCGAAGTATTGAAGATATAAAAGTTGGAGAAAAATTAACGCTAACTGAACGAATTGAAGATAAAGATATCTTATTGTACTTAGGGCTGACAAATGATTCTAACCCTTTATACATTCAGCATGATTATGCATCTCAGACACCTTTTAAGAAACCTATTGTGCCAAGCATTATGATTACCGGTATTATGACAGCAGCCATTTCAAAGTACTTGCCCGGACCTGGAAGCCATGTTGCAGAACATACGGTTGCCTTTCCCAAAAAAATTCATCATTATAGTACGATTGAATTTTTATTTGAAGTCACAGAGGTAGATGTTTCTTCTAAAACTGTTACGATTGAAGTAGAAGCGGTCAATGAACAAAAAGAGAAAGTAGTAACGGCTCGGTTTCTTGTGTATCCGCCGCTTAGACTTCCATCAGTAGAGACACATGACTTTGAAAATTTTTAAAACGCCCTAAATATTGATAAATATAGAAGAAGCTCTTTAGCCATATTTTCTGAAAATGTTGAAATGTATTGGAGAACGAGGCTAAAACATTGTATGATAAGAGAAGATAAATAGAAAATAATATCATTTGGGTGAAGCTGCGGTTTAATTTAACTAGATGGAGGCTTATATCGTTAATATGAGTAAGAAATTATTAGTCGTAGATGATGAACAATCAATTTCAACATTATTACAATATAATTTACAACAAGCTGGCTTTACAGTAGAAACAGCTGAAGATGGGGAAGAAGGATACAACAAGGCATTAGAAGGAAAACCTGATTTAATTGTGTTAGACTTGATGCTTCCTAAAATGGATGGAATTGAAGTTTGTAAAAAGCTTCGTCAGCAAAAAGTGATGACGCCTATTTTAATGTTAACTGCAAAAGACGATGAGTTTGACAAGGTATTAGGGCTAGAACTTGGCGCAGATGACTACATGACGAAACCATTTAGTCCTCGAGAAGTAGTAGCCCGTGTAAAAGCCATTTTACGCAGAACACAAATTATTGCTCAGGAAAATGAACAGGAGGAAGATGGCGAACGCATCATGATTGGTGATTTAAAAATTCTTCCAGATCATTATGAGGCCTACTTTAATCAAGAGCAGCTTGAGCTTACTCCGAAAGAATTCGAGTTATTATTATATTTGGCAAAATACAAAGGACGGGTATTAACTCGTGATCAGCTGCTGAGTGCAGTGTGGAATTATGATTTTGCCGGAGATACGCGAATTGTAGATGTGCACATCAGCCATCTGCGTGAGAAAATTGAACATAATACGCGAAAACCGGTTTATATAAAAACGATTAGAGGATTAGGATATAAGCTGGAGGAACCAAAGGTAGATGAATAAATTTCGTTCAAGGCTACTTTTGGCTCTATTAGTACTTATTATTATTGTATTAGTAGGTCTTGGCCTGCTGCTGGGGCAGTTGTTTAAAAACTTTTATTTTCAAACGTTTCAAGAGCGAATGGAAAAAGAAGCAAAGCTTGTGGAAATGTACATTAGTGAAGAAGGCATCACAAGTCCTGCTTTAAAATCTAAAGTTGATCAAATCAGTCATTCGCTAAGTGTACGAACGACTGTCGTTCAAAAAGATGGAAAAATATTAGTTGACTCAAATCCAGGTAGCAAGCAGCAAAGAATCGAAAAAAGTATTGTAATCCAACAAGTATTAAAAAAGCAGTTAAACAGCAAAAAAAGCTTTGATCAAATTAAAGAAGATTACGACTTATATTACTATGGTATCCCGCTTATTATAGAAGGTAAGCAAGAGGGATTTGTTGTTTTGAGTACATCGTTTGATTCATTAAAACAAGTAAATCAGCAAATCTGGGGGCTTCTTATTGGAAGCTTAGGTCTAGCTTTGATTGTGATTTTACTCTTAGGTGTAAAGATTATGGGGCGCTATACCCGTCCTATTGAATCGGCAACCAAGGTGGCTATGGAACTTGCAAAAGGGAATTATAAAGCTCGTACATATGAAGATTATGTAGATGAAACAGGGATGCTGAGTCAGTCTATTAACGCACTTGCTCGTAATCTGCAAGAGTCTATCACTAATCAAGAAATGCAGCAGGACAGGCTGCGCACCCTAATTGAAAATATGGGAAGCGGTATGCTTCTTATCGATAGTCGAGGCTATATAAACTTAGTGAATCGAGCTTATAAAGAGCAGTTTCATATACATCCGGACGATTTCCTTTATCACTTGTATTATGAGGTATTTGAGCACAAAGAAATCATTAAACTTGTGGAAAAAATATTTATGACCGAAGTAAAGGTTCGAAAACAAGTCGTTTTGCCTTTAAATATTGAACGAAGATATTTTGATGTTTACGGAGCGCCGATTATTGGCTTAAACGATGAATGGAAAGGCATTGTGCTTGTTTTCCATGATATTACCGAGCTGAAAAAACTAGAACAAGTGCGCCGTGACTTTGTAGCGAATGTGTCTCATGAACTAAAAACGCCTATTACGTCCATTAAAGGGTTTAGTGAGACATTGTTAGACGGTGCCATGGAAGATCCAAAGCTGCGAGAGCAGTTTCTATCTATTATTCTAACGGAAAGCCAGCGCATGGAGAGCCTGATTCAAGATCTTTTGGATTTATCTAAAGTTGAACAGCAAGGTTTTAAACTAAGCATTCATTCAGTAGATTTGAATACCCTTCTCTATGAGGTCATAACAGTGCTATCGAACCGAGCGAATGAAAAAGAAATTACTCTAACGTTAGATACGCTTCCTGAAGAAGCGTGGATTGATGGTGACAGTCAGCGCCTTATGCAAGTGTTCGTTAACTTAATTGGCAATGCGCTCATGTATACAATGCCTGGAGGAACCGTTCACGTTTCGCTTGAAGAGGAAGAAGAAACGATTACGGTTCATGTTCAAGATACAGGTATCGGTATTGATTCTGATGAAATTTCACGTATTTTTGAGCGTTTTTACAGAGTAGATAAAGCAAGAAGCCGCAATTCCGGAGGAACAGGTCTTGGATTAGCAATTGTTAAACATCTTGTTGAAGCTCATAAAGGGGAAATTGAAGTGAAAAGTGAAGTCAATAAAGGGACAACTTTTTCGGTGAAGCTGCACAAGTATTTGCCGCAGATGTAAAATGTTTACGTTCCTTTTACAATTTATTTAATGTAGCTTAATAATTAATTGATACAATTTTTCATGGAAACCCCTTCATCCAAGGAGCCAATATGTAAGGCGAAAATAGCTTTAACCGTGCTATTTTCGCCGATTCTTTTTGACAATTTCTATCCATTCACATGCTACACCGCCTAAAATAACTAGGTGGTGTTTTTTATTTTATGATGTATAGATCTTATCACCATATGAAAATAAAACGTTGAATTCAAGAGTACTTTTTGTCCTTAAAGCTTATTGTTTGCTAAAATAAAGGTAAGATAAGAAGAGAGCGAAATGGAGGAACATGAATGACACAAAAACTAGTATTAATTGACGGGAATAGTATTGCCTACCGTGCATTTTTTGCTTTGCCGCTTTTAAACAATGATAAAGGAATACATACAAATGCCATATACGGCTTTACTACAATGCTGACACGTATTTTAGAGGAAGAGAAGCCAACGCATTTACTGGTGGCTTTTGATGCAGGGAAAACAACGTTTCGTCACAAAACATTTACAGAATATAAAGGAGGCAGACAAAAGACGCCTCCTGAACTTTCAGAGCAGTTTCCCTTTATTCGTGAGTTATTAGATGCATATGGAATTAAGCGCTATGAACTGCCTGAGTACGAAGCAGATGATATTATCGGTACACTTTCAAAACAAGCAGAACAAAAAGGAATGGCCGTGAAAGTCATTTCCGGTGATAAAGATTTACTTCAGCTTGTGTCAGAGCATGTAACCGTAGATATTACGAGAAAAGGAATTACGGATGTGGATTCCTATACGCCTGCAGCCATTGATGAAAAATATGGAATCACGGCTGCGCAAATCATTGATATGAAGGGTCTTATGGGAGACAGCTCAGATAATATTCCAGGCGTGCCCGGAGTTGGAGAAAAAACAGCCTTAAAGTTATTAAAAGAGTTTGAAACCGTTGAAAATGTATTGCAATCTATCGATCAAGTCAGCGGTAAAAAATTAAAAGAAAAGCTAGAAGATAATCGTGAATCAGCCATCATGAGTAAAAAGCTTGCAACTATTTATTGCGAAGCGCCTCTTGAAGTATCTGTAGAAGATGCGAAATATGACGGGTTTGAATCTTCAAAGGTCATCTCTTTATTTAAAGAGCTTGGGTTTAATTCTCTGCTTGCTAAATTTGGTGAATCAGCAGAAGAGGAAGCAGATTTTGAAGAACTGACGTTTGAAATAGTGCAGGAAGTTCACGATGATATGTTAACAAGCGAAGCAGCTCTGATCGTAGAAGGTTATGAAGAAAACTATCATCACAATCAGCTGCTCGGTTTTGGAATCAGCAACAAAAACGGCCACTATTTTATTGATAAAGACACAGCTCTTTCATCTTCCAAGTTTACAGCATGGCTAGAAGATGAAGATGTAAAAAAGACGGTATTTAATGGAAAACGTACGATTGTATCGTTAAAATGGGCGGGGCATGAAATTAAAGGAATTGAACATGATGTAATGATTGCTTCTTACATCTTAAATCCCGCTGAAGCAAATGATGACCTAGCGACAATTGCAAAATTAAAAGGATATCATCAAGTGCAATCAGATGAAGCGGTGTATGGAAAAGGAGCTAAGCGAAGCATTGCGGAAGCTGCTCAGCTAGCTGAGCATGTTATAAGAAAAGCAGCCGCCGTAGCTTATTTAAAAGAAGTGTTGGAAAAAGAATTGGTTGAAAATGAACAGTTTGAGCTGTTTGAAAAGCTTGAAATGCCTCTTGCCATTGTCCTTGCCGATATGGAATATCAAGGGGTGAAAATTGATCGGGCGCGTTTGGATGAAATGGGCGAAGATCTTCGAGAACAGCTTGAAAAAATTGAAGCGAAAATCTACGAATACGCTGGACAAGAATTCAATATTAATTCACCAAAGCAGCTAGGAGTTGTTCTTTTTGAAAAAATGCAGCTTCCAGTCATAAAGAAAACAAAAACAGGCTATTCCACATCAGCTGATGTATTAGAGCAATTAGCTAGCGCCCATGATATTATCCCAGAGATTTTACAATACCGTCAGCTAGGAAAATTACAGTCTACGTATATCGAAGGGTTAAAAAAGGTTATTCATGAAAGCGATGGAAAAGTTCATACCCGCTTTAATCAAACGTTAACTCAAACGGGAAGGTTAAGCTCAGTAGATCCTAACTTGCAAAACATCCCGATTCGTCTTGAAGAAGGTAAAAAAATAAGAGGTGCGTTCGTGCCTTCACAGCCTGATTGGTTAATATTTGCGGCGGATTATTCACAAATTGAGCTGCGCGTACTGGCTCATATTGCAAATGATGAAAAGCTAATTGATGCGTTTAAGCATGACTTAGATATTCATACGAAAACAGCGATGGATGTGTTCCACGTCGAAAGAGAAGAAGTAACGTCGAATATGCGCCGTCAGGCTAAAGCAGTTAATTTTGGAATCGTCTATGGCATCAGTGATTACGGTTTATCGCAAAGTTTAGGAATTACAAGAAAAGCAGCGGCTACTTTTATTGAACGCTATTTAAAAAGCTTCCCGGGTGTACAGGAGTATATGGATACGATTGTGCGCGATGCAAAAGAAAAGGGATACGTAACAACGCTCTTGCACCGCCGCCGTTACTTGCCTGAAATCACGAGCCGAAACTTTAACCTCCGCAGCTTCGCTGAGCGTACAGCTATGAATACGCCTATTCAAGGGACAGCAGCTGATATTATTAAAAAAGCAATGATTGAAATGGATAAGCGCTTAAAAGATGAAAATCTTCAGGCTAAGCTGCTGCTTCAAGTACACGATGAGCTGATTTTTGAAGCCCCAGAAGAAGAAATTAAAATTTTAGAGAAAATCGTACCAGAAGTAATGGAGCATGCTTTAGAGCTAGAAGTTCCGTTGAAAGTAGATTATTCTTACGGAAAGACTTGGTACGAAGCAAAGTAGTGGAAAAAGGATGTGACAAACGTGCCAGAATTACCAGAAGTTGAGACCGTCAGACGTACGTTGATTGAATTAGCCAGTGGTAAGACCATTGAGCGTGTAACCGTTAAATGGCCTAATATTATCAAACGTCCTGAGCAAGTTGAGCAGTTTTGTGACGCGCTTGTTGGACAAACCATTCGAGATGTTGAACGCAGAGGTAAGTTTTTGAAAATTGTACTCGATGATTATACGATGGTTTCTCATCTGCGTATGGAAGGAAAATATGCTCTCCATGAAAATGCAGACGAACCAGATAAGCATGTACACGTCTTTTTTCACTTCACCGACGGAACAGAATTACGATACCGGGATGTAAGGAAATTTGGTACCATGCACTTATTTAAAAAGGGAGAGGAAGATCTGTTTCCTCCTCTTATTGGCCTTGGACCTGAACCGTTTGACGAAACATTTAATCCAAGTCAGTTAAAAATGCGAATCGGCAAAACCTCTCGAAAAATCAAGCCGGTTTTACTCGATCAAAATGTCGTGGTTGGGCTAGGGAATATTTATGTAGATGAAGCACTATTTCGCGCAGGGATTCACCCTGAACGAGTGGCCAGCCAATTAACAGACGAAGAGTATGAAAAATTGTACGAAGAAATTGTAGCGACCCTTCAAGAAGCGGTGAAACAAGGGGGCAGCACAATTCGTACGTATGTAAACACACAGGGGCAAATAGGCATGTTTCAGCAGCAGCTTTACGTGTACGGAAGAAAAGGCGAATCCTGTAAAATTTGCGGTACCCCAATTGAAAAATTTGTTGTAGGCGGTAGAGGAACACATATCTGCCCAAATTGTCAGCCGGCTAAAAAATAACAATGGATGGGCTCCTTTCATATACTACGTATAGACAGAAAGGAAAGGAGTCCTCTCATCATGATAACATTTTCTTTACTTATTCTTGCTTTTGCCGTAAGTCTTGACAGCTTTAGCGTTGGCCTGACATACGGACTTCGAAAGGTGAAAATCCCGCTGAAATCCATTTTTATTATTTCATGTTGCTCAGCATTTTCTTTAATGTTTTCTATGTTTTTAGGAAAGGTACTTACGCATCTATTTTCAGTGGATGTACTAAATAAAGTAGGCGGAGGTATTCTTGTTCTACTTGGAATGTGGATTTTATACCAGTTTTTTTGTCCGGCAGATTCATCTCGAGTGAAAGAAGAAAAAACATTAGTGAAAATTGAAATTAAGTCAATTGGCTTAGTCATTAACGTATTGAAAAAACCAACGGCAGCAGATTTAGATAATTCAGGTTCCATCACTGGGATTGAAGCATTTATACTTGGAATTGCATTATCTCTTGATGCATTTGGAGCAGGGTTTGGAGCAGCTTTATTAGGTTATTCGCCGTATGCTTTAGCAATTGCTGTAGCTCTTATGAGTTCACTTTTTTTAAGTGCTGGCATACAGTTTGGCAAAGTTTTTTCACGTTTATCATGGATGAAAATGTTTTCCTTTTTACCGGGAGTTCTGCTTATTATTTTAGGTATTTTTAGATTTTAAATAAAGCGATAAAGGAGAGGCCAATGTCAATTGTAATTGGATTAACGGGCGGAATTGCTAGTGGAAAAAGTACGGTAACCGGAATGCTGAGAGATATTAATATTCCAGTAATCGATGCTGACCACATTGCAAAAGAAGTCGTCGAACCAGGAAAAGAAGCATATAACCAAATTGTAGAGACGTTCGGCCGTGCCATTCTTCACGAAAATGCGGAGATCAATCGAGCGGCTTTAGGGGAAATTGTGTTTTCTCAAGAGGAAGAACGTAAAAAGTTGAATGCAATTGTACACCCTGCGGTAAGAAAAGAAATGCTTTCTCAAAAGGAAAGGTATATCGAGGAAGGATACGATGCTGTGGTATTAGATATTCCGCTGCTGTTTGAAAGTGATTTGACGCATTTAGTCGACAAAGTAGTGGTTGTATATGTCGATGAGCCTGTGCAGCTAGAAAGGTTAAAATCTCGTAATGATCTCTCGACGAAAGATGCCTATGCACGTATCCACGCACAGCTGCCTTTGATTCAGAAAGTAGCCTTAGCCGATGCGGTGATCAATAACAACGGACCTGTAGAGGAAACAAAACAACAGCTTTTAAGTATATTAGCCCTATGGCTAGATTAAAGAGGCTTGGATAAACGTATGTTAGCTGAAGGGAAATCCGAACGAGCTTGATTCTTGAGGTAGAATCAAGCTCGTTCGGATTTTTTTATTGAGAATATTTACGAGCTTCTAAAAAAGAATGTGTTAAATATCTGTTCTCGCTATATACATATAGTAAAACTCAATTAAAATAATTTATTAAAAAAAATTAATATTATTCACTTTTTAAATATTTATGTTATACTATTCAATATAAAAAGTTAAATAGTATAACACATATAGAGAGGGGTATAGCCATGAAAGCACGTATTGCCATTAATGGTTTTGGGAGAATAGGAAGAATGGTTTTTCGCACAGCGATTATAGAGGAGAATTTAGATATTATTGCCATAAATGCATCTTATCCAGCAGAAACATTAGCACATTTAATCAAATATGACTCTATACACGGACCATTTAATGGAGATGTTAAATGTGATGATGATGCGCTAATTGTTAACGGTAAAAGAATCCAGCTATTAAATTCACGCGATCCGCTGAATTTGCCTTGGAAAGAGCTTGGGATTGATTTAGTCGTTGAAGCAACAGGGAAATTTAATTCAAGAGAAAAAGCGCAGTTACATATTGAAGCAGGTGCGAAAAAAGTTGTCTTAACGGCACCGGGTAAACAAGAAGATATTACTATTGTGATGGGCGTAAACGAACGAGAGTTTGATGTGAATCAGCATAACATTATCTCTAATGCCTCTTGTACGACAAATTGTCTAGCTCCAGTTGTCAAGGTGTTAGACGAAGCGTTCACAATTGAAAACGGTTTAATGACGACCGTTCACGCATATACAAATGATCAAAAGAATATTGATAACCCGCATAAAGACTTGCGAAGAGCCCGTGCGTGTGCTCAATCAATTATTCCTACAACAACTGGGGCAGCCAAGGCGCTTTCATTAGTTCTTCCTCATTTAAAAGGAAAGCTTCATGGAATGGCGCTGCGCGTTCCTACGCCGAACGTATCGCTTGTCGATTTAGTTGTGGATGTAAGGAAACCTGTGACGATGGAAGATGTTAATCTAGCGTTCATTAAAGCTGCTGAAGGACCATTAAAGAATATTTTAAATTTAACAATGGAACCACTCGTATCAATTGACTTTAATACAAATCCTCATTCAGCGATTGTAGATGGACTATCGACTATCGTAATGGAAGATCATAAAATTAAAGTGTTAGCTTGGTACGATAACGAGTGGGGCTACTCTCAGCGCGTAGTCGATTTGGTAAGATATATTGCTGCAGAAATGCGTAATGGATCAAAGATAAGAGTAAGCTAAGAAAGCTATAGATTGCTTTTTAAAAAAACAGGGAGCTATCGCCCTGTTTTTTTTGTTTTTATTCAGAAGAATAGGGAAAAGCAATAAGATAATCATGCAAAGGAGTGTTTCTTTTCCTCAATTTTATTAAAAAAATGAATAGTCGTTTAGCAGCTTTTACACACTGTCTCACGAGAACACAGTGGTAATTTGTATAGGTCTATCTGCCGGAACAATCTTTAATAAAATCAAAACACGTATTGCAAAATAAATGTAAACAAAGTATACTATGTTTCGTGAACTTCTTGTGTACCTTTCGGTGATGTGGCTACTTAAAGGGTTAGGACCTCTTTGGACTAACTTTCCCCCGTGGTAGTTAACATGCTATATGGCGAAAGAACTTCATGTTTAACGATTAAAAATTGTTAAAGGGGGAAATATCATTATGGAAACAATGGGTCGTCATGTCATCTCAGAATTATGGGGATGCGATTTCGATAAGTTAAATGATATTGATTATATTGAAAAAACGTTTGTTGATGCAGCTTTAAAATCTGGTGCGGAAGTTCGCGAAGTAGCGTTCCATAAATTTGCACCTCAAGGTGTAAGTGGCGTTGTTATTATTTCAGAATCACATTTAACGATTCACAGCTTCCCAGAGCATGGTTATGCAAGTATCGATGTTTATACTTGTGGTCATTTAGATCCTACAATCGCAGCAGATTATATTGCAGATGCTCTAAGTGCACAGACACGTGAAACAATTGAATTACCACGTGGAATGGGTCCTGTTCAGGTAAAACAAACTAAAGCGAATGCACTTTAATAGTGTCGATTGATTACGTAAGTTAAGAGGTGTATTACACACCTCTTTTTAGTATATAAATTTTTAATATGCAAAAACAAAGGGGATAACAACATGGGGGTAGTACAAGTAGTTAAATCTTTATTTTCTAATCATGTAGAAACAAGCGATCGTCATTCAGATCCGACTCTAAAAACGCATTATTACAAAACAACGGCTGGGAATGCATTTAAGCAAGTTCATGAAATGTTGAAGCATATGCAAGGGATAGAGATACTTGCTGCGTATGAAGAGCGAGGAGAAATTAGCTTAAACGTTGTAAAAGGAAGAAAAGCTTTTGTTGTGATTACCATTATTAGCGTACGTCCTCTTGAAACCGCTATCGATTTTTCTGCTACAACAGAGTCAAAAGTGGTGCCAGTTGATTTTGGTTTTAGCAAAGAACTTGTACGTACGCTTTATAAGAGCTTTGATCAAAAACTTATTCCTCTTTCTTCGTAAGTTCCTTATCATTTTTGAATTTCAGGAAATAAAATGGGGAAATTCCTTTTCCTTTACTTGTATTCAAGCCTTGTTTTCTATAAGATGGAATAAAGTAAATCCTTTAATATAGCATCGTGTTTGATAAAGGAAATGATGATGACAATCATAATAAATGGCGAATAGCCGGCTAACATAGATGAAAATTAACTTATATGAGAGAAAATAAAAAGAAAAACAAGGTTTATTATTGGAGCTGAGAATATGAAGTGCCCATCCTGTCATTACAATGGAACGAGAGTGCTGGACTCGCGCCCTGTAGAAGAAGGCCGCTCTATTCGTAGAAGACGTGAATGCGAAGAGTGTCACTATCGTTTTACAACTTTTGAGAAAGTAGAAGAACTTCCGTTAATTGTTGTAAAAAAAGATGGAGCGAGAGAAGAGTTCAGCAAAGACAAAATCCTTCGAGGGTTAATTAAGGCGTGTGAAAAACGCCAAGTAAGCTTAAAACAACTGGAAGATACCGTACACGATATTGAAACAGAGCTGCGCAGTCAGGGTACATCAGAGGTGCAGTCAGATGTGGTAGGAGAAATGGTGATGGAGCGATTAGCTGCTATCGATGAAGTCTCTTATGTTCGATTTGCTTCTGTATACCGACAATTTAAAGACATCAATGTATTTATTGATGAATTAAAAGATTTAATTAAGAAGGAACGACTGTAAAAGAGCTATTGAAGTATTCTTTAGGCTCTTTTTTTGTCATTTCTATTACTTTAAAAGTAGGTAGGGAACGACATGAAAGAACAACATTGGAAAGAAATGATACCGGTCGATCGTTATGTTGTTCGTTCGAACGGCATACTGCAGGAATACGACCGAAGGATTTTAACCATGCTCTATCAGCCGCTGGTGGGCACGACGTGTTTTGGTTTGTATATGACGCTATGGAGCGAGCTGGAACAAGATCGTTTATGGGGAAAAGAGTCTACACATCATCATCTAATGTCGATGATGCAAATTAATTTGAAAGCTATTTACCATGAGCGGTTAAAATTAGAAGGCATTGGTTTGTTAAAAACATATATTAAGGAAGAAGATGATGTTCGTGTGTTCATTTATGAGCTCATTCCTCCTCTTACGCCCCATCAGTTCTTTAACGATGGTGTGTTAAATGTATATTTATATAACCGACTAGGAAAATCCATCTTTCAAAAAGTAAAAAATTATTTTTCGGATTCACTCGTGGATGACCAATCGTTCAAAGATGTGACGCATTCATTTAACGATGTATTTAAATCAGTTAAAGCAACGGAGCTGGCTCCAAGTTTTCAGTCTGAAAGCAAGGATGTATTTTCTCCTGATGCTCAAACGGACTTTATGGATTCTTCAAACCGTGCTTCTATTGAGATGAGCCCGGATTCCTTTGATTTTGATTTATTTTTAGCAGGCCTAACAGATTCAATGATTTCGAAAAGGTCCATTACATCTAAAGTAAAACAAGCAATTGAAAAGCTAGCTTTTTTATATGGTATCGATCCTCTTCAAATGAAAAATGTGGTGCTCGATTCGCTAAATGAGAACGATCAAGTTGATATTGAATTGCTTAGAAAAGCAGCACAGTCCTTTTACCAATTTGAAAATGGAGAAGCACTTCCAAATCTAAGCGAACAAATTCAGCCGCCTATGCTTCGCACTATGCAGGAAAAGCAGCCGCAGACGAAAGAAGAGCAGCTCATTCAACAGCTTGAAGTGACTTCTCCTCGACAGCTTTTGATCGAGTTTTCCGGGGGAGCAGAGCCTTCAAAAGCAGATTTGCAAATGATTGAAGAAGTGATGTTTAATCAAAAGCTTTCACCAGGGGTAGTAAATGTTCTAATTTACTATGTTATGCTAAGATCCGATATGAAATTATCTAAGAGCTATGTAGAGAAAATTGCTGGACACTGGGCGCGCAAAAAGGTACAAACTGTTCAAGATGCCATGAATTTAGCTAAAAATGAACAGAAAGAATATCAAAACTGGACCGAAGCAAAGCAAAATAAAAAAACGACCGGACGAAAAATTGTGCGTAAAGAAATGGTGCCAGAGTGGCTGAGCGATGAAGAAAAAGAAGAGAAAAAGCAGCCTTCAAAAGAAGTGGACGGATTTGAAGAAGAAAAACGAAAGCTACAAGAAGAGCTCAAGCAGTTAGATCAAGAGCTAAAACAAAAGCATAAAGAATAAAAAGCAGGTATGATAGAGATGAGGTGAAAAAGATGAAGCCTATCAATGATTCACTAAATCAGTTAGTGAACAAAAAAGATTTTAAAGCACGCTTAGAAGCATTAAGAAACAGTATCCTGTCTAATCCTGAAGTTAAAACATTTTTGCAAGAGCATCGCCGTGAGTTAGATGAGCAAATGGTCGACCGAGGCCTGATGAAGATGCATGAATTTATCGACCAAAGCAAATGCTGTGACAAGTGTCCTTCTCTGCAAAGCTGTGTCAACATGGTGAAAGGATACCACCCTCAGCTGGTTGTAAAAGGCCGTAATATTGATTTGCAATATGAACGCTGTCCTAGAAAAGTACAAGAAGATGAGCGAAAAGAACAAGAATCTTTTATTCAGTGTATGTACGTGCCGAAAGAAATTTTACAGGCAACAATGTCTGATATTGAAATTGAGCAGGGAAGATTTGAAGCGATTAAACTAGTAAGAGATTTTGTGCGAGAATATGAGCCAAACAAGAAAATGAAAGCTTTATATTTACACGGTTCGTTTGGTGTGGGAAAAACGTATTTTCTTGGAGCAATTGCCAATGCGTTAGCCGAAAAGAAAGTGAAATCTACCATTCTGTATGTTCCGGAGTTTTTGCGTGAGTTAAAAGGTTCGTTTCAAGATCAAAGCTTTAATGAGAAAATAGAGTATGTCAAAAAAGTACCGGTTCTTATGCTTGATGATCTCGGAGCAGAATCCGTAACGAGCTGGATGCGAGACGATGTGCTCGGAACCATTTTACAATTCCGCATGCTCGAAAATTTGCCGACATTTTTCAGCTCGAATTTAAATTTTAAAGAGCTTCAACATCATTTGACTTATACCCAAAGAGGCGAGCAGGAAGAGCTCAAAGCCGCTCGTGTCATGGAACGAATTAAGTCTCTAGCCATTCCTGTTGAAATGAATGGAGAGAATAAACGAAATAGATGAGCAGGTCGTTTTACATTTCTTGTAACGACTTGCTCATTTTTTTGCATGTTGCCCCATATACATTAATAAAGCGTGTCCAAAGGGGGGCTATGAGGAATGAAAATATTCTTTAAATATGTAGAAGACGCAGTCGTTGTATATGAGTCTTTATGCGCGAAGCAAAGCGCTTTATCATATGGTTCACAGTGCTTGAAGCTGGTGAATAATCAGCTTTTAGTTATTGATGAGACATACAATCGAGAGGCCATTTTACAAGACATGGTGATACCTGTATTAACGCACGTGATTTTAAAAAAGAAAGAAAAAAAGATGATGGTAAACATATTAAAAGAACAATTTTTTTATTCGGAAGAGGAAGAGCAAGATTTGCTGCTTCAAATTATGGGGGGGATTATGGAAGGAGAGAGAGACGAAATTCCGCAAAAAATATTTTCTCTTCCAAGAGAATTGCTTATCCGCCAGGCGCTTCAAGACTTCTTCATTCATAATGTAACATTCACCTTTGAGTCTTTTCTCCAATTCCGTTTAAAAGAATATCAAGATCGGCTGCGCTATTATGCTGAGCTGGCGATTGATGAATATAAGCTTGAACAAGACTATCAAATTCTTATTCATCAGCTGCGTCAAGCGGCTAACGAAAGACAGTCATCTACCGGTGATGTGTACGTGATGCACTTGAATAAAAACAAGTTTGTATTGTACGACCACAACCGTAGATATGTTCCTGAACGTGAATGTGCAGCTCTAGCAGAGGCCTTTTTATCTAAACAAGAATCATTATACATAGACTCGACTATTATCGCGCCTTTGCTAAGTTTATCTCCAGCTGGTATTCATCTGTATAGCGACGAGCATGACCATGATTTTGTTTACACCATTCAAAATATCTTTCAAGAAAAAGTGATGTTATACGAAAAAAATGAATTTCCGTTTGATCAAAAGCAAAATATAACGTGAAAGGTTGATTTCTATTTTGAAAATGAATATAATAAATGCATATTGAAAAACAGCTATATGTTACAAGTTATGATGAGGACATGAGTGTATATTTACGGTTTGTAGAGAGGGAGATCCAGGCTGAAAATCTCCTAACACGGAATATATCCTTACCACCTCTAAACTTCAGTAGTAAACGAGCAGAGCCTCTAGTAATTACTGACGGAATTTCCGTTATAAAACCTCGAGCCGCTTCGGGTTCTTTGGGTTATCCAAGATACGAAGAGGAAACAAGGGTGGTACCGCGTGTATACACAACTCGTCCCTTTTTATAAGGGACGAGTTTTTTGTTTTTACAAAAAGTTTATTAGTTATGTTAAAGGAGTGGAAAGTTGTGTCAGAAGTAATCAAAATGACATTTCCTGATGGAGCTGTTAAAGAGTATCCAAAAGGATCATCAACAGAAGATATTGCGGCTTCTATTAGCCCGGGATTAAAGAAAAAAGCATTAGCAGGCAAAGTAAACGGCGAGCTGCTGGATTTACGTACGCCAATCGAACAAGATGGCAGTCTTGAAATCATTACGCAAGATGCTCCTGAAGCGCTTGAAATTATGCGCCATAGTACAGCGCATTTAATGGCTCAAGCAATCAAACGTTTATACAAAGATGTAAAAGTACAGCTAGGTGTAGGCCCGGTTATCGAAAATGGGTTTTACTATGACATCGATATGGAAGAATCAATTACTCCTGAAGATTTAGGTAGAATTGAAAAAGAAATGAAAAAAATCGTTAATTCAAATATTGAAATTGAACGAAAAGAAGTTTCTCGTGAAGAAGCCATTCAACTTTTTAAAGAAGTTGGCGATGAACTAAAGCTTGAATTGATTGATGCGATTCCAGCAGGTGAAAAGGTGACGATTTACCAACAAGGCGAATTCTTTGATCTTTGCCGAGGTGTGCACGTGCCGTCAACAGGCAAAATTAAAGAGTTTAAACTATTAAGCGTAGCAGGTGCTTATTGGCGCGGAGACAGCGACAATCAAATGCTGCAGCGTATTTACGGTACAGCATTCTTTACAAAAGCAGATTTAGACGAGCATCTTCGTCTTCTTGAAGAAGCAAAAGAACGTGACCACCGTAAACTTGGTAAAGAGTTAAACTTATTTACAAATTCTCAAAAAGTAGGACAAGGTCTTCCTTTATGGCTTCCAAAAGGTGCGACGATCCGCCGTATTATCGAGCGTTATATCGTAGATAAAGAAGTAAGCCTTGGTTATCAGCACGTTTACACGCCGGTGCTTGGAAGTGTAGAACTTTACAAAACGTCTGGTCACTGGGAGCACTATCAAGATGACATGTTCCCTGCAATGGAAATGGATAACGAAGACCTGGTTCTTCGTCCAATGAACTGTCCTCATCACATGATGGTGTACAAACAAGGTATTCACAGCTATCGTGAGCTTCCAATCCGTATTGCTGAACTTGGAACAATGCACCGCTACGAAATGTCAGGAGCATTATCAGGACTTCAGCGCGTTCGAGGCATGACGTTAAATGATGCACATATCTTTGTACGTCCGGATCAAATCAAAGAAGAATTTATTCGTGTGGTTCGCTTAGTTGAAGCGGTTTATAAAGATTTTGGATTTGAAAATTATTCATTCCGTCTATCTTATCGTGATCCTGAAGATACAGAAAAATACTTCGATGATGATGCAATGTGGGAAAAAGCACAAAGCATGTTAAAAGATGCAATGGATGAGCTTGACCTCGATTATTATGAAGCTGAAGGCGAAGCGGCATTCTACGGTCCAAAACTAGATGTTCAAGTTAAAACAGCTCTTGGTAAAGAAGAGACGCTATCTACGGTTCAATTGGATTTCTTACTTCCTGAACGCTTTGATTTAACGTATGTAGGGGAAGACGGAAAACAGCATCGACCTGTTGTTATTCACCGCGGCGTGGTGTCAACAATGGAACGTTTTGTAGCTTTCTTAATCGAAGAATACAAAGGAGCTTTCCCAACGTGGTTAGCACCTGTACAAGTTCAAGTGATTCCGGTATCACCTACGGTTCACCTTGAGTATGCAAAAGAAGTGCAAGAACAGCTTCAGCTTGCGGGTATTCGTGTGGAACTTGATTCTCGCGATGAGAAAATTGGCTATAAAATCCGTGAGGCTCAAATGCAAAAAATTCCTTACATGCTTGTTGTAGGGGATAAAGAAGTAGAAGATAAAGCAGTAAACGTACGTAAATATGGTGAGCAGAATTCAGAAACAGTGGATTTCCAAGCCTTTTTACAAAATGTAAAAGCAGAAGCATCTCGTTAATGAAAAAAGCAGAGAATTGAAATTCTCTGCTTTTTTATCTAACATTTATAAAAAACTGTTGCATAAATGGTTTTCCTTTGATACAATAACTTTTGTTGTGAAAAAAGAACGAAATCATTGACTTTTGTCTTTGTTGATACTATAATAGCTTAAGTAATTGAATACTTGTTTATACAGAAGAAGAAGCACCCGCTTCTCACCTGAGTGACGCATAAAGCAGTTAGCAGGTACATCGTATCTTAATTAAAACGATAGAAGTGTGGGTGCAGTATGTACTCACACTTTTTTGTGTGAGTTAATAATCGGTCTAAGCAAGCGTATTCGCTCATTAAACCTTGGAGGTGGCTACTTATTAGCAAGGACATGATGGTAAACGAGGGCATTCGAGCTCGCGAAGTTCGTCTAATTGATCAAAATGGTGAACAATTAGGAATTAAATCAAAAAATGAAGCATTAGAAATTGCTTCACGAGTAAATCTTGACTTAGTAATGGTTGCTGCAAATGCGAAACCGCCGGTATGTCGTATTATGGACTACGGTAAATTCCGCTATGAGCAACAACGTAAAGAAAGAGAAGCTCGTAAAAACCAAAAAGTTGTAAACTTAAAAGAAGTTCGTTTAAGTCCAACAATTGATGAACATGATTTTAACACTAAACTTCGTAACGCACGCAAGTTCCTTGAAAAAGGTGACAAAGTGAAAGCGTCTATTCGCTTTAAAGGTCGTGCCATTACTCATAAAGGGATTGGCCAAAAAGTACTTGAACGTTTTTCACAAGCTTGCGAAGATGTAAGTTCAGTTGAATCGGCTCCTAAAATGGAAGGCCGCAGCATGTTCTTAGTCTTGGCACCTAAAAACGAAAAGTAATAGAACGAGGAGGAACACCCCATGCCAAAAATGAAAACACATCGTGGCGCTGCAAAGCGTTTCAAAAAGACTGGAAGCGGTAAATTAAAACGTGCTCGTGCTTACACAAGCCATTTATTCGCTAACAAATCTACAAAACAAAAGCGTAAATTACGTAAAGGTTCTTTAGTAAGCAAAGGTGACTTCAAACGTATCCGTCACTTATTAGATAACATTAAGTAATTTGGGTTGAGATAGAAACAATACAGGAGGTAAACAATTATGCCACGCGTAAAAGGCGGTACAGTAACACGCAAACGTCGTAAAAAAGTTTTAAAATTAGCTAAAGGTTTCTTCGGTTCGAAGCATAGATTATATAAAGTTGCTAATCAGCAAGTTATGAAATCTCACATGTATGCTTATCGTGACCGTCGTCAGAAAAAACGTGACTTCCGTAAATTATGGATCACACGTATTAATGCAGCTGCTCGTATGAACGGTCTTTCTTACAGCCGTTTAATGCACGGTTTAAAATTAGCAGGTATTGAAGTTAACCGCAAAATGCTTGCTGACTTAGCTGTAGCTGATGAAAAAGCATTTGCTGAATTAGCAACTGCTGCTAAAAAAGGCTTAGATAAGTAATGAATATAAAGTCTCGTCATCTTTAGATGATGAGGCTTTTTTGCTATCGGAGGACATATCATGAATGAACTGCTGCTTACCTATTTTATTGTTATTAATATAATAGGGATAGGAATGATGTATAGAGATAAACAAAAAGCGAAAAGACATGAGTGGAGAATTGCCGAAAGCACACTGTGGACGGTAGCTGCTATCGGAGGAGCCATTGGAGGACTGATTGGTATGTATTGCTATCGTCATAAAACGAAGCACACATCGTTTACAGTAGGTTTTCCTATTCTTGCCGCTCTTGATTTACTTTTCTTTTTTGTTATCAGCTGAGCACAAATGATTTTGTGCTCAGTGTAAAAATTCTCGAACGGGGCTTTTCCAGCGAATAGGAGCATTTGGATACATGTTGTGTACGTGATTTTCCAGCAGCTTGAAATCTTGTTTTTGCAGTTCATGCAATCGAGATGGATCTGTTAACACCATTGTAATCGACAAAGACTCTGGTTCATTGGGATTGCTGTATTTTTCTCCTTCAAATAAAATACCTTTATACGTTAGTAGAAAATTTTTGCGGATATTCGTTTTTTCGTCAACGACAAAAAATTGCTGATGTTCCTGAGCTGCTACAAGCTTCCGCTTTGGACTGCGAAAATGCTGAACCAGCTTTAATAGTGTGTAAGCAACAAGCGCGAAAATGAACACGCGAACGATAACAATAACAAACATAACGCTCCCTCCTTTACAAGGCACAGTTTTCTTACTTTACGTTTCAGTCTCTAAAAAGTTTCACGATTTTTGATATAATTTCTTTATTGGTTTAAAAAGAAGAAGATATACATAATTACAGGAGTGATTACATTGAATTTACAACAGCTATTTACCATGCAGCGCCAGCTGGATCAGCATATAGAGGACAAGCATCAGCTTCATAAGGAAGACTTGGTTCCAAGAAAACTTTTAGCTCTGCTTGTTGAAATGGGAGAGCTGGCAAACGAAACGCGCTGCTTCAAATTTTGGAGCGTTAAACCTCCGGCTGAAGATGCTGTTATTTTAGAAGAATTTGTGGACGGCGTACATTTCATTCTTTCTTTAGGTATTGAAAAAGGATACGATGATTTAACTGAGCTGCCAAAAGTAAAAGCAGCTGATTCAAAAACAACACAATTTTTACAGTTATTTGCACAAGTTTCTGCTTTCGAGCAGGACCTGTCAAAAGAAAACTATGTGAACATGTTTGCATCTTACATGAAGCTTGGCGATATGTTTGGTTTTTCTGCTGAACATATTGAAGAGGCGTACATGTCAAAAAATGAAGTGAATTTTAAACGCCAAGAACAAGGATACTAGAAATAAAGGGATGGGAAATTTTACTTCAACCTCTTTTTAGCTATAATAGAGGTATACATATGAAAGGGGTAATCCATATGACAAAGTTAGATGAAACATTGACGATGCTTAAAGCACTAACAGATGCAAAAGGAATTCCTGGAAATGAGCGTGAACCGCGTGAGGTTATGAAGAAATATATTGCACCTTATGCAGATGAAGTAACGACGGATGGGCTAGGCAGTTTGATTGCAAAAAAAGTAGGCAACGAACAAGGGCCTAAAATTATGGTAGCCGGTCACTTGGATGAAGTTGGTTTTATGGTGACTCAAATTGATGAACGCGGCTTTATTCGTTTTCAAACGGTAGGCGGATGGTGGTCTCAAGTTATGCTTGCTCAACGCGTAACCATCGTGACATCTAAAGGAGAGGTAACGGGGATTATTGGCTCAAAGCCACCTCATATCTTGCCTCCAGAAGTTCGCAAAAAGCCAGTTGACATTAAAGATATGTTCATCGATATTGGTGCTTCTAGCAGAGAAGAAGTAGCGGAGTGGGGAGTAAAACCTGGTGATCAGGTTGTACCTTATTTCGAATTTACGGTTATGAACAATGAAAAGATGCTGCTAGCGAAAGCCTGGGATAACCGTATTGGTTGTGCAATCGCTATCGATGTATTAAAAGCTTTAAAAAATGAAAAACATGAAAATGTTGTGTATGGTGTAGGAACGGTGCAAGAAGAAGTTGGACTCCGAGGTGCAAAAACATCTGCTAACTTTATTGAACCGGATATTGCATTTGCTGTTGATGTCGGTATCGCTGGAGATACACCTGGTGTTTCTGATAAAGAAGCCTCTTCTAAAATGGGGCAGGGTCCGCAAATCATTTTATATGATGCTTCCATGGTCTCTCATAAAGGACTTCGAGATACAGTGGTAGATGTGGCAGATGAATTAAATATTCCGTATCAATTTGATGCAATTGCTGGAGGCGGTACGGACTCGGGTTCTATCCATATTTCAGCTAACGGGGTGCCAGCACTTTCGATTACAATTGCAACTCGTTATATCCATTCTCATGCAGCAATGCTTCATCGTGATGATTATGAAAACGCAGTTAAATTAATTGCGGAAGTCATTAAGCGCTTAGACCGAGATACGGTTAACGCCATTACGTATAATTAAAAAAAGCTCATTCTCCTAGGAGAATGAGCTTTTTGTTGTACATAGGAAAAGGTTATTTATTTTAAACCGTTTTCAAGCGTTGTCAGAATTTCTTCTTTTTCTGATTCCGGAGACTTTTCCCAAAGCACTTCAAATAAAACACCAAGTCCAGGGAGCATTTTTTCTTCACCGCTTTGAATAGCGTCAGAAATTGTAGCCTCAAGCTCTTCTTTTGAGTTTCCTGAAACGTTTGCAATAACAGCATTTCGTAAATTAAGATCCATCATTTTCACCTCAGCTATCGTAAAGTTACCAATAGTTTTTGTTTTCTTTGCGATTTCTATGTACAATAAAGTGAAACTTATCTAATGATTATTGAACAAAATGTAATCGAACTATTTATTTTTGTATAGATAAAGGAGTTATGTTTGTGAAACAAATTGATTCAGTTAAAAATCCGCAGGTAAAAGCGTGGAAAAAACTGCATAATAAAAAAGACCGTGATAAGCAGGGCCTTTTTATGGTAGAAGGCTTTCATTTAGTCGAAGAGGCTATCAAAAATAAGGATTGCGTAAAGGAACTAATTATACGCGAATCGACCGAAGTGCCCGCACAGTGGGATATAGACGGTATCGAAATAATCGTTGTAAACGAAGCAATTAGTAAGTTATTATCTGACACAGAAACACCTCAAGGAATTATTGCCGTGTGTTTTCAAACAAAGCATGCGGAAATTATTCATACAGCACAGAAAGTATTGCTTTTAGATGCGGTGCAAGATCCAGGTAACCTAGGCACCATTATCCGAACCGCTGATGCTGCGGGAGTGGGGGCTATTATCATTGGAGAGGGCAGCGTGGATGTGTACAACCCAAAAGTCGTTCGTTCAACGCAAGGAGCTATTTTTCACCTTCCAATTGTAAAAGGCGATTTGCTCGAAACAATTTCACTGTTAAAAGAAAGAGGAATAGCAGTTTACGGCACGTCGTTACAAAATGGAAAGGTCTACACACACGTAAAACCTTCAAACGAATTTGCGCTGATTGTGGGAAATGAAGGAAACGGCGTAAGCGAGAAAGTGTTGGAACAAACGGATCAAAATCTGTACATTCCCATCTATGGAAAGAGCGAGTCGTTAAATGTTGCCATCGCTTCTGGAATCTTACTTTATTATTTACGCGGAATGTAGTTGCATCGAGAACGTGTTTTCACTATAATAATACAATAGTTACATATGTAAAAAACGATGAAAGAGAGCAGTAGCTTATGTCCGTTTATGCAGGGAGAAAATGCCATGACTGAAAGCATTTTTATAAATGTAATAAGTGAATTCACCTCTTGAGTTGACACTTAGACCATCTTACATAGATGTAAAGGTGTTCCGGAGATTCCGTTAACTTGAATGAAGTGAACTGTATACGTCTGTGTATATAGTTAACAAGGGTGGTAACGCGACTAATCCTCGTCCCTTTTTTGGGAGGAGGTTTTTTTATTTGTCATTTTTTACGTTAAAAGGAGGAATAAGTGATGAAAGAACGTTTACAAGAACTTCAACAAGAAGCAATTGCAAAAGTCGAAGCAGCAAGTGCTTTAAAAGAATTAAACGACGTACGCGTAGCTTATTTAGGAAAGAAAGGCCCTATCACAGAAGTACTTCGCGGTATGGGAAAACTTTCAGCTGAAGAGCGCCCTGTAATGGGAGCACTTGCAAATGAAGTACGTGAAGCGATTGCATCTAAAATTGAAGAAAAACAAACGGCGTTAGAAGCAGCCGAGGTAGAGCGTAAACTTGCTTCAGAAACAATTGACGTAACGCTGCCGGGACGCCCGGTTAAAGCAGGTACGCATCACCCGCTCACAAGCGTGGTTGAAGAAGTAGAAGATTTATTCTTAGGAATGGGCTATGAAGTAGCAGAAGGACCAGAAGTAGAGCAGGACTACTATAATTTCGAAGCGCTGAACTTGCCAAAAGGTCACCCAGCACGTGATATGCAAGATACGTTCTATATTACGGAAGAAACGCTTCTTCGTACGCATACATCAACTGTTCAAGCTCGTGTTATGAACAAGAATGAAGGCAAAGGACCTGTTAAAATTATTTGCCCAGGTAAAGTGTACCGCCGCGATGACGATGATGCTACGCACTCACATCAATTTATGCAAATTGAAGGTCTTGTAGTAGACGAAAACATTCGTATGAGCGATTTAAAAGGCACGCTTGAAGTATTTGTGAAAAAGATGTTCGGTGCAGACCGTGAAATTCGTCTTCGTCCAAGTTTCTTCCCATTCACTGAGCCGTCTGTAGAAGTAGACGTATCGTGTGCAAAATGTGGAGGTAAAGGCTGTAATGTATGTAAACAAACAGGCTGGATTGAAATTTTAGGAGCCGGTATGGTTCATCCAAATGTTCTTGAAATGGCTGGATACGATTCAACTAAATATCGTGGTTTTGCTTTTGGAATCGGTGTAGAGCGTATTGCTATGTTAAAACACGGCGTGGATGATATTCGTCATTTCTATACAAATGATGTTCGTTTCTTAGATCAATTTAAACAAGTATAAAGGAGGGACTACGATGTTTGTATCTTATCGTTGGTTACAAGAGTATGTTGACTTATCAGGCGTAACGGCAGAAGAGTTAGCTGATAAAATCACAAAAAGTGGAATTGAAGTTGAAGGTGTAGAAAACTTAAATAAAGGCATCAGCGGAGTGGTAATTGGTCACGTTGTAGAACGTGAACAGCATCCAAATGCGGATAAATTAAGCCGCTGTCAAGTAGATCTTGGCGGAGGAGAAATCGTTCAAATCGTGTGCGGAGCACCTAACGTGGCACAAGGTCAAAAAGTAGCGGTTGCAAAAGTGGGAGCTGTACTTCCAGGTAACTTTAAAATCAAGCGTGCTAAGCTTCGCGGTGAAGAATCGAACGGTATGATTTGTTCTCTTCAAGAGCTTGGCATTGAAAGCAAGCTTGTGGCAAAAGATTATCAAGAAGGCATCTTCGTCTTCCCAAGTGATGCTGAAGTAGGAGCGGATGCGCTAGATGCATTAAACTTAAACGATGAAGTATTAGAACTAGGGCTAACACCAAACCGTTCAGACTGCTTAAGTATGTTAGGTGTAGCACATGAGGTGGCTGCTATTTTACGTCGTGAAGTGAAGTATCCGTCAGTAAACGTGCAAACGTCTGATGAGCAAGCAGCTGATTATATTTCCGTTAAAGTAGAGGCAAAAGAAGACAATCCCCTTTACGTAGCGCGCGTTGTGAAAAACGTAAAAATTGCTCCGTCACCATTATGGATGCAAACGCGTTTAATGGCAGCTGGTATTCGACCTCATAACAACGTTGTTGATATTACCAACTATATTTTGCTTGAATACGGCCAGCCGCTGCATGCTTTTGACTATGATCGTCTTGGTTCAAAAGAAATTGTTGTACGTCACGCGTCAGAAGGCGAGAAGTTTGTAACGCTTGACGATCAAGAGCGCGTATTAAAAGGCAATCAGCTTGTTATTACAAACGGCAGTGAACCGGTAGCTCTTGCAGGTGTAATGGGGGGAGCAAACTCTGAAGTAAAAGACGATACGGTAAATGTTCTTATTGAATCAGCTTACTTCAAAGGTTTAACAGTTCGTCAAGCTTCCAAAGACCACGGTCTTCGCAGTGAGGCAAGTGCTCGTTTTGAAAAAGGAATTGATCCTAACCGTACGCGTGTAGCTGCTGACCGCGCAGCAGAATTAATGGCTGAATACGCTTCAGGTGAAGTGGTAAGCGGTACTGTAGAAGTAGATACACTAACTGTGGAACCTGCTGTTGTAGCTGTGTCACTTGGACGTATTAACAATGTGCTTGGTACAGAACTATCGATGGAAGAAGTACAAGATATTATGAACCGTCTTCAATTTGAAAGCAAAGTCGAAGATGAAACCATCGTTGTAACGGTACCGACTCGTCGAGGCGATATTACAATTGAAGAAGATATCGTGGAGGAAGTAGCGCGCATGTATGGCTATGACAACCTTCCTACAACGCTTCCTGTAACAGTGGCAACTCCAGGAAAATTAACAGAGTATCAGCTTGGACGCCGTAAAGTTCGCCGTTTCTTAGAGGGAGCAGGGCTAGCGCAAACAACAACCTATTCGTTAACGAGCGCTGAAAAAGCTACTCAGTTTGCACTCAATGCAACAAGTACGATTGGTTTAGCAATGCCGATGAGTGAAGATCGCAGTATCCTTCGTCAAAGCTTAGTGCCTCATTTACTTGAAGCAGTGAAGCACAATAATGCTCGTCAATCGGATTCTATTGCGCTATACGAAACAGGCTCAGTGTTCTTATCTCAAGGTGAAGGGGAATTACCGGATGAGCAGGAGCGCGTAGCTGGTGCAATCACGGGTCTATGGCATGCTCACGGCTGGCAAGGTGAAAAGAAAGTCGTTGATTTCTATGTGATTAAAGGTGTACTAGAAGGGTTATTTGCACAGCTTGGTTTAGAGAAACGAATCTCATATGCTCCCGTTAAAAAAGACGGTATGCACCCTGGACGTACAGCGGCTGTATGGTTAGATGAAAAAGAAATTGGATACGTGGGTCAAGTTCATCCTGTTGCTCAGAAACAGTATGGCCTTCGTGAAACATACGTGTTTGAATTACACCTTCAAGAGCTATTAGCTGCAGATGTCGAAGAAGTTCGTTATTCAGCTATTCCAAGATTCCCATCTATTACACGTGATATTGCACTTGTTGTAGATAAAAACGTTCTTGCAGGAGAAGTTCAGCGCGTCATCTATACGACGGGCGGAGAACTTTTAAAAGACGTGACAGTATTTGATCTATATGAAGGCGAGCGTATGGAAGAAGGCAAGAAATCTGTAGCTTTCTCTTTACGTTACTTAGATCCTGAACGTACATTAACAGATGAAGAAGTAGCAAAAGCACATGGTGCAGTTTTAGAAGCTGTTGAAAAAGAATTTGGTGCAACGCTTCGTTCATAAGAATAAAAAAAGAGATGTGGATTTCCACATCTCTTATTTTTTAGCTAATTTTAAAGCTTTTTCTGTATTAGCAAAATGGATTTTAGCTAAAGAGTTCAGCGCATTGACGCCATGTTTTTTAATAATTTTAGCAGCGGCGATATCAACTTGTGCTCCAGCTCCGCGAGGAATGACCATCCCCGTCTTTTCCGTTAGTAAATCCATTTGTTTTAAAAATGCGTATCTGGCAATAATGGAAGCAGCGGCTACAGATAAATGAACGCTTTCTCCTTTTGTACTGAAAAAGACATTTTCTTTGATAATCTCTTTTTCCTTTACGATGTGTTTATAATAGGTGTTTTTTTCAACAAACTGGTCAATTAAAATCGCATCAGGTTTTTCAGAATCCAATTTTTTTAACACGTTGGATAAAGCTTTGTTGTGCAACAGAGCTTTCATTTTACCTTGTGACATGCCTTTTTCTTGAAATGCATTATACTTTTCGTTATGTAAGACAAGCAAACTGTAAGGAATAAACGAAACAAGCTGCTTGGCAATTTCAATGATTTTAGCATCCGTTAACTCTTTTGAATCTCGTACTCCTAATTCTTTTAACAAAGGAAGCTGCTCTTTTTGAACATAGGCAGCAACTACGGTCATGGGACCAAAATAATCTCCCGTTCCTACTTCATCAGAACCAATGACCGATAGTGAACTGAAGTTTGATGGGAGATGTGAGACGGGAGCCTTTTTAGAAGCATCTAAAGGACCTCCCCACTTAGCTGCTTCTGTTTCAGCTTCTTTTCCTTGAAAAAGTACTTTTCCAGAGCGGTATGCAGTGATAGAACAGCCGGGAGTTTTAGCCGAAAAAATACTTCCCTGCGGCAATTTAGGCTGCAAATAGGATGTGTAATGAAGCTTCATTTTAGCTATCTGATCAGCTGATACCTTAATAACAGCATGTGACATAATGCTTCACTCCTTTCGGGGTATTTTAGTTTACTTTATAAGCACTATCCCTTATGATAGCTTAAATATAGATATGTTTCCATTGAAGTCTTCTTCGTGGTATGATAGGGATTAGGATTTTTCGTGGAACGGAGGATTTTCTCGTGTCAAGACAAGATAAAACACGTGCGACAGTTGACATCTTTGGTCAGCAGTACAGCATCGTCGGTAGCGAAAGTACAAGCCATATTCGACTTGTCGCCTCTATAGTGGATGAAAAAATGCGTGAAATCAGTACTAAAAACCCTTCTTTAGATATCAATAAATTAGCAGTATTAACAGCTGTGAATGCTGTACACGAATATATAAAACTGAAAGAAGACTATGAGAGACTTGAACAAAAACTTTATGGAAAAGAGGAATGACTGAGTCAATGCTTAATATCATTTTAATTATATTGCTTCTTTTAGGCTTTGTAACAGGTCTTAAAAGAGGATTTATTTTGCAGCTCATTCATATTGTCAGTTTTGCGGTTTCGTTTATCGTCGCTTATATGTTTAGTGGAGATTTGGCAAGCCGACTTCGCTTGTTGATTCCGTTTCCAGACAATATTCAGCAGCAAAGTGTCGCATCGTTTGTATTTGATTCTGGAACGATAGAAGACGCTTTTTATCGAATGATTGCATTTGCGATTTTATTTTTTGCTACTCACATTGTACTTCGCCTTGCAGGCTCTGTTTTAACGGCTTTAACCGAACTGCCAATTCTGCGCCAGTTAAATAAATGGGGCGGAGGTGCACTTGGATTCGTTGAAGTGTATATCATCGTTTTTATTTTGTTATACATTGGAGCCGTGATTCCTGTAAGTGAAATTCAAACGCCAATTCAACAGTCTTCAATTGCAATCAATATCGTACAAAATACTCCATACTTATCGTCTGCCATTCAAGATTTGTGGACTCAGTATGGTGTAATGTAATGAAATTACAATAGCTTGTTGAGAGGGTGTGTCGAAAGTGTCATAATACTTTTGAGATACCCTCTTTTTTTATCGCAGTCTGTTCTGCGGTTTTCACGGAGATAAAAGTATGTCTAGATAAAAATTTGAGAGAGTACATATGTCACTCATCATGTTTTGAAAGTTTCGTTATTATGATAATAGGCTGGTGAAAAGATATGAATAAAAAGGATATTATTAAATTGTTAGAAACAATTGCTACATATATGGAATTAAAAGGAGATAACCCTTTTAAAATTTCTGCTTTTCGAAAAGCAGCTGCAGCGCTAGAAATGGACGAGAGAACGCTGACAGAGATTGAGGATTTTACCAAGCTCCAAGGGATTGGTAAAGGAACGGCTGCAGTTATTACAGAGTATATGGAAACAAATGAGTCAAGCGTACTAGAAGAACTAAAGCAAGAAGTTCCTGAAGGACTTATTCCTCTGCTTAAGCTGCCGGGGCTTGGAGGTAAAAAAATCGCTAAATTATATAAAGAGCTAGATATTAAAGACATGGAATCACTGCATCAGGCCTGTATGGAAAATCGAGTGCAGGGACTAAGCGGTTTTGGTAAAAAGACGGAAGAGAAAATTATCGCTGCTATTGAGGAGTTTGGGAAACGTCCTGATCGTTTGCCTCTTGCTTTTATGCTTCCAATAGCAGAAGAAATTTTAGAAGCCCTTAAACATATGCATAGCATTGAGCGTTTTTCTCAAGCAGGGAGCATTCGCCGCATGAGAGAAACTGTAAAAGATCTTGATTTTATTATTTCAACAGCTGAGCCTCATGCTGTCCGTGAACAGCTAGTATCGCTGCCAAATGTGAAGGATGTCATTGCAAATGGAGATACAAAAGTATCGGTAACGTTAGCCTATGAGTACGATGTGTCCGTGGATTTTCGTCTTGTAGAAGATAAAGCGTTTGCCACGACGCTTCATCATTTTACAGGATCAAAAGATCATAATGTGCGCATGCGTCAATTAGCAAAAGAACGCGGTGAAAAAATTAGCGAGTATGGCGTTGAAAATGCGGAGACAGGCGAAGTTATGACATTTGAGTCTGAACAAGCATTCTATGAACATTTTGGGCTGTCTTTTATTCCGCCGGAACTTCGTGAAGATGGAACGGAAGTAGATGCATTTATAAAACCTCAAACACTTGTGACCTACGGTGCGGTAAAAGGTGATTTGCATATGCACTCCACGTGGAGCGACGGGGCGTATTCAATTGAAGAAATGGCGGAAGCATGTCGCGCGCGAGGCTATGAATACATGGCGATTACAGACCACTCTCAGTATTTAAAAGTAGCTAACGGTCTAACGCCTGAACGCATTCGCAAACAGCGTGAAGAAATTAATCGTTTAAACGCACAGTTCGATGATTTTACAATACTAGCAGGAATTGAAATGGATATTTTGCCCGATGCAACACTTGATTATGATGATGAAATGCTAGCTGAGCTAGATTTTGTTATTGCGTCCATTCACTCTAGTTTTTCACAATCACGCGAAGAAATTATGAATCGTTTAAAGCAAGCGTTAAATAATGTTCATGTAGATTTAATCGCTCATCCGACCGGTCGTTTGATTGGTCGCCGCAACGGATATGATGTAGATATTGATATGCTAATTGAATTAGCTAAGGAAACAAAAACGGCTCTTGAACTAAACGCGAATCCAAACCGTTTAGATTTAGCCGCTGAGCACATAAAAAAAGCACAAGAGGCAGGAGTTAAAATTGCAATTAATACAGATGCTCACAATCTAGACATGCTAGAGCATATGGAAATTGGAATATCTACGGGAATTAAAGGCTGGCTTAAACCAGAAACGGTATTAAATACGTATAGCCTCAAAGAATTAACCGCCTTTTTAAATCGACATAAATAAGCAACAGGAGGAATCAGTTTTGCAATCACGTATTTTCCATGTACTAGAGTTTAATAAAGTTAAGGAACAGCTTCAGAAAAAAGTAGCTTCTTCTTTAGGCCGAGAAAAAGTAGCGAATTTGATTCCCTCGACTCAGTATGAAGAAGTAGTCAAATGGCAGGAAGCAACAGATGAAGCTACAACCGTGCTGCGATTGCGTGGCAACGTACCGCTAGGAGGCATCTTTGACGTTCGACCTAGCGTAAAGCGCGCTGAAATTGGAGGAACGCTAAGCTCTAATGAACTTCTTGATGTAGCAAGTACTATTTATGCTGCAAGACAAGTCAAGCAATTTATCGAGCAAGTAGTAGAAGACGAAGATTTACAGCTTCCAATTATAACTGAACATATCGAAAAACTAATGCCTCTTCCTGAGGTAGAACAAACAATTAAAATGAGCATTGATGAGAATGGCACAGTACTAGACGGTGCAAGCGACCAGCTAAGAGGCATTCGTCAAAAACTTCGCTCGACGGAGTCTCGTATTCGCGAAAAGCTAGAAAGTCTTATTCGCTCCTCGTCTGCTCAGAAAATGTTGTCAGATGCGATTGTTACCATTCGAAACGAACGTTTCGTTATTCCTGTTAAGCAAGAATATCGCAGTGCGTATGGAGGCATTGTGCACGATCAGTCTTCATCTGGAGCAACGTTATTTATTGAGCCACAGGCGATTGTGACGTTAAATAATGAGCTTCAAGAAGTAAAAGTAAAAGAAAAACAAGAAATTGAGCGTATTCTTATTGCTCTAACCGTTCAGGTAGCGGAAGTGGCAAATGAACTCCGTCAAAACGTTTATTTGTTAGGTGAGCTGGACTTCATGTTTGCTAAAGGGCGCTATAGCCATGAGCTAAAAGCTTCAAAACCTAAAATGAACGATCGAGGCTATATTAAGTTAGTGAAGGCAAAACATCCTCTTATTGCACAGGAAGATGTCGTTGCAAATGATATTGAGCTAGGTGATCAATATACGTCTATCGTTATTACAGGACCAAATACCGGCGGTAAAACCGTAACGTTAAAAACACTTGGGTTATTCACATTAATGGCTCAAGCAGGTTTGCAGATTCCTGCGCTGGATGGATCGGAAATGGCTGTGTTTAAACACGTATTTGCTGATATTGGAGATGAGCAGTCCATTGAACAAAGTCTGAGTACCTTTTCATCTCATATGGTCAACATTGTAGATATTTTACAAAAAGTAGATCATGAAAGTCTGGTCTTGTTCGATGAATTGGGAGCCGGAACAGATCCCCAAGAAGGTGCAGCGCTTGCGATTTCGATTTTAGATCAAGTATATGAAAGAGGCGCTCGCGTAGTTGCGACTACTCACTATCCTGAATTAAAAGCGTACGGCTATAACCGTGAAGGAGTGGTCAATGCTAGCGTAGAGTTCGATATTGAAACATTGAGCCCTACTTACAAGCTGCTGATTGGTGTACCGGGTCGAAGCAATGCTTTTGAAATTTCAAAACGTTTAGGTTTAAGTGCAGAAGTAATTGAACGTGCCAAAGGCTATATTGGCTCAGAAACAAATAAAGTAGAAAATATGATCGCTTCTCTTGAAGATAGCCGCCGTCAATCTGAACATGAGCTAGAAGAAGCTGAACAGCTAAGAAAAGAGGCTCAGAAGCTTCATAAAGAATTACAGAGTCAGATTATTGAGTTTAATGAAAAACGAGATAAGCTGTACGAAAAAGCTGAAGAAAAAGCTCAAGCCACAGTTCAAGCAGCATCTGAAGAAGCAGAGAAAATCATTAGCGATTTGCGTAAAATGAGTCAAAAAAATCATGCGCTTGTAAAAGAGCATGAATTGATTGAAGCACGTAAGCGTCTAGAAGATGCAGTTCCAACTCTTGAAAAAAGTAAAAAGAAACCGGCTGTGCCGAAAAAACAAGAGCGCACTCTTCAAGCTGGAGATGAAGTGAAAGTCTTAAGCTGGGGACAAAAAGGAACGCTTGTGGAACGAGTAAGTAATAATGAATGGCAAGTGCAAATGGGAATCATGAAAATGAAGGTGAAAGAAAAAGATCTCGAATATATTAGTTCCCCAAAACCTGTAGAAACAAAGCCGCTTGCTACGGTAAAAGGAAAAGATTATCATGTAAATCTAGAACTGGATTTAAGAGGAGAGCGCTATGAAAATGCGCTGATTCGAGTTGAAAAATATATTGATGATGCTTTGTTAGCCAACTATCCGCGCGTTTCGATTATCCACGGTAAAGGAACCGGAGCTCTTCGTAAAGGTGTACAGGAATATTTGAAAAATCATCGTTCTGTTAAAAATATTCGTTTCGGAGAAGCTTCTGAAGGAGGTTCTGGCGTTACGGTTGTGGAATTTAAGTAAAAGAATGCTGAGATAAAGGTGTCAGTGGATGCGCTGAACAAGCATATATGAAGATGGAAAATCCGACATGGCTCATGAACTATGTTGGGTTTTCTATCTCTTTTAAGAACGATGCAAGTAAAGGAAAGAGACCTGTCAGTTCATTACGTGGAGTGTAATATAAATTAGGAGTGATGCAAAAATGAGGGATTTTTGGAAAGACCCGTATATTGAATCCGCCGCTTATTACAGCGTGGTTGTCTTGAGCATTGTCGTCTTTCTTGTTGTGTTTGAGCTCGTTACTAAATATAAGAATTGGGAAGAGATTCAAAAAGGAAATATGGCTGTTGCGATGGCAACAGGTGGGAAAATATTTGGATTAGCTAATATTTTTCGCTATTCGATTGAGCACAACGACAATTTGTTAAGAATGCTTGGATGGGGAATATATGGGTTTGTTCTTTTACTAGTCAGCTATTTTATTTTCGAATTTTTGACGCCGAAATTTCGAATCGATGATGAAATTGAACAAGATAACAGAGCCGTTGGGTTTATTTCACTTGTTATTTCAATCGGTATGTCCTATGTAATAGGAGCAGGGATAGGATAGGAGAGAGTCATGGAGAAGTTAGCGAAAATTTTACTCATTTTATGCGGAGTGTTTATGCTTATTGGTCTTATCTATTTATCTATATAGCTTTTCCTAACATTGTGATGACAGCAAAAAAGCTGGCCTTAAAGCAGGTCAGCTTTTTTAATGATTACTTCCATACATCTTCAGCAATTGAAATCACGTGCTTTACTTTATCCCATTGCTGTTCTTCAGTTAGTAAATTTCCTTCTTCTGTAGAAGCAAATCCGCACTGGGGACTCAAACAAATTTGATCAAGAGAAACAAATTCTGCCGCTTCAGCAATTCGTTTTTTCACTGCTTCAGGATCTTCTAAATCTCCAAATTTTGATGTGATAAGACCAAGGACAATCTGAAGGTCATTTCGCTTTACATGTCGAAGAGGTTGGAATCCTCCTGAGCGTTCATCATCAAATTCTAAAAATAGTCCATCTACGTTTAACTGACTGAAAATAGCTTTTGACGCATTTTCATATCCGCCGCTTGCTGTATAAGTAGACTGGAAATTCCCTCTGCAAATATGCATTGTAATAACCATATCATCTGGCTTATGCGCAATGGATTCATTGATCGCATCCGTAAAACGTTTCAGTAATTCTTGGGGCGTAAATCCTTTTGACGCGATTTGTTCTTGTCCTTTTTCTGAGAAAAAGACCGCCCACGCAGTATCATCTAACTGTAAATAGCGGCATCCAGCATCATAAAATGCTTGAATGGCTTTTTGATATGTTTTAACTAAATCAGCAAAAAATACATCCGTATCCGAGTAAGCAGACTCTTCAATATGACCTCTGAAAAACAGCATATTGGGACTTGGAATGGTGAACTTAGCCACGTGTTCTTTTCCGGCCGCTTGATGAAGAAATTTATAATCTTCAATCATAGGGTGGTGATTAAAATCTAGTTTTCCAGTAACTTTTATACCGTGAGCTTTTGTTTGGACCCCGTGAAACTGAATTCCCGACTCTGCTTCGTAAAGTTCTACGCCCACAAGTTCTGATAGAAAATCAAAGTGCCACCACGCACGGCGAAACTCACCGTCTGTTATGGCTTTTAATCCAATTTGTTTTTGCTTTTCTACGAGCTTACTAATTTCTTCATCTTCAATTGCTCGAAGCTGTTTCTTTGTCATTTCCCCGTTTTCTACCTGTAATCGTGCTTGCTTGATACGCTCAGGACGCAAAAAGCTTCCAACGTGATCTGCTTTGAACGGTCCTTTAGTCAATGTTGTTATCAATTCATACAGCTCCTTAAAAAAAATCTAATTTTTATTATATACAAAAAATTCGGATAATGTACAGGGATAAATCCAATTTTTATTTATTACGCTGCAGGATGAAAGAGTGATTAGACAGGAAAGAGAACATTCAATAACGATTGCATCTAAAAAAAGAATGAACTATAATTTTAATTAGAAAATTCTAATTTTTTATTTTTTTGAGGGAGAGGATACGTGTGGAATCCACCGAAAAGATATGGCTTTCTCAATACCCAGAGGAAATATCTGCTACGCTTCATTATGAGCAAAAAAATTTAGCACAGCTTTTTGAAGAAGCAGTTCAAAAAGCCCCTAAAAAAAACGCAATCTATTTTCTAGGGAAAAAAATGACGTTTTCCCAACTGCATCAAGATTCTTTGAAACTGTCATCTTACCTTATTGAACTGGGATTAAAAAAAGGGGATAGAGTAGCCATTATGCTTCCAAATTGCCCTCAAGCTGTCATTTCCTTTTATGCAGTTCTTCTTGCCGGAGGAGTAGTCGTTCAAACAAACCCTTTGTATACGGAAAGGGAGTTAGAGTATCAGCTGAATGATTCAGAAGCGACCATGATTATTGCACTCGATTTGCTATATCCGCGTGTAGTAAAAATGAAAGCGTTAACAAGTGTAAAACACGTAGTCATCACCTCTATTCAAGACTATCTCCCATTTCCCAAAAACATAATTTATCCATTTATTCAGCGCAAACAGCAGAAGATAAGCGTGGATGTGAGTCATACGGAGACTACTCATTTATTTAAACGCATTATAAGTGAATCCTCTCCAGCAGTATGTAATGCTGAGGGAATTTCAGACGAAGATATCGCGATTTTGCAATACACCGGGGGAACAACAGGTTTTCCAAAAGGAGTCATGCTTACTCATAAAAACTTGGTAGCCAATGCAACGATGTGTTCACATTGGTTATACCGCTGCAAGCATGGAGAAGAAAAAGTGCTTGGAATTATCCCGTTTTTTCATGTGTATGGTTTAACAACGGTTCTGGTTCTATCGGTTTTGCAAAACTACGAGATGGTGCTTCTGCCTAAATTTGATGCAAAAACGACGCTCAAAACCATTCATAAGCAGCAGCCTACTTTATTTCCAGGTGCTCCGACAATTTACATCGCATTATTAAACCATCCTGATTTAGCAAAATACAACCTATCTTCTATTGATTCATGTATGAGCGGTTCGGCTCCTCTTCCTGTGGAAGTGCAGGAGCAGTTTGAAAAGCTCACTGGAGGTAAACTAGTGGAAGGATATGGATTGACGGAAACCTCTCCTGTTACTCATGCTAATTTTCTTTGGAAAGAGAGAATACCAGGAAGCATTGGAGTGCCTTGGCCAGACACAGATGCCAAAATTCTCTCGTTTGAAACAGGTAAAGAAGCTGCTGTAAGCGAAGTAGGAGAAATTGCGGTTAAAGGTCCTCAGGTCATGAAAGGATATTGGAAGCAGCCTGAAGAAACGGAGGCTGTTATGCGAGACGGGTGGTTGCTAACAGGTGATGTTGGCTATATGGATGATAAAGGTTATTTTTATGTAGTAGATCGAAAGAAAGATATTATTATTGCCGGGGGATATAATATCTATCCTCGAGAAGTTGAAGAAGTATTATATGAGCATGAAAAAATTCAAGAAGCTGTAGTGGTAGGTGTTCCTGACCCATATAGAGGAGAAACAGTGAAGGCTTACATTGTATTAAAAAATGGTGTAAGATGTACTGAAGAAGAGTTAAATGAGTTTTCTAGAAAGTATTTAGCTGCTTATAAAGTTCCGCGCCTTTATGAATTTCGAAATGAGCTTCCAAAAACAGCGGTCGGGAAGATTCTGCGACGAGCGCTGATTGAAGAAGAAAATGAAAAGCATAAAAAGGCGACGTAATCGATCGTCGCCTTTGATTTTTTTGCTGAAACATAATTGACAGATACTTGCGGTTTCTTTATTATAAAGATATGAATGAATAATCATTCATATTTTAAAGGAGCGTATAAGATTGAGAAGAAATAAGCCAAAGTATAAGCAGATTATCGATGCAGCTGTAGTAGTAATAGCAGAAAACGGATACCACAATGCTCAGGTTTCTAAAATTGCTAAGCAGGCTGGAGTTGCAGACGGTACGATATATTTATATTTTAAAAACAAAGAAGATGTCTTGATTTCCTTATTTCAAGAGAAGATGGGACAGTTTGTAGAAAAAATTTATGAAGAACTGGCGGGAATTGAAACTGCGGCAGAAAAACTTCACGTATTAATTGACAAGCATTTTTCGTTTCTAGCGGAGGATCATCATTTAGCTACAGTGACACAGCTTGAACTGCGTCAATCGAACAAAGATTTAAGATTGAAAATTAACGATGTATTAAAAGATTATCTGACTCTCATTGATTCTATTTTACAGACAGGAATCGAAACGGGTGAGTTTTCTGAAAATATAGATATTCGTCTTGCGCGACAGATGATTTTTGGAACGATTGATGAAACTGTCACAACATGGGTAATGAACGATCATCGATATGGTCTAATAGAATCGGTAGATAAAGTCCATTCCCTGCTGTTAAACGGCTGCAGCGGCTCATAATCGTAAGTGAGCCTGCTGCTCCCTTGCGAGGGGAGAAGCGCAAGGTAATGAAAATAGAAAGAAAGGGTGGGGGAAACAAATGGAGATTATCCAGGTTGAAACTGTTGATGCAATAAGCTTCATTACGTTGAATAGACAACCTGCTAACGCTTTGTCTCAAGATTTATTAAAAGATCTTTCAAGTGTTTTAAAACATTTAGAAGATAGCAAAGAGACAAGGGTTATCGTCATTAAAGGCGAAGGGAAATTCTTTTGTGCTGGAGCTGATATAAAAGAGTTTACATCACTGCAGCAGGAAAAAGATTACGAGAAACTTGCTGTTAACGGCCAAGAGCTCTTTGAGTATATTGAAAATTACCCAAAACCAGTTATTGCAGCTATTCATGGAGCTGCTTTAGGCGGAGGATTAGAGCTTGCTATGAGCTGCCATATCCGTTTGGTAACAGAAAATGCTAAGCTGGGCTTGCCTGAACTTCAGTTAGGAATTATACCAGGGTTTGGAGGAACTCAGCGATTGCCTCGTTATGTAGGGGTTCATAAGGCTTGTGAGATGATGCTGACAAGTGATCCAATATCGGGCAGCGAGGCAGTGGAGTTAGGATTGGCAAACGCAGCTTTTGAAGAAAGTCAGCTTATCAATGAAACATTTTTACTTGCTAGAAAAATTGCCAAAAAAAGCCCAATCTCTGTTAAAGCTACTTTGCAGCTGCTTCAACATGTAAAAACAGATGCTTATTACAGCGGCATCAAAAAAGAAGCACAATTTTTTGGAAGCGTATTCAAAAGCCGTGATGCTCAAGAAGGCGTAGCCGCTTTTATTGAAAAGCGCCAGCCCAAATTTTTAGGAAAATAAGCTTAGGAGGGGAATTGAATGAATATTTATGTGTTAGTAAAAAGAACGTTCGATACAGAGGAGAAACTTTCACTAAAAAATGGTCAAATTGTTGAAGATGGAGCTGAATTTATTATTAATCCTTACGATGAGTATGCAGTTGAAGAGGCTATTCAGCTAAAGGAAAAGCATGGCGGAGAGATTACGGTCGTGAGTGTAGGAGGGGAAGAATCAGAAAAAGAACTCCGAACAGCTTTGGCTATGGGAGCAGATAAAGCGGTTTTAATCAATACGGAAGATGACATAGAAGATGGCGATCAGTACACGACTTCTAGGCTGCTGGCACAGTACTTAAAAGAGCAATCTCCTGATTTAATCTTAGCAGGAAACGTAGCGATTGACGGAGGTTCAGGCCAGGTGGGACCGCGCGTAGCAGAACAGTTAGAAATCCCTTATATTACAACGATTACAAAGCTGGATATTGAAGGTGAAAAAGTGACGGTTGTACGCGATGTGGAAGGAGATTCGGAAGTTATTGAAACGTCGCTTCCTCTTTTAGTAACAGCTCAGCAGGGACTTAATGAGCCTCGCTATCCATCTCTTCCAGGGATTATGAAAGCGAAGAAGAAACCGTTGGTTGAAGTGGAATTAGACGATTTAGATTTAGATGAAGATGATGTAGAAGCAAAAACAAAGACAATTGAAATTTATTTACCTCCGAAAAAAGACGCGGGGCGCGTATTACAAGGAGATATAAAAGATCAAGTAACAGAGCTGGTCAATTTACTGCATAAGGAAGCAAAAGTCATTTAATAAGTCAAAAGTCAAAACAATGGGGGTATTGTAATGGGACGCAAAGTGTTAGTTCTTGGAGAAGCACGTGATGGGGGATTACGAAACGTATCGTTTGAAGCGATTTCCGCAGCGTCTACTGTAGCTGACGGGGGAGAAATTATTGCAGCGTTAGTAGGAAAGGACGTAAAATCTTTAAGTGAAGAACTTATTGCATACGGAGCAGATAAAGTTGTTGTGACGGAGCACGAAGATTTAGCTGCTTACACATCGGATGGTTACGCTCAGGCATTATTAGCCATCATTGAAAGTGAACAGCCTGAAGCTATCGTATTTGGGCATACGGCTCTTGGCAAAGATCTAGCGCCAAAACTGGCAGCTCGCTTAGACAAAGGACTTATCTCGGATGTGACGGATGTAGAAGTGGGAGGGGATCAAGTAGTCTTCACTCGCCCAATTTATTCTGGTAAAGCATTTGAGAAGAAAATCATGACCGATGCTTTTACGTTTGTCACGATTCGTCCAAATAATATTTCACCGCTTGCAAAAGATGAGGGGCGTACAGGTGATGTAGAGGATTTAAATGTTGAAATCAAAAACCTGCGTACTGTTGTAAAAGAAGTCGTACGCAAAGCAACGCAAGGGGTTGATTTGTCCGAAGCAAAAGTCGTGATTGCAGGTGGTCGAGGTGTAAAAAGCACGGAAGGTTTTGGACCTCTCCAAGAACTAGCGGACGTGTTAAATGGAGCTGTTGGAGCGTCTCGCGGAGCGTGCGATGCAGATTACTGCGACTATTCTCTTCAAATCGGTCAGACGGGCAAAGTAGTCACACCAGATTTATACATTGCCTGCGGAATTTCAGGTGCTATTCAGCATTTGGCAGGTATGTCAAATTCAAAAATTATTGTTGCAATCAATAAAGATCCTGAAGCGAATATTTTTAAAGTAGCTGACTACGGAATCGTTGGAGATTTATTTGAAGTAGTGCCTCTGCTAACGGAAGAATTTAAAAAGCTGAAAGTACAGTCTGCGTAAGATTCTCGGACAAAAGTATTTGAGACGAAGTGAAGAACGAACCGTTGATCAAGATTTTTGATTAGTGGTTCGTTTTTTTGTTAGGGTAAACGCAGGGTAGGTCTTTCTAGCAGGTGATTGGAGGGCAAGGCGAAGACTCCTGCTAGAAAAGCGAAGTCTTGCATGGAAATCAACTGCGGTGTCGCAAGCGGTTCAACCCATGTATACTATTTGTTCGTCTTTGGATTCATTTAGTCAGGTCTCAGCCTCATGGGAAACGAAATTTTCTACGCATATTTTTAGGCAAATTGTACAAACTAGAGCGGAGAATAAACAGTATAAATGTAAGCAAAAAGTTAGCAAACCTTATTTGAAGGTGATATACTGTGAGTAGAATTTGGATATTGCATATATTTAGGAGGAATTAAAATGGCTATTGCACATGCTACAGATAAAAACTTTACAGATGAAATTAAATCAGGCCTAGTGCTTGTTGACTTTTGGGCACCATGGTGTGGCCCTTGTAAAATGATTGCTCCAGTTCTTGAAGAAATTGATGGCGAACTTAACGATAAAGTTAAAATCGTAAAAGTAGACGTTGATGAAAATCAAGAAACAGCTGGAAAATTTGGTGTTATGAGTATCCCAACTTTAGTATTATTCAAAGATGGAGAGAAAGTTGATCAAGTAGTTGGTTTCCAACCAAAAGAAGCATTAACAGAATTAATTAATAAACACGCGTAAGTCAAAACCTAGCTCAGGCTAGGTTTTTTTCTTTTTCTCCACTTTTTCTCTTTTGGGAATACTTTTATTTAGCGAATATGCGTTCGTTTGTTTTATACTAGATGTAAGGAACACCGCCATAAATCCAGCTTATGTACATGTATTAAGACAGGAAAGAATGTAGGTTACGCTTCATAAGCGATTGTATAGATGGACAGAGTAAGAGAAGAGGAAGGAGAAAAGTATGAACGATTATTTAAAAGAAAAGCTGGCTATTTTACCGGATCAGCCCGGCTGTTACTTGATGAAAGATAAATATGGAACGGTCATTTACGTAGGAAAAGCAAAAGTATTAAAAAATCGAGTACGTTCCTACTTTACCGGATCTCATGACGGAAAGACGCTTCGACTTGTAAACGACATTGTCGACTTTGAATATATCGTCACATCTTCTAATTTAGAAGCGCTTATTTTAGAAATGAATTTAATTAAAAAGCATGACCCAAAATACAATATTATGCTTAAAGATGATAAGGGCTATCCGTTTATTAAGATTACAGCTGAAAAACAGCCCCGACTTGTTATTACAAGAAAAATAAAAAAAGATAAAGGGAAATACTTCGGTCCTTATCCTAATGTTCAAGCAGCAAATGAAACAAAGCGGCTTCTTGATCGCATTTATCCGTTAAGAAAGTGCTCCACTATGCCAGATAGGCCTTGTTTGTATTACCATATCGGGCAATGTCTAGCTCCTTGCGTAAAAGAGGTAAAAGAAGAGCAAAACAAACAAATTATTGAAAATATCACGCGGTTTTTAAATGGTGGATATGAGCATGTCAAAACAGAGTTAACTGAAAAAATGTTAAAAGCTTCAGAAGAACTTGACTTTGAACGGGCTAAAGAATACCGAGATCAAATTGCTCATATCGAAGCGACAATGGAAAAGCAAAAAGTAACGTTTAATGATTTTGTTAATCGAGATGTGTTTGGCTATTCTTACGATAAAGGCTGGATGTGTGTTCAAGTTTTCTTTATTCGCCAAGGGAAATTAATTGAGCGAGAAGTTTCTATGTTTCCTTTTTATAAAGAGCCAGAAGAAGATTTCTTAACTTTTATCGGTCAGTTTTATGCCAAAAATATTAAGCCAAAAGAAGTGATGGTTCCAGCAACGATTGATGCAGAGTTAGCTGAGAAGTTAGTAGAAGTAGAGGTTCAGCATCCAAAGCGAGGCAAAAAGAAAGAATTAGTAGAACTTGCGTGTAAAAATGCAAAAATTGCGCTCGGTGAAAAATTCTATTTAATTGAACGAGATGAAGAGCGTACAGTTGGCGCAGTTGAACGGTTAGGAGAAGAGCTTGGAATTGCCGCTCCTTATCGGATTGAAGCATTTGATAACTCAAATATTCAAGGAACAGACCCAGTTTCTGCGATGATTGTTTTTGTTGATGGGAAACCGGAAAAGAAAGAATATCGCAAATATAAAATTAAGACGGTAAAGGGACCAGATGATTACAGTTCCATGAGGGAAGTCGTTCGCAGACGGTATTCCAGAGCATTAAAAGAAGGTCTTCCGCTTCCGGATTTAATTGTTGTAGATGGAGGCAAAGGGCATTTAGCTGCAGTACAGGACGTTCTCGAAAATGAATTGGGACTTTTAGTGCCTACAGCAGGTCTTGTCAAAGATGATAAGCACAGAACCTCCAATCTGATGATTGGTGAGCCTCCTCAAATCATACCGCTTGAACGCAATAGTCAAGAATTTTATTTGCTTCAGCGAATTCAGGATGAAGTTCACCGCTTTGCGATTACCTTCCACCGTCAAGTGCGCTCTAAGTCCGCTTTTCAGTCAGTTCTGGACGACATTCCGGGAGTGGGAGAAAAGCGTAAAAAAGCTTTGTTAAAGCATTTTGGTTCGGTGAAAAAATTGAAAGAAGCAACGATTGAAGATATTCGAAATTCAGGTGTTCCTCAGAACATTGCTGAAAAAATTTATGAAACATTGCAAAAATAGTCTTGAAATAATAGAAAATATTTGATAAGCTATTAACTAATTTCATACGACACTTCATCAAATGAAGTGAAGATAGAGGTGCAAATTTAATCAGTACGCATCAGGAAGGGTATGAGCCCTTATGAACGATGCGGAAAGGGAAATTTGCCGAAGTGAACATTACCTCATAGTAATGATTGCTGGTTCTGCGTTGAATAAACGTAGGATTGTCAAGATGTAGATTCTTGGAGAGCTATCTCACGGCAGTGGACGGTTATGTTTTATAATTTTCGTTCGTTAAGCAATGAGAGCTCATCTCATTGCTTTTTTTATTGTCTGAGTAAAAAAATTTAGCTTCTCATCATCCTGCATATGCAAATTTATTGAAAAGGAATGAACAAAATTATGGCATTAATCGTTCAAAAATTTGGTGGAACATCTGTTGGTTCTGTTGAACGTATTCAACATGTAGCAAACCGTGTTATTCAAGAAGCAGAGCGCGGTAACCAAGTAGTAGTTGTTGTATCGGCAATGGGCAAAACCACAGATGCACTGGTGAAATTAGCAAGTGATATTACGGACAGTCCAAGTAAACGCGAAATGGATATGCTTCTTACAACTGGAGAACAAGTAACGATTTCCCTGTTAACAATGGCTCTTCAATTCAAAGGTCATGAAGCCACTTCGCTAACAGGTTGGCAAGCTGGTATCCAGACAGAAGCAGTTCACAGCAATGCACGAATCCAGCACATTGACACGACTCGTATTCAAAGCCAATTAGATAGAGGTCGAATCGTAGTAGTAGCTGGATTCCAAGGCTGTTCAGAAGATGGAAGCATTACAACATTAGGTCGAGGCGGCTCTGACACGACGGCAGTAGCTCTTGCCGCGGCACTAAAAGCTGCAAAATGTGATATTTATACAGACGTAACAGGAGTGTTTACGACGGATCCGCGCTACGTAGAAGATGCTCGTAAACTTCATTCTATTTCATATGACGAAATGTTAGAATTAGCCAATTTAGGAGCAGGGGTGCTGCATCCGCGCGCTGTTGAGTTTGCAAAAAATTATCAGGTACCGCTAGAAGTGCGTTCAAGCTTAGAAAACGAGAATGGAACGATTGTTGAGGAGGAAGTTTCAATGGAACAAAACTTAGTCGTAAGAGGAATTGCGTTTGAAGATAATATTTCACGGGTGACAATTGAAGGGTTAAACAACGAGTTACAAACTCTTTCTACTATTTTTACAGCATTAGCAAAAGAACAGTTAAACGTGGATATTATTATTCAAAACGTAACGGCTAATAATCGCCTCTCTATCTCATTTTCTATTAAAACTGTAGACGTAGAAGCTGCTCTTGCCGTCTTAAAAGAGTATAAATCTACTTTGGGGTATACGCGTATTGAACATGAAAGCGGTCTGGCTAAAGTATCGATTGTGGGATCTGGCATGATTTCTAATCCAGGTGTTGCAGCCGAAATGTTTGAAGTGCTGGCAGGAGAGAAAATTGAAGTGAAGATGGTCAGCACGTCTGAAATTAAAGTATCTACAGTTGTACCGCATGCTGATATGGTAAAAGCTGTTGAGACGCTTCACGTAGCATTTGAATTAGAAGAGCAGCAGGCAGTGCAAGTATAAAGAAGAGAAAAAAGACGTGGTATCTCCACGTCTTTTATATATACGTATTTCTTACTTTTTATAACGCTCCGCACGGGTTTCGGTAGGTAAGATATCTTTTCGGTCCCACTGCACGGAAATCAGCACTTTTCCGTTCTTTTCTTTAGGTGTTAAGTAGGCTTCTGTTAGGCAGTTGTTTTGACGCTGAATCTGTTCAGCCACAAATCCTGACTCAAGATGAAATGAACAAGTTTCCTGCTGAAATCTTTTGCTGACCACATCACCTGATAACTCAAGCTCTAGTGAATATTTATCTTTTTTGGCAAGCGTCAGTGTTCCCCAGGAAGCTGCTTTAAAAAAAGCGACGATTTCATCCATTGTATTTAATGGATATTTACGCGCAAGGTGTTTTCCTGCCCAGTATGAGATGGTATTCGTTTCGTCTCCAAGAAGCTCTGGAATCAACACGTCACGCAAAAGACTGTATCCAAAATATGGAACGTGATCAAGAGCTCTCTCTGTTTCAGCTGCGGCATTAGGTTCTAATGTTTCCATCGTCTCTTCAAGTTCTTGCTGTGATTCTGTTTGTAAATTGCTCATGCTTTCCCCTCTTTCTTTACTACTATTATATACAAATCTAAAAAACCTCTCACGCATTTTTTTAATAAAATGTAAGAGGATCTTTATTATGGTAAAAAGAGTTAGATGTAAAGATAAAAAATCCATAAAATTACTTTTAAAAGGGTACTTTTACCTGTGTAAATGTTTTGTGAACTTGTTTACAATAAAAGTATAAAGTAAACGCTTACTTAACTGTGGCAAGCGATATTATAATAGAAAGAAAAAATCTTTAACATCAATGTAGTAAGCGTTAACAAATATAAAATTTTATAAATTTATATTTTATAGAAGATTTAAACATCTTGCCTTGACGCTCTTAATCGATGGGAGTAAAATTAACCTGTCACATACTTTATTAGGAAATGCAAAGGTTTTCATTTCCTGTATTCACGATTAATCTATTTGTCTAGTGGGAGTAAGAAAGTTCTTCACAAACTATGTTCATTTAACTAAGGGGGGTCTACGCAGATGGCGGCAAACAGAGAGTTTCAATATCGGAGAATCCATTCACTACTTGGAGTAATACCAATCGGGATTTTCTTAACACAGCATTTAGTTGTGAATCATTTCGCGACAAAGGGAGAAGAATCATTTAATCAAGCAGCTCACTTCATGGAGAGCTTACCTTTCCGCTATGCTCTAGAAATTTTCATTATTTTCTTACCAATCGTTTTTCACGCAATATACGGTCTTTACATCGCATTCACTGCTAAAACAAACGTTAACAACTATGGATTTTTCCGTAACTGGATGTTTATCCTTCAGCGTGTTTCAGGTGTAATCACACTTATCTTCATCACATGGCACGTATGGGAAACCAGAATACAAGCTGCGCTTGGAAAAGAAGTAGATTTTCAAATGATGGAACGAATTTTAAGCAACCCAGCAATGTTTGCATTCTACATAGTTGGTGTTGTATCTACGATCTTCCACTTTGCAAACGGTCTATGGTCATTTGGAGTTAGCTGGGGGTTAACTGTAACACCACGTTCTCAAAGAATTTCAACTTATGTGACATTAGCAATCTTCTTAGCACTTACATTCGTAGGTGTTCGTACATTATTCGCATTTGCATAAAATTAAGGTTTTGAAGGAGTGGGGTTCCGATGAGTAACGGAAAAATCATCGTAGTCGGTGGCGGTTTAGCTGGCTTGATGGCAACAATAAAAATTGCTGAGTCTGGCAAGCAAGTAGATTTATTTTCACTAGTTCCGGTAAAAAGATCTCACTCAGTTTGCGCGCAAGGTGGAATCAACGGAGCCGTAAATACGAAAGGTGAAGGAGATTCACCATGGGAACACTTTGATGACACAGTGTATGGCGGAGACTTTTTAGCCAACCAGCCACCTGTAAAAGCAATGTGTGAAGCAGCTCCTGGTATTATTCACTTACTTGACCGTATGGGTGTTATGTTTAACCGTACTCCTGAGGGTTTGTTAGACTTCAGACGATTTGGCGGAACGCAGCATCACCGTACGGCTTTTGCTGGAGCAACAACGGGTCAACAGTTATTGTACGCATTAGATGAGCAGGTTCGTCGCTATGAAGTTGCCGGACTTGTGACAAAGTACGAAGGATGGGAATTCTTAGGTGCTGTTCTTGATGATGAGCGCAGCTGTCGCGGAATTTCTGCACAGAATTTAAAATCAATGGAAATTAAAACGTTCCCAGCTGATGCGGTTATTATGGCTACAGGTGGACCTGGTATTGTCTTTGGAAAATCGACGAACTCAGTTATTAATACAGGTTCAGCGGCATCTATCGTGTATCAGCAAGGTGCATACTATTCAAACGGAGAGTTTATTCAAATTCATCCAACTGCTATCCCGGGAGATGATAAGCTTCGTCTTATGAGTGAATCTGCTCGTGGAGAAGGCGGACGCGTTTGGACATATAAAGACGGTAAACCTTGGTATTTCTTAGAAGAAAAATATCCGGCATACGGTAACTTAGTACCTCGTGATATTGCAACTCGTGAAATTTTTGACGTCTGCGTAGCGCAGAAGTTAGGAATTAACGGAGAGAACATGGTTTATCTGGACCTTTCACATAAAGATCCAAAAGAGCTAGACATTAAACTTGGAGGTATCATCGAAATCTATGAAAAATTCATGGGCGATGATCCGCGCAAAGTACCAATGAAGATTTTCCCAGCCGTACACTATTCAATGGGCGGTTTATGGGTGGATTACGATCAAATGACAAATATCCCTGGCTTGTTCGCAGCTGGTGAGTGTGATTATTCGCAGCACGGAGCGAACCGTTTAGGAGCAAACTCATTATTGTCAGCTATTTATGGCGGTATGGTTGCTGGTCCTAAAGCCGTTGAATACATCAATGGTTTAGAAAAGAGCGCAGATGCTATTTCTTCAAGCGTATATGATCGTCATGTGAAAGAAGAAGAAGAGAAATGGAACAATATCATGAATCTTCAAGGTACAGAAAATGCATACGTTCTTCATAAAGAGCTAGGGGAATGGATGACTGACAACGTGACAGTCGTACGATACAATGACAAACTGTTAAAAACAGATGAAAAGATTCAAGAATTAATTGAACGCTATGATCGTATTAACATTAATGACACGGCTAAATGGAGTAATCAAGCGGCAACATTTACTCGTCAGCTTCAAAACATGCTCCAGCTTTCACGTGTTGTAACGCTTGGAGCTTACAACCGTAACGAAAGTCGCGGTGCTCATTATAAGCCGGATTTCCCAGATCGTAACGATGAAGAATTCTTAAAAACAACAATGGCATCTTTCGTTGATAAGAAAACGGCTCCTTCTTTCCATTATGAAGAGGTAGACGTATCGTTAATCAAACCGCGTAAGCGCGACTACACAAAGAAAAAAGATGAAAAACCAAAAAAACAACAAGAGGGGGTTCGTTAATCAATGAGTGAACAACAAACAGTCCAAAAGACAGTGCGCTTCATTATTACACGTCAAGATTCAGCTGAATCTGCTCCTTACAATCAGGAGTTTGAAATTCCGTATCGTCCGAATATGAACGTTATTTCAGCACTGATGGAAATCAGACGTAACCCTGTTGATGCTTCAGGTAAAGAGGTTGCTCCGATAAACTGGGAAATGAACTGTTTAGAGGAAGTATGTGGAGCCTGTTCAATGGTTATCAACGGTAAACCTCGTCAGTCATGTACAGCTCTTGTTGATAAACTAGAACAGCCGATTCGCTTGCAGCCAATGAAAACATTCCCTGTTGTTCGTGACTTGCAGGTAGACCGCAGCCGTATGTTTGATTCACTGAAAAAAGTAAAAGCCTGGGTTCCGATCGATGGCACATACGATTTAGGACCAGGACCGCGTATGCCTGAAAAGAAACGTCAGTGGGCGTATGAGTTATCCAAGTGTATGACATGCGGCGTTTGCTTAGAAGCTTGTCCAAACGTAAACGACAAGTCAAACTTCATCGGTCCAGCACCGCTTTCTCAAGTTCGCTTGTTTAATGCCCATCCAACCGGTGCGTTAAATAAAGGAGAACGTTTAGAGACGATTATGGGTGATGGAGGGCTAGCGAACTGCGGGAACTCTCAAAACTGCGTTCAATCATGTCCAAAAGGAATTCCATTGACTACTTCAATCGCAGCTTTGAACCGCGACACAACAATTCAAGCATTCAGAAGTTTCTTTGGTAGCGATCAAGTATAACCACTCAAAACCTCTCCACGTGGAGAGGTTTTATTTTGTCTATGACGAACGGAGGAAATACAGATGAATAATATTTCGTATATTGAAGACATGGATCACTGGAAAGAGTCATTTTCGTTTAAGCAGAAAATCAAGGTAAGATTTTCGGAAACAGATATGTTTGGGCACTTAAATAATACGGTTCCTTTTGTTTATTTTGAACAAATACGTACGGAATTCTTTCACCATATTGGCTTTATGCAAAAGTGGACGAGTGAGTATGAGGGAACGATACCGGTGGTGGCTGATTTGCAGTGCGACTATGTCAAACAAGTGTATTTTGGCAACGTGCTAGCTGTTTTTGTAAAGGCCCATAAAATCGGACGTTCTTCGGTTGATTTACACTATATGATTCAAAATGAGCAAGGAGAGGTTGTACTCACGGGGAGAGGAACAATGGTGCAAATTTCTAAAGAAACAGGAAAAAGCGTGCCTTGGAATGAAGAGATGAAAAGGTGTTTATCGACTATATAAAAATGGCTTGAAGGCTCTTTCTTCAGGCTTTTTTTCTTTTTCAAAGGTAAAAAAGAGTTTTTTGCATATTTTTTCTAAAACTAGTAACCGCGTAGGCATACCGCACATAAGATATGTTGACTAAATTTACACCCATCCGATAGTTCAACTCAGGATCAGGCAAGGAGGGTTACATTGAAAGAAAAAGAGTTTCAACCTAAACCGCTACTTACAAAGCGTGAACGAGAAGTATTCGAGCTTTTAGTACAGGACAAAACAACAAAAGAAATCGCGAGTGAACTATTCATTAGCGAAAAAACAGTTCGAAATCATATTTCTAATGCGATGCAAAAGCTTGGAGTCAAGGGGCGTTCTCAAGCAGTCGTAGAACTCCTTCGAATGGGAGAACTTGAACTATAACATGAGCTGGCTTTCTTTTTAGAAAGCCAGCTTTTTGTATATTTTTTTAAGTATCGCATATGTATCTAAAAAGAATATCATTAAGAAAATATTATAAAAAAGGTAAATCTTTATAAAAGAAACTTATTGCTTGAAATTGAATTTCAGAGTACGTATACTTTTAAGTAAGGAGATACTACTTCAAAAGAAAGAGAGGTGAGATGATGAAAAATGTATGGTTAGGGGTATTATTATGCATGATATTCTGCTTGCCTTTTGCGAGTTTGCCAGATAAATTTATTGATAATGACTTTGAAAAAGTAAAGGTCACAAAAAGTTCGGTACAGCATTACACGGATATCGTGCACATGTCTCCAGGAGCTAAGCACAGCGTCAAACAAATAGGATCTCTAATACAAAGTGTGATAGTAACTTTTGCTTTAGTATGGGTGAGTACCAAGCTCATCATTCCGACGCATCAAATTGCGTATTTTTTCCTCAAGAAAACACTTTTTTATCCAAAAATCTTTCAATCAAGTTACCTCAATTAAATAAAAAAGGTTGAAATTTCAGCAGCCTTTTCTTCAAACCTAAAATTACCTACTATTCTTAGGCTTATTTGTCATGGGGATTTTCTATACAAATAATGCAATGAAAATTTAATATTCTTCTTAAAAACTTTATAGGAGTGATCATTCAATGATGATTAAAGAAACGGAATTACCAGGAATCGGCCGTAAATTTGAAATTGAGACAAGCGGAGGAAACCGTGTGGTCGTTATTATTCATGATGATGGACGACGCGAAATCTACCACTTCGATCAAAAAGATTTAGAAGAAAGCATTTTTGACATTACGTTAACAGATACGGAATCAAGACAGCTAGCTGCAATTTTAGGCGGCATGATTTACAAGCCAAAAGCAATGGAAACCATTGAAGTGGCATTCAATGACTTAGTGATTGAATGGTACAAAGTTGAAAAACAGGCCAAAGCTCACAGTAAAACAATTGGCGAAATTGACGTTCGCAGCAACTATGATGTCACAATCATCGCTGTCATTAAAAACACGCAAAAAAAATTATCCACCCCAGGACCAGATACGTTAATTGAAGAAGGAGATACGCTTGTCATCTCTGGTGAAAGAGGAAATTTAAAAACGCTCATTAAAGAATTGCTTTCACAAGGAGGTAGTTCATAATTGGATCATTTAGTATTTGAAGTTGGGACAGCTTTGTTACTAGTCGCTTTAGCGGCTATACTAGCACATAAATTTAAATTTACGATTATTCCATTCCTCATTCTGCTGGGCATGGCGGTTGGTCCCCATGCTCCTGAGTTTGGCTCATTCAGTTTAAAGTTTATTGAAAGCCAAGAGATTATTGAATTTATGGGGAGAATTGGAGTTCTCTTTTTACTCTTTTATTTAGGGTTAGAATTTTCAGTTGGAAAGTTAATTAAATCAGGTAAGTCCATCGCGGTGGGAGGATCTATTTATATTTTAATTAACTTTACCTTAGGATTATTGTATGGATACCTGACAGGAAATCCTCTTCTTGAAGTGCTGATTATCGCTGGAATTATTACGATTTCGTCCAGCGCAATTGTCGCAAAAGTATTGGTTGATTTAAAACGAACGGCAAATCCAGAAACGGAATTGATATTAGGGATCATCATGTTTGAAGATATTTTCTTAGCGGTTTATCTTTCTGTCGTTTCAGGGTTGGTGCTTGGAGACCACGGATCGCTTGCTGGATCTTTAACATCTATTTTAATTGCGTTTGGCTATATGATGCTGTTCTTTATCATTGCTCGAAAAGCTACGCCTCTACTAAATAAACTTTTAAATATTTCATCGAATGAAATCTTTATAATCGTCGTTTTTGCGGTATTGTTTTTTGTGGCAGGCTTCTCAGAAACAATTCACGTGGCAGAAGCAATTGGAGCATTATTGCTTGGGCTTGTATTTTCTGAAACAGAACATCGCGATCGGATTGAACATCTTGTCGTACCGTTTCGTGATTTCTTTGGAGCCATCTTTTTCTTCAGCTTCGGATTAAGTATTGATCCTCTCACGCTCTGGGATGCAGGCTGGCTTGCCCTTGGAGCAGTTGCGCTTACGATTATTGGTAACTTTACAGCCGGTATGATTTCAGGAAGAAAAAGCGGGCTGTCACACAAGGCTTCTACCAATATTGGATTAACAATCATGTCACGAGGTGAGTTTTCAATCATTATGGCTAACATCGGAATTGAAGGAGGATTATCGGCCATCCTTCAGCCATTCGCTGCGCTTTATGTATTGATTTTAGCTATTATTGGTCCTTTGTTAACGAAGGAGTCTAAGCATATATACGGATTTTTAAACTCAATATTTAAATGGAAAAAACCAAATCCTCAAGAATCTAATGGATAAAATATATAAAACACAGTTGACAAATCGGATTAATATGATAAAATTCAAAATAATCCAATAACAAATCAGTTAACTATAGCAACGGGCTGATCGGTCAACCGAAAGCTCCTACCTTTTTTAGGTAGGAGCTTTTATGTTTTTAGGTGAAATAGCTTTTGATTTAAAAATTCAAGGAGGAGGAATTGCTGTGAGTGTCGTGATTCAATCGGTTAACCGCTCATTTCAAAAAGGAGAACAAGTAACTCAAGCATTGCGAAATGTAAATCTTACGATTAATAAAGGTGAATTTATTACCATTATTGGTCCGAGCGGATGCGGAAAAAGTACGCTGCTTAAAATGATCGCTGGACTTGATATAGATTATGAAGGGCGCATTGAAATCAACGGGAAGCACATAGCCGGACCTAGCATTAAACAAGGAATGATCTTTCAAGAACACCGCTTGTTCCCGTGGCTTAATGTGGAGCAAAATATAGCGGCTGACTTATCGCTGAAAGATTCGAAAGTTCGGCGCCGCGTAGATGAGCTAATTGATATTGTCAGGCTGAAAGGATTTGAAAAAGCTTATCCTCGAGAACTATCTGGGGGGATGTCTCAACGAGTTGCGATTGCGCGTGCTCTTTTAAGAAATCCCGAGGTTTTATTGTTAGATGAACCGTTTGGTGCGTTGGATGCTTTTACTCGCACTCATCTGCAAGATGTGCTGTTAGACATATGGAAAAAAGAAAAAACAACCATGATTTTTGTTACCCACGATTTAGATGAATCCATTTACTTAGGAACTAAAATTGTGATTATGAGTGCCAGACCAGGAGAAATTAGTCGGGTTGTTCCAGTAGAAATTAGTCATCCGCGAAAAAAGACAGAACTACCTTTTCAGCAGCTAAGGCAGCAAGTGCTGAAAGAATTTGAAGAAGCAGGAGAACATTAAAGATTCAATCAGACAGAGAAGGAGACAGAACAGATGAAAAAGCTACTTTTAACTGCAGCTATTGTACTTGTTCTCGCATTGGCTGGGTGCGGGACGAAAGAAAAAGCGAGCGGCGAAGATTCGAAAAACGTTACGATCAATATTGGCATTCAACAAAGCCTAGGACCTTTAATGCTGGCACAAAACCAAAAATGGTTTGAAAAAGAATTTAAAAAAATAGGTGTAAACGTTAAATGGACAGAGTTTCAAAGCGGTCCTCCGCAATTTGAAGGGTTAGCATCTGGACACTTGGATTTCGGCCAAGTTGGAAACTCACCGGTTATTTCTGGTCAAGGGGCAGATATTCCATTTTTAGAAATTGCTAATTCGAGCGACGGATTAAAAGGAAATGCTATTTTAGTAGGAAAAAACAGCAAGATTAAAAGCGTAAAAGATTTAAAAGGTAAAAAGATTGCGGTTGCGAAAGGCAGCAGCGGTTTTAACTTATTGTACAGAGCTCTTGATCAAAATGGGTTGAAGCCAAGTGACGTAAAGATTATTCAGCTTCAGCCAGACGAAGCTCAGCCAGCATTTGAAAATGGGTCAGTGGATGCATGGTCAATTTGGGAACCGTTTATCTCCCTGCAAAACTTAAAAAATGAAGCTCGTATTTTAGCAGACGGCGATTCGTTAAAGGTTGCTTCACCAGGCTTTACTATTGTAAGAGAAGGCTTTGCAAAAGATCATCCAGAGTTAGTCGTTAAGTTTTTACAAGTTTATCAAAAAGCACTTGAATGGCAAAACGAACATTTTGAAGAATCTGTGGATATTCTAGCAAAACAAAAAAATCTAGATAAAGATGTAGTAAGACAAGTGTTAAAAAATAATCCTGCCTATAATCGCCCAACCTCTAAAGAAATTATTGCAGAACAACAGCGAACAGCTGATTTTCAACAATCTTTAGGCGTTATTAAAAAGAAAATTGATACAGGAGATGTCGTTGATAATTCATTTATTGAAAAAGCATTAAAAGAAAAATGAGGTGATGAAAATGAGTAAAACATCCGTGGTTTCAGGACATGTCCAGTCTTCAGCAGCTCACTTGCAACAAGTGAAAAAAAGAAAGGAAGAAGCGAAAAATAAGCAGGGAATTTTCCTTCGTTCTCTCGTCGTGCCAATTTTGCTTATCGTCGTGTGGCAAATCATTGGTTCTGCGGGCTATGTATCTAAAACCGTTCTTCCTACACCTGTTGATATTGTACTTTCTTTCAAACAGCTCATCGTATCGGGAGAACTCGGAGCTAATCTTCAAATCAGTATTTTACGTGCTGCCATAGGTTTTGCCGTTGGAGCTGGTCTAGGTTTACTATTTGGTGTTATTGTCGGTTTCTCAAAGAAAACGGAGCACTATATGGATCCATCCATTCAAATGCTTAGAACTGTTCCTCACCTTGCCTTGGCTCCTTTATTTATCTTATGGTTTGGCTTTGGGGAAATTTCAAAGATATTGCTAATTGCAAACGGTGCGTTTTTCCCAATCTATGTTAATACGTATTTAGGCATTCGCGGCGTTGATTCGAAATTATTTGATGTTGCGCGTGTTCTGCAATTTAGTAAATGGAAACAAATCACGAAACTCATTTTACCAGCCGCTCTTCCTAATATTTTACTTGGTGTCCGATTGTCTTTAGGTATTGCATGGCTCGGACTGGTAGTAGCTGAATTAATGGGAGCAAGTGAAGGTGTAGGATATATGATTATGGATGCTAGGCAGTTTTCTCAAACAGATGTAGTTTTTGTCGGAATTATCATTTTTGCTGTTGTAGGCAAATTAACTGATTCATTTGTCCGAGTATTAGAAAAGCGTCTTCTTAAATGGAGAGACAGCTACGCAGGTGAAAAATAAAAGAAGGATTTATATACTTATTAATCCTTGTAAATCTATCAGTTTTATAAGTTAAAAGGAGAGATGATAATGAGTCAGTTTACAATTATTACGGGAAGCCCTTCAAAACAATCAAGGTCAGCTGCTTTAAGTGAGTATATTGCAGCATATCTGCAAAATGAAAAACATGAAGTAAAAACCGTGCATGTCCGCGATCTACCAGCTGAAGACTTACTATATGCTAACTTTTCTAGCCCTGCGATTCAAGAAGCTCAAAAGAAAGTGGCAGATGCTGATGCCGTTATTATTGTCAGCCCAATCTATAAAGCTAGCTACACAGGAATCTTAAAAACATTTTTAGATTTAATACCTGAAAAAGGTTTGCACAATAAAACCGTGCTGCCGATAGCTACAGGGGGAACCATTGCTCATCTACTGGCTCTTGATTATGTATTTAAGCCGACATTATCCGTTTTAGGAGCTACTGCTCTTATTCATGGAGTTTATATTGTTGATTCTGAGGTGGCCTATACGAAAGAAAATGAAATTGAGTTTATTGCGGAAGAAGCAGAAGCGAGAATTAAACGTTCATTAAAAGAGCTTGAATATCATCTAGAACAAACGAAAAGGAGTGTTGAATCATGAAAATGTTATGGTTTATTCCTTCCCATGGAGATGGAAGATATCTAGGGACAAATCGAGGAGGTCGTTCAGCAGACTATTCATATTTTCGGCAAGTTGCTCAAGCAGCTGACCGGTTAGGATTTGAAGGAGTTCTGATTCCAACGGGGAAATCATGCGAAGACCCGTGGCTATTGGCTGCTTCACTTATACCTGAAACAGAGCGTTTGAAATTTTTAGTAGCTGTACGTCCGGGCATTATGGCTCCTTCCGTGGCAGCGCGCATGACTTCGACTCTTGATCGAATTTCAAACGGTCGTTTACTAGTTAACGTAGTAGCAGGAGGAGATCCAGCAGAATTAGCCGGAGACGGCCTTTTCTTATCACATGATGAACGTTATGAAGCTGCGGATGAATTTTTAGATGTGTGGAAAGGGTTATTGGCTGGAGATACGGTTAATTATGAAGGAAAACATATTCATGTAGAGAACAGTGAGCTGTTGTATCCACCTGTTCAAAAACCTTCTCCACCTATTTATTTTGGCGGATCTTCACCCGCAGGACAAAAAGTTGCAGCAAAACATTCTGACGTGTATTTAACGTGGGGAGAGCCTCCTGAACAAGTAAGAGAAAAAATAACGGCTGTGAGAAAGCAAGCAGAAGCAGAAGGCAGAACCGTTAAGTTTGGGATTCGTTTGCATATTATTGTACGGGAAACGGAAGAAGAAGCTTGGGAAGCAGCCGATCGATTAATTCAGCATTTGGACGACGACACAATTCAAGCTGCACAGCGTACTTTTGCAAGGTATGACTCAGTTGGGCAGCAGCGAATGGCGAGCCTTCATAGAGGAACCCGAGAGGAACTTACGATTAGCCCTAACTTATGGGCAGGTGTGGGGCTCGTCCGGGGAGGTGCAGGAACTGCCCTGGTAGGCAGTGCTGAAAATATAGCGAAACGAATAAAAGAATATGAAGCTTTAGGAATTGAATCTTTTATTTTATCAGGCTATCCGCATTTAGAAGAAGCTTATCACGTAGGAGAGTTATTGTTCCCGCTTTTAAATATTGATGAGGGTGAAGGAAAGAGTGAAAGCATCGGTGAGATTATTGCAAACGATAGGTTTCCAAAAGCTTCAACCTCGTAAAAGAAGAACCGGTGAATTTTTCACCGGTTCTTCTTTTACATTCATCTCAGCCGAGAGACGAGTCCGTTAAATTGTTGGTTTTGGTTTTTCAGGTGCAGCTTGTTTATCTTTTCGACTTTCTTGAATATATACTTTAAAGAGAAAAATATTTAAACAGCCCAGTGTGAGGAATAACGGTGCAAAATAATATTCTTGAGACATAAGTAGGACGAAAACGCTTCCAAAACAGAACAGAGAACTAAACATAAAGTAAAACTGTAAGAATCTTCTCATTTTAGTCGCCTCCTATTCTTTTTCTTCTTACACTTATTATATCAAATACTTTCCAAAAAAGACACAAAATATTCACAAAATGTTCAATTTTTTTCTTATTTACCTATTGATTTTTTTGTCGATATGTAAATTAAGTGGGTTGTAATACCAATTAATTCCTGGGTGTAACTTTCTGATGGAAAGTTTATGTAAAATTTTATATGATAGAAATGGTATTGAAAAAAGGGGGAAAATCATCATGAGACGAATTGGGTGGCTATTTTTTACTATGGCAATTCTCTTACTCATAACTGCCGGTTGCTCAAATGATCAACAGAAAGCACAGAATCGATTTGATAAATATGTAGCCATGTGGAATAAAGAAGATTTTGAAGGTATGTATGGATACTTGTCTAAAGATGCTAAAAAGACGATTTCAGAAAAAGACTTTGTAAATCGATATAAAAATATCTATGATGCAATTGAAGCGGACAAGCTTAAAGTGAAGGCAAGTAAAATAGAAGACTTAGAAATAAAAGACCATAAAGCTGTTTTACCTTTTGAAGTAAACATGAACTCTGTAGCCGGTGAAATCTCATTTAAAGAAAATGCTGCTGTGGTTCAAGAAAAACAAGGGGATACAGAGAATTGGTATATTAATTGGAAGCCTAATATGATTTTTAAAGGACTTGAGCAAGGAGAGCAAGTAAGAGTAGCTACTCAGTCAGCTGTGCGTGGAGAAATTATGGATCGTTCAGGGAAATATTTAGCTCAAAACGGAGAAGCGATTCAAGTTGGAGTTGTTCCCCAGCAGTTTTCTAAAGGCGGCGAGCAAGCGATACGACAATTAAGCAAGACTCTTGCTCTTTCGGAAAAAAGTATTAATCAAGCACTGAGCGCTTCTTGGGTGAAAGAGAATCAATTTGTTCCTATTAAAACAGTTAGTCAAAAAGACGCCTCTAATTTAGAGAATTCTTTGAAAAAAGTAGAAGGCATTCAACAAAAAAAGGTAAATGCGCGCGTATATCCTTGTGAAGAAGCGTGTGCTCATTTAGTTGGATACGTTGCGCCTGTCACAGCGGAATATTTAAAAGAGCATAAAGATGAAGGTTATAATGCTCAGTCTAAAGCTGGAATGATTGGCTTAGAGTCTTTGTATGAAGATAAGCTTCGTGCTCGAGACGGCGTCACGATTTATACTGTAGATAAAGATGATAATAAAAAGAATGAAATTGCAAAAGTGAATCCAAAAGACGGGGAAAGCATTCAGGTTACGGTAGACACGAATGTTCAAAAATCCCTTTATGAACAGTTAAAAGATGAAAAAGGAGTAGCTACTGCTCTTCAACCTAAAACGGGAGAAATATTAGGTCTTGTAAGCACGCCAGCTTTTGATCCGAATTCTTTTTCTTTTGGAATCGATGCTAATACGTATCAATCCCTTTCAACGAATCCTAATAAGCCGTTAATGAATCGTTTTACCAAAACGTATTCTCCGGGATCTACATTTAAGTTAGTCACCGGAGCTTTAGCGGTTGATGAAGACGTGCTAAATCCAAATGAAAGTATATCAATCAGCGGGAAGAAATGGCAGAAAGATAAAAGCTGGGGAAATTTCTACGTAACACGAGTGGGCAGCAAACCGAATGTTAATTTACGTGATGCTTATGTTACATCTGATAATATTTATTTTGCGCAGACTGCTTTGAAGCTAGGTTTAGACAAATTTAACAGTGGTTTAAAACAGTTTGGGTTTAATCAAAAATTGCCTGTTAATTATCCTTTTGAAACGTCTAAAATTGCAGGTGATCAAGATATTAAAGATGAGGGAGTATTAGCAAACTCTGGCTATGGCCAGGGGAAACTGCAAGTGAATCCTCTCCACTTGGCATTGATGTATACATCGATTGTAAACGATGGAAATATAGTAAAGCCTATTCTTATGAACGGTGATGAGAGTGGAATATGGAAAAAACAAGTAATATCTAAAGAAACGGCGCAATTAATTCAAAATGATTTAGTTGATGTCATTGAAGATAAAAACGGTACGGGTCATGCAGCAAAGATAGATGGGTTAACCTTGGCTGGAAAAACGGGAACAGCAGAGCTAAAGAAAACTCAAGGTGAAAAAGGGCAGGAAAACGGATGGTTTGTAGCTGTGGACACAAAACAGAAAAACTTACTCGTTTCAATGATGGTTGAAGGGGTAGAGGATAAAGGCGGAAGTCATTACGTCGTGCCGAAAGTAAAAAATGTATTTCAGCAATATAATAAGTAAATAATAAAAGCCAGTTCTAAAAGAGCTGGCTTTTATTATTTACACAAGGGGAGTAATGTTAAGTTTTTGTAAATCCCAATTTTATACAAACTCTGAAAACCCTTATTTTAAAAGGAATCAACGTATTATTGTTAATGTATTGTAAAGAAGCCTAAAAAAATGTGTTTGAAAAGTTATTGACAATTAACAATAATAGGAGTAATTTTTGACTTGGCGTAAAAAAATGAATCGCATAACCTATAGGTGAAAGAACCACATTTTGGGACTTTTGCTCTGGTAAACGTTTGTTTTTTTAGAATTTTTTGATACACAAGAGAGGTGGTTTCTCTCGTTATAGTAATGAACAGCTAGGTTTTATCCATTACTTTAAATGAAAAAAGAAACTAGAACACATATAAAAAGATAGAGAGAAAAAACGAGTGGTAAAGTTTCGATAAATTGGATGGAGGATTGCAACGTGATCAAAAGAAAAAAAGACAAGTTTTCTGAAATGTTAATGGACATTGCCCAAAATATTAAGGACTCAGCGGAGTTTTTAGGCAGCTTTGAACTTCAAAATGTATCTGACCTAAAGGAATTTGCCAACGTTTTAAAAGCGTATGAATCAAAAGGTGATAAATACGTGCATACAGTGATTACTGAGTTGAACAAAGCATTTATTACTCCAATTGAGCGTGAAGATATTTTACAGCTAGCGATGAGCATGGATGATGTACTTGATGGCATCGATAGCTTTGCTGCTTTAATGGAAATTCATTCAATTACGACATTTGATGAATATGTAGCTGAATTTGTTAAAAATATTCAAGGCTGTGCTGAAGAAATTTTAATTACTATTAATTTGTTGTCTGAGAAAAAGCTTCTTCAAATTAGTGAGCATGCAATTAAAATTAAAGAGTATGAGTCACATTGTGATACATTATATCGTCGTGCACTAAAACAATTATTTGCAACATGTAAAGATCCAATTAAAGTTATTCAATATAAAGAAATTTATGAAACGCTAGAAGAAATCGCGGATTATTGTCAAACGGTTGCGAACAACTTAGAATCAGTTATTATGAAGAATGCGTAACGGGGCTATAGTATAATGGATTCAATGCTAATATTAACCATTCTAATTGTAGTTGGTGCACTTGGTTTTGACTTTATCAACGGCTTTCACGATACAGCTAATGCCATTGCGACTTCTGTTTCAACCAAAGCTTTAAAACCGCGACATGCAATTCTTTTAGCCGCAACCATGAACTTTGTCGGGGCTATGACGTTTACGGGCGTAGCCAAAACGATTACAAAGGATATCGTTGATCCTTATACGCTTCAAAATGGTTCTGTCGTTATTTTAGCAGCATTAATTTCTGCTATCGCGTGGAACCTAATCACATGGTATTTCGGTATCCCGAGTAGTTCTTCTCATGCAATTATTGGATCGATTGCAGGAGCAGCTATTGCAGCTGCTGGATTTGGTGCTTTAAATTACAAAGGTTTCATCAAAATCATTGAAGCCCTTCTAATTTCACCAGTTCTAGCCTTTGTAGTAGGTTATATTGTCTATACGATTATCAAGCTAACGTTTAAAAACCATAACTTGACGAAAACGAATAAGCGTTTTCGCCGCGTTCAAATCCTGACTGCAGCTCTACAATCTTACACACACGGTACGAATGATGCGCAAAAAGCAATGGGTATCATTACGCTAGCGCTTATTGCTAACAATATGCAAAGCGGTACTGAGATTCAGTGGTGGGTACAGCTGGCTTGTGCGGTTGCAATGGGGCTTGGAACGTCAATTGGTGGATGGAAAATCATTAAAACCGTTGGCGGTAAAATTATGAAAATTCGTCCTGTTAATGGAGTAGCTGCGGACTTAACGGGTGCTGCCATTATCTTTGGAGCAACGTTTATTCATCTACCTGTCAGTACTACTCATGTTATTTCATCTTCTATCTTAGGTGTAGGTTCTGCTCACCGAGTGAAAGGTGTAAAATGGGGAACTGCACAGCGCATGGTGATTACATGGGTTATCACATTGCCAATTTCAGCTTCATTAGCTGCACTTATCTATATGATTTTAAATTTGTTCTTTTAATAAATGGGGAGCTTCTTTTAAAGAAGCTCCTTTTTTTATTTACATCCCCTCATTTGCACAGTACACTTAAAACATGAAAATAACACAATCGTTTTTAAAAGGGAGATGGAGAAATGTTTGGAAAAGTAGCTGCTGATGTATTGGGGCTAAGTGATATTGGTTCTGTTATTAAGCCAGTTGATTATGACAAGGTAGATGCAGACGATTACGTTATGCATGAAGAACAAGAAAAAATTTATTTTCTAATCAAATCAAAGTCAGATGAATATTGCTTTACCAATAAAGCGCTCATTCACCTTGATGGAACAAGTGCTACAAGTAAAAAGCGAATGCTTCGCCGCTATAACTACAGCACAAATCACATTTCAAACGTAATGCTAGAAACGGCTGGAACTGTCGATTTAGATGTGGAAATTAAATTTAAAATTGGCTCGGAAACTTTTTCTATCGATGTACACAAAAAGCATATAGAAGAGGTAAAAGATTTATATAAAGCGCTGTTTAAAATGTCTGAAATAACGCGTGAAAATGAAATTGCGCTCGATTTTGCTAAACAAAGCATTCAGCTAGCTTCTTCTACGCTAAGCAGTACAAGAAATACAAGTGGAAGTGTTGCTGGTGAATTTAAAGAAATTAACGAAGCCGCGTTTTCTTGGTTATTAGATAAAAAAACAGCCTACACAACAAAAGATTTCAGCTCAGTTTTCGAGCTGTATATCAATAATTAATAGAAACAGCTGCTCCTTTTATGGAGCAGCTGTTTTTTAATGCTGAACGTTGTAGAATCCTCATGTTAACCTTGAAAAATCACCGAAAAAAGAGCACAATATAAAATAGAAAAGAGAAACAATAGAGACGGGTTTAACTGAAAGAAATAATAGAAAATAAGACTTATAGGTGGAAAGGATTACGGTATGACAGCAAAAAATAATGAGGATACAGTGGCAGAATTAGAAAAGTCACTTCGACATATTGCAGCTATTGTGAAGCAAAAAGGAAGAGAAATTTTAGAAGACTATACGATTACGCCACCTCAGTTTATTGCTTTGCAGTGGCTGTTTGAACGTGGAGATATGACGATTGGCGATTTATCAAATCGGATTTTTCTCGCTTGTAGTACAACGACAGATTTAGTAGATCGTATGGAAAAAAATAAGTTGGTGGTTCGGGTCAAAGATCCGAAAGACCGCCGCGTAGTGCGTATTCATTTGCTTCCTGAAGGAGCACGTGTTATCGAAGAAGTAATTGAAAAGCGACAAACGTATTTAAATGGCGTACTGGCAAACTTCTCTCCTAGTGAAACAGAAGTTTTACGAGTAACGTTACGAAAATTACATGATGAAATGAAAGAAAAATGAGGCGATTGTTTTGAGTAGACCAATTGGTGTTATAGATTCAGGTGTGGGCGGATTAACGGTAGCAAAGGAAATTATGAGACAGCTTCCGAAAGAACAAATTATGTACATTGGAGATACAGCCCGCTGCCCATACGGTCCTCGTCCCAGTGAAGAAGTACGAGCTTTCACATGGGAGATGACTAATTATTTAGTAGCTAAAGATATTAAAATGCTTGTTATTGCGTGCAACACGGCTACGGCAGTTGTACTAGATGAAATTCAAGAACAGCTCGATATTCCGGTTATAGGCGTCATTGAACCAGGATCACGAGCTGCGCTTAAAGTAACTAAAAATCATAAAATAGGCGTAATCGGCACAAACGGAACCGTTAAAAGCCAAGCCTATACACATGCACTCCGCGCTCTTCATACGAGAGTGGAAGTGGAAAATTTAGCATGCCCTTTGTTTGTACCTCTTGTAGAGAGCGGTAATTATGAAGGACCGGAAGCGCAGCGAATTGTAAAAGAAACATTAAAACCTTTTTATCATACAGATATGGATACCCTTATTTTAGGATGTACGCATTATCCGTTATTAAAGCCAGTTATTCAAGAAGCAATTGGGCCTCGAGTTCAGTTAATTAGTTCTGGTGAAGAAACGGCAATAGAGGTAAGTGCCATTCTTTCTTATAGCAATTTACTAGCTCCTAGAAGCATGGAGCCCGAACACTACTTCTATACAACAGGCTCAACAGAACTGTTTCAATCTATTGCATCTAAATGGTTTGAGCACCCTGTATATAATGTTGAGCATATCAAGCTTTAAAACCGAGCATATTAAGCTCGGTTTTTTTTGTGGCCAAAAACTTGTTTGAGCTGGTCTAAAATGCAAATAAGCTCGTATACATAGTAGTACAAACAGTCTGAGGAGGGAAAGGAATGTCCAAAAAGACCAAATTTGTTCTCATATCCGCCGTGGTGACCACATCTGTGTTGTTATCCGGCTGTGGACTTTTCGGAGGGGATAACGCAGCAAAGGAAATTGATCCGCCAAAGGATGTCACCTATGTGAAAGATGAAAAATCATTAGCGACTGAAGCAAAAGTAACGGAAGCTAATAAAAAACAAAGTAAAGCGGCAGAAACATCTGCGCCTACCAAAAGAGAAATTTACTTGATTGATAAAAACGGGTACGTTGTTCCCCAGACGCTTGAAATTCCTAAATCAAAAGGTGTCGCTAAACAGTCTCTTGAATATTTAGTAGAGGGTGGACCAGTCACAAACTTATTGCCAAATAATTTCCGAGCGGTTCTTCCTGCTGATACAAGAGTTTTAGGGACAAAGCTGGAAAGTGACGGCACGATGGTAGCAGATTTTTCACCTGAATTTGCTGAATATAAAAAAGAAGATGAACTCCGTATCCTGCAGGCCGTAACGTGGACGCTGACGCAGTTTGAAGGCGTAAATAAAGTTAAAATTCGCATTAACGGCTATGATAAAGATGAGATGCCTGTAAATCATACACCAATCAGTAAAGGGTTGAGCAGAGCAGATGGCATTAACTTTGATAATACTGGAGTAGTTGACGTAACCCAAACGAAGCCAGTTACGATCTATTACTTAGCTCAAGAGGGCAAACAAACTTACTATGTTCCTGTTACAAAACGAATTGCTTCTGGTGACAAAGATATGTACACTGCAATTGTGAACGAGCTTGTAGAAGGACCTGCGCCTGCATCAGGTTTAGTGACAGATTTTAATCCTGATGCAAAGCTCGTAGCAGCTCCAAAGTATGCGGACGGTCAGTTAACGCTGAACTTTAATAAAAACATCTTTGGAAATTTAAAAGGAACGGAAATTTCTCAGTATGTTCTCGACTCCTTGGTGTTATCGCTGACGGAACAAAAAGCCGTAGACAGCGTTGCCATTAAGGTGAATGGCAAAAAAACGCTAAAAGATGAAAAAGGGAAAAAGCTAACGGAGCCAGTTTCAAGACCTAAAAATGTGAACACAGGTAGTTTTTAAAAACAAATTTTTGTTATACTAGTAAAGGACTAAGTAGAAAGAGGTCTGCTGAAATAGCGACCTCTTTCCGCTGTTTTATAGTTAAAATGGAAGAAGCTATTACATATAAATGAATTAATAGGAGGACATGCTTAATGCGTTTGGACGGTAGGGAATTTAATGAATTGAGACCTGTATCTCTTCATACTTCATACTTAAAGCATCCAGAAGGATCTGTATTAATCTCGGTGGGAGACACAAAGGTTATTTGTACAGCAAGCATAGACGACAGAGTGCCTCCTTTTATGCGTGGACAAGGAAAAGGATGGATTACAGCTGAATATTCTATGCTGCCTCGAGCTACGGCACAAAGAAATATACGCGAATCAACAAAAGGTAAAGTCACAGGACGAACAATGGAAATTCAGCGTCTGATCGGACGAGCTCTTCGTTCTGTAGTCGACCTGGAAAAGGTCGGAGAAAAGACCATTTGGATTGATTGTGATGTTATTCAAGCAGATGGCGGAACAAGAACAGCATCGATTACAGGTGCATTTGTGGCTATGGTTTTAGCGTTTGGAAAGCTGGTTGAAGAGAACAAGCTGACAGAAATTCCTATTCGTGACTATTTAGCTGCGACTTCAGTAGGTATCCATGGAGAAAATTCGATTTTAGATTTAAATTATGAAGAAGATTCGACAGCGGAAGTTGACATGAATATTGTGATGACAGGAAGCGGACAGTTTGTAGAATTACAGGGAACGGGAGAGGAATCGACGTTTTCGAGAGAACAGTTAAACCATCTTCTGGATTTAGGGGAAAAGGGTGTTTATCAATTGATTGAACAGCAAAAGAAAGTTCTTGATCATCTGGCTGCTTACATTCCGGTTAAAGAAAGGTAAGGGATTGACGTGCGTGAAATCATTATTGCAACTAAAAATGCAGGCAAAGTAAAGGATTTTGAAACACTATTCTCACCGAAGGGATTTAAAGTAACATCGCTTCTTGATTTTCCTGAAATTGAGGACGTGGAAGAAACGGGCGTTACATTTGCAGAGAACGCCACGCTAAAGGCAGAAACCATTTCATCAGCATTAAATAAGCCGGTTATTGCCGATGATTCTGGGCTTGCTATTGATGCCTTAAACGGAGAGCCAGGCGTTTATTCCGCGCGTTATGCTGGTGAAAATAAAGATGATAATGCTAATATAGAGAAGGTACTTCAAAAATTACATGACGTGCCGTTTGAAAAGCGCACGGCACGTTTTCATTGTACGCTTGCTATTGCAGTGCCTGGAAAGAGAACAGAGCTTGTAGAAGGCACGTGTGAAGGGCGCATCTTGGAAGAAAAAAGAGGCGAGAACGGCTTTGGATACGATCCTATTTTCTTTGTAGAAAAATGGAACTGCTCCATGGCAGAATTGTCTAAAGAACAAAAAAATCAAATTAGTCACCGAGCAAATGCGTTAGAAAAACTAGCACCGCTAATTGATGCGCAATTTTAGAAGGAGTGATGACGTGTGAAACTATTAATTGTAAGCGATAGCCACGGGTTACAAGAAGAACTGCTCACTATCAGAGAAAGACATGCTGATGTAGATAAGATGATTCATTGTGGTGACTCTGAGCTGCCACAAGACAGCAAAGAAATGTCTTCGTTTTTAGGCGTTCGAGGAAATTGTGATTATGATGCATCTTACGTCAATGATCGAGTAGAGTCACTTGGAGAAGCCACGTGTCTGGTTACACACGGTCACTTATATAATGTTAAAATGTCTATGATGAATCTGCATTACAAAGCGAGAGAAGTGGGGGCAAACGTTGTTTGTTTTGGGCATTCTCACATAGCGGGAGCTGAGCTCATGGACGGAGTTTTATTTATCAATCCAGGAAGTATGTTACTTCCTCGTATGAGAAAAGAACGTACGTATGCTATACTAGTAATGGATGGTACAGAAGCTACCGTGCAGTTTTACGATATAAGCGGTAAACATATTCCTAGCATGCAGTTAACCTGTACACTTTCAGCATAATATAGCCAAATATAGGGAGAAGAGAAGGTTTTTTACCTCTCTTCTCATAAAATTTCAAAAAAACGTTGACTTTTAAATTATATTTGAATATAATAAGTATTGTCTTTGATACAGTTTAACATTATGTCCCAGTAGCTCAGCAGGATAGAGCAACGGCCTTCTAAGCCGTCGGTCGGGAGTTCGAATCTCTCCTGGGACGTCTAGAAAAAAATCCCGGCTTTTACTTTTTAGTAAAAGCCGGGATTTTTTTATTTATCTTAAAAGTGAATGTTTGTTCATTCAGTGTGTACAAATGAACGTTTCAGAAAAACTTTTTGAGTGGCTATAAACCCTTATTGCATCAATAATGAAAACGCATTCAAATATTCTGTTTAGTCTAAATTGTCTAAAAAAATCTTGAAAAGTGGTTGACTATGCATAGAAATGGGCGTAAGATAGTCCTCAAATATAAGTTTTCTAAAAATTTTAATTAATTGTAATTAATTTAAAATATGATGTGTAAAGCATTGTTCAAAAAGCATATAGCGTTTTAAAACGTTGAAGAGGATAAGTAGTTTTGATGTTTAGGTATCAACAGAGAGTCGGGTTGCTGGAAGCCGGCGTTACCAAGTCAAAATGAACTCACCTCAGAGTGTCACCCTGAAATTCAGTAAGGGCGACCGAGTGTACTTCCAAAGCACTCGTTATCAAAAAGAATGTACAGTATACATTCATAAGGTAATCATTACGATTACAAACGAGGGTGGTACCGCGTAAAGTACAAAAGACTTTTCGCCCCTTGACCTATATCATTTGATAGGGTCTATTTAGGGGTGAGAAGTCTTTTTTCTTTTATCTAGAAAACGAAAGGATGAGAAAAGTGGGAGCCAATATGCAAACGAAAGAACCTGTAAGCGCTGGGGCACAAATGAATGGAGCTGACATGTTGATTGAATCTCTAAGAAGAGAAAACGTTGACGTCATCTTCGGTTACCCAGGGGGAGCCGTTTTACCGATTTACGATAAGCTATACGGTTCAGGAATGTTTCACGTACTTGCTCGTCACGAACAAGGTGGAATTCACGCAGCAGAAGGGTACGCAAGAATTTCAGGTAAACCCGGTGTAGTTATCGCAACAAGTGGTCCTGGTGCAACAAATATCGTAACAGGTTTGGCAGATGCGATGATTGACTCACTTCCTTTAGTTGTTTTTACTGGTCAAGTAGCTTCAAGTGTAATTGGTTCTGACGCGTTCCAAGAAGCAGATGTATTAGGAATCACAATGCCAATTACAAAACATAGCTATCAAGTACGCAATATCAGCGACATGCCGAGAATCATCAAAGAGGCATTTCATATTGCGACAACAGGAAGACCTGGTCCAGTCTTAATCGACATTCCAAAAGATATGGCACAGGGTGATGGAACATTTAATTATGAAGGAGAAATTGATTTACCTGGCTATCAGCCAACTTATTTTCCAAATCAGCTGCAGGTTAAAAAGTTAACAGACGCAGTAGCAGCTGCAAAGAAACCTGTTATTCTAGCAGGTGCGGGAGTATTATTGAGTAAAGGTTCAGAAGAATTAAAAAATTATGCTGAGCGTCAAAATATTCCGGTTATTAATACGCTTTTAGGGTTAGGTTGTTTTCCTGCAGATCATCCGCTTCATTTAGGAATGGCTGGCATGCACGGAACGTACACAGCAAACATGGCAATTTATGAGAGTGATCTTCTCATTAGTATCGGGGCGCGCTTTGATGACCGAGTAACAGGTAACTTAAAGCATTTTGCACCAAATGCAAAAATTGCTCACATTGACATCGACCCAGCGGAAATTGGAAAGAATGTTCCAACCAAGATTCCAATTGTTGGAGATGCAAAAGAAGTATTAAAGCAATTGCTTCTGCAAGAAGGAGAAGTTGGAGATTATACGAAATGGCATGAGAAATTAGCGGCGTGGAAACAAGAATATCCATTATGGTATCAGAACTCAGCGGACGTGTTGAAACCACAAAAAGTAGTTGAGTTGCTTCACAAATATACAAATGGAGATGCCGTTGTTACAACGGACGTTGGGCAACATCAGATGTGGGTAGCTCAATACTACACATTTAATAATCCAGATCGATGGGTAACTTCAGGTGGCCTTGGCACCATGGGCTTTGGATTACCTTCTGCAATCGGCGCTCAGCTGGCAAATAAAGATAAAACAGTTGTAGCAGTCGTTGGTGACGGTGGATTTCAAATGACGCTTCAAGAATTAGGGGTTATTAGAGAATTAAACTTACCTGTTAAAGTGGTTGTGCTTAACAATCAGTCGCTTGGAATGGTTCGTCAGTGGCAGGAAATCTTCTATGAAGAACGCTACTCGCACTCTTTAATTCCGAATCAGCCTAATTTAATGAAGCTTGCAGAAGCCTATGATATCAAAGGTTTACAAGCTTCTACTGAAGAAGAAGCGCATGCGGCTCTGAAAGAAGCAATGGAAACAGATGGACCTGTTTTACTAAACTTCTTTGTCGCACCTAAAGAAAACGTATATCCAATGGTTGCACCTGGAAAAGGATTACATGAAATGGTAGGGGTGAAACCATGAAGCGAATCATTACAGCAACTGTATTAAACCGTGCGGGCGTTTTAAATCGCGTAACGGGGTTATTTACAAAAAGAAATTTCAATATTGAGAGTATTTCGGTAGGACACACTGAATCTGAAGATGTATCACGCATGACGTTTGTCGTAAACGTAGAGCATGACAATGCTGCTGAACAAGTGATTAAGCAGTTAAACAAGCAGATTGACGTGTTGAAAGTTCAAGATATTACGGATCAAGCCGTGGTGTCAAGAGAGCTTGCTTTAATGAAAGTAGCATCTACACCTGCGAGCCGTAACGAACTTTATGCAGTAATTGAGCCTTTCCGTGCAACCATCATTGATGTAAGCCGCGACAGCTTAATTATTCAAGTAACAGGTGAATCCAGCAAGATTGAAGCGATGATTGATTTACTTCAGCCTTATGGATTAAAAGAAGTAACGCGCACAGGGACAGTAGCTGTTCCGCGCGGTACGCAAAAAGCAGCAGCCAAACTTTCATCAATCATTTAATTCTAGCTAGTTACTAAAAAAGTAAACTATATAAAACTATATAAACTAAGAGGAGAGATTTATTATGACAAAGGTATATTACAACGGAGATGCAAAGGATCAATTATTACAAGGTAAAACAGTAGCAATCGTAGGTTATGGTTCACAAGGTCACGCTCACGCACAAAACTTACGCGACAGCGGAGTAAACGTGGTAGTAGGATTACGTAAAGGTAAATCATGGGATCAAGCAGAACAAGACGGCTTCACTGTATTATCTGTAAAAGAAGCAGTTCAACAAGCAGAAGTAGTAATGGTATTACTTCCAGATGAGCATCAGCCAAAAGTTTATAACGAAGAAATTCTTCCAGGATTAAAACCAGGAAAATCTTTAGTATTTGCTCACGGTTTTAACATTCACTTTAATCAAATCGTAGCACCTGAATTCGTTGACGTATTCTTAGTAGCTCCAAAAGGTCCTGGTCACCTTGTAAGAAGAACATATGAAGAAGGAGCTGGCGTACCGGCGTTATTCGCAGTATTCCAAGACGTAACTGGCGAAGCAAAAGACGTAGCATTAGCTTATGCTAAAGCAATTGGCTCAGCTCGTGCGGGTGTATTAGAAACAACGTTTAAAGAAGAAACAGAAACAGATCTTTTCGGTGAGCAAGCAGTACTTTGCGGCGGTTTAACTTCATTAGTTAAAGCTGGTTTTGAAACGCTTGTAGAAGCTGGCTACCAACCGGAAGTTGCATATTTTGAGTGTTTACACGAATTAAAATTAATTGTTGACCTTATGTATGAAGGTGGAATGGAAGGCATGCGTTATTCAATCTCTGATACAGCTCAATGGGGTGACTTCGTTTCAGGACCACGCGTTGTAGATGAGCGTTCAAAAGAACAAATGAAAAAAGTGCTTGAAGATATCCAAACAGGTAAATTTGCAAAAGGCTGGATCCTAGAAAACCAAGCAAATCGTCCAGAATTTACAGCTATCAATAACCGTGAAAACGAACATTTAATTGAAAAAGTTGGCGCTCAATTACGTGAAATGATGCCATTTGTTAAAAAACAAAAGAAAGAAGCGGTGATCGCTAGTGCAAAAAATTAAACTATTTGACACGACGCTACGCGATGGTGAACAGTCACCTGGAGTCAATTTGAACCTACAAGAAAAGCTTGAAATTGCTAAGCAGTTAGAGCGATTAGGTATCGACATTATTGAAGCCGGATTTCCCGCTTCTTCAAAAGGTGATTTTCAATCCGTAAAAGAAATTGCGTCTATTGTCAAAAATTCTTCTGTAACAGGCCTTGCAAGGTCTGTTACAAAAGATATTGACATTGCATGGGAAGCGTTAAAAGAAAGTGCAGAACCAAGACTGCATGTTTTTATCGCTACTTCCGAAATTCATATGCAGCATAAATTGAAAAAAACACCTGATGAAGTACTTGAAACAGCAGTGGAAATGGTGAAATACGCAAGTGAAAAATTCCCGGTTGTTCAATGGTCTGCTGAAGATGCATGTCGCACAGATTTACCGTTTTTAGCTAGAATTGTAGAAGCTGTTATCGATGCTGGTGCAAAAGTCGTTAATATTCCAGATACGGTAGGATTTATCACGCCTGGTGACTATCAATCCGTATTTAATTACTTAAAAGAACATGTATCAAATATTCATAAGGTCGATTTGTCAGCTCACTGCCACGATGACTTAGGGCTAGCTGTTGCTAATTCAATGGCTGCTATTGAAGCAGGAGCTACTCAAATTGAAGGAACGATTAACGGAATCGGAGAACGTGCCGGTAACGCTGCTCTTGAAGAAGTAGCACTTGCGCTTCATGTCCGTCAAGACTTCTATCAAGCGAGCACAGGTTTGATCTTGCCCGAAATCAAGCGTACGAGTGACATTATCAGTAAGCTTACCGGAATGAATATTGCGCCAAATAAAGCAATTGTCGGAAAAAATGCTTTTGCTCATGAATCAGGTATTCACCAAGATGGCGTCTTAAAAAATCCGTTAACATATGAGATTATTTCCCCAGAACTTGTGGGTGTTAAACAAAATCCGATTGTGCTGGGTAAACACTCAGGCCGTCATGCGTTCCGTACACGCTTAGTAGAGCTTGGGTTCACATTGGAAGATACAGAAGCAAACGTGCTTTTTGAGAAGTTTAAAGACTTAGCAGATAAGAAAAAAGACATTACCGACGATGATTTATTGGCATTAGTCATTCAAAAGCAAGTTAGCAAAGACAGTGAATATAAGCTTGAAAGTCTGCAAGTTCAGTATGGTACGAACAATATTCCTACGGCTACGATTACGCTTCGCAAAGAAAACGGCGAAGAGATTCAAGAAGCAGCTACGGGATCTGGAAGCGTGGAAGCTATCTATAATACGCTGCAGCGCTGTGTTGAGCAAGATGTCAAACTATTAGACTATCGTATTCAGTCTATTAACGGCGGTCCGGATGCACTGGCTGAAGTATTTGTGAAGGTTGAAAGCGAAGGAACTGAAGCAAGCGGACGCGGAGTAGCATTTGACGTATTAGAATCGTCAGCGAAAGCCTATTTAAATGCCATTAATCGATTAATCGCTATTCAGCAGCATCGTACAAAGCAAGAAGTAATGTGAACTGAAGGGAGAGACCACCATGACAAAAAAAGTCGCTGTATTACCAGGTGACGGCGTAGGAACAGAAGTAACCAAAGGCGCTGTTGCCGTTTTAAAAGCAATTGGAGAGCGCTTTGATCATCAATTCGAGTTTACGTATGGATTAATTGGCGGAGCTGCAATTGATGAGGCTGGCACACCTCTTCCAGAAAGTACAATTGAGATTTGTAAGCAGGCGGATGCCGTCTTACTTGGATCCGTTGGAGGGCCAAAATGGGATCGTAACCCTTCACATTTGCGACCAGAAAAAGGTTTGCTAGCTATTCGAAAAGAATTGGATTTATATGCTAACCTTCGTCCAGTGACGTTTTATGATAGCTTAGCAGATGCCTCTCCTTTGAAAAAAGAATACATTGAAGGTGTTGACTTCATTATCGTTCGTGAGCTAACAGGGGGCTTATATTTTGGTCAGCCTAGCGAGCGTCGAACAGAAGGAAATGAAGAGACAGTTGTCGACACGTTATTTTATAAGCGTACAGAAATAGAAAGGATTATTCGCCAAGCGTTTGAAACGGCTGTAAATCGACGTAAAAAGGTAACGTCGGTTGATAAAGCGAATGTGCTTGAGTCTAGTCGAGTGTGGCGTGAAGTAGCTGAAGAAGTAGCAAAAGACTACCCGGATGTAGAGCTTGAGCATATGCTTGTAGATTCAGCTGCTATGCAGTTAATTCGTAATCCGAAATATTTTGATGTAGTGGTAACTGAAAATATGTTTGGTGATATTTTGAGTGATGAGGCTTCTATGCTGACAGGATCGTTAGGGATGCTTCCATCTGCGAGTTTAACGGTTGATGGTCCATCTTTATACGAACCGGTTCACGGTTCTGCACCAGACATTGCTGGACAAAACAAAGCTAATCCGATTGCTGCTATTTTATCTGCAGCAATGTTGCTTAGACATTCATTTGGATTAGAAACAGAAGCAGCGGTGATTGAACAAGCGGTTGAAAGTGTATTACATGCAGGTCATCGAACAGCTGACTTAGCAGACGGTAATCATTATTTAGGTACCGATAAAATGGTGGATGCAATAACTGCGGTTATTGCCAACGATTCTGCCATTTCAAGCATTATGACAGCTTACAGTTAATCATGCGTTTCTCACGTTTTGTGAGAAACGTTTTTCATAATCAGAAAGGAGGAGCAGTATGAAACCAAAAACAATTATTGATAAGCTTTGGGAACAACATGTTGTACGTCGAGAAGAGGGGAAGCCGGACTTATTATATATCGATCTTCATCTTATTCATGAAGTAACGTCTCCTCAAGCATTCGAAGGTCTTCGCGTGGCAAATCGTCAAGTGAAGCGTCCGGACTTAACGTTTGCTACAATGGATCACAATATTCCAACGGTTGACCGTTTTAATATTAAAGATCCGATTGCAAAGAAACAAGTAGACAAACTATCTGAAAACTGTCATGAGTTTGGTGTGAAGCTTTTAGATTTAACAAGCGAAGAGCAAGGAATTGTGCATATCATTGGACCGGAATTAGGATTGACGCAGCCTGGAAAAACCATTGTGTGCGGAGATAGCCATACATCTACTCACGGTGCATTTGGAGCGCTTGCTTTTGGTATAGGAACGAGTGAGGTAGAACATGTTTTAGCAACGCAAACGCTATGGCAAGCGAAACCAAAAACGCTACAAGTGAAAGTAAATGGCAAAAAACAGCCTGGTGTTTATGCTAAGGACATTGTGTTAGCAATTATTCAAAAATTCGGCGTGAATTTTGGAACGGGTTCAATCGTAGAATTTACGGGCGAATGTATTCGCGACCTTTCAATGGAAGAGCGCATGACTATTTGTAATATGTCTATTGAAGCCGGTGCAAAAGCTGGTTTAATCAGTCCAGATGATGTTACTTTCTCTTATATTAAAGGGCGTCAGTATGCTCCTAAAGGAGAACAGTTTGAAAAAGCAGTGGAAGCTTGGGCAGCTTTAGCAACAGATGAAGGTGCAACATACGATGAAACGCTAGAAATTGATGCAGATACAATTGAGCCTGTTGTAACATGGGGAACAAACCCGGCGATGAGTTCTTATGTTAGCAAGCAAGTTCCTACATTAGAAGAGTGTACAACAGAAGCTGAGAAAAAGTCTTTGTCACGAGCACTTGAGTATATGGGCTTACAGCCCGGCATGGCAATAGAAGAGATCCCAGTTCAGCATGTATTTATCGGTTCATGTACAAATGCTCGTTTGTCTGATCTTCGTGACGTGGCAGCCTTTATTAAAGGAAAGAAAGTGTCACCAGATGTGCGAGCGATGATTGTACCAGGTTCTCAAAAAGTAAAGCGAGTGGCTGAAGAAGAAGGGTTATCTGCTATTTTTATTGAAGCAGGCTTTGAATGGAGAGACTCGGGCTGCAGCATGTGTCTAGGCATGAACTCTGACTTAGTTCCACAAGGCGAACACTGTGCGTCCACTTCTAATCGAAACTTTGAAGGACGTCAAGGAAAAGGTGCCAGAACGCATTTAGTAAGCCCGGTAATGGCAGCAGCGGCAGCGGTATATGGACATTTTGTTGATGTACGCAAACTACAAGAACAAGCGGTGCGATAAGGAGGAGAACACAGATGAATGCTTTTACAATCCATACAGGAAAAGTAGCAGGTCTCGACCGAGCAAACGTAGATACTGATCAAATTATCCCAAAGCAATTTTTGAAAAGAATTGAGCGTACTGGCTTTGGCCAATTTCTCTTTTTTGATTGGCGATATAATGAAGATGAAACGTTAAATGAAACGTTTGAACTAAATCAGCCTCAAAATCAAGGAGCAACAATTCTTGTAGCTGACGAGAACTTCGGGTGTGGTTCGTCACGTGAACACGCTCCATGGGCGCTTTTAGACTATGGGTTCCGTGCCATTATCGCACCGTCATTTGCGGATATTTTTAAACAAAACTGTCTAAAAAATGGTATTTTACCTATTGTTTTACCAAAAGAAGATGTTTCCTATTTAATGAAAGAGTCTCAAAGTGCTTCTTACGCCTGTACAATCGATCTTCATCAGCAAAAAATTACCGATGAAGCAGGTTTTGAACGTACGTTTGAGATCAATGGCCATTGGAAATATATGCTTGTTAACGGATATGATGAAATTGGCTATACGCTTTCTTTTGAAGACGACATTTCTGCTTATGAAGCAAAAACGGTAAGATATTAACCAAAAATCGAGCAAAATGATGATTTTGCTCGATTTTTTTGCGTTCCGTTAATTCAATTGCTAAACTGTAAAGCAAATGGACCGCGAAGTGGGGAGAAAACATGTCGAATGAACAACAAAACAAAATTGTAGCTTTTCCTCTATTAAAAGAACGGTTGGTTGAAAAAGCTACAGAACATATGCAGCACAAGCAATTTCAAGAAGCACTTCCTTTATTTGAGCAGGCCTACGAACTTGATAATAAGCATCATGAAATTTTGCTTGGCCTTGTTATTTGTCACGTGGAGCTCGGTGATGCAGGCATAGCTAAGGAATTATGTGAGCAAATGCTGAAAGAAGATATTGGCGATTATTATCATAATTTGCAAATGTACCTCATGGTGTTAATTCAGCTTGGTCATTATCATGAAGGATATGTCACTCTACAAACAGTTATTCAAGAACACAAACTCCCTTCTGAACATGCTGAACAGCTTTATCAGCTATTGGAGTTCTGCAAAAATAGAATGAATCAAGAACAAGTCATAGAAGAACAAACAGAAGAAGAACAGATAGAGCAGTTTAAATCATTCACAGTTCTAGACAATATTCAAGATCAGCTTGAATGGGTTCATTCATTAAAAACAAAGAGAATTGAAAAGCAGCGCTTCTTTCTGGAACAGCTATTTTCATCTGAAGCTATTCACCCTATCGTAAAAACAGTCGCTTTAAAAACAGTCATGGAAGAAGAAGTAGACATTGATTTTATGATTAGTAAGTTTGGAGAGACGAAAAAAGTAAATGCGCTTCAGCTTCAACGAACAACACCGTATTTGTTTGCCGAGCAAGTAGAAGCGCAGCTGACGGAAAAGCTGGAGCATGAAAATCCTACATTGCTGCAGGTTGCCGTTGAAATATGGCAGCGTCATTTATTTATAACATTTCCGTTTTTACCGGGTGATAATGTAAAACTTTGGACAGAAGCGGTGTATGCTGTTAGTCTGATGATGCAAGGAGAAGAGTCAGATGCAGCTGTAGCAGAGGAAGACGGAAGTTTCTCCGCAGCTGAATTACGAAAGGCAATTAAAGAGCTAAAAGAAATTGAAGAAATTTCTTTTATATAAAATGTGGTGTTTAGTTGAAACGTCATTGTTGTATGTTATAATATAATGGTTGTAAAATGCACTTAAATACGTATAGTAGAATTTCATCTTTACATTACATTCCTACTTACTTTAAAGTAGTAGGGAGTTAAATAGATAATGATTGAGGTTTGAACTGATAGGCTATCTGCATTATCTAATTTAGAAATCACTACTTAAAATGATTTTGGAGGGAAACATTCATGTCTGCAAAATGGGAAAAACAAGAAGGAAATCAAGGCGTTTTAACAGTAGAAGTTGAAGCTGCTGAGTTTGATAAAGCCTTAGATAAAGCATTCACAAAAGTTGTAAAACAAGTAAACGTACCAGGGTTCCGTAAAGGTAAAATGCCTCGTCCACTTTTCGAAAAACGTTTTGGCGTAGAATCTTTATACCAAGATGCACTAGACATCTTATTACCTGAAGCTTACAGCAATGCAATTGTTGAAGCTGGTATCGAGCCGGTTGATCGTCCAGAAATCGATGTTGAAACAATCGAAAAAGGACAACCTCTAGTTTTCACTGCTAAAGTAACTGTTAAGCCTGAAGTTAAATTAGGCGAATACAAAAACTTAGAAGTAGAAAAAGTAGATACAACTGTAACAGATGAAGACGTTGAAGCTGAATTAAAAACACTTCAAGAGCGTCACGCTGAACTAGTTGTTAAAGAAGAAGGAACAGTAGCTGAAGGCGATACAGCTGTAATCGACTTTGAAGGTTTCGTTGATGGCGAAGCATTTGAAGGCGGAAAAGGCGAAAACTATTCTTTAGAAATCGGTTCTAACACATTCATCCCTGGCTTTGAAGAGCAACTAGTTGGTCTTGAAGTAGGCGCTGAAAAAGAAGTGGAAGTAACATTCCCTGAAGAGTATCACGCTGAAGAGCTAGCTGGTAAAGCTGCTAAATTCAAAGTGAAATTACACGAAATCAAATCTAAAGAGCTTCCAGCTTTAGACGATGAGTTTGCAAAAGACGTAGATGAAGAAGTAGAAACTTTAGAAGCGTTAAAAGCAAAAACAAAAGAAAAATTACAAAGCGATAAAGAAAACCAAGCAGAATCAGCTCTTCGCGACACTTTAGTAGAAAAAGCTGCTGAAAATGCTGAAGTAGAAATTCCAGAAGCAATGTTCAACACTGAAATGGATCGTATGATGCAAGAGTTTGAACAACGTTTACAAATGCAAGGTCTTAACCTTGAACTTTACTTCCAATTCTCAGGTCAAGATGAAAAAGCTCTTCGCGACCAAATGCGTCCGGATGCTGAAAAGCGTGTGAAAATCAACTTAACGCTAGAAGCTATTTCAAAAGCTGAAAATCTTGAAGTAAGCGAAGAAGAAGTAGAAAAAGAATTAGAAAACATGGCAGGAATGTACAACATGCCTGTCGAAGAAATTAAGAAAGTGCTTGGCAGTCTTGATAGCATTAAAGAAGACATGAAAGTACGTAAAGCAGTTGAATTTCTTGTAGAAAACAGCAAAGCTGTTGCATAATAGTAAGTAAGAAACAAGGCGCGACTTGATCGTGCCTTGTTTTATAAACTTCAATAGTTTTTTTATATCATAACCAACACCGTAGAAGCAGCTTTAACCCATTGTTTGAAATCCGTGGTTATGAAATAGGCCCAATAAGAGGACACTATATAATAGCAGATCTTCATTCTGTTATGCTCATCAACAACATATACATAAAACGTTTTAGTATCTATTCAAGAAAATGTATGGTAAAATGCAATACAAATCTTTTCATAGCGCTTTTACTATGTGATAAAGAGGGGCATTTACCTACAAATAGATGAGTTGTTCATGTTGTTGGGCTATAGCGCGGATAGAAATCAGCTTCGAGCACTTTAGTAAATACTACAAGGGGTGAAAATTATGTTTAAATTTAACGATGAAAAAGGGCAGTTAAAATGCTCATTTTGTGGTAAAACACAAGAACAAGTACGCAAGTTAGTTGCGGGTCCAGGTGTTTACATATGCGATGAATGTATTGAACTTTGCACGGAAATCGTAGAAGAAGAGTTAGGTACAGAAGAAGAAGTAGAATTTAAAGATGTACCAAAACCAAAAGAAATTCGTGACATTTTAGATGAGTATGTAATTGGTCAAGAGGATGCGAAAAAATCGTTATCTGTTGCAGTATACAACCATTACAAACGAATCAATTCAAACAGTAAAATTGATGACGTTGAGTTATCAAAAAGTAATATTGCATTAATTGGACCTACAGGAAGCGGTAAAACTTTACTAGCTCAAACATTGGCTCGTATTTTAAACGTACCGTTTGCGATTGCAGATGCAACATCTCTAACAGAAGCGGGTTATGTAGGAGAAGATGTTGAAAACATCTTATTAAAATTAATTCAATCAGCTGATTACGATGTGGAGAAAGCTGAAAAAGGTATCATCTACATCGATGAAATTGATAAAGTAGCGCGTAAGTCTGAAAACCCATCTATTACACGTGATGTATCAGGTGAAGGTGTGCAGCAGGCTCTTCTTAAAATCTTAGAAGGTACTGTAGCAAGTGTTCCTCCTCAAGGTGGACGCAAACACCCTCATCAAGAATTTATTCAAATTGATACAACAAATATCTTATTTATTTGCGGTGGTGCGTTTGACGGAATCGAACCTATTATTAAGCGCCGTCTAGGTAAAAAAGTAATTGGTTTCGGTTCAGAAACAAAACAACAAGACTTTACAGAAAAAGAGTTACTAGCAAAAGTATTACCGGAAGATTTATTAAAATTTGGTTTAATTCCAGAGTTTATTGGTCGTTTACCGGTTACTGCTAGCTTAGTGCCTCTTGATGAAGAAGCGCTAGTTGAGATTTTAACAAAACCGAAAAATGCACTAGTGAAACAATATCAAAAAATGCTTGAACTTGATGACGTTGAACTTGAGTTCGAAGACGAGGCTTTAGTAGAAATTTCTAAAAAAGCAATCGAGCGTAAAACAGGTGCTCGTGGTCTACGTTCAATCATTGAAGGTATTATGTTAGATGTAATGTTTGATCTTCCTTCACGTGATGATATTACAAAATGTATTATCACAGGTGAAACAGTTCGTGATCAAGCGGCTCCTAAGTTCGTATTAGAAGACGGATCTACTATTCAAGAAGGCAGCAAAACATCAGCATAAAAAAAGCCGGGTACTCAATTTGAGTACCCGGCTTTTTTCTGTTGATGAAGGACAACTAAATTTTACTTTTTACTAGAATCTTGTTTATTCCTACTGCTGCAGGGAGATAATAACTGATAATTATCTTACTAAACTGCGCAGGAGGTTTATCTATGAACTGGACGAATATTGCCTTAATGGTCCAACTCTTTTTTGGTATCATCATTGGCTTATATTTTTGGAATTTATTACGCAATCAGCGTACGCAAAAAGTCTCAATTGACCGGGATTCAAAGAAAGAAATGGAGCAACTGCAGAAGATGAGAGCCATCTCTTTAACTGAGCCGCTTGCCGAACGTGTGAGGCCGTCTAGCTTCTCCGATATTGTCGGACAAGAAGATGGAATTCGGTCACTAAAGGCTGCCCTTTGCGGTCCTAATCCACAGCACGTTATTGTATACGGGCCGCCTGGAGTAGGAAAAACAGCAGCAGCACGTTTAGTGTTAGAAGAAGCAAAGAAAAATAAAAAATCACCTTTTAAACAAGCAGCTGTATTTGTAGAGTTAGATGCAACTACGGCGCGTTTTGATGAGCGAGGCATTGCAGATCCTTTAATTGGATCAGTGCATGACCCCATTTACCAAGGCGCAGGCGCTATGGGCCAAGCTGGAATTCCGCAGCCAAAACAAGGAGCAGTTACAGATGCACACGGGGGAATTTTATTTATTGATGAAATTGGAGAACTCCATCCTATTCAGATGAATAAGCTGTTAAAGGTTCTAGAAGATCGAAAAGTGTTTATGGAAAGCGCCTATTACAGCGAAGAAAATACACAAATTCCAACACATATTCACGATATTTTTCAAAATGGTTTACCAGCCGACTTTCGCTTGATTGGTGCGACGACTAGAACGCCTAATGAAATTCCGCCTGCCATTCGTTCCAGATGCGTAGAGGTATTTTTCCGTGAGCTTGATCGCGACGAAATTATTACAGTTGCAAAAAAAGCAGCAAATAAAGTCAGAATGGATATATCAGAAGAAGGTTTATCTCTGTTTTCTACATATGCACGCAATGGACGTGAAACGGTTAATATGATGCAAATTGCGGCTGGACTAGCGATATCAGAGGAACGAACGGACATTAAAAATGAAGATATTGAATGGATTGTTCATTCTAGTCAACTATCTCCAAGACACGATCCGAAAATTGCAGATGAGGAAAAAGTGGGGCTTATTAATGGATTAGCCGTGTACGGGCCCAACTCTGGAGCACTTTTAGAAATTGAGGTCAAAGCGATTCCTGCAAAAGAGAAAGGGAACATTATTATTACGGGTATCGTTGAAGAGGAAAGTATAGGGACTCAAGGGAAGTCTATTCGTCGTAAAAGTATGGCTAAAAGCTCAATTGAAAATGTCATAACGGTTCTTCGCTCAATGGATGTGCCAGCCGATGAGTATGATATCCACGTGAATTTTCCGGGAGGTGTGCCAATCGATGGACCTTCTGCTGGTATTGCTATGGCAACAGGGATCTACTCAGCAATTTATGAAGTCCCAATCAAACACACGGTAGCAATGACAGGAGAAATTGGTCTGCACGGCAACGTAAAGCCAATTGGCGGCGTAATTCCAAAAATCAAGGCAGCAAAACAAGCAGGCGTTCAGACGGTGATTGTGCCAAAAGAAAATATGAATGCAATGGTAGAAAAGGTAAAAGGTATCGATATTATTCCTGTCCATCATTTAACAGAGGTGTTTGAACAAGCACTATTGTCTGTACATGAGCATGTTGCACATTTGTCGGTAGATCCAGCTATTCCAAATAGAGAATCTAGCTAATTCTATCATGATAATTAAAAATTAATGGTCAGATGAATATTCATCGCCTTTTTCGCGTATAAAACCTTTATACACAGCCAACGAAAAAGGCGTTTTTTTATGAAAAGAGCTTAAAAAGATATATTTTGCCTTTTAATTCTTTCTCATGATACAATTAGTAATTACTATTGTTAGACAATGTGTATACAAATGAGATAAAATTGTTAAAAGAATTCACACTTTACATACTTTAATTGACGAGCATTGGAGGTGTTCATTGCATGGCAGAAAAAGAAAAATTGACAATGCCGCTACTGCCTTTACGAGGTTTGATCGTCTATCCGACAATGGTGCTTCATTTAGATGTTGGGCGAGACAAATCTGTGCAAGCATTAGAAAAAGCAATGATGGATGATCACTTAGTTTGTTTAGTATCACAAAAAGATATGGGTATCGATGAACCAACAAAAGAGGATTTATATAGAACCGGTACGTTGGCAAAAATTAAACAAATGCTAAAGCTGCCGAATGGAACGATGCGCGTCTTAGTAGAAGGACTAAATCGCGTAACCGTTACAGAATTTGAAGACAGCGAAGAATATTTTGTTGTACACGTGGAAAAGCAAAATGAAGAACATCAGGTTGATGTAGAAGATAAAGCGCTGATGCGCACGCTTTTAGACTATTTCGAACAATACATAAAACTTTCCAAAAAGGTGTCCGTTGAAACTCTTTCAACCGTAAGTGACATTGAAGAACCAGGAAGATTAGCAGATATTGTAGCCTCTCATTTACCAATAAAAATTCAGCTTAAACAAGAAATTTTAGAAACAACTGATGTGAAAGAAAGATTAAATACGATCATTTCTCATATTCAAGACGAGCAAGAAGTTTTGCAGCTGGAGAAAAAAATTGGACAGCGTGTAAAGAAATCAATGGAACGCACTCAGAAAGAGTATTATCTTCGTGAGCAAATGAAGGCGATTCAAAAAGAGCTTGGAGACAAAGAAGGAAAGACAGGAGAAGTAGCAACGCTTCGCGAAAAAATTGAAGCAAGTGGGATGACGGACCATGTCAAACAAGTGGCGTTTAAAGAATTGGATCGCTATGAAAAAATTCCTGCTACCTCCGCTGAAAGCTCAGTCATTCGAAATTATATCGAGTGGTTGATTGCGCTACCTTGGACAAACGAAACGGAAGATACGCTCAATATTCATAATGCTGAACAAGTGCTGAACGATGAGCACTATGGCCTTGAAAAAGTGAAGGAACGCGTATTAGAATATCTAGCCGTGCAGCAGTTGACAAAATCTCTTAAAGGCCCTATTTTATGTTTAGCAGGACCTCCTGGCGTAGGGAAAACATCCCTAGCCCGCTCAATTGCTACGTCTCTAGATCGTCATTTTGTACGAGTATCTCTAGGCGGTGTGAGAGATGAGTCAGAAATCCGCGGTCATCGTCGCACGTACGTGGGAGCTATGCCTGGACGCATTATTCAAGGAATGAAAAAAGCAGGAACGATTAACCCTGTATTTCTGCTTGATGAAATCGATAAAATGTCAAATGATTTCCGAGGAGACCCGTCTTCTGCTTTGTTAGAAGTATTGGATCCTGAACAAAATCATAATTTCAGCGATCACTATATAGAAGAAACGTATGATTTATCAAAAGTGATGTTCGTGGCTACAGCTAATAACTTAGCTACGATTCCGGGGCCGCTGCGCGATCGAATGGAAATTATTCAAATTGCTGGTTACACGGAGCTGGAAAAGCTTGAAATCGCGAAGCGTCACCTATTGCTGCGCCAGCTAGAAAATCACGGATTGCAAAAGGGCAATTTGCAGATTCGCGATGACGCCTTAACAGCAATCATACGTTTATATACGAGAGAAGCTGGTGTTCGTAACCTTGAACGCGAAATTGCTTCCATTTGTCGAAAAGCAGCTCGTATCGTAGTCTCTGGTGAGAAAAAGCGCGTGGTGGTGACGGCCAAAACGCTTGAAGAATTCCTTGGTAAGCCTAGGTTCCGCTACGGACAGGCTGAGACGGAAGATCAAGTTGGCGTTGCTACAGGTCTTGCTTACACAACTGTAGGAGGAGACACGCTGGCCATTGAAGTAAGCTTATCCCCTGGTAAAGGAAGACTAGTGCTAACCGGAAAGCTTGGAGACGTGATGAAAGAATCAGCTCAGGCGGCATTTAGCTATGTGCGTTCAAATGCAGAGAAACTAGGAATTGATGAGAAGTTTTATGAAAAACATGATATTCATATCCATGTTCCAGAAGGAGCTGTACCAAAGGATGGACCTTCTGCAGGAATTACCATTGCCACTGCTCTAGTATCAGCACTAACGGGTAAACCAGTGCGTAGAGAAGTAGGAATGACAGGAGAAATTACACTAAGAGGTCGCGTATTACCAATCGGTGGTTTAAAAGAAAAGTCACTTAGTGCACACCGTGCCGGATTAACTAAAATATTAATCCCTCACGATAATGAACGTGATATTGAAGATATCCCTGACAGTGTACAAGAGGAATTAGACATCGTTCTTGTGTCACATGTGGACCAAGTATTGGAACATGCGCTAGTAGGAGAGGTAAAATGAAAGTAACTCAAGCCGATATTGTTATCAGTGCCGTACGCCCTGAACAATATCCTAAAGAAAACCTGCCAGAATTTGCGTTAGCAGGCCGTTCAAATGTAGGAAAATCATCTTTTATTAATAAGATGCTCAATCGCAAAAGCTTAGCGCGTACGTCGTCTAAGCCTGGAAAAACTCAAACGCTTAACTTCTTTTTAATTAATGAAATCCTTCACTTTGTAGACGTACCTGGCTACGGATTTGCAAAAGTGTCTAAAAAAGAGCGTGAAGCATGGGGGAAAATGATTGAAACGTATTTAACAAATCGTGAGCAGCTTAAAGCTGTGTTAATGATTGTTGATCTACGCCATGCTCCTTCAAAGGATGACGTTATGATGTATGAGTTTTTGAAGCACCATGACCTTCCCGTTATGGTTATTGCGACGAAAGCCGATAAAATTCCTAAAGGAAAATGGCAGAAGCACTTAAAAGTAGTGAGAGAAACGCTGGATTTAGATCCAAATGATGAATTAATTCATTTCTCATCTGAAACAGGTGAAGGAAAAGATAAAGCGTGGAAATCTTTGCAGTATCGCATGACTCACTAAACAAAGGAATAGAAGCTAAAAAAATGGAACGTTTATCATCACTCTACCAGGAAGTGAGTCAAACGTTCCATTTTTTTAACTTGTTTACATAGATTACTTTCGTTTGAAAAATAATAAATATAGCCCAACTAGTAACAATAAAATAGGCCAGAAGGTTGTTAAATAATTTACGCCGTCTTCAACTTTTGGCAAAAATAGTTTAAGACGGTCTGAAAACATCATTAAAATGGCAATAATTAAAAGGGTGCCGCCTTGGAAAAAGCCCGATTTGGCTTTTCTAGCACTGAGTAAAAAGCTAATGGCCACCATAAAAACGACCATGCTAATATTCGTAGGCCAAAAGGGAATTTGTTCACTTACATAGAAATGAATACCTAAAGTGATTAATATGTAACTTGCAAGCAAGTTTGAATGATCTTGAGATAAAGCAGACTCAGTTAACAGTGCCGCTCCTATTAAAATTAACAGTACAGGCCACGTGTATACCTTTGCTGCAATGCTCATATGTAGTTCATTCAGTAAGAAAAAGATTCCAAATCCAACTAGTAAGACACCAAAAAACATTGATTGCTTTTTCATAGTAACCTCCAGGTGTTTCAAAACAGAAAACGTGATAAAACGCTGCTTTTTTGATACAATTTATTACGGAATAACAGTTAATATCTTAACACATGTTTTCAAAGACTGTTCACATTTTTTTTTCGAATGACTTATAGAACATGTTATAATAGTTAGAGATAAGGCGAAGATTACATCTGTGTAATGTCCGCCGGTTTTTACGAATAGTAGAATGAAGAACGCCGGATTTTACGGGCAGTTATCTCACTGTAGCTCTTTGGAAATTTAGGGGTTACTGCCCGTCAAATTCGGATAAATAAGCACATTTCAATTATAGGGGGTATGTACAAATGCATATTATAGCAGTCGGCTTAAACTTTCGAACAGCCCCTGTTGAAATAAGAGAAAAGCTTAGTTTTAATGAGCAAGAACTAGCATCTGCCATGAAAACGTTAAGCGGCCAAAAAAGCATTTTGGAGAACATCATTGTTTCAACATGCAATCGTACGGAAATTTATGCTGTTGTTGATCAATTACACACGGGCCGTTATTATGTAAAAGCATTTTTAGCTGAATGGTTCGGAATAGATAAAGAAGAGTTTTCGCCTTATTTAACGATCTATGAAAATGATGGAGCCATCGAACACTTATACCGAGTAGCATGTGGATTAGATTCAATGGTGATTGGTGAAACACAAATTCTTGGACAAGTGCGTTCAAGCTTTTTGCTTGCTCAAGAAGAAGAAACAATTGGAACGGTTTTTAATCAGCTGTTTAAACAAGCTGTGACATTAGCCAAAAAAGCTCATCATGAAACAGAAATTGGTGCGAATGCAGTTTCTGTCAGCTACGCAGCCGTAGAGCTTGCTAAAAAGATTTTTGGAGACTTATCATCTAAACACGTATTGATTCTTGGTGCGGGAAAAATGGGTCAGCTGGCCGTGCAGAATTTATATGGCAGCGGAGCTAAAAAAGTAACGGTAGTGAATCGAACATTTGAAAAGGCACAGGAGCTAGCAAACCGTTTTTCTGGAGAAGCCAAACCATTTGCTGATCTTCAACATGCTTTAAGCGAAGCAGATATTTTAATTAGTTCAACAGGAGCTAATGACTATGTAGTAACGAAACGAATGATGAGTGAAGCAGAGCGTACGCGTAAAGGTCGTCCATTGTTTATGGTAGACATCGCCGTTCCGCGTGACTTAGATCCAGAACTAGATGAGCTAGAGACGGTCTTTTTATACGATATCGACGATTTAAACGGGATTGTAGAATCTAATTTGCAAGAGCGTCAAAAAGCTGCGGATGAAATTGAAATTATGCTTGAAGCTGAAATTGTTGCTTTCAAGTCTTGGCTTGGTACATTAGGCGTTGTACCTGTTATTTCTGCACTTCGTCAAAAAGCACTTACCATTCAAGCTGAAACGATGAAAAGCATTGATCGTAAGCTCCCAGATTTATCTGAGCGTGAGCGCAAAGTGTTAAATAAACATACAAAAAGTATAATTAATCAACTTCTTCGCGATCCAATTTTACACGCGAAAGAATTGGCTGGAGAGAAACATGCTGAAGAGTCTTTAGAGCTGTTCATGAAGATTTTTAATATTGAACAGGAAGTTGCTTTGCAAAAAGAAAAAGAAGAGCAGCTTCATACATCGATTACGTCTCATTCAGTAGCTTATCAGTCTTAAGTGAGGATTGAATAATGGTTGATATGGAATTAACCAGAATCTATGAATTGATTGTGATTTTATACGCGGTGAGCGTTTTATTATATTTTATTGATTTTGTACAAAATAACCGGAAGGCAAACTCGATAGCCTTCTGGTTACTTTCTATTGTATGGGTTTTGCAAACAGCCTTTTTAATTTTACGAATGTTTGAGACGGGAAGGTTTCCTATTCTTACTGTTTCTGAAGGGCTGTATTTTTACGCGTGGGTGTTAATTACTCTTTCACTTGTGATTAATCGCCTGTTCCGCGTTGATTTTATGGTGTTTTTTACAAATGTGATTGGTTTCTTAATTATGGCTATTCATACGTTTGCTCCACTTGAAACATACACGGCTGTCCAGTCGGAGCGCCTTGTGTCAGAATTATTAATCATCCATATTACCATGGCTATTTTATCTTACGGCGCTTTTTCAGTTTCTTTTGTTTTTTCTGCACTGTATCTTGTTCAGTATAATTTATTGAAAAAGAAGAAATGGGGCAAGCGCTTGCTAAGAATTGAAGATTTAACAAAGCTAGATTACATGTCCTATGTATTAATTTTAATTGGTGTACCGCTGTTATTGCTTTCGTTAATCTTAGGAATCATATGGGCTTATATTAAATACGTAGATTTTCATTGGTACGATACAAAAGTGTTAGGTTCATTTTTAATGTTTGTTGCATACAGCGCTTACTTGTATGCTAGACTGCGTAGAGGTATTCAAGGAAAGGCAATCGCGATGTGGAATATTGGATTGTTCTTAGTCTTACTTATTAATTTCTTTTTATTTGGCAGTTTATCGAATTTTCACTTTTGGGGTTCGTAATTAGGAGGACAACATGCGAAAAATTATTGTCGGCTCTCGTCGAAGCAAACTTGCGTTAACACAGACCAAGTGGGTCATTGAACAGTTAAAAAAACAAGGTCTTCCTTTTGAGTTTGAAATTAAAGAAATGGTGACAAAAGGGGACAAAATTTTAAATGTAACGCTGTCCAAAGTAGGCGGTAAAGGTCTTTTTGTAAAAGAAATTGAACAAGCCATGTTAGATAAAGAAATTGATATGGCCGTTCATAGTATGAAAGATATGCCGGCTGTTTTGCCAGAAGGATTAACGATTGGATGTATTCCTTTACGAGAAGATCACCGTGATGCGCTTATTTCAAAAAATGGTGAGCGATTTGAGGAGCTGCCAAGCGGTGCTGTGATTGGGACAAGCAGCTTGCGTCGAGGGGCACAGCTTCTATCTATGCGTTCAGATATCGAAATTAAATGGATTCGAGGAAATATCGATACACGCCTAGAGAAATTAAAAAATGAAGATTACGATGCGATTATCTTGGCCGCTGCAGGACTATCTCGTATGGGCTGGTCGAGAGATACGGTCACTCAGTACCTAGAGCCGGAAATAAGTGTTCCTGCTGTAGGACAAGGAGCTTTAGCTATCGAATGCCGAGAAAATGACGATGAATTATTATCGCTTCTTCAAACTCTAAATCATGATGAAACGGCTCGTGCTGTTAGAGCTGAACGCGTATTTTTAAAAGAGATGGAAGGCGGATGCCAAGTGCCGATTGCGGGATATGGGCGTATAGTAGACGGTGGAAATATTGAGCTAACGTCGCTAGTCGCATCTCCTGATGGCAAAACGATTTATAAAGAGCACATTACGGGAAAAGACCCCGTTGCTATCGGTTCAGAAGCTGCTAGTCGCTTAACATCTCAAGGAGCTAAGCTTTTAATTGACCGCGTAAAAGAGGAGCTGGACAAATAATGAGTCATGAGGCTCCTCTTTTTTTGAAAAAAGTTTTGATTACAAGAGAAGCGAAGCAGGCTCATTCATTTGCAGCACAGATTAAAAAGCTTGGAGGCATACCTTTAAGCTTACCAGTCCTCACGTTTGCACGTTCTAACAATGAAAAAGAAGTGGAAGATGTCCTGCTGTCGATTGACTGTTTTGATTGGATTGTTTTTACAAGTCAAAACGGCATTTCTTTTTTCTTTGAATGGCTAAAAGAGTTAAATATCAGTCGGAGTGCTTTAAAAAGATTAAAAGTGGCTGCGGTTGGAGAAAAAACCGCAAAATTGCTGGAAAAATACGATGTTAACGTGCAACTTGTTCCAAAAGAATACGTTGCCGAATCACTTCTTGAGTCGTTAAAAGCAAATGTGTTACATCACGAGCGAGTTCTCCTTGTACGAGGACAATTAGCCCGCTCTGTTTTAAAAGATGGGTTAAAAGAGTGTGAGGTAACGGATTTAGTTGTATATCAGACCATTCGAAATCAAGGCTCTGAACGCTTGGTTAAGCAACATTTAGAAACAGGAATTGATGCCATTACTTTTACAAGTTCTTCTACAGTGAGATTTTTTGTCGAGTCAGTTAAAGATATTCCGAATTGGCTTGAGCTTATAAATGAAACCAAAGTTGTTTGCATCGGTCCTATTACGAGTCAGACAGCGAGCGAATATGGAATTAAGCATCTTGTTCCTAACACATACACAATAAATGGTATGATAGATATGTTGGTTAGTTGTTTTGAATAATAAAGGAGGATTTTAACATGAAAGATTTACAAATTACACGTCATCGTCGTCTTCGTAATTCTGTAAATATGCGTGCGCTTGTACGTGAAACACATTTACATCCGGAAGACTTTATATATCCTATTTTTATTGTAGAAGGTGAACAAAAAAGAAATGCTGTAAAATCAATGCCAGGTGTGGACCAAATTTCTTTAGACTACTTGAATGATGAAATCCAAGAGTTAGTCGATTTAGGAATCAAGTCAGCTATGGTATTTGGTGTTCCCGCTGAAAAAGATGCGGTCGGCTCACAGGCATACCATGACCACGGAATTGTCCAAAAAGGTATTCGTCAAATTAAAGAAAATTTTCCAGATTTTGTTGTTATCGCAGATACATGCTTGTGTCAATACACAGATCATGGCCACTGTGGTGTAATTGAAGACGGAAAAATCTTAAACGATCCTAGCCTTGACTTATTAGCGCGTACAGCGGTTAGTCAAGCTAAAGCAGGAGCGGATATTATTGCGCCTTCAAACATGATGGACGGTTTCGTGGCAGCTATTCGCCACGGTCTAGACGAAGCTGGATTTGAAGATGTGCCGGTGATGTCTTATGCTGTTAAATATGCATCTGCTTTTTACGGACCATTCCGTGATGCAGCGCATTCTTCTCCTCAATTTGGAGACCGTAAAACATATCAAATGGACCCAGCTAATCGCTTAGAGGCACTTCGAGAAGCGGAATCTGATGTCGAAGAAGGAGCAGATTTCTTAATTGTAAAACCAGCTCTATCATATTTAGATATTATGCGCGATGTGAAAAATACGTTTAATTTACCTGTAGTGGCTTATAATGTGAGCGGTGAATATTCAATGATTAAAGCGGCAGCTCAAAACGGCTGGGTAAATGAAAAAGAGATTGTTCTTGAAAAATTAATTAGCATGAAGCGTGCAGGAGCGGATTTAATTGTAACGTATCATGCTAAAGACGCAGCACGCTGGTTATCTGACAAGTAATTAAGGAGGCTTACACATGAGAAGTTATGAAAAGTCAAAAGCAGCTTTTTTAGAAGCGCAGCAACTAATGCCGGGTGGAGTAAACAGTCCTGTTCGTGCATTTAAATCAGTAGATATGGATCCTATTTTTATGGAACGAGGAAAAGGCGCTACGATTTACGATATTGACGGCAACAAATATATTGACTACGTCTTATCATGGGGACCTTTAATTCACGGACATTCCAACGATCAAGTAGTTGAAGCAGTAAAAAAAGTAACGGAATCTGGTACAAGCTTTGGTGCACCAACATTAATTGAAAATGAGCTCGCTAAAGTTGTGATTGAGCGCGTTCCTTCAATCGAAATCGTCCGTATGGTGAGTTCAGGTACGGAAGCAACGATGAGCGCACTGCGTTTAGCGCGTGGCTATACGGGCCGCAACAAAATTTTAAAATTTGAAGGCTGTTACCATGGACACGGTGACTCTCTTCTCATTAAAGCTGGCTCAGGCGTTGCAACGTTAGGCCTACCAGATAGCCCGGGAGTGCCTGAAGGAATCGCTAAAAACACGATTACAGTGCCGTACAATGATTTAGAAAGCGTACAATATGCTTTTAAAGAATTCGGAGATGACATTGCCGGAGTAATCGTTGAACCGGTAGCAGGAAATATGGGTGTGGTACCACCTCAGCCCGGTTTCTTACAAGGGCTTCGTGATATCACATCAGAATATGGCTCACTGCTCATTTTTGATGAAGTAATGACAGGGTTCCGCGTAGCGTACAACTGTGCACAGGGCTACTACAACATTACGCCTGACTTAACTTGCTTAGGAAAAGTAATCGGTGGTGGTTTACCAGTAGGTGCTTACGGTGGTAAAGCTGAAATTATGGAGCGAGTTGCACCAAGCGGCCCGATTTATCAAGCAGGTACATTATCAGGTAATCCGCTTGCGATGACAGCTGGATACGAGACATTAACACAGCTGACACCTCAATCCTACGATGAGTTCATTCGTAAAGCAGATCGCTTAGAAGAAGGATTGATGGCAGCAGCTGAAAAATATGATGTGCCGTTTACCGTAAACCGAGCTGGTTCAATGATCGGTTTCTTCTTCACAAACGAACAGGTCATAAATTACGAAACAGCGAAAACATCGAATTTAGATTATTTTGCAGCTTACTATCGTGAAATGGCTAATGAAGGCGTGTTTTTACCTCCTTCTCAATTCGAAGGAATGTTTTTATCAACTTCTCATACAGATGCAGACATTGAACATACAATTGCAGCAGCTGAAAAAGCTTTTTCAAAGTTGCGTGGATAAACAGCTAAATAGAAATAACTTTTATAAAGAAGCTTACGGAGGATTCCGTAAGCTTTTTTAGTTTTCAAGACATATTTTAATTTATTTGTTCATACATCTTTAATGACCGCGCTATTACCTGGCGGGTGTTGGAAGGGGGAGAACAATTTGTCGCAGGATAATTTATCATGTCTGCGTTTTTCCGTAGAAGAATCAGTATGGTTTCAAAAAGGACAGGAAGTCTCACAACTTTTGTCTATCTCCTTAGAGCCTCAAGTATCTATTCAAGAATATGACCAATATGTGTCTATTCGAGGAGCATTACAATTAACAGGTGAATACGAAACGTACGAGGGAGAGCACTCGTTACGCGAATATACAAATGAGAATCAAGTGCAATCTATCTCTGTCCGTGAAGACGGAACGGCTGAATTATCACATCAATTTCCTGTTGATATTACCATTCCTAAAAATCGTATTCAAAGTATTGAAGATGTATATGTATCTATTGATTTATTTGATTATGAATTACCAGGCACAAATCAGCTGCAGCTAATGGCTGACTTGTCCATCACAGGATTGTACGGGGAACAGCATGAAGAACAAGAACGAGAAGAAGAGGAAGAGTTTGCGGAAGAACAGCACATCGTCTCCTATGAAGAAGCAGACGATGCTGAAGAGGTATATACTGAAAACTTTGCTCAAGAAGAAGAGAAACAAGAGGAGCAAGAGTTTGACGTAAGCTATCGTGAAGCTCCCGCACTTTTAGAGGCAGAGGCTATTGAAGAAGATCATTCAGAAAAGCCTCCTAGTTATTTTTCATCTGTATTTAAAAAAGAATCTCGTGCTGAGCCGGTCGTGGAATATGAAGAGGAAGCATATGAACCATTTGAAGTCGAAGTGAAAAAAGAGGCACCAATCGAGGAAGAAAGAGAAGACAACGTGATTGAGCTCTTTCAGCTTCGTCAAGAGCAAGAAAGCTTCGAAGAATCGCAAGCTAGTGAATTAAATACGTATGCTGACGTTCAACAAGAGGCTGAGCAAGAAAAGGAAAAGATTATTGTTGAATTTCGGAAAGAAGAAAATGAAAGCGGCCGAAATGAAAACGCCCTTTATTTAACAAAGCTCTTTTCGCGGGAAGAAGAAGCTTTTTCAACGTGGAAGCTTTGTATTGTTCAAGACGGAGATTCGCTTGATACGATAGCAAACCGCTATAATACGAATGTACAAAACATTTTACGAGTGAATAATTTAGGAGATGAATATGAGCTGGAAGAAGGAAGCATCTTAAATATTCCCGTTCGTTAAAGTCGGAAAGAAAACAGTTTTGACGCATATAATGTCTTAACTGTTTTCTTTATTTTTTACGAGGAAGGAGAATATAGATGCAGCGGACAGTAGCAGACTACAAAGTATTGTTAAAAGAATATGACTTAGATGTTGACTTTATCGAAGACTACGGAAAAGTAAAAAAAGTCTATACAAAAACTGGCGTATTTGCGCTTAAAGAAATGGCGAATCATCAAGAGCGAAATCAGAACTTCATTCAAAAGTTGCAGAACGTGTATCAAAAAGGGTGGATGGGCTTTGTCCCTATTTATCAAACGAAGCGTTCTCAGCCCATTGTTTCAGATGAAAGCGGCTCGTATTACTTAATGCCGTGGCTCCCAAATAACCCAACCGAAGAGCGTGATATTCGATATCATAAATTATTTCAAGAGCTTGCTAAGCTTCACGGTGCTTCGGCGCAGGAAGTAGAAGTAAAAAAAGAAGATATAGAAAATCATTATACATCGATGAAAGAAACGTGGGAAAAACGTCAGGAAGAGCTGAAGCAGTACGTAGTAGAATGCGAGAAGAAAGTGTATATGTCCCCGTTTGAGTTGCATTACTGTACATTTTATTATGAAATGACAAGAGCGCTTGAGTTTGGTTTTGGAAAGCTCGATCAGTGGAACGATGAAATGGAAGAAAAGGAAAAGATCCGGCTGGTTACGTCTCATGGAAAGCTATCGGCTAAACATTTTATCTATGACGAACGGGGAAATGGTTTTTTTATTAACTTTGAACATGCAAAAGATGCTTCACCGATTTATGATTTGGTCTCATTTTATTTCCGTACTCTTCGCACGTACCCAGTAACTACCTATGACAGCTATGAGTGGTTTAGTACGTATGAAAAACATTTTGCTCTCAGAGAAGAGGAAAGACTGCTTTTGCACAGTTATTTAGCGTTTCCAGAACCCTTGTATCAGTGTATCGTTCAATATAGGCAGCATAAAGAAAGTAAAACGGAGCTTGAACATATGCAGTCATTTATTCGAGCATACTGGCTGACGAAAAACATTGAACAGCTCAATATTAAAATATTTGAAGTAGATCAGCAAAAAAAAATGGCAGCGGAAGCAGCTGCACAAGCCCAAGCGAACGAATAGCGCTTGGGTTTTTAAATCCAGTCCGAATATAAAGCAACCGCTAGTATGGCAAGAAGTGCCAACAACAGTACATCAAAGGTTGTGGGGAAGAATAGTGTACGTATACCTTGAAAAATTGTTAAAGGAACAATAAACTGTCCACAAGCCGCTCCTGCTGTTTTGAGCCACCGCTGCAGCTGATACGAATTTACATTTATTCGTTTCTTCATTTGTACATGCCCCTTTCAATCCACGTGCCCAGGTTAAAGTAAGTATATGAAAAAAGAAAGAAATGGTGCCATTTTTTTGAGCGGACTTTTCATTTTATTTCCAAAATTAGCGAGTGAATGAAAAAATAAAGAGCAGAACAAAAAAATTATGAATATAATCATAAAAAAATGGAGAAGATTATTGACGATTCAACATTTTTTCATATAGTATAATTAAGAGAAATTCATACATAAATACAGTGAATAGGAAGAGTACGGGATGTTCGTCTTTCAGAGAGAGAAATCAGCTGCTGTGAGATTTCTTAAGAATGTGCACTCGGAATGTCGCCTATGAGTAGCTTTTTTGAACAGCTGCATAGCTCAGTAGAAAAAGCCGGTTAATCAACCGTTATGAAATGAAGTGTATAGGCTTATCAAACGGGATACGTCTATAAAAAAAGGTGGTACCGCGAAATCAACTCCTTTCGTCCTTTTATTAGGAAAGGAGTTTTTTTATGTTTATAAAAGCTTTACACAGTTTCTAAAGACTGAAACTTTATATTATGGAGGTATACATTATGTCTGAAAAAGAAGTGACTCTTCCAACGAAGTATGATCCAAAAGCCGTTGAAGAAAATCGTTATCAGTATTGGTTAGACGGGAAGTTTTTTGAAGCAACAAATGACCCTGAAAAAGAGCCATATACAATTGTAATTCCACCCCCAAACGTAACGGGCAAGCTGCATTTAGGCCACGCTTGGGATACAACGTTACAAGACATCTTAACGCGTATGAAGCGCATGCAAGGCTATGACGTTTTATGGCTTCCCGGCATGGACCATGCGGGGATTGCAACGCAGGCAAAAGTAGAAGAAAAGCTTCGCAGCGAAGGGAAAAGCCGCTACGATCTAGGCCGCGAAAATTTTGTAGCCGAAACGTGGAAATGGAAAGAAGAATATGCAAGCTTTATTCGCCAGCAGTGGTCGAAGCTAGGACTTGGCTTAGACTATTCACGCGAGCGCTTCACGCTTGATGAAGGCCTTTCTAAAGCAGTGCGCGAAGTATTCGTAACGCTTTACAAAAAAGGGTTAATCTATCGCGGAGAATATATTATTAACTGGGATCCAGCTACAAAAACAGCTCTTTCAGACATCGAGGTTATTTACAAAGATGTACAAGGTGCGTTTTATCATATGCGCTATCCGTTGGCAGATGGTTCTGGACATATTGAAATCGCAACAACTCGTCCTGAAACAATGCTAGGAGATACGGCTGTAGCTGTTCACCCTGAAGATGATCGCTATAAGCACTTAATCGGCAAAAAGGTTGTCCTTCCGATTGTAGGTCGTGAAATTCCAATCGTAGGCGATGATTATGTAGATATGGAATTCGGTTCTGGTGCAGTAAAAATTACGCCTGCTCATGACCCGAACGATTTTGAAATTGGAAACCGTCATAATTTAGAGCGTATTTTAGTGATGAATCAAGACGGTACGATGAATGACAAAGCAGGTAAATATGAAGGAATGGATCGTTTTGCTTGCCGTAAGCAAATTGTTAAAGACCTTCAAGAAGACGGCGTATTGTTCGACATTGAAGACCACATGCATTCAGTAGGTCACAGTGAACGAAGCGGTGCCGTTGTTGAACCTTATTTATCAACTCAGTGGTTTGTAAAAATGCAGCCGTTAGCAGATAAAGCAGTAGATCTTCAAAAACAAGAAGAAAAAGTAAACTTTGTGCCTGATCGTTTTGAAAAGACATACTTACACTGGATGGAAAATATTCGCGACTGGTGTATTTCGCGTCAGCTTTGGTGGGGACACCGCATTCCAGCTTGGTATCATAAAGAAACTGGAGAAGTATACGTAGATCATGAGGCTCCAGCAGATATCGAAAACTGGGAACAGGATTCAGATGTATTAGACACATGGTTCAGTTCAGCGCTATGGCCGTTCTCAACAATGGGCTGGCCGGATGTGGATGCAGCTGATTTCAAACGCTACTACCCAACAAATGTGCTTGTAACGGGCTACGACATTATTTTCTTCTGGGTATCTCGTATGATTTTCCAAGGTCTTGAATTTACGGGTAAACGTCCGTTTGACGATGTACTTATTCACGGTCTTGTACGAGATGCTGAAGGTCGTAAAATGAGTAAATCACTTGGTAACGGCGTAGATCCAATGGAAGTAATCGAGAAATACGGTGCAGATTCTCTTCGCTATTTCTTATCTACAGGAAGCTCACCGGGACAAGATTTACGCTTTAGCTTTGAAAAAGTCGAAGCGACATGGAACTTTGCAAATAAAATTTGGAATGCTTCTCGTTTCGCATTAATGAACATGGACGGCATCACATTTGAAGAGCTTGATTTATCAGGCGAAAAGTCAGTTGCGGATAAATGGATTTTAACGCGCTTAAATGAAACGATTGAGCACGTAACAAAATTAGCTGACAAATATGAATTTGGTGAAGTTGGACGCATTCTTTATAACTTTATTTGGGATGACTTCTGCGATTGGTACATTGAAATGGCTAAACTTCCTCTTTACGGAGAAGATGAAGCAGCTAAAAAGACCACTCGCTCAATTTTAGCTTATGTACTTGATAACACAATGCGACTTTTACATCCATTCATGCCGTTTATTACTGAAGAAATTTGGCAAAGCTTGCCGCATGAAGGTGAATCAATTACAGTAGCTAAATGGCCGGAAGTACGCGCTGAGCTTTCGGATAAAGAAGCTGCTAACGATATGCGTTTACTTGTAGATATTATCCGTGCTGTTCGTAACATTCGTGCTGAAGTGAACACGCCGATGAGCAAACAAGTAAAATTATTTATTAAAGCTAAAGATGAAAATATTCAAAGTCAGCTTGAAAAGAATCGTGCGTATGTAGAACGTTTCTGTAATCCAAGTGAGCTTGTAATTTCAACCGATGTTTCATTAGATGAAAAAGCGATGACTGCTGTTGTAACAGGCGCAGAATTAATTTTACCTCTTGAAGGTTTAATTAATATCGAAGAAGAAATCGCCCGTTTAGAAAAAGAACACGATAAGTTAAACAAAGAAGTAGAACGTGTACAAAAGAAATTAAACAACCAAGGCTTTATTGCAAAAGCGCCTGCTAAAGTAGTAGAAGAAGAGCGTGCAAAAGAGCAAGATTACGTTGAAAAACGTGAAGCTGTTCAGTCTCGTATTGCTGAATTACGCGGATAATCAATGGGTTAATAAACCAACAGAAAAAGCGTGGCTTGTATAGCGACGCTTTTTCTTTACATAATAATAGCGATGGAAAAGAAAGGTGAATAAAAGATGATAACGACATATGAAGAAGCGCTTGATTGGATTCATAACAGACTTCGCTTTGGAATCAAGCCGGGGTTAGAACGAATGGAATGGATGCTAGAGCAGCTTGATTTTCCGCAGCAAAATATAAATGCTATTCACGTTGCTGGGACGAATGGTAAAGGTTCTACTGTTTCGTATTTGCGAAATATGTTAGAAGAAGCAGGGTATAAAGTTGGAACGTTTACTTCCCCTTATATCGAAACATTTAATGAGCGGATTAGCGTGAATGGACAGCCTATTTCAAATGAAGCAATGACCGCTCTTGTTCAGGAAGTAAAGCCTGTAGTGGAGCGACTAGAACATACGGACTTAGGGTCAGCAACGGAATTTGAAGTGATTACAATCATGGCTTTTCTTTATTTCGGCTATCATGATTCAGTTGACTATGTTGTGTTTGAAACAGGTCTTGGGGGACGATATGATTCAACAAACGTTGTGAATCCTATGGTGAGTATTATTACAAACATTGGATTTGATCACATGGCGATACTAGGTGATACGGTAGAAGAAATTGCAGCAGAAAAAGCGGGGATTATTAAAAAAGAAGTCCCTATTATTACTGGTGCAGAGCAAGTAAAGGCGCTTGACGTCATTACAGAAGAGGCAAATTTGAAGCAGGCTTCGTTATTTGTGTTAGGAAAAGAATTTAAAATTGAAAACTATGAGCCCTTAGCAAATGGAGAAGGCTTTACGTTAAAAACGCCGTATGGTACATTTGAACACTTGCAATTAAATATGCTTGGCTATCATCAAGTTAAAAATGCAGCTTTGGCTGTGATGGCCGTTTGTTATTTAAAAGAAAAGAAAAAGCTTTCTATCTCCAATGAGCAAATGATAAAAGGGATTCAGCATACAAAGTGGAACGGCCGCTTTGAGATAGTAAATGAGCATCCTTTAACGATTATTGACGGGGCTCATAATGCAGAAGGCATTGATAGCTTGTTATCTACTTTACGCCTTCATTATGAAGATCGAAACATTCATTTAATCTTCAGCTGCTTAAATGATAAAAGCGCTGATCGAATGGTCCAAGAACTTGAAACAATCGCTGCAAGTATTACATTTACGTCGTTTGACTTTCCTCGTGCTCGCGCAGCTGGGGAGCTTTATGAGATGAGTACTCATCGTAATAAGCATATGGACGAGGAGTGGAAAAAAGCAATTGCTTACGTAAAGGAAAAGGCGACAGGTGAACAAGACATGGTCGTGATTACAGGGTCTCTGTATTTTATATCAGAAGTGCGGGCCTTTCTTCTCAAATGAGCAGAAGCAGCAAGTGAACTCTTGCTGCTTTTAACATAATGTAAGAAAGGGATACAAATAATAAGGAAGCACTAAGTTCAAAGTATTGTCACTTTCACCCCCTAGGTAAGTGATATATAATAAACATGTACATCACTAAATAAGGAGATTGTTAACATGAGTAAGAATAATGAAAAAATTGTACCGAAAAGTAATAAAAACTTTACCGGTATTATTCTTACCTTTTCAGTGATAGCGAATGTTATTATCTTACTGCTATTCTTTTCGAATATTGGCTATCAAGGAAAAGTAAGTTTTGATTTGACTATCTTTCCACGGTTAAATGCTATTTTGAATAGTTTTACGTTTATTTTTTTAGTTGCAGCGTTGATTTCAATCTTTAGAAAAAACATCAATGCTCATAGAGGGTTTATCTTAGCGGCATTCACTTCTACACTGCTCTTTTTAGTTTCATATTTAACGTTCCACTATATCTCAACGGAAACAGCTACGTTTGGTGGAGAAGGAATTGTTCGTCCCATTTACTTCTTTATTTTGATCACACACAGTTTCTTAGCAGCGATTATCGTTCCGCTGGCACTGTTTGCACTTGTGTGGGGCTGGACAATGCAAGTTGAAAAACATAAAAAAATTGTGCGATGGACAATGCCAATCTGGCTTTATGTAAGCCTTACAGGTGTAATTGTCTACTTATTTATGGCTCCTTACTATTAAAAAACGTCTGCTTTTGCAGACGTTTTTTTATGCTGTTTTTGTTTTTTAGTGGTATAATCCTTATTACCTATAAAAGGTGTGTTTTAAGGAAGGAGGCATACAGAATATGACTTTTATGGGTATTAAGATTCAGTTTATTAATGAAGGAGCTGTTTGATACTAATCAATAAAAGAGAGGTGTGGAAATGGATAAACTGTCAAAAGAGAATAAAGGACTTTCTCTCACGCAAGTGATCATACTGGTTATCGTAATAGGTCTTCTAGCAGCTTTTCTCATACCGTTTATTGGCAGCTATTTAAAAGGAAAAGATACATTGCCCCATTCAAAAGAAAATCTACAGTTAGTATTCTATACCCCTGAAATGGAAGGAGTCGTATGAGTATAATTTACCTTTATCTATTCGTTTCAGGTATCACTCTAGGTTCATTTTACAACGTAGCAGGCCTTAGAATTCCTCAGGGAAAATCTATTTTATCTCCAAGATCTCATTGTCCACACTGTTTATACGTTCTTTCTCCACAACAGTTAATCCCCGTAGTCTCCTACATTAAAAATGCAGGAAAATGTAGTATGTGTCGCAAAAAAATCTCCTTCATCTACCCGTTCGTAGAATTTTCGACAGGAAGTTTATTTGTATATGCTTTTTTAAAATTGAATATGACGTTAGAACTGATTGTCATATTAACTTTTGTTTCTTTTTTAACAATTATCGTTGTCTCAGATATAGCCTATATGATTGTCCCAAATAAGGTGCTGCTTTTCTTTTTGCCTATCTTTCTTCTTGAGCGTCTTTTCATTCCATTAACTTCGTGGAGTGATTCTTTAATGGGAGGAGGAATCGCATTTTTTCTCCTCTTTCTAATCGCATTTCTCAGCAGAGGAGGCCTTGGAGAAGGAGATATTAAATTGTATGGTTTGATTGGTATTGTGCTTGGAGTAAAGCTTGTTTTGCTATCACTTTTTTTAGCTATATTAATAGGCGGAACCGTTAGTATAGGAGCATTATTAATGAAAAAGGCAAAGGTAGGTGTACCAATTCCTTTCGTTCCTTTTATTTTTATAGGGACAATCGCTGCTTATTTTCATGGAAACGAATTGATAGATTGGTATGTTAGCAACTATTTTTATTGAGCTTCAAGTCTTCGACAAAGTTAAAATTTCTGTAACTAAATAGCGAAAACCTTTTGTAACAAGACGACAAATGTCTTGTTATTTTTTTTTTCTTCTATGATAGCATGGAAAAAAGTGTATGTTTTATGTCGGTTTACCTCAGCTTACAACCGGTACTAAGACTACGTTAACTAAAGGCGGTGGGGCAGTGGACAAGCAGGAACGAAAAATTTCAATTAAAATCAATGGTCAATCTAAGGATGAGAAGGAAGAACAAGCGCCGGAAAAAGACGAATTTACGTGGGTTCTTCCGGAACCGGCATCCAAAGATTCTCATGTGGAAGAAAATAAAGTGGTGTTTATTGAAGATGTAAGAAATGAAAAGAAGAAAAAGCCGCGATTACACCCTAAAAATGTTTCGATTAAAACAGTAAACGGCGGTGTGATCAAACGAACGGCTGTGATTGTATTACTAGCAGTCGGAATAGGCAGCGGCATCGGTATGGTTGGTGTGAAAATGATGACAGGAAGCGAACAGCCTGTAGGAAAAGCACAAACAAGTGAGCGAGCGAAAGAAGAAAAAGCTGCTCAAACAGCGTCTGCCACTGAAAGTGTTGGTAAAGCTGAAAAGAAAAGCGAACAGGAATCGAAGGATACGTCAGCTGCTGCTTCTACTTTAGACCCTTTTTCCTTTTACATTGTGCAAGCAGGTGCTTTTTCATCAAAAACTGCTGCAAATAAAGCAATGGATAAATGGAAAGAAGAGAACGAAGCAGGCGAGATTTTTTCACCTAAAACCTATTCTCTTGTCGTTGGTGCTGCCACTGGAGAAGAAAAAGCAAAGGCACTTAGTAAAACGTATAAACAACAAGGTAAAGATGTATATGTAAAGTCTTATGAAATTAAGCCCACCAGCGAATTAGGGAAAAAAGATCAAACGGTTATAACAACAGCGCAGCCGTTTATGGCTAATCTCTTAGATCAATCTGTTAAAGCGATTGAGGGAGAGCGGGTAGCCGATATCAAATCTTTGAAAAAAGAGCTGACAAAAGTTCAGAAAGAAGCGTCAAATGAAGACATTAAAACCATGGTGAGAACCCTTCAAAAGGCTGCGGCTTCTCTTTCTTCATATGAAGACAATAAAAGCAGTAAAGACGCTTGGCTTGCTCAGGGATACGTGTTAAAAGCTCTTCAGCAGTATGAAAGCCTTGTAACGTCTTAACAGGTGAGGTAGTGTAATGCTGCCTCACTTGTTTATTGTCATTTAGAGATGAAATTGCTAAAATAACGGTGTGTCCTTCTTTTTTTAAATCAAAATGCAAAGGTGAGATGTATGAAACAAACATTAATTTTAGCCTCAGGCTCTCCTCGTCGAAAAGAATTACTTCAGCAGCTTCACATTTCCTTTACCGTTCACGTTAGTACAATTGAAGAAATCGTCAATCCATCATACACTCCGTCCGAGGTAGTAATGGATTTAGCTAGGCAAAAAGCAGTGGACGTCGCTTCGCATTATAAAGAGGATATGGTCCTAGGCGCCGATACAGTTGTCGTATATGGCAATCGTATTTTAGGAAAGCCAAAAACGAAACAAGAAGCGATTGAAACACTTACGATGCTGTCAGGTCAAAAACATCAGGTGTTAACTGGAGTAGCGTTCGTATCAAATGCAAAAGTTCATACGTTTTATGAACAAACTGATGTAGAGTTTTGGCCGATTGAACAAGATGAAATCGTACAGTACGTAGAGTCAGGAGAGCCTATGGATAAGGCTGGTTCTTATGGAATTCAAGGTCTCGGTGCTGCGCTAGTTAAAAAAATTGAAGGAGACTATTTCTCCGTGGTGGGCTTGCCGCTCTCCCGAACAATACGTGAGCTAAAACAATACGGTTTCGTCTACTAAAAAGGAGTGACGAAATTGGATCAATCATTGCTAATTAAAGATTTTCCTCAAGATGAAAGACCTCGAGAGCGCCTTGTGGCAATGGGTGCTTCTAGTCTTTCTAACCACGAGCTTATTGCTATTTTGCTGCGCACCGGAACCAAAGATGAATCTGTTCTTCAGCTGTCCAATCGCATATTAACGCATTTTGAAGGTCTTCAACTTTTACAGCATGCATCGCTTGATGAAATGATGAATATTAAAGGTATCGGACCTGCAAAAGCGATTCAAATTATAGCGGCTATTGAAATAGGTAAGAGGATTGTACAGCGGAAATCTAGTGAGCGATATACCATTCATGGCCCTGAAGACGGAGCTAATTATGTGATGGAAGAAATGCGCGTGCTGTCCCAAGAGCATTTCGTCTGTTTATACCTCAACACGAAAAATCAAGTTCTCCACAAGCAAACCATTTTTATCGGAAGCCTCAATTCATCTATTGTCCATCCAAGAGAAGTATTTAAAGAAGCCTTTCGCCGTTCAGCTGCATCTCTTATTTGTATTCATAATCATCCCTCCGGCGACCCTACTCCCAGCAGAGAAGATATAGAGGTAACGAAGCGCTTAAAAGAGTGCGGATTTATCATAGGAATTGAATTGTTAGATCATTTAATTATCGGAGATCGAAAATATATTAGTTTAAAAGAAAAAGGATACATGTAAGGCTATGCTTTTTAAAATCCTTGGGTTATAATAGTAGTCATGATTTTAAATGACAAGTTCTTTACAATCATTCGTTATTAATAGACAAAGTATGACTTTTTATCATACAATATTTGGCGTTGACATCTATGAAAAAAGTATAGAAAATAAAAAATGTTACTTATGAAATGAAGAAATTGAATTATGGAATTTTTACCTTTGCATTTTGGTAAGAGAAAGGAAGAGACACATGTTTGGAATCGGTACTAGAGACCTTGGAATAGATTTGGGTACTGCAAATACGCTCGTTTATGTAAAAGGAAAAGGAATTGTTGTGCGTGAGCCGTCTGTTGTGGCTTTGCAAACTGATACAAAACAAATCGTTGCGGTAGGTAACGATGCAAAAAATATGATTGGTCGTACACCTGGGAACGTAGTAGCCCTTCGTCCAATGAAAGATGGAGTTATTGCAGATTACGAAACAACTGCGACGATGATGAAATATTACATCAATCAAGCTCAAAAAACAAAAAGTTTGTTTGCGGGTAAGCCGTATGTAATGGTTTGTGTACCTTCTGGCATTACAGCTGTTGAGAAGCGTGCCGTTATTGATGCGACTCGTCAGGCTGGCGCGCGTGATGCGTATACAATTGAAGAACCGTTTGCTGCAGCAATCGGCGCCAATCTACCGGTTTGGGAGCCAACGGGAAGTATGGTAGTAGATATTGGTGGAGGAACAACAGAAGTTGCGATTATTTCTTTAGGCGGAATCGTAACATGTCAGTCAATCCGTATCGCTGGGGACGAGATGGATGAAGCGATTATTCAATATATTCGCAAGAATTACAATTTAATGATCGGTGAGCGTACGTCAGAAGCATTAAAAGTAGAAGTCGGTTCTGCCGGAATTCCAGAAGGTATTGAAAACATGGAAATTCGCGGACGTGACTTACTAACAGGTCTACCGAAAACAATCGAAATTTCAGCAGAAGAAATTGCAGAAGCGCTAAAAGATACAGTGGCTTCTATTGTCGATTCAGTAAAAAGTACATTAGAAAAAACACCACCTGAACTTGCGGCAGATATTATGGATCGCGGTATTGTATTAACAGGCGGTGGCGCATTGCTACGTAATTTAGATAAAGTTATTAGTGAAGAAACAAATATGCCGGTTGTCATCGCAGAAGATCCGCTTGACTGTGTTGCAATTGGAACTGGTAAAGCGTTAGAACACATTGATTTATTTAAAAATCGTACAAGCGATTCATATCGCTAAATATTAAGAGGTGTAGATCGTGCCACAATTTTTCTTAAATAAACGTTTAGTTATTTTATTGGTCAGTATTATTGTATTAGTGGCATTGATTGGTTTTTCGTTAAATGGTCGTAAAAATGTAACGTGGCCTGAACAGTTTGTCAAAGATACGGTTGGTCTTGTTCAGGCTACCTTTAATGAACCCGCACAATTTGTAGCGGGTTTCTTTCAGAATGTAGGTGACTTAAAGCGTACATACGAAGAAAACGAGGTATTAAAAGCCCGTTTAGACGAACGCATGCAATTAGAAACGAAAGCCAACGCTTTGCAGCAAGAAAATAAAAAATTAAGAGCACAGCTCGACAAAAAAACGGATTTAAGTCAATACAATCCAATCGAAGCAACAGTTATTGCTCGTAATCCAGACCGTTGGCATGAGGTAATTGCCATTGATAAAGGGACGGTTCATAATGTACAGGAAAATATGGCTGTTATGACTCCTGAAGGGCTGATTGGTAAAGTGAAGCATGCATCTAAGTTCACATCTACTGTGCAGTTAATTAGTTCATCAGATCGTACAAACCGTGTATCTGCTAAAATTCAGGCTAAAAAAGAAGTGTTTGGTTTAATTGAAGGCTATGATGATAAAGAACAGGCGCTTGTTATGCGTCGTATTCCTTTTGATGCTGATATTAAAGAAAAGCAAAAAGTAGTAACGTCCGGTCTAGGACAAGAAGACGGCATTTTTCCTAGCAATCTTCCAATTGGCGTTATCACAAAAATTGAGCCTGATGAATATGGATTAACGAAAAAAGCTTATATCAAACCTGCTGCTGACTTGTATGACTTAGATAACGTAGTTGTAGCTAAAAGAAGTGCGCCCGCTGCTGAAGACGATTTAGGGGCGGAGGAGGCTAACTGATGAAGCGGTTTGTCCTTCCTATTCTCGTGCTTGTCGTTTTTATGTTTGAAAGTATCTTTGTTAATTTTGTCGCCATGGCATCACCATGGCGAGACTGGATTCTATCGCCTCACTTTGTTGTAGTGGTACTGGCTTTTATGGCAGTGTATTATCACCCAAAGCAAGCGATGCTATATGGGGTAATCCTTGGATTCATGTACGATATTGCCTTTACGGATGTCTTAGGAGTATACGCGCTTGGATTGCCGGCCGTATGCTATATCGTATCAAAACTAATGAAGATTTTTCAGCAAAATACGCTTATCGTGATCTGCATGTCGCTATTAGCTGTAGCCATTATTGAGTTTTATGTATATGGAATTAATAGCATTATTAATATATCCGATATGACCATTGGTCGCTTCTTGCAAGAGCGATTTTACGCAACCATCATTTTAAATGCCATATTTGCACTCATTTTTGCATTTCCGCTTCAAAGATGTTTTCAATATTTCGCTAAATTTATCGATGAACGCTGATCCGAAAATATATTACGCTTCTCGTTCGTGATGTGATAAAAATGCTGATTGAAGAAACGAAAAAAAGGAATTGAGTAAGTCTCTGTCGAAATTATATATTCGTTGAGGTGAGCGTCTTGAATAAACAAAAGCAACAAAATGTGACAATTAAAGGAACAAAAGATGGATTAACGTTGCATCTCAATGATACATGTTCATTTGCAGAGCTTTTGACGGAACTTAAGACGAAGCTTTTGACAAATAAGCATGGCGATGCCGATCAAATCGTCACAGTGTATGTCAAAATCGGAAATCGTTATTTAACTACAGAGCAGGAAACCGAATTGAAGGCGCTCATAGAAGAAAATCAGTATTTAGTAGTTAAACAAATTGATAGTAACGTTATTTTAAAGCAAGATGCAGTCCGAGTAAGAGAAGAAAGTGAATTAGTATCTGTTACAAAGGTAGTTCGTTCAGGACAGGTTCTCCATGTAGAAGGCGATTTGCTTCTAGTCGGAGACGTAAATCCCGGAGGAACCGTTGTAGCTGGAGGAAATTTATTTGTATTAGGTGCTTTAAAAGGGATTGCTCATGCAGGATATCGCGGCAATAAAAACGCCGTTATTGCTGCATCGTTAATGAAACCTTCACAGCTGCGCATTGCTGATATCATTACCCGATCAGAAGAAGAGCGCAGTGAGAAGGAAGAGAATATAATGGAATGTGCATACTTAGATGATAATGATCAAATGGTGATAGATCGCGTGCAAGCTTTACCGCATCTAAGACCGAATTTGACCAGGGTAGAAAGGAGAATTTGACAGTGGGAGAGGCTATTGTTGTTACGTCTGGTAAAGGTGGAGTTGGAAAAACAACGACATCAGCCAATTTAGGTACTGCTCTAGCATTAGCTGGAAAGCGCGTGTGTCTAGTAGACACTGATATCGGCTTACGCAACTTGGATGTTGTAATGGGGCTTGAAAATCGTATTATTTATGATCTTGTAGACGTGGTAGAAGGTCGATGCCAACCGCAAAAAGCCTTGATTAAGGACAAGCGTTTTGAATGTTTGTACTTACTTCCTGCTGCTCAAACGAGTGACAAAACAGCTGTTCAACCAGAACAAATGCGAGAGTTAGTTCTTCAGTTAAAGCAAGACTATGACTATGTGGTTATTGATTGCCCAGCTGGTATTGAACAAGGCTATAAGAATGCCGTAGCTGGCGCTGATAAGGCACTCGTTGTGACAACACCGGAAGTTTCAGCTGTTCGTGATGCTGACCGTATTATTGGATTATTGGAGCAAGAGGATATCGAATCTCCAAAACTGGTTATTAACCGAATCCGTAGTCATATGATGAAAAATGGAGACATGCTGGACGTGGAAGAAATTTCTCAGCTTCTGGCTGTTGATTTAATTGGAATCGTTGCTGACGATGAAAATGTTATTCGTGCTTCTAACAACGGTGAACCAATTGTCATGGATCCATCAAGCAAAGCATCAATTGCATATCGTAATATTGCAAGACGTATTCTAGGTGAAACGGTTCCTCTTCAATCGTTAGATGAAGAAGATAAGGGAATGTTTGCACGTATTAAACGATTCTTTGGTGTTCGTTCTTAAAAAGCTTCCGATAGAGGAAGCTTTTTTTATTTGTGTGATTTTGTAGAGTCAAGCTGTCATAAGCTCCACGGACAAGTCATATAGTTGATTATACGATAAGAACAAGGAGAATGATGAATCATGAATCGACGTGCTGATGAAATCCGTAAACGAATTGCTGAGCGCAAGCGAAAACAATTAAATACAACGAAGCGTCTTCCTCAAGAACCTCTTCATACGTCCTTAATGAGTGAAGAAGAAAAATATGGATCGATGGATTATTCTGCGGTTGAATACACACCATCAGCAAAGGAATATCACCCGTTATTTCGAAAAGAACGCTTTTTATTTAAAATTTTAGCTTCGGCCTGCTTAGTGTTAATTGTAGGGATTATGTTCAAGAACGCTTCTCCTGCTTTTGAACAGGCCAGAGTGGTGGTTCAACAAACAATGGATAAAGAATTTCAGTTTGCAGCTGTTTCCTCTTGGTATGAAGATAAGTTTGGGAAGCCGTTAACGCTACTGCCGAATAAGGAGTCTAGCAAAACGGAGCAAAGTGTAAGCGGAGAATACGCTACTCCAGCTTCAGGGAAAGTAACGGAAACATTTGCTCAAAGTAAGCAAGGCGTGACGGTTCAAACAGGAGTGGATTCTGTTGTAGAAGCAATGAGTGAAGGTATTGTAAGGTATGTAGGAAAACGTGATGATACTGGGAATACCGTTATCATTCAACATGCCGATGGAACTGAAACTTGGTATGGACAGCTCAAAAAAATCAATGTTAGCATGTATGATTTTGTGAATAAAGGCAAAGAAGTAGGAATTGTGGAAAACAGTAAAAAAGGCGATGCTGGAACGTTCTATTTTGCTATTAAAAAAGGCGATAAGTTTGTGGATCCTAGTCAGGTGATTCAATTTGAATAGTGCTTTTTCGTTATTAATGAAAATTCACATTCATCCATTGTTTTGGGGGATTTTCGTAATTGGTATCTTAACGGCTACGGTAAAGCAGCTTTTTTTGTTATTTATTATTGTAATTATTCATGAACTGGGCCACGCCGTAGCGGCTCAGTGTTTTTCTTGGCGAATTCGTAGAATTATGCTCTTACCTTTTGGAGGAGTAGCAGAAGTAGATGAACATGGTAATCGTCCATTTCGAGAAGAGTTTATTGTGACAATAAGTGGACCTCTTCAGCATCTTTGGATGTTTGGAGCTGCTTTCTTATTAATGAAAATAAATGTGTTGTCTTTGGAAACGTATGAGCAATTTATGTTTCAATGCACAGTAATTTTACTGTTTAACCTTTTGCCCATTTGGCCATTGGACGGAGGGAAGCTGCTTTTTTTAATGTGCAGTCGTTCTTTACCATTTTTAGAAGCGCATAAGCTTGCACTCCGGTTATCAACGTTTTTTTTAGCTATCGGTATTATATACGCCGTCATTATGCATCCTTTTCAGCTGCACTTATGGATTGTTATTTCATTTTTAATTATATCCGGATATTTGGAATGGAAGAGCAGGCAATTTGTCTACATGCGCTTTTTGTTGGAGAGGTATCATGGAAAAGAGCATCCAATTGGAGTTTTAAAAACGCTAAGTGTATCAACCAGTGAGACGCTCCATCAAGTCCTGCAAAAATTCCAAAGAGGTTGTAAGCATATGATTATTGCTACATCTCAAACAGGCGAGCATGTACAAATTGATGAAAATGAACTTTTACACGCTTACTTTGTAGAAAAAAGAACAAATAGCCCACTAGATGAACTTGTAACAGTTTACTGATTTCTAGTAACATAGAATAGAATGAAAAAAGTTCGGTTGCACTGACCGAACTTTTTCCTATGAATTTAGATTAAAGTGAGGCAATGTATGTGAAGGCATGTATCATTAACGCGGCTACTTCTTCCAAACGTATAGCCGTGATAAACGATAAAACACTAGAAAAAATATATTTAGAAGAACAAAGCGAGAATCAAATTATTGGTGATATATATTGGGGTAAAGTCGTAAAAGTCCTGCCGCATATGCAAGCAGCCTTTATCGATATTGGTTTATCAATGAACGGATTTATTCATCGAAATGAACTTGTATCCTATCAGCAGTCAGATAATCCTCACAAGGATCAGCAGCCGATGTCTGCTTTTATTCGTGAAGGAGAAAAAGTATTGGTTCAAGTTGTAAAAGAAGGCATTGGAACAAAAGGGCCGAAGCTGACGGGTATTATTGAATTTTCTTCTGATGAGCTTGTATATTTACCGCACGGAAACTATGTCGCTGTATCCAAAAAAATAGATGAGCCAAAACGCCAACAGTGGAAACAGCTTGGCGAGCGGTTAAAACAGGGGATGGAAGGCTTTTTATTTCGAACAGCGATTGAGGAAAAATCAGAAGCTGCGGTCCAACACAAAATAAAAGAGCTACAGAAGAAATATGAGCGCCTTGAACGACAGACACAGGGAATGAAAGCTCCTGCCCTAGTCAGCAAAGGACAAGATTTTCTCGAAACAAGAGTGCAAGCTGCACTTCAACAAGGAATTGACGGGATAGTAGTAGATGACTTTGACCTATATCAACATTTTCAAGCTGCCTACCCTAACTCGTCAATAGAGTACTATAAAGGAAATGAAAATATTTTCTCCTTTTATGATGTGGAACGGCAAATAGAGAAGCTTTTAAAGCGAATCGTGTGGCTCAAAAGTGGAGGTTATATCGTTATTGACGAAACGGAAGCGATGACGGTCGTAGACGTGAACACGGGGAAGTTTTCAGGAAAAGATAATATTCGAAAGACGATGCTTCAAACAAATATGGAAGCTGCGTATGAACTGTCCAAACAGATGCAATTACGTCACTTAGGCGGCATGATCTTAATTGATTTTATAAATATGTCTCATAAAGAAGATCGGACAGAAGTAGAAAGGTATATGAAAAAGCTATGTGAACAAGATGAAGTGCGGACGAATGTAGTTGGCTTTACAGAGCTCGGCATATTGCAATTAACGCGGAAGAAAGTGCGCAATAGCATTGGGTCAACATTAACTATGCCTTGTGAAGTATGTGAAGGAACCGGTAAAATGATTGATTCCAAAACGGTTGCTTTTCAAATTGAACGTGTAATTTGGGAACATCGCGGCGCGGAAGAAGAGGCTATTTGGATTGAGACGCGAAGTGATGTTATAAATGAAATGAAAGCTCAAGGGTTTCTCAAAGCTCTAGAGAAAATGGTTAAAAAAACCGTATATCTTACGCCAAACGATGATTATACAAACGCATTTGTTTTGCGTCAATTGGGGTCGAAAGAGCAGATTCAAAAAAGGGTCTCTGCTTCTATATAAATTTTTAGAAGAAAACATGAATTCCAATTGACACTAACCTTTGATTTGTAGTAAGATTTAATATGTTGGTTTGTAGCACCCGTGCTACAACCGCTCAGAACAGGTTTTAAGTTCACTTGAACACCTGTGATGGCGAGTCTTAGTTTTTAGAGGAGGTGCAGAGAATGTACGCAATTATTGAAACTGGTGGTAAGCAAATTAAAGTAGAGGCTGGTCAAGCAATCTACGTTGAAAAACTTGCTGGTGAACAAGGCGAAACAGTTACTTTTGACAAAGTATTATTTGTAGGTGGCGACAGCGTGAAAGTTGGTGTTCCTTTCGTAGAAGGTGCAACAGTTACGGCTAAAGTTGAAAAACAAGGTCGCGCTAAAAAGATCACTGTATTTAAATACAAAGCAAAGAAAAACTATCGTCGTAAGCAAGGTCACCGTCAACCTTACACAAAAGTTGTAATCGACGCTATCAACGCGTAATTATAACAAATGATTAAGGTGACGATTTCTCGTGATGCAAATAAGAAAGTTGACGGGTTCACGATGAGTGGACATGCTGACTTTTCCGAACACGGAAAAGATCTTGTTTGTGCGGGAGCATCTGCAGTTTCATTTGGAACAATTAATGCTATCTTTTCAATAAGTGGGGTTGAACCGCACTTAGAGCAAGGTGGAGATGGTGGCTATCTCCGTTGTGAGATTCCGAAAGATGTGGATTCGTTCACATTGGAACAGATTCAATTGCTATTAGAAGGTATGGTTGTTTCACTGAAAACGATCGAATTAGATTACAGTAATTATATAAAAATTAACGACAACTAAACAGGAGGTGGATGTCATGTTAGTAAGATTAGACCTTCAATTCTTCGCTTCTAAAAAAGGAGTAGGTAGTACTAAAAACGGTCGTGATTCAATCTCGAAACGTCTTGGTGCTAAACGTGCTGATGGCCAATTCGTATCTGGTGGTTCAATTTTATACCGTCAACGCGGTACTAAAATTTACCCAGGTGCAAACGTAGGTCGTGGTGGAGATGATACTTTATTCGCTCAAATCGACGGTATCGTTAAATTTGAACGTTTCGGTCGTGACCGTAAAAAAGTATCTGTATACCCTGTTGCTCAAGAAGCATAAGATACAAAAAGAAAACTCTAACCCAAGTAGGTTAGAGTTTTCTTTTTGTAGAATATTTCACCTATTACCCATTGGAATTTGTTATAATCGAACATATCTAAGAAGATTGATACGAGATGTTTGTCAGCGTTGTGAAATACTTATGCTCGAGTCAAAGTTAGGAGTGCTAAGATGGAAAAAGAATGGGATGTCGTAGAGGTATTAAGATACGCGCGGCATGATTGGTTAAATAAGCTGCAATTAATCAAAGGCAATCTAGCGTTGAATCGGCTTGATCGAGCGAATGAAATCATTGAAGAAATTGTAAATGAATCCAAACATGAATCCAAGTTAACAAACATCAATATGCGACTGTTTGCGGGCTTTGTTATGACCTATCATTGGAATAACCATGCTGTTCGCTTAGATGTGGAAGTGCTTGGAGAATTGAAGGATTTATCACAATACGATGAGTTCGTATACAACTGGTGTTGCTATTTGACAGAAGCACTCGAAAAATATGTTGATTATCATGCAGAAAACTATTTGAGTATTTCAGTATGCATTGAAGAACAGGGAATTCGTTTCTTTTTTGACTTTAGTGGAATACTAACAGATATACAGAAGCTACAAAACAAGCTACAATGTTATGAGTGCGCTCAAGGAGCTGCATTGGTTGAACAGCATATGTCTGAAGATGAATTTAGCCTTATGCTCACAATAAGTTAAAAGCGCTTTTGCTATGGCAAGAGCTAAGATATAGAACGGAGTGAAAAAGAAATGTTTGTAGATCAGGTCAAGGTATATGTAAAAGGTGGCGACGGAGGAAATGGAATGGTTGCCTTCCGTCGCGAAAAGTACGTACCAAAAGGAGGTCCTGCAGGTGGTGACGGTGGTCACGGTGCAGATGTCATTTTTGAAGTAGAAGAAGGATTACGTACGCTGATGGATTTCCGCTATAAGCGTCACTTTAAAGCAAGCCGTGGTGAACATGGAATGTCAAAAGGACAGCACGGACGTAACGCTGAGCCGATGATTGTAAAAGTTCCACCAGGTACCGTTGTGTTGGATGAAGATACGAACGAAACGATTGCTGATTTAGTTGAGCACGGCCAGCGCGCAGTGATTGCTAAAGGTGGACGCGGAGGGCGTGGGAATACGCGTTTTGCTACACCTGCAAATCCAGCACCGGAGCTTTCAGAAAATGGAGAGCCAGGTAAAGAGAGAAATGTCATTCTTGAATTAAAAGTATTAGCCGATGTAGGATTAGTTGGTTTCCCAAGTGTTGGAAAGTCAACGTTATTATCCGTAACGTCTGCTGCAAAGCCAAAAATTGCTGAATATCATTTTACAACAATTAATCCGAATTTGGGAGTAGTTGAAACAGAAGATAATCGCAGTTTTGTGATGGCAGATTTACCAGGGCTAATCGAAGGTGCACATGAAGGTGTAGGATTAGGTCATCAGTTTTTACGTCACATTGAACGTACCCGCGTGATTGTCCATGTAATCGATATGTCAGGTTTAGAAGGCCGTGATCCATATGAAGATTACTTAACTATTAATGAAGAGCTGCGTCAGTATAATATGCGTTTAACGGAACGTCCGCAAGTAGTGGTAGCAAATAAAATGGATATCCCGCAAGCCGAAGAGAATTTAGCTGCATTCAAAGAAAAAGTAGGGGACGAAGTGAAAATCTTTCCAATTTCTGCGGCAACGCGTGATGGAATACGCGAACTGTTATTTACAGTAGCTGATCTTGTAGAAACGACGCCGGAATTCCCAATGCAAGAAGAGGAAGATCTATCTATGCACCGCGTACTGTACAAGCATGAAAAGAAAGAAGTGGAATTTGTTATTACGCGTGATAGCGATGGCTCATACGTATTAAGCGGTGAAAAAATCGAAAAATTATTCAAGATGACTGACTTCTCACGTGAAGAATCAGTTCGTCGATTCGCGCGCCAGCTTCGAGGCATGGGCGTCGATGAAGCCCTTCGTGAACGAGGAGCAAAAGATGGCGACATTGTAAAGCTGTTTGAATATGAATTTGAATTTATCGACTAATTGTTGTTCATAGGATAAGGGGAGGGGCTTTACTTGCATAAGAGCGATAAGCAGTTTTATTTAGTTCGCGAAGATGTATTACCAGAAGCGATGAAAAAAACATTGGATGCGAAGCTGTTAATTGAACGGGGAAAAGCTGAGTCGGTAGCAGATGCTGTACAAGCCGTAGACTTGAGTCGCAGTGCTTTTTATAAGTACCGCGACACGGTCTTTCCGTTTCAGACGGTTGTCAAACAGCGCATTATTTCACTATTTTTTCATATTGAAGATCGATCAGGAACTTTATCACATTTATTGAGCACCGTTGCATCATCAGGATGCAATGTGCTAACAATTCACCAAACCATCCCTTTACAAGGGCGTGCCAACGTAACTCTTTCATTAGATACAGCAAGTATGAGTGTTGAGTTAAATGAAATGCTGCGAAGACTGAAAAGCTTAGAGTTTGTAGATAAAGTGGACGTGCTTGGTTCAGGGGCATAATGGTAAACAGATATAGATAAGGAGAGGCATGATTGTGGGGAAAGTAGGATATTTAGGACCAAAGGCAACATTTACACATGTGGCCGTCCAAGGCGTATTTAAACAGCACGACCATATTCCATACAAAACAATTCCAGCATGCATTGATGCAGTGGATAAAGGAAAGATTGAGTATGGAATTGTACCGTTAGAAAATGCACTTGAAGGATCTGTAAATTTAACACTTGATTATCTTATTCACGAACGTCGTCTGCCGATTGTTGGAGAAATTGTGCTTCCAATTCGTCAGCATTTAATGGTTCATCCATCTCATGCAGAACAGTGGAAAAACATTGAAACGATTTATTCTCATCCTCATGCAATTGCGCAGTGTCATAAATTTTTACACGGAGAATGTACGTCAACTGCAGTAGAAGAGATGACATCAACGGCGTTTGCTGCTAAATATGTAAGCGAACACCCTGAGCTTAATATTGGAGCTATTGCGAATGGATTAGCAGCCCGTGAATATGGATTACATATTGCTTGCCCGAATATTCATGATTATGATCATAATACAACAAGGTTTGTTATTTTGCATAAAGATGGAGGGCAAGAGGTGCCATTTTTAGCTGGAAACGGGTGCAAGACAACGTTAATGATTACACTTCCATCTGATCAGGCAGGAGCGCTTCATCAAGTGCTTTCAGCTTTCTCCTGGCGTAAGCTAAATCTGTCTAAAATTGAATCCCGTCCCATGAAAACAGGGCTTGGAAACTATTTCTTTATCGTTGATATTGAACAAAAAATGGATGAAGTATTAATCCCTGGGGCTATGGCTGAACTTGAGGCACTGGGCTGTAGCGTAGAGCTGTTAGGAAGCTATCCTCATACACTACTTGAAACAGAAATCCCGCTTTAAAGCGGGATTTTTTTTGTTATAACACCTTTTTACTCATTCGAAACTAAATAACCTTCCGCTTCAAGAGCTAAGCAGGCAGCATTCAGTTTTTCAATTGTATCTGCTTCAATCGTATGAAGGTGAATCCCCTCTGTTAACTGAGATAAATAAGTTGCGTTTGTTTCTTGAATTTTTTTTATGAACGTTTCTACTTCTTTTCGGGTTTGAATCATAACGGAAGCCGTTAATTCACCATACACAGGGTGTTCAACGGTTACATTTTTTACAAGAACGCCGTGGTCAACAAGCAGGAGAAGCTCCTTTTCAGCATCTTCTGGCGTATGCTGACAGGCAATAATTCGCTGATGCACGGTAGTTTGAGATGGATTTTGAATATAAATATATCCTTGGCTTGTTGCGATAATGGGCTCATTTTTAGCTTTAAGCAGCGAAATATCTTGTACAATGACTTGGCGGCTAACGTTTGTTCTTTTCGAAAGCTCACTGCCCGTCATTGGTTTATTCTCTGTTTGTAACCATTGTAGAATAAGTTCTCTTCTTTCTTCTCCAAGAATTTTTTTTTGAGTTCCTGGCACCTTTAATCCCTCCTTTTACACTGTCATAAATTCTTGCTGTAATAAATGAAAAACGGATATGAGTCGATCAATATGCTTAAACGTTGAATGTTGACTAAATGAAAGACGTACAAAGTTCTTAGCATTCGCAGTCGATTTGCCAATCGCAAGTAAAGAAGCTAATGGTTCCTGCTGATTTACATGGCAGGCACTTCCCGTAGATATAGCAATTCCGTGACGATTACATTGTAACATAACATATTGACCCTGTATGTTTGAAAATGTCAGTCCAATAATTCCAGGAAAATGAGAGTTCCCAAGGCCTTCTACCTCTATAAAAGGAGCAAGAGATTCTAGTTTTTCCAGTAAGTACGATTTTAAGCGCTCATAATGGCTTCTGGCGGTCTTCATTTCTGCATATGCGCATTCAGCTGCTGCAGTAAAGGCAGCAATGCCTGTGGTATTTACAGTCCCAGGGCGAAAGCCTTTTTCATGAGTTGCTTTATGATAAATAGGCTTCCAAGAAGAACTTGAATTCATGTATACCATTCCTACACCTTTTGGTCCGTAAATTTTATGACTAGAAACTGAGATGCTATCAGCTTTCAGCTTTTTAACATCAATAGGAAGCTTACCGAAAGATTGAACACAATCACAGTGAAAGAGAATTTCTTTTTTAGATAAAAAATGGCCAATATCCTCAACTGGCTGAATTGTACCGAGCTCATGATTGATATGCTGAATGGCTACTAGCACAGTGTCAGGTCGAATCGTCTTCTTTAAGTCGTCTACAGACACAACGCCGTTTTGATCTACAGGTACGTAAGATAAGGAAAAGCCTTCTTTTTCAAGCTGCTGCAACGTATGAAGAACTGAAGAATGTTCAAGCTTCGTTGTAACCAAATGTTTTCGTTTGCTAGTGTTTCCTTTTAAAAGAGAGTGGATAGCTAAGTAATTAGCTTCTGTTCCCCCGCTTGTAAAAAAAAGATCATCCTCTCGGCAATTTACTAACAGACTTAATTTTTTTCTGCATAGTGTAAGCAGATTCTCTGCTTGTGTTCCAAGTGTGTGAAGACTGCTGGAATTTCCATAATAGCTCGTTGCCGCTTCAGTATATACCTCAATTGCTTCTTGTCTCATTGGCGTTGTTGCTGCATAGTCCAGATAAATCATTTTCTCCCCCCGATAAAAAAACTTCTTGTCTTTCATTTAATAATATGTAAATATAGGTGTCAAGACACATGTAAATAAAGAGGTGTAAAATGTTAGAGACGGATGTTTTAATTATTGGAAGCGGATTAGCAGCGTTTTCTGCAGCTTATGAACTGTGTCGTCATAACAGAGTTGTAATGGTAACGAAAGGGAAAATTGACCGCAATAACTCAGTTCTTGCTCAAGGCGGAGTAGCAGCTGCTATTGGAAGCAGCGATCACTGGAGTGAACATCTCTATGATACGTTGATTGCGGGCAATAAGCATTGCAATGAACAAGCGGTACGCACTTTAGTGGAAGAAGGTGCGGCTGTAGTAAATGAATTGATTCATAAAGGAATGAAGTTTGATAAAAATCCAGATGGTACGCTGCATTTTGGAAAAGAAGGAGCCCATCGTGTCAATCGTATTCTGCATGCAGGTGGGGATGCAACAGGACAAGCGCTGTTCGCTTTTTTGAAAAAAGAAGTACTGCCATATATTACAGTGATTGAAAACGAAATGATTCAGCATTTAGTAACTGTAGATGGAACGTGTAGAGGTGCTATCGGACAAGGTGAAAACAACAAAATTACTATATATTATGCTCGCCAAACCATTATTGCTACCGGAGGAATCGGCGCTTTGTACAAGCATACATCTAACCAGCCGCTTGCGACAGGAGATGGGCTAGCGCTTGCGTACAGGGCTGGAGCAAAATTAGCGGACTTAGAATTTGTTCAGTTTCATCCGACCCTTTTGTATCAAAAGGAAGCGAAAGGTCTAGTATCCGAAGCGGTTCGAGGTGAAGGTGGTGTACTGGTAAATGAATGGAATGAACGCATAATGGAAGGCGTTCATCTCTTTAAGGATTTAGCACCGCGAGATGTTGTAGCAAGGACGATTTTTAATGAAATGAAAAAAGGAAGATCCGTATTTTTAGACATTGAAAAAGTGGCTCATTTTGAACAAAAATTTCCTACGATTACGGCACTGTGTCGAAAGTATAAAATTCAATTGGACAAAAAACGAATACCTGTTACTCCGGGCGCACATTTTTTAATGGGTGGAATTGAAGTAGATGCTTACGGACAAACAAGTGTTGAAGGATTGTATGCCGTGGGGGAAGTTTCTTCTACAGGCGTTCATGGAGCAAATCGTCTAGCAAGCAATTCATTGTTAGAGTGTCTTGTATTCGGAAAACGGGCAGGGCGTCATATTTTACATAAAGCGAGAACGGTATCTCGTTATACTCCCGTTCGTTACGTCTATAAAGGCATGCCTAAAATACTGCCTGCCACAAGACAAATTCAGCATAAAATGATGGATTGTGTAGGAATCATTCGTCATGAAAACGAATTGGCTACCATTGTGCATGAATTCACAAATTATTTGGATGGAATACCTCTTGATCAAGAAGTTATATATTCGAGGGAAGCTGCAACCATCTGCAATATGCTAACTGCAGGTCTGCTTATTGCCGAGTCCTCTCTTGCAAGAAAAGAAAGTAGAGGAGGTCATTACCGAAGTGACTTTCCGCATGAAAAGCAAGAGTGGGAGCATAAGCGAATTATTAAGCAGTCTGCTGCTTCAACAAAACAATCATTGATTTTATAAGCAAGGAAATCTAAAAAGAAAGGTGAGGTAGCATAATGAACACGTTGAAATTACAAACACTGTTGCATTCTTTTTTTATAGAAGACATTGGAGATGGAGATATAACTTGTGAAGCTATTTTTTCTCCGTCTGACCAAGGGAAGGCTGTGTTTACGGCAAAGCAATCAGGTATTATCGCAGGAGTGGAATTGATTAAAGAAGGATTTCATTTAATAGACCCTAATGTGAAAGTGGATTTCGAAAAAAAAGATGGAGATGTTCTTAAGCCTGGAGATAAAATAGCTGCCGTTTCAGGATCCGTGCGATCTATTTTGACCGGTGAACGGGTAATTTTAAACTTACTTCAAAGAATGAGCGGCATTGCCACGATGACGCACAAAGCCGTAGCGATGCTTGGCAGCTCACATACCCGCATATGTGACACGCGAAAAACAACGCCTGGTCTGCGAATGTTAGAGAAGTATGCCGTTCGTGCTGGAGGAGGTTATAATCATCGTTTTGGCTTGTACGATGGCGTCATGTTAAAAGATAACCATATTGCACATGCAGGATCTATTCTAGACGCTGTTGTGAGAGTAAGAGAGCAGCTTGGACATATGGTTAAGGTGGAAGTAGAAATTGAAAATAAAAGTCAATTGCTAGAAGCAATAGAGGCAGGAGCAGATGTCATTATGTTCGATAACTGTTCTCCAGAAGTCATTAAAGATTGGATACCGCTGGTTCCCGCTCATATTGTCACAGAAGCATCCGGTGGAATTACGCTTGGCACGCTCCATTCTTTTAGAGACAGCGGAGTGGACTATATTTCACTTGGAGCTTTAACGCATTCAGCAGGGTCTATCGATATCAGCTTGGACTTATTAACAGAAAGGGGAACAGAAAATGATGAGTTTATTACAAACGCTTCAGCAGCAAACGCTGCCCGCTAAATATACGGAGCTCACAGAAAATGAAATGAAAAGAAGAGTATTAGAAATCAAGAAAAAACTCGGAAGCAAATTGTTTCTGCTCGGCCACCATTATCAAAAAGACGAAGTGTACGAGTTTGCAGATGCGGTAGGAGACTCCTTACAGCTGGCTCAAATAGCGGCTGAAAATAGAGAAGCTGAGCATATTGTGTTTTGCGGCGTTCACTTCATGGCAGAAACAGCTGATATTTTAACAGATGAAAACCAAAAAGTCATTTTACCCGATATGCGAGCTGGCTGTTCAATGGCTGATATGGCTACTATTCAGCAAACAGAAAAGGCATGGCCTGTCTTGCAGGATCTTTTCGGAGATACGATTATTCCGCTTACGTATGTAAATTCTACAGCTGCAATTAAATCTTTTGTAGGCGAACATGATGGTGCAACAGTAACATCTTCAAATGCAAAAAATATGGTGGAGTGGGCATTTTCTAAAAAAGAGCGCATTCTCTTTTTACCAGATCAGCATTTGGGCAGAAACACAGCTTATGATTTAGGTGTTGGACTAGATGAAATGGCCATTTGGAATCCTATTGAAGAAATGCTCGAATATGAAGGCGATATAAACAACATCAAGGTGATTCTATGGAAAGGTCACTGTTCTGTGCACGAAAATTTCACGGTTAAAAATATTGATTATTTACGCGAGAAGCAGCCTAGGATGAATATTATTGTTCATCCGGAGTGTTCCTATGAAGTGGTGCAAAAATCAGATTATGCAGGTTCTACAAAATATATTATTGATACAATTGAAAAAGCTCCTTCAGGCTCTAAATGGGCCATTGGCACGGAAATGAACTTAGTGAAACGGATTATCAACAGTCATCCGGATAAAGAAATTGTTTCGCTTAATCCCTATATGTGTCCTTGTTTGACGATGAACCGAATTGATTTGCCTCACTTGCTGTGGGCTTTAGAAAGCATTGAAGAAGGAATAGAAGTAAATCAAATCAAGGTAGATAAGCATACAGCGCAAGGTGCAATCAAAGCGCTAACGAATATGCTAGAACGAGCATAAAGATTTTTAAGACAATTGAAAAGAGAAGGTCTAAAAGAAGACTTATTGACATATTGTTTGTGTTGATAAGTCTTTTTTTCTTTATCATAAAAACTTGAACCAAACTGTGGGCAAAATGAATAAAAAAATGGTTCAAGGCATATCTTGTGATGAACAAACAGAACTTACTTTGATTTTGCACATATAGATGGCAGAGACTCTACTCGGGAGGGGAATGACGTTGAAAATCCATATCGTTCAAAAAGGGGATACCCTTTGGAAAATCGCTGAAAAGTATGGGGTTAATTTTGAAGAGTTAAAAAAAGCGAATTCTCAATTAAGCAATCCAGACATGATCATGCCTGGAATGAAAATTAAAGTGCCGACAAGCGGAGTGCCTGTTCAAAAAGAAGGAGCTCCTTCACCTGGTATAAAAGAAATGCCTAAAGTTCAACACCCTTATAGTGACCAATCCACTAAAGCTTATCCAGTAACGGAAATTGATGAAAGTTCAGATGACAATAAATCAGCTAATCAGCCTGCTCAGACGCCCTTTATGCAGCCGATAAAAGAAGCACCAATTGCGCAGCCAAAGAAAGAAGCACCGATTGCTCAACCGAAAAAGGAAGCGCCCATTGCGCAGCCAAAGAAAGAAGCGCCGGTCGCGCAGCCTAAAAAAGAGGCACCAATTGCGCAGCCTAAAAAAGAAATGCCTGTTGCACCAAAGCTTCCTAAATTAAAGCCGATTGCACCTGAGATTGATATTAACAACTATTACACGGTTAATATGGCGATGCAGGCTCCAAAAAAAGAAGCGCCAAAAGAACTGCCAAAGCATGAATCGCCAGAAAGTCCTGAAATGGAGAGTATCGAAATGCCTCCTCAAATGCCATGTTATCCAATCACGCCGATATCGCCTGTGATGCCAGGCTACGGATTTAATTATATGCCGTGTCATCCGCCAATGTATGCACCACAGCCGTATCCAATGCCAATGTATCAACAGGCTCCAATGTATCATCACGGTTATGAAAACGAATCGTTTGAAGAACATGCAATGGGTGCTCATATGGCACCGATGCCAATGTATCCAATGATGCCACACAGCTGCTATGGACCGGTACAATGCTCTCCTTGTCCGCCTCCATGGGGATATCAGCAGCCCGTTTATCCGGCCTATCATCAAGCACCAATGTATCCACAAGTGCAGGGAGCCATGACAGGTGGACATTATGAAAGTTCTTCGGAAGGTTTTGGAAACGTGCCTTACCATTATGGGCAGCACTATGTCCCACAGCAGCAAGGAGACTGCGGCTGCGGTGAACCAAGACCTGACGACTATGCCACACAGCAGCCTTATCCACAGTATCAGCAGCCGGTACCTTACGGCTTTCAGGATCCAAGGGCACTCTATCCAGCCCCATATGGCATGATTGGTGTACCTCCGTATCCTGCGTTTGACCCAAATGCATTTAGTATTCCAGAATATGATGAGTACGACGAAGATGAAGATTGATTATTATAGACGAGACGATTTTAATTTAAATCGTCTCTTTCTCTATTTGAAAAAAAGAGATATTCACGTTGAGACCTACCGTATGAAAAAGCCTCACGTCATCATCGCGGATACGAATAAAGGAAGAAAAGTAATAAAAGCATACAGAGACAAAGGTAAAATTGAACATGTTTATCACGTTTTATCTCAAATTAAGCAGGGGTATGCGGTTAATTTTGAAACTTACCCAGAAGGTGAACTTTATATAAAGGACCGTCATTTGTATTGGGCGATGATGCCCTTTGTTAAGCAAGTAAAAGAGATAACGTACGAAAGTTTTCAGGATCGGGAAGAGGTATTACAAACATTGATCCGCTATCATGGAGAAGTTCGTAAAAAGAAAATAGCTGCGTATACAAAGCTTCCTGAATATGATCTTATTTTAAAATGGAAAAAGCGGCTTTCCTCTTTTCGAGAAACGTCGTATATATTTAAAGAGTGTAATCAATTTCATGTATATAAAGATATTGTGACTTGGGGGGAAAAAGCTTTAGTTTTAATGGAGCGTTTCAGAGATAGTCAGTTGAACCACTCCATTATTCATGGTGACGTTGCTTCACATAATTTCTTGAAAACAAACCACTTGGATATTGTTATGATTGATTTTGACTTAGCGGCTAAAGCTCCTGCTCTTTATGACTATGTTCAGCTGGCCCAGCGCTTTTTGCCTTACGTCCAGTGGTCGATGAAAGAACTACTTCAACACTCGAAAATAAAAGAATTAAGCAAGCAGCGTTTTTTTCTTGCTTCTTTGCTATTTCCATCGATGCTGATGAGAAACTGGAATATAAACCCCTCTGCTTTATCATGGGCAAACCGTCAAAGGTTAATGCAGCAATCAGTTGAAGAATGGTCACAGCGTACACGGTTTTATCGAGTGATTTACCAGCACTTACAAAACCTACATGACATGTAAAGAGTTTATAAACACTTCATCGAATAAGAAACGGCTTGTCTTTTAATCCTAATAGTAAGCTCAGAGTAAATAGAGCTTAAATTAGGGGGCGATTATGTTGAATAGGTATGTAGCAACTTCTTTAGCTTTTGCATGTATGATGGGACTTGGCGCTTGCAATAACAAAGACCAAGGTATGGAACAACGCTATACAGATACGACACAGCCTGTTGGGTATCATACAAATGAAAAAGCGAATGAACATCGCGTAGATAATCCGAAAGGTCCAATGACTGAAGTTTTAGATGGGAATGGAACACCTAATTATCCGTTAAACGTAAGTGATGGACGTTTTGACAATCCGACAAACCCTTATGGAAACATCAATAATACAAATGATCGTACAAATGGCGTGGCTAATATGTATTACGGTGAAGATTATCCAAGAGACTTTACGGAAAAAGTGGCTGATCGAGCTGCAAGCGTTAAAGGTGTAGAAAATAGTCGCGCCGTTGTCCGTGGAGATCAGCTATTAGTTGCTGTGGATCCTGCCAAAGACATAAATAACGGCCGTTTAAGACAAAATGTGCTCGATAAAGTAAAGCCTATTGCGAAGGACTACAATGTTCAAGTAAAAGTAGATCACGATGTATTTATGAATGCTCGTTCTCTTGATGACGATATTCGAAATGGAAAAGACCGAAATACGATTCAAACTAATTTCAATGGTCTATTTGAATCAGTCGATGAGAATGTCAATCATAAACATCGTTAAATGAAGAAGCAGCTGTCTGTGAAGGGCGGCTGTTTTTTTGATGAGAATACATATAAAAAAGCTGCCATTGAAGCCAGGCAGCTATTCCTCGAACATGTAACTATTAATTTTTCTTGTTAGAAGCAGATTTGTTTGTTGTTTTAGATTCCGCTTCTTCATTTTGAGCGTTAGTTTCGTTTTGTTTGAGGCGACCTTCTCTTTTTTTCGTATCTGCTGGTGCCGTAGCGACACTCTTTGTATTTTTAACATTTTTTGCAGAAGAGCTTGTCTTATTAGCTTGTGTGTTTGGCTTCTCGTTGTTAGTTGTCTGACTATTTTCGTATTCAGCTTCCACGTCGCTTGCTAGAGCTGCAGAAACTTGAGCGTAAGTATGGTCTGTATAGTTCATCATATTTTCGTATACTTCAGGGCTCGCGAGTCCATCAGGTTCTACGCTTGCTTCTTCTTTCTTAATCGTTTCAGTCCATTCTTTTGTTTCTTGAATAAGTTTTTTTCCTATAATTACTTCTTCAACAATAACTGGTCTTTTGGTTATTTCTACTCGTTCTTCCATGATTGGAACACGAATAATTTCATCTTCTGTAAGTGGGCCAGCGTTATAGTCTCCGTCAATTACAGGGCGGCGTTCAATATAAAACTCTTCTCTTGTAACAGGAACGTGTACAGTTCTTTCTTCCTCTATTACTTTTTTGTGGAGTTTTACTTCACCTACTTGAACGCGTTCTTTTAAGACATCTAATTTTTCTTCACGCAGTTGGACAGCTCTATGCTCGTTGTGTTCCGTATAGGTTCCGTACGCTGGAGTTTGTTCAGAGCTTACGGCATCTATCAAAATTAGAATTTTACCAGCAGCTACATCTGTCTCGCACTGCACGGCTGAGATGTCTGGGATGCCCATGCGGATTAATTTTGATTTCAAGCCGCTTCCTTGTTTGAGCCCCATGCCGCCTGTCATCATGGTAAAAAAGTTATCCATCATGACGCCAGCTAATGAACTTACGGCAGGCGAACCAGCTTCAATAATTACATTTGTATCATGACCTATTTGAAATGTATTGCTTTTACTATTAGAAATGACCATGATGTCTGTTTCTCGATAACCTTGACGTTTTAAATTATGGATAACATCTAAAGCTTCTTTTTCTGAAAAAAAAGTTCCGACTACACGTTTATTCATTCTCATTACTTCAGCTCCCTTTTTTATGAAAATAGATAATAGAAGTCCTTACAATTACTTCCACTATGTACATACCCTGCGAAAATTTAATTAAAACGTTTAAGAGAAAATTTTACAAATAGTGTGCAAATGTAACAAATACTCCATGTTTTCTTAACATAATATCGTGAAAAGGATTCGCTTCATAAAATAAGAGGATAAAAGAAAATAAGTAGGTCAAACTATTAGTGTAGATTTTCACAAAACCTTTTTAGATAATACTAAAAAGAGTATGATTAACGTGTGAGGTGAAGGTGAGTGAAGAAAGTCATTCATCAAGCAGCTTTTTTAATGCTAGTAAGTATTGTGCTTTGTATAATGCCATACCGTGCAGATGCGAATGAAAAGGAGCCGATGACATTATTTCTTGAGCGCGTGTATGTGGATGGAGTCGTAAGTCAAGAGATGATCAAAAGCCCTTCTATGACAAAAAAACAATTAATGAAAAAATATAAAAATTGGCGACTGCTTAAAGAAACCGATCGAGAGCTAGTTTTTAGAACAAGCATAGACGATATTTCACCTATTTTAAAAGACAACGGCTACGTAGGGCTTTCTGTTAACGGTATTCTCTCAGCATTTGAAGGCAAGCCAGCTTCGTCGCAGCACATTATACAGTCGTTTTTTCAAATTGACATCAAAAGGCTTGAAAGCTATCAGCATGAACAATTAAAGAAAGGTATTCGCGTTCAATCAAAAGATGAATATCTTTCCCTCATTAATTTCTATAAAATCTATCAGCTCCAGCAGCGGCCGCTTTCGATCAAGCAGCCGTTTTTTAGTATGGTAAAATAATTATTGAATTCAACATTCTAAATTGCTTCTATTTGCTTTTGGCGATATGTTAAAATGGTATTCAGCAGTCTAGTATTGTATATAACTTAAAAGGTCATTCATCAATAAAAGTGGGCGGTTCTATTTTTTACAGCTATTGTAAAAGTGGGTTGAGAAAGATGAAAAGAGGCGAACGTTCTCTTGAACGTCTTTTTAAAAGGAACTGTAAAGGAAAATAGAGAACGATGCGGGCAGGACTCTTCATAGGTAAGATGGAAGGTCACTGCCCGCGCGTACGTGAGTAAGGAGAGAGCTTATTGTTTGATTATATCAAAGGCACGGTTACATATATAAATCCTGAGTATATAGTAATTGAAAACAACGGAATAGGCTATCAGGTCTTTACGCCGAATCCATACGTGTTTTCAATTGATGAACAACCAAAAACGGTTTACACCTATCAATATGTAAGAGAAGATGTAATTGCACTTTACGGGTTTGCTTCGCGAGAACAAAAGGATTTATTTATGAAGTTAATTAGCGTGTCAGGAATCGGCCCAAAAGGCGGTTTAGCTATTTTAGCGTCAGGTAATCCAGCGCAGGTTGTCCAAGCTGTGGAGGAGGAAGACGAGAAGTTTTTAGTTAAGTTTCCAGGAGTAGGTAAAAAAACAGCTCGACAGATGATTCTAGATTTAAAAGGAAAGCTGCATGATATTGTGCCAGATGCCGTTCCTTCTTTATTTGCAGATTTGGACGCACAAGAAGTCAAATCTCAAAGTTCAGAAGCACTCGATGAAGCGATTGAAGCACTTAAAGTATTAGGTTACGCAGAAAGAGAAATCAAAAAAATTGTTCCAGCTTTAATGAAGGAAACGATGACAACAGATCAGTATATTAAAGAAGCGCTAAAACGATTATTGAAACAATAAGTAAGGGAGGAGTAAAATGGACGATCGTATTGTAACGGGAGATGTTCTTGGTGAAGAAGAAATCATCGAGCAAAGTTTGCGGCCGCAAACCTTACAGCAGTATATTGGTCAGCATAAAGTAAAATCCCATCTTGACATTTTTATTAAAGCTGCCAAAATGCGAAGCGAAACGTTAGATCACGTGCTCTTATATGGTCCTCCAGGATTAGGTAAAACAACCCTTGCCACTATTATCGCTAATGAAATGGGCGTGCAAATCCGAACGACCTCAGGGCCAGCCATTGAGCGTCCAGGCGACTTAGCCGCGGTTTTAACCAGCTTAGAGCCTGGAGATGTGCTTTTTATTGATGAAATTCATCGATTAAATCGTTCAGTTGAAGAAGTACTGTACCCAGCAATGGAAGACTTCTGTTTGGACATTGTGATTGGAAAAGGGCCGAGTGCACGTTCTGTCCGTCTTGATTTGCCTCCGTTTACGCTAGTAGGTGCAACAACAAGAGCAGGGCTTTTATCTTCTCCTTTACGTGATCGCTTCGGCGTTTTAAGCCGTTTGGAATACTATCAAGAAGAAGATCTTGCTTCGATAGTAGAAAGAACAGCAGCTATTTTAGATGTAGAGATTGATCAGAAAGCGACGTTTGAGATGGCTAGGCGTGCTAGGGGAACTCCACGTATTGCGAATCGCTTGCTTCGAAGAGTCAGAGATTTTGCCCAGGTAAAAGGAGACGGAGCTATAACTGAAACCCTTGCTACTGAAGCATTAGAAATGTTACAGGTGGACCGTTTAGGTCTTGATCATATTGACCATAAATTATTAAGAGGGATTATTGAAAAATTTAGAGGCGGGCCTGTAGGCTTAGATACAATATCAGCTACTATTGGTGAAGAATCTCACACGATTGAAGATGTATACGAGCCTTATTTACTACAAATTGGCTTTTTGCAGCGAACGCCTCGAGGACGAATTGTGACTCCTTTGGTTTATGATCATTTTCAGCTGGAGGTGCCTGATCAGTGAATGATATGCCTAAGATGCTGATCACATTAGGAGGCATTTTAGTAGTCATTGGGCTGTTATGGCAGTTCGTTGGCAAGCTTCCTGGCGATATTTTTATTAAAAAAGGAAATACAACCTTTTATTTCCCGATTGTGACATGTATCCTAGTAAGCGTTGTGTTATCACTTATTTTTTATGTAATTGGCAGGTTTAAATAATTAAGTAGAAACAGGTGAACATTTTGAAAGTAGATTTATTTGATTTTCATTTACCAGAAGAATTGATTGCGCAAACACCACTTGAGCAGCGAGATGCATCAAGACTCATGGTATTAAACAAAGAAACAGGAAATGTGAAACATCATATGTTTCATGACCTTCTTGATTATGTGCAAGAAGGAGATTGTTTAGTGTTAAACGATACGCGTGTTCTTCCTGCACGTTTATTTGGCACAAAAGAAGATACAGGTGCTAATATTGAAGTATTGCTTTTAAAACAAACACAAGGCGATACGTGGGAGACGCTTGTAAAACCGGCTAAGAGAGTAAAAGAAGGAACGGTTATTTCGTTTGGTGACGGACGTCTGACTGCTGTATGTAAAGAAACGAGCGATCAAGGCGGACGTTTGCTAGAATTCAACTATGAAGGCATCTTTTATGAGGTGCTTGAACAGTTAGGAGAAATGCCGCTGCCGCCTTATATTAAAGAACGTTTGGATGATCAAGAGCGCTATCAAACGGTTTTTGCCCGTGAGCAAGGTTCTGCAGCAGCGCCAACAGCAGGTCTTCACTTTACAGAAGAGATGCTTGAACAGTTAAAAACAAAAGGTGTGCATATTGCATTTTTAACGCTTCATGTCGGATTAGGTACGTTCCGTCCAGTCAGCGTTGACGACTTAGAAGAGCACGATATGCACGCAGAGTTTTATCAAGTGAGTGAAGGAACCGCGGCTTTACTAAACAGCGTACGCGAAAAAGGCGGACGCATTATTTCAGTAGGTACAACTTCTACCCGTACTCTTGAAACAATTGCAACTGAGCATAACGGAAAATTTGTTGCTTCTTCAGGCTGGACCAATATTTTTATTTTCCCAGGGTATGAATTTAAAGCAATTGATGGAATGATTACAAACTTCCATCTTCCAAAATCTACGCTCATTATGCTTGTAAGTGCCTTAGCAGGAAGAGAAAACGTCATTTCTGCCTATGAACAAGCTGTAGCAGAGAAGTATCGCTTTTTCAGCTTCGGCGACGCGATGCTAATCGTGTAATTTAACATGAAAGGAATACATCAATGACAGCAATTCGTTACGAACATATAAAAACTTGTAAACAAACAGGAGCGCGTTTAGGTATTGTCCACACGCCTCATGGTTCATTTGAAACGCCTATTTTTATGCCAGTAGGCACATTAGCTACAGTAAAAACAATGTCTCCGGAAGATTTAAAAGCAATGGGGGCAGGCATTATTTTAAGTAATACGTACCATTTATGGCTTCGTCCAGGTCATGAAATTGTTAAAAAAGCAGGTGGTCTGCATAAATTTATGAACTGGGATCGTCCTATCTTAACAGATTCAGGCGGCTTCCAAGTTTTTAGTTTAAGCGATTTGCGCCGTATTGAAGAAGAAGGCGTTCATTTCCGCAACCATTTGAATGGAGACAAGCTTTTCCTATCTCCAGAAAAAGCGATGGACATTCAAAATGCGCTTGGGTCTGATATTATGATGGCATTTGATGAATGCCCACCTTATCCAGCAGAATATGACTACTTAAAACGTTCAGTAGAGCGTACTAGCCGATGGGCAGAGCGATGCCTTGAGGCTCACAGCCGCCCTCAAGACCAAGGTCTTTTTGGAATTGTTCAAGGCGGAGAGTTTGAAGATTTACGCCGTCAAAGTGCAGCTGATTTAGTATCAATGGACTTCCCAGGTTATGCTGTGGGAGGCCTGTCAGTTGGAGAACCAAAAGATGTGATGAATCGTGTGCTTGAGTTTACGACGCCATACTTGCCAACTGACAAACCTCGTTATTTAATGGGAGTAGGATCACCTGACTCGTTAATTGATGGAGCAATTCGCGGGATTGACATGTTTGACTGCGTATTACCAACGCGTATTGCACGTAACGGAACGCTTATGACAAGTGAAGGTCGTCTTGTTGTTAAAAATGCCAAATATGCAGAAGACTTCGGTCCGATTGATCCAAACTGTGACTGCTACACATGTCAAAATTATTCAAGAGCGTATATTCGCCACTTAATTCGCTGTAATGAAACGTTTGGAATTCGTTTAACATCTTACCATAACTTATATTTTCTGCTAAACTTAATGGAGCAAGTCCGTGAAGCCATTCGCGAAGACCGACTTGGCGATTTCCGCGATGAGTTCTTTGAAAAATATGGGTTTAACGGCCCAGACGCAAAGAATTTCTAGGTCACTACAGGAATTTTCATCAAATTTATGAATGAGTACCTGTTGATAATATAAATAAAAGGAGGAGTTTTCATGGGTGTTTTACAAAATATTTGGCCATTACTTTTAATGTTTGTCATTTTCTATTTCTTGTTAATCCGTCCACAGCAAAAACGTCAAAAAAACGTACAGCAAATGCAATCAGCACTTAAAAAAGGTGATAAGATTGTTACAATTGGCGGTATGCACGGTTTGGTAGAAGCAATCGATGAGTCACAAGTTGTGGTTCGCAGCACTGACGGTTCAAAATTAACATTTGACCGCAATGCTATTCGTGAAGTAAGAAGCGTAGATTAATAAAAAAACGTCACGTACATGTACGTGACGTTTTTTTATGCTTCTCGTGAACCGGCAATGTTTACGCCAACAATTCCCCCGAGAATAGCGACTCCAATAAACCCAGCGTGAAATAAAAGCTGCTGTGCAGAAAACAGGTGACTATAGCCGAGGAATTGTAGTAAAAACATTAAAAAAGAATAAGAAATACCAGTGGCTCCTCCAACAAGCAGTCCCTTTGAACCGTTTCGTCCTCCCGCGATAAATCCTCCGATAAACAGTGTAATAAATGAGAGAATAAGTAAAAATAAACGTACGGACTGTTCTTCAAGCGATGTGAATTTTAAAATAAGCGAAAAGATAATGCTAATCGCTAAAGCCATCACTAAGATTGTTGCTACCCCTGCAAATACAGCGTTGCTCATTCGTTTTGCACCCAACTTGTTTCCCCCTCATGAAATAAAAAGATAGGTGAACCCTTAGTACGAGCATATTCGGGATGACTTCAAAATAGACGCATAAAAGTAAGGCTATTTTAAAATAAATGGTACAAACTACAAGGGAATACATAAAGGAGGTCTTTGCAGTGGAACTATTAATCATGGTTGCGCGAACCGTGCTTTTGTATGTAGTAGTTTTAATTATTTTTCGCGTTATGGGCAAAAGGGAAATAGGAGAGCTGAGCATTTTGGATTTAGTTGTCTTTATTATGATTGCTGAAATGGCAGTAATGGCTATTGAAAACCCAAAAGATCCTTTGCTGTATTCAATTCTTCCGATGTTAACGCTTCTTATTATTCAAATTGGTTTAGCTATATGGTCTCTTAAAAGCAATCGAATGCGAAATTTTATTGATGGTAAACCTAGTATTATCATTGAAAATGGAAAAATAAATGAACATGAAATGAAAAGGCAGCGATATAACTTCAATGATTTGCTTGTGCAGCTACGAGATAAAAATATAAAAAATGTAGCTGATGTTGAATTTGCTATTTTAGAATCTTCAGGAAGGCTATCCGTGTTTGAAAAAGATCAGCAATCAGGTAAAAAAGGCAATTTGAATTTGCCTTTTATCATTGACGGCGTTATTCAAGAAGAGCATCTGTTGCATGAACATAAAACAACGGAATGGTTAAGGCAGGAGTTAGAGAAACTGGGGCATTCAAACTTAGACAAGATTTCATATTGCAGCTACGACAACGGAAAATTTTTTATAGATTTAATAGATGTGAAACAATAAAACGCGGAGTGCTCCGCGTTTTATTTTCGTTTAAAATAACGTAAAACAGAAAAGCGATTTAATTCTTCTTTTGTTATCAGTCTAAAAAGCAGCAAAAACAGTACATATACAAAGCTTGTCAGTGCAATTGATAAAATGGTTCGTAAGCTTAACGGGATGGAAGTGAAAAGGTTCATATAAGCAAAGTGTCCAATAAAGCCTGATATGCCCATTACAGCAAAGCTGCGAAGATACTCAAACACATGAAGCTTATACGTGATTTTTTTCATGACCGTAGACAGATGTAAAAGAGTGACAAGCATCATTCCCACAACAATTGCAAGGCCAGCTCCCATAATGCCTAGATTGGGCTGAGTTGCGAGTAAGAAGATAAGAGACGTTTTGACCGCTGCTCCTATAAAACTGTTAATCATGGCGGCTTTTGCAAGGTCTAGCGCCTGCAAAACAGCTTGAAGCGGCCCTTGAAAGTAATAAAAGATAAAAAAAGGCGCCATGACTTTGACAAAAATAGCAGCTTTGTCAGAACCATACATCAATTCCATTACCGGATTAGCAAATACATAAAGAACAACAACGGCCAGTCCGCCTGTTACAAACGACAAGCGGAGAGCTTGATGAAGCCGATATTCGATTTGTTTCATTTGATTCTGTGCAAGAGATTCACTGATTGCGGGAACCAAAGAAGTGGATAGAGACACCGTTACAAAAGAAGGCAGCATCAGGAGAGGGAGTGCAAAGCCTGTTAATTCTCCGTACTGCTTCGTTGCTACCGCTGTCGCTACTCCTGCAATTGCTAAACTTTGAGCTACTACAATAGGTTCTAAAAACCAAGAAATTGACCCAATCATGCGGCTTCCTGTCGTGGGAAGAGCGATTCGCATTAAGTCAAGGAACGTATCTTTGCCCGCATGTAAAGAAGCAAAAAATTTTCGTCTTACCGTTATTTTCTTCTTTCGCTTGAACATAAACACCATGTAAAACAGGGAAGCGAGCTCTCCAAATACCGAAGAGAGCATAGCGCCAGCCGCGGCGTACTCAATTCCATAAGGTAAAAATGCTTTTGTACAGACAGCAATTAACGTAATTCGCACCACTTGTTCAATAATTTGAGAATAAGCAGCGGGCTTCATTTGCTGCTTTCCTTGAAAATATCCGCGAATGACAGACGACACGGCGATGATCGGAATAACAGGAATAATCGCAAGCAGCGGATAGATCGTACGTGAATCTGTAAAGAAGGTTTTTGCTACAACGGGAGCGAATAATATTAGTCCGAGCGTAAATAAAACGCTCAGCGTACACGTAATACTTAAAGAGACGACAAGTATTTTTTTTATTTTATGCCTGTCACCTAAAGCTTCTGCTTCTGCCACTAACTTCGATATGGCAACCGGTAGCCCAAGCTGTGTTAAGGTGATTACTAATACCAGCGTGGGGACCGCCATCATATAAAGTCCCACACCTTCGTCTCCAATCATTCGAGCCACCACAATTCGATTGACAAACCCGAGTACACGTGTAATTAAGCCAGCAATTATTAAAATAATAGTTCCCTGTAAAAATTTAGACATATACTCACTGCTTTCTTGAGGTTTATACAGTGAATATATGCGCCGTCGGTGTCCAAGCATGACAAGTATTCCTCATACGAGAAAGAAATTTTACGCAAAATGTCAAACGGAAAGGAGGATCAATATGACACATCCATTTATTTCAGCTTCGAAAGAACTTATACAGCCTGTCGTATCCAGCAAAATGGAAGAATTTCATATGCTCGGATATGAAGAAGTAACGGAGAACGATTTATTGAGTTATTTGGAAATGAAAAAATGGAAAAAAGAAAAGGAGCTATCTCTCCATCAAGTTGTAAATGATATTTTATCTGTTAAGATCACGCAGGTGATGAGCTATGTAACCATTGAATCTTATAAATCTGATATGTTCTCAAGTGTTAATAATGGAGAAGACTGGAAAGAATTATTAAAGTAGAGTTTGTAAAATACATGTATTAAAATTTGATAAGGTCTTTATTTGACAGACATTAGGTTATGAATGATAATTAGATTGGTCATTTATCTATTGTTATCATTTCATGTTTTTTACATAAGAAGGAGGATTTTCTGTCGATGGTTAAAAGAGGACGTATCGTTGCCTTTTTCCTCTTAGTACTGCTTGTGTTTAGTACAATCGGAACAACGATGACTGGAATTACAAAAGATATTAAACTTGGCCTCGACCTTCAAGGTGGATTTGAAATTTTATATAAAGTCAGTCCAGCTAAAAAAGGCGATGTCATTGACAAAAAGGCACTTAACAGCACGGTTGAAGCGCTGCGTCAACGTGTCGATGTACTGGGAGTTAGTGAGCCCAGCATTCAAATTGAAGGAAACGACCGCATCCGTGTTCAGCTAGCTGGTGTCACGAATCAAAAGCAGGCCAGGGATCTGTTATCAACTCAAGCAAACTTAACGTTCCGTGACGTGAACGATAAGGTGCTGATGGATGGTACAGACTTAGCGCAAGGCGGAGCAAAGCAATCGTTTGACCAAAGCAATCAGCCTAGCGTCTCACTAAAGTTAAAAAATGCGAAAAAATTTGAAAAGATTACGCGAGAGCTTTCTCAAAAACCAGCACCTAACAATTTAATTGTCATTTGGCTGGATTATGAAGAAGGAAAAGACTCGTACCAAAAAGAATCAGCAAAACAAAATCCGAAGTACCTGTCTGCAGCTTCTGTTAGCAGCGTGTTAACACAGCCAGATGTTGAAATTTCAGGTGGAAACTTCACAGTGAAAAGTGCAACGCAGCTGGCGGAATTGTTAAATGCCGGGTCGCTGCCAGTTAAATTAGATGAGCTATACTCTACATCCGTTGGAGCTCAGTTTGGAGAAGAAGCTCTTCATACGACTATATTAGCGGGTATTATCGGCATCGGAATTATCTTCCTTTACATGCTGTTTTTCTACCGTTTACCGGGGCTTATTGCCATTATTACACTCAGTTTTTATATCTACTTAAACTTAGTTGTATTTGACTGGATGCACGTGGTTATGACGCTTCCAGGGATTGCGGCTCTTATTCTCGGCGTAGGTATGGCAGTAGATGCGAATATTATTACCTACGAGCGGATTAAAGATGAACTGAAAACAGGAAGGTCTGTTATATCGGCTTACCGGGCAGGAAATCGTCGCTCACTTGCGACCATTTTTGATGCCAATATTACAACAATGTTAGCGGCTCTTGTACTGTTCTTTTATGGTCAAAGTTCAGTAAAGGGATTTGCAACAACATTAATGATTGGGATTGTGCTAAGTTTTATTACGGCCGTATACGGTACGCGTTTATTAATGAGCCTTTTAGTAAACAGCCGCTGGTTTGATAAAAAACCAGGCTACTTTGGCGTGAAGAAAGAGCAAATTCACGATTTAAGCAAAGATGACGGCACAACCGTTTTACCTACAGCGTGGGATAAAATTGACTTTGTTAAATACCGTAAAGCGTTCTTCACATTCTCAAGCGTGCTCGTGATTATCGGTATTATCTCGGTTGCTGTGTTTAGGCTGAACCTCGGTATTGACTTTACGAGCGGAACTCGCATAGAGATTCCCGCAAATCATACCGTTACGCAGGCTGAGATACAGCGTGAAATGAAGTCTCTTGATATCAAAACGGATGACATAGTTATTACAGGAAAAAGTAATGATACGGGTGTCGTACGTGTAGTTGGGGTCTTGAATAAAAAAGAAATTGCCAATTTAAAAGACCACTTTAAAGACAAATACGGTTCTGAACCAAACGTAAGCACCGTTTCGCCGACAGTTGGAAAAGAACTGGCGAAAAATGCAATGATGGCGATCGTGATTGCTTCAATTGGAATTATCATCTATGTAACGATTCGATTCGAGTTTTACATGGCGCTTGCAGCCGTGCTTGCTCTGCTGCATGATGCGTTCTTTATCGTTACGGTCTTTAGCTTAACAAAGTTAGAAGTAGATTTAACGTTTATCGCCGCTGTCTTGACGATTGTTGGTTACTCAATTAACGATACAATCGTTACGTTTGACCGCATTCGTGAAAATATGCAGAAATTCAAATCCAAAACGTTTGACGATTTGGCATTTATCGTAAATCTAAGTTTACGCGAAACGTTTACTCGTTCGATGAATACCGTGTTAACAGTTGTGATTGCAGTTGTAGCACTTCTTGTATTCGGAAGTGAGTCCATTCAAAACTTCTCAATTGCCCTGTTAGTAGGTTTAATTCTTGGTGCATATTCATCTGTGTTTATTGCTGCGCAGCTATGGCTTGTGTGGAAAGGTAAACAGTTGAAGCGTGAGGAACAAAAAGAAGTAGAAAGCAAGTAATTCAAAAACGTGCGAAGTGTTCGCACGTTTTTTTGTACGTGAAAATTTAAGGCGCACTGTCAGAAAAATATGCTTATTTTCTTTCGTTGCTCCATTTCATCCACTCTAGTATAATAATGTGGGTTAAGGGGTGAAGAGACATGTTACAGTCAAAAAAACGTTGGAATGTTCAAGAATGTGATGAACAACTTGTTAATGAATTTGTAGAAAACCTCAATATTACACCTCTAGTAGCTTCGTTATTACTTAATAGAGGCATGACAACAGTAGAAGCGGCACGTGAGTTTTTACACGTTGATGCACAAACGTTCCACGATCCGTTTTTATTGCACGATATGGACAAAGCAGTAGCTCGTATTCAGCAAGCAATTGATCATAATGAAAAAATTATGATCTATGGAGATTACGATGCGGACGGCGTCAGCAGTACTTCAGTTATGTTATCTGCTTTACAGCAGCTCGGCGCTGATACTGATTTTTATATTCCTAATCGCTTTACAGAAGGTTATGGGCCGAATAAGGCAGCATTTGATAAAATAAACGCAGGCGGCTATCAGCTGGTGATTACGGTAGACACAGGTATTTCGGCAGTCGAAGAAACGGCGTATGCACGTGAATTAGATTTTGATTTAATTATTACTGATCACCACGAGCCGGGTCCGGTTTTACCCGATGCCTATGCAATTATTCATCCAAAGCTGCCGGGCAGTACATATCCATTTAAAGAACTGGCAGGTGTAGGAGTTGCTTTTAAACTTGCTCATGCGCTGTTAGGGGAGCTTCCGGAACATTTGTTAGAACTAGCAGTGATTGGGACGATTGCTGACTTAGTTCCTTTAGTCGACGAAAACCGCTTAATTGCTCGCAAAGGTCTTGACTATCTCAAGCTCACGAAGCGTACTGGAATTGAAGCGCTGCTGAGCGTATGTGGAGTAAAACGCGAAGAAATTACTGAAGATACAATTGGATTTGCCATGGCTCCTCGCATTAATGCAGTAGGACGTCTTCAAGATGCTGATCCAGCTGTTCATTTGCTTATGACAACAAATGCTGAAGAAGCAAAAGGTTTAGCTAAAGAAATTGATGCGTTAAACAAGGAAAGGCAGCAAATCGTAAACGATATTACGGAAGAAGCCGTTGAATTTGTTGAAAGTATGTATCCTCCGGATGAAAATAGCGTTCTTATTGTAGAGGGAGAAGGATGGAATGCAGGCGTTGTTGGAATTGTTGCTTCTAGGCTCGTAGAAAAGTTCTACAGACCAACAATTGTATTAAGTGTTGACTCTGAAAACCGTATTGCTAAAGGTTCAGCAAGAAGTATCCAAGGCTTTGACTTATTCGCGAACTTATCTAAATGCCGTGACATTTTGCCGCATTTTGGAGGGCATCCAATGGCAGCCGGCATGACGTTAAACAGCGAGGATGTAGAAGAACTGCGCAGACGCCTTAATGAACAAGCAAGCAACGTGTTAACTCAACAGGACTTTATTCCAATTACATCAGTTGATACAGTATGCAAAACAGAGGAAATTACCCTGGAAAACATTGAACAAATGAGTGCGCTTGCTCCATTTGGTATGCATAATCCGAAGCCAAAAGTTCTCATTAAAGATGTTCATACAACATCTATGCGGAAAATTGGTGCGAATAAAAATCATTTAAAACTCGTATTTGAAGACAGCGGTGTATCGGTTGATGCAGTAGGATTTGGGTTAGGCTATATATTAGATGAAGTATCTCCTATAGCTAAGGTATCATTAGTAGGTGAACTATCCATTAATGAGTGGAACAATATGCGCAAACCGCAGCTGATGGTAGAAGATATCTCTGTAGATGAGTGGCAGATGTTTGATTATCGCAGCGCGGTTGATGTCAAACGTTTCTTTGAACAGGTATTCACAGATCAAATGAAAGTTGTTGCTTTTCACGATTCAACAATTGATAAATACAAGTCGATGCTGCCGATGGAACATGTTGTTCTTATTCAAAATGAAGAACAGGCAAAAGCATGCATGTTTGCAGGAGAACAGATCGTTTTATTAGATTTGCCTCCATCACAGAAGTGGCTTGAAGCTTTGTTTGTCCAAGGTATTCCTTCTAGGATATACGCTATTTTCTTAACGGAAGAAGACCATTATTTTGATACAATCCCAACTCGCGATCACTTTAAATGGTTCTACGGCTTTTTAGCGAAAAAGGGTCCTTTTGATTTAAAACGCTACAAAGAAGATTTAGCAATTCATAAGGGCTGGTCGAAAGAAACGATTGATTTTATGGCAAAGGTGTTTTTTGAGTTAGAATTTGTTACAATAAACAATGGCTTAATTTCGTTAGTGAAAAATTCTACGAAACGTGATTTAATAGAATCTGCGACTTATCGCCAAAAGCAGCAGCAGATTGAAATAGAAAAAAACTTTATTTATACGTCATATGTACAGCTTAAAAATCAATTTCAAGATATTTTTAAGCGTTCGATTGAATGAGGAGGCAACATTAGAATGAATTTTAAAGATTATATTACAATTGTACCTGACTGGCCAAAACCAGGTATTACATTTAAAGATATCTCAACATTAATGGATAACGGTGACGCATACCGTGCCGCAACGGATGAGATTGTAAAATATGCCAATGATAAACAAGTTGATATTATCGTAGGACCGGAAGCTCGCGGATTTATCGTTGGTTGTCCAGTAGCCTATGCGTTAGGTATCGGCTTTGCACCTGTTCGTAAAGAAGGAAAATTACCGCGTGAAGTAATTAAAGTAGATTACGGTTTAGAATACGGTAAAGACGTATTAACGATTCACAAAGATGCAATTAAGCCAGGTCAGCGCGTGTTGATTACAGATGATTTATTAGCAACAGGCGGTACAATTGAAGCGACAATTAAGCTTGTTGAAGAATTAGGCGGAATTGTTGTTGGAGCTGCGTTCTTAATTGAACTTTCTTACCTTGACGGCCGTGACAAACTAGACGGTTACGATGTATTCACATTAATGACGTATTAAGAAGAACGATCACATAAAAAAGAGTACCTGATACAGGTGCTCTTTTTTCGTTAAAAAACGTGAATACGTAAAATGGAAATGATGTAAATTTCATAAATTAGACGCAAAGGCTTTACATCCTTGGATTTTTTCAAGATAATAGTTACAATATGAATTAAAAATGCTAGTTGATAAAAGGTGATTTCATGGCAAATGAGCAAGTCCTAACAGCGGAACAGGTCATTGACAATACGAAGCGATATTTAAATGAAGAAGACGTGGCTTTTGTACAAAAAGCATATGATTTTGCAAAAGAAGCTCACAAAGAACAATATCGCAAGTCGGGTGAACCATATATTATCCACCCGATTCAAGTCGCAGGAATTTTAGTTGATCTAGATATGGATCCAGCAACAATTGCAGCTGGATTTCTACATGATGTGGTCGAAGATACAGAGATAACACTAAAGGATTTAGAAAAAGCTTTTAACGAAGAAGTAGCAATGCTAGTAGACGGCGTAACGAAACTTGGAAAAATTAAATATAAGTCTAAAGAAGAGCAGCAGGCTGAAAATCACCGCAAGATGTTTGTGGCAATGGCTCAAGATATTCGAGTCATACTGATCAAACTTGCGGATCGTCTTCATAACATGCGTACGCTGAAGCATTTACCGCAGGAAAAGCAGCGACGCATTTCAAATGAAACGCTTGAAATTTTTGCTCCTCTTGCTCATCGTCTTGGTATTTCAAAAATTAAGTGGGAGCTTGAAGATACAGCTTTACGTTACTTAAATCCTCAGCAATATTATCGCATTGTCAATTTGATGAAGAAAAAGCGTGCGGAACGCGAGCAATATTTGGCTGAAGTTATTGATGAAGTTCGTGAGCAAGTAGATGAAGTGTCGATTAAAGTTGAAATTTCAGGACGTCCAAAACATATTTATTCCATTTATCGTAAAATGGCACTGCAAAACAAGCAGTTTAATGAAATTTACGATTTACTAGCTGTGCGCATTATTGTAAATAGCATTAAAGACTGCTATGCGGTGTTAGGGATTATTCACACGTGCTGGAAACCAATGCCAGGACGTTTCAAAGATTATATTGCGATGCCAAAACAAAATATGTACCAGTCTCTTCATACGACGGTTATCGGACCAAAAGGTGATCCGTTAGAAGTTCAAATTCGAACATTTGACATGCACCAAATTGCTGAGTATGGAATTGCTGCTCACTGGGCTTACAAAGAGGGAAAAACAGCTGAGCATGCTTCATTTGAAGAAAAGTTAACGTGGTTTAGAGAAATTTTAGAATTTCAAAATGATGCAAACGATGCAGAAGAGTTTATGGAATCTCTAAAAGTTGATTTGTTTTCTGACATGGTTTATATTTTTACGCCAAAAGGCGACGTCATTGAGCTTCCTTCGGGTTCTGTTCCAATTGATTTTTCCTATCGTATTCATTCTGAAATCGGAAATAAAACCATTGGAGCAAAAGTCAACGGCAAGATGGTTACGCTTGATTACCGTTTGAAAACGGGGGACATTATCGAAATTTTGACGTCTAAGCATTCATATGGTCCAAGCAAGGACTGGTTAAAGCTTGCTCAAACGTCTCAAGCCAAAAATAAAATTCGCCAATTCTTTAAAAAGCAAAGCCGCGATGAAAATATTGAAAAAGGCAAAGAGCTGGTTGAAAAAGAAATTCGTCAAATGGAGTTTGACTTAAAAGAAGTATTAACAGCTGATAATATCAAACGAGTAGCGGAGAAGTTTAATTTCTCAAATGAAGATGATATGTATGCAGCTATTGGATATAACGGATTAACTGCGGCTCAAGTAGCTAATCGTTTAACCGAGAAGTGGAGAAAGCAGCGCGATCAAGAACAAGAGATCCAAATTGATGACATTGCACGCGACACTGCGGCTAAACGTGTTCGCCAGCATAAACGAAAAGATTCCGGTGTTATCGTACCGGGTGTAGAGAACATGCTGATTCGCTTGTCTAAATGCTGTAATCCAGTTCCCGGAGATGAGATTGTTGGTTTTATTACAAAGGGGCGGGGAGTATCTGTTCATAGAGCAGATTGTTTAAACGTTCACACAGATGATGCTGAAAGCCGTCTTATTCCTGTAGAGTGGGAAACACATATTAAAGAGGGCAAAGAGTTTAATGTGGAAATTGAAATTTCGGGCTACGACCGTCGAGGCTTACTAAATGAAGTTCTGCAGGTTGTAAACGAGACTAAAACGAATATTTCAGCCGTTTCAGGAAAATCGGACCGAAACAAAATGGCTACGATTCATATGTCAATTTCTATTCATAACATCAGTCATCTTCATAAAGTGGTCGAGCGCATTAAGCAGCTTCGAGACATTTATTCAGTTCGCCGAATTATGCATTAAGAAAGGTCGTTATACATGAGAGTAGTCGTACAAAGAGCAAAGAATGCAAAAGTAACTGTTGCAGGGGAGACGGTCGGCGAGATTGAGCACGGATATATGCTTTTAGTCGGTATTACCCACGAGGATACTGAAGCCGATGCAGAGTATGTAGCAGACAAAATTGTAAATTTGCGAGTGTTTGAAGATGAGTCTGGCAAAATGAATTTGTCGCTTCTAGATGTAGAAGGAGAAATTTTATCGGTATCTCAATTTACGCTTTACGGAGATTGCCGAAAAGGCAGAAGACCAAACTTTATGGAAGCTGCTAGGCCAGATCATGCTGTAACGATTTACAACTATTTTAATAAAGTATTATCAGGAAAAAATATTCGAGTAGAAACCGGCGCATTTGGCGAAATGATGGACGTATCATTTACGAATGACGGACCGGTCACACTTATTGTAGAAAGCAAAGAAAAAACGCAGGCTCACAGATGAGTCTGCGTTTTTTCTTTGTTTTGAAAGTAGTGATTTAATCCTTCAGCGATAGCGGATGTAATCATTTGCTGATAACTGATGGAATTAATATACGTTTCTTCCCGTTCGTTGCTTAAAAAGCCCAGTTCAATTAATGTACTCGGACGTGTATTTTCGCGAAGAACATAATAGTTTCCAAATCGTTCTCCTTTGTCTTTCAATTTTGCATGTTCAATGAGTGACTGATGAATAGAATGTGTGAGTGGACTGTCCTGATGCTGATGATAATAATACGTCATAAGGCCAGTTAGCTGTGAGCTGTTCGTACTGTTGTAGTGAACGCTTATAAAAGCATCTGCTTTAGTCGATTGCAGCGTGCGCTGTGAAAGCAGAACGTACTCATCACGGGTGCGGGTTAAAATGACGTGTGCGCCTTCTTTTTGAAGTTTGTTTTGTAAAATCAGCGCTGTTCGGAGAGTGAGATCTTTTTCATATGTGCCCTGTGTGCCGATGGCTCCTTTGTCTTTTCCTCCATGGCCTGCATCAATAATAATGGTTTTGCCCTTTAGGTGCTGCAAGCTTTTACTCAGCGTATAAACAGGCTGGCGCTGCGCTACTTGCATGCTAGGCTGAACGCTGCGGAGCGCTACGGTTTTCGTGAATTTTTTAAACACCCAGCCTTGAATACCCGAGCTTTCTACATAATACCAATCTCCTTGACGGTCTGAAACGGATAGTCTTGTATTCTTCGTCAATTTATTTGTAATTGAAAATGAACGTCCTGGACCGCTGCGTACATGAAGAGAGTCAGCTGTTACAACAATGGGTTGATGCACCGGTACATTTGGGCGCTCAAATGAGGAAGAGCACAGTAACAAAAGGATACTTGCAGCCAAAACAGATACAGACTTCATGTTAAGATGGCGAATAGATAGACCTCCTTTTTATAACAAAATAGAGTATTCGATGAAAAGAAAAAAAATCCTTTCTCTTATGTAAAAACATCTTTTTTGGGCAATGCTAATAAAAGGATAAGTAAGTGTAGGCAGGGAGGAAGAAACGATGAAGTTTAGTGAAAAAGGTGAACAATCATTTCAGCAGGTAAATCCGGTATTTGGCATTCATTTTCATGATTTTATTGATAGAGAAAGTGAAGCTTCATCCCTTGAATTGGCTTCTGAATTTGGTTTAACGCTTCGAGATATTCAGAAACTAAGAAAACAATTAGACCGCTCTTAACATGAAAGGTGCTTGACAACTGCTCATTTCATTCGTAATATAGAAAGCAATTGCTAAATTAAAATGAATGTATAACATTTTTATATTGATAAGCCAAAGATCGAGAAAAGTAGTAAAGATGACACATGGCTAGAGAGGAAATGTCTTAGGCTGAAAGCATTTCTACATGATGACTTTATGAAAGAACACTCAGGAGGCTTCACTCTGAAAAGGGAAACTTAGTAGGAGATGAACGTGTTCGTGCGTTAACGAAATGAGTGGAAACATGTCATATGTTTCAATTAGGGTGGTACCACGTGAGATTAACTCTCGTCCCTACTATGGAAAAATAGTAGAGGCGAGAGTTTTTTTGTATTGTAAATTTTAAATATAGGAGGCATATCACGTTATGTCAGTTCAAATACCTAGAGGCACACAAGATATTTTACCGGGCAAAGTAGAATATTGGCAGTTTGTTGAACAGCGAGCAAGAGAAATCTGCCGTGCGTTCAACTACCAAGAAATTCGTACACCAATGTTTGAACACACTGAATTATTTTTGCGCGGAGTGGGAGAAACAACGGATATCGTGCAAAAAGAAATGTACACATTTAAGGATCGAGGCGACCGCAGCTTAACACTTCGTCCAGAAGGAACAGCTGCAGTTGGACGATCATTTGTTTCAAATAAAATGTTTGGAAATCCAACGCAGCCAACAAAGCTGTTTTATATCGGTCCTATGTTTCGTTATGAACGCCCTCAAGCGGGACGTTTCCGTCAATTCGTTCAGTTTGGCGTAGAAGCATTAGGGGTAAATGATCCAGCTATCGACGCTGAAGTTCTTGCCCTGTTAATGAGCTTTTACCAATCGCTTGGATTAAAAAAATTAAAGCTGGTTGTTAACAGTTTAGGAGATACAGAAAGTCGTCAAGCTCACCGTCAAGCACTTATCGATCACTTTGCACCTCGCATCGGAGAGTTTTGCAGCGACTGTCAAAGCCGATTGGAGAAAAATCCTCTTCGTATTTTAGATTGTAAAAAAGATCGTGACCATGAACTGATGGCTACAGCGCCGTCTATTCTTGATTATTTAAACGACTATTCAAAAGAATATTTTGAAAAAGTACAGCAGTACTTAACCGATTTAGACATTGACTATGTTGTAGATCCGACGCTAGTACGCGGGTTAGATTATTATAATCACACAGCATTTGAACTAATGAGTGAAGCAGAAGGATTTGGCGCCATTACAACTCTTTGCGGCGGAGGCCGTTATAATGGGCTGATTCAAGAAATCGGCGGACCTGAAACACCAGGTATCGGATTCGCTTTAAGCATTGAACGTTTATTATCTGCATTGGAAGCAGAAGGAATTGAGCTTCCGGTAGAAACTGGCGTAGATTGCTATGTAGTGACAATGGGCGATGAGGCGAAAGAAAAATCTGTTTCAATTGTAAATACGCTTCGACGTGCAGGTTTTGTAGCAGATAAAGATTATCAAGATAAAAAAATGAAAGCTCAGTTCAAAGCAGCCGATCGTGTACAAGCAAAATTTGTTGTTGTTCTAGGTGAAGATGAGCTAGCAAAACAAATTGTAAACGTAAAGAATATGGAATCTGGCGAACAGCAAGAAGTATCAATTGATCAATTGGTTAGCTATTTGCAGGAACAAGTATAAGGGGGAACCATGATGACAAAACGTTCATACTACTGTGGAGATGTAACAGAACAAGCAACTGGCGAAACAGTTCTATTAAAAGGATGGGTTCAAAAGCGCCGTGATTTAGGCGGATTAATTTTTATTGATTTACGCGACCGCGGCGGAGTTGTGCAAGTTGTATTTAATCCTGAAAAATCTGCTGAAGCGCTAAAAATTGCTGAAGATGTACGTAATGAATTCGTACTGGAAGTGCAGGGAACTGTTGTAGCTCGTGAAGAGGGAACCGTTAACCCGAACTTAAAAACAGGTAAAATTGAAGTTCACGCTGAGCAAATTACGGTGTTGAATAAAGCCAAAACACCTCCTTTTGCCATTGCGGATCAAACCGAAGTATCAGAAGATGTTCGATTAAAATATCGTTATTTAGATCTTCGACGTTCTGAAATGTTTAACACGCTTAAAATGCGCAATGACATTACAAAAACAATTCGCGACTTCTTAGATCAAAATGACTTTTTAGATGTTGAAACACCTATTTTAACAAAAAGCACGCCAGAAGGTGCACGTGATTATCTTGTGCCGAGCCGCGTACACGAAGGTGAGTTTTATGCTCTTCCTCAATCACCGCAAATCTTTAAGCAGCTGTTAATGGTAAGCGGAGTTGAGCGTTATTATCAAATTGCTCGCTGCTTCCGCGATGAGGACTTGCGTGCAGATCGTCAGCCTGAATTTACTCAAATCGATATTGAAACATCATTTTTATCTCAAGAGGACATCATGACAATGACGGAAGAAATGATGTCTAAAGTAATGAAGCGCGTAAAAGATTTAGATGTAACGACGCCTTTCCCGCGCATGTCATATGATGAAGCGATGAGCCGCTATGGTTCAGATAAGCCGGATACACGTTTTGAAATGGAGCTAGTCAACTTATCAGAGCTTGTGAAAGACTGCGGGTTTAAAGTATTTAGCGCAGCAGTTGAAAACGGCGGAGAAGTAAAAGCGATTAACGTAAAAGGTGCCGCTTCTAGCTATTCACGTAAAGATATCGATGCTTTAACAGAGTTCGTGAAAATTTACGGTGCTAAAGGGTTAGCATGGCTGAAAGTTGAAGCAGACGGCTTAAAAGGACCTATTGCAAAATTCTTCAACGAAGATGAGCAAAAGCAATTTGCTGAAGCTCTTCAAACGGAAGAAGGAGATTTACTTTTATTTGTAGCTGATAAAAAGTCAGTTGTAGCAGATGCACTTGGCGCTCTTCGTCTAAAGCTTGCAAAAGAACAAGGGATTATTGATGAAACGAAATTTAACTTCCTATGGGTAACAGATTGGCCTCTTCTTGAGCATGACGAAGAAGACAACCGTTACTACGCGGCTCATCATCCATTCACAATGCCAGTTCGTGAAGATTTACCAATGTTAGAAAGCGATCCTGGACAAGTCCGTGCACAAGCATATGACTTAGTGTTGAATGGTTACGAACTTGGCGGAGGATCTTTACGTATTTATGAGCGTGATATTCAAGAAAAAATGTTTAAAACGCTTGGATTTACATTAGAAGAAGCATATGAGCAGTTCGGTTTCTTACTTGAAGCATTTGAATACGGTACTCCTCCTCACGGCGGAATTGCGTTAGGTCTTGACCGTTTGGTTATGCTTTTAGCAGGACGCACAAACTTGCGCGATACAATTGCCTTCCCTAAAACAGCAAGTGCAAGCTGTCTATTAACAAACGCACCTGGTGAAGTAAGTGAAGCGCAATTAGACGAGCTGCATTTGCAGGTAAAAAAGCAAAAAACAGAAGCGTAATCGATTAAACCATCTGTTAAATCGAGCCTGTCACTGGAGCACGACAGGCTCGATTTTTTTTGTTTTACTTATTAATTGCAAAGTGATTTTTTCTGTGATAAGATACTTTCAAGAACTAAATAGTCCTGATGTGTTCGTCCTTAATCCAGTTTTGACCGAACAATTTTTTGCTTGGGAGCTCGGAGTTTTTAACGAGCGTACATGCCTCATCTCGAGGACTTACAATGGTTAAAGCAGAGCACCCACCTGCCGAGAGCGGGTTCAAAACGAAGGCACTCGAGACGGCACGATCGGGACTAGCATACATATAAGAAATCCTCTATGTAATGATTTGCATAGAGTTTTTTTATGGAGAAATAACGAATGCTCATGTTCGTTTTGCTAAAAATATGGTATAGTCAATTTCGTTGTTTATTTGAATTAATCATACACGTTGGTGTATTTAATAGAGGAGTGTTTTAACATGTTGCATCAGTTTTCGCGTAATGAACTGGCGATAGGAAAAGAAGGGTTAGCTACTTTAAAAGGCAGCACGGTTGCTATTTTAGGGATAGGAGGAGTAGGGTCGTTTTCTGCTGAGGCTTTGGCTCGGTCAGGAGTAGGTCGTTTAATTCTTGTAGATAAAGACGATGTTGATATTACAAACGTAAATCGTCAAATTCATGCGCTGCTTTCGACGGTAGGTCAGCCCAAGACAGAATTAATGAAACAGCGTATTTTGGATATTAACCCAGACTGTGACGTCGTTTCTCTTCAAATGTTTTATACGGAAGAAACGTATGAAGAGTTCTTTAGTTACAAACCGGACTTTGTAGTGGATGCATCCGATACGATTTCGTATAAAATTCATTTAATGAAAGAATGTTTAAAACGTGATATTCCGATTATTTCAAGTATGGGTGCTGCGAATAAAATGGATCCAACACGTTTTAAAATTGCAGACATTTCAAAGACGCATACAGATCCGATTGCAAAAGTGGTTCGTACTCGTCTGCGTAAAGAAGGAATTCGCAAAGGAATTAACGTCGTTTTTTCTGATGAACGTCCAATCGTTATTCGCGAAGAAGTTCGCAAAGAAGTAGGAAACGATCAAGCGCAAATTCGAAAAGCGAAAATGCCCCCATCTTCTAATGCTTTTGTTCCATCTGTAGCGGGATTAATTATGGGCGGTCATGTTATCAATGAATTATTAAGTAATATTAAGATTCGCCGCGTAGGTGATCAATAAAAAGAAGGCTATCGCAGCCTTCTTTTTTTATGGAAATATCTGTTCTATTTATGCTTTGGATGGAATCTTCTGTTTGATATGTATAAAAAGTACTAATAAATTGAAAAATATGGCTTGATGGTGAATTTACACTGTAGTAAAAAAAGAGATTTATGTAAATTTATTTAACGCTTTATTTACATAAAATTTACGTTTTGGCTTTCTTTCTGTTGTATCTTCTACAGTAATATTCAGAAAGTCTTATATATCAAGGGTTTTGATAGAAATAAGAAAAAATAAACCCCAAATAAGTAAGTTTACAGTAACTTAAAATTCACTTCATATAAAGACAACAATCTACTCGTATAATGTGTCTTGTACCTGTTGTTCGAGTACAAAGGACTAGTACTAATTACACATATATTTATTGGAGGGTAATGTAATGAAAACAAAGGGTTTTAAAGTAACATTAGCAGCTTTTTTAATGGTAGGAGCACTAGCAGCATGTGGTAAAGACGGAGCAAGCAACGACAGTGGTTCGGGCAGCAAAGAAGAAGTGTCAGGTACGTTAACAGCGGCGGGATCTACAGCTTTACAACCACTTGCAGAAGAAGCAGCGAATGGAATTACGGAAAAATATCCAAACCTTTCAGTAACGGTACAAGGTGGAGGTAGTGGAACTGGTGTTAACCAAGTAGCATCAGGAGCAGTTGACATTGGAAACTCTGACGTTCCAGCAGCCGATAAAATCGAAGATAAATCAAAAGCAGATAAACTTGTCGATACGAAAGTAGCGGGCATTGGGTTCGCACTTGTTGTAAATAAAGATGTAAAAGTAGAATCGTTAACAAAAGAGCAAATTCAAAAGATTTTCTCTGGTGAAATTAAAAACTGGAAAGAAGTTGGCGGAAACGACGAAAAAATTAACGTAATCAACCGTCCAGCATCATCTGGTACACGTGCTACATTTGAGAAAACATTAATGGGTGACGCAAAAGTAAATGACAGCGTTGGTACAGCTCAAGATTCAAACGGAGCGGTTGAGCAATCAGTAAACTCAACTCCAGGAGCAGTAAGTTACCTTGCTATGTCGTATTTAATTGGCGATAAAAAAGAAAGTTTAAAAATGCTTAATATTGATGGTGTGGAGCCAACAACAGAAAATATTGTTTCTAAAAAATATCCGTTCTGGTCTTATGAGTACATGATTACAAACGGTGAGCCAAAAGATGGTGCAAAAGAGTACATTGATTATGTATCTGGTAAAGACTTTGCTAAGCAAGTAGAAGATATGGGCTATATCCCAATGACTGAATTCAAAAAATAAAAGTGTTTTTAAAAAGAATAGGGCTGACTAACACAGTCAGTCTTATTCTATTTGAATGTTAATAAAGTATATAGCAAATAAAAAGAAAAGCGAATATATACTGAATATGTAAGGAGACAGAGCGATGAAGGGGAAAAAATCCATTAATTATGTAAAAAGCGAATACATTGGCCGTACGCTTTCTACATTTTGCGGTATTTTAATTGTACTTGTTACGTTAGCTATTATCGTATTTATTTGTGAAAAAGGCATACAGTCATTTTTACAAAGCAATATATCAATCGGTGAAATGTTGACTTCAACAAAATGGAGCCCAAACAATAAAGAATACGGGGCACTTGTGTTTATTCTGGGTTCAATGCTTGTATCAATCGGAGCCGTTATTATAAGTGCTCCAATTGGAATTGCTATTGCCATTTTTAACAACTATATTTCGCCTAAATTTGGGTCAACGGTTTTACGACCGGTTTTAGAGCTTTTAGTCGGAGTTCCTTCAGTGGTATACGGTCTTTTAGGGGTTACCATTTTAGTGCCGCTTCTTCGCGATAACTTCGGCGGAGTGGGCTTTAGTTTGATTGCCGGAATTATTGTCTTAAGCGTCATGATTCTTCCGACAATTGCAAGTATTGCTGACGATGCAATTCGAAGCGTAGCACCTGAATATTTAGAAGCTTCTTATGGACTAGGTTCAACAAGATGGCAGGCAATTAGCCGAGTTATTATTCCATCTGCTAAAACAGGTATTTTAACAGGTATCGTGTTAGGGCTTGCCCGTGCATTCGGAGAAGCGCTAGCTGTTCAAATGGTTATCGGAAATACGGTTAAGCTTCCTGAAAGCTTATACAGCCCAACGGCAACATTAACAGGTATTTTAACAATGGATATGTCTAATACGTTAAACGGAACGGCATGGAATAACGCATTGTGGACGTTAGCCATGATTTTACTGCTTATTTCTTTCGTGTTCATTTTAATTATCCGAGCAATTGGGAAACGAGGTGCTCATCAATGAGAAACAAAAATGCACGCACAGTAAATAATATATGGACAGGTATTTTTTATGGCATTGCCGCTCTAGTTGTGGCGCTATTAGTGTATTTAGTTGTTGAAATTATCGCCAAGGGCTGGGGATTTTGGGATCCGAACTTTTTATTTGGAAAGCCAAGCAATACGATGGCAGGTGGCGGTATTGGACCGCAGCTGTTTAACTCGTTTTACATGCTTGTTTTAACGCTGATCATTTCTATTCCTCTTGGTTTAGGAGCCGGAATTTACTTAGCGGAGTACGCGAAGCAAGGTCGTTTCCTAAATTTCGTCCGCTTATGTATTGAGACAATGGCGTCATTACCGTCCATTGTAGTTGGTTTATTTGGATTATTAATTTTCGTCACATTTTCAGGCTGGGGCTATACGCTTATCGGCGGAGCACTTGTGATTACAATTTTAAATTTACCGGGTTTAACGCGCGTATGTGAAAGTGCGATTGCATCTGTTCCTGCGAGTGTAAAAGAAGCGAGTTTAGGCTTGGGTGCGACTAAATGGCAAACAATTGTCAAAGTAGTGATTCCATCAGCGATTCAACAAATTATCACGGGCGTTATTTTAACAGCGGGACGAATCTTTGGAGAGGCAGCTGCGCTGATTTATACAGCTGGCTTAACGACGCCGATGTTAAATTCAAATGCCGACTTAACGAGTCCTGTAAACCCGTTTAATATTTTTCGACCAGCGGAGACGCTTGCCGTCCACATTTGGAAATTAAACTCTGAAGGAATTGTACCTGATGCGAGATTGATTGCAACAAAGTCAGCTGCTATTCTAATCATTATGGTTCTGTTGTTTAATATAATCGCTCGTTTAGTAGCAAAACTTTTAGACAGCTACTTTAAAGGTTCAACAAAAACGAAAAAACGAAAAGACGTTAAAAGTGCAGCTTAATAGATAAAGACAAAAAAGAAAATGGCTTTGAAACTGAGCAACAGTTTCAGCCATTTTCTTTTTTTAATGTCTCTAAACGATTGAAAACTTTTGAAAAGTATTTTTCTTGTCCATTTTGTTTAGGATGAAAATATTGTTTGTTTTTGATGCGATCCGGTAAATACTGTTGAAGGACCCATCCGTTATCAAAATCATGCGGGTATTGATATTCAACGCCTCGTCCAAGGTTCTCTGCTCCTTTGTAATGAGCATCCTTCAAATGAATGGGAACGTCGCCGGACAACCCTTTTTTAATATCACTTATCGCTTCATCTAATGCTTTGTAAGCAGCGTTGGACTTCGGTGATAGGCAAAGCTCAATAACGGCGTTTGCAAGCGGGATGCGTGCTTCTGGAAGTCCTAATCGCTCAGTTGCTTGAATAGCTGCTAGTGTCCTCATGCCGGCATCCGGATCAGCTAGTCCAATGTCTTCATAGGCAATGACTAAAAGGCGACGATTGATGCTGATCAAGTCTCCTGCTTCAATTAGCCGTCCCAAATAATGAAGAGCGGCATTTACGTCGCTCCCGCGAATCGATTTTTGAAAAGCCGATAATACATCATAGTGAGCGTCACCATTTTTATCATGTGAAAAATACTTTTGCTGCAGACATTCTTCTGCCGTTTGTAAGGTAATAACGATTTTACCATCGCTTTCACTTGTTGATAAAACAGCTAGTTCCAGAGCATTCAAAGCCGAGCGCACGTCACCGTTACAGCTGTTGGCAAAGTGGTTCATGGCGTCATCTTCTACGACAATTTTTCTATCCCCAAATCCATTGGATGAGTCGTTGAGTGCTCTTGTTAGCGCCATTTTGATATCATCTGGCGTAAGAGATTTTAATTCGAAGATTTGGCATCTGCTTCGAATAGCAGGATTAATCGCGTGATAAGGATTGCTTGTTGTCGCTCCGATTAGAATGATCATGCCGTTTTCTAAATAAGGAAGCAAAAAGTCTTGCTTGGCTTTGTCAAGGCGATGAACTTCATCTAGCAGAAGAATTACTTTGCCTGACATTTTGGCCTCTTCGGCGACAATTTCCATATCTTTTTTATTGTTTACAACGGCATTTAACTGACGAAACGCCGTGTTGGTTGTTTTTGCAATAGCTGTGGCAATTGTTGTTTTCCCGACGCCTGGAGGCCCATATAAAATCATCGAGCTTAAGTGATTTGCTTTTACCATTCGATAAATCATTTTATCTTTGCCAACTAAATGCTGCTGCCCGATAACGTCATCTAAATGAGTCGGACGCATTCGAAATGCGAGAGGTTTTGTAGACATGTTTTTCTCCTTTCTTTTCTTTCACTGTATCACAAGAGGTGAATAGGTGGTGGAAATTTATCTTATAGGCATAGTATGTTATAATATCAACAGTTACATTTGCAAGAAACGCGTATAGAGAAGTTCATATAGCTTAGTAAAAAACGACTCATCACAGCATTCAGTGACAACGTGAGGGTCTTATTTTTTTCATAAATAAAAAAAGTGTATTAAAGGAGTGTATCGTATGAAAATTTCAACAAAAGGACGCTACGGTTTAACGATTATGATTGAGCTTGCGAAGCGCTTTGGAGAAGGTCCTATCTCGCTTAAAACTATTGCTCAAACGCATGATTTATCTGAACATTATTTAGAACAGCTTATTTCACCGCTGCGTAACGCTGGGCTTGTAAAAAGCGTGCGCGGAGCTTATGGAGGTTACATCTTGGCACATGAACCTGCTAACATTACTTCTGGCGATATTATTTCCGTTTTAGAAGGTCCTATTAGTCCTGTAGAAGGAATTGAAGATGAAGAGCCTGCAAAACGCGAGCTGTGGATTCGTATTCGAGATGCAGTTAAAGAAGTGCTAGATAGCACAACGCTTGAAGATTTAGCAAATCATTCTGATGATGATCAAGCGTCTTATATGTTTTATATTTAATAATGAGCTAGGAGGCGTTTATTTTGGAACGTATTTATGTTGATCATGCAGCAACGTCTCCAATACATCCAGCAGTCGTTGAGAAAATGACGACTTTTATGCATGAGTACTTTGGAAATCCGTCTAGTATTCATCACTACGGGCGGGAAAGTCGACGCTATTTAGACGAAGCTCGCCAAACGATTGCAGCAAGTATTGGAGCACACGAAAATGAACTGATTTTTACAAGTGGTGGGACAGAAGCAGATAATATGGCACTGATCGGAGTCGCTCTTGCAAACCGCCATAAAGGAAATCATATTATTACCACGCAAATTGAACACCACGCTGTGCTTCATACGTGTGAATATTTAGAAACACAGGGCTTTGAAGTGACTTACCTACCAGTTAATGAGTACGGACAAGTATCTGTGGATGAAATAAAATCAGCCCTAACGGATCAAACAATTCTTGTGTCGGTGATGTTTGGAAATAATGAAGTAGGTGCTATTCAGCCAATTGGAGAAATTGGAGTTCTATTAAAAGAGCATGGAGCATATTTCCACACGGATGCAGTGCAAGCTTATGGATTAATTCCGTTAAATGTGCAACAATTAGGTGTCGATCTTTTATCCGTTTCGGCTCATAAAATTAACGGACCAAAAGGGATGGGCTTTTTATATGCAGCTGCTCACGTTTCACTGTCTCCTTTGCTATTTGGAGGAGAACAAGAGCGCAAACGACGAGCTGGAACTGAGAACATGACAAGTATCGTCGGGTTTGAAGAAGCTGTGAAAATTTCGCAACAAACGCTGCAAACACGTGCAGATGAATATAGAAGATACAAAGAAATAATGGTAGCTGTGTTGAAAGAAGAAGGTATTTCATTTGAAATTAACGGACATCTTGAAAATGCTCTGCCACATGTGTTAAATTTATCATTTCCAAAAACAAATGTTGAATCGATGCTCGTAAATTTAGACTTAGCAGGAATTGCGGCATCGAGCGGTTCAGCTTGCACAGCGGGAGCAATCGATCCTTCTCATGTGCTTGTTGCTATGTTTGGAAAAGGGTCTGAGCGTTTAACAACTTCTATTCGATTTAGCTTTGGCCTAGGAAACTCTGCTGAGCAAATTGAAAAAACCGCACGTCAAACAGCAAACATCGTTAAGCGACTAACGATGTAAATAGCAGCCATCAGTAGGGTCTTCATCCCTCACTGATGGTTTGTGTCGTTTCTTTCGCTTTTTAGCGAACAATTTAATTAAAATGAAGAAAACGGAGGTGGCGAAGTTGACAAAATCACCTAAAGATACACGTGTAGTAGTCGGAATGAGCGGAGGCGTTGATTCATCTGTAGCAGCTCTTTTATTAAAACAACAAGGATACGATGTGATCGGAATCTTTATGAAAAACTGGGACGATACGGATGAAAACGGCGTTTGTACTGCGACTGAAGATTATAACGATGTTATTCGCGTATGTAATCAAATTGGTATTCCCTACTATGCAGTCAACTTTGAGAAACAATATTGGGATAAAGTATTTACCTACTTTTTAGATGAATATAAAGCAGGTCGTACACCGAATCCTGATGTAATGTGTAATAAAGAAATTAAATTCAAAGCCTTTTTGGAGCATGCAATGACGCTAGGAGCAGACTATCTAGCGACAGGACATTATGCACGCGTTGCGTATCGTGACGGGGAGTATAAAATGCTTCGAGGCGTAGATGGAAATAAAGATCAAACGTATTTCTTAAATCAATTAGGACAAGATCAGCTTTCAAAAGTAATGTTCCCAATTGGAGAAATTGAGAAATCAAAAGTGCGTGAAATTGCAAAAGAAGCAGGCCTTGCTACAGCAACGAAAAAAGACAGCACAGGTATTTGCTTTATTGGCGAACGCAACTTCAAGGAATTTTTAAGTCAGTATCTTCCTGCTCAGCCAGGTGTGATGCAAACGCTTGACGGCGAAGTGAAAGGCAAGCATGACGGCCTTATGTACTACACGATTGGTCAACGCCATGGTTTGGGTATCGGAGGCAGCGGCGAACCTTGGTTTGTAGTTGGAAAAGATTTAGAAAAAAACGTTTTATACGTCGATCAAGGCTTTCACAATGAGCTGCTTTATTCTACATCTCTTACAGCAACAAATGTCAGCTGGGTAAGCGACCGTGACTGGTCGTCACCAATGACGTGCACAGCAAAATTCCGCTATCGTCAAACCGATTCAGCAGTAACCGTTGAGAAAGTCGATGATGATACAATTAAAGTTATTTTTGCTGAACCCGTGCGGGCAATTACGCCAGGTCAAGCAGTTGTGTTTTACAAAGATGACGAATGTCTTGGCGGAGCAACTATTGACAAAGTATTTCAAGAAGAAGAGCAAATTTGGTACGTATAATTTATATAAGCAAGAACGAAAAACCTCAGCTGTATATAGCTGAGGTTTTTCTATGATATACTTTACTTATTGGGTAAACTAATAACTTACATATTCTAGATTTTCATGATGTGAAAATCTTTTAAATCATAACTAAAACAGTGGAGTGAACGAAAAAATGACAGATAAAAATCAGCTAGGAATTCAGTATATGCAGGAAGGGAAATTTGAAGAGGCTGCTAAAACATTTTCAGAAGCAATTGAAGATAATCCAAAAGATCCAATTGTGTATGTGAATTTTGGCAATTTGTTAGCGGCTGTTAGTGAGATGGATCGTGCTTTGAAATTTTATGAACGTGCGATTGAATTAGATGAAGAAACGGCAACAGCGTATTACGGAGCAGGAAATATTTATTTTAATGCAGAGCAGCTTGAGCAGGCAAAGCACTACTTTGATTTAGCAATCAAAAAAGGCTTAGATTCATCCGATGCCTACTTTATGCTTGGTTTAACGCTGTTTCATATGGAAGAAATTCGTTTTGCGATGCCTTATCTGCAGCGAGCGGTAGAACTAAACGAACATGATGTAGAAGCAAAATTTCAGTACGGTCTTTGTTTAGCACAGCTCGAAATGGTAGATGAAGCGATTGCTGAATTTCTTAAGGTAGTAAATCAAGAGCCAGAACATGCCGATGCTTTCTATAATTTGGGCGTAGCGTATGCCATGAAAGATGATAAGGACAAAGCAATTGAGATGTTAGATGAAGCTTTAAACGTGCAGCCAGATCACGTAATGGCAGCAAATGCTAAACAAGTTCTGTCTACATTAGAACATTAAGAAAGCGGGTAAAGGAAGGATAACATGAACGAAGAACTAGTGAACCCTTCACAGCCAGAACGTCATTATATAAGCGGCACGTCAATTGTAACGGTTTTTCATAACGAAGAAAACTTATATAACGTTACGCGGATACGGATCAAAAAAACAAATTTAGAGATTGAAGATAAAGAAACGGTCGTTACAGGCTATTTTCCTAAGCTTAATGAAGATGAAGTATACACATTTTACGGGGACTTCAAAGAGCATCCAAAGTTTGGTCTGCAATTTCATGTTGAGCAGTTTAAAAAAGAACTTCCGCAATCAAGGCAAGGGGTTGTTCAGTACCTATCAAGCGATTTATTTCACGGAATCGGTAAAAAAACCGCTGAAAATATTGTGGACGCCCTAGGAGAACGCGCTATTTTTCGTATTTTGCAAAATGAGTCCGTGCTAAAAGAGGTTCCGAGGCTTTCAGCCGACAAGGCAGAGGCTTTAGTAACGCAGCTTCGTGAACATCAAGGGTTAGAAGAAGTAATGGTAAAGCTGACAGACCTCGGGTTTGGACCGCAGCTTTCGATGAAGATTTTCCAAGCGTACAAACAAGAAGCGCTTGAAATTGTTCAAAATAATCCTTATCAGCTCGTAGAAGATATTCAAGGTATTGGTTTTAGCAGGGCCGATGAACTTGGAAAGAGGCTTGGTATGGCAACCAACCATCCTGATCGTTTGCGTGCAGGTATTTTATACGTCATTGAGCAAGAATGTAATCAAATGGGACATGTATACGTCACGGCAGATCAGCTGTATGGAAAAACAGCAGAGCTTCTTCGAAAAAGCAGGCATGAGAATCTGTCTGAAATGGATCTTACAAGAGAAGTGGACGCATTAAAAGCAGACAAAAAGCTTATCATTCAAGACGAAAAAATTTATTTTCCTCCCCTTTTCTATGCTGAAAAAGGGCTGGTTAAAGCTATTCAAAAAATTATGGCCCAAACGCAATACGAAGAGCAGTTTCCAGAATCAGAATTTTTACTAGCTTTAGGTGAACTAGAAGAGCGATTAGACGTGCAATATGCACCGTCTCAGCGCAAGGGCATACAAACTGCTTTAATGTCTCCAATGCTTCTTTTAACAGGTGGACCAGGTACAGGGAAAACAACGGTTATTAAAGGAATAGTCGAACTCTATGCAGAACTTCACGGATGTTCGTTAAATCCAGGGGATTATAAAAAAGATGAAGCTTTTCCTGTTTTACTTGTGGCACCTACTGGACGCGCTGCTAAACGAATGAGCGAAGCGACCGGACTTCCGGCAGTTACGATTCACAGATTATTAAAATGGAACGGACAAGAAGGATTTGACCATAATGAGGAGAATCCAATTGACGGAAAATTATTGATTGTGGATGAAGTATCGATGGTAGATTTGTGGCTTGCTCATCAGCTGTTTAAGTCTCTTCCTGCTAATTTACAGGTTATTTTAGTTGGAGACGAAGACCAGCTTCCTTCAGTAGGTCCGGGACAGGTGTTAAAAGATTTACTGAGTTCAGAAGTAGTTCCTACCGTCCGTCTGACAGATGTATACCGGCAAGCGGAAGGGTCATCGATTATTGATTTGGCTCATGAAATAAAAAAAGGAAAGCTTCCGGAAGACTTATCGAGGCAGCAAGGAGATCGTTCCTTTATTCGCTGTCACGGACAGCACATCACGAATGTCGTGCAACAAGTTTGCGGGAATGCGTTAAAAAAAGGCTATACGGCTAAAGATATTCAAGTTCTAGCTCCTATGTATAAAGGTCCTGCAGGGATTGATAAACTGAATGAAGTTCTTCAGGAATTATTTAACCCGGCTTCTGAGCAAAGAAGAGAGCTTAAGCACGGAGATATTACGTACCGAGTCGGAGATAAAGTGCTGCAGCTTGTAAATCAGCCGGATAGCAACGTATTTAACGGAGATATGGGAGAAATCGTCTCAGTTTTCTTTGCCAAAGAAAATACGGAAAAACAGGATATGCTGGTTATTTCATATGAAGGAAACGAAGTAACTTATACAAAGCAAGACTTTAATCAAATAACTCATGCATACTGCTGTTCCATTCATAAATCGCAGGGAAGTGAATTTCCCATTGTTGTGCTTCCAATTGTCAAAAGCTATTACCGGATGCTGCGACGCAATTTACTTTATACCGCCGTTACGCGAAGTAAACAGTTTTTAATTTTATGCGGCGAAGACGAAGCGTTTCAGCTTGGAGTCAGCCGGAATGAAGACAGCGTTCGACAAACGAATTTACAGCCCCTGCTTCGAGAAAGCTTGGATAACGACATAGAAGATCCCGAAATTCCATTTATGAAAGATGCAAATATTGGGATGGAAAACGTTACGCCGTATGATTTCATGTAACCTTTCGCATGCTAACAAAGAGTTAAATAAACTCCTTTGTTGCCATCCTTCTTTGCTAATTGTCAGAAAATAAAGTATGGGCGTGAAAAAAAGTGGACATAATGCGTTTATATAAGTAGAACGTATAAAGAGGTGTCGACTTTGTTTAAATGTCCAAACTGTAAAAGTATTGACGTTGGCAAAATTGGTGTAAATCAGTATTACTGCTGGAATTGTTTTATTGAAATGACTATTTCAAAAGGACAAATTAATACTCACCAAGTAGAAGAAGATGGAACATTGAGCTCGCTTGATGATTTGTTCTCAGATGACGAGCGCACAATCAATTTCTAATTCTTTTTTACCGGGAGGAAGAGCAATGGGCAGAATCATTCCGTCAGTAGTCGCTTTCGGTCTTGGAGCTTATGCATTTAAAATGGCAGATGATCGAGAGATGTTTACAAAAAGAAATATGAAAAAAATGCGTAAACGTATGATGAAAGCTATTCACTAATAAAAAAGCACTATTGCACTGAGCTGCAATAGTGCTTTTTTGCAGGCAGAAGATACAACTGCATGTATAAACTCCTTTCTTTATCAAAAAATAGAAGAGAGGAGGAGTTTACGTTGAAAGATAGTTCATTCAAATGGTTCTATAGATTCGGACTGCTGTTATTAGCACTGCTGTGCATATTAGTCTTTTTTAAAGTCCAGTTTTTATGGCTGCCTGTTATTTACATGTTTTTAAAAGCACTGCTGCCTTTTTTTATTGCAGCATTCATTACATATTTACTTCATCCGCTTATTGAAAAAACGCATGATAAAGGCGTGCCTCGTCCTCTAGCTATTTTACTGATCTACATTATCTTTTTTGGAGGAATCGGGTTCGGAGCCTATAAGTCGTATCCTATTTTTGTGGAACAAGTAAAAGATTTAAATGAACAGCTGCCTCATTTTACGAATACATATAGACATTGGGTAGAATCGATTCATGATCGTACAACTTCACTTCCAAACGGTGTACATGAGAAAATTGAAGGCAGCATTGATGATGTAGAGGCTACGCTCAACGTGTGGCTTACAAAAGTGGCGGAAGGATTAAAATCATTGATTACCTCTTTTTTGATTTTAATCATTATTCCATTTATTGTTTTTTATATGCTGAAGGATTTTTCCTCTATTAAGAAAGCAACAGCTTATGTCACACCTAAAAAGTGGCACAAACCAGGCGAACGTTTTTTATCGGATGTGAATGAATCGCTTGGCAATTATATTAGAGGACAATTTTTTGTTTGTCTCATTATTGGTGTGATTGCCACAGCAGCACTTTGGTTCTTTCATGTACCTTATGCACTTCTTTTAGGCTTTATTATTGGCGTAACGAATATCATTCCGTATTTTGGCCCGATTATTGGTGCGGTTCCAGCAGCTATTATTGCAGCAACTATCTCGATAAAGTTGGTTATTACCATTGTCATTATTATCTTTGTGCTGCAGTTTCTAGAAGGAAATGTGCTGTCTCCGCTTATCGTAGGAAAGAGCCTTCATATTCATCCTTTGTTTATCATGCTTGCGCTCCTTTTAGGAGGAGAGTTTGGAGGAGTATTGGGTCTCATTTTGGCTGTGCCAATTTTAGCAGTCGTTAAAATATCTATTTTGCATATCCGCTCTTATACGCTCAAACATTGACAAAGAGCGGTTAATTTGTCATAATATCGCCATAAGAAAACGCTACATATTTTGAACACAATGATGGATCGAGTACGTTGCACACTGGTTTTTAGAGAAGGGCTTCCTTGGCTGAAAGAAGCGCTAAACAAAGAGCAGCTGAACGCTAGTCCAGAGTGCAGGCTAAAACCTGCCGTGTCAGCAACGTTAACGCTATGAAGGTGATAAATGCTTTTGGCATTTATAATCAGGGTGGTACCGCGAGTTCAACTCTCGTCCCTGCTACAGGGATGAGAGTTTTTTTGTGTGCAAATAACTAGCAATTACTTTTGGACACAGGCAAAATAGATGCTTTTATGTCATCATTTTTTTGTCTATAAATAAGAAGAGTATTAAAGGAGGACCAATCATGAAAAAACTGACGTCAGCACAAGTTCGTCAAATGTATTTAGATTTCTTTAAAGAAAAAGGCCATGATGTAGAACCAAGCGCATCTTTAGTTCCGCATGAAGATCCATCTTTATTATGGATTAACAGTGGAGTAGCTACATTAAAAAAATATTTTGATGGTCGTGTTATTCCTCAAAATCCGCGTATTTGTAACGCACAAAAATCTATTCGTACAAACGATATCGAAAACGTAGGTAAAACGGCTCGCCATCATACGTTTTTTGAAATGCTTGGTAACTTCTCTATCGGTGATTATTTCAAAGAAGAAGCAATCCAATGGGCATGGGAATTCTTAACGAGCGATAAATGGATTGGATTCGACGCAGATAAGCTATCTGTAACAGTTCACCCTGAAGATGAAGAAGCATTTAAGATCTGGAATGAAAAAATGGGCGTGCCTAAAGAGCGTATCATTCGTTTAGAAGGTAACTTCTGGGATATTGGAGAAGGTCCGAGTGGTCCAAATACAGAGATCTTTTATGATCGCGGAGAAGCATATGGAAATGACCTAACTGATCCGGAATTATATCCAGGTGGAGAAAATGAGCGTTATTTAGAAATTTGGAACCTTGTATTTTCTCAGTTTAATCATAATCCTGATAATACGTACACGCCGCTTCCAAAGAAAAATATTGATACAGGAATGGGCTTAGAGCGTATGGTTTCTGTTATTCAAGATGTGCAAACAAACTTTGATACAGATTTGTTTATGCCAATTATTGAAGCAACAGAAAATATTTCAGGCGCTAAATATCGTACAAATGATGAGCAAGATACGGCATTTAAAGTCATTGCTGACCACATTCGTACGGTAACATTTGCTGTAGGTGATGGTGCTCTTCCTTCAAATGAAGGCCGCGGGTATGTGCTGCGTCGTTTGTTACGCCGAGCAGTTCGCTATGCTAAAAAGTTAAACATTAATCGTCCGTTCATGTACGACCTAGTGCCGGTAGTAGGTGAAATCATGGTTGATTTCTATCCGGAAGTAAAGGAAAAAACGGATTTTATCCAGCGCGTAGTCAAAAATGAAGAAGAGCGTTTTCACGAAACGTTAAATGACGGACTAGCTATCTTGGCAACTGTTATTAAAAAAGAAAAAGCGCAAAACAGTGATACGGTACAAGGCGAAGATGTTTTCCGTCTATATGATACGTATGGCTTCCCTGTTGAATTAACGGAAGAATACGCAGAAGATGAGAACATGAAAATCGATCATGCAGGTTTTGAACGTGAAATGGAAGCACAGCGTGAGCGTGCGCGTGCTGCTCGTCAAGATTCTAGTTCTATGCAAGTTCAAGGCGGCGTACTTGGTGAAGTAACGGTTGCAAGTGAGTTTGTGGGCTATGATAAAAATGAAGTAGAAACAGTTGTTGAAGCAATTATTGTAGACGGTGAGCTTGTTGACCGTGCTGAAGCTGGAACAGAAGCGCAAGTCATCTTAAGCCACACGCCATTCTACGCAGAAAGCGGCGGTCAAATTGCGGACCAAGGTACGATCCAAAGTGCTTCAGGAAAAGCGGAAGTAAAAGACGTTCAAAAAGCGCCAAATGGTCAAAATGTCCAAACGGTATCTGTAACAAGCGGTGAGCTTGTAAAAGGTGAAACATACATGGCAACGCTTGATGAAGAAAACCGCAGTGCGATTGTGAAAAACCATACGGCAACGCATTTATTGCATCAAGCATTAAAAGATACGTTAGGAACGCATGTTAATCAAGCGGGTTCTTTAGTAACAGCGGATCGCTTGCGCTTTGACTTCTCTCACTTTGGTCAAGTGACACAAGAAGAGATTGAGAAAATTGAACAAATCGTTAATGAAAAGATTTGGGACAGCATCTCTGTACAAATTGAAAACAAAGCAATTGACGAAGCAAAAGCGATGGGTGCAATGGCACTATTTGGTGAGAAATACGGAGATATCGTGCGCGTAGTACAAGTAGGCGACTACAGCTTAGAATTATGTGGTGGATGTCACGTACCAAATACATCTGTTATCGGTTTATTTAAAATTGTATCAGAATCTGGAATCGGTGCAGGTACTCGACGTATTGAAGCTGTAACTGGAAAAGCTGCCTATCAGTTAATGAATGATCAAGTAGGTTTACTAAAAGAAGTTGCGGCAAAAGTAAAATCCAACCCGCGCGATTTAGTAGGGCGCGTTGAAGGATTACTAGAAGAAATTCGTAATCTTCAGCGTGAAAATGATTCACTATCTACAAAGCTTGGCAATATTGAAGCTGGCAATCTTGTTGACCGCGTACAAAACATTAATGGTGTAAATGTCCTAGCAGCAAAAGTGAATGCAACGGATATGAATAACCTTCGTGCAATGGTTGATGATTTAAAACAAAAATTAGAATCTGCTGTGATCGTATTAGCTTCTCCACAAGGTGAAAAGGTAAATATTATTGCAGGTGTAACAAAAGATTTAATTGCTAAAGGCCATCATGCTGGCAAACTTGTTAAAGAAGTAGCAACGATTTGCGGCGGAGGCGGAGGCGGACGCCCTGACATGGCGCAAGCTGGAGGAAAAGACGCTAGCCAAATTGAAAAAGCACTTAGCACTGTAGAAGAATGGGTTAAATCCGTTTAATTCTCCTCTTTCTTGGTGTACAATATAAATAAGACTTAGCATAGTGCACAATGTGTTCACAAATTAAGAGAGTGAGGTGGGACCGTGAGTTCATTTGATAAAACCATGCAATTTAATTTTCAAGATGAGCCAGCTGAAACAAACGTACATGAAGTATTGTTTACGGTTTATGACGCACTGCAAGAAAAAGGCTACAACCCGATTAACCAAATCGTTGGGTATTTGTTATCAGGAGACCCTGCTTACATTCCTCGTCATAACGATGCGAGAAACACAATTCGCCAGTTAGAGCGAGACGAGCTCATTGAAGAACTTGTTAAATCTTATTTACAACAGCATCGAAAGGATTCATAAATGCGCGTATTAGGATTAGATGTAGGAACCAAAACAATTGGTGTGGCAGTTAGTGATGAAATGGGATGGACAGCGCAAGGAATTGAAACAATTAAAATTGCAGATGAGCAGATGGAGCAATCATATCCTCGTTTACAGCAGTTAATTGACGAATATTCCGTAGAGAAAATCGTAGTGGGTCTTCCTAAAAATATGAATGGTACGATTGGCCCTCGAGGCGAAGCGTGCATCGAGTTTGCTGACAACGTCAAAGAAAAACTTAACATTGAAACGATGATGTGGGACGAGCGCTTGTCAACGATGGCAGCAGAGCGAGTACTGCTGTCTGCCGACGTAAGCCGCAAGAAACGCAAAAAAGTAATCGATAAAATGGCAGCTGTTATGATTCTTCAAGGATACTTAGACAGCAAGCAATAAGAAAAGCAGCAGGCTTTGCTTAAGCTGACAAGTTATGACTTTCCCTTTTACATATTCTTTCGTACGTAAAAGGGAAGTGAAATAACTGAACAGCTTGCTTTTCGCTGAAGAAAAAGTTAAGCTAAGAGCTTACAATATAAAATGAGGTGCAAACATGAGCGTAGAAGAAAATAAAATTACAATCGTCGATGAGAATGGAAATGAGCAGCTATGCGAAATTTTATTCACATTTGATTCTGATCAATATAACAAATCATATGTAATTTACTATCCAATCGGAGCAGACCAAGATGATGAAGAAGAAATTGAAATTCATGCATCTGCTTTCACACCAAGTGAAGACGGTCAAGACGGCGAGCTTCAACCGATTGAAACAGAAGAAGAGTGGGACATGGTTGAGGAAATGGTTAACACATTCCTTGACGAAGAAGGCGAATAATTATAGTGAAAAAGCTGATGACAATCGTTATCAGCTTTTTTTTACATAGCGGCCGTTCTTTTTAGATATAAAAAAGGTTTTTCCTTGCATTCTTAGGGGAGATTGTATGATAATGACGAAAAATGAGATAAATTGTAGTATAATAATTCCTGCGTGTGAGAGTGCATTTTAATAAAAGAATTCATTGTTTGAACGGATGAAACTAGACTTTGGGCAGACAATAACATAAATCATGGAAAAAATTTAGGAGAGGCGATAGTTTAAGGAAGCGATACCATCTCACACCTATAGGAGATACGAATGAATCGCAATCTCATGTATCCTCTCTGTTCATACTTACAAAAAATCAAGAAGAAAAGAGGTGAAACTGGTTGTATCTTCTTTTACAGAAGTAGATTTAACCAGGAAGCTGCTTGTCGCAACAAACATTTTTACCACCTAATCGTTCAAGGAAAAAACGAGTTATTTTTATTACAATTATCGTACTTCTTTTACTTGTTGGCGGTGCATTTTTCTATGCTCAATCCCGCTTAACACCCGTGGATCGAAACAGCAATAAAAAAGTAAATGTGACCATTCCACAAGGTTCTTCCGTTCAATCGATTGGTACGGTATTGAAAAAAGAAGATTTAATTAAAAGTAAAAGTGCCTTTCGCTATTACGTAAAATTAACCCATGTATCTGGATTTCAAGCTGGAACGTATTTATTTTCTCCTTCCATGAGCTTAGGGGAAATGGTTGAAAAAATGGAAAAAGGCGAGGTTTCAAAACAACCTGATATTCGTGTCACCATTCCAGAAGGACGCCAGCTTGTCGAAATTGCTGATATCATTGCTAAAAATACAAAGTTTACAAAAGACGAAGTCATGAAAAAGCTAGACGATAAGGCATTCATCAATAAAATGAAAGAAAAGTATCCAGATTTAGTAACGGATGAAGTGATGCAAAAAGATATTAAACATCCGCTAGAAGGTTATTTATATCCCGTTACGTATGATTTTTATGATAAAAATGTGTCGTTAGATGAAATATTGGATAAAATGGTAGGGAAAACAAATAATGTATTAGGTCAGTACAGTGGGCAAATGGAAAAGAAAAAATTCAGTGCACATAAATTGTTAACCATGTCTTCTCTAATTGAAGAGGAAGCGACTGCGAAAGTCGACCGAGAAAAAATTGCCAGCGTCTTTTATAATCGCCTTGAAAAAAACATGCCTCTTCAAACGGATCCAACCGTATTATATGCCTTAGGAGAGCATAAAGACCGGGTGTTCTATAAGCATTTAGAAGTGGACTCTCCTTACAATACGTATAAAGTAAAGGGGTTGCCTCCAGGACCAATTGCCAGCTCTGGATTGATGTCAATCAAAGCTGCGTTACATCCAGCCAATACAGATTATTTATACTTCTTGGCTACACCTGAAGGAAAAGTTATTTTTACCAAAACGTTAGAAGAACATAACAAAGAAAAAGCCAAGCATATTACAGGTAAAGAAAAGCAAAATACCGAAAAATAATTGGAAATTTAAAATTGGGGAATCGCGATACTTCGCATTCCCCATCTTTTATGTTAAAATATATCGGGTTTACGTAAAAACGAAAAAAACTTATAATAGACTAGTTGTCTTACTATTTTGCAGTAATGAAACGTTATGAAAACATAATGTAAAATGTACTTCTGAGAACGGAGGAAGTGTTTTGCTTTTACAAAACGTAGAGCAGTATGTGGAAAAGCTTATTCCTAAGCGCCAGGAGCTTATTGAAGAAATGGAAGCTTATGCAGAAGAACATCACGTTCCGATTATGGAATTGATTGGTGTTGAAACGCTATTGCAAATTCTTCGTCTTCATCAGCCAAAACATATATTAGAAATTGGAACAGCGATTGCATATTCGTCTATTCGAATCACCCATGCGCTTCCAGAGGCACGAGTGGTTACGGTAGAACGAAATGAAGAGCGTTACCAAAAAGCGCAAGAGTTTATTGAACGGGCGGGAAAACAAGATAAAATTGTGTCGTTGTTTGGAGATGCACTTGAGCTTAGAGATGAAATTGAACGTCATGGTCCTTATGATGCAGTCTTTATCGATGCAGCTAAAGGTCAGTATCAGCGTTTTTTCGAACATTATGAGCCGATGCTATCTTCTAAAGGAATGATTATTTCGGATAACGTACTATTTAAAGGTGACGTAGCGACCGATTTGGCGGAAGTAGAAACACGTCGACGCCGCAGCTTAATTAAAAAAATTCAGGCATACAATACGTGGCTGATGAATCATCCCGATTATTATACAACTATTCTCCCTATTGGAGACGGAATCGCGATTAGTATTAAAAGAGGTGACCAAGAATGAAAAAACCAGAACTATTAGTGACACCAACTGCAGTTTCGGAAATCGAATCATTACTACAAGCTGGAGCAACGGCTATTATGGTTGGTGAACAGCGCTACGGTTTGCGTTTAGCAGGTGAATTCAAACGTGAAGATATCGTAGAAGCTGTAAATATTGCTCATCAGCATGATGCAAAAGTCTACGTAGCGATGAACGGATTATTTCACAATGATAAAATCGCCGAATTAAATGAATATATTTTATTCTTAAAAGAAGCAAGCGTGGATGCGATTGTATTTGGAGATCCGGCTGTATTAATGGCAGTGCGTGAAACAGCTCCAGAAATGAAGATGCACTGGAGTACTGAAACAACGGGAACAAACTGGTATTCATGTAACTACTGGGGCCGCAAAGGAGCTAAGCGTGCAGTTCTTGCTCGTGAGCTAAGCATGGATAGCATCATTGATATCAAAGAAAAAGCCGAAGTAGAAATTGAAGTTCAGGTGCATGGCATGACGTGTATGTTCCAATCGAAACGTTCACTTCTTGGCAACTACTTTGAGTATCAAGGAAAAGTCATGGAAATTGAAAATCGTAAAGTAGAAAAAGATATGTTTTTACTTGATAATGAGCGAAACAATAAGTATCCAATTTTCGAAGATGAAAATGGAACGCACATTATGAGTCCAAATGATATGTGCATTATCGATGAGCTTTCCGAAATGATTGACGCTGAAGTAGATGTATTTAAAATTGACGGCGTATTAAAGTCACCGCAATATATTTTAGAAGTAACAAAAAAATATCGTCAAGCGATTGATTTATGTGTAGATGACCGTGAAGAATACGAAAACGTTAAAGACGATTTGTTAGAAGAAATTGAAAGCTTGCAGCCAATTAACCGCCCGTTAGACACAGGGTTTTTCTTTAAAGAAACTGTATATTAAAAAGCATGCAAAGAAAGATAAACAAAGGAGGTACAAACGATGGCTGTTCAAATCGATACTGTAGTAGAAGGTAAACGAGTTATTACGAAAAAGCCTGAGTTGTTAGCTCCAGCCGGTAACCTTGAAAAATTAAAAGTTGCCGTACACTATGGAGCAGATGCTGTGTTTATCGGAGGAAAAGAGTTTGGCCTTCGTTCAAATGCAGATAACTTTACATTTGAAGAAATGGCAGAAGGTGTTCAGTTTGCAAACAAATACGGCGCACGTATTTATGTTACAACAAACATTTTTGCTCACAATGAAAATATGGACGGACTTGAAGATTATTTAATGGGATTAGAGCGCGCTGGCGTTTCTGGAATCATCGTAGCTGATCCGTTAATTATCGAAACCTGTCGACGCGTTGCACCTAAGCTTGAAGTACACTTAAGTACGCAGCAATCACTTTCAAACTGGAAAGCCGTTCAATTCTGGAAAGAAGAAGGATTAGAACGTGTTGTACTTGCTCGTGAAACGGGTGCTGAAGAAATGCGCGAAATGAAAGAAAAAGTGGATATTGAAATTGAAGCTTTTATTCACGGAGCGATGTGTATTGCTTATTCAGGCCGCTGCGTGCTAAGTAACCACATGACAGCGCGTGATTCAAACCGTGGAGGCTGCTGTCAATCATGCCGTTGGGACTATGATTTATTTAAAGTAGAAGACGGTAAAACGGAAACGCCTTTATTTGATGAGCAAGACGATCCGTTTGCAATGAGTCCAAAAGATTTAAATTTAATTCAATCTATCCCTCAAATGATTGAGCTGGGTATTGATAGCTTGAAAATTGAAGGACGTATGAAGTCGATCCACTATATTGCAACAGTGGTGAGCGTATATCGCAAAGTGATTGACGCATACTGTGCAGATCCTGAGAATTTTGTGATTCAAAAAGAATGGCTTGATGAGCTAGACAAATGTGCGAACCGCGATACGGCTCCCGCCTTTTTTGAAGGGGTTCCTGGAGTGGATGAACAAATGTTTGGCGTACACGGCAAGAAAACAAAATTTGATTTTGCTGGTTTAGTATTGAATTATGATGAAGAAAAAAGCATCGTGACATTGCAACAGCGTAACTATTTTAAACCGGGAGAAGAAGTGGAATTTTTTGGTCCGGAAATTAAAAACTTTACGCAAAAAATAGATAAAATTTGGGACGAAGATGGCAATGAACTAGATGCTGCGCGTCATCCGCTGCAAATTGTGAAATTTAAAGTGGACCAACCTCTATTTTCATATAACATGATGCGAAAGGGGATTTAAATATAAAATGGGGAAAAAGCCCGTTGTAATCGGTATCGCTGGTGGATCCGGTTCTGGTAAAACAACTGTAACCAAAGCTATTTATGAGTATTTTAAAGGGCATTCTATTATGCTTCTTGAGCAAGACTATTATTATAAAGATCAAAGCGATGTACCGTTTGAACAGCGTTTGCAAACAAATTACGATCATCCTCTAGCATTTGATAATGATTTGCTGATTGAACACTTGCAAAACTTATTAAATTATGAGAGCATTGACAAACCGGTATATGATTACGCAATTCATACGCGCTCTGAGAAGGTAATTAAAGAAGAACCAAAAGATGTTATTATCTTAGAAGGTATTCTTGTACTAGAAGATCAGCGCTTGCGTAATTTAATGGATATCAAGCTATACGTAGATACAGATGCGGATCTTCGTATCATTCGTCGTATGCTTCGTGATATTAAAGAACGAGAGCGTACGCTTGAGTCAGTTGTTGATCAATACGTATCTGTCGTTCGCCCGATGCATAATCAGTTTGTTGAACCAACAAAACGCTATGCAGATATTATCATTCCTGAAGGCGGTCAAAACCACGTAGCGATTGACTTGATGGTCACTAAAATTCAAACAATTCTTGAACAAAATGCCATTTTATAATAACATAGCATAGATGCAGGAATTTTTTTGAAGACAATGCAGACATATTCTGCTAACTAAACACAAACATTATAAAGAATAGAGAAACGAGCAGCTTCTATTTTGAAGCTGTCATTTCTCTATTAACTGATTTTTCCACAGAGTGGAAAATTTTTTGTACATACAGAAATCGACTGTATACACTAGAGATTTTGAGTTCAAGAAGGAGTGAAGGGATTATGGCACAAGAAAAAGTATTTCCAATGACAGAAGAAGGAAAGCTAAAGCTAGAGCAAGAGCTAGAATATTTAAAAACAGTAAAACGTAAAGAAGTTGTAGAGCGTATCAAGATCGCCCGCAGTTTTGGAGATTTATCGGAGAACTCTGAGTACGATTCTGCAAAAGACGAGCAGGCTTTCGTGGAAGGACGTATTACAACGCTTGAGAATATGATTCGCAATGCGAAAATTATTGAAGAAGATGTAGAAAATTCTTCTATCGTATCATTAGGTAAATCTGTAACATTTGTAGAGTTGCCAGATGGTGACGAAGAAACGTATACAATTGTAGGTAGTGCAGAAGCAGATCCATTTGAAGGGAAAATTTCAAATGATTCGCCAATTGCTAAAAGTCTAATGGGCAAACAAATTGGAGATCAAGTAACTGTTCAAACTCCTGGTGGAGATATGTCAGTGAAAATTGTATCTGTTAAGTAAAACATATGGTTGGAAGCGTTCTACTGAATGCTCGTAAGTAAAAAAGCTGACACGCGTCAGCTTTTTTTATATGATTTAAAAAAACGGAGAGAATAGAAAAGATATGTAGGAAAGGAAAGATGAAGATGAAAGATATCGATTTTACTAAAACAGCGCTTGTTTTAATTGATTTACAAAAAGGGATTGTGCCAATTGGAGGAGACGAAATTGTAGAAAAATCTGTTCAGCTTGTGAATCATTTCCGCGAACAAAATGGATTTATTAGCTTTGTACGAGTAGATTTTCAAGATGGAAAAGATGCGTTGACGCCAGAAACGGATCAAAAGCCATCTGCTCCTCAAGAAAGACCTGCAGACTGGGCAGAATTCGATCCAAGACTTAATGTTCAAGAGACTGATTACATTGTGACAAAACGTCAGTGGGGAGCCTTTTTTGGGACAGATTTAGACCTTCAGCTTCGCCGAAGAGGAATTGATACAATTGTCCTTTGCGGAATTGCAACAAACATTGGTGTGGAAAGCACAGCTCGTGAAGCATTTCAGTATGGATATAACCAAATTTTTATCACGGATGCCATGGCGACATTTACAAAAGAAGAGCATGAGGCCACTCTTTCTTACATCTTTCCGAAAATAGGAAAGCTACGAACAACTCAACAATTTTTAACGGAAAATGAATAATAAAAACTTGCTGAATCAGCAAGTTTTTTTATGGAATGAAAAAAAGAATGAATATTTCTTAAGATAATGGTTTTAAAAGTAATGGCAACGTCGACACTTGTAAAGAGTGAGGTGTAGTCATGAAAATAATTCACAAGCGAATTTATATTACTCTTATTTTTATTTTATTATTAATTAGTGGACTGGGAGCACGGCTTGTTCAACTCCAGCTTGTCAGCACAGAATCTTTTACTGATAAAAATATTAACTTAATTGAAGGAAGCGTAAAACAGCGTACGCAGGAAATGGTGGTAGACGACGGGCGAGGGAAATTTGAAGATAAAAATGGGCAGTCTTTAACATCTATCACGCATAATCGCTTAGTCCTATTTCCGTTTTTAGAAAAAATGAAGTGGCCCGTTCAGCAAGTAAGCGAAATTGTGGGAATGCAACCACAGGAATTAACGAACAGACTAGCAAATGCTAAAACACCGGTTGTTATTACAAAAGAATTATCACATGCACAAGTCGAAAAAATAAATGCATTAAAGGTACCTGGCGTGTTTGGAATTCCTCTAAAAGATGAGCGTCCAGTTCCTCTTGCTGAACATTTAATCGGACTAGAAGCACAAAGCAAACAAATAATTGAAGAGAAGTACAGTGATAAATTGAAAAATGGAGCTATTAAATCAACTACGCCTGTAGGTATCTCAGGGATGCAGAGGGCTTTTGACGAGTTTTTGCTGCCTGAACAAGAGTCTAAGCTCCTTTATCATGTTGATCGCCTAGGTGGACCTATGTTTGGCATCGATGTAAAATATACGGGCACAGCTAACCCTTATTATCCAGTCAGTGTGCGTACGACGCTTGATTTGTCTGCTCAGGAGCTAGTGGAGAATACATTGAATCATTATAAGTTAAAAGACGGAGGAGCCGTCTTAATTGATATAAAAAACAATAAAGTAATTGCGATGGCCAGCAGGCCTTCGATTAATAAGAAAGATCCATTTAAAAAGCAAAACGGTTCAGACAGCGTAGAAAATCGTTTGCTGACGCCGCAAACTCCTGGATCTATATTTAAAACCGTAACAGCAGCTGCAGCGCTTGAACAAAATAAAATTCAGCCTTCTTTTACCTATAACTGCGATAAAAGTATTTATGGCAATAATGTAGAAGAAGATCATCAAAAAGGGCAGCTGACGTTTGAAGAAAGCTTTGCGCAAAGTTGTAATGCAACGTTTGCCCAGCTAGCAAAAGAAATGATAATATCTAATCCGGATATCATTGAACAATATGCTGATAAGTTAGGGCTTCTTCAGCCTGTAGGATGGACGGGTGATGTGTTTCACTTTGAACATTTTAAGCAGTTTTTAGGAGAAAAATCGGGAAGAGTTTGGACAAATGATAGAGAAAAAAAAGTACCAAATGCTGTAGCGCAAACAGCAATTGGACAGCTTGACGTAAAAGTGACTCCGCTTGCAGTAGCAAATATGATGGCGACAATTGCACGGGGAGGAGAAAAGAAGCAGGTAAAAGCGGTAGATGCGCTGGACTATAAGAACAATACGTCACTGTATACGTTTAAAGAGCATGAGCTAAAAGGAGATACGATTAATGAAGCCACAGCTGCTTCTATGCAGCAGCTTTTAAAAGGCGTCGTACAGAGCGAAAAAGGAACAGGAAGAAGATTTCAAACGCTTCCTTATGAAGTGGCAGGAAAGTCAGGAACTGCTGAAATCAATGTGAAGGCCGATATCGTCAATAAATGGTTTGCGGGTTACTTTCCGGCAGATGATCCAAAATACGCAATGGTAGTAGTGGATTTAAATACAAAAAGTGCGATATCTCCCACAAACAGCGTATTTTATGATATTGTTAAAGGGATGTATGACTTAAATACACGTTAAAATAAGAAGAATTTGTAAAAAATATTACAAATATACTTCAAATAAATTTTGATGCTTCATGTATAAGAAAACACATGTTAGAATAAAGCATTATAAAAGTTGGAGGAAATTGTAGCAATGAATAACAATCGTTCTTCAAGACACGAAAACAAAGAAAAAAAAGTAAACCGATTATATAATCTGTTAATTGCTGTCGTAGCAGTTTTAATTGTATTTGTCGGTGGTACGATGATTCTTGGAAACAAGGATAAATCGGATAACCAAGCGGAAACAACTCAAAACAATCCGCAAACAAATGACCAAAAAACGGACAAGACGGCTAAAAAAGACGATGATTCTTCGAAAGATGATCAAGCAACAGATGATCAAGCAACGGACGATCAAAGTTCTGAAGATGACCAAAGCTCTGAAGATGATCAAGCAACAGATGAAGAATCAAATGACTCAGATTCACAGGCTGAAGTAGAGAAAAATCCAGAGCCTGGCGTGGCAGAACGCAAGGTAGATCCTTCATGGGATTCAGTAGGTACGTCACAAGATGCACCTGCAGCAACTTATAAAAAAGGATCAACGGATTGGAACGAAATGCTAAAAGCTGTAGGCGAAGGATCAGGCATTAGCCCAAGCAATATGACCGTATGGCGTTTAGGGAATAACGGTGGCGTAGGTAAAGCCGTAGCTACGGTTAGTCCTAAAGGCAACTCATCAACAAAATACCGCGTTCAAATTGAATGGGTAGATGGAGAAGGCTGGAAGCCCGCAGTAGTGGATAAGCTTCAATAAGAAAAGCAGCGCGCTAGCGCTGCTTTTTTAATTTGAAATGAACAACTGCAGAGTACAGTTTTTTACCTTGTTCATAGTCCACAGACATTTGATGAGATACGCTGTGCACCTCAAGCAAAATCGCCTTATTTTGATCAATTTTTTCCGCAATTTGTTTCTCAAGCATTTTAACATCAGGCGCTTCAAAAAATTCTATTTTATCTTCAATCATTTCAAATTCAAAATTCATCTTACGACCTCCTTACCTCATTACTATAGTATAGCAAATAGAAAGTTAAAAGCTTAAAATATTTGTAAATGAAGAACAAACGATAGTTAAAAACATACTATATCCATAAGAATTGTTAGTTATAAGGAGGCGTTTTTTATGGGTCTAGAGTTTTTAGATATCTTTGAAAAGTGGGCGAATGAGTATGATGCATCGGTAAGCGGGAAAGATGAACAGTATAAAGAAGTGTTTCGCAATTATAATGAAATCTTAGAGTATGTAGCAAATCGTTCAATAGGGCATGTGATCGAATTTGGAACAGGGACTGGAAACTTAACAAAAAAACTTTTAGAAAAAGAACTTACGGTAGTAGGAATTGAGCCGTCAGTGCCAATGAGACAATTGGCACACCAGAAATTAGGAGCAGATGTTTTAGTCACACCGGGAGACTTTTTACAGTTTGATACATCGTTGTTTCCAGCAGAGAGCTTAGTTAGTACGTATGCATTTCATCATTTAACAGATAAAGAAAAAGAAGAAGCTGTGATAAACTATGGAAAGTTACTTCAAACCGGTGGTAAAATAGTGTTTGCCGATACAATGTTTGAAACAGCGGATTCATTTGCTGATACCATTGTTCAGGCAAAACAAAAAGGGTATACGCAACTAGCAGAAGATCTAGAGAGGGAATACTATACAACGATCCCTGTCTTAAAGCAAATCTTTGAAAGCAATGGTTTTCACATAACCTTTACACAATTTAATCACTTTGTGTGGGTATTGGAGGCAACGAAACAATAGTAGAAAGAGGTTTTAAAATGAAAGTAGCAATCATTGGAGCAATGGAAGAAGAAGTGACGATTTTACGCGATAAAATTGAGAATCGTCAAGAAACAGTAATCGCAGGATGTGAATACTCAACAGGAACAATCAGCGGCGTGGAGGTTGTATTATTAAAATCAGGTATTGGAAAAGTAAATGCGGCGTTATCTACAGCCATCTTACTAGAGAAGTTCAAACCTGATTACGTTATTAACACAGGATCAGCAGGCGGTTTCCATCCAGAGTTAAACGTAGGGGATGCGGTTATTTCAACAGAAGTTCGTCATCATGATGTAGATGTAACGGTATTCAACTATGAATACGGTCAAGTGCCAAACTTGCCTGCAGCTTTTAAAGCAGATGAAAAACTAGTTCGTCTTGCTGAAGAAAGCGCTCTTGAAGTAACGGATATGAAAATTGTAAAAGGATTAATTGCTACAGGAGATTCGTTCATGAACGATCCTGTGCGCGTAGAGTTTGTTCGCTCTAAGTTTCCAGACCTTTATGCAGCTGAAATGGAAGCAGCGGCTGTTGCTCAAGTATGCTATCAATTTGGCGTACCGTTCGTTATTCTTCGTGCTCTTTCTGACATCGCCGGCAAAGAATCAAATGTTTCTTTTGAGCAATTTTTAGAAAAAGCAGCTGTTAATTCAACAAAATTAGTATTGAATTTTATTACAAAATTAAAATAAGCTGTTCATAAAATATAGAGTTTGTTTTCGTCTACACTCTGCATCGTTTGTCATAACATGGGGTGTAGACTATATTTTCATCTTAATTCCTACTTTATTTATAGGTTAAGTTATATTATTTCGATAGCGAGGTGTTCAAGATTATGAAGGTAGTCAAAAACGTTCATGAATTGATTGGAAACACACCTATGATTGAGATTACACAATTTGATTTACCTAGGGAAATCAGGATATTTGCCAAGCTGGAATATGTTAATCCAGGAGGAAGTGTAAAAGATCGTTTAGGAAAAGAACTGCTGCAAGAAGCTCTTGGCTCTGGAAGACTGAAGCGAGGCGGAACGCTGGTTGAGCCTACTGCTGGGAATACGGGGATCGGGCTGGCTTTAGCTGCTCTTCAGTACGAAATAAACGTCATACTATGTGTTCCAGAAAAATTCAGTATTGAAAAACAGCAGCTTATGAAGGCTTTGGGGGCAACGGTGGTTCAAACGCCTACTGAAGCTGGTATGAAAGGTGCTATAAACAAAGCTCAAGAGCTGTTGCGTGAAATCCCTGGTTCTTATTGTCCTCAACAGTTTGCTAATCCGGCCAACCCTATGACTTATTATAAAACCTTAGGGCCAGAAATATATGAACAGCTTGATGGAAAAGTTGACGTGTTTGTAGCTGGAGCAGGTACAGGGGGAACATTTATGGGTACAGCGAAATTTTTGAAAGAAAAAAATCCTTCTCTAAAAACAGTCATCGTGGAGCCAGAAGGTTCAATTTTAAACGGGGGGAAATCCGGTCCTCACTTAACTGAAGGAATTGGAATGGAGTTCATCCCTGATTATATGGAGCGGTCTTATTTTAATGCTATTCATACTGTTGAAGATGTTTATGCTTTTCAAAGAGTGAAAGAGCTGGCTTTAAAAGAGGGGTTACTAGTAGGTAGCTCTTCAGGAGCAGCCTTTGAAGCAGCCCTGATCGAAGCAAAAAATGCAGAAAAAGGGGCTCATATCGTCACGATTTTTCCGGATAGCAGTGAACGGTACTTAAGTAAAAATATTTACAGTGGAGGAAGATAAGATGAAACGTAAAACACAGTTGATTCATGGTGGAATTGTTGGCGATGAACAGACGGGTGCTGTCTCTGTTCCTATTTATCAAGTGAGTACTTATAAACAAGAGGGAGCGGGAAAACATACGGGATATGAGTATTCGAGAACCGGTAACCCTACACGTCATGCCCTAGAAGAACTTATCAAAGAAATTGAAGGAGGATATGCTGGGTTTGCGTTTGGATCTGGTATGGCCGCTACTACTGCCGTGTTCATGCTATTTAACAGCGGAGATCATGTGTTAATTACAGATGACGTATACGGAGGAACGTATCGAGTGATCACAAAGGTACTAAGCCGTATCGGCATTGAGGCTACTTTTATTGATACAAGCGATATCCAAAATATCGAGAAAGAAATTCGCCCTAACACAAAAGCCATTTTTATTGAAACTCCAACGAATCCTCTTCTAAAAATTACTGACTTGCAGCATGCTTCTTCAGTAGCTAAACAACACCATTTACTTACCATCGTTGACAACACATTCAGTACGCCGTATTGGCAAAATCCTATCGAAAAAGGCGCAGATATTGTTCTGCACAGTGCAACTAAGTATTTAGGGGGACACAGTGACGTTGTAGCAGGGCTAGCAGTGGTGAATTCGCCTAAATTAGCTGAAGACCTTCATTTTATTCAAAATGCGACTGGAGGCATTTTAGGACCTCAGGATTCTTGGCTTTTAATGAGAGGGATTAAAACATTAGGAATACGAATGGAAGAACATGAATTCAACACGGGGAAAATAGTAGAATTTTTACTTGCCCATCCTGCTGTGGCAAAAGTATATTATCCAGGATTAAAAACCCACCCAAACCACCTCATTGCTAAAAAGCAAGCAAGAGGTTTTGGGGGAATGGTTTCGTTTGATGTGGGAAGCGAAGAGAAAGCGGAAGAAGTACTGAGCAAAGTGAAGTATTTTACATTAGCAGAAAGTTTAGGAGCCATCGAAAGCCTCATTTCCATTCCTTCTAAAATGACTCATGCTTCTATACCGAGCGACCGACGTAAAGAGCTAGGAATTACAGATGGATTAATTCGTATTTCTGTAGGTCTTGAAGATGTAGAAGATTTAATTGAAGACTTAGAAAGAGCATTGGAATAAAGGTGGTAAAAATAGGATTTTTATAGACCTATAGATCTATGATAGAGTAGAGTTATAACATTCTACTGAGAAGGTGATTGTATGAAAGCTCAACACATCAAAGCAAAAATTGAAGATTACAGCCGCTTTATTTACGTCCTTCTAGCCGTAAGTACATTCTTGTATATTGGTGTTATGATTGGCCAAGGTGAAAAAAGTGATATGCAGCTTGGAATAATGGAAGCGATCGTTATTCTTTTTACCGCCCTTGCTTTTTATTTTAGTTATCAAACTAAAAAACTAAAAAAAGAATTAATGAAAGAAAAAGAATAATAGATACAAAAAGGCGATGATCCATCGTCTTTTTTTTATGAGGGTTAAAAAAATAAAAAAATTCCCTATTTTTCAAAAAAACAGTTTACTTTTTATAAGTTCGTGGATATAATTACCATTGTAAGGAAAATACTTTATTAAAAGGAGGTCGAGTCATATGTTAAGACGTTTATCAGGTATGGATCATTCAGTTTGGGCTATGTTCAAAAATCGTCTATATATGTATACTATTCGGCCGTGTTCCTGTATCAAGTAACTTTCTTACCTTGATCGTTAAAACACGTTAATTCACCACAGGTGCGAATAGTAGCCCTGTGGTTTTTATTGTCTTTCAGCCACAGGATGCTTATGCATAACTGTGGTTTTTTTTGTATAAGGAGGTGATTGGAATGACACTGAATATTTTCTTTTTAACTATTACCATAAAGTCCCGTCAATACTCAGAGGAAGAAATTAAGCATGAACAGTATGTAAGACAATTAGAAGAAGAAATAAAAGACCGCAAGTATGAATTTTATCGTCATTTCTAATTTGAATAGTGGAAAGGAGTGGATGAATGATGATTAATCAAAAAGGATATATCGTTGTATGGCTGCTTGTGGAGAAAGATTCCACCTAAATGACTAGTAGGGGGAGTAATGATGTGTTTGCTGCGGATTATCATTTGGAAATTATTTTAAAAAAAGAGCGGAAAGAAGGATTAATTCTCCTTCTTTCCGCTCTTTTTTTTCTCTTTTTCGGCTCTGTAAAATTCGTGAAACATTTTCATCAGCGCTCGCTTTTCAATTCGCGAAACATAACTTCTTGAAATATTTAATTCCTTTGCAATTTCTCGCTGGGTTTTTTCATCCTGCAAATCCAAACCGAAGCGGCCAACAATTACTTCTTTTTCTCGATCATCGAGGATATCGATGTATTCTTTTATTTTTTCTAATTCCATATTTAGTTGAATCATATCAATTACATCGTCTGATTCTGATTTTAATACATCAATCAAACTGATTTCATTTCCTTCTTTATCCTGGCCAATTGGATCATGCAGCGACACATCTTTTTTTGTTTTTTTGAGCGCTCGCAAGTGCATCAATATTTCATTTTCAATACAGCGTGCGGCATAAGTAGCTAATTTTGTTCCTTTTCCTTGCGAATAACTTTCGATTGCTTTAATTAAACCGATTGTCCCAATTGAAATTAAATCTTCCGCATCCTCTCCCGTGTTTTCAAACTTTTTAACAATATGCGCAACGAGTCGGAGATTGTGTTCAATAAGAAGGTTTCGCGCTTCTTGATCTCCTTGTTCCATTAAAGATAAATATCTCTTTTCTTCAGCAGCAGACAAGGGTTGAGGAAACGCATTGTTTTTTACGTAGGAAACAAGGAAAACCAATTCTTTAAAGAAATAGCCTAGTGCGGTAAATAATGCAGACATCTCTTCACCTCCATAAGGGGATATCAACCTGTGAGAGACTAACATTACACTATATGTAAAAAGAAGGATGTCTTTGCCTGTACGTTTAAAATTCCCCCCAGGGACAAGAGAGTTTGAAAAAGTCCACAGATTTTTCTTTAGAGATAGTTACCAGCCTATACAGAGAAAAAGTATGTACATACGCTAGTAGTAGTTCATAGTGTAAGGAGGGAGAGTATGTACGGTTACGGAGGCTGCTGTTATCCTAATTATCCAGCTTACCCATGTGGAGGAGGGTTCGGCTGGGGACTTGGATTGTTGATTGTTCTATTTGTTCTGTTATTAATTTTCGGAAGCTTCTATTGGTTTTTTAGCTGCTGGTGTTAAAAAAAACTCATGCATGTGCATGAGTTTTTTTTAGATGACATATCCTACCGAATAGAACCATTCATTTTTAAGAATTCTTAAGGAATTTTCGCTTTGTTTCTTAAAGAAGATGATTTATTCTATAATTAAGAAAAGAAGCAAGATGATAATATTCCTTTGTAAAAGTAAATGGAGCTCTATACTTTTTTTAGCTTGAACGTACTAATCATCAAGCAAGCGAGTACGATAATTAAAAACATATAAAAGTGTGAAGGCAAATAAGGGACGCCCAAGTAGCTAAGAGTTAATAAACAACCTGCTGCGGTAATAGGGAGCCCTGTAAAATACCCAGTATTTTCTGTGATGTTAAAGCGGGCAAGACGAAGTGCTCCGCAAGCAATGTAACAGATGGTAACAATTGAACCTGCAGCACCAAAGTGAGATAAAATACTTTGATAAAGTAGTAGAGCTGGAGCGATGCCAAATGATATAATATCGCACATGGAGTCCAGTTGTTTTCCAAGTTCAGATTCAATTTGCAGCTTTCTGGCTACCATGCCGTCGAATCGGTCTGCTAACGCTGCTAAAAAAATTAGTAATAAACTTAAGTTCAATTCATTTTTCATGACAAATAAAATAGCAAAGCTTCCTAAACTTAAATTAACAATCGTTAAGGAGTTTGCCGCTTGGGATCTCAGCTTTTTAATTGTATGATCTAGATAGTCTAATAAAAACAATTTCCTCACTCCTTTAAAGGATGGAATGAACTAAAGGTAAAAATAATGGTAATTTCATTGTAGACGCAAACCTTATTCTAGTAAAGAACTATTCAGTATGTGGAGGTAAAATTATTGTTGCAGCACCTGTATCGAACGTTTATTGAGCTTACGAATCACCAGGGATCATCGAAGCTCATTCGAAAATTCACTTTCTCTAAATGGAGTCGGTTTATTATACCCTCCTATACAAAAGTTTTTAAAGTAAATAAAGAAGAAATGGACAAGCCTCTGCATCATTATCAAAACTTACACGAGCTATTTATTCGTCGTTTGAAGCCTTCTGCCCGTCCGGTCGATCAGCAGAAAGACAGCGTTGTCAGTCCTGTAGATGCAAAGATAGAAGCATATGGAGTCATTACGCCTCAAAAAGAAATGATTGTAAAAAACAAACCTTATTCTATACAGGAAATGGTTTCAAATGATCTCATTCTTGAAAAATATATAGAAGGACAGTTTATCATCCTCTATCTTAGTCCAAAAGACTATCATCGCATTCACAGTCCTCTTAAAGCACAAGTAGGGAATACGTGGACCGTTGGACAAAAGTCTTATCCAGTAAATTCATTAGGAATCAAGTATGGGAAAGAACCGCTTGTGAAAAATTTCCGGAAGCTCACGGAGTTAACATTTGAAAATGGTCACATGCTGATGGTAAAAGTAGGAGCCATGTTTATAAACAGCATTGAAGCGGTTTCTAAAAAAGAAGTAGTCGAAAAAGGGGAAGAAATGGCTTACTTCACGTTTGGCTCGACTGTCATTTTATTATTTGAGAAGAACTCAATCACTTTTGATTCTAACGTCCACTCAGGTTCTTACGTAAAATGTGGAGAACCAATTGCTCATTTGAAAAAATAGAGCCTATATAATAAAAGAGTAGATAGATAAATGAAGATGCAGCTTTCTTTTATTAAGAAGGCTCTTTTATTCGTTAAGAAGGAATTTGTATGCTAATCTTTAATGATCTTCTTTCAATTTCCTCTTCAATTAATTTTATAAAATCAGGGCTTAATTGCAGTTCGGTTGCTTTGCTGTATGACTCAATAAGCAGCTCATCTGATAATTTTCTCATAAGATTGCCGCCACCTCCTACTAAAATAAATATCCTAAAAAGTTATATTTAAATGCTAATAAATTCCTTATTTATAATCTAACATGAATCAAATAAAGGAACAATCGTTCTGTTATCCACAGCTTTCGGTGGATAAAATGTGGGTATGTTGTTTATAATTACCATTAATTGCTGAACTATAACAGAGGATAATGTGTATAACCTTATCCACATAGTTGGGGTTATCATTTTTTGTCGAAAACTTTTAACAGAATTTGTTTACCACTTACCCTATTTGATAAGTAATAAACGTTTTCTGCACTATTTTTTATTTTAAGTTTGCAGTGGGTAAATATATCGTAAGCTCACGAACAAATGGAGGTTTACTGCCTTTTGTCAATAACTTTCTGTATAAAGTTAAAGCATTCACAAGGCATATCCTTTATACTAAGAAAAGACCTGTTTTTGAAGAGAATAAAATTTTAGGTTGGAAAATAACAAGAAGTCGTTATAATGATAGACGGCGTTAATTTTAGTATGTAACTATATATTCGAGGTGCATGATACGTGTTGAAACTTTTTTTACCAAATGAACATGTGAAAAACGTGTTTCAAATTAAGCCAGACGATTTGAAAGAGCGCGGGATAAAAGGAATTATTACCGACTTAGATAACACGTTGGTGGAATGGGATCGCCCTGATGCCACTCCGGAATTAATTGAGTGGTTTCAGTTAATGAAAGATAGTGGAATTAAAATTACGATTGTATCGAATAATGTGGAGAAACGAGTCAAGCTGTTTTCAGATCCAGTTGGACTTCCATTTGTATATAAAGCACGCAAACCGATGCGTAAAGCATTTAGAAGAGCTCTTCGTGATATGGAGCTGCAAAAAGATGAGGTTGTGGTCATTGGCGACCAGCTTTTAACGGATGTATTAGGAGGAAATCGCCTAGGCGTATATACGGTTTTGGTTGTACCAGTTGCGCAAACAGATGGATTTGTAACGAAATTTAACCGTAAAATGGAACGAAGAATTTTAGGTTGGATGAAACGAAAAGGTATGATTAACTGGGAGGATTAAAACGTGAGTGAAGAAAAAATACAGTGCGTAGGATGCGGAGTGGAGATTCAAACAGAACGACCGAATGAACTTGGCTACGCTCCAAAATCAGCATTAGAAAAAGAAGCTATTATTTGCCAGCGATGCTTTCGCTTGAAGCATTATAATGAAGTACAAGATGTTTCCTTAACAGACGATGATTTTTTAAAAATCTTAAATGGAATTGGTCAAACGGACGGTTTGGTTGTAAAAGTTGTAGATATCTTTGACTTTAACGGCAGCTGGTTACCTGGTTTGCATCGATTTGTTGGAAATAATAAGGTTCTTTTAGTGGGAAATAAAGCAGATTTACTGCCGAAGTCTATAAAGAAAAATAAACTAATTCATTGGATGAAGCGAGAAGCGAAAGAGCTTGGCCTAAAATCAGTGGATGTGTTCCTCATGAGCGCGCAAAAAGGACAAGGAATTCGAGAAATTGCCGAAGCCATTGAACATTATCGCGAAGGTAAAGATGTATATGTTGTTGGATGTACAAACGTTGGTAAATCGACATTTATTAATGCCATTATTAAAGAAGTAACGGGAGAAAAAGATATTATTACTACGTCTCAATATCCGGGCACAACGCTTGATATGATTGATATCCCGCTTGATAACGGCGCGTCTTTATATGATACGCCTGGCATTATTAATCATCATCAAATGGCTCACTATGTAGATAAACGAGACTTAAAGTTAATTTCTCCTAAAAAAGAAATAAAGCCGAAGGTTTATCAGCTAAACGAAGGGCAAACGCTATACTTTGGAGGACTGGCGCGCTTAGATTATGTACAGGGAGGCCGCAAGTCGTTAACATGTTATGTATCGAATGATTTGCATATCCATCGTACAAAGCTTGAAAAAGCAGATGAGTTGTATGAAAAGCAAGCAGGTGAACTGCTTCAGCCGCCGCGCCCAGAGCAAATGAGTGAGTTTCCTGAACTTGTTGCACATGAATTTACAATCAAAAATGAAAAGACGGATATTGTTTTTTCAGGGCTTGGCTGGGTGACGGTTAATGAGTCAGGTTCAAAAGTTGTGGCGCATGCACCAAAAGGAGTCGGCGTATTTGTGCGCGATTCTTTAATTTAAACAAAAAGGGGAAAAAATCTTGAGTACATTATATGGGCTAGTTGGTTATCCGCTTGGGCATTCACTATCGCCATTGATGCAAAATGATGCCTTTAAACGTCTGAACATGGATGCGCATTATGAGGCTTTTCCAATTGAACCTGTTCATTTTGAGTCAGCTATTGGAGAGCTAAAAGATAAAAACATTCAAGGATTTAATGTCACGATTCCGTATAAAGTTGATATTATGAATCATTTGGATGAAGTCGATTCATTAGCAAAGGCAATTGGCGCTGTAAATACAGTTGTTAATCAAGATGGCCGTTATATTGGATACAATACCGACGGAGAGGGGTATGTGACTTCTTTACTCAAAGCAGTAGAAGGCGGCTTATCCCAAAAAAGAATTTTAATTATTGGAGCTGGAGGAGCTGCAAAAGCTATTTTTTATACAATTGCAGCTCAGCACGCTCCCGATGTAATTGCGATATGCAATCGTACCGTCGAAAAAGCAGCTTTACTAGCTAACGAGCTGCCTTTTTCGACGAAAACGGCGGCGATGTCTATTTCTGATGCGGAAAAACAACTAGATACATTCGATATTATTATTAATACCACTTCGGTGGGGATGTATCCTAACGTTGATGAGCTGCCTTTAGCACTTACTTTATTGCAAAAAGAAGCGGTAGTCAGCGATATTATTTACAACCCTTTAAAAACAAAGCTTTTGAAAGAGGCTGAAGCAAAAGGGGCAGGCACTCATAACGGTGTCGGTATGTTTGTACTGCAAGGTGCACTTGCATTTGAAAAATGGACGAAGGTCCGTCCTGACGAAGAGGCAATGGAACACATTGTTCTTTCAACACTAACTAAGAGATAAGATACAACGGAGGTTTTTATGTTAACAGGTAAACAAAAACGTTTTTTACGTTCAAAAGCACATCATTTAAATCCAATTTTCCAAGTAGGAAAAGGTGGAGTCAATGAAAATATGATTGGTCAAATTGCTGATGCATTAGAAGCAAGAGAATTATTAAAAGTAAGCATTCTGCAAAACTGTGACGAAGATCGTGACACGGTTGCTGCTCGATTAACAAAAGGAACAAAAGCAGAGCTTGTACAAGTGATTGGAAATACAATTGTGTTATATAAAGAATCACGTGAAAATAAGCAGTTAATGCTTCCAAAAGTGAAATGAAATAGAGCGGGGAAACCCGCTCTATTTAAAAATGAAGTAAATTAAAGGAGTCGGGGATTGTTGAAGAGTATTGGAATTTTAGGTGGAACGTTCAATCCGCCTCATTTGGGGCATTTAATGATGGCAAATGAGGTTTTGCATGCCTTGAAATTAGATGAGATATGGTTCATGCCGTCATATATTCCACCTCATAAAACAATCAAAGAGCCTATTGAGCCATATCATCGTTTACAAATGCTAAAGCTAGCTATTGAAGAACATGATCAATTCACCCTGCAGCCGATTGAATTTGAGCGCAAAGAGCCTTCATATACATATGATACGATGAGAATACTAACAGAGAAATATCCAACGTATCAGTTTCATTTCATCATTGGTGCTGATATGGTAGAATATTTGCCGAAGTGGTATGAAATTGATGAATTAGTCAATTTGGTTACATTTGTAGGTGTAAAGCGCCCGGGGTATACCATTACGTCCCCTTACCCGATAAAAGAAGTAGAAGTTCCGCAGTTTGATGTCTCCTCTTCCTTTATTCGCGAACGAGTAGTAAAGAAAGAAACCATTCGTTATTTTATACCTGCTGGTGTTAAACAATATATCGAGGAGAATCAATTATATGAATCGAACTGAGGCATTAGAAATCGTAAAGAAACAGTTAACAGAACGTCGTTATATTCATACTGTCGGGGTAATGGAAACAGCAATTGAATTAGCTAAACGTTTTGAAGCAGACGAAAAAAAAGCAGAACTGGCTGCTATTTTTCATGACTATGCCAAGTTTCGTCCAAAGGAAGAGATGAAGCAAATTATTATTGATCAAAACATGAACCCTTCTTTATTGGAATACAATACCGAATTATGGCATGCTCCAGTAGGCGCGTTTTTAGTGAGAAATGAAGTAGGGATTACGGATAAGGAAGTATTGGATGCAATTGCTTACCATACATCCGGAAGACCTGGCATGACGTTACTTGAAAAAATTGTGTACGTTGCTGATTATATTGAACCTGGAAGGAGATTTCCAGGTGTTGATGAAGTGCGGGAGTTAGCTAAAACCGACTTAAATGCAGCACTTATTCAATCATTAAAGAATACTATTTCTTTTTTAATGACCAAACATCAGGCCGTTTATCCCGATACGATGATGACATATAATGATTTAATCTTAGGAGGTCAAACACATGACTGAACGTGAATTGCTATCTCTTGTTGTAGAAGCAGCCGATGATAAAAAAGCAATCGATATCGTAGCGTTAAATATGGAAGGAATCTCACTTGTGGCAGATTATTTTGTTATTTGTCACGGTAACTCAGATAAACAAGTGCAGGCAATTGCTCGTGAAATTAAAGAAAAAGCACACGAACAAGGCATTTCTGTGAAGCGTTTAGAAGGGTTTGAGCAGGCTAAGTGGGTGCTTGTTGATCTTGGAGATGTTGTGGTTCACATTTTCCATAAAGATGAGCGCGGATATTATAACTTAGAACGCTTATGGGGAGATGCACCATTTGTAAGTTCAGAAGAGCTACAGCTATGAGCAGGTACGGAGAATTTGCCTACGTATATGATCAGCTAATGGCAGACGTTCCGTATGACGATTGGGCTGAATTTTTTAATCAGCAGGTGGCAAAAGCAAAAACAAAGCCTAACAGTATATTAGACCTTGCCTGCGGCACGGGAGAACTCTCCGTTCGATTTGCAAAAGAAGGTTTCTCCGTAGTCGGCGTTGATTTGTCTGATGATATGCTTATGGTAGCTCAAGAGAAGGCAGCAGAAGCAGGGGTAACGCTATCTCTTTTTCAGCAAAACATGGCGGAACTTGAGTTATTGAAAGAGTTTGATTGTGTAGTAATCTTTTGTGATTCTTTGAACTATTTGCAAAGTGATAAAGAAGTTCAAGAAACCATTCAACGTGTATATAAACACTTAAAACCAGGTGGGCTCTTTATATTTGATGTTCATTCAGTGCACAAGATGAAGGACGTATTTGGAAATCAATCTTTTTCTTATGTAGATGAAGACGTGTCATATATTTGGAACTGCACCTATGACGATACAGACATGCGTGTAGAGCATGATATTACGTTTTTTGCTTATGATGAAGAAATCGATGCATATCATCGCTTTGATGAGGTGCATGCTCAGCGCACTTGGTCGATTGACCATTATCAATCATGGTTGAGCCAAGCTGGTTTTATAAATATAGAAGTAAGTGCAGATTTCAAAATGAGTAAGCCTACTTCAAACAGTGAGCGCATCTTTTTCTCTGCGCAAAAAAAAGAAGCCGAGTAGAGGCTTCTTTTTTTGTTTCAAAGCAGGATTTCTACAGAAATTATGGAATAAGACTATCAAACTGATTGTGAACAAGCTCAATGTCTTCGTCAAATTTTTCGTGTGTTTTTTGAAATACGTGCACAAACATCTCTCCGAGTTCAGCTTCTAAAACTTTAATACCTTCTCCGGTTACACCGCCTTTTACGCATACTTTATCCTGCAAGGTAGGAAGCGTAAATATTTCTTTTTCCAACAGTTTTCCCATTCCAATAATCATATCGCTGGCCATGACGGTAGCTTCTTCTTCAGAAATATTTGTTTCTTGAACTGCTGCATCAATAAAGCGTTGAAGCAAAAAGCTGAAGAATGCAGGACCGCAGCTTACGATATCGGATGATACGCGGGTAATCGTTTGATCAATAGCCACAGGCTTTGACATAGATGAAAATAATTCATGTAAATAATTTTGGTAAAAAGGCGTACATCTTTCTCCAAACGTGAAAAGAGAAACACCTGCTAATGCCCGATTCGTAATGCTAGGGATAATTCTAGCTGCTTGACTCGGAATGAGGCGTTCGATTTGTTCTACGCTAATTGGACTGGTAATGGATACAATGCAGTGATCTTTCGTCAGCAGTGGTTCTAATTTTATTAAAAGGGGGTGAATATCCAATGGCTTAACACAAATAAAAATGACTTTGGATGCGTGAACAACTTCTTCAGCTGTATCAGCAACATGAATTTTTTTATGCTGCTGTTGAATCTCTTTGGCCCTTTTTTTTGTACGATTCATAATAGTAATTTTAGAAGGACGTACGGCTTTTGATTCAATAAACGCATCAATTAATATTTTCCCCATGTTTCCTGTTCCGATAAACCCTATGTTCACTGATTCATTCCCTCCTTCAAAAGCCTTTTCTTCTAAACACTATGAAGACGTAATGGAATTTATGACGTTACTTCAAAATTCAAAGGAGTGTACAAGTTGACTTTTTCAAAAAAACAATGGCTAATTGGGTGTATTTGCTTAGCAGTTGGGTTGGCTTTTTATATCTATCGCACAGGCGGAGAGAAACCGGAAAGTTCTCTTCAAACCTCAGATATAATCAAGGCAGAATCTTCTGGTACAAAAAAAGAAGGAGAGTCGTCTAATCAAGTAATTTCAAGCCAAGATTCCCCGTTTGTGATGGTGGATATTAAAGGAGCTGTTCAGAAGCCTGGTGTATACCAGCTTCCGAAAGATGCAAGGGTAAAAGATGCTCTAGCACAAGCCGGAGGCGCTACGAAAGAAGCGGACTTAAGACAGCTCAATTTAGCTAGCAAGCTACAAGATGAAATGGCTGTGTATATTCCAGCTGCTGGAGAAGAAATCCCCCCTTCATCTCCAGTTTCTTCAATTTCTTCCTCAGGAACTTCAAATGATCAGCCCCTTGTTAATATCAATACAGCGAACACTGATGAACTGCAAACGTTAAATGGCATTGGACCTTCAAAAGCCAGTGCCATCGTTTCATATCGAGAGGAAAATGGCTTGTTTCAAACAGTAGAGGATTTGGGAAAAGTATCAGGTATTGGCGAGAAGTCGCTAGAAAAAATCAAAGCTCAAATTACAGTACAGTAGAGACTTATTGACGAAAAAGGAAAAAAAACGCTACACTATGAAAGAGAAAAGTATCATTATTCAGTTTTAAATAAAAAGGCAGGGAATGAGATGAACCGGATTTCATGGGATCAATATTTTATGGCACAAAGCCATTTGCTAGCTTTAAGAAGCACTTGTGAACGTCTGGCTGTTGGAGCTACAGTGGTGCGTGATAAACGTATTATAGCTGGAGGATACAACGGTTCGATCAGCGGAGGCGTGCATTGTGCTGACGAAGGCTGCTATGTAATTGATGGCCACTGCGTAAGAACTGTCCATGCAGAAGTGAATGCACTCTTGCAGTGTGCTAAGTTTGGTGTAAAGACAGAAGATGCGGAAGTATACGTCACGCATTTTCCTTGTTTAAACTGCTGTAAAGCTCTTATTCAAGCGGGAATTAAAACAGTATATTATGCTAATGATTACAAAAATCATCCGTATGCTGTTGAGTTATTTGAACAGGCGGGAGTGAAAACAGCAAAAGTTGAACTTGATGAAGCAATCATTGACTTAAAAAGTAAAGAGAAGCTTCAATTTGTAACGGATGTTCTCGCTCGTTTAGAAAAAAGCGGAGCTGACGAAGCAGAAGTGATGAATTTACAGCGTGAAGCTCTCGCTTTGTTTACGGCAAATTAAAGGTAAAAGAGGTTTTTTACTTGGTAACAGTAAGAAGCCTCTTTCTTTTAAGGAAGAAAGGAGCTAAAAGTGAAAGGATATTATATTTACTGTGCTTTTAGCATGATGCTAGCCTTATATGTATATGATAATCATTCCGCTGTAAGCCTGTTTTTGCTAATCGTGCTTTTCATTTTTCAATGGCTACAATGTCCGAGGAAAGTGGTTATTGCTTCTGCACTGTTGAGCGTTTTGTGCGTCTACCTATTAGCTGAGGCAAATAACCATAACAAAACGGTTCTTTTAGCTGAATCTTCTACTTTTATAGGCGAAATTTCATCTGTTCCGCATAGTGACGGCGACAAGCTTACTTTTAAGTTTACGGTTCAAAATGAAGAAGTCATGGCTTTTTATAAACTAAAAACGCTGGAAGAGAAACAGCAGCTCGAAAAGCTAACGATTCATCAAGTTTGTCAACTAGCAGGGCAATTAACTTCTCCTTCAGCTGCTCGCAACCTTCATGCATTTGATTATCAGCAATATTTATACCATCAGTCTATTCATTGGCAGCTTAACGTCAAGAGACTTGATTTGGCAAAATGCCAGCTCCCCACCTTAACTCCACTTACGTACCTTACCTTTATTCTTCAAAAAGGAATTAATTATATTCAACAAAACATGTCGGATCCAGGCGCTGGATTTATGCAGGCACTAATTTACGGCGAGCGTACTGGGATCGAAGAAGAGAGTATCAAGCGCTATCAGCAATTTGGTTTAATACACTTGCTTGCCATATCAGGTCTTCATGTTGGACTGCTGACAGCGATGTGTTTTTATTTGCTTATTCGGATTGGAATAACGCGCGAGCGAGCCATTATGCTTTTACTTTTGCTTCTTCCTGTATACATGGTTTTGGCCGGTGGCAGCGCTTCAGTTGTCCGAGCTGTTTTTATGAGTATGCTGATGCTTATATCGATAAAAATACAAAGAAAAATTCTTTTGGTTGATAGCATCAGCCTTGCTTTTATGAGCATGCTTCTTTTCAAACCGTACTATTTATTTGATGTAGGATTTCAGCTTTCTTTTGCCGTTAGTTTTGCCTTGATTTTATCGAGTCAGACAATTTTACCTCGTTTTCATTCTTCTTTCAGCCAGCTCATGGCTGTTTCAGCGATTGCACAAGTCAGTTCACTTCCTTTATTGTTGTACTATTTTTATGGAGTATCTCTCCTCAGTTTGCCATTAAATATGGTTTTTGTACCGTTGTTTTCTCTTGTTGTATTACCTCTTTGTTTGCTCATTCTTTTTGTTCGTATCATCTTGCCGGGAGTGAGTGAATTGCTGGAGCAAATTCTTCATGTTCTTTTACTTGCTTGTGAAAAATTGCTTGATTTTTTTGAGTGGATTCCCGCTGATTTCGTAACGGGAAAACCCCATATTTTGCTGTTTTTGGGCATGTACCTATGCATTTATGCTTTATTTGTGGCGGTCGAAGCAGGGAAATTTTTCGTTCGCTATATGTTTCTTCTCGCGGCATTGTTAGCCGCACAATGTATGTATCCTTATTTGAATCCAAAAGGAACGGTCACAATGGTCGATGTAGGACAAGGAGACTGCTTTATCATTGAGCTTCCTTATCGAAAAGGCGTGTATATGATCGATACCGGAGGAACCGTTTCATTTCCAAAAGAACCATGGCAAAAACGCCGTTCTTCTTTTGACGTGGGAGAAGACGTACTTGTTCCCTTTTTGCATTCAAAAGGAATGACAAAGGTAGATAAAATGATTATCACACACGGCGATTATGATCACGCAGGGGCGGCACAACATTTATTTTCACAAGTGGCTGTCGGAGAGCTGGTGCTTGGAAAAAAAGCCGAATTAAATGACGTAGAGACTGGCTTGGTGATCGCTGCTCAAAAACAAAGCGTGCCTGTTCAAATTGTTCAACAAGGAGATAGCTGGCAAGAAGGAGGTGTCTTATTTCAGGTTATTTCTCCGACAGGTTTCGAAGAAACGAGCAACAACGGCTCAATTGTAATAGACGCTAAGTTAGGAAATTTAAGATGGCTATTCACCGGAGATTTAGAAAAGGAAGGAGAACAAAGAATATTGAAAGACTTTCCCAACCTTAAAGCAGATGTATTAAAAGTGGGTCATCATGGCAGTAAAACCTCAACTTCAGAAGAGTTTGTTCAACATTTAAACCCTAAAGTAGCGCTTGTTTCAGCGGGGCAAAAAAATCGTTATGGTCATCCCCATCAAGAAATATTAGAGCTTCTGAAAAGCTACGGGGTGTACATTTACCGAACGGATGAAGATGGTGGGGTAATGTATGAATTTACAAAAAAGTCAGGAACGTTTTCGCAGCAACTTCCATAGTCTATAGTAAGAAAAACGAACTGAAAAAGACTGCTAAGAAGCAGCCTTGAAGCAATTTTACGAACCCAAGTAGTGAATCACAGTTGCAATAACAAATAAGGCAGTGAAAAAGCCAAATGAAACACCAAATCCTACGGCAGAATCGACAGCGTCGTTTCGTTTACTTTGGACACTTTCTTCAAATTGGTTCATTAACACCCCTCCTGTTTACAGTATAATCTAACTTTTTTTAAAAATCTAGACAATTTAAAAGCGTTTTCACAAACTGACAACAGTTAACAACTATACTTTATGAGCATGAGGAGAAAATAGAGATAAGGGTTTAATCATTAACAAATAAGTAACCTAGGGCTTATATTGTTGATGTTTATCATAAACTGAGGAATTGTCGTTTTAAGACAATTCCTTTTGTATTGTTGCCAAAAACTCATAACACCTTTACGATAGAAATTGTATTTTGTTTATCAGTAACTATACATAATCAATATAGATGAATAAAAAAAGAGGAGCGTATATACGTTGGCAGTTGATAGCTTAAAAAGTATTACCAAAAATAATATCGCCCCCGTTTATTTAATACACGGGGTTAATGCATTTATGAGTAAAAAGATTAGAGATAAAATCGTCGACTATACGTTGAATGAAGAAGATAAAGAATTTAACTTGTCCCTATACGATTTAGAAGAGACATCGATTGATCAAGTTCTAGAAGATGCTGAAACGCTTCCTTTTTTAGGAGACAAGCGTGTAGTGGTTGCGAAAAATGCAGCATTTTTAACGGCTGAAAAATCAAAAGATAAAGTTGAGCATGATCTGGCAAAACTTCAGCAATATGTCGAACAGCCCCCGTCTTTTTCAACGTTAATTCTTCTAGCCCCTTATGAAAAGCTGGATGAAAGAAAAAAAATAACAAAATTATTAAAAAAACAAGCAGCTTACATCGAAGCGAACGAATTTGGTGAAAAAGAAATGAAGCAGTGGATTCATAATTTGCTTTCAAAAGATGGAGTGAATATGGATGAAGATGCTGAAACGCTGCTTATTCAGCTTGTGGGGCTTAATGTAACGCTTGTGACAAATGAAATTGAAAAAATGGTGTTATACGTTGGACAAGGAGGAGTCATTACAAAAGAAGTAGTGCTTAAGCTTGTGGCAAAAACGCTTGAACAAAACGTATTTACGCTTATTGACGCTGTTATTCAGCGAAAGGTTTCTATCGCTTTAAATATGTATCAGGATTTGCTGCGTAACAACGAAGAGCCTATTAAAATTTTATCTTTGTTAGCGACGCAGTTTCGTTTAATTTATCATACGAAGCAGCTGTCTAGCCAAGGGTACGGTCAGCAGCAAATTGCTCAAACGATTAAAGTTCATCCGTTTCGTGTGAAAATTGCTTTGCAGCAGAGCCGAAGTTTTGAGGAACAGCAGCTTAAAGAAATTTTAAAGGATTTAGCAGAGGCGGATTATGAAATGAAGACGGGGAAAATGGATAAAGCGCTTATTTTACAGCTGTTTTTATTAAAAAGAGCGCAATAAAAAAACGATCCTAATGGGATCGTTTTTGTCTCAATTATGCAGATAAACCGTTAAGTTTTACTGCTAAGCGAGATTTTTGACGAGCTGCAGCATTTTTGTGGATAAGACCAGATTGTGCGGCTTTGTCTAATTTTTTAGAAGCAACAGCAAATGCTGCTTTTGCGTTATCTACATCGTTGTTTTCAACTAAAGCTTCAAAGTTTTTGATTGCAGTACGCATAGCTGATTTAGCTTGAATGTTATGAGCACGGCGAGCTTCAGTAGTTTTTACACGTTTGATAGCTGATTTAATGTTTGGCATCCGTTTCACCTCCCGAAATGATAACAATCGAGATTATATAGAACTCGACATTCTTCACAATAAGAACAAAAGATATTTTATCAAACACAAGGACAGAATGCAATAGCCTTGACAAGGAATTTTATATGACAGACCTCTCTTTAAAAGCTTGTAGCTGATATTGCGCCCTTCCTTCTACTTTTCATTTCTTAAATGCATGAATCTGCCAGTCCTCGGTGACAATAATTTCAACAAAGATTGTCTAGGAGGTTAAGAAATGGAAAAAGAACTTGATTTAAGTCAATATAGCGTGCGCACGGATTTAGCTGTCGAAGCAAAAGACATAGCGTTAGAAAATCAGCCTAAACCGAATAACCAGTCAGAAATCAACGGCGTAATTGTAAAAGAAAAAGAAGAACAAGGTGTCAAAATTTCAATGGTAGAAATTACGGAAGAGGGCGCAGAAGCAATCGGTAAGAAAAAAGGCCGATATGTAACCCTTGAATCGGTAGGCATTCGCGAGCAGGATACTGAAAAGCAAGAGGCTATGGAAGAAGTATTTGCTAAAGAGCTGAATTTTTTTATTAAAAGCCTCAACATTCCAGATGATGCTAGCTGTCTTGTAGTAGGTCTTGGAAACTTAAGTGTGACACCAGATGCGCTTGGACCAAAGGCAGTAGATAATTTGTTGATTACAAGACATTTGTTTGAGTTACAGCCTGAAAGCGTGCAAGATGGCTTTAGACCCGTTAGCGCCATTGTTCCGGGAGTAATGGGAATGACGGGTATTGAGACAAGTGATATTATCTTTGGCGTTGTAAAGAAAGTGAATCCAGATTTTATTATTGCAATCGATGCGCTGGCCGCTCGCTCGATTGAACGGGTAAATGCTACCATTCAAATTTCAGATTCAGGTATTCATCCTGGGTCTGGGGTTGGAAACAAGCGCAAAGAAATCAGTTATGAAACACTTGGCATTCCAGTTATTGCAATAGGTATTCCAACGGTGGTGGATGCTGTGTCCATTACAAGCGATACAATTGACTTTATCCTAAAACATTTCGGCCGAGAAATGAAAGAGCAGGGAAAGCCGTCTAAGTCGCTGCTTCCGTCCGGTATGACGTTTGGAGAAAAAAAGAAGCTCACGGAGGATGATTTACCCAATGAAGAGCAGCGTCAAACGTACCTCGGTATGATTGGCACTCTTCCCGATGAAGAAAAAAGACGTCTTATTCATGAAGTGCTTGCACCTTTAGGTCATAATTTGATGGTTACGCCAAAAGAAGTGGATATGTTTATTGAAGATATGGCTAATGTAGTTGCAGGAGGACTTAACGCTGCTTTGCATCATGAAGTGGACCAAGAGAACTTTGGGGCATATACTCATTAATACGCTTTTAGATGAATGAGTTCTTCAGAATATAGTCATAATGGTTAGTACTACAGAAGATAAAGAAGTAAGGGGCCTAATAATATGATTAAATTTACTTTAAAATCAGTAGTGCTAACTATTTTTTTACTGTTCGTCGTATTTTTAGGAATGCAGACGGCTCAGCAAGGGTTGATTAAAATGAAGGGATATAATGATCCTTCGATTGAACATGTTATTAATGTGTCTAAAACGTCAGATGGTCAGGTGGAAGCTGCTGTTTTAGGTTCAAAAAAAGTTGTGAACATTGATGAAAAACAGCAGCTTTTAGAAAAACGAAAGGCTTTTAACTTTTTCTCCTCGCTAGGTCAAAGTCTAGCAGAAGGCGTGAAAAGTACAATAGGAAAAGCTTTTAAGGCTATCCATCATCTTCTTAATTAAAAGCAGAATCTCTTTCTGCTTTTTTGTATGGAAAAATCCCCAATGGAATGCTTATTGAATGTTGACGAATGTGTTGTTATAATTTAGTTTAGTGTATTTTGCCGATTTTCAGTAGGAGTGAAAAAAATATGGATAGAGAAGCAAGATTGAAACGACAATCGAAAATCAGAAACTTTTCGATTATTGCTCATATAGACCACGGTAAGTCAACATTAGCAGACCGTATTTTAGAAAAAACAAATGCGTTAACACAGCGAGAAATGAAAGCTCAGCTTTTAGATTCGATGGATTTAGAACGTGAACGTGGAATTACCATTAAATTAAATGCTGTGCAGCTTCAATACAAAGCAAAAGATGGAGAAGAGTATACTTTTCATCTAATTGACACACCGGGACACGTCGATTTTACATATGAAGTGTCGCGAAGTTTAGCCGCGTGTGAAGGTGCTATTCTAGTAGTAGATGCAGCTCAAGGTATTGAAGCTCAAACACTAGCAAACGTATATTTAGCGCTTGATAACAACCTTGAAATTTTACCTGTCATTAATAAGATTGACCTGCCGAGCGCAGAGCCAGAGCGAGTGCGCCAAGAGGTTGAAGACGTAATTGGATTAGATGCGTCAGAAGCAGTATTAGCTTCAGCTAAAGCAGGAATTGGAATCGAAGAAATTTTAGAACAAATTGTTGAAAAAGTTCCTGCTCCTGAAGGGGATCCAGATGCACCGCTTCAAGCGCTAATCTTTGATTCATTTTATGATGCATACCGAGGTGTAGTTGCATCTATTCGTATCGTACAGGGACGAGTAAAAGTAGGCGACAAAATTAAAATGATGGCAACAGGAAAAGAGTTTGAGGTAACGGAGCTAGGTGTGTTAACCCCAAAAGCCGTTGCTAAAGATGAACTTTCTGTTGGCGACGTAGGGTTTTTAACAGCAGCTATTAAAAATGTTGGAGATACGCGAGTAGGGGACACGATTACTCTTGCCAAAAACGGAGCAAGTGAACCTCTTCCTGGCTATCGTCGTCTGAATCCAATGGTATACTGCGGACTGTATCCGATTGATACAGCGAAGTATAACGATCTTCGTGAAGCACTAGAAAAGTTAGAGCTAAATGACTCTGCACTTCAGTTTGAGCCAGAGACGTCTCAGGCCTTAGGGTTTGGTTTCCGATGTGGATTCTTAGGACTGCTTCACATGGAGATTATCCAAGAGCGTATTGAGCGTGAATTTAAAATCGATTTAATTACAACAGCTCCAAGCGTTATTTATGACGTATATTTAACAGACGAGACTCATCTGTCTGTAGATAACCCTTCTAATATGCCGGACCCACAAAAGATTGAACGCGTGGAAGAACCGTATGTGAAGGCCACAATGATGGTACCAAACGATTATGTTGGTGCTGTGATGGAGCTTTGTCAGAAGAAGCGAGGCAACTTTATTGATATGCAGTACTTGGATGCTAATCGCGTGAGTATTGTATACGAAATTCCGCTGGCTGAAATTGTATATGATTTCTTTGATCAACTAAAATCAAATACAAAAGGCTACGCGTCGTTTGACTACGAGCTTATCGGATATCAGCCTTCGAAGCTTGTGAAGATGGATATTCTCTTAAACGGTGAAACGGTCGATGCGCTGTCCTTTATCGTTCACAGAGATTCAGCTTACGATCGTGGTAAAGTCATTGTAGAAAAGCTTAAAGAGCTTATTCCACGTCAACAGTTCGAAGTGCCGATTCAAGCGGCAATCGGTCAAAAAATTGTGGCGCGTTCAACAATTAAAGCCATTCGCAAAAACGTTTTAGCAAAATGTTACGGAGGAGATATCTCTCGTAAACGTAAACTTCTTGAAAAACAAAAAGAAGGTAAAAAACGTATGAAGCAGGTCGGTTCTGTTGAAGTACCGCAGGAAGCATTCATGGCTGTGCTTCGCATGGACGAAGATTAATAGCTGAAATTCTATTATTTAACATGTCAAATTAGTTTTGAAAATGAAGCGAATCTGATACGATAGTAAAGAGTTTTGAGCGCTGTAAATAAGTGTGAACGAACATAGATAAAAATACCGCAGAGAGACTCTGCGGTATTTTTATCATTTATAAATGTGATTGAGGTGAAAGTCCATGGTGAAGGCAGCATATCTGCATATCCCGTTTTGTCATCATATTTGTCACTATTGTGACTTTAATAAAGTGTTTTTCAAAAATCAGCCCGTTATGCCGTATTTGAAAAGCATGCGAGAAGAAATGAAACAAACAGTCGAACGTTATCCAACGACCAATTTGAACACGATATTCGTTGGGGGTGGAACGCCCACAGCCTTAGATGAACAGCAGCTGGAGTATTTTTTAGAATCCATTCGTATGTATCTTCCTTATGATGAGAAAGGTGAGTTTACATTTGAAGCGAATCCGAATGAATTGACAAAAGAAAAGCTTCAGCTTCTCCATGACTATGGCGTGAATCGTTTAAGTATTGGTGTACAAACGTTTAATGAAAGGTTATTGGAGAAAATTGGACGTGTGCATTCAAATAGGCAGGTATTTGATTGTATTGAGCAAGCGAGAAAGATTGGAATGTCGAATATAAGCTTAGACTTAATTTATAGCTTGCCGGAACAAACGGTAGCTGATTTTTCTTCTACGCTTCAAACCGCTTTTTCATTAGAGGTAGAGCATATGTCTGCCTATTCGTTAATTATTGAACCTAAAACGGTATTTTATAATTTAATGAATAAAGGGAAGCTGCCGCTGCCTGCTCAAGAAGAAGAAGCAGCTATGTATGAGCTGCTTATGAAAGAAATGGACAAACAAGGTTTTCATCAATATGAAATCAGTAATTTCGCAAAGTCAGGCTACGAGAGTATTCATAATCTAACATATTGGAACAACGACGATTATTACGGAATTGGTGCAGGCGCACACAGCTATATTGACGGAATAAGACGAGCAAATATTGGACCATTAAAAAAGTACATTGATTCAGTCGAGCAAAAAGGAAATGCATATCTTAATGAAGTGAGCGTGACCGAGGCTGAAAAAATGGAAGAAGAAATGTTTTTGGGCCTTCGTAAAACGAAAGGAGTCTCAAAAGAGGAGTTTAAGCAAAAATTCAATCGAGAATTAAAAGATGTATTTGGAGAACCTATTCAAGAATACAAAGAGAAAGGACTTCTGGGTGAAGACAATAGCTCCGTCTTTTTAACACACAATGGTCGATTTTTGGGGAATGAAGTTTTTCAAGCCTTTATTGGGATAATCTAATACCAAATCGTTGACATCGCTATAGTGATTTGGTAATTTATTATTAGATTTAGCACTCAGAGTTTTAGAGTGCTAACAGAGGTGATGAAGCGTGCTTACTGATCGACAGTTATTAATTTTACAAGTCATTATTGATGATTTCATTCGATCTGCGCAGCCGGTAGGCTCTCGAACATTATCTAAGAAAGAAGAGTTTAATTTTAGTTCGGCTACGATTCGTAATGAGATGTCAGACCTAGAAGAACTTGGATTTATTGAAAAAACTCATACTTCTTCAGGGCGCGTTCCGTCTGAGAAAGGCTATCGTTATTATGTTGATCACCTAGTGTCCCCGCAGCACTTGAAAGCAAGCGATGTTTCTACAGTACGTTCGGTATTTGCTGAGCGCATTGTAGAACTGGAGCAGCTCGTTCAAAAATCAGCGCAAATTTTATCTGATTTAACGAGTTTAACGTCCATTGTGCTAGGGCCAAAAGCGGTCAGCCATAAGTTAAAACAGCTGCAGATTTTACCTTTAACGGCTCAGTCAGCTGTTGCCATTATTGTGACTGATACAGGACACGTTGAAAGTCGGACGATTACGTTACCGAGCAGTATTCAACCTTCCGATATTGAAAAGATGGTTAACATTTTGAACGAAAAGCTCATCGGCGTTCGCATTACTGATTTACATGATAAAATGTACAAAGAAGTAGCGACGCTCTTAAAAAGCCACATTCAAGGGTATGAGCAGACGATGGACATACTCAATGATGCATTAAAGCTCAACATGAATGGCAAATTAGTAGTTGGCGGCAAAACGAATATGTTTGCTCAGCCGGAATTTCATGATCTTAATAAAATTCGCGGGCTGTTCAACATTATTGAACATGAACAGCAGTTTTATAAGCTGCTAAGCCCAAATGAGGCTGGCATACACGTGAAAATTGGTCATGAAAATAAGTTGAATGAAATGGTAGGCTGCAGCTTAATTACAGCTAGTTATTCTTTTGGTCACGAACAGCTCGGCACAATTGCTATACTGGGACCGACCCGCATGGAATATGCGCGTGTGATTAGTTTGCTTACACTGCTATCATCAGATATGTCTCAAGTGTTAACAAACTTGTATAAAGAATAAAGGAATCGGGTGGAATATATTACTTCCATCCTTTCCCTGTGATAAAATAAAAATCGTTGTTTAAAATGTGAAAATGTGTGTAAACATTTAAGGGAGGTGAATGAATTGTCAAACGAAAAGCAAGTAGAAGAACAAAACGAAGAAGTGGTTGAAGAAGTTCAAACAGAAGCTGCTGAAGCAACTGAAGCTGAAGCGTCTGAGGAAGTAAACCCTCTTCAACAAGAAAATGATCAATTAAAGCAACAGCTTGAAGAAGAAGAGAATCGCTACTTACGTCTACAAGCTGATTTCGATAATTTCCGTCGTCGTTCACGTCTCGATGCAGAAGCTGCTCAAAAATACCGTGCTCAATCATTGGTTGCGGATATTTTACCAGCACTTGATAACTTTGAACGTGCATTACAAGTTAACACAGCGGACGAACAAACCAAATCTGTGCTACAAGGTGTAGAAATGGTATACCGTCAATTGGTAGAGGCACTTCAAAAAGAAGGTGTTGAAGCAATTGAGTCAGTTGGGAAAACATTTGATCCATACGAGCATCAAGCAGTGATGCAAGTAGAAGACGATGAATACGAACCGAACACGGTAGTAGAAGAGCTTCAAAAAGGTTACAAATTAAAAGATAAAATCATCCGCCCTGCGATGGTTAAAGTGAATCAATAACACTACATATTATGAAGGAGGTCATTGTCAATGAGTAAGATCATTGGTATCGATTTAGGTACAACTAACTCTTGTGTCGCTGTATTAGAAGGCGGCGAACCAAAAGTAATTCCAAACCCAGAAGGAAACCGTACAACGCCATCAGTTGTGGCATTCAAAAACGGTGAGCGTCAAGTTGGGGAAGTAGCGAAACGTCAAGCTATTACAAACCCTAACACAATTATTTCAGTTAAACGTCATATGGGTACAGACCATAAGGTGGAAGCTGAAGGCAAGCAATACACGCCTCAAGAAATGTCAGCTATCATTCTTCAACATTTGAAAGGTTATGCTGAAGAGTATTTAGGTGAGCCTGTAACAAAAGCTGTTATCACAGTTCCTGCTTACTTTAATGATGCTGAGCGTCAAGCAACAAAAGATGCTGGTAAAATTGCTGGTTTAGAAGTAGAGCGTATTATTAACGAGCCTACTGCAGCAGCGCTTGCATACGGATTAGAAAAAACAGATGAAGATCAAACAGTTTTAGTTTATGACCTTGGTGGCGGTACGTTTGACGTATCTATTCTAGAACTTGGCGACGGCGTATTTGAAGTTCGCGCAACTGCAGGTGACAATCGCCTTGGTGGTGACGACTTTGACCAAGTAATCATCGACTATTTAGTAGCTGAATTCAAAAAAGAAAACGGCGTTGATTTAAGCAAAGATAAAATGGCGCTTCAACGTTTAAAAGATGCGGCTGAAAAAGCGAAAAAAGATTTATCAGGCGTAACATCTACACAAATTTCTTTACCATTTATCACTGCTGGAGAAGCTGGTCCTCTTCACTTAGAAGTATCTTTATCACGTGCTAAATTTGACGAGTTATCAGCAGGTCTTGTTGAACGTACAATGGCCCCTGTGCGTCAAGCTTTAAAAGATGCAGGTCTTTCTGCAAGCGAACTTGATAAAGTAATCTTAGTTGGTGGTTCAACTCGTATCCCAGCGGTACAAGATGCAATCAAAAAAGAAACTGGTCAAGATCCTCATAAAGGTGTAAACCCTGATGAAGTAGTTGCACTTGGTGCAGCAATTCAAGGTGGCGTATTAACTGGTGATGTAAAAGACGTTGTATTACTAGACGTAACGCCTTTATCACTAGGTATCGAAACAATGGGTGGCGTATTTACAAAGCTAATTGAGCGTAATACGACAATTCCAACAAGCAAATCACAAGTATTCTCAACGGCTGCAGATAGCCAAACGGCTGTAGATATTCACGTTCTTCAAGGTGAGCGTCCAATGTCTGCAGACAATAAAACGCTAGGACGTTTCCAATTAACAGACATTCCTCCTGCACCACGCGGAGTACCTCAAATCGAAGTATCATTCGATATTGATAAGAACGGTATCGTAAACGTTCGTGCAAAAGATTTAGGTACAAACAAAGAGCAGGCGATTACAATTAAATCTTCAACTGGTTTATCAGATGACGAAATCGAACGCATGGTAAAAGAGGCGGAAGAAAACGCAGATGCTGATAAGCAACGTAAAGAAGAAGTGGAACTACGCAACGAAGCAGATCAACTAGTGTTTACAACTGAAAAAACATTAAAAGATCTTGAAGGAAAAGTAGAAGAAGCTGAAGTAACAAAAGCTAACGAAGCAAAAGATGCTTTAAAAGCTGCGATTGAAAAGAATGACCTTGAAGAAATCAAAGCGAAAAAAGATGAACTTCAAGAAATCGTTCAAGCGTTAACTGTAAAATTGTATGAGCAAGCTCAACAAGCTCAGCAAGCAGGTGAACAAGGCGCTCAAAATGATGATGTTGTAGATGCAGAGTTTGAAGAAGTAAACGACGACAAAAAATAATGCATCTTGACGACTAACGTGAATGACGCCATGGTGCGATTCACATCTTTTTAAAAAGTCAAAGTCAAGCTTATTTCTTGGCTTTGACTTTTTTAACGTGGAAAAGCGAAAGGGGAAGTTTTTCTCTTGGCTCTCTGCGTGCACGTGAGCAATAGAAAGTAACTTTTATGTTGCTATGGAATTATTAATAATGATACAATTACGTTTATGTGAAACGATTCGGGAGTGAGTATTGATGAGTAAGCGAGATTACTATGAAGTACTCGGTATCAGTAAGAGCGCTACAAAAGATGAAATAAAAAAAGCATACCGCAAGCTTTCTAAACAATATCATCCAGATATTAATAAAGCGGAAGATGCTGCTGACAAATTTAAAGAAGTAAAAGAAGCATATGAAGTATTGAGTGATGACCAAAAAAAAGCACAATACGATCAATTTGGTCATACTGATCCAAATCAAGGCTTTGGCGGCTTTGGTGGAGGCGGCTCAGACTTTGGCGGCTTCGGCTTTGAAGATATTTTCAGCTCGATCTTTGGTGGTGGTGGTCGCAGACGTGACCCTAATGCTCCGAGACAAGGTGCCGATTTACAATACACGATGACACTTTCTTTTGAAGAAGCTGTTTTCGGAAAAGAAACAACAATTGAAATTCCACGTGAAGAAACGTGTGAAACATGTCACGGTTCAGGTGCAAAACCTGGAACAAAAGTTGATACATGTTCGCACTGTAATGGTTCAGGTCAGTTAAACGTTGAACAAAACACGCCGTTTGGTCGCGTGGTAAATCGACGTGCGTGTCATCATTGTAATGGTACGGGAAAAATCATTAAAGACAAATGTGCAACGTGCCACGGTGACGGTAAAGTAACAAAACGACGTAAAATTAATGTTAAAATCCCAGCTGGTGTAGATGATGGTCAACAGCTGCGCGTTAGTGCTCAAGGAGAACCAGGGGTAAATGGTGGTCCTCCGGGAGATTTATACGTAGTGTTCCACGTGCGCACTCATGAATTCTTTGAACGTGATGGAGACGATATCTACTGCGAAATGCCTTTAACGTTTGCTCAGGCAGCACTAGGTGATGAAGTAGAAGTACCAACTCTACACGGCAAGGTGAAGCTGAAGATTCCTGCTGGTACACAAACGGGGACGAAATTCCGTTTAAAAGGAAAAGGTGTGGCAAACGTACGAGGGTATGGTCAAGGAGATCAGCATATTCACGTTCGCGTTGTAACGCCAACAAAAATATCAGAAAAACAAAAACAATTATTGCGTGAGTTCGCTGAACTGAGCGGTCAAGAAGCCGTTGATGAGCAGCATGATTCCTTTTTTGCAAAAGTAAAACGAGCAATTAAAGGAGAATAATTGTCTTTCATAATAAACAGAGACAGGTTGGTAAAGGTACTTTGCCAACCTGTCATCTGTCATGTTCATATTTAAAATCCTATATTACTGAAGGCAGAAAGGATGAAGTTGGTAGCAATGAAATGGTCTGAAATTTGTATTCATACAGCGCAAGAAGCAATTGAACCCATCTCACATATTTTACATGAATCAGGAGCTAGCGGGGTAGTCATTGAAGATCCTGCTGATTTAGTGAAGGACAGAGATACAACTTTTGGTGAAATCTATGATTTAAACGTAGAAGACTACCCAGAGGAAGGTGTAGTGATTAAAGCATACCTTCCAGTTAACAGCTTTTTAGCAGAAACTGTGGATGGTATCAAAAAAGAAATTAATGGACTGCTTGTTTACGACTTTGATTTAGGAGCTAACAAAGTTACGATCAGTGAAGTGAACGAGGAAGAGTGGGCCACTGCTTGGAAAAAATATTACCACCCTGTGAAAATTTCAGAGCGTTTTACGATTGTACCAACTTGGGAAAACTATGAGAAAGTAAGCACAGATGAATTGATTATCGAGCTTGATCCCGGAATGGCTTTTGGTACAGGTACGCATCCAACGACGGTTATGTCTCTTCAAGCATTGGAAAGAACAGTGAAAGCAGGAGATACCGTTATTGACGTGGGTACAGGCTCAGGAGTGCTAAGTATTGGCGCAGCCCTGTTAGGAGCAAGTAATGTACAAGCTCTAGATCTTGATGAAGTAGCCGTACGTTCTGCCCGCGAAAATATTGAACTGAATCAAGTTGGAAATATCGTAACAGTAGGTCAAAACAACTTATTGCAAGGCATAGAAGGACCGGTTGACATTGTTGTGGCGAATATTCTAGCTGAGGTAATCGTTCGTTTTGTAGACGATGCTGCAAAGGTATTAAAGCCAGGAGGCATGTTCATTACATCAGGTATTATTAGTGCGAAAAAAGAAGATGTCAAAAAAGCGTTAACGGGAGCGGGCTTTGTTATTCAAGAAGTAACGCTTATGGAAGATTGGGTAGCAATTATTGCGCAAAAACAAGCTTAACAAGTGAGAAGGTGTCAAGATGCAACGTTATTTTCTGCCAAATGATCAATTTCAAGAGCAAAGTGTCATAGTGATACAAGATGATGCCCATCATATCTCACGCGTCATGAGAATGAATGAAGGATCACAGTTTATTGCCTGTAATGAACAGGGGCAAGCTGCTTTGTGTGAAATTGAAAATATTTCCGCTAACGAAGTGAAAGCATCTATTATAGAATGGATAAGCGAAGAAAAAGAGCTTCCAGTCCATGTTACAATTGTGAACGGTCTGCCTAAAGGGGATAAGCTCGAGCTTATTATCCAAAAAGGGACAGAACTTGGAGCGTATAGGTTTATCCCTTTTATTGCGGCTCGTTCAGTTGTTAAATGGGATGATAAAAAGAGTCAAAAAAAAGTAGATCGCTGGAACAAGATTGCTAAAGAGGCTGCAGAACAATCTCATCGTACGATTGTACCAGCAGTAGAAGCCCCAATTTCTTTTAAGAAACTAGTAGAAATTAGCGGTGACTATACTCATAAAGTTGTAGCCTATGAAGAAAGAGCAAAGCAAGGAGAAACATCTCATCTGCACGCTGTTCTTTCAGCTTTAAAACCCGGCAATTCCGTGCTTGTGGTTGTAGGCCCCGAGGGTGGTTTGACCGAGCAGGAAGTAGAAGTATTAGAAGAAAATGAATTTACAATAAGCGGATTTGGTCCGCGGATTTTACGAGCAGAAACAGCTCCATTATATGCGCTGTCTGCTATATCTTATCAAACTGAGTTAATGAGGTGACGATTATGTCAACAGTTGCTTTTCACACGCTAGGGTGTAAAGTAAATCACTATGAAACAGAAGCAATTTGGCAATTGTTCAAAGGCCAAGGCTATGAGCGTGTTGAATATGAACAAACTGCCGATGTATATGTAATTAATACATGTACGGTAACAAATACAGGAGATAAAAAGAGCCGTCAAGTTATTCGCAGAGCTGTGCGAAAAAATCCAGATGCGGTTATTTGTGTAACTGGATGTTATGCTCAAACTTCGCCAGCTGAAATTATGGCCATTCCTGGTGTTGATATCGTAGTAGGTACACAAGATCGTGTTAAGATGCTTGATTATATTGAACAATTTAAAAAAGAGCGTCAGCCGATTAACGGTGTAGGAAACATTATGAAAACACGCGTATATGAAGAGCTAGATGTACCGGCATTTACAGACCGTACGCGTGCTTCGTTAAAAATTCAAGAAGGCTGTAACAACTTCTGTACATTCTGTATTATTCCATGGGCACGCGGTTTAATGCGATCTCGTGATCCTAAAGAAGTAGTAGCACAAGCACAGCAGCTAGTGGATGCAGGCTATAAAGAAATCGTGTTAACAGGTATTCACACTGGCGGATACGGAGAAGACATGAAAGATTACAATCTTGCCCAGCTTCTTCGTGATTTAGAGTCTCAAGTAAAAGGATTAAAACGCATTCGTATTTCGTCAATTGAAGCAAGTCAAATTACGGACGAAGTGATAGAGGTACTAGATCAGTCAGAAATGGTTGTACGTCATTTGCATATCCCTCTTCAATCAGGTTCAAATACGGTATTGAAGCGCATGCGTCGTAAGTATACAATGGAGTTCTTTGGCGAGCGCTTAAACCGTCTGAAAGAAGCTCTTCCTGGATTAGCGATTACATCAGATGTGATTGTCGGGTTCCCAGGTGAGACAGAAGAAGAGTTTATGGAGACGTATAACTTTATTAAAGAGCACGGTTTTTCAGAGCTTCACGTATTCCCGTATTCTAAACGTACAGGTACGCCAGCAGCTCGTATGACCGACCAGATTGATGAAGAAGTAAAAAATCAACGTGTGCACCGTTTAATCGAACTTTCAAACCAATTGGCAAAAGAATATGCTTCAACGTTTGAAGGAGAAGTACTAGAAGTAATTCCGGAAGAAAAATATAAAGAAGATCCTGAAAGTGGTTTATATGTAGGATATACTGATAACTACTTAAAGGTTGTGTTTAAAGCGTCTGAAGAAATGGTTGGAAAGCTTGTAAAAGTGAAAATTTCAAAAGCTGGATATCCTTATAATGAAGGTGAGTTTGTTCGCGTGCTAGATGAGGTTCATCTTCAAGATCAGGTGAAAATGAGCTCATAACACTTATTGGAAAGCTGCGTGTTTGCGCAGCTTTTTTCATACGTATAAAACAGCTGAGTGAGTAATCTTTTATCAAGAAAGTTCATAAAATAAAGGGGGAATAACTGCATTACTTTATGTAAAGCGGTTGACCTTAAGGAATCATTATATTATAATTGCAAAAGACATGTCTAACATGTCATTTCATTATGATGTTAGTGGTTTTGTTCGGAGGGAGGGAATTAGAATGTCAAGAACAGTTGTTCGTAAAAACGAATCGCTTGAAGATGCTCTTCGTCGCTTCAAACGTTCAGTTTCAAAAACTGGTACGTTACAAGAAGCAAGAAAGCGCGAATTCTATGAAAAGCCTAGCGTAAAGCGTAAGAAGAAATCTGAAGCTGCTAGAAAACGCAAGTTCTAATAAGAGGGTGGATTTATGAGTCTTCTCGAGCGTTTAAATAGTGATATGAAACAAGCGATGAAAAACAAAGAGAAAGAGAAGCTTGGGGTCATTCGTATGGTCAAAGCATCTCTTCAAAACGAAGCCATTAAGTTAGGCACTGACCTAACTGAAGCAGACGAGTTGACGGTTATTTCTCGCGAATTCAAACAACGTAAAGACTCCCTCCATGAATTTGAGAAAGCAGGTCGTCAAGATCTTGTTGATAAAATTCATTCTGAATTAGCGGTTTTAGAAGTTTACGCTCCTAAACAGCTAACTGAAGAAGAGTTATCTGAAATTATTAAAACGACGATTGAAGAAACGCAGTCTTCCTCTAAAGCTGATATGGGGAAAGTTATGGGAGCGCTTATGCCGAAAGTAAAAGGCAAAGCGGATGGCTCTCTTGTTAATAAGCTTGTCCTTCAACACTTATCATAAAAAACACCTTACCTTGTGTAAGGTGTTTTTTATATAGATAATATCCGAACGTATGTTTTGTTTCTCTAGTGCAAAGAATAAAATAGATAAATTTTAAAAAATTTGAAACTATTGTTAAAGTTATTCGTATATACAGATACATACTCATACTATCTATGGAAGGAGGGAAGTGTATTCGGTGAAAACCTTATTTTCTTTCGTGTGCTTTCTTATTTTAGCCACTGGGTTATTCCCCACTATTAGCACCGCTGACGTGAAGCGTGTACACATTATTCCTGTCAATAAAACGGTAGAAAATGGACTGCTTTCTTTTTTAAACAGATCCATTGAAGATGCGGAAAATGACGGTGCAGATTTGATTATATTGGACATAGATACTCCTGGAGGAGCTGTAGATGCAGCTTCTGAAATAGCTAAAAGCTTAACCTCAACACCTATTCCTACCGCTGCTTTTGTCGACAAAAAAGCATTATCGGCCGGAGCGTATATTGCACTTAACGCCGATCAAATTTATATGACACCCGGCTCTACAATGGGATCGGCAGCTGTGATTGACCAACAGGGAAATGCAGCAGGAAAAAAAGCTCAGTCCTACTGGTTATCGGCTATGAAGAGCGCAGCAGAACAAAATAACCGAAACCCTAAATATGCAGAAGCGATGGCAAACACAAAGATGGTCATACCTGAGCTCAACTTAAAAGGAAACGAATTGTTGACGCTAACTCCGAAGCAAGCCGAGCAAGTTGGTTATTCAGAAGGAACTGTAAAAAATTTAGATGATCTCCTGAGCGTGCTTGGCTATGAAGATGCTAAACTGACGTATGCAAAAATGAGTGTAAGTGAACAAATTGCTCGTTTTCTTACCCATCCGCTTGTTGTTCCCATTTTATTATCCATTGGTGCTTTAGGAATTGTAATTGAATTGTTTACGCCTTCATTTGGTATTGCGGGCTCCATTGGAGTAGCTTCACTTCTTTTATTTTTCTATGGTCATATGGTAGCAGGATTAGCAGGAATGGAAGCCCTCGTTTTATTTATAGCAGGAATTATACTGCTTCTATTAGAGATTGTAGTGCCAGGCGGCGTTTTAGGGCTGCTAGGGCTTGGAGCTATCATTTTAAGTTTTTTTATGTCAACAGATAATAATGTCGAAATGGGAATTTCTCTTGTAATTGCAATAGTGGTGGCACTGGGAGGTGCGTTTGTGATGATGAAATTTTTTAAAAGAAAGCTTACACCTTTCAAAAAAATGGTGCTTAATGATTCACTTAATACCGAATCTGGTTATGTATCGAATCAAAATCGGTATGAATTAATAGGAAAACAAGGTAAAACAACAACACCGCTGCGTCCTTCAGGCACCGTGCTCATCGATGAAGAGTATGTGGATGTAGTCACTGAAGGCGGATATTTAGACAAAGATGTGTTAGTAAATATTATAAAAGTAGAGGGATCAAGGGTTGTGGTGCGGAAGCTCACAGAGCCTTTGAAAAAGGAGGACCTTAATTAATGGAAGCAGGTAGCGTATTGTTTTTTGTAGTTATTGGCCTAGCAATTATTGCTTTAGCTGTTTTTTTCACTTTTGTACCGATTATGTTATGGATCTCAGCATTAGCAGCAGGCGTTCGTATTAGTATTTTCACACTGGTCGGAATGAGACTTCGTCGAGTGATACCATCTCGCGTTGTGAACCCGTTAATTAAAGCAAGTAAAGCCGGTTTAGGTATTACCATTAATCAATTAGAAAGCCACTATTTAGCAGGCGGTAACGTGGACCGCGTGGTAAATGCGTTGATTGCAGCGCACCGAGCAAATATTGAGTTAACATTTGAGCGCGGAGCAGCTATCGACTTAGCGGGCCGTGATGTGCTAGAAGCTGTACAAATGAGCGTTAATCCAAAAGTTATTGAAACACCTTTTATTGCAGGGGTGGCTATGGATGGAATCGAAGTCAAAGCAAAAGCCCGAATTACCGTTCGTGCAAACATTGATCGACTAGTAGGGGGAGCTGGAGAAGAAACGATTATTGCCCGTGTTGGCGAGGGGATTGTTTCTACAATCGGTTCACAAAAAGATCACAAAAAAGTATTGGAAAACCCTGATATGATCTCTCAAACGGTTTTAGGAAAAGGGTTGGATTCCGGAACAGCGTTTGAAATCTTATCCATTGATATTGCTGATATCGACATTGGTAAAAATATTGGGGCAGTTCTTCAAACAGACCAAGCAGAAGCAGATAAAAATATTGCCCAAGCAAAAGCCGAAGAACGTCGTGCTATGGCCGTTGCTCAAGAACAAGAAATGCGTGCAAAAGTAGAAGAAATGCGTGCAAAAGTAGTAGAAGCAGAAGCAGAAGTACCATTAGCGATGGCAGAAGCACTGCGCTCTGGCAATATTGGCGTCATGGATTATATGAATATTCAAAACTTGACTGCTGATACGGATATGCGTGATTCAATTGGAAAAATGTCTAAAGAAGACGATGAGAAATAATGAATCAGTTTAACAAGGAGGTTTTCTCCTAATGAATATCGTTGAAACGCTTATTAAACTAATTATTAATAATGCTTTCATTTTTGTCATCATTGGAGGGATTATTTTTAACGTTGTGCAGCGTTTTATGGCTCAGTCAAAAGAGGAAGAACAGCAGCGTTCTAAAAGAGCTCCTATGCCTCCTGTAAACAATCCTTCAAGGCGGGAAAGACCTAGATATCGCCCTGTCAAAGAAGAGCCAAAAACAGCTCGTATGGAGCCAGAAATCGCTCCTTCAGCAGAAACAAATCCTTTGCAAGAAAAACTGGAAGAGCTAAAAAACCGTTCGTATCATGAACCTTCTATTCAAAAGAAAATCGCAGTTGAAAAACCAAAAACAACTGATGAGAAAAACGTTTTTAAGCCCATTTCTCGTAAAGAAGCTGTTCAAGGAGTGATATGGTCCGAAATTCTAGGGCCGCCAAAATCGAAACAACGTAAATATAAACGATAAATAGATGTGATACATTAACCCCCTTTCTCATAAACATGAGATGAAAGGGGGTTCTTTTTATGAGCAAAAAGTGGAGACACCAAATGAAAAGATGGATGACAAAAACAATGGAACTACCCGCTGATGTATTAATGGATCTTCCCCGTATTACGTTAGTTGGACAAATACACATTTATATTGAAAATCATAAAGGTTTATTAGCCTTTTCTGATACTGAAATACGCGTGTTACTAAAACAGGGACAAATGTTAATTCGAGGTGAAGGACTGGTCATTAAAGTAATACTGCCAGAAGAACTGGTTTTAGAAGGTAAAATCAATCAAGTTCTTTATTTAGAACAATAACACAAGGAGGAAAAAAATGAAGAATGGATGGACAAACTTTGTTATTGGTACCGTACGTATTCGAATTGTTGGAAAAGGAATTGAACGTTTCTTAAATAATTGTGTGAGACAACAGATTATGATCTCGAATGTCCATAAAGTTGACGGTCAGCTAGCGACAGCAACGATATTATTGAAAGATGTAAAGAAAATTCGTATACTAATTCGCAACGCAGACTGTAAAATTTATTTTATAAGAGGCCGAGGTTTTCCTTTTTTAACAAAACGAGTGATTAAAAATAGTGGATTTGCTTTAGGTTTTCTTTCTTTTTTTATTATTCTTGGTTTGCTTTCCAACATGGTGTGGAAAGTGGAAATTAGCGGTGCAGAACCACAAACAGAACATCAAATGACGAAGCAGCTGGCCAAAATAGGTGTAAAAAGAGGAGAGTTTCAATTTCTGTTAGAGAGTCCTGAAAAAATTCAGCGCTATTTAACGGATAATATGAACAATATTACCTGGGTGGGAGTAGAAGTGCGCGGCACTTCTTATCACTTCCAAGTGGTTGAAAAAAATGAGCCCAAGCCTCAGCAAAAAACACCTTACCAACATTTAATTGCTAAAAAGAAAGCTATTATTACGAATTTGTTTGTCGAAAAAGGACAACCTTTAGTCAAGGTTAATGATTTTGTCAACGAAGGCGAGGTCTTAGTTTCCGGTATTATTGGAAACGAAAAAAATAAAAAAGTAGTAGCTGCTAAAGGAAAAGTCTACGGTGAAACATGGTATAAGTCTGAGGTGGAAGTGCCTTTAAAAACTGATTTTCAAGTATTAACGGGTAATGGATATACGAAGCACTATTTAGATTTTCAAGCTTTTAAAATGCCTCTTTGGGCTTTTAACAAAGAGAAATACGGCTCAAAGGTGACAGAAAAAGTGGAGCATCCACTCTATTTTTTTAAATGGAAATTACCTCTGTCGTATGAGAAAGTTGCTGTACGAGAAGAACAGAATTCGCAGCGCGTCTATTCTAAACAAGAGGCGGTGGAAAAAGCTTTGGAAATCGGTCGAAAAAAATTACTATCAACTTTAGGTGAGGATGCTAAAATAAAAGGTGAAAAAGTTTTGCACCAAGAACAGGACAATGGTAAAGTTAGATTATCAATACATTACCAAGTTATAGAAAATATTGCGAACACTCAACCAATTATTCAAGGAGATTGATGAATGTCAGAACAGCTAGTAACAATTAACGTACAACTTGATGATTCAAACGAAGCCATTTCATTATTTGGCGTACAAGATGCGAATTTAAAGCGAATTGAAGAAGAAATGCAGGTCTCGATCATTTCAAGAGGTGAGACTGTTGTAGTCTCCGGAAGTACAGAAAATGTTCAGCTAGTGGAAGAAATGCTTAAAAAGTTACTGAACATTATCCGCAAAAATATTTCCATATCTGAACGAGATGTTGTGTATGCGATTCAATTAGCTAAGAAAAATTCTCTCGAGTTTTTTGAAGATGTATATGAAGAAGAGATTGGTAAAAACGTAAAAGGTAAGACTATTCGTGTTAAGACATTAGGACAAAGTCACTACATTTCTGCTATTAAGAAAAATGATTTGGTATTTGGAATTGGGCCTGCTGGTACGGGTAAAACGTATTTAGCCGTTGTCATGGCCGTTAATGCTCTTAAAAATGGTCACGTACAGCGTATTATTTTAACACGTCCTGCTGTTGAAGCAGGTGAAAGTCTTGGCTTCTTGCCAGGAGATTTGAAAGAAAAAGTAGATCCGTACTTGCGGCCTCTGTACGATGCATTACATGATGTATTAGGAACAGAACATACGCAACGCCTAATCGAACGCGGAGTTATTGAAATAGCACCCCTTGCTTATATGCGAGGTCGTACACTAGATGATGCGTTTGTTATCTTAGACGAAGCACAAAACACCACGATGGCGCAAATGAAGATGTTTTTAACACGACTAGGATTTGGGTCTAAAATGGTGATTACAGGAGATATTTCACAAATTGATTTACCAAAAGGAGCTCAGTCTGGTCTAGCGGCTGTCTCGAAAATCCTGACCAATGTTAAAGGTATTTCGTTTGTTCATCTAGAACAGTCAGATGTTGTGCGCCATCCACTTGTGGGACGTATCATTCAAGCGTACGAACACGCTGACCAAAAGACCCTTTCTTAATAGGGTCTATTTTTTGTAAAAGGGGGTACGTTTGTGTCAACGTTTCGGATAATCAAGCAAACAATGGCACAGATCGAGCGATTACGGTTAATTCAAATTGGGTTATATGCCTTGTTAGGTATAATGATGTTTGCGTCTATGTATAGCAATGTAAAGCCGCAGGAATTAGATCTTAGACTACTGTCTATTTCCCCGCAAACCATTTACTCACCCGTTACCATTGAAGATAAAGAGAGCACAGAGAAAAAACGGGCAGAGGCAGAACAAGCCGTTGAAGATGTGTATACACAAAAAACAGAATACGCACAGAACCAAGTCGATCTTGTTGCATCTATTTTTGATGCGATGATGGAAGTTAATACAAAATATGAAAAAGAAGATCATGAAGATGACAGTATCGATGCCGTATTAAAAACCAAACAAAAAATGCTAGAGGATAAGCTTCCTGAAGACATTCAAAAAAACTTGCCAAAGGATACCATCAAGCAGCTGCTTCAGTCTTCTAACAGTGATTTATCGATTGCGAAAGACGCTGTAGTTACAGCCGTTCATCATGTGATGAAAGATCAAGTGAAGATTAGCGATGTAGAAGAGAAAAAAGACCAGGTAGAAGGTCAGCTTGTTTACACCAATGTCAGCAACTCCCTAAAGGATTCAATGAATGCAATTGCTAAATTCGCTATCATTCCAAATGTGATTTATGATCCCAAAAAAACAGCTGAAAACCGTCAAGCAGCTGTGGAAAAAGTGGAGCCTGTTCGAATTAAACAAGGTCAGATTATTGTAGAAGAAAATCAGCTTATTAATCCTGATATATATCGTCAGCTCCAGCTCGCGGGATTGTTGAATAATAAAGGATCTATTCAGCCTTTTGCGGGATTAGCTTTGCTGATTGTGATGATGATAGCCGGCCTCATTTACTATTTGCGTGAATTTCACACCAAGACATATCAGCCCTTGTTGTTGTATGTATTGGTAGCAACCATTACGATTGGCCTCATGAAAATCTTAAGCTTGTTTCAACAAATTGATTTATCGGAAATTGGTTTCTTAGCTCCTGTTGCGGTGGGAGGTTTGCTGATTCGAATTTTAATGGATGAACGCATTGCTATTTTATCAAGTATTGTATTTGCTATTTGTGGAAGCATTATTTTTAATGGTGAATTGACAACCTCGTTTAATATGAACATTGGGATTTACTTTTTAATTAGCAATATTGCTGCTATTTTATTTTTAAGCAGGCAGCACAGGCGTTCACGGATTTTGCAGGCAGGTCTATTTGTGGCTATGGTAAACGTAATTATTAGCTTTGCTATTATTTTTATTAAAAATGGCCAAATTGGTACTGTAGAGCTTGGCTATTACAGCATGATGTCAATTGCATCTGGTGTTATTGCTTCCGTTTTAGCTATAGGTTTGCTTCCGTTTTTTGAAAGTGGATTTGGCATTTTATCTACGATGAAGCTGATTGAATTATCGAGTCCTAATCATCCGCTATTACGTAAAATCTTAACCGAAACACCGGGAACGTATCATCACAGTGTAATGGTGGCAAACTTATCTGAAGCGGCGTGCGAAACGATAGGAGCTAACGGTTTATTAGCGAGAGTGGGGGCTTATTACCACGATATTGGTAAAACGAAGCGACCGCAGTATTTTATTGAAAATCAAATGAATATTACCAATCCGCATGATAAACTAAGTCCGAAGACTAGTAAAAATATTATAATCGCACATGCTACAGATGGAGCGACCATTTTGCGAAATCACAAGTTTCCAAAAGAGATTGTAGATATTGCAGAGCAGCATCACGGAACGACCCTGCTTAAGTTTTTCTATCATAAGGCACTTGAACAAACAGAAGAAAAAATTGATGAAAAAGAATATCGCTATCCTGGACCAAAGCCTCAGTCAAAAGAAGCAGCGGTTATTTGCATAGCTGATAGTGTAGAAGCAGCCGTAAGGTCAATGTCCAATCCAACTCCGGAAAAGATTGAGAACTTGGTGCGAAATATTATTAAAGATCGCTTGCAGGATGAGCAGCTTAGCGAGTGTAACGTAACGCTCAAAGAGCTAGAGTTAATTCGCCAAGCACTATGTGAAACTTTAAATGGGATTTTTCATTCCCGAATTGAATATCCAGAGATAAAAAAAGAGAAGGTGAAGGTATGAGTTTAGTTATTGATTTTATTGATGAAACAAACGAAGTGAGTAAAGAGCAGCAAAAAGAGCTTGAGAAGCTGCTTGAAGCCGCTGCTATATATGAAAATCTTCAAGAGGATGCAGAAGTATCCGTTACATTTGTGGATAATGATCGAATTCAAGAAATCAATCATCAATACCGCCATAAAAATCAGCCAACGGATGTAATATCGTTTGCGCTAGAAGAAATGGGCGAAGATGAAATGCAAATTATCGGAGATGAGATGCCAAGAGTCCTGGGGGATATTGTCATTTCGATTCCAAAAGCTCATGAGCAAGCAGAAGAATACAATCACTCGTTTATGAGGGAGCTAGGATTCTTAACGGTTCACGGTTTCTTGCACTTGCTTGGGTATGACCATGAAACATCAGAAGATGAAAAAGAGATGTTTACACGTCAAAAAGATATTTTAGAACAATATGGACTCTCGCGATAAAAAAGGGATAGCTAAAGTTGTCAGTAGCTTTGGTTATGCAATAGAGGGGTTTCTCTATGTTTGTAAAACACAGAGAAATATGCAAATTCACGTAGCAGCTTCTTTCATCGTCCTTCTCTTAGGAGCCGTGCTGTCAATTACAGCTGGTGAATGGACGGTTGTGCTGCTTCTGATTGCAGGCATGTTCAGCTTAGAGTTAATGAATACAGCGGTTGAAAAAGTTGTTGATTTAGTTTCTCCTGAATATCACATACTAGCAAAACACGCAAAAGATGCAGCCGCAGCCGCGGTGTTGGTCTATGCGTGTTTTGCTGTCCTTATAGGAGGAATTATTTTCTTAAAGTATTTGTTTTAAAAAGGATTCTTTTTGGTTCTTTACACCCCCGTGGTATAATAAAAAAGGACAAGTTAAAAGACATGTAGAAGCGCAAAAGGAGAGCGGATAAATGGATAAGACCGGACTGATTGATGAGGCGAAAAAAGCTCGTGAAATGGCTTATGTACCGTATTCAAAATTTAAAGTTGGTGCAGCTTTATTGACGAAAGATGGAAAGGTTTATCGCGGCTGCAATATTGAAAATGCAGCTTATAGCATGTGCAATTGTGCTGAGCGTACGGCTTTATTTAAAGCCTATTCAGAAGGAGATAAAGAGTATAAAGCACTTGTTGTAGTAGCTGATACTGATCGTCCTGTTTCTCCGTGTGGAGCATGCAGACAAGTAATCTCTGAGCTTTGTCCAAAAGAAATGAAAGTTATATTAACCAATTTAAAAAATGACATACAAGAACTAACTGTGGAAGAATTACTTCCAGGAGCATTTTCATCGGAGGATTTACATGAGTAATAATGAATTTAAGTCAGGTTTTGTTTCAATTATTGGAAGACCAAACGTAGGGAAATCAACTTTTTTGAACCGAGTGATTGGTCAAAAGATTGCGATTATGAGTGACAAACCGCAAACAACTAGAAATAAAATTCAGGGTGTGTACACGGAAGATCAGGCGCAAATTGTGTTTATAGATACACCAGGAATTCACAAACCAAAGCATAAATTAGGCGACTTTATGATGAAGGTAGCACAAAATACGCTTAAAGAAGTAGATTTAATTTTATTTATGATTAACGCAACAGAAGGCTTAGGTCGAGGCGATGAATTTATTATCGAGCGTTTAAAAGATACAAAAACGCCTGTTTTCCTTGTGATTAATAAAATTGATGAAATTCATCCAGACGAATTGTTTTCAATTATCACGAATTATAAAGACTTATATCCTTTTGCTGAAATTGTGCCAATTTCAGCTTTACAAGGAAATAACGTGGAGCGTTTGCTTGATCAAATCAAGCAGCGATTGCCGGAAGGTCCGCAATATTACCCGGCAGATCAGGTAACAGATCACCCAGAGCGCTTTATTATTACGGAATTAATTCGTGAAAAAGTGCTGCATGCAACGAGGGAAGAAATACCTCATTCTATTGCCGTTGTGATGGATTCTATGCAAAGACGAGATAATGGCGCTGTTTACGTCGGGGCTACAATTATCGTCGAAAGAGATTCACAAAAAGGCATCGTAATTGGAAAGCAAGGAAAGATGTTAAAAGAGGTAGGAAGAAAAGCAAGAGCAGACATTGAAGCCCTTTTAGGTTCAAAAGTATTTTTAGAACTATGGGTAAAAGTACAAAAAGATTGGCGAAACCGAGCGTCGCATCTCCGTGACTTTGGATTTAGAGAAGACGAATATTAATCATTTGAGTTCTTGTTTGCGTCGATTTATATCCCTTCATAAAAGAAGGTGATTTGTAAAAAATTGTGTTACATGATTTTACGTCGGAAGGCTATTCTAAACATAAGGAATTGAAATATGTATCTGATCTTTATGGTTAGAAAGGTGGGAGTTCTATGTTGAATTTTACTTGGAACATTTTTTCACAAACAGGTAGCATTGATACTTATCTCATTTTTAAGGAACTTGAAAATGAAGTGAAAGAAAGACCCGAAACATATGAGGACAACAGCGAAAGTCTCAATTCTCCCTTGTCTTAGCCTTCTGTAAGATGGCGGTGATGATGATTGTTTAAAAAGTGTGAAGGAATTGTCATTCGAACGAATGATTACGGTGAATCAAATAAAATTGTCACCATTTATTCACGTGAACTCGGAAAAGTGGGTCTCATGGCAAGAGGGGCAAAAAAGCCCAGTAGTCGCTTAGCTTCCGTCACACAATTATTTACGTATGGATACTTTTTTATACAAGCAGGTTCAGGAATGGGTACTCTCCATCAAGGAGAAGTTATCTCATCTATGAGAAGCATACGCGAAGATATCTTCACAACAGCGTATGCTTCTTATATTCTTGAATTAACAGATAAAGCTACTGAGAACAATAAACCAAATCCATTTCTATTTGAACTGCTGCATCAAACCATTCATTATATGAACGAAGAGTATGATGCAGAGATCTTAACATTTATTTATGAAATGAAAATGTTAAACGTTCTAGGTCTTCATCCTACATTAAATGAATGTGCAGTCTGCCATCAAGGTGAAGGAACCTTTCATTTTTCCATTCGAGAAGGCGGGTTTATTTGTCATCGATGCTTAGAAAAAGATCCTTATCATTTGAAAATTAGTCCGATGACGGTTAAACTATTAAGGCTATTTTATTACATTGATTTAAAGCGGTTAGGTTCTATTTCTGTTAAACCCGAAACAAAAAAACAATTAAAGTTTGTAATTGATCAATATTATGAAGAATATTCAGGATTGTTTTTAAAAACAAAGCGGTTTTTGAATCAGATGGAGTCTTTAAAACAATCGCTCTCTGATGAGAAATAGAAAAGATAATCAGTGATATGCAAGGAATTGCTGTCGCTAGGGTGCCTCGTAGTGTGTAGAGGACACCCTTTTTACTGTGGAGCGAAGGGGTAGTTTCGCTTATTGTAAGCGTAATGTCTGCTTTTTTTGAGAAGCCATGGTAAAATAAACGGCATTCTAAAAAGATAAAATGCTAAAATTAATAAGTTATAGCTTTTACTTTTGCTTAAAAAGTATATAATGTTTTATAAATAGTATGTCACATTTAATGATTAGGTGGTGAGTACAATCGAACTGAACAAACGACAAGAACAAATTTTACAAATTGTCAAAGACGAAGGCCCTATTACAGGCGAGCATATTGCAGATCAGCTTAGCCTTACGCGGGCCACGCTAAGACCGGACCTTGCTATTTTAACAATGGCTGGTTATCTAGAAGCGCGACCGCGCGTAGGTTACTTTTACACAGGTAAAACAGGAGCACAGCTTCTTACAGATAAAATAAAAAAAATACAGGTGCAAGAGTATCAGTCTATCCCTGTAGTCGTGAACGAAAATGTGTCGGTATATGATGCTATTTGTACAATGTTTCTAGAAGACGTGGGGACCCTTTTTGTAGTGGATGAGAAATCACAGCTAGTGGGAGTACTGTCGCGTAAAGATTTATTGCGCGCGAGTATCGGAAAGCAAGAGCTCACATCTATTCCTGTTCATATTATCATGACGAGAATGCCCAACATTACATATTGCTATCGCGAAGATTTGTTAATTGATATTGCTAAGATCTTAATTGAAAAACAGATTGATGCTATGCCCGTTATTAAAGAGGGAGACGGCAATTTTGAAGTGGTGGGACGCATTACCAAAACAAATATTACAAAATTACTAGTAGCATTAGCAAATGATGAAGTATTATAAGTGAAAAAGGATTAAAAAGGGGATGCACAAAATATGAACAACCCATGTCTTTATGTCATTTCGGATTCTGTAGGTGAGACAGCTGAACTAGTTGTAAAGGCTGCCTCTAGTCAGTTCAATATGACAGACTTTGTAATTAAAAGAGTACCTTATGTAGAGGACATCGCAACACTTTCAGAAGTGGTTTCAGTAGCAAAGTTGAACAACGCTATTATTGGCTTTACGTTAGTAAAGCCCGAAATGAGAGAATTTTTAATTCAAGAAGCGTCCAAGAACGGGGTAGAGGTATTTGATATTATTGGACCTTTAATTGATAAAATTCAATCTTCTTATCAACTTTCTCCTCGCTATGAGCCTGGTATGGCTAGAAAATTAGACGAAGATTATTTTAAGAAAGTAGAAGCGATTGAATTTGCAGTGAAATATGATGATGGGCGTGATCCGAGAGGAATTCTTAGAGCGGATATCGTATTAATCGGTGTATCAAGAACGTCTAAAACGCCTCTTTCTCAATTTTTAGCACACAAGCGTTTGAAAGTAGCCAATGTTCCGATTGTACCTGAAGTAGATCCACCAGAAGAGCTGTTTCACGTATCACCTGAGAAGTGTATAGGGCTTACTATTAGTCCCGAAAAATTAAACGATATTCGTAAAGAGCGTTTAAAGTCTCTTGGTCTAAACGATAAAGCAATTTATGCTAATATTGGTCGTATTAAAGAAGAACTTGAATTTTTTCAAGGGATTGTAGATAAGATTGGCTGTGAAGTGGTTGACGTATCCAACAGGGCCGTAGAAGAAACAGCCGGTATCATTCTCAATACCATCAAAAAGAAATAAACGATGGATCTCCTCCGTGCGTAATATAAAGGAGATTGCTTTCTTATGTTTGTATGCTGTAAGCCTAAGAAAATATACCAAAGATGAATATGACAGAACTTTTAAAAACAAGTGACTTTGGTATAGAAAATATAGGTTGTTTATATTATAATAAAAAATTGTGATAAAAAAGAATAGTTTTAGGTTTAGACTTTGTTAAGAACGAATAAACTATTTATATAAAAGTCAAGTCAAAATCGAAAAAAGTATTCGACAAATGCCATCTACAGGAAATAACAATTTGTTAGAAGGAATCTCTGGAGGGATGTAGAATACAGAGTTATAGCAAAAGAAAAAGTAAAGTTTTTGTCGATGCTGATGCATGCCCTGTCAAAGCAGAAATCGTTGAACTTACACATACATATGACATCGAGCTTGTGTTTGTTGCTTCCTATGCTCACATGCAAACAAATCCTACACCAGGAAAATGGGTCTATGTGGATGCAGAAAAGGAAGCCGCAGATTTATATATTTTAAATCACGCAGCCAAGCAGGATATTGTCGTAACTCAAGATACTGGCTTGGCAAGCATGTTAGTAAGTCGAGGGGTTTATGCACTGTCTCCTCGTGGAAAGTACTATAATGACGACGAAATGAATACGGTGCTTTTCTTTCGCTATGTTTCTGCAAAAGAGCGACGATCAGGGCGTCATACTAAAGGCCCGAAGGCATTTAGTGAAGAAGATCGCCAGCATTTCATTCAAGCTTTTGAAAAAATGTTGTCGAAACTTGCAGGAATTTAGCACTTAGTGAAGAATATTATATGAAATACGGAGCTGTTACTATGGCAAATCGAATTCCTGATGAAGTAATCGACCGTATTCGGCATTCAGTAGATATTGTCGACGTCATAAGCGATTATGTACAACTAAAAAAACAAGGGCGCAATTATTTTGGACTCTGTCCGTTTCATGGGGAAAGCACACCATCTTTTTCAGTATCGCCTGATAAACAAATTTATCATTGCTTTGGATGCGGTGCAGGAGGGAATTCATTTTCATTCATAATGGAATTAGAAGGACTGTCCTTCACGGAAGCAGCTCAGCAGCTTGCTGAAAAAGGAGATATTCCTTTTGAACATGAGATACATCCTCATGAAGAAGATAATCAAAAGCCTAGCAATAAAATGATTGAAGCACACGAGCTTTTAAAGAAATTTTACCATCATTTATTGGTAAATACAAAAGAAGGCCAAGATGCTTATGATTATTTAATAAATCGAGGGTTTTCACGAGAAATTATCGATGAATTTGAGATAGGTTTTGCTTTAGATTCGTGGGAATTTGTAAGTAAGTTCTTAACAAAACGTGGGTTTAATCCGCAAGAGATGGAACATGCAGGTTTAATCATTAAACGCAACCAAGATGAAACGTACTTTGATCGTTTTCGCGATCGAATTATGTTTCCTATTGCTGACTTGCAAGGCAAAACAATTGCATTTTCAGGGCGCCTGCTAAAAGAGATAAAAGGGCAGCCTAAATATTTAAACAGTCCCGAAACTTCTATTTTTAACAAAAGTCGCACACTCTACAACTTTCACCGCGCTAAAAAACATATACGCAAAAATCAGCAGGTTATTTTATTTGAAGGATTTGCAGATGTTATTTCAGCTGTTAAAGCGGGGTGCCCAAACGCAATTGCAACAATGGGAACTGCCTTAACAGAAGAACAAGCCAAAATTATTCGCCGAAATGTAGAGTCCGTTATCATTTGCTATGATGCAGATTCTGCTGGAATTGAAGCAGCGCACAAAGCAACTGCTATCTTAACAAATGTGGGTTGTACCGTTAAGATTGCTGTGATGCCGGATGGTTATGACCCGGATGATTATATTAAAGAATACGGGGCAGAGAAGTTTCAAAATGATGTTATTAATAGCAGCTTGACCTTTATGGCATTTCAAATGAGGTATCTCCGCCGAAAGCGAAATCTACAAAATGAATCTGAACGTATGCAATACATTGAAGACGTTTTGAAAGAAATAAGCCTCCTTACAAAAGCTGTAGAGCGAGATCATTATTTACGCCAATTGGCACAAGAGTTTTCCATTTCATTAGATGCGCTTAAAGAACAGCAGTATCAAGTGTATCGAACGGAAAAAAAGAAAAAGGATAATGATTCTCCAAATCGAAATAATATAAATAGACAACCAGTCGTAAAGAGAAGCTTATTACCGGCTTATCAAAATGCAGAACGTTTTTTGATCGCTCATATGTTGAAAGATAAGGATGTAGCATTTAGAATTCAAGACCGACTTCAAGGTCAGTTCAATGTCGAAGAACATCGTGCGCTTGTTCTATATTTGTATGCCTATTACGAGGAAGGACACGAGCCTAATCCGAGCGGATTTATTGAGCGGTTGCCCGAATCTTCGTTGTCTAGTCTAGCTTCAGAATTGGCGATGATGTCAATCAATGATGAATTGTCGGAGCAAGCTTTGAATGATTATATCCAAACGATATTGATTTATCCACAAAGGGTAGCGATAGAAAAAAAAGAAGCAGAAAAGCAAGAAGCAGAGCGTCAAAAAGATTATTTAAAAGCTGCGACAATAGCAATGGAAATTTTACAGTTGAAAAAAACGTTAAAATAAACGATGTTGCGTATTAGTCCCACTTTTAGAAGGTTTTCCTTAAAATTTTGGAAGGAGGGGATCTGATGGCTGAAAAATCAGCTCAATCAAAACAACTTGATTCAGATTTAACAATTGAACAAGTAAAAGATCAATTGACCGAAATCGGAAAAAAACGTGGTGTGCTAACATACGAAGAAATTGCAGAGCGTATGGCGAACTTCGAAATTGAATCCGATCAAATGGATGAATATTATGAATACCTTGGAGAACAAGGTGTTGAAGTAATGAGTGAATCTGAAGCAAATGATGACGATGCCGATCCCGATATTCAAGAACTGTCAAAAGAAGAAGAGTTTGATTTAAATGATTTAAGTGTACCTCCTGGTGTGAAAATTAATGATCCAGTTCGTATGTACTTAAAAGAAATCGGACGCGTTGACTTATTGTCGGCAGAGGAAGAAATCAATTTAGCAAAACGTATTGAAGAAGGCGATGAAGAAGCGAAACGTCGTCTTGCTGAAGCAAACTTACGTCTTGTTGTAAGTATAGCTAAACGCTATGTTGGACGCGGTATGCTGTTTCTTGATTTAATTCAAGAAGGAAACATGGGTCTTATTAAAGCGGTAGAAAAATTTGATTATCGCAAAGGTTATAAATTCAGTACGTATGCGACATGGTGGATTCGTCAAGCTATTACTCGTGCGATTGCTGACCAAGCAAGAACGATTCGTATCCCTGTTCATATGGTTGAAACGATTAACAAACTAATTCGTGTTCAACGTCAGCTTCTACAAGATTTAGGTCGCGAACCATCTCCTGAAGAAATTGCAGAAGATATGGACTTAACACCAGAAAAAGTTCGTGAAATCTTAAAAATTGCCCAAGAGCCGGTTTCTCTTGAAACGCCAATTGGTGAGGAAGATGATTCTCATTTAGGTGACTTCATTGAAGACCAGGATGCAACATCACCTTCTGAACATGCTGCATATGAATTATTAAAAGAGCAGTTAGAAGACGTCCTTGATACGTTAACAGATCGCGAAGAAAATGTTCTTAGACTCCGCTTTGGTCTGGACGATGGGCGTACGCGTACGCTTGAAGAAGTAGGAAAAGTATTTGGCGTAACGCGTGAGCGTATTCGTCAAATTGAAGCTAAAGCGCTTCGCAAGCTTCGTCACCCTAGCCGAAGCAAACGTTTAAAAGATTTCTTAGAATAGATAAAAGCGTAAATAGCGCTTATGAGATAGCTTCTTTCCCTGCGGAAAGAGGCTATCTGTTTTTTATGGAATAAATTTCATGAAAACGCATTTTAAAGAAGTATATTGATTTTTTTACCAACTTTTCTTCTTTCATATATTTTACTGAATTGTCCTTCGTTTTGCAAATGCTCCTTTATATTCTTTTGTTATAGAAGCGTAAGATGTTCAAATTTCATTTAAACATCCGAAAAAAAATGGAATCGCTCTCATTTTATTCTTGCATTGATGAATACTCCTCTATTATAACATGAAAAAATTAAAACGTTTTAAAAGTTGAGAAAATTTACAAAAATGAATTATAATTAGATAATGTAAGCGTATACATTTTTAGGGGGAATAAAAATGAATTATGAATTAACCAATGAACAAAAGATGATTCAACGGACGCTGAGAGAATTTTCAGAAGCTGAGGTAGCACCAAATGCACTAGAGCGCGATCGAAGTAAGCAATTTCCGCTTGATGTTTTTAAAAAGTTAAGTGAGCTTGGTGTAATGGGCCTTCCTTTTCCTGAAGAGTATGGTGGCGGAGGCGCAGATACGGTTAGTTTTGCTATTGTCGTAGAGGAGTTAAGTAAAGCTTGTGGCTCTACAGGAATTACATACTCAGCTCATGTTTCGCTCGGGGGGGCACCTATTTATTTATTCGGAACAAAGGAGCAAAAAGAACAGTACCTACCTGCTTTATGCTCCGGGGAATCTTTTGGAGCGTTTGGTTTAACCGAACCGAACGCAGGAAGTGACGCGGGGGGAACGGAGACCGAAGCAGTGTTGAAGGATGGAACATTTAGGATTAATGGAAGTAAATGCTATATTACGAATGCCAGCTATGCAAAGTTTTTAGCTTTAACAGCTGTTACAAACCGTACAGAAGGTAAAAAAGAAATTTCAGCTATTATCGTGCCTACAGAAGCTCGAGGTTTTACTGTAATAGACAATTACGAGAAAATGGGTCTACATGCTTCAAATACAACTGAACTCGTTTTAGAGGATGTTCAAGTGCCTGAAGAGAATTTACTCGGTGTAAGAGGAGAAGGATTCAAACAATTTCTAATGACGCTTGACGGGGGAAGAATTGGAATTGGGGCAATGGCCGTTGGAATCGCTCAAGCGGCTTATGAAAAAGCACTGTCATATGCGCAGGAAAGAAAGCAGTTTGGGAAAGCTATTTCATCGTTTCAAGCGATTCAGTTTAAATTAGCTGATATGGCCATGAAAATTGAGTTAGCAAGAAATATGGTGTATAAAGCAGCGTGGTTAAAAGACCAAGGAAAGCCATTTACGAAAGAAGCAGCTATGTGTAAACTGTATGCTTCTGAAATTTGTATGGAAGTAGCCAGTCAAGCTGTGCAGATTCATGGAGGATACGGCTACATGAAAGAGTATCACGTGGAGCGGTATTTACGGGATGCCAAGCTTTTAGAAATTGGAGAAGGAACTTCGGAAATTCAGCGCTCTGTTATTGCAAGGCAAATTGGCTGTTAAGATAAGTAATAAGAAATTAGTTAATTATGTAAATAAAACCCTTTCACTTATGAGCATTTTCAAGTAAAATAAAAGTGCTTATACTATTTTGTTATTTCTAGGGATGGGAATACATAAAGGGGGTATAGTGAGTGAAGCGAAATCCGCTAATACCATTTTTATTAATTGCGGTAATCGGGATTGCTTTAATGTTAACGCTTTCGTTCAACGGATTGAACAATGCAAAAGAAATCGCGGCTGAAAAAGAAGGCGGTGGCGCGGAACAGCAGGCTTCAGCTAAACCAGAAGAAATTTATCAAAAAACTTGTATTGGTTGTCACGGTGATCAGTATCAAGGTGGAGTAGGTCCTTCGTTAAAAGGAATTGGGAAAAAAGTTTCTCAAGACGAAATTGCAAATATTGTTGTAAACGGTAAAGGAAACATGCCGGCCGGGCTGGTTCCACCGGAAAAAGCGAAGGAAATGGCTAAATGGGTATCCGAAATTAAATAGAGTTCAGAAACATGATTTTCTGGAAAGCCGCTCATTTATAAAGCAGGCTTTTTTTTTATGATTTTTTTATACGCATTCAGCTAGAAGGAAAACATGAAGAGAAATAGGAATCATGCAACTATCTATGTTAAAATAATGAACAGTAATCACATAGAGAATAGGTGACAAAATGAATGAATTAAACTTATCAACAAGACTTGAAGAAGTAGTAAAGTCGATTCCTTTGGGAGCAAAGATAGCAGACATTGGCTCAGATCATGCGTATTTGCCATGTTTTGCTTATTTAAATGGATATATTAGCGGCGCTGTAGCAGGTGAAATTACAGAAGGTCCCCTGCAATCGGCTATTCAGCAGGTGAAAAAAACAAGCTTAACGGATGTTATTGATGTTCGAAAAGGAAACGGCCTAGAAGTAATATCACCGAATGAAGTAGACTGTATTACAATCTGCGGAATGGGCGGAACGCTTATTACGATGATTTTAGAAGAAGGAAAGGCAAAATTAGAAGGAGTAAAAAGACTGGTGCTTCAGCCGAATATTGGTTCACATCATATTCGCAGCTGGCTGATTCAACACAACTGGGAAATCATTGATGAAAAAATCATCGAAGAAGACGGTCGTATGTATGAAGTCATCGTCGCTGAACCTGGAAACCCTTTAGCTCCGTATAACGGGGAAGTGGAAGCCGGTGTGTTAATGGGCCCTATTTTAAAAGAAAAGCGCTCTTCTGCTTTTATGACAAAGTGGACGCATGAACTAAATCATCTTAAACAAATTGTCAGTCAAATGGAACAGGCTCAGTCAGAGGAAAGCAAAGCAAAACTTCAAAAACTTACCCAAGACATCTCATTAATTGAGGAGGCGTTAAAATGAGTAAAATCCCTAACGGATTTCAAGTAATTGAGGCATTTGAATCATTTTCCCCCAAGCATTTAGCGGTTGAAGGAGATAAAATTGGTTTACAGATTGGAACGTTAAACAAGCCTGTAAAAAAAGTAATGGTAACGTTAGATGTTCTTGAAACGGTCGTAGACGAAGCAATTGAAAAACAAGTGGATTTAATTATTGCTCACCATCCTCCTATTTTTAGACCACTAAAACAAGTGGTTACAGATCGTCCTGAAGGGCGTATTTTAGAGAAATGCATTAAGCATGATATTGCCGTATATGCTGCTCATACAAACTTAGATATAGCTAAAGGCGGAGTAAATGACTTGTTAGCCGAAGCGTTGGGGCTACAAGAGACAAAAGTGCTGGTTCCAACAACGTCGATTCAATTGAAAAAGCTAGCTGTATTTGTTCCTTTAAATGACGCTGAAGCAGTGCGCACAGCTATTTGTGATGCGGGAGCTGGACATGTTGGCCTTTACAGCGACTGTACGTTTTCAACAGAAGGCGAAGGCACATTTAAACCTTCTTCAGAAGCCAATCCATACATTGGCTCAAAAGGAGAGCTAGAACGTGTCAATGAAACAAAAGTTGAAACTATTTTTGAAGCGGGTCAACAAAATAAAATTATTCGTGCCATGCTCAGTGCTCATCCTTACGAAGAAGTAGCCTATGACATTTATCCAGTGGAACAAACGGGCGAAACGCTTGGACTTGGACGAGTTGGTAAGTTAAAAGAAGAGATGACGTTAAAACAGTTTGCCGATCACGTTAAACAAGCATTGGATGTAGATGGTGTCAGAGTAGTAGGGTCTATGGATGCCACTGTGAAAAAAGTAGCTGTTCTTGGCGGAGACGGAAACAAATATATTACAAACGCAAAATTTAGCGGAGCAGATGCCTATGTAACAGGTGATTTGTATTTCCACGTTGCGCATGATGCAATGGCAATGGGATTAAACGTTGTAGATCCTGGTCATCATGTTGAAAAAGTCATGAGACAAGGTGTAACACGCGTATTAAACAGTCTTTTTGAAGCGAAAAACTTTGAGTGTGAAGTATTTGATTCAAAAGTAGACACAAACCCATTTACGTTTAGGTAACAAAGAAGGTGTTGACGAATGTCAACACCTTCTTTTGCGTCTATTAAGACGATTTTTTTGTTCGAACTTTTGGTAAAATTTTCGAAAGAGGCACACTTTTTTCACGTGTCCATGTTGTTTCATCTTCCGGATCGAACTGATCTAGAAAATTGATGACCTCTTTTGTGATTGGAGTAGGGGTAGATGCGCCTGCCGTAACAGCTACGGTTTTCGCGTTCATCAACCATTCGATCTGAAGCTCTGAGATGTCACCGATGCGATATGCCTCAGTGCCGGCAATCTCCATTGATACTTGAGCTAAACGGTTTGAATTGTTACTTTTAGGATCTCCTACTACGATTGTAACATCTGCTTCACCTGCTTGCTCAGCTACAGCTTCTTGGCGAACTTGTGTAGCTAAACAAATTTCCTTGTGAACTTCAGCGTGCGGATATTTTTCTTTTACTTTTTCCATTACATCTGCAACGTCCCACTGACTCATTGTTGTCTGATTGGTTACAATGACTTTTTCACGTTGAATATTTAAATGGGCTACGTCTTCTGCTTTCTCAATTAAATGAACGATATCTGGTGCGATGCCAAGTGCACCTTCTGGCTCAGGATGATTTCTTTTTCCGATATAAATAACGTCATAACCTTCTTTTTCTTTTTGGCGAATAAGGTCGTGGGTTTTTGTAACATCCGGACATGTAGCATCGATTGTTGTTAAACCTTTTTCTTTTGCTCGTTCTTTTACTTCTGGAGATACTCCGTGCGCCGTAAAAATAACGGTTCCTTCATTTATTTGGTCTAAGATTTCTAAGCGATTAGCACCGTCCAGTGTGATAATGCCGTCCTCTTCAAACGCATCTGTAACGTGTTTATTATGAACAATCATTCCTAAGATATAGATTGGTCGAGGCAATGATTTATCTAAAGCGGCGTTTCGTGCAATGACCATTGCGTCTACTACACCATAACAATAGCCGCGCGGTGCGATTTTAATAACTTTCATTTCAATTTCCTCCTCATCATAATCCTGACGAGCAATTCAACTCGCTTCTATTATATAAAAGAGGAAGGAAGAATACAAAGATATTCTTTTTTTACTTACTGTCTTTGCTTACGGAACTAGCAGATTTATCAAATATAAAGTTTTGGTTTAGACACTCGATCTCTAGAGGAAAGTTCAATTTCTTCTTCGAAGAAATCCAGCTCATCATCAGATGAATCCGTGCTTTCTGCGCCTGTTGACAAAACCTTACTGTCTTTGCTTTCATCAGTTTCAGCAACCTCTGTTCCTTCTGCTTCGAGTACTTCATCTGTATCGTCACTTGAGCGCAGGGCCTGATAGATTTTCCATAGAGAAGGAGCATTTTTGACAAGAGGTCCGTATTGTTGAATCATAGGTCCCATCGTTTCCGCAGCTTTTAATACTCGTTGAACATTTCCCATCATGGAGCTTAAGTTAGCAGGGTTCGTTAAACCTTGCAAACCTCCAAGCAGGGAAGAAGAGTTGGTCGCTCCTGCAGCACCTTGGGCTCCTGAAAGGCCTGAAAACAAAGAACCTCGAGGAGCAGCAGCTGCTGCTTGTTGAAAGGGGATGTTTCTATTCCCGCCTCTTCGGAATAGGCGAGTTAAGAAGTTACCTCCTCCACGGTTCAGGCCTTGCTGATTCGGGTAAAATGATTGTTGAGCATTTGTTTGCTGGGCAAAGTTACGAAACTGCTGTAATGGATTAAATTGGCCAAAGTTACCAGGTTGTTGCCCAAAACCGTTTTGCGGTGGCATTCCTGGCATCATTCTTCTTTGCATACCGGGTGGAAATGGTGGTCTTCGCTGTAGCAAAGGACGCACCTCCTTTAGTAAAGTAGATTTTCTTTTACTATCGTATGCAACTCGCGATAAAATGTTTTTGAAACAGGTAATAAGTTTTAGTAATATGAATGAGAAGTAGTCACAGAAGGAAAAATCGATTATAATCATATATTGTGCCTTAAAAGATGAACGTGAATGTAAAAAAGGAGACTATTATGGAAAAAACAAACTTTGAACGTTTTGAGTTTCAACCATTTTTAATAGAAGCAATTAAACAATTAGGTTTTTATCAGCCTACAGAGATTCAAGAGCGCTTAATTCCTTCCGTTTTAAAAGGGGAAAGTGTAATTGGTCAGTCACAAACAGGGACGGGCAAAACACACGCTTATTTATTGCCTTTACTTGAAAAGGTAGATCATAAAAAAGAAGAAGTACAAGTTGTAATTACCGCTCCAACTCGTGAGCTTGCTTCTCAAATTTATCAAGAAGTCTTAAAGCTAACAAAACACAGTGCTGAAGGAGAAGAAATTTCAGCAAAATGTTTTATCGGCGGTACAGATAAGCAGCGTACAATCGACAAATTAAAGAAACAGCCTCAAGTGGTTGTAGGAACACCGGCTCGTTTGTTTGATTTAGTAAATGAAAAAGCGTTAGTTGTGTATACAACTAAGGCGTTAGTAGTAGACGAAGCTGATTTAATGCTTGATATGGGATTTTTAGAAGATGTGGACCGTTTGGCAAGCAACATGCCTGAAAAATTACAGATGCTTGTTTTTTCAGCAACGATTCCTGAAAAATTAAAGCCATTCTTAAAAAAATACATGGAAAATCCAAAATTTACGCATGTTTCGCCGAAGCAAGCAGCAGCGGCTAAATTAGAGCATGTATTAGTTCCACTACGTCATCGTAACAAGTTTAAGCTGCTGCACGATATGCTTATTTCGTATAATCCTTATTTAGCTATCGTCTTTACAAATACAAAGAAAATGGCGGACGAAGTAGCAGATGACCTACTGTCTAAAGGCTTAAAAGTAGGAAGAATTCACGGAGACTTATCTCCTCGTGACCGTAAGAAAATGATGAAGCAAATTAATAATTTAGAATTTCAATACGTAGTAGCGACAGATTTAGCAGCTCGCGGTATTGATATTGAAGGGATTTCACACGTTATTAACTTTGAGCTTCCTTCAGATCTAGATTTCTACATTCACCGCGTAGGCCGTACAGCTCGTGCTGGTCATTCTGGAATTGCTGCTACAATCTTCGATGTGGAAGATGAAGATGCAGTAAATAAGCTAGAGAAAATGGGAATCGAGTTTGTAAACAAAGATCTTCAAAAGCAAGAGTGGGTTTCTATTGATGACCGTAACCGCCGTAAAAAGCGTGTGAAGAAAGCGGATGAAGTGGGAGAAGAGGCACATCGCTTTATTCAAAAGCCTAAGAAAGTAAAGCCTGGCTATAAGAAAAAACGTGCTCGTGAAATTACAAAGTACGTGCAAAAGAAAAAGCGTAGTGAAAGACGAAACAATCGTTAATCGCAATAGGTTAGAGGTGTAAAAAAGAATGTTGAAAATTGGTTCTCACGTATCGATGAGCGGCAAAAAGATGCTTTTAGGAGCAAGTGAAGAGGCAGCTTCTTATGGAGCAAATACGTTTATGATCTATACAGGCGCTCCACAAAATACTCGTCGCAAAAAGATTGAAGAGCTTAATATTGAAGCTGGTCTTTTGCATATGAAAGAGCATGGAATGAAAGATATTGTTGTACATGCTCCTTATATCATTAATTTAGGGAATACAACAAAGCCCGAAACATTTGAGCTTGGAGTAGATTTCTTAACGTCTGAAATTCAGCGCACCCATGCTCTTGGCGCAAAGCAAATTGTTCTTCATCCAGGGGCTCATGTGGGGGCAGGAGCAGATGCTGGTATTCAGCAAATTATCAACGGTCTAAACGAAGTGTTGACAGCTGATCAAGAAGTTCAAATTGCGCTTGAGACAATGGCTGGAAAAGGAACAGAGTGTGGAAGAAGCTTTGAAGAAATCGCCCAAATTATTGATGGTGTGACGCACAATGAAAAGCTCTCTGTTTGTTTTGACACATGTCACGTACATGATGCTGGTTACGATATCGTTCAAGACTTTGACGGTGTATTAAATGAATTTGACAAAACCGTAGGAATACAGCGAATTAAAGTGCTTCACATCAATGATAGTAAAAATGTATGCGGTGCTCGAAAAGACCGTCATGAAAACATTGGGTTTGGTGAAATCGGATTTGGTGCACTGAATTATATTGTTCATCACCCAGCGTTTAAAGAAGTTCCTAAAATTCTAGAAACTCCTTATGTAGGAGAAGATAAGAAAAATAAAAAAGCGCCATATCAATTGGAAATTGATATGATTCGTGCACAAAGCTTTGATTCAGAGTTAAAACAAAAGCTTATGTAATTTCATATGTGATTGAAAGAGGTCATGTCTACAGACATGACCTCTTCTTTTACATTAACTGCTGAAATAATTCGTTCACGCGTCTGGCAGTTTCACGATCTGTTACTTGAGCAATTTGTTTGATTAAATTTCGGCGCTCTTCAAGGTTATAAATATTTACGGGCTGCTGTCTAATGACAGATACAAGGGTGTGTGCCTGCTGATCTGTAATGGGGATGTTGTATTGTTTGCTATACTTTAAAAGCTCTTTCGGGGTAATATTGTTTACTTTCTTATTGACAATCTGCTGTACAATTTTCATATGATTACCTCCTCGTCATATACAGTTTATGAATAAAAAAGAAAGATGTGACTATATTGTGTAATAAAACAACATTTTGAGTCGGATGAACCTACGGGGTAAGAAAGCGAAAGAGTGAAACGGCTTAGTTTACAAATAAAAGACAATCCTGTATACTACATTAATGACTAAATCGTAATGATTCTGAGAAAGTAAATGGGTAACGGAGTATACGATAGAAACCGTGCCCTCTTTTGTATGGAGAAATATAAAAAAAGAATGGTGAGGCGCATATGAATACACCTGATATCATTGAAATTGATCATTTATCATTTCAATATGATGGAGTGAATGTATTAGAAGATATAAGTTTTTCAATTCCAAAAGGAGCTTTTTTGGGGCTCGTTGGTCCAAATGGTTCTGGGAAATCAACGCTAATTAAATGTTTGCTTGGTTTGCAAAAACCATCTCAAGGTTCAATTCGTTTATTTGGAAAAGATCAGAGAAGGTTTAAAGAACGAAGTAAAATTGGATATGTATCGCAAAAAGCGAATAGTTTCAACAGCGGCTTTCCTGCTACCGTTTTTGAAGTGGTTTCCACGGGCCTTACTTCAAAACTAGGTTTGTTTCGCTTTATGAATGCTTCTCATAAACAAAAAGTAAAAGAAGCGGTAGAAGCAGTGGGGATGAGCAAATTTTTAAATCGAAACATAGGAGAGCTATCCGGTGGTCAGCAGCAGCGAATTTTTATTGCACGCGCGCTTGTAAGTGAGCCCGAGCTGTTGATTTTAGATGAGCCTACGGTCGGAGTGGATGCACAAAATGTGTACACTTTTTATGAGCTTCTTGAAAAGTTAAATAAAGAAAAAGGAATTACGCTTGTGCTTGTTACTCACGATATTGGAACTGTCTCGGAAAAAGTAACCCACGTTGCTTGTTTAAATAAATTTTTACACTTTCATGGGAATGCCAAAGAATTCGAACAGCTTTGTGAACATGACGTATCTATGTTTTATGGTCATAATGTTCATGTGTTAACCCATGATCATCATCATGGAGGGCAGCACGTATGATAAGCAGTTTATTTCAATTTGAGTTTTTGCGAAATGCATTTTTAACAGGTATGATTATTGGCGTCTTAGCTCCTTTATTGGGCACGTTCATCGTAGTAAGACGTCTTTCTTTAATTGCAGACGCGTTAAGTCACGTGACGCTAGCCGGAATTTCTGCGAGCTTGCTTCTTAGTCAGAAAATAGGGTTTATGCAAGGAGTGAACCCCGTCTATTTAGGAATGGTGTCTTCCGTTACAGGGGCTCTTTTTATCGAGAAGCTTCGAGGGGTCTACAAGCACTATCAAGAGCTGGCCATTCCGATTATTTTATCGGGCGGAATTGGTATTAGTGCAATTTGTATCTCGCTGGCAGACGGTTTTAATAATGATTTAATGAATTATTTGTTTGGAAGCGTGAGTGCAGTTAGTCGTTCGGATCTTTGGACAGTTGTTGTCATAGCCGTATTTGTAATAGCTATTGTCTTTTTCTTATATAAAGAATTATTTATTTTATCTTTTGACGAGGAGCATGCTTCTGCTTCTGGAATTAAATCGAAGTGGATGCACTTTTTATTTATCGTGATGGTTGCTCTTGTCATTGCTGTATCGATGCGTATCGTCGGTATTCTATTGGTGTCATCGCTTATGACTCTTCCTGTAGCAGCAAGCATTCGCTTAGCTAGAGGCTTTAAACAAACGATTCTGCTTTCGGTGATTTTTGGTGAAATATCTGTTTTAGGCGGATTATTTTCAGCGTACTACTTGGATTTAGCACCAGGCGGTACAATTGTTGTCATTGCTGTTGTTATTTTAATCATATCTATTATGATTAATAAAGGACGGAAGGGGAAACAAAAATGAATTTAACTGAAGCCATTCATTTATTAAAAGATCAAGGATATAAACATACAGGAAAACGTGAAGAAATGCTTGCCTTGTTTTCAAAATCAAATAAGTACTTAACGGCAAAAGATGTATTAGAATATATGAAGCCTGATTATCCTGGTCTAAGTTTTGATACAATCTACCGTAATTTATCATTATTTGTGGAGTTAGGCGTACTTGAAATGACGGAGCTTTCGAGCGAAAAGCACTTTCGATTTAAATGTGCAACTGCTCATCATCATCACCACTTCATTTGTTTAGATTGTGGAAAAACAAAAGAAATTGAAGCTTGTCCGATGGAGTATGTAGACGAGGATTTGCGAGGGTATAATATTACAGGCCATAAATTCGAAATTTACGGTCAATGTATAGAATGTAATCAATAAAAAAGAGAGGGTGCTATGCACCTCTCTTTTTTATTTTTGCTGTTCTTTTAACCAGTCGGCTACCCACTGATCTGCTTCTAGCCAGTTATATAGGCGAACCACTCCTTTTGGAACAGGTAAGCGATTATAAGGAGTATCAAATAAGATAACGGGAATATTGCATTCTTCACTGATTTCACAAGCATTATCATGTTTGTCTTCAAAAAAGATATCAACATCGTATCGTTTTGCTGTCTCAACTTTAAAATGAGAGCCGACTAACTCAATGTGATGAAACGATAGCTCATTTTTTTGAAACCATTCTTCCGTGACGTCCAATAGCTGATCGTGCCTTGCACTAATAAAGAATAATTCGTGCTTTTGATGCCACTTTTGCAAAACCGCTTTTGCATCGTCTGCAAGTGGAGAGGTTTCGTAAATAGAGCGTTCATTTGCTTTAAACCATTTCCCGAGTTCTGCAGGTGATACATTTACAAAAGGGCTGAAATCATATTCTGTAATATCTTCAAGTGTTAAATTTAAGTTAAAGGCTTTATTTAAATGAGGAACAAAAGTTTCAGGAGAGGTAACAGTTCCATCAATGTCAATTCCAAACTTTTTTGTCAACTACGTGCACTCCTTTAATACGTTTATTCTGCTTAGGTGCTTGATTATTCTTGTCTAGTGTAACATAAAGCCTAAAGAGAAACAGTAATACTTTTTATACTCCTTAAGAAAAAAGATAAGGATGATTATACGGTGTGGGAATCGTGCAGGTATCTATTTTTGCAAGAAAATGAGCAGCTGTATAAGATTAACACTTATAATTTTTTCTCGCATTCAGATACTATAAATGCTCCTTATTTACGAAAGCGAGGGATTAAGCATGGAGAATGAAGAACAAAGGCGTAGAAAAGATGTATATGAAGCTGATTTCATGGAAGAAACTGCAGCTGAAGTGGGCGTTCCTTACCGAGTAGGAGAGCCACATGCAGAGCGTGAAGTTATAGATATTGACCGCAATCGCAATCATGAAGTCGCTGGACAAGGAGAAGGAACGGGATACGGTCGTTTCGCACTCGTGCTTTCGATTCTTTCACTATTCTTTTTACCAATTATTCTTGGTGCCGCTGGGATTATTCTAGGGTTTATCGCACGCAGAAAAGGAGCACTTACGCTAGGAGCATGGGCAATAGGGATCGGAGTTGTATCGATTATTGTCGGTACGTTTATATTACCGTTCTTTTCATAAAAAAAGCGAGGCGCATATGCGCCTCGCTTTTTTTGGTTATGATTTAGCTGCAGCTTTTTCAGCTTCTTGCTTTGCGTGATATTCAGCAGCAATTTTATCAATTTCTTTTTTTAGTTCCTCAACCATTGTTTCTTCCGGAACTTTGCGTACGATTTCACCTTTGCGGAATAGAAGACCTTCACCGCGTGCTCCTGCAATCCCGATATCAGCTTCACGAGCTTCGCCAGGACCGTTTACAGCGCAGCCAAGTACCGCTACTTTAATCGGTGCTTTTACAGTTGAAATATACTCTTCAACTTCATTAGCAATGCTAATTAAATCAATTTCAATACGTCCGCAAGTTGGGCAAGAAATAAGCGTTGCAGCATTGGAAGCTAAACCGAATGATTTTAGCAACTCGCGTGCAACTTTTACTTCTTCTACAGGATCCGCACTTAAAGAAATACGTAATGTATTTCCGATTCCTTTAGACAAAATAGCGCCAAGACCTGCTGCACTTTTTACAGTTCCCGCAAATAATGTACCCGATTCTGTAATTCCTAAGTGAAGAGGGTAGTCAAAAGCTTGAGCAGCTTTTTCATATGCTTCAATTGCCAAGTTAACATCGGATGCTTTCATTGAAACGATGATGTCATGGAAATCAAGGTCTTCTAAAATTTTAATGTGATGAAGTGCACTTTCTACCATGCCATCTGCTGTCGGATAGCCGTATTTATCTAAAATACGTTTTTCCAGTGAACCGGCGTTAACTCCAATACGAATTGGAATATTTTTAGCTTTTGCAGCATTTACAACAGCTTCCACTTTTTCACGGCGTCCAATATTACCTGGGTTGATACGGATTTTATCCGCTCCGCCTTCAATTGCTTTTAACGCTAAGCGATAGTCAAAATGAATATCTACAACTAATGGAATGTTAATGCGTTTTTTAATTTCAGGGATTGCATCTGCTGCGCGCTCATCTGGACAAGCAACACGAACAACTTGGCATCCTGCTTCTTCTAAACGTTTAATTTCTGCAACCGTTGCTTCAACATCATGTGTTTTAGTGGTTGTCATACTTTGAATAACTAATTCGTTACTGCCCCCAATTGTTAAATCTCCAACTTTAACGGGGCGTGTTTTTGTACGATGTATAATTTCACTCACGTGATAATCTCTCCTTCAAAATGAAATCAAGAATTTGAATTCATTAATAGAATAACTCTTTATGAACAAAATAACTAGTAGAAAGTACTACCTTAGCTATTTTAACAATGACTATCCCATCTTGACAAGAAGAATGCTGTCATTACTTGTAAATAGGGAACTTATACGTTTTTCCAATTTGAATATCTTCAGGCGCTGTACCGTTATTTAACTTCTTAAAGTCTTTAATCATTTGGTTCATAGAAACCGGTATCGATTTTTTTGTAAGCTCTTCAATGACGGACAAAACTGTATCGCCTGGCTTAATTTTTATTTTTGTATAGGTGGAAGAAGAGCTGGCGGCTTTTGTTTCTGCAGGCTGCGCTTTGCTGACTTGAACTGCTTCAGTCGCAGTAGGAATGGTCCCGTATTTAATGTCGTAGTGACAAATATATCCGATAAAAGCGAAAGCGGCTAATGCACATAGCTTTTTCATTATGCTCCTCCTTCATTCTTTTGCTTATGTGTAAAGCCTATGCTTGTCTTACTTAAATATGATTGGAGAACGAAAATTGAAAGAAAAATTAATGATTGTTTCATTAGGCTTATTGCCTTTAATCATGGTGCTGGGAAATTCCATGCTCATTCCTCTGCTGCCAAGCATTCAAAAGTCACTTCACTTAAGTGGAGTCCAAACCAGTTTGATACTGAGTGTATTTTCGATTCCGGCTGCATTGTGTATTCCTGCGGTAGGAATTTTATCAGATCGATATGGACGTAAAAAATTAATTATGTATTCCCTCATCGTGATGATAATCGGTAGCCTTGTCGCTGCTAGTAGCGCTTTGGTCTCTTCTGGAAGCTTTGCTGTGTTGATGGCTGGAAGAGTGATTCAAGGGATTGGCGCTGCTGGTACTACAACGTTGGCAATGGCATTAACTGGAGATGTATTTACAGGGGAAAAAAGAGCAAAAGTCCTTGGGATTTTAGAAGTATATAATGGAGCTGGAAAAGTGGTTGCACCTATAATTGGAGCAACGGCGGCACTCGTTGTATGGTATGCCGCATTTTTTGTGTATCCTTTAGCTGCAGGTGCTGCTTTAGTAGGTATAGCCATGTATGTGAGAGAAGCGAAAACAGGTTCAGATTCAGTATCTGTTGGAGAGTATTTAAAGAGAGCCATTGGGATCGTCTATGATAAAAGAAAATCGCTTTTTCCTTTATTCTTTGTCGGGGGACTGGGGTTGTTTTTATTATTTGGCATTTTATATTACTTATCTTTTTTAATAGAGGAAACGTATCATATAGACGGTTTTTTCAAAGGAACCGCTTTTTTATTTCCTCTTGGCGCGATGACGCTCGTTTCTTATTGGACCGGTCAGCGAATCAAAACAGATGTAGTGCTCATGAAAAAATTGATGATAGTAGGAATGATTCTTTTATTCGTAATGTTTGGAGTATTAACGGTGATTTATACGCTTCCTGTGCTGATGTTTTGTTTGACAGTCGCCTTTGGCGGCTTAGGATTTGTTCTTCCTTGTATTAATATGATGATTACTTCAGCGGCTTCAGACGAAGAAAGAGGATTTATTGTATCCATTTATGGAACGGTGAGATTTTTAGGAGTAGCGTTGGGACCCGTTGTTTTTGAAGTGTGGATGCATACTGAAAGGCTGATGTTTATTTATAGCTTTAGTTTGCTCGCAGCAGGAGGTTTGTGGGTTTTGTATCAGTTGAAAATTTTTTCTTCTGCAATGGGGAGAAGAAAAGTTGTACAGAAATAAAGAGGCTGGGACAAAAGTATGTTAGTTGAAGAAGCTCCCAACAAATTTGATTCTTGATCAAGAATTAAATTCGTTCGGAGCTTTTCATTGGCAGGGTAAACATAGATTTTATGTATGTAGGTGCTTCTAGCGGTTGATTGGATTCATTTCGTTATGTTTCAATCGCTTTATTAGGTTTTACCTTTTTTCTCATAGGAACCCTTGTGACGAGCAATAAGTAAATGAAGAACGTTCCTATCCAGTAAAGAGAGCTATGTGTTGCTAGAGAAAAAGAAAAAGCTTCAAAAAGCATATAAAGCAGCGTGAAGGCTACCGTACTATAAGCGCTCAGTGCCCATAGCTGTTTGAAAGGAAGCTGCTTCTTAGTGATGAGTCCAATCAGTTTTCCAAGATAAGCAAGGCAGGTAATAGAAAGGAAGTTTAGTCCAGATGTTAATACGTACAGTAAAAGCATAGCGATAGGGACAAGTATGTATAAAGAAAATTTTTGTTCGTGCAGCAAGTTTAACAGTTCATTTTTATCTTTATGATGCCAGTTTAGCAACTCATATGAATACGTTTGTGTTTGTGAATTAGTCGTGATGTAAATTCCATCCTTTAAAAAACCAATTGCATGAGCAGGGGAATGAAACCGTTCAATAGACTGTGAGGGGTCTAAGATAAAAGCGGTACCGTTTACTTTTTTTGTGAAAGGTTGGCTTGACGTAAGCTGTGAATTTGAAATAGAAAAAGAAGAAACAGATTTCGGGAGCTCTGTTGTAGCAATGTGATAGCCGTTTACAATTGTCAACGTCATAAAGAAAAATGTAGGCAGCAAAGAAATAAGTGTTAAAAACAATATGAAGCCAATGGTTTTGTTTGTATGCTCAAAGCGAAGAGACCTCATTTTTTGAAAAGAAGTAAGACTCCATCCCATCTTTTTTAACATGATTATTGTAAACCCTCCTTTTATTAAAAAATTCTAACTATAATTTATTCTATAGCGGAAATTCAAGGTTTACAATAGATTCTAGAAATCGTTTCCAATTACAATGTAAATATACTGTTAAGTTATTGTAAACATTAGCGTAAAAACGTTTACAGTGCTTTTAAGATTCGTTAATAATAGTGGGGACTTCTCTATGTCGTTAGAAAAAAATCAAGGAGTTGAGGTGTTTGGAACTAGATGTTCAAAAAATGATTTTTGAATTTATCGGTGGACTCGGAATCTTTTTATTCGGGATTAAGTTCATGGGAGATGGGTTGCAAAAATCAGCAGGAGATAGATTGCGCGATATTTTAGACAGATTCACAACTAATCCGTTTATGGGAGTTCTAGCAGGTATTCTGGTTACCGTTCTTATTCAGAGCAGCTCAGGAACCACTGTTATTACGGTAGGCTTAGTAAGTGCCGGTTTTATGACTTTGCGCCAAGCTATAGGGGTTATTATGGGCGCAAATATCGGTACGACAGTTACAGCTTTTATAATCGGAATTGACATTTCGAGCTACGCTCTTCCTATTCTCGCAGTGGGAGCGATTTTACTCTTTTTCTTTAAAAGTAAACCTGTTCAAAATTTTGGTCAAATCGCTTTTGGGTTTGGAATGTTATTCTTTGGTCTAGAGCTTATGGGAAGCGGGATGAAGCCGCTTCGCTCACTTCAACAGTTTCATGATTTAACTGTAAGCATGAGTGATAATCCGATTTTAGGAGTTGTAATTGGCACTTTATTTACGGTGATTGTGCAAAGCTCTAGCGCTACTATCGGAATTCTACAAGAACTTTTTGGACAGGGCGCTATTGATATACATGCCGCGCTGCCTGTATTGTTTGGAGACAACATTGGTACGACTATTACCGCTATTTTAGCTTCAATCGGGGCAAGTGTGGCAGCAAGAAGGGCTGCTTTAACGCACGTAATGTTCAACTTAATTGGTACAACTATCTTTTTAATTATCTTGCCGTTATTTACTCGTCTTGTGGAGTACTTGAGAGAGACGATGGGCTTAAACCCAGAAATGACGATTGCATTTGCTCATGGTCTCTTTAACACAACCAATACAATTATTCAGTTCCCTCTTATCGGTCTGCTTGCGTTAATTGTTACAAAGCTGATTCCTGGTGAAGATGCTGTTATAGACTTTAAACCTAAACATCTTGATCCTATTTTTATTGAACAGTCTTCTTCAATTGCTCTTGGGCAGGCAAAAGCAGAGCTTATTCGTATGGGAGAATTCGCGACGATTGGGTTAGAAGAAGCCAATAGTTATTTGAAGACGCGCCATCCTAAACATTCTGATGCTACTATGCAAATTGAAAATGCCATTAACAATTTAGATAAAAAAATCACGAATTATTTAGTGTTGTTATCCCGCTCTTCCATGTCAGAAGCTGAAAGCGAAGAGCATTCTGTGCTTCTAGATACTGCGCGAGATATTGAGCGTATTGGCGATCATTTTGAAAATATCATTGAACTTGTTGATTATCAAATTACAAATAAGGTGAGAATGACAAAAGAAGCTAATACCGACTTAGCTGATATGTTCGAATTGACTATTGTAACAGTTAAAGAAGCTGTTTTTGCTTTAGAAAAAGTAGATAGAGAAAAAGCAGTCCAGGTCATTCAAAAAGAAGAGCAGATTGATGCAATGGAGCGTCTGCTTCGTAAGAAGCACATTTTACGTCTAAATGAAAATGTATGTACAGGTTCTGCTGCTATTGTTTTTGTCGATATCATTAGCAATTTAGAACGAATTGGAGATCATGCTGTTAATATTGCGGAAGCGGTACTCGGAGATCGCTATCTAAAGACATATTCAAAGGTAAAATAAAGAAAGGCCTTGCTCATGCAAGGCCTTTCTTTATAAGAGTGGTTATTGTATGATAAATAGTAATAATAAAAAGGATAGGTGCGGGCATGGCTATTTTATGTTGGGCATTAGTTATCATTAGCTTTGTTGTATCGTTTGTTGGGTTGGTTTATCCCATCATCCCAAGCGTGCTATTTGTAGCGCTAGGATTTGTTATATACGGTTTATTTTATGATTTTAGCTCCTATAGCTGGTTATTTTGGGTGATACAAGGATTGTTAGTTGTCGCACTTTTTTTAGCAGACTATATCGCTAATATTATTGGTGTGAAAAAATTCGGAGGCACTAAAGCAGGCGTTTGGGGAAGTACAGTTGGATTGCTTGTGGGTCCGTTTGTTATTCCGGGATTTGGAATTATTTTAGGGCCGTTTATCGGAGCGATTGTAGGAGAACTGATTGTTCATCGGACCACAATTAGCAACGCAGTAAAAATTGGAGTAGGTTCGGTTATTGGCTTTTTTAGTGGCGCTATCTCGAAAGGATTTATTCAACTGTTGATGATTGCCTATTTTTTATACGCTGTTTTAAAATAATATATTGACTTTAGGCCAGAAACATGTTAAATTTTTAATGTCGCTAGTAAATGTTATATTGTTCCACAGTAGCTCAGTGGTAGAGCTATCGGCTGTTAACCGATCGGTCGTAGGTTCGAGTCCTACCTGTGGAGCCATGGCGGTGTAGCTCAGCTGGCTAGAGCGTACGGTTCATACCCGTGAGGTCGGGGGTTCGATCCCCTCCGCCGCTATTTTCCAATTTACGTTTGTGACATACATAATTCATATTGTTCCACAGTAGCTCAGTGGTAGAGCTATCGGCTGTTAACCGATCGGTCGTAGGTTCGAGTCCTACCTGTGGAGCCACGTGGACCCTTAGCTCAGCTGGTTAGAGCAGACGGCTCATAACCGTCCGGTCGCAGGTTCGAGTCCTGCAGGGTCCACCATTTATAGGGTTGGAGGAATACCCAAGTCCGGCTGAAGGGATCGGTCTTGAAAACCGACAGGGGTGTTAAAGCCCGCGGGGGTTCGAATCCCTCTTCCTCCGCCATACTATTGTCTATTCAAAGCTTCTTTTGAGAAAAAGAAGCTTTTTTTATGTTTAAAAGAATAGCGAATGGGAATTAGGTAAATATAAATCATGGATTAGGTACTTTTTATTTGAAAGAGTAGGGTAAATTTGCTAATCTAAACGTATATGGTGCTTTTGCGCCAAAATGCTTACATATTTTGAAGGAGGAATTATTCATGGCTTACAAATTACCAGAACTACCTTATGCATACGATGCACTGGAACCACATATCGACAAAGAAACAATGAATATTCACCACACAAAACATCACAACACATATGTTACAAACCTAAACGCTGCTGTTGAAGGCAAAGCGGATTTAGAAAGCAAAAGTATTGAAGAGTTAATTTCAAACTTAGATGCTGTTCCTGAAGATATCCGTACAGCAGTACGCAATAACGGTGGCGGTCATGCGAACCACTCATTATTTTGGACAATCCTTTGCCCTAACGGCGGCGGTGCTCCAACTGGTGAATTAGCAGACGCTATCGCTAGCAAATTCGGCAGCTTTGATCAATTCAAAGAAGAATTTGCAAATGCAGCTAAAACTCGCTTCGGTTCTGGCTGGGCTTGGTTAGTTGTAAACAACGGCCAATTAGAAGTAACAAGCACACCAAACCAAGATAGCCCATTAATGGAAGGCAAAACGCCAATTCTTGGTCTAGACGTTTGGGAGCACGCTTACTACTTAAATTATCAAAACCGCCGTCCAGATTACATTTCAGCATTCTTTAATGTTGTAAAATGGGACGAAGTTGCTAAGCGTTACGACGCTGCAAAATAAGCTGAAGACGTATTTAAGAGCCAGTAAAGTAATTATTACCTTTACTGGCTTTTTTGTTTTCCAATTCTTTTACATATCTCCTTTTCTTTTTCACACACTAGGTGTAGAAGAGAAAAGGAGTTTTTTGATATGCCTTTATTAAAAAAAGTAGTTGGAGATATAGAAGTTAGTAAAGATTTACTTTTGCTTTTAATTATAGGCGGTCTTTATGCCTTGGCTATTTCAATTTCCAATTCGTTTGTTAACATTTATCTGTGGAAACAATCAGGCGAATTTTCGGATCTCGCTATTTATAATTTAGCGGTAGTGGTGCTTCAGCCGCTTACGTTTATTTTAGCAGGTAAATGGGCCAAACGAATTGACCGGGTTGTGGTTTTAAGGTTAGGCGTATCTTTTTTAGCTGTTTTTTATATCGCTGTATTGGTCAGTGGAGCTAACGCAGCCGAGTATTTAGTATTGCTTGGTGGACTGCTGGGTATAGGATATGGCTTTTATTGGCTAGCTTTTAATGTGCTAACTTTTGAAATTACAGAACCTGATACAAGAGACTTTTTTAACGGATTTTTAGGGATCTTAAACTCTTTTGCAGGGATGATTGGTCCTTTAGGAGCGGGCTTTGTTATTTCCGCTTTGTATGAATCACTTGGGTATAAAATTGTGTTTGGTGTATCTCTGCTATTGTTTGTCGGTGCCGTTGTGCTTAGTTTTTTTATTACAAGACGCGCAGCTGAAGGAGTATACAAATTTAAAGAAGTGTGGGCTGAACGAAAAGTCAACAAAGACTGGAATCGAATATTACAGGCTCATTTCTTTCAAGGATTGCGTGAAGGTACGTTCATTTTTGTCGTATCCGTCATGGTATTTATTACGACGGGAAGTGAATTAGCTTTAGGAACTTATGGACTGGTGAATTCAGCGGTGGCGTTTGTAGGATACTATGTAGCCTCAAGATTTATTAAGCAAAAAAATCGCCTTCGATTTATTTTCACCGGGGGCCTCCTTCTCTATGGAGCAGTCTTTTTGCTTATCTTTAACTTATCGTATCCAAAGTTAATTATATATGCTGTTTGTATTGCTATTGCCTATCCTATTTTGTTGGTTCCATTCATTTCTCTAACGTACGATGTGATTGGACGAGCAAAGGACGTTGTTTCAAAAAGAATCGAATACATTGTTGTCAGAGAAGTATTTCTGAATATTGGGCGGGTCGTTTCCATATCTTTATTTTTAATAGCCGTACTATTTTTTGATGAAGCAAAAAGTATTCCCATTTTATTAGCTATTGTTGGAGCAGGGCATACGATCATTTATTTTTGTGTAAGACATATCTCACAGCCTCTGCACAAAAAAGAAACGACTGTTACTCCTCCAGTATTAAATGAAGGAGACGGAGAGTCTCCAGCTTAGAGTATTATTAGCTCCTTCATTTGTACTATGGAAAATGCCTCGCTTTTCTTTTAGAATAAATACGTTGTGTAAATAGGCACCTGCCAGGTGTCTATTTATTTGCTAAATGTCTGATTTTATGGTGTTATGGTATATATGTTTTATAAAGTGTAGGTGTTGGTATGAAAAAGAAAAAAAGAAGAAAAAGTCACGTGCCTTTTCGTGTGAACTTACTTTTCTTGACCGTATTTGCCCTATTTTCCGTATTAATTTTGCGGTTGGGACTTGTTCAAATTGTGTACGGTGAGAATTACGAACGAGAAGTCGAAAAAACACAGGACGTTACAGTCAGTACGCCTGTTCCTCGAGGGAAAATGTACGATCGGTATAACCGCGTAATTGTAGATAATACCTCTTTAAATACGATTACATATACTCGTTTTCAAGGAAATACAGCTGAAGAAAGGCTGCGTATCGCTAAAAAGTTAGCCACTATGATCGATGTTCCTTACACCACAAATGTGATTGATATTCCAGAAAATAGAAAGAATAAAGATGCTAAAAACGTGGTAAAAATTACAGAACGCGACATGAAGGATTATTGGATTATGCTTCACCCTAAAGAAGCGGAGCAGAAAATTACGAAAGCTGATCGCAAAAAAGTTCAAGATGGTGAAATGACTGATGACGAACTGTATCAACGTCAGTTAGACCGCATTTCTAAAAAAGATTTAGAAAGTTTAAAGAGTGATTTAGAAGTTCTAGCTATTAAGCGCCAAATGGAGGCAGGTTATTCTAGCACCCCGCAAATTGTTAAAAGCGGTGTGACAAATGAAGAGTATGCCGTTGTAAGTGAGCATTTAGATGAACTTCCGGGTGTTGATACAACAACGTATTGGGATCGCTCATACCCAGAAAACAGCACTCTCCGTACTTTGCTTGGAAATGTATCCTCTGCCAACGAGGGTCTGCCCAAAGATAAAGTACAGTATTACTTATCAAGAGGCTATAGTCGAAATGACCAAGTTGGGACGAGCTATTTAGAGAAGCAATACGAAGCTCAGCTCAGCGGTCAAAAAGAAAAAGTCCAGTATGTAACAGATGATAAAGGAAATCTCCTTGATACAATTCAAGTGTCGAAAGGCGAACGCGGCAGTGATTTAGTTTTAACTATTGATATGGAGCTTCAAAAAGCGGTAGAAAAACAAATTACGGACCAGCTTTTAGCCAAAAAGAAAATGAAAGGAACGCAGTTTTTAGACCGTGCTTTTGTGATTATGATGGATCCTCACACAGGAGAAATCTTAACAATGGCAGGTAAAAAATACACCATTGATAAGAAGACTGGGGTACCTAAAATAGAAGATTTTGCACTAGGGAATATTTCAACATCTTATACAATGGGCTCTGTTGTAAAAGGGGCAACGGTTCTAGCTGGCTTAGATTCAGGAGCTATTAAGCCAAACACAGTGTTCGTTGATGAACCGTTAAAAATTAAAGGAACACCAATTAAGAAATCAGCTGAGGCTGAGGGGTTAGGACCCTTAACGTATTCATCCGCGTTAAAATATTCATCCAACGTATTTATGTTTAAAACGGTAATGGCGATGGCTGGATTACAGTACCACAAGAACATGACTTTACCGATTAAACCTGACACATTCAGCGAACTGCGTTCGTACTACAGTCAGTTCGGCTTAGGCGTATCAACAGGCATAAACCTCGATAACGAATCAACAGGTGTACAAGGCGGAAGCAATGTTCCAGGTACAGCGCTTGATTTAGGAATTGGCCAGTATGATACGTACACGCCGCTGCAGCTTGTTCAATATACTTCTGCAATAGCTAATGGAGGGTATCGCATCAAGCCGCAGCTAGTAAAAGAAATCCGAAAGCCAACAATAAAAATCGATGAAATTGGCGGTACGCAGCATTCATTTGAACCTGATGTGTTAAATCGTATCACGATGAAAGAAGAATACATTAAAGATGTTCAAAATGGCTTTAAACGGGTTACGCAGGAACAAGGCGGTACAGGGTACGCAGCTTTCCATACAGCGAACTATAATCCTGCTGGTAAATCTGGAACGGCACAAGCCTATGAGAAAAACCCAAGCGGAGGGGATCCAATTAAAGTTAATAATTCAAACTTTGTGGCCTTTGCTCCGGCAAATGATCCTGAAATTGCAGTAGCTGTCGTGGTACCATCGGCATTTGTGCCAAGTGCACCAAATACCATTACAAAAGAGCTTGCTCGTTCTGCGCTCGATACGTATTTTGATTTAAAGAAAAAAGGTGAACAAGAAGTAAAAGATCAAGAAGAGAATCAACAGGCTGTCATTGCAAACGACGCCAATTAAAGAGGCTGGGAAAAAGCATATTAGTTGAAGTAAGATCCGAACGACGTTGATTAAGAATTAACGCTGTTCGGATTTTTTTATTGAGAGGGTGAACGTAGATTTCATGTAAGTAGGTGCTTTAAGCGGTTGATTGGAGGGCAGGGCGAAGACTTCTGCCGGAAAAGCGGAAGAAGTGAGACCCCGCAGGAGCGGAAGCGACAACGAGGCTCACCGGCCGCCTGCTTGCACGGAAATCAACAGTGGTGTCAGAAGTGATTCGTACTGGCTTATTTATCTAATTTACTTGTCTTTATATCAAATTAATTTAGTTATGTCTCAACCTCTTCTTTTTTTTGTTAGAAATCTTTACATATATGGTTTTTTATTGAATTTAAGGGTCGTAAGAACTAGTTTTTTACCTAAAAAACACGCAGATAGGCCTTCGTTTACAAAAGCTTTACATTGAGTTAAAACACAATTAATAGTCGGCTATTATTCTGTAAGTGTAAGGATTAATAGAAATGATCAAAATAAGGGGAAGCGTTCGGCTTCTCGTATGTATTTACACTAATAGTAAACAATAGATATTAAATAGACATAGAGAGACTTTTATTGTGCTCAAAACGGTTAAAGACGATGAAGGAGGATTATCCAATGGCAATAACAATGGAATTGACTAACAAAGAAAAAGTAAATACTCCGCAAACAAAAGAAATTGTATATAAAACAAAAGGTTTGAATTTATGGTATGGCAACACACATGCCTTAAAAAATATTGATTTAGACATTCATGCTAACGAAGTTACCGCGATCATCGGTCCATCAGGCTGCGGAAAATCAACATATATTAAAACGTTAAATCGTATGGTAGAAATGACGCCAATTGTCCGTACATCAGGTGAAATTGAGTATAGAGGAAAAAATATTTTTGATAAATCGTACCATGTGGAAGAGCTGCGCACGCAAGTAGGAATGGTTTTCCAAAAGCCAAATCCGTTCCCAAAATCTATTTATGATAATATCGCGTACGGTCCAAGAATTCATGGCGTTCGCAACAAGAAAAAACTAGATGAAATTGTTGAAAAAAGTTTACGAGGAGCAGCTATTTGGGACGAAGTTAAAGATCGTTTGAATCAAAATGCGAATGGGTTGTCAGGTGGACAACAGCAGCGTATCTGTATTGCGCGCTGCTTGGCTATTGAACCCGACGTTATTTTAATGGATGAGCCTACTTCTGCACTCGATCCAATTTCGACATTAAAAGTAGAAGAGTTAGTACAAGAATTAAAGAAAGACTTCAGCATTATTATTGTTACACATAATATGCAGCAAGCGGCACGTATTTCAGATAAAACAGCATTTTTCTTAAATGGAGAAGTGGTAGAGTACGCAGAAACAGATAAAATCTTCTCAATGCCATCTGATAAACGCACAGAAGATTATATTACAGGTCGTTTCGGTTAAGACATACAAGGAGATGGGATGAGTGGTTGTACGCGAAAAGTTTCATGGTGATTTAAAGATATTACGTGAAAAATTATTAGAAATAGGGCGCTTAACGCATGAGGCGTTATCAAAATCAATTGAAGCGTTGCAAACAAGTAACGTTGAGCTGGCGCTAGAAATTATCGACGGTGATTCATACGTGGATGACTTAGAAGAAGAAATTAATGACCTAGCTATCCTACTGATTGCAAAGCAGCAGCCCGTGGCTATTGATTTAAGACGTATTATTGTGGCAATTAAAATTGCTTCGGATGTTGAGCGTATGGCAGATTTTGCCGTTAATGTAGCAAAATCAGCTATACGAATTGGAAACGAAGAATTAATTAAGCCGTTAGAACATGTAAAGAAAATGCACGATATTTCGATTGAAATGCTGAGCCTTTCGTTAAAAGCTTATCACGAAGAAGATCTTGTGTTGGCTAAAAAAGTAGCGGAAATGGACGATCAAGTGGATGAGCTTTACGGAATAACAATTAAAGAACTTTTAAGTCTTGCTAAAGAAAAGCAGGAGGCTATGAACCAAATTACACAGCTTTTATTTGTAGCCCGTTATTTAGAGCGTATGGCTGATCATACCACTAACGTAGCAGAAAGCGTATTTTACCTTGTAAAAGGCAAACGCTACGATTTAAATGAATAGTGGAAAAAGAGGCTGGGACAAAAGTGTTTTAGTTGAAGGAAGATCCGAACGATGAATCGTTCGGATTTTTTTCATTGTATCGAGAAACGTAGGTTTAATGTAGCTGCTTCTAGCTGTTAATGAGAGGGAAGGGCAAAGACTCCTGCAGGAAAAGCGGAAGCGACGAGGAGGCTCATCGCCGCCCTCGGAAAGCGACATTTTGCACGGAAATCAACAGCGGTGTAACAAACGATTCATACGGGCTCATGCATCCAATTTGCTGGGCTGGATTTTTTAACACAAATCGACAAATTGCGTTTATTGTGGCAACTTTTTCTGAATGGTAAGATGTTAATAAGTTTATACGGCATTTATACGTAGAAAAAACAATCTAAGAAACGAAGTGATAAAACAGTGGCTCCTAATCTTATTCAAAACTTAAATGTGTGTATAGCTACTCAGCTTGACTCATCTCGTATTTATGTTCACTGGTCGTTTTCAGAGCATATTCGAGACATGGTAGAAAGTATGTTTTCGACACGATGGGAAGAATTGAATCTAGCTATGTGTACGTATGATATAACAGGCCTTCATTTTAACGGCCATGAATCAAACCGCTATTATATGAAGGGTCTTACTCCTAAGCAAGACTTCATGTTTATGAATAGCTTGGAAAGTGAGCGCACGTATGTAATAGATATTGGTATTCAAGATAAAGAAGGAAGTTTTTTTTCCCTTCTTCGTTCGAATCCGGTTTATTTGATGAAAGAACAGCATGAACAAGTGAATGTAAAGTCGTTGAGCTGGATGTACGAACCTGTAAAAGTTCACCAAGGTGTTCAAAATGAATTTAGCACATATTCCTTATATTCAAATGACTTGGAGCAGGTGAAGAAGCAATATGAATAGTGATGACTGTATTCTTTTAACTTATATGCATTATCCGTTGCTACATGTACTTCAAGCAGAGAGTGAGTATCCGCTGTTTGAACAAGTAACGAACGAATTCATCCCTTTTTTAGATCAAATTGAGTCTGAAAAATTGATAGGTGCAACAGCTGTGATGTCTTGTGTATTTTTGAACGTATTAAACGACGAGGAGTTTAATACTCGTTACGCTCAGTATTTACACCAGTTTTCAAGCCGGCAGCATCAGAGAGCACTCACTTTTTTAAAAAAGTGGGACGGGAGCTTGTTCTCAGCCTGCAAATATTTCTTTCAGCATGACATGATGGAATGTATTCCTACTACCGTAACGAACGCGTTCGTTTCCATCCTTAAAACAGAACAAACATTAAATCTCCAAATTACAGAAGCAATACGTGTTTTTCAACAGTTTTTTGAAAAAAAGCCCGTCGGTTTTTTTATACAGCAAGGAGAGTATACTCATCAAGTAGATATGCTCCTGAAATCTCATGAAATGCGCTATACCTTTGTGAAGTCATCAACAGATGAACTAAAAAAGTCCCCTGCTGGTATTATCTTGTTTCCATATCCTAAGCAAGGAAAACAAGTTGAGGAAGGAACAATGAATAAAGCGAGCGCTGTTTTGGATTTGAAAGCGAAGGACACGCTTGGCTTTCAGCGAATGCAAGCAGCAAGCGGTACATTTCAATATCCTTTAGATTACGCGAGGGATATACAGTTTCATCAAAACGAAACTCTTGCACTCTACGGTGCAACAAAAAGCGCCGAATTTGTCAGTGAGAACAATGAATTGTTTATTTCAACCGTACAGAAGTCAGAGGCGATGCTAGGTGTGATCGATTTTAAACATCCTAGCGTGGTGAATGCCATCTACCGACAGTGGCTCCTTTTAAGTAGCAGCGATTGGCTTTATACTTTTGAAAAAGTCAGAGGTGAATACGAAAGGCAAATAAAGCTGTTTGATTTTCTCTGTCACGAAGAGAATCCAAGGATGGATAGTGAAAACAGTTTTCTTTCAGGAAGTTCTTTTTTATACCCTGTAAAAGAGATAGAGCCGTCGGCTTTATCAGTAAATCAATATAAAGGCGGTCTCTCCATTTTAATGCTTGCATGGGAATTCCCTCCTCTAGTTATCGGAGGACTTGCACGACATGTATTTGATTTATCCAGAGCGTTAGCTAGAGCGGGCCATCACGTTAGTGTATTAACGACGTATGTAGAGGGGCTGCCGGAATATGAACGTTTATACGGTGTTCACGTTTACAGAGTTAAAAGCCTGCAGCCTCATCATCCGGATTTTTTGACATGGGTAAACAGTTTGAACGTGGCTATGGCTCTTAGAGGACTGCAGTTAGGCTACAAGCTGTCTTTTGACGTTATTCATGCTCATGACTGGCTTGTTGCATCCGCAGCAAAATGTTTAGCAGATAAAACGGATAGGCCGCTAATTACGACCATTCATGCGACAGAACATGGGCGCAATAATGGTATTCATAATGACATGCAGCAGAAAATTCACTTGCAAGAAGAGGAGCTGATTCGACAATCAAGCTCAATCATTGTCTGCAGCGACTATATGAAGAAAGAATTAATCACTTTATTTCACGTAGAACAGGATAAAATTGCTATATTTCCAAATGGAATTGACAAGCAGCTGGTAGTCGACGCAGTAAATGAACGGTTAAAAGAAAGTTTACAAAAGAAATATAATTTTAGAAAGGCCCCTATTATTTTTTCAATTGGACGAATTGTATATGAAAAAGGATTTCAGCTATTTATTGAAGCAGCGGAACTATTTAAGAAAAAACAAATAGATGTTCAATTTGTTGTGGCGGGAAAAGGGCCTTTACTTCATGAATTTCGAACACAGGTAAGTGAAAAGCAATTAGACAAATACGTGTATTTTATTGGATACATTACCGATAACGAACGAAATCAACTTCTTCAAGCTTGCAAAATGGTTGTTTTTCCAAGTCTATATGAACCTTTTGGAATTGTGGCTTTAGAGGGGATGGTAGCCAAGAAGCCAACCATCGTTGCCGATACAGGAGGTCTAAGCGATATTGTTTCACATTTCGACACGGGCCTGACGTTTGCCAGAGGAGATACGCTCGAATTAATCAACTGTATTGAATTTTTGTTAAAAAATGAAAAAATAGCTGCGAAAATCAGCGAAAATGGGTATAGAAAAGCAACAACGATGTTTAGCTGGGAGAAAATCGCTATCGATACAAGTAAGCTGTTTCAACATCACATTTGCCAGGATAAAAAAAGGAGGGAGGCAAAAAATTGAAAGCCATTATACTTGCTGGCGGTAAAGGAACAAGACTGCAGCCCTTGACCTACACGATTCCAAAGCCTATGCTGCCGCTTTACGATAAACCTGTGATGGAATATAGCATTGAACTGCTTAAGAAACATGGAATTACAGAGATTGGGATTACGCTGCAGTATAGGCATGAACAAATTATTGAATACTTTGGGGATGGCTCTCAGTGGGGAGTGACGCTTACTTATTTTATCGAAAAAGAGCCTCTTGGAACAGCGGGCGGAATTAAGCGAGCAGAGGCCTTTATTGAGGAAGACTGTATTATTATTAGTGGAGATGCCTTAACAGAAATTAATCTTCAAGACGTTATTCATTTTCATTATGAACAAAAAAGCGAAATGACTATTGTTACAAAAGAAGTAAACGACGTGCGGGGTTATGGAGTGGTGACGATAGATGAAGGGAATCGAGTCACGGGATTTGTAGAGAAACCGACCTACGAACAGGCCAATAGCCGATTGATTAATACGGGAGTGTATGTGATCAAAAAATCCGTTCTTGATTACGTGAATTCTTATGGTCCTACAGATTTTAGCTTTGACATTATCCCGCTTCTTTTGGAATATAATCATACTGTGTGCAGTTTTGTAACAGAGGATTATTGGATTGATATTGGGCAAATCCACCATTATCGTCAAGCACACTATGATCTGTGGAGCAAGTGGTTTGGCGATAGACAGGAAAGTATTGTCTCAGATGCCGCGCTTATAGAAGAAGGGGTGACTGTTTACGATCCGGTTTACGTAGGAGAAAATGTGGTGATTAGAAAAGGTGCTTCAATTGGTCCTTACACGATTATCGGAACCAATAGTATCATAGAAGCACATGCTGCAATCGATAAAACGATTTTGCTTCAAAACGTAACGGTGGGGGCAGAATCGTTTTTATACAACGCTACGATAGGTCCGTATGTAAATGTTCAAGCGATGACTACGTATGTCCAAGATACAGTAGCTGAAAATCAAGTGCTACCTCACCTTTCTGTAAAACCAGATGTTTCTATCTTCAAAAACGGTCGCCTGTATGTACATTCATCTGTTGATCGAGAAAGACTATACAATGCGTTATTACTTGTATGCAAACATCAAGGATCGTTCTGTCTAGCAAGCGATGATGAAGGAGAAGCCACTCAACTTCGCAAAGAATGCTTTTCTTTTTTACGGAGTAATCATTCAGCTGTGTATGATATTAAAAAAGAAGCTCTTCCGGTATTTCGATATTACATGATGACTTCACAAGCGAGCATTGGTATTTATATTGGTGTGGATAGCAAAAACAGCGGTCTATTTTTAGAAATATATGATAATAAAGGACAATTAGTTAATCAGCTTATTGAAAAAAAGATTGAGCGGATGTATCTTCAAGCTAAAAAAGCAAACATAACGACTTCTGTTTCACTTAAAGAAACAAGCATAGGAAATATCAAGGAAGAATATTGTGATGCTTTAGTAAAATCAATTAATCAGCATATTTTATTAGAAGACAGTACGCGGATTGGTGTGATTTGTTCACCGTTTATACAGGAAGTTGTCGAATTATTATGTAAGCGTCTTCGTATCCATGTGTTATTTTTAAACAAGTGGGAGAAAACAGAAGAAACCAAACGAATAATTAAACGAAATAAGCTGTCTTTTTGTATTCAGATTAAAGAAGATGGAGAAACATTTGCTCTATATGATGAAAAAGGCTGCAGCGTAAATGACTCAGAAATTATGTCGCTTTATATTTATAGCGTATACATGACAAAAAAAGTAGCATTCGTTCCTATTCCTATACACTATTCATCCACATTAGAAACATTTGCTCAATCTCTCAATCAATCATTTATGAGGACAAAAGCAAAAAAACGTGATTTGCTTAGTCTTTTGGGGCCTGTTCAATTTCAGTTAGATGCCATGTACGCTTTATGTCAGCTGATCGAATTAATTATGGTGCAGCAGCGGAAAATTTCTGAAATGATTCAATATGTCCCCCACGCTTATATGAACTGGCGCTATATTTCATGTCCGCTAGAAATTCAAGAACAAGTGATGAAGAAGTTATTAGAAGAAGCAATCGGTAAACAAGTGTATGTCATTGATGGTTTAAAAATTTACCATGATCCTCATGAATGGACGCTTATTTTGCCCGATGGTCACTTGCCTGTATTAAATATTTATTCAGAGGCGTTAAACACTCAGACTGCCAAGAAGCTGTCGGCATATTTTGTAGAAAAAATACAAGAATATCAAAGAGTGTAAATAATGGATTTTATTTAAAAGAAAGGAAGTACGCCTCTCATAAAAAGAGTTCCGCCTATTTTAAGAAACTTCATCTATGTATAAGGCGTAGCAGAGAAGGAGCTCAGGACTCTAAGAGGAAAGAAAAAGTGAAGAAATGAAATTAAATGACTTTCTTCAAAAAAACAGACTGGCATTTCCTTTCGAAAAATGATATTATATTAAAGTCTGATTTATGTTTATAATGTTTGGAGGGAAAATAGATGCGCGTAAACGTTACATTAGCTTGCACTGAAACTGGTGACCGTAATTACATTACAACTAAAAACAAGCGTAATAACCCAGATCGTCTTGAGTTAAAAAAATACAGCCCAAGACTTAAAAAAGTTACACTTCATCGTGAAACAAAGTAAGCAGTAGGAGTACAATCCTGCTGTTTTTTTTTATAGGGGGGAATTAAAATGAAATCTCATCTGCGCAAAGAGATGAAGCGCGTTCTTAATTTAATTTCTGAAGAGCAGCACGAGGCACATTCAACGAGCATAGCAAATGCACTGTATGAAACTTGTTTATGGAAAGAGGCTAGAGTCATTGCAGCTACGGTTTCAAGAAATAAAGAAGTTAATACGAAAGCCATCATTGAACGGGCTTGGAAAGATGGAAAGAAAGTAGCTGTTCCAAAATGCAACCCCACAACATCTCAAATGGTTTTCTACGAGATTACGAATTTTTCACAGCTTGAAACAGTGTACTACGGGTTAGCCGAACCAATTGTTGAAGAAACGGTTCCCGTTTCAAAATCTTCAATTGATTTACTCCTTGTGCCTGGCGTGGTATATAGCAAGAATGGATATCGTATCGGCTATGGAGGCGGCTATTACGATCGTTATTTAACAGATTATACCGGACAGAAGCTAAGCCTTGCGTTTGATTGTCAAGTCGTTTCAGAGGTTCCATATGAATCTCATGATATTCCCGTTGAATATATTTTGACAGAGAAGGAGCTTATTTGCTGTGAATCCGTTTGATGCTGTCATGATAATCGTGATATTACTCATGGCAGGAGCGGGCTACATAGCAAAAGCACTGACAGTATCGGGAGCCTGCATGTCTTTCATCGTAGGAGCGAGCGTTTATATCGGTTTTTCGCTTCAAGGTTTTTTACTCTTACTCTTATTTTTTAGCACTTCTACGTTGTGTAGTAAGTATAAAAAAGAAAAAAAACGCGCATTAGAAGAAAAGCTAGAGAAGCACGACAGGCGAGATTACATTCAAGTCCTTGCTAATGGAGGTGTAGCTGCTGCTTGCGGTTTGTTATATGCTGCAACAGCTTTGCCTGTTTACATGTGGATGTTTATGATTAGTATCTCAGCTGCTAATGCTGACACATGGGCATCTGAAATAGGGTCTCTTAGTAAGAAGCCGCCGTTTTACATTTGGACGTTAAAGAGAGTAGAAGCGGGTACTTCAGGAGCCGTTTCACTTTTAGGTACAGCAGCCGGAGCAGCCGGAACTTTTCTTATTGCTGCCGCTTGTTATTTTGCTTTTCCATCCGTATCGCTGAGTAGTATATTGCTAGTTGGGTGCTTTGGTTTTATTGGAAACGCTATAGACACTCTTCTTGGAGCAAGTGTGCAAGTTCGCTTTCGCTGTCAAAGCTGCGGTATTGAAACGGAACGGAAAGATCATTGCGGCAAGCCAACCGTAAAAGAAAAAGGAATAACGTTCTTTAACAATGATGTTGTGAATCTTGCCGCTATTTTGCTTGCTGCTTTTACAGGCGGAATCCTTATCCTGCTTTTACCTATATAAGAGCATAAAATGTTCGTCATAGGAGCAAAGTAAACGTAAGGAGGCTTGAAAATGAGACATATTGTATTAGTACTTACGCTTTTAGTTGTTGGAACGCTGGGCTACCAAATGAGATACCGTGTTTTAAATTCGCTGTTTGGAAATTCATTTATCCGCAGTCTAGCTGTTCGTTCATTTTTTAATTTGCCGTTTGTTCGGGATCGTTTAATGAAGCAGGTCTTCCGCTAAGAGCGAAAGATACATAAAAAACACCTTACAGACATGTAAGGTGTTTTTTCGTAGAAAAAGAAAAAGGGAAAATCGTTGCTTTTTTCCTGGCTTTCTGCCATCTTTACATATAGAGAGTGTGAGGAGGTGACTATTTGTCTAGGCAAGATTTTTATTATTTGCAGGTGGCACAGCAATTGCTTGGCCATTCTTCATATGAGCTGATTTCGATGAAAGCTGATGCTTCAGAGCTATGGTTTCAATCTCACTATCGCAAAGATAAGTCAATAATCCGCATAGTCCGCCGTAATTTCAAATCAGTCGTTGAGCAGCAAAAAGATGTACTGTATGCATTACAAAGAGCTGAGAATGTGCGAAAGCAGAGCGGTAAATCAACGCTTACTCTTAACACAATTTACTTTGCTGATTTTGATCCTTTTTATACAGAGCAGTCCTTAGAAAGTGCGCCGAGTCCCTCTAAAGTGAATAGTTATGTTGAACAACTAACGGCAGAGAAAGCAAGCGCTTATGAACCTCTATTCGAACGGCTGGGTCTTACATTAGAAAGCGCAGACAATTTCTCTTCCGAAGAAGAAGCTCAGCGGATAGAACAGTGGAAACATAAAATTGTGCTTTTTGTGCAGAAAAAACAAAGCGAAGAACAGCAAATAGCTGGATACGGAAAGCCTATTTTTACATATATATTTTTAGCGATGCAAATCTTAATGTTTCTATTTCTGGAGTGGAAAAGCAGTACGCAAAATACGCTCACTCTGATTCAATACGGAGCTAAATATAACCCCTTAATTATAGAAGGCGAATGGTGGCGTTTTTTTACACCTATAATTTTGCATATAGGACTTCTGCATTTGCTTATGAATAGTGTAGCCCTGTATTATTTAGGAACGCTTGTAGAGAGGATATATGGCAGCGGGCGTTTTGTCTTTATTTATATATTTGCCGGGTTTGCAGGATCTCTAGGAAGTTTTATATGGAATACGTCTATTTCCGCAGGAGCCTCAGGGGCCATTTTCGGTTGCTTTGGAGCTTTACTGTTTTTAGCAAGAACAAATCCACGCTTCTTTTTTCGAACAATGGGATCGAGTTTCATTGTCATCATTGTGATTAACTTGATTTTTGGATTTGTTGCGCCGAACGTCGATAATGCAGGGCATATTGGCGGTTTGGTTGGCGGATTTTTAGCTGCAAGCATCGTCAGTTTACCGAAACAAAAAAAGCTGTATATTCAGATTCCGGCTTTCATTTGCACGCTTTTATTAGTAGGAAGTCTGCTTTTTTATGGATATCATGAGCGTTCTGTTTATCAAGATGAGCCATATGCACTCAGCGTAGCGGCTACGTATCTTCAGCAGAAGCAGTATGAAGAAGCAAAAGACGCCATCAAGCTTTTTATTGAAAAAGGGACAAGCAATAGTGACATATATTTTATCAGTGCTAGCGCAGAACTTTATCTTGAAAATTATAAAGAAGCTAAACAGCAATTGAATCAGGCTGTAAAGTATGATTCAACTTTTCATGAGGCGTATTACTATTTAGCTTTGGTGAATATAAAACTGAACGATATTTCAGCGGCCACACAAAATATCGACAAAGCAATTGCGCTTGAACCACAAAGTAAAAAATATGAAAAGCTGAAGCAACAGCTAGAAAATTAAAACTGTTGAATGACGAATTTAATATTTTATACTTTACTATTGTGAGAACGTTTACTAGAATATTAATATGTAGACCTAGCAGTGGGCGTTAAATACGGCCGCTGTTTATGACTGAATGACTGTTGAGTTATCTCAAAATAAATGAATCATATCACCTAGAAAATAGGATAAAGGTGACAGAATGAATACGTTATATGATGTACAACAATTATTAAAGTCCTTCGGCATTTTTATATACGTAGGCGATCGTACTGCTGATTTAGAGCTGATGGAAGCGGAAGTAAAAGAATTATATCAGTCTAATTTGATTGATGTACGTGATTACCAAATGGCAATTCTTTTGCTTCGTCGAGAGTTAAAACAACAAAAAGAGAAAAAGGATGAATGAACATGGATGACAAATGGTTAGTTGGAGTTGATTTAGGCGGTACAACAATAAAAATGGCCTTTATTAATCATTATGGAGAAATCATTCACAAGTGGGAAATTAATACGGATGTGAGCGAGCAAGGCCGTAAAATTCCAACAGATATTGCAAAAGCAATTGATAAAAAGTTAAACGATCTTGGAGAAGTAAAGTCAAGGTTGGTAGGAATTGGTATTGGTGCACCGGGGCCTGTCAACTTTGCAAACGGTTCGATTGAAGTAGCTGTCAATTTAGGTTGGGAAAAATTCCCTATCAAAGATATCTTGGAAGTAGAAACTTCTCTTCCTGTTGTAGTAGACAATGATGCAAACATTGCAGCCATTGGAGAAATGTGGAAAGGTGCTGGAGACGGAGCAAAAGATTTGCTGTGCGTTACGCTTGGCACAGGTGTTGGCGGCGGTGTCATTGCCAACGGTGAAATTGTACAAGGCGTAAATGGAGCCGCTGGTGAGATCGGGCACATTACTTCTATTCCTGAAGGCGGAGCACCGTGTAACTGCGGCAAAACCGGCTGTTTAGAAACAATCGCTTCAGCAACTGGAATTGTACGTTTAACAATGGAAGAATTAACGGAAACGGACAAACCAAGTGAGCTTCGCACAGTGTTAGAACAAAATGGACAAGTTACATCTAAAGATGTATTTGATGCAGCTCGTTCAAAAGACGAGTTAGCGATGCATGTTGTAGATAAAGTTGCCTTTCATTTAGGTCTAGCACTAGCAAACTCTGCTAATGCATTAAACCCTGAGAAAATCGTTCTAGGCGGCGGTGTGTCTCGTGCAGGCGAGGTATTACTTGCACCGGTAAGAGGTTATTTCAAACGTTTTGCATTTCCTCGCGTAGCACAAGGTGCTGAACTAGCAATCGCTACTTTAGGAAACGATGCGGGAATTATTGGAGGAGCTTGGTTAGTTAAATCTTATTTTGAATAATAAGCAAGAATCTAACTGAGATAAAAAAGCGCTTTGACTAAATGTCAAAGCGCTTTTTTATCATGCATCTTTTCAATCTTTACATATACATAGTGTAAAGGAGTGAAGATTATGCGAATTATAGATATCCAAAAGCCTTACGATTACAAGCGAACCATAAAAGACATACAAACACTTTTGACTTATTATCCCTATGGTTCTCTTGAATGGATAGGGTGCAGCGTGCTTGGAAAGCCGATTCCTCATATTTTAATTGGAAACGGAAAGAGAAAGGTTCATATCAATGCGTCGTTTCATGCTAATGAATGGATTACGACAAATGTTCTTCTACAGTTTATGGAAGATTATTTAGCTGCTCTTCATTATGATCAGGCGTTGAACGGGCAAGATTCAAGAGCTCTTTTTAATCAAATTACGCTTTCTGCAGTTCCAATTGTTAACCCAGACGGAGTAGATCTGGTCTTAAAAGGTCCTGGTGTAGGCGAACCTTATGCGTCTTTTCTTTCTAAAATAGGGAGAGATTTTCCGGATTTTCAAAGCTGGAAAGCAAATATCCGAGGGGTGGACTTAAACAATCAGTTTCCGGCTTATTGGGAAATCGAAAAAAAGCGTAAAGAACCTAAAGCGCCGCATTATCGAGATTTTCCAGGCTATGAATCTCTCTCTGAACCTGAAGCTCAGGCAATGGTAAAACTCGTTGAGCGTCATGATTTTGATTGTGTGATTGCTTTACATACCCAAGGAGAAGAATTTTATTGGGGGTATATGAATGAAGAGCCTGAGGAAGCAGAGGAAATAGCAAGCTATTTTGAAAGGGTAAGCGGTTATAAAGCTGTCAAAACGATTGATAGTCACGCGGGATTTAAGGATTGGTTTATTTTAGAAAAGAAAAAGCTGGGGTTCACCCTAGAATTGGGAAAAGGGATTAATCCGCTGCCTTTATCTCAAATATCGCGCGTATATAATCCGACTAAAGCTATTTTAGTTGCGGCAATGGATTATCTGTCTATTTAAAAAGCCACGCAAAGCATATGCTTTGCATGGCTTTTTTAATGATGTACCGCCGGATAACCGTGATGTATGATGGTCATCACGGTAAACCATCCGAATACACCGAATGTTAGTACCGAAAAACCAATGCCTAATATGTTTTTATTTCTCAAAGATGAAATAGCTGCAAATACGCCTAGCAATGTTGTTAGTGCAAAAATAATCATAAGACCCACTCGAAGAAACCTCCTTTAGGTAACTTAAAATTAAAGCGCTATCATTAGCTTATCCCTTCAATTGTAAAACTTTTCTAACCGTTTGTCGAGATGAAAACCAATCTTTCTTTTGCTTCTTTGGCTTAGAAAGGTCCTTACTTTCATTTATAAGATGATGTGTGTATGATAATGCATATAACGGAAATAAATTTACACAAGGAGGACACATTATGAACTATCATCGTATACCGCTAGGACCTATTCAAACGAATTGTTATGTCGTTGCTAACGAAAAAAAAGAATGTTTAATTTTTGATCCGGGAGCTCAGGGAAAACAGCTCGTTGAATTTCTCGAAAAACAAACGTATAAACCATTAGCTATTTTGCTGACACACGCTCATTTCGATCACATTGGAGGAGTAGATGAGGTGATGAATCACTACTCTATCCCGCTTTATGTACATAAAAACGAAAAAGAATGGCTTCATAATAGTGACTTAAACGGGTCGAAATTTTTTGACCTAGGAGAAATTACAGCTCCAGATGCAACCGATATTATTTCATCAGAAGGCAATTTAACAATCGGTTCATTCCAATTTGAGGTGTATGAAACGCCTGGTCATTCTCCTGGCAGCGTTTCATATTATTTCAAACCGGGTAACTTTGTAGTATCTGGTGACGCGCTTTTTGCAGGCGGCATCGGGCGCACAGATTTACCTGGAGGTAATCAAGCTCAGCTGTTAGAAAGCATCGAATCGAAATTGCTGTCCCTTCCAGAAGATACGCTTGTACTAAGCGGTCACGGACCTGAAACAACTGTGGGACACGAAATGGATCAAAATCCTTTTCTAAATGGGTTTTAAGAATACAAAAAGCGATGGAAGCCCATCGCTTTTCTCTTTACTGTCCTGGTGTCATCATAAAAGTTGACCAGTACGTGAACCCCACAAAAAAGACGGTCAAATATGCTCCAAAAACGTAAATGTACATTCTTTCAGACAGCTTTAAATAACTAAGAATTACAAAAAAACCTGTTTGAGCTAAAAAGAGTAAAGAAGTCTTATGCATGTGACCGAGGTAAAACATTACAGTGAAAATTGCTGTCCAGAACCCCATTACACGGTACATTCGTTCCACGTCCATTTCCTCCTTTATCAAACTTAGTTAGTGTCATGATGAATGTCATCGCTGTGTAAGCACTAGAAAGCACTTATGAAACTATATCGATACTTTTCCATTATAATACATCCTTTCTTTCCTGAAAACGCTATCTTTTCCTTGAAATACGACAGAAGAAAAAAAGTTATACAAAACGTATGCAAAATACTATACAAAGGTTATACAAAACGTGTACAATGTATATAAACAATCTATAACTAAAAAACGGGAGGGTTTCATATGGAAGAAATTAAATTTTATACGTACCCGAGCTGTACATCATGTCGTAAAACGAAAAAGTGGCTAGTGAAGGAAGATGTAAATTTTAAAGAGCGTCATTTATTTAGAGAAACACCTACTCATAAAGAAATGCTTGAACTTCTTTCTATGACAACAGAAGGGATGGATGAACTTCTTGCTAAAAGAAGTCAGGAATATAAAAAGTTAAATGTTGATGTGGACAGCATGACGTTATCACAAGTAGTCAATCTATTAATTGAACATCCTCGTTTGCTTCGCCGCCCCATTTTAACGGATGGCAAAAAGCTTGTAGTAGGTTATAACGAATCTGCACTTAAAAATTTGGTCAAGAAAAAAACAAGTCTTGCGTCTCTAGTTGTGTAAGCATACATGATGAAGAAGCTCAATTCAGTAAATAACGAATAAAACGACAGCGTAGAGTTTTACATCACGTTGTCTTTTTTTTATGTAATCGTTTAGAGGTGTACAGAAGTTGTACATCGTGTACAAGGACTGAAGCGAAGAAAAGAAGCGTATACGAAAAAAATTATAAAAAATGAAAAAAGAAGGAGGGAAATCTCGAAAAAGGTCGAAATTACTGTTTCTAGGTGTTTTAAGAATCATCTTCATTACAAATAAAGGAGTGATGATCGTTTGACCGAAATTGAACAGTTTGCTACTTACGTTATACGAGATGCATGTGAGTGTCGAAGTTCTGATGTGCATATTGTGCCCCGAAAGAAAGATGCTGTGATTCAGCTGCGAATTGACCAGGAGCTTATTTTAAAGAGGGTTATTTCAAAGGAAATGTCTGAACGGCTCATTTCGCATTTTAAGTTTTTAGGGGGAATGGATATTGGGGAGCGCAGAAAACCTCAAAATGGTGCATTGACCACTTCCGTTGATCACTATCAAGTAAATTTGCGTTTATCAACTCTTCCTACTTCTCATGATGAAAGTCTTGTTATTCGGCTTTTGCCTCATCAACAATCTACCTCTCTCAAACATTTATCTCTTTTTCCTGAACATACTAAAAAGCTTATTTCTCTCTTGAAATTCTCTCATGGATTAATTATTTTTACCGGTCCTACAGGATCAGGTAAAACCACTACTCTATATACTCTTTTACACGAAGTAAAGCACCTTTTTAATCGAAATGTTATTACACTAGAAGATCCTATTGAAAAACCGAGTGAAACCGTGCTTCAAGTGCAGGTAAATGAACGCGCAGGGATTACGTATACGACTGGTTTAAAAGCTATATTGCGCCATGATCCAGACATTATCATGGTGGGAGAAATAAGAGATAGTGAGACCGCCAAAATTGCTGTGAGAGCAGCGCTTACCGGACACTTGGTTTTGACAACGATGCATACTAAAGATACAAAAGGATCTTTGTACAGGCTGCTTGAGTTTGGCGTTAGCTTTCAAGAAATGGAGCAGACTCTTGTAGCAGTAGCTGCACAGCGTCTTGTAGAAATTCGCTGTCCGCTGTGTTCGGGAAAATGCCACCCTGCTTGTAAAAAAATGAGGAAGCATCGTCAGTCCAGCATATACGAATTGCTTTATGGCAAGGAGCTTAGCGCAGTGATGAGAGAAGTGAAAGGAGAAAATGCGGATTATGATTATAAGACGCTCCGAGATGTTATTCTAAAAGGAATCGCGCTAGGCTATTTATATCCGCATTCGCTAGACGGATGGGGGTAAAGACAAATAGACAAAAAAGGTGGTCTCTGGCTCAGCAAGCAAAAATTCTTAAGCAGGTCTCCAAGCTCTTAGAAAAAGGCTACACTCTTTCTCAAGCTCTTTCATTTTTGACGTTTCAAGTATCTAACAAAGAAAAAACGGATATTGAAAAATGTCTTGAGCAGTTAAAACGAGGAGAATCTTTGCACGATGCTTTTGTTAAACTTCAGTTTCACCGTGATATTTTAAGCTATTTATATTTTGCGGAACAGCATGGAAATCTTCAATTTGCTTTAAAAGAAAGTAGCTCAATGATTGAAGAAAAAGTAAGGCATCGTAAAAAATTTCAAAAGCTTGTTCAATATCCCGTATTGCTGCTTCTGTTTATTCTTTCCATTTCATTTGTTTTAAGTACGGTTTTACTTCCGCAGTTTGAAGCTCTGTACTTATCCTTTGGAAACAAGCAGTCTTCGTTTATCCTCTTATTTATGCAGGCGATGTCGTTCTTTCCTTTTGTGTTACCTGCAGTCATCAGTATGCCAATCATCCTTTATTTGTTTTATGTAATTTACATTAAAAAATTGCCTCCAGTAGTTCAAATGCAGCTTTTTATGAGAGTTCCCGTTATCCGAACGTTCACACGGCTATTTAACTCCTACTTTTTTTCTGTTCATATGAGCAATTTATTAAACGGTGGTTTATCTATTTATGAATGTTTTGCTCTTTTTCAAAAGCAGGAGCATCATCCGTTCTTTCAAGTGGAAGCTTTTGCTTTTACAGATCAACTTTCCTCAGGAATGCGATTAGATCATATCGTTTCAGCTAAATCTCATTATGAAAAAGACTTGGCTCATGTTATTGTGCATGGCCAGCAGAACGGTGAGCTTTCTCAAGAGCTGTATGATTACAGTCTATTTATGATGGAAAGAATGGAACAATTTATTTTTCGTATTTTAAAATATGTACAGCCGCTTACATTTTTGTTCATCGGAATGGTCATTCTGCTTATGTATATGTCTGTTATGCTTCCGATGTTAGAAGTGATGTCGAGCTTGTAGAAGGGTGAAAGAATATGATTCTAAAAGGTAATAAAGGGTTTACCCTTATTGAAATGTTAATCGTTATGCTCGTTATTACCGTGCTTTTGCTCATTATGATTCCAAATGTATTAAAGCATAATACGGTTATTAACAACAAAGGCTGCTCAGCTCTTGTCAAAACCGTAGAGGCTGAGGTACAAGTATATGAGCTTGAAAACGGCGAAAAACCAAGTCTAGAAGAGCTTGAAGCAGGAGGCTACTTAAAAGAAGGCACCGTGTGTCCAAATGGTCAAGCTATTCAAATTGACGGTACCGGAAAGGTTACGGCTAGTGGTTCTTCTTAAGCAAAAAGGATTTACCCTCATTGAGATGCTGATGGTTTTATTTATTGTGCAAGTGATGATGTTTTCCATTATCGTAACCATTCGGCCGCTTGTGGAATATTACAAAATCACATTATTCTTGCGACAGCTGCAAAGCGACACGTTTTATGTGCAGCAGACAGCCATGAACCGAGAATCTCCAATTAAAATTAACTTCGCACCGAAGGGAACAGAATATATTGTTTCTGATTCTCGTGCCGTTCTTTATAAGCGCGCCTATGACTCCACCATTCATATCACGTTTGGAAGCGGCAATTCCACGATACAATACAACAAAAACGGCAATATTTCTCAAGCAAAGACCATTTTTATCAGCAGTCAAAAGTTTAAATACAAAGTTACTTTTCAAATAGGTAGAGGGCGTTTTTATGTGGACAAGATGTAAGGGTCAGCAGGGCTATACCTTGTTAGAAATGCTTGTTTCATTTAGCATGCTTTTACTCCTAACCGGTACAATTATTCCTTTGTATGTTCAGATGAAGGAAGCAGAAAAGAAGCAATATGTTTCGTATCAAGCTGATGCTATCTTGCACGAAGAGCTATTGAAATATAAATATGAAGCAGGATATAAACAGCGAGAAAAAATCATAAAAGAAAACGTTGTGTTTTATCTGAAGTGGAACGGAGAAAGTGCTCAAAAGCTTTGTGTAGAATGGACAGATTCCGCTGATAAAATGAAAAAGAAGTGTGATGTGATGTTGAAGTGAAAAGTGAAAAAGGCTTTACGCTTGTAGAGATGTTAGTCAGTTTTACTCTTTTTTTGATCATTGTTTCATTTTTCCCCATTATCATTCCGCTAGCTAAGCAAACGTATAATCCGGACTTTAGTATGAATGAAATGGAGTGGGGAATTTTTGTGAATCAACTTGCTATGGAATATCGAGAAGCAAAAGAAGTGGGAATTCATGCGACTACGCTTACGTTGAAAATGGAAAATAATCAGATCATCACTTATGAACGCTATGAAGATAAGATAAGAAGACGAGTGGATGAAAGCGGTCATGAAGTGGTGCTGCAGCACATTAAGAATATTATGTATGAACAGCAAAAAGAAAGGCTGCTGATTCGTTCAACAGACGGTGTTAACAAAGTTAGAGAAGAAACCATTACGACGTTTTTGATGCTTGCTTATGAAACATAATGAGCAAGGGTTTATTCTCCCGGTTGTGTTGGCATTCTGTGCGCTTTTTCTTCTGTTAGTAGCTCAGCAAACCACTTATTTTGTGACGAAAAGTTCATTTTATCAAGAAGTAGAGCAGAAAAATCGTCTGCAGCATCTTCTAGAAAACGCGGTGGTACATGTGAAAAAAGAAATAAAAGAACAGAATAAATCTCCATCTGCACCCTTAGTATTAGAAACGGGTACGGTTTCATACGAAGTAGTAAGTGAAGATGAACAGATGATTATTCTAAAAATAAAGTGTCAAACACTGCAAGGAAGAGCATTGACAGAAACCGCATATATTCAAAAAAAGGATCAGCACATTGTGAAGTGGACGGATTAAGTCTCTTTCTCTCCGGATATAATAGTGCTGAGGAGATGATTATATGAAAACGAATGATTATGTAAAATATATGACTCAGCAATTTGTACAATATATGGATCAGCCAAAAGAAGAGAGGAAAACGAAAAAGATTCAAAAAAAAGAAGAGCGAGCACCTTTTGCAAACAGATGGTTTGGAATGATTCCGCTGTCGTTTATGCTGTGGTACAGAAAGAAAAAAGAAAGATGAGCATATCATATGCTCATCTTTTTTTAACCGGCTTGTGTTTTATTAAATTGACGAGACATCGTTTCAGGCGATATGTAAAATAAGCCACCGTTTATAAACTTGAATAAAATAGTCGGTTCGTACAGCTCTTGAAGCGCTGTTTTTTCGGTCATATATATTTCTGGCAGCTCCTCCGCCGTTTCGTAAAAATGATCAAGAAGCGCTAAGTCTTCATACCATCTTTCCTGCGCTTTTTCAGCCCATTCAGTTGGCTGAGTTTTAACATAGTCAGTCACATATGATGTGAGTCGTGAGATGGCACTTTTCGGTTTAATAAAAGGTGAAAGAGTAAAGCAATAGTCTGAGATTTTAGATGACAAATTTTGATTAATGATTAATTCATGAAATGATTCAACGATTTGTCCATTGATTAAATTAATACCAAGCGACAAAAGCTCATCTTTTTTGCGATCGCATTTGTACGAGACTTTAATATTTAACGCAAGCCAAGGATGTAAAGGCTGATTTGTTTGCTGAGCTGATGCAACTTGTTCATACAAGTGAATAAACCCGCCTAGTTTTTGAGTAGAAGCGAAAATTTGGTGCAGCCTAGGTGAGCCAAAATGAATTCGTTCGCCTTGAACGGAATCGTCTTCAAATGCTGGGTCTGTAATGAAAGTGAGCGAAGCAGGAATTGCTTCTCCTCCCGTCTTTTCAATATAGTGCCAATAAAATGGACGATTCATCAATTCTTTGTCGAGTTCAATCGTTAATTGAACCGTCAGATAAGACGGTGTTTCTGTAACAATAGAACAATTATTAGCTAGAAAGTAACGCTTTAAAAATTGATGAATATCAGTTTGCTGCATGCTGATCCTCCTCGCTGTCTTCGTATTGAATAATAGACGTCAAGTTCTCCATTTTGATTTTTATTTCTCCTTCACTCCGTGAATGAAATAAAATATCTTGAATATGCTCTTCGATATTTTTTAAATCAAGCTTTGTTAAAATATCATCTAGCTCTCCAACAACTCGTTCAAACAGGTTTATTTTTTCGTATAACAATTTTAAAATATGTTCTTCGACCGTATGTTGAATGGCTAAATTGTAAATGTGAACATCATGTTTTTGACCTAAACGATGGACCCTTCCAATTCGCTGTTCTAGACGCATTGGATTCCACGGCAGATCATAGTTAATAATATGATGACAAAACTGAAGGTTGATTCCTTCGCCGCCCGCTTCAGTGGCAATAAATACTTGCGCGTGGCTTTCAAAAAGCTGCTTCATCCAGTCTTTTTTACCTCGCTTAAATCCTCCTCTAAACGGTACAGAGGTAATTCCATGCTGTTTTAAATACCACTGTAAGTACAGTTGAGTTGCTCTGTACTCAGTGAAAATAATAACTTTGTCATCAATTTTTTGAACGAGCTCCAGAACTTTTTCTGCTTTTGCATTTTGCGGTACTTGTTGAAGTAGTTGCATTAACGGAGTAATCATATGTTCCGTTAATGCGCTGTTTTGATCTTCCTGACGTTCCAGCATGTTTTTTAATGTCATATACACCGCTTCACGGCTGCTGCAGGCCTCTCGCTGCAGGGTTAAAATTGAAAAAGCACTTGAAGGGTGCAGTCCGTTTCCTTTAAAAGACGTAATCGCATCGTATAGCTCGCGTTCTTTCGGTGAAAATTCAACAGGAATGGTTTGAACAATTCGCTTCGTCCATTCGATACCCGTATCATGGCGGCGATTTCGAATCATAACTTTGTTAACAAGCTCTTTTAAGTGCTCATCGTTTTGCAAAGAGCGTTTTTTAGCAGAAAATAATTCTTCAAAATAGTCTTTATTGCCGAGATGGCCAGGCTTTAAAAGAGAGACTAAGTTGAAAATTTCTTCAATTCGATTTTGAATCGGTGTTGCGGTTAGCAACAGACAAAATTTCTTTTTCAGGCTTTGAACAAATTCATAGTTTTTTGTTTTGTTGTTTTTAAGTTTATGAGCTTCATCAATGATGATGAGGTCGTAGTCTTGTTCTAGCACAATTTCTCGATGAGGAGAACGTTTTGCTGTATCAATTGAAGACACAACGATGTCACACTGATCCCACACATATGATTTTCTTTGAGGGACCGCGGGAATATAAAATTTTTGATTCAATTCCATAGCCCACTGTGAAACAAGCGAAGCTGGAACTAAAATGAGAACTTTTTTAACAAGCCCGCGAATCATATATTCCTTCAAAATTAACCCTGCTTCAATCGTTTTCCCTAGTCCTACTTCATCTGCTAAAATGGCTTTCCCATTCATTGTTTCGACTACTTGTTTGGCTACTTCGAGCTGATGAGGAAGCGGCGTTAAATCGGCTAGATGTTTTGGGCTTTGTAGTCCTTCAAATTCTGAGATAAGCGTTTGGTCTTCTATTTCATAGGCAAGTTTATACAAATCCCATGCAGACCAAGGGCCGTCTTGCTCCAATTTAGTTGAGAAGGCTGCTTCCCATGTTTCATCGATGTTTAATTTCACTTTCATGATAAAAATGCTCCTTTGTAAAAAATTTTTATTGAACAAATGATAAGAATCAGGTAGGATAAAAATATATTTAGAAAATTTGAAAAAGAAAATAGATTAGCACTTTACAAATGATTGTGTGAATAAAGATAAATACATCTTTCAGTAGTATGCCCAACTTTACCAACTTTATAGAAGCGAATGACGACACGGGGAGAGACTACTTGAATGTAGCGCCGAAGGAGCAAGCAATAAAATTGTGAATCTCTCAGGCAAAAAGACTCTTGTTTGACGCAGCTCTGGAGAGTGTCTATGCGTTTATAGACCACCCACGAGGCAAACCTATTCGTTTATAGGTAAACTTTCAGGTGAAAAGGACAGAGACTTCCTACTAAATACAGTAGGGGGTTTTCTGTCCTTTTTTGTTTGGATACATAGTGATTCCCACACTATTTGAAAACTCCCCGTTATGAAAAGTTTCACGTGAAAAAGAGGAGGACATAAATATGACAACAGAATTACACAAAACGCCGCTTTATGATACCTATCAAAAATATGGTGCCAAAACAATTGATTTTGGAGGATGGGCTCTTCCCGTTCAATTTTCTTCTATTAAAGAAGAGCATGAAGCTGTACGTACAAAGGCAGGTCTTTTTGATGTCTCTCATATGGGAGAAATTCTTGTGACAGGAGCTGATAGCTTAGCTTTTCTTCAGCATACGATGACAAATGACGTTTCTACCCTTGTAGATGGAAAAGCGCAGTATACGGCTATGTGTTATGAAGACGGAGGCACGGTAGATGATTTGCTGATTTACAAAAAAGCAGATCAAGAGTATTTGCTGGTAGTAAACGCTGCTAATATTCAAAAAGACTATGAGTGGCTTGTGTCTCACAAGCAAGGAGATGTAACGCTCGTTAATCAATCTGATGAAACTGCGCAGCTAGCATTACAAGGTCCTTTAGCAGAAAAAGTTTTACAAACGTTAACGAATGAAAATTTAGCTTCATTAAAGCCATTTACATTTGCTGATGATGTAGAAGTAGCGAATGTAAATGCTCTTGTTTCACGTACTGGATATACCGGAGAAGATGGTTTTGAAATTTATTGTTCTTCAGCTGACGCCTCTCACTTGTGGACGGCTATTTTAGAAGCAGGAAGTGAGGACGGGGTGTTGCCTTGCGGACTAGGCGCTCGTGATACGCTTCGTTTTGAAGCTACTTTGGCTTTATATGGCCAAGAGCTTTCAAAAGATATTACGCCCATTGAAGCTCGAATTGGATTTGCAGTAAAGACGAACAAAGACAGCTTTATTGGAAAAGAAGTTTTAAAAGAACAGCGTGAAAGCGGGGCACCTCGTAAGCTGGTAGGAATTGAAATGATTGATAAAGGTATACCAAGACACGGTTACGAAGTATTTGCAGATGAAGAACAAATTGGATTTGTGACAACAGGTACACAGTCACCGACATTAAAGAAAAACATCGGTTTAGCGCTATTATCAGCAGAGTATACAGAGCTTGGTCAAGAAGTGGAAGTGCAGGTTCGGAAAAAACGCTTAAAAGCAAAAGTGGTTTCAACACCTTTTTATAAACGTTCAAAGTAAGCTTTGGGGAGGAATTTAACATGTTACATCGCTATTTACCAATGACAGAACAAGATCAGCAGCAAATGTTAGCAGCAATTGGTGTTTCATCTGTTGGTGATTTATTTTCAGATATTCCGCAGCGCGTTCGTTTTCAAGGAGAATACAATATTAAAAAAGCGGCTTCAGAGCCTCAGCTGTTAAAAGAATTAAATAATATGGCTGCTAAAAATGCTCATTTAAAAGACTATGCTTCTTTTTTAGGAGCAGGAGTTTACGATCATTACATGCCGGTTATTGTTGATCATGTTATTTCTCGTTCGGAATTTTATACGGCCTATACTCCGTATCAACCGGAAATTTCTCAAGGAGAACTTCAGGCCATCTTTGAATTTCAAACAATGATTTGTGAGTTAACGGGGATGGACGTGGCCAATTCTTCTATGTATGACGGAGGAACTGCTTTAGCAGAAGCCGCTATGCTCAGTGCGGGTCAAACGAAAAAGAAAAAAGTACTTGTCTCTGCGGCCGTTCACCCTGAGTCAAAAGATGTGTTAAAAACGTATGCGAAGGGTCAATACATTGAAGTGGTAGAAATCCCTGCAGCAGACGGCGTAACAGATATGATTGCATTAGAAAAAGAGATGGGAAGTGACGTGGCAGCTGTTATTGTCCAGTATCCAAATTTCTACGGACAAATCGAGCCGTTAAAAGAAATTGAAGAAATTACTCATCAAGAAAAATGTATGTTTGTGGTTTCAAGCAATCCTTTATCATTAGGTTTACTTACGCCTCCTGGAGAATTTGGAGCTGATATTGTCATTGGAGATGCACAGCCATTTGGTATTCCAAGTCAATTTGGAGGCCCGCACTGCGGATACTTTGCAACTACGTCTAAGCTTATGCGAAAAATTCCAGGACGATTAGTAGGGCAAACGGTGGATGAAAACGGTAAGCGAGGGTTTGTTTTAACCCTTCAAGCGCGTGAGCAGCATATACGCCGCGATAAAGCGACGTCTAACATTTGTTCAAATCAAGCGTTAAATGCTTTAGCAGCATCAGTTGCCATGACAGCTTTAGGCAAGCAAGGTGTAAAAGAAATGGCGCTGCAAAACTTATCAAAAACGCATTATGCATATGAAGCGTTAAAGGCAAAAGGGGTAAATGTAGCATTTGAAGGACCGTTTTTTAACGAACTAGTCGTGAAGCTTCCTGTTTCGGTAACAGAAGCAAACAATCATTTATTAGCATCAAAAATAATTGGCGGTTATGATCTTAGCCGTGATAACCAAGCGCTTGAAAATCACATGCTGCTTGCTTTTACAGAACTCCGTACAAAAGAGGAAATTGACCAACTTGTAAATGAATTGGGGGATCTTCATGCTTAATCAAAATCAATCACTTATTTTTGAAAGCAGTAAAGAAGGGCGAATCGGCTATTCATTGCCGGAGTTAGATGTTCCGCAAGTAAATGCTGAAGAGCTGCTTGGAAAAGCGTATGTCCGTACCGAAGCTCCTGAGCTTCCTGAAGTATCAGAACTCGATATTATGCGTCATTACACCGCGCTTTCAAAACGAAATCATGGAGTGGACTCAGGGTTTTATCCGCTTGGTTCATGTACGATGAAATATAATCCAAAAGTGAATGAACAAGCAGCACGCATTGCTGGGTTAGCGCATATTCATCCGCTTCAAGATGAGCAAACGGTTCAAGGTGCTCTCGAACTTTTATATGATTTACAAGAGCATTTAACAGAAATTACGGGAATGGATGAAGTAACACTTCAGCCAGCAGCGGGTGCTCATGGCGAGTGGACCGGGCTTATGATGATTCGTGCCTATCATGAAGCAAATGGTGAGACGCAGCGAACAAAAGTCATTGTTCCAGACTCAGCTCACGGAACGAACCCTGCTTCGGCAACAGTTGCAGGATTTGAAACGGTAACGGTAAAATCAAATGAACATGGTTTAGTGGACTTAGAGGATTTACGCCGCGTAGTGGGAGAAGATACAGCCGCTTTAATGTTAACAAACCCAAATACGCTAGGGTTATTTGAAGAAGATATTTTAGAAATGGCTGAAATTGTTCACGCAGCAGGTGGAAAACTTTATTATGATGGTGCAAATTTAAACGCAGTATTAAGCAAAGCTCGTCCTGGAGATATGGGATTTGACGTTGTTCATTTAAATCTTCATAAAACCTTTACAGGTCCTCATGGAGGCGGCGGTCCTGGTTCTGGTCCGGTAGGGGTAAAAGCAGATTTAATTCCGTATCTGCCTAAACCAGTGCTTGTGAAAACAGAACAAGGCTATCACTTTGACTATAACCGTCCTCAGTCAATTGGACGCGTAAAGCCGTTTTACGGCAACTTCGGTATCAACGTTCGCGCTTATACGTATATTCGTTCAATGGGTCCAGACGGCTTAAAAGCCGTAACGGAAAACGCTGTGCTAAATGCCAACTATATGATGCGTCGTTTAGCAGAACACTATGAGCTGCCGTTTGACCGTCACTGTAAGCACGAATTTGTTTTATCAGGAAAACGTCAGAAAAAGCTTGGTGTGCGCACATTGGATATCGCGAAACGACTGCTTGATTTTGGCTATCATCCGCCGACTATCTACTTCCCTCTTATCGTAGAAGAGTGCATGATGATCGAACCAACGGAAACGGAGTCGAAAGAAACGCTAGATGCGTTTATCGATGCGATGATTCAAATTGCAAAAGAAGCAGAAGAGACGCCTGAACTCGTACAGGAAGCTCCGCATACAACGGTTGTGAAGCGCCTTGACGAAACGCTGGCAGCGAGAAAACCAGTTCTTCGCTATCAGAAAGAACAGGCTGTTCAAAACGTCTAACAAAAAACCTCGCCCAAAGGCGAGGTTTTTCTATATACATACCATTATTTTTTCTTTTTTACTTTACCGTTCCACATTTTGAAGCCGCCTTTTAAATCATAGATTTCTTGAACACCGTGGCGACGAAGCATTTGTGCTGCACGTCCTGTGCGCATTCCGCTTTGACAATAGATGTACACAGGCTGATCCGCACGAAATTCTTTAATGCGCATACGGAACTGTGAAAGAGGAATATTTCGTGCGCCTAAAATATGTCCGTTTTCGAATTCATTCGGTTCGCGAATATCAACTAGCTGCGCCTTGCGGTAGCCGCTGCGGAATTCTTCTTCAGTTAACGTTTTCATAATGCGACGTTGGATAAAGAACATAACGACAGAGTATATGATGATTACTCCAAGTAAAATGAGTACTGCTGTAATTGCTGACATGCTGATTCTTCCTTTCTTCGACAAAATCCATACTCTTATTATATAAGTGAATGAAATTAGAAGTAAAGCGATTTTGCCTTGAATCTAGCGTATTTCTTCCCCGAAATGAAAAAACTACCACATTTGAATTCGTAGTTTTATGTTGCTCTTTGCTTTTCCTTAGCTCAATCTTTTGGTAGACTAAAAAACGGATTTATTTTTTATATTACATATAGCTGAGGATGAGGTAGATGAAAGCAAAGTGGAGATTTATTGATTCCAACAACCGTTCGCCTTATTACAATATGGCGTTAGATGAAGCGTTATTAGAATGGCATAGTAAAGGAGAAATTCCACCTACGATTCGTTTTTACGGATGGAACCCTCCAACGCTGTCGATCGGTTATTTTCAAAAAGCTGAAAAAGAAATTAACTTTGATAAAGTAAAAGAATTAGGATTAGGCTTTGTGAGACGTCCAACGGGCGGCAGGGGCGTGCTTCATGATGAAGAGCTTACTTACAGCGTCATTGTATCTGAAGAGTATCCTAATATGCCTAAGACAGTTACAGAGGCATATCGCGTCATCTCTGAAGGTTTACTGGAAGGATTTCGTTCGTTAGGGCTCGAGGCTTATTTTGCTATTCCTCGTTCAGAAGAAGAAAAAAATAGCTTAAAAAACCCTCGTTCGTCCGTGTGCTTTGATGCTCCTTCTTGGTATGAACTTGTTGTAGAGGGCCGCAAAATTGCTGGAAGTGCCCAAACTAGACAAAAAGGAGTTATTCTACAGCACGGCTCTATTCTGTTAGAGATTGATGAAGATAAATTATTCAGCGTGTTTAATTATCCAAATGACCGCGTGAAAGAAAGAATGCAGCGCGCATTTCGTTCTAAAGCGGTAGCCATCAATGCAATTGCGGGCCGCAAAATTTCTATCGAAGAAGCAAAAGAAGCGTTTTATAAAGGATTTGCTTCTGCTCTTGATATCGATTTAGAACCGTATACACTGTCTGAAGAAGAGGAAGCATATGTAGAAGAACTAGCGCGCACAAAGTACGGATCGGATGAATGGAACTTTAAGCGCTAAACGAATGCGGATGGTAAATAGATAAAAGTGCAACTTCTTATAAGTTGCACTTTTTATTGGAATTTTTAGAAACAATGCTTGGCTAATAGAATACATAGGGAAGAAAAGTCAAACACTTTTTTTACGAAAAAAAAAATATTTCACTTGACACCCTTCTATATGTAGATGTTTGGAGAAGTGTCAAATACTATATATTGAATTCGTCCAAGCCGTGTGGTAAGTTATTGATAGTTGATTGAAAAACTCTATTTCCTTTAAAAGGAAATAGAGTTAATAAATTTATAGATGTTCGATAGGTAAGGAGTTGTGAGAATGACTGTTTTGTTAAATCAAAAAGTGAATATGAATGTTGAAAAGCTCAATTCAGATATTGAACGCTTTCCGCAAGTACATCCGATTACACCGGATATGAAGTTAACTCATAAAGGTGTTTCAAGATTGGTAATGTTAGACCGCTATGCGTTTAAAGATACGGAAAAATTAACGTTATCAGAAGGAGATTTTGTTGTTCTAACTGTAAAGGAAGACCCAAAATTTCCAGCACGAGGACTTGGCTATGTGGAAAGCATTAATTTTGAGCAAAAAACCGCTGTTGTCAAGGTAGAAGATGAGTTTAGAGGAGCTTTATCACCTGAAGAAGCAGAAAATGGGTTAATTACTCGTTCTTTAGATGTCATTGAAAAACCTCTAGAGGTCTTCTATGAGCAAATTGCAAAACGTAATGCAACAGGATTAGCTTCTGTGGAAAAAACAGAAGAAAAGCGCAAAGAGTGGTTTGAAAAGTTCTATCAAGAGCTTGTTCAGCTAAACTTTGTACCCGCTGGCCGCGTTCTTTACGGTGCAGGTGCTGACACGGACGTAACGTACTTTAACTGTTACGTAATGCCTTATGTAAAAGATTCACGTGAAGGTATTTCAGAACACCGCAAACAAGTAATGGAAATCATGAGCCGCGGAGGCGGTGTTGGAACGAATGGTTCAACTCTTCGCCCGCGCAACACGCTGGCTCGCGGTGTAAACGGCAAATCATCTGGTTCGGTTTCATGGTTAGATGATATTGCTAAACTGACGCATCTTGTTGAGCAAGGTGGGTCGCGTCGTGGGGCTCAAATGATCATGCTTGCCGACTGGCATCCTGACATTGTAGAGTTTATTATTTCTAAAATGCAAAACCCTCGCATTTTACGTTTCTTAATTGAAAACACAAATGACGAAATGATTAAAAAGCACGCGCAAGATAAATTGAAGTTCACGCCGCTAACAGAGTCTGAAGAAGCAATGTACCAAGGAATCATTAACTATAAACAAATTCCTGGTCTTGGTGGATTTAATGAAAAAATCATTAAAGATGCAGAAGAAAAGCTGCAAACTGGCGGAACGTACAGCGTTCATAACTCAGAGTTTTTAACAGGAGCAAACATTTCTGTATGCTTAACAAAAGATTTTATGGATGCTGTTGAAAACGACGGTGAATACGAACTTCGCTTCCCAGACGTAGAAAGCTATTCAAAAGAAGAAATGGCTAACTACAATGAAAACTGGCACGAAGTAGGCGACGTGCGCGAGTGGGCAAAACAAGGAAACAAAGTTCGTACGTACCGTACTATCCGTGCAAAAGAGCTATGGAACTTAATTAATATTTGTGCAACGTACTCAGCTGAACCAGGCATTTTCTTCTTCGACAATGCCAATGACATGACAAATGCTCAAGCATATGGTCAGCACGTTGTTGCAACGAATCCATGTGGTGAATAGTTTGCCTCATGTAAAACATTGCGGAATAAAGCAGGAACCCTGAGATGGGAATCTGAACCGAAGGCTAAACGTAAAGGTTTAGTCAGGGGCAACGCATAGAAGCTGATCCTGTATAACAGACTATAATGCTTCCACGAGGCCGCAACGTTACAATTTTAAAGCTTTGAAAAAGTACTTGAGAGAAATGGCTGAATAATTGTAACGAAAACGTATGCTGAACTTACGTAAATATGAAGCGTAAGAGGTAGAGGATAAAAAGCCTTTACGATAACAAATTTGGAACAACCACTTGCACCATTCTCTGTTTGTAACTTAGCTGCTGTTAACTTAGCGCAAATGGCAGATAAAGAAACAAAAACAGTTAACTTTGAAAAGCTACGTCAAACGGTTGAAACGGGCGTTAGAATGCAAGATAACGTTATTGATGCAACTCCTTATTTCTTAGAAGAAAACCAAAAGCAAGCGCTTGGCGAACGCCGCGTTGGTCTTGGTGTAATGGGTCTTCACGATCTTCTTATTTATTGTGAAACAGAATACGGCTCTGACAAAGGCAATGAGTTAGTAGATAAAGTGTTTGAAACAATTGCCACGACGGCTTACCGCGCGTCTGTAGAGCTTGGAAAAGAAAAAGGAAGCTTCCCGTTCTTAGTGGGCGAAACAGATGCTGAAACGGCTTCTTTACGTGAAGCATTCACAAATACAGGCTTCATGAAAAAAATGCCTGAAGATATTCGTGAAAACATTAAAGAGCACGGTATTCGAAACTCTCATTTATTAACAGTAGCGCCAACAGGCAGTACTGGAACGATGGTTGGAGTATCAACGGGTCTTGAACCTTATTTCTCATTCTCATACTTCCGAAGCGGTCGTTTAGGTAAGTTTATTGAAGTGAAAGCTGATATCGTTCAAGAGTATTTAGATCAGCATCCAGAAGCAGATCCAAACAATCTTCCTGAATGGTTCATTTCAGCTATGGAACTTGCACCACAAGCTCACGCGGACGTGCAATGTGTGATTCAGCGCTGGATTGATAGCTCAATTAGTAAAACAGTAAACGCTCCTCGTGGTTACACGGTAGAGCAAGTTCAAAAAGTGTACGAGCGTCTGTATAAAGGCGGAGCAAAAGGCGGTACGGTGTACGTAGACGGAAGCCGTGATGCACAAGTCTTAACGCTAAAAGCAGAAGAAAATACGTTTGATGAAGAAATTGAAGCGCCAAAAGAAGAAACAAAACCACACGTTGTGTTAGTTGATACAATTAATGAAATTCGTTCAACTGATGTAACAATCGGTTCTGAAGTAGGTAATACGTGTCCGGTTTGCCGTCAAGGAACGGTAGAGGAAATGGGCGGATGCAACACATGTACAAACTGTGGTGCACAGCTGAAATGCGGCCTTTAATTTTTAATCATGATTGACTAGTAAAAGCTGACTCAAGTGAGTCGGCTTTTATTATGTATGAAAATGGGGCATAAATAAGAAGCGGGAGAGAACGGTTCTTGTATTTGAATAAGCATTGTAGTATGATTTTAATTGAATGTCTTTTATCCAGTTTTATCTTATGACATCGCTTTATTTACACGTTTTTTTCACATAGATTATCAAACATGAACACGATATCACTATAAGAAACAGACATTTATGACTTATTATTAGCAATACATAATATTAATTGGGGGAGATTTCATGCCTACACCGAGTATGGAAGATTATATTGAACAAATATATATGCTAATTGAAGATAAAGGATACGCTCGAGTGTCTGATATTGCTGATGCATTGGCGGTTCACCCCTCATCTGTAACAAAGATGGTTCAAAAACTAGACAAAGATGAGTACTTAATTTATGAAAAATATCGAGGCCTTGTTTTAACAGCTAAGGGACAGAAGATTGGAAAACGTCTTGTTTATCGCCACGAGCTCTTAGAGCAGCTATTGCGAATCATTGGCGTGGATGAGAAGAATATTTATGATGACGTAGAAGGAATTGAACATCATTTAAGCTGGAATTCCATTGATCGAATTGGGGACTTGGTTCAATACTTTGAAGAAAATCATAACCGTATTCAAGATCTTCGCAATGTACAGAAACGAAATGAAGAAGAGCAAAAATTATAAGGAAAAAGCAGCGGCCAATAGCGTCACTGCTTTTTTTCTTTTTATCATAACTTGTTGCTGAGTCGACTACAAATGTAGAGTAGGTAGTTTGGAGGAGAGGCTGTGTACGTCGACGGAGTATTTTCAGGTGGCGGTATTAAAGGGCTTGCACTGATTGGTGCGTTACAAGCTCTAGAAGAAAAAGGCTTTATTTTTCGCCGGTTAGCGGGAACGAGTGCGGGTTCCATTATTTGTGCATTTGTAGCAGCTGGTTATACAAGTGAAGAAATCGTTGAAATGATGAATGAAATTGAGTTATCTTCTTTCCTAGATCAAAGAATGTCCTTTTTACCATCGAGCTTGACAAAATGGCTGTTTTTATATTGGAAAATGGGATTATATAAAGGAGAAAGGCTTGAAAAGTGGATTGCTGAGAAGTTGCGGAGCAGAGGAATTCGTACATTTGCTGATTTGCCTGATCAGTCGCTGCGTATTATTGCGTCAGATTTGACCAACAGTACGATGCTTGTTCTTCCAGATGATTTGCCTAAATATCACATTGATCCGAATCGTTTTTCTGTAGCAAGAGCCGTTCGGATGAGCTGCAGCATTCCATATTTTTTTGAGCCGGTTAAATTAAAATCTACTCCAAGCAGTTTAATAGTCGACGGGGGAGTGTTAAGCAACTTTCCAATTTTTTTATTTGATGATGATAAAAGTTTGAAGAAACGACCGGTAATTGGTGTGAAGCTGAGTCCGAAGGACGAAGAGAGAGAACGGAATAAAATTAAAAATGCCGTTGGTTTATTCAGTGCGCTTTTTGAGACGATGAAAGATGCGCACGATGCAAGACATATTTCAAAACGTCACGAAAAAAATATTATCTTTTTACCTGTTAATCAAGTTTTTGCGACAGAATTTACCCTCACAGAAGAACGGAAGGAAGAGCTGATTGCGTTTGGCAAAAAGCGTACAAGGGCATTTTTGAAAAAATGGTGCTATTAAAAAAACAAGGAGGCTTTTCTCCTTGTTTTTTTAAAAGAATGCTCTATTTTTCTTTTTTCCTTTTTTACCTTCGATGACGGTCAAGTGTGAGTTGTTTTTCTTTTTCTTTAGCGGTTTCGTTGATTTGGATACCGGGCGCTTATTTGAGCTTCGGTACGTATGCATATCAACTTTGTTGCTTCCTCGCTCTTTTTCTTTTTGACGCAGTTTCGATTGCTTTACTGCGCGCACATAGCCTCTATCTTGACCTTTTGTCTGAGAAGGGCGGAGAATAAACCGATAAACTAAGTAAAACAAAATGATAAACAGAAAAATATAACCTGCTTGACGTAATAAAACAGCTGGATCTGTAATCAACGTAAATGCAAAGCCAATGACTCCTAACCCGATTAGACCATATACAAGTGGTTTCACGAATGGACGTCTCATTTTGTTCACCTCCTAAAATAGTAAAAAAAGAAAGCAAAACGGTGTGGATTAGACAACTTGTTCGTCAGTGGTAGAAGAAAGTTCATTTTCAACGCGTAAAAGTTCTTTAAATGAAGCAATCGCAACTTCAACTTGATCATCTTTTGGTTCTTTGGTTGTTAAAAGCTGAAGCCATAAACCGGGATAACCTAAAAAGCGAAGAAGAGGGACATGACGAACTTTATTGGTTAACTGTAACACTTCAAATGATAAACCAAGGACAACTGGAATTAATGCAAGGCGATCCACAATTCGTAACCAAAGAGGATCCGTTGGAACTAGTAGGTAGACAAACATTCCTACAACTACGGTAAAGAGGATAAAGCTACTTCCGCAGCGATAATGAAGTCGAGATTGTGCTTGAACGGCTTCTACCGTAAGTTCAGCATTGTTTTCATATGCATTAATGACCTTGTGTTCTGCTCCATGATATTGAAACACCCGTTTAATAAGTGGCGTTTGTGAAATCACATAAATATAGCCAAGGAGCAATAATAGTTTAAATACTCCTTCAATAAAAACTTGAGCTACACTTGAAGTGAAAACAGGACGTGTCAATTGTGCTAAAAACACAGGAATCAATGTAAATAGTACTTTCCCGAAAAGAAAGGATATTACACCAATAGTTGCAACGCCAAATATTAAAGATAGTTTTGATTCTTTTTTCTCTTTTTGTTGTTCTGCTGCTACTTGAGCATCATCTTCTGGATTCACGTCATAGCGTTCAGAGGAAAAGTTCAAGTGCTGCGTACCGTTTGCACTGGCTTCAACAATAGCAGCAATTCCTCGTAAAAAAGGAATTTTTTTTAAAGCAGTGAGTACGGAATTTGATTTTCTTTTTGAATGAAAATAATCAATAGATTGATCTTTGCGGCGAATAGCCGTCACCATCATACGTTTGCCACCGAACATGACACCTTCTATAACGGCTTGACCACCATACGCAGGTTTTTGTAATTTAGACATTTCAGGCACCAACCTAACTTAACTAGACTAGACTTCTTAGTATTTTATATTCTACAGCAAAATCAAATAAACCTCTAGGCGGATGCATGTTATCTAGTTTAGCCAATATTTTTCATCTCCACACCCTTCATATGAATTTTTTTCCTTTCATTTATAAAATTTGTTTATGAAACTCTGTGCGAAGTAGTTTTAAAATGTCTCTGCGATATCAGGCGCCCTTCTTGCGTATAGGAAGAGTAATAAACGTAAAAACTTAGAAATGAGTCGGTAGGAAATGAGAAAAAAGTTCATACTACATCAAGAGGTGATTAATATGTCAGAACCTAAAGAACAGCATGAAAAAAAACAGGATAACCAACCTACGCATAAACAGGAAATATCTTTTTTATTTAAAGCCATCTTTATTTCCTTTTTTGGAGGGGTTTTCTGGAGCTTTATTGGCTATTTAAATTATCTGTTTAGCTTTAGTGTTATCAATCCAAATATGCTTTTAGATCCATGGGCATTAGGTGATTGGAAGGATAAAGGAATAGGTGTTATCGTCAGTATTTTTCTCATAGGGGTATTATCTATTGTTGTCGGGTTGTTATACTACGTCCTATTAAAGAAGTTTAAAACAATTTGGATAGGTTTTGCTTACGGCTTATTATGGTGGGCAATCGTATTCGTTGTTTTGAATCCGCTCTTTCCTAACTTGAAAACAATTGGAGAGCTTCCAGCTAACACAATTATTTCATCCCTCTGTATTTATATTTTATATGGTGTATTCATCGGATATTCCATTTCTTTTGAAGCGGCAGAGCTTCAAACAAAAGATGAATCTACAGATTTTCAAACGGCGAATAAGTAGTGTGAATGTTCCAACGTATGCTAATATATTCTATATAATGATTTAAAAAGAAAAATAAAGTGTAAATTCACACAAGTGAGCTGCATAAAGGGTTCGTAGTAGGGGAGAGTGTTGAAATAAGATGAATAAGATTTTAGTAATAAACGGTCCTAATTTAAACCGTTTAGGCGTACGCGAACCAGCGGTATATGGGACAGATAATCTTCAAAATCTTGAAGAGAAGCTTCAGCGAGCAGGCAGAGACCATGGGGTAGAAGTTGAGTGCGTACAGTCTAATCACGAAGGTGTAATTATCGACTGGATTCACGAAGCGGATGAGAAGTTTGATGGGATTATGATCAATCCTGGTGCTTTTACTCACTACAGTTATGCCATTCGAGATGCGATTGCCAGTATATCTGTTCCTGTTATTGAAGTGCATATTTCGAACGTACATAAGCGTGAAGAGTTTCGCCACCATTCGGTGACGGCACCTGTTACGCATGGTCAAATTGTCGGGTTAGGTTTATACGGATACGAGCTTGCTCTGCAGGCACTTTTACAATTAAGGGGGAAATAAAATGAAAATCGAAAAACTACGCGAACAGTTTTCAAAGTTGAATGTAGACGGTGTTGTCGTTACAAGTGAATATAACAGACGCTATATGACCAATTTTACAGGATCTGCTGGTGTCGTTATCATTTCTGAAGACAAAGCGGCATTTGTAACAGATTTTCGTTATGTTGAACAAGCAACTAGTCAAACAGAAGGTTTTGATATCGTTCAGCACAAGGGTCCTATTGTAGAAGAAGTAGCGAATGTAGTGAAACAATTTGGAATTAAAAAGCTTGGTTTTGAACAGAATTATGTTACATATGGACAGCATCAATTATTTGATAAGCATATCGGAGCGGAACTTGTTCCAATCTCGCACGCAATCGAAAACTTACGCTTGATAAAGAGTGACTCAGAGATTAAGATATTAAAGGAAGCTGCAAAAATAGCAGATGCAGCATATGAACATATTTTAACCTTTGTTCGTCCTGGTTTAACAGAGCTTCAAGTATCGAATGAACTGGAGTTCTTTATGAGAAAACAAGGCGCAACATCTTCATCTTTTGATACAATTGTTGCTTCAGGGCATCGCGGGGCTTTACCGCATGGTGTTGCTTCTGACAAAGTAATTGAAAAAGGCGAACTTGTAACGCTTGATTTTGGCGCATACTATAATGGTTACTGTTCAGATATCACACGAACATTTGCCGTCGGTGAAGTAAGTGATAAGCTAAAAGAAATTTATAATGTCGTACTGCAAGCAGAGCTTAACGGAATGAACGGTATCAAAGCAGGTATGACGGGTAAAGAAGCAGATGCGCTAACGCGTGATTATATTACAGAACACGGATACGGCCAGTATTTTGGACATTCGACCGGTCACGGCGTAGGGTTAGAAGTACACGAAGGCCCATCGCTTTCTGTGAAATCTACAGATGTACTGCAGCCAGGTATGATTGTAACCGTTGAACCAGGTATTTACATACCAGACTTAGGGGGCGTTCGTATTGAAGATGATACGGTCGTCACAGCAGAAGGTAATGAGGCATTATCGCACTCATCAAAAGAGTTCATTATTTTATAAAATGTAGGAGGATTTCTTCATGATTTCAGTAAATGATTTTCGTACAGGTTTGACAGTAGAAGTAGACGGGGGTATTTGGCGTGTAATGGATTTCCAACACGTAAAGCCTGGTAAAGGCGCTGCATTCGTTCGCTCAAAACTACGTAACCTTCGTACAGGAGCTGTGCAAGAAAAAACGTTCCGTGCAGGTGAAAAGGTAGGAAAAGCTCAAATTGATAATCGTAAAATGCAATATCTATACGCAAGCGGCGATCAGCACGTATTCATGGACAACCAGTCTTATGAGCAATTAGAGCTTCCGGCAAGTACAATTGAATATGAACTAAAATTCTTAAAAGAAAATATGGAAGTAGCAATTATGATGTACCAAGGTGAGACATTAGGTGTTGAACTTCCAAACACAGTTGAGCTTAAAGTAACAGAAACTGAACCTGGTATTAAAGGTGACACAGCTTCTGGCGGTACAAAACCGGCAACTGTTGAAACTGGTTTAACAGTAAACGTTCCTTTCTTCGTAAATGAAGGCGACGTATTAATTATTAACACAACAGACAGCAGCTACGTATCACGCGCGTAATTCGGTCGTGTAAGCAAGCTGCAAACACACGAAAAAGGCAGAGAATGATTCTCTGCCTTTTTTGTGTGTTTTTTTGTGCTAACCCTTCCTTATTTTGCATAGGTTGTACTAAACAACGCAGAGATATAGGAGGGGCTTATGAAGCAGTGGTTGGATCATTTAAACGGTACGGTATTAACGATGGCGTGCCTTCGATTTATTTCTTCATTTATTGAGTTTATTGCCGCTATTTTAATTGTCACAAACAATGATGTGAAAAAAGCGTTAATGATTAATGGAATGCTAGCGCTTGTTGGTCCGATTGTAATGGTGAGTTCTTTCACCATTGGTTTAGTGTCCGTAGCAGATCAATTATCTTTTGGAAAATTAATCATGATTGTAATAGGAGTGCTCTTCATTTTAATCGGTGTTTTTAAATAAAAGGTAGGCATAAAATGGTCAAGCTCATAATACATTGAAGTGAGTTCAAATATGAGGGGATGAATATGTTAAACGAAATACTTGCAATTTTTCCGCCTAATTTAAAAAAGACTGTTGAATTTTATGTCACAAACCATTCTCATGTGCTAGAAGAAATTCGAGTGCGCATAGGAAGACCTGTCGAATTTACAATCAACAATCAGCCTTATTTCGAATCGTATCTTCCAAGTGCAGAAGATGCTTTATTTATCTTAAATAAACTAAGCCAGTTTTCGATTTATATGATTGAAGAAGAATTAAAAAAAGGATATGTCACCATTGAAGGCGGACACCGGGTTGGACTAGCGGGAAAAGTTGTAACGGAAAATGGACAGGTTCGTGTGATTCGTGATGTATCATCCTTTAATATCCGGATTGCTAAACAAAAGATTGGCATTTCGAATCAGCTTATTCCTTTTTTATACAATCGCTATTGGCAAAGTACGGTCATTATAGGACCTCCTCAAACAGGAAAAACAACCATGATTCGTGATTTAGCCAGAGTAATAAGCACTGGCATAGAGCGCTCTAAGATTCCTCCGTTTAAAGTAGGGATTGTAGATGAACGATCAGAAATTGCTGGGGCTGTTAAAGGGGTTCCTCAGCATACATTCGGATCTAGAATGGATTTATTAGATAGCTGTCCGAAAGCTGAAGGCATGATGATGATGATTCGCTCCATGAGTCCCGATGTACTGATCGTGGATGAAGTTGGAAGTGAAGAAGATTGTAAGGCCGTACTTGAAGCCGTTAATGCTGGTGTTCGTGTCATTATGACTGTTCATGGGTATGACATTGACGATTTAATGAAGCGTCCCACTTTGCAAGCTTTAATGAAACTTCACGTATTTAAAAAGTATGTTGTGCTATCGAACAGCCGAGGTCCTGGAACACTTCAGGCTATCTATGATGAGCATTATAACTCCATGAAATTGACCGCTGAAAAGTCGCTTATTGAAAATAGTAAAGGGTGATGGTGTATGAAACTGTTTGGTGCCATCTTTATCTTATTTGCTTCCACTTACACAGGATTTGAGTTTGCAAAGCAGCTTAGCGAAAGACCTAGGCAGCTCAGGCAATTAAAAACGGCTCTTCGGTCGTTAGAAGCGGAAATTATGTATAGCAACCGGCCTCTTCAAGAAGTTGCTCATTTGTTATCTCTACAGCTTCCTAACCCTTTAGCTTCTTTATTTAGTGAGTTTTCAATGAAATTAAAAGAAGGTACTGAAAGTGTCAAGGAAGCTTGGGAAAAGACGTTGGACCAATTTTGGAAACAAACCGCACTTAAAACAGGAGAACTGGAAATCTTAAAACAATTTGGTGAAACGCTTGGTCAGCATGATCGTTATTCGCAGCAAAAGCATATTTTGCTGACGCTGAACCATCTCGAACGCGAAGAACAAGATGCAGTTGATAAGCAGAATCGCTATGAAAAAATGGTTAAAAGTTTAGGCTTTCTATCTGGATTGCTACTGGTCATCCTATTGATGTAGCGATGGAGGAGGATTGAATGTGGGAATTGATATGAACACCATTTTTCAGATTGCTGGGATTGGTATCGTCGTAGCTTTTTTAGTCACCGTACTCGAACAGATGGGAAAAAAAGATTACGCGAATTGGGTTACCCTCATCGGTTTTATTTATATTTTATTTATGGTTGCTTCGATTGTGGAGGACTTATTTCAAAAAATCAAATCGGTTTTTTTATTTCAAGGGTAGAGGGGTGATTTGCCATTGAAATGCTTCAAATTGTGGGCTTAGGATTAGTAGCGACATTTTTGGCACTCATTTTAAAAGAACATAAATCACCTATTGCTTTTTTACTTGTCGTATTCGTGGGATCCGTGATCTTTCTTTTTTTAATTGATCAAATCTACGAGATTATTAAGATGGTCGAGCGGCTGTCGATCAATGCTCACGTTAACATGATTTATGTGGAAACCATTTTGAAAATCATTGGTATTGCCTATATCGCCGAATTTGGTGCTCAAATTACGAAAGATGCAGGACAAGGTGCCATTGCTTCTAAAATTGAATTAGGTGGAAAAGTGCTGATTCTCTCCATGGCAATTCCTATTTTGACGGTCATTATTGAAACGATTATTTCAATGCTGCCCAATTAATTTTACTTAATATGAGGTGACGAAATGAAGCGGTGGACGTTTAAAGTGAATATACTCGCTCTTCTTTTGTTCCTCTTTTTTTTCTTTCCAGAAAATGTACAAGCTTCCGAACCCCCGAAGCAGCAAGAACTTGTCAATGAACAAATTGATAAGCTCGGTATCGATGAAGTCAAACAGTTTTGGGACGATATTATTACCCAATACGGCGGCTTTTTACCCGAGAGTCAGAAGGGAAGTTTAGTCGATTTTTTAAAAGGAGAAAAAGAGTTCTCTCTTAAAGAATGGCTAGGAGGTCTTGTAAAGTTTTTATTTCACGAAGTATTAGCGAATGGAAAGCTCCTCGGTACACTCATTATGCTAACGGTTTTTAGCGTGTTTTTGCAAACGCTCCAAAGTGCGTTTAATCAGCAAACCGTAAGTAAAGTAGCGTATGCGCTTGTATATATGGTTTTGATCATCATTGCTCTTAATAGTTTTCAAATTGCTATTTCTTATGCAACAGGAGCGATCGAGACCATGACTAAATTCATTTTAGCTCTGGTGCCGCTGCTGCTTGCCTTAATGGCATCATCAGGAGGAGTTGTATCGGCAGCCTTTTTTCATCCGATGATTTTGTTTTTAATGAACACCAGCGGTTTGCTTATTCAATACGTAGTGATGCCGCTGCTTTTTCTTTCAGCACTGCTTAGCATTGTGAGTACGATTTCAGATGAGCATAAGGTTACACAGCTTGCTCAGCTGTTGAGAAATATAAGCATTGGCGTGCTTGGAATATTCCTAACTGTTTTTTTAGGTGTGCTATCCGTCCAAGGTGCCACATCAGCTGTTGCTGACGGTATTACGATTCGAACGGCAAAGTTCGTCACAGGGAACTTTATACCTGTTGTAGGGCGTGTGTTCACAGATGCGGCTGATACAGTCATCAGTGCCTCGCTTCTATTAAAGAATTCAGTAGGGATTGCTGGAGTAGCAGTCTTACTGTTAATCGTCGCATTTCCGGCTATTAAAGTGTTAACGCTCGCTTTTATCTATAAGCTAGCAGCAGCTCTTCTTCAACCCATTGGAGGAGGACCGGTTATTTCCTGCTTGAGCATTATCAGCAAAAGCGTCATCTATATTTTTGCGGCGCTTGCTGTTGTCTCGCTTATGTTTTTCTTATGTTTAACGGTCATCATTACAGCGAGCAACGTCACAATGATGGTGAGGTGAAGAAATTGCAGGCCTTAACGACGTGGATTACGAATATCGTTCTTTTTATCTTATTAGCTACCATTATTAATTTACTGTTGCCCAATTCTAGTTTTCAAAAGTATACGAAGCTGGTGGTTGGACTTCTTTTGATGCTGATTATTATTACACCCGTTTTTCAAATTTTTAAAGTGGATGTTAATCAAATGCTGAAATCACTTAGCTTATCATCTATTCGATCCGATCAACAGGTAGAAAATTCAATAGAAAATCAGAAAAAAGAAATACAAGCTTCACAACGTGCATATATTTTAGAACAAATGGCTGTCCAAATGGAGGCAGATGTAAAAGAGGAGTTGATGGATCAGTATGGTGTAGCAATTGATCGAATTCACATTGAAACAAAAAAGCCGAACGACGAACCTACCGCTGATAATATTAAATCCATTTCAGTTGCCGTAAGTAAAAAAGCATCGGGTGATTCCGAGGTTGTTTCAGCTGTGAAAGTTATTTCTATTGATACCTCCACACCGATCGAAACAAACAAACCAACAGAATCCAAGAAATTATCCAACTATTTAGCAGCAAAATGGGATGTAAAACAAGGCCAAGTTGTTGTGAATATGGAGGAGGGAGACACGAAATGAGTCAAAAGCCAGAAAAAGGTGACCCATCATTTTTTCAGCGGTTCTTTTCACTTAAACAGTCATCAACTACGAAGAAACCTTCAAAGTTAATGTATATAGGTATTTTACTAGCTGCAGGCGTTATCTTTATGGTATTTAGCAACTCACTCACAACATCTATGAATTCAGGCGGATTATTAAAGAGTGCAAGCAAAGAAACCAGCGCACCACCCGTATCACAGGATGTTCCCGCTTTTAGCTCCAAAAAGACAACAACGATGACAGGTTATGAAGAGCGGTATGAGGAAGAATTGAAAGATATTTTAGATCAAGTTAGAGGCGTAAGTAAGGTAAAAGTAATTGTGAACCTAGATGCAACAGAATCCAAAATATATGAAAAAAACAGCGTGACAAAATCGCAAACGACCAACGAGACGGACCGTGAAGGAGGGACTCGTAAAGTTGAAGATTCCTCAACAGATGAACAGCTGGTCATTGTAAGAAGTGGAGAACAAGAAAAGCCTGTTGTAGTCAAAACCGAAAAGCCAAAAGTCAGAGGTGTGTTAGTTGTCGCTAAAGGAGCTGATAATATCGAGGTAAAGAAATCTATTATTGAAGCCGTGACAAGAGCGCTCGATATACCAAGTCATAGAGTAGCAGTATTAGCGAAAAAAGGATGAGGGGGAAATGAATATGTTATTAAAAAAGCAAACGGTTTGGTTATTAACAATGTTAAGTTTAGTTGTTGTGTTATCGGTGTACTATATGACAACGCCAGAAAATCCTCAGAGTAATGTTGCGCTAGTAGACAATGAAAAACAAAGCGAAAAACAGGCTGATGACAAGGCTCCTGCAGAAGATACAAAACAACAGGCAGATGAGAAATCAGGAACAAAAGAAGATTCAAAAACCGAAGGCTCAGCAGAAGATGTAAAAAAGGAAACGGCTAAAAATGCAAAAGAATCAGCGGTTGTATCAAGCACAGATAGCGACGAGCTATTTACGGCGCTCCGCTTGGAATTAAATGATGAAAGAAGTCAGCTGAAAGAAGAGTATCAGGAAGTAGCGGCATCAAAAAATGTAACGCCTGCAGAAGTAAGCAAAGCGATGGATAAAATCGATGAATTATCAAAGCTCGGGGAAAAAGAAGCAACGCTGGAAACATTAATTAAAGCAAAAGGATACAGCGACGCGCTAGTAAGAGCAGATGGAAAACAAGTGCAAATTACCGTTAAGACAGAAAAACACTCAAAAACAAAAGCCAATCAAATCATTCAGCTAGTCAAAAAAGAAATGGGTCCAAAAGAAGTAGCGGTAGAGTTTCAGCCAACTAAATAAAGGGAATAAAAGAAGTGTAAAACAGCCGCAAATTGGGGTTGTTTACACTTCTTTTTTTATGAAATGACTAAAATCTAAGCGAGACGGGAAAAATTTTAACATGGCTTTCTTTTTTTACTTCGGTTATAATAGGTTTCATAATCTTATATTAGTACTAGGTGACAAATGTTTTCATAAGTATTGTCATCTGTAAAGCTATGTTTCCATTTATAAAACAATAACGCTAAAAAGTTATTATAGAGTAAGTGGAACTTCTTTTTAATGTTTGCCAAACGAATTGAATGGCTGTAGCCATTTATCGTATTATTAACATTGTAGAGAATTCTATTTTCATGAGGTAGGAGTGTTCAATATGTTAAAAATTCAAGAGATCCGTGAGATCATTAAACTAGTTGATCAATCATCAATCGAGGAGTTCACCTATGAGCACGAAGGCTCCAAAATCAAGATGAAGAAAAAAGACGCAATTGTTTCCAAACAAGCGCAGCAAGTAGTGGTTTCGGCACCTGAACAAGCAGCAGCACCTGCACCGCAGGCAGCAGCGGCTCCAGCGCCAGCCCCGGCAGCACAGTCTGCACAGCCAAAAGAAGAACAAGCGGCCCCAGCGGTTGATGAAAGCTTACATAAAATTACATCTCCGATGGTAGGGACATTCTATGCGTCATCATCGCCAGAAACAGATGTATACGTAACGCCTGGAGATAAAGTACAAAAAGATTCGGTTGTATGTATCGTAGAAGCAATGAAATTATTTAATGAAATCGAAGCAGAAGTTAAAGGTGAAATCGTTGACGTATTAGTTGAAAATGGACAACTTGTAGAATACGGTCAACCTCTTTTCTTAGTAAAGCCTGAATAAGGAGCGGTAAATATGATTAAAAAGCTATTAATTGCGAATCGAGGAGAAATTGCGGTTCGAATTATTCGAGCGTGTAAAGAGTTAGGTGTAGAATCAGTAGCTGTTCATTCTCAAGCTGATCGCGATTCTTTGCATGTACAATTAGCAGACGAAGCGTATTGTATTGGACCAACGTCATCTAAAGACAGCTATTTAAACTTTACAAACATTATGAGTGTTGCGATGCTAACGGGCTGTGACGCTATTCACCCTGGATACGGCTTTTTAGCTGAAAACGCTGATTTTGCAGAGCTATGCAGAGAGTGTAACGTTACATTTGTAGGACCAAGTCCTGAAGCCATTAACAAAATGGGAACAAAAGACGTAGCGAGAGAAACGATGCGTGAAGCGGGTGTTCCAATTGTTCCTGGTTCCACTGGAATTGTAGAGTCAGTGGAAGACGGTATGTCAATCGCTAATGATATTGGCTATCCTGTTATTATTAAAGCAACGGCAGGAGGCGGAGGAAAAGGAATCCGCGTTGCGAAAAATGAACAAGAGCTTATTAAAGGTATTACAATTACGCAGCAAGAAGCTGCTACAGCTTTCGGTAACCCTGGTGTGTACATTGAAAAGTTCATTGAGGATTTCCGTCACGTTGAGATCCAAGTGTTGGCTGATTCTCATGGAAATACTGTACATTTAGGAGAGCGTGATTGCTCGATTCAACGCCGTCTTCAAAAATTAATTGAAGAAACGCCTTCTCCAGCGTTGGACGAAAAAACGCGTGAATTAATGGGCGACGCTGCTGTTAAAGCCGCTCAAGCCGTTAATTACACAGGAGCCGGAACCGTGGAATTCATTTATGATTATCGTGAAAACAAATTTTACTTCATGGAAATGAATACGCGTATCCAAGTAGAACATCCTGTTACAGAGATGGTGACAGGAGTTGACTTAATTAAAGAACAAATCAACGTGGCAAATGGTGAAACTTTACCGTTTACGCAAGAAGAAGTGACGTTTAACGGATGGGCAATTGAGTGCCGAATCAACGCAGAAAACCCAGAGAAAAACTTTATGCCATCACCAGGTACGATTCAAATGTACTTGCCGCCAGGTGGCTACGGAGTGCGCGTAGACTCTGCTGCATATCCGGGCTATGCAATCCCACCTTACTATGATTCAATGGTGGCTAAATTGATTGTTCATGCGCCAACTCGTGAGGAAGCTATTGAACGAATGAAGCGCGCGTTAGATGAATTTGTTATCGATGGCGTTGCGACCACTATTCCTTTTCACCAAAAGCTATTAAATCATGAAAAATTTGTTAGCGGTGAATTCAACACGAAGTTTCTTGAGCTATATGACGTAATGAATTCTTAGTATAATATAAACTATAGGAGGTGCTGTACATGAATGAAAATCATGTATTAGAAATGGAAGAACACCCAAATTCTCTTGGCAAAGTAGAAATTGCTCCTGAGGTTATTGAAGTCATTGCGGGTATTGCTGCTTCTGAAGTAGAAGGCGTTTCTGCAATGAGAGGAAATTTTGCAGCTGGCGTTGTGGAGAAACTAGGAAAGAAAAACCACGGTAAAGGTGTAAAAGTGGACTTAACAGAAAACGGGATAAAAGTAGACGTGTTTTGTATGATGAAGTTTGGTGTGTCTATTCCAAACGTAGCGCAGCAAGTACAAGATAACATTCGTCAAGCCCTTAAAAATATGACAGCTATTGATCTCGATGAAGTAAACATTCATATCGTAGGGATTCAGTTTGATACGCAAAAAACTGATATTGAAGAAGTTGAATAAAACAAACGTTTACCTAACGGCTGTTGCTAAAATGGAATAACGTATGATTACTTGTTCCTTTTCAACACAAGCTATGGTAAAGTGAAAAAGACTGTCTCGTCATAAAGACGGTCTTTTTCGTGTTCTACAAACTTCGTATAAGAACAATCAAGTATCGTTTCATAAACTATGCTATTATCTAGGTATACTAGTTGAAGAAGATAAATAAAGGAGCAAAAATAATGAAAAGACATACAGCACGCCAAAAAGCATTACAAGCACTATTTCAGCATGATTTAGGGCAAACCGAGCCAATGGAGGCAATCGGAAATGTTGTACAAAACGAAAAGTCTGATCAATTTTTAGAAAGTCTTGTGCTAGGTGTAGTTGAGCATCAGCAAGAAATTGATGAACTTTTACGCAATCATTTAGAAAAATGGACGTTAGACCGCGTAGCTACTGTAGACCGCGTAATCCTGCGTATTGCCGTATACGAAATGAAGTATGAAGAAGAAATTCCTACGAGCGTTACGTTAAATGAAGCGATTGAATTAGCAAAAACATTTGGCGATGATCAATCAAGCAAGTTTATCAACGGCGTATTGTCTAAAGTGTTAACAACTTTATCTAAATAAACGTTCATCTTGCCAAATCAAGTGACTAAAATGCTTCTCTCCTTTATATAAAGGGGAGAGGGTGACTGCAAAGGAGGCAAAATGATGAGTGAAGTGCGTTATCTAACCGTTACGGCTCTTACACGATACATCAAGCGCAAGTTTGACGTAGACCCTCACATGCAAGATGTATGGATTAAAGGAGAAATTTCTAACTTTAAACGTCATAGTCGAGGACATATGTATTTCACCTTAAAAGATCAAAATGCTCGTATCGCAGCCGTTATGTTTGCTGGGCATAACCGTCAGCTTAATTTTCAGCCTGAAGAAGGAATGAATGTACTGATTCGAGCTGAAATTTCGGTTTATGAACCAAGCGGAAATTATCAAATGTACGTAAAAGAAATGCAGCCTGACGGCGTTGGAAACTTATACTTGGCCTACGAACAGCTGAAAAAAAAGCTGGAAAAAGAAGGCTTGTTTGATCATGCTAGAAAACGAAAACTTCCGAAGTATCCAACAACAATAGGTGTGATTACATCTCCTACTGGAGCCGCCGTACGTGATATTATTACGACATTAAAGCGCAGATATAACGCGAACATTATTGTTATGCCCGCTCTTGTTCAAGGAGTGAATGCGGCACCGTCTATCATCAAGGCAATTGAAGAAGCAAACCGTCGTAAAGAAGCAGACGTATTAATTGTCGGCCGCGGCGGCGGGTCAATTGAAGAGCTTTGGGCGTTTAACGAAGAAAGCGTAGCTCGTGCAATTTTCACTTCTACTATTCCCGTTATTTCAGCGGTTGGACATGAAACCGATTTTACAATTGCAGACTTTGTAGCAGATTTGCGAGCCCCTACTCCAACGGGTGCTGCGGAGCTGGCCGTACCTCATATCAGTGAAATTACAGAAAGATTGACTCAGCGAAATATCCGTCTTCTTCGTTCGATGAAAGAGATGCTTCAGTCTAGTAGCCGCAGGCTTGAACGATCTCAGAAATCATATGCTTTTCGTTACCCTCAAAAGTTGGTCGAGCAAAAAGAGCAGCAGTTAGATCAGCTGATGGAGCGTTTTTATCGTGAAGGTAGAAGGTACATTGAGCATAAACGGACGAACTACGAGCAGCTAACAGCCGCTTTGTTGCGCAATCACCCCGAGCATCAGTTAACGAAAGCGGCAGACCGTCAACAGCAGCTGACGAAAATGCTGACAAAAGAGATGCAGCAGCTGCTAAAGCAAAAACAGCTTTTATTTGCCACGGCAACGTCAAAATTACATACGCTTAGTCCATTAAAAACAATGGAAAGAGGCTACAGCTTAGTATACGATAAAGAAAAAGAGTTAATTAAATCAACCAAACAAGTATCCAAAGGTGATGTGGTAAACGTTCGTTTGACCGATGGACAGTTGCAGTGTGAAGTTTCGAAAATAGAGGAGCGATGAAAAATGGCGACAAATAAAGAGTATACGTTTGAAGAGGCGATGGAGCAGTTAGAAACCATCGTAAACAAGCTAGAAGAAGGCGACGTGCCTTTAGAAGAAGCAATTCAACAATTCCAAGAAGGAATGACTCTTTCAAAATTCTGTCACGATCGTCTTCAGCATATTGAAAAGCAAATGGAAACTATTTTACGTGAAGACGGAACGCTTGAGCCATTCTCGGTACAGGAGGAAGAGTGATGGTGAATGAAATGAATTTAAAAGAGTATATTTCTTTTACAAAAGATCGAGTAGAAACACGCTTGCCTGAAGTGGTAAAGGCATTACATGCTCCGGTTAACTTAAAGGAATCCATGCTTTACTCGCTTACGGCAGGAGGAAAGCGACTTCGCCCAGTGCTGTTGTTTGCAACGCTACATGCATTTGGAAAAGACGAGAGCATCGGACTAGAAACAGCCTGTGCAGTGGAAATGATTCATACATATTCGCTCATTCATGATGATTTACCTAGTATGGATGATGACGACTTAAGAAGAGGTAAACCGACAAATCACAAGGTGTACGGCGAAGCAACGGCTATATTAGCTGGAGATGCTCTTTTAACAAATAGCTTTCAGCTCATTTCTGAAGCGGTACATCCTGAAATTACATCACATATGAAACTTCAGCTCATTACAGAACTGGTAAAAGCAAGCGGAACAGAAGGTATGATCAGCGGACAGGTTGCAGATATGGAAGGTGAAAAAAAGCAGCTCACGCTAGATGAGCTTGAATATATTCATCTTCATAAAACGGGGAAGCTGCTAGGATTCTGTGTAAAAGCAGGAGCAATTCTTGCAAAAGCTACGCCTCTACAGCAAGAATTATTAGAAGAATTCAGTAAGCATGTAGGGTTAGCGTTTCAAATTCAAGATGATATCTTGGATGTGGAAGGGTCTGAAGAAAAGTTAGGAAAGCCAATTGGCAGTGATACAGAAAATGAAAAAACGACATATCCTTCTTTATTAGGTATGGAAGCGGCCAAAGAAAAGTTACAGTATCATGTTGAACAAGCACTTCTCTCGTTACGTCAAGCTCAAATTAAGCACGGATTACTAGAAGAAATTTGTTTATATATAGCAAAACGTGATAGTTAATGACGATTTCTGTCAGGTTTTTTGAGTGATACAGTAAAATAAGATTGAGTCCCAATAGGGGCTATGCTATAATGATTTTACTACTGTATAAAAGCGTAGTGCATAGGTTTGAAAGACATATACAATATCTTGGTGGCCGTTATCACATTTGTGTTAGCGGCTATTTTTTCACTATTTTCCTTTGAATATCACTGGTTTACTGATAGAATATCAAAGGTATTGTAAGTAATAAGGAAATACTAAAAATTGACTATACGTATAAAACAATAGACAATGTATTAAGGTAACTTTATAACAAGTACGAAAGTGAGTGATCCACCTTGGATCTTACAACGATAAAAAATCCTGAGTTTTTAAAGAAAATGTCAGTAACACAATTAGAAGAACTAAGTGAAGAGATTCGTCGTTTTTTAATTACAAAGCTTTCTGCAACTGGTGGTCATATAGGGCCAAATTTAGGGGTTGTTGAGTTAACGCTTGCACTCCATAAAGTGTTCGACAGTCCAAAAGATAAATTTTTATGGGACGTCGGGCATCAGTCGTATGTCCATAAAATTTTAACAGGACGAGCGGGAGAGTTTGATACAATCCGTCAATATAAAGGATTATGCGGCTTTCCAAAGCGAGATGAAAGTGAGCATGATGTATGGGAAACGGGACATAGTTCTACATCTCTTTCAGCCGCAATGGGAATGGCTGCTGCAAGAGATTTGCAAAAAACAAAAGCTCACATTGTTCCTATCATTGGTGACGGAGCTTTAACAGGTGGTATGGCTCTTGAAGCGCTTAACCACATCGGGCACGAGCAAACGGATATGACCGTTATTTTAAATGACAATGAAATGTCTATCGCTCCTAACGTCGGGGCTGTACACAGCATTCTGGGGCGTTTGCGCACGGCGGGCAAATACAACTGGGTAAAAGATGAGCTTGAAGTTCTACTGAAAAAAGTGCCTGCGGTAGGCGGTAAGCTCGCGGCAACGGCAGAACGTGTAAAAGATGGCCTAAAGTACATGGTTGTGTCAGGCATGTTCTTTGAAGATCTTGGCTTTACGTATTTAGGACCGGTTGACGGCCATAGCTATGACGATTTATTGGAAACGTTACAATATGCAAAGAAAACAAAAGGACCGGTACTGATTCATGTGATTACGAAAAAAGGGAAAGGGTACTTGCCAGCGGAAAGCGATAAAAGCGGAGCGTGGCATGGTACAGGCCCTTACAAAATTGAGTCCGGTGACTTTATTAAAGACAAAAATGTTCCGATTGCTTGGAGTAAATTAGTAAGTGATACGGTATTGGAAATGGCTAGGGAAGATGAGCGTATCGTAGCAGTAACGCCAGCAATGCCTGTAGGTTCAAAACTTGAAGCGTTTCAAAAAGAGTTTCCGCATCGCATGTTTGATGTTGGGATTGCAGAGCAGCATGCAACAACAATGGCCGCTGGTCTTGCAACTCAAAATATGAAGCCCTTTTTAGCTATTTATTCGACGTTTTTACAGCGTGCATACGATCAAGTGGTTCATGATATTTGCCGTCAGAAGCTAAATGTATTTATTGGGATTGATCGAGCTGGACTAGTAGGTGCTGATGGTGAAACGCACCAAGGTGTATTTGACATTGCGTTTTTACGTCATTTGCCTAACCTTGTTATTATGATGCCAAAAGACGAAAATGAAGGTCAGCACATGGTTCACACTGCTTTGACTTATGAAGAAGGTCCGATTGCGATGCGCTATGCGAGAGGAAACGGATTAGGTGTTGAACTAGATTCAGAACTGAAAAACATTCCGATCGGTACATGGGACGTATTAAAAGAAGGTTCGGATACAACCATTTTAACGTTTGGTACAACGATTTCAATGGCGATGGATGCAGCAGCAGAACTTGAGAAGCAAGGAATCAGCGTCAAAGTGGTCAATGCTCGTTTTATTAAACCGCTGGATGAAAAAATGCTTCACGAGATTTTCCAAACGAATAAGCCTGTGATTACGGTGGAAGAAGCGGTACTTCAAGGCGGTTTTGGAAGTGCGGTGTTAGAGTTTGCATCAGAGCACGGCTATTATAATACTCGCGTTGAACGTATGGGTATTCCTGATCGCTTTATCGAGCACGGCAGCGTAACAAAACTTTTAGAAGAAATTGGCTTAACCAAAGAAGAGATTATAAATCGAGTTAAAAAACTCGTAACACCAACACAAAAGAGGCTTGAAGTTAAGTGACAAAAAAAGAACGAGTAGATGTATTATTAGTAGAACGAGGTTTGATTGAAACAAGAGAAAAAGCAAAGCGTACAGTGATGGCAGGACTTGTTTATGCGAATGAAGTCCGTTTGGATAAGCCGGGAGAGAAAATTGAACGCGATACGCCGCTGACAATTAAAGGTGCAGTGATGCCTTACGTCAGCAGAGGCGGCTTTAAGCTTGAAAAAGCGATTAAAGAATTTAATGTCCATGTAGCGGATAAAATCATGATTGATATTGGTTCTTCTACTGGAGGCTTTACCGATTGTGCGCTTCAAAATGGAGCGAAGATGTCCTATGCGCTAGACGTAGGCTATAATCAGCTAGCTTGGAAGCTTCGTCAAGATGAGCGAGTAGAAGTAATGGAACGAACAAATTTCCGTTATGTGACACCAGCTGATTTATCAAGAGGCTTGCCTGAATTCGCTTCTATTGATGTATCGTTTATTTCCTTAAGACTCATTCTCCCTGTGTTAAAAACACTTCTTGTTCCATACAGCGATGTTGTTGCACTTGTTAAGCCACAGTTTGAGGCTGGAAGAGAGCAAGTTGGGAAAAAAGGAATCGTGCGTGACTCAAAAGTGCATGAAGAAGTCCTTCAAGGAATGGTGGATTTCTCCCTTCGTCAAGGATACGATGTATATAACATGTCGTATTCACCGATAACAGGAGGAGATGGAAATATCGAATTTCTTCTTCATCTGAGCTGGAAAGGCGAGCGTGAACTTGGTGAAAATCAAGCTCCGCTTACTGTGCGTGAAGTGGTCGAAGAAGCACATAAGACGTTAAAAGAGAAAAAGTAATAATGGCCAATGTTAAGCAAAAACTTAGCATTGGCGATTTGATTATGACTCTTTATACAAAAGGTGCATAATCAAGTTGAACACATTATGATACTTAATTAGTGAAAGACTTATAAACAACAAAACAAAAAGAAGATTACATATTAATGTGAGGTGCCAACATGAATAAAGGGCAAAGACATATTAAAATTCGTGACATTATCACGAATAATGATATTGAAACACAGGATGAATTGGTAGATATTTTAAAAAACCAAGGTTTTAATGTAACACAGGCAACAATCTCTCGTGATATTAAAGAACTGCACTTAGTCAAAGTGCCTTTGATGGACGGACGATACAAATACAGCTTGCCTGCAGATCAGCGTTTTAATCCCTTACAAAAGTTAAAGCGCTCTCTTATGGACGCATTTGTAAAAATTGATTCAGCCGGGCATATGCTGGTGATGAAAACATTGCCGGGAAACGCAAATGCGATTGGCGCATTGATTGATCATTTGGACTGGGATGAAATATTAGGAACAATTTGTGGAGACGATACATGTTTGATTATTTGCCGTACTCCTGAAGATACGCAAATTATATCAGACCGATTCTTAGAAATGTTATAAAGGTGAGTGAAGCAGGTTGTTAGCTGAATTATCCATTAAAAACTTTGCGATTATTGATGAACTTTCTGTTTCATTTGAAAAAGGCTTAACGGTATTAACAGGCGAAACAGGAGCGGGAAAGTCGATTATTATTGATGCCATTTCATTGTTAGTAGGTGGAAGAGGCTCTTCGGAGTTTGTCCGCCATGGAACAGACAGAGCCGAAATTGAAGGGCTTTTCTTATTTGATGAAGAACAGCATCCGAGTCACGAAAAAGCCAAACAAGTCGGTTTGGAAGTGGAAGATGGAATGATTGTGCTTCGCCGAGATATCACTACAAATGGGAAAAGTATTTGCCGTATCAATGGGAAGCTCGTCACGTTAGCTATCCTACGTGAAGTCGGACAGACGTTAATTGATATACATGGACAGCACGAGCACCAAGATTTAATGAATCAAGATCGTCACTTAACTCTTCTTGATCAATATGGAGGAGAAAAAGTAGAAGAGGCTTTGACGGAGTATCGAGAGGTATTTTCGAGGTATACGTCGCTAAAAAAGCAGTTGGATCAATTAACTGAAAATGAGCAGCAGATGGCACATCGCCTCGATCTTATTCAATTTCAATTAGATGAAATCAAAGCCGCAAATTTGCAGCTCAATGAAGACGAGGAACTAAATGAAGAGCGTTTGAAGATTTCCAACTTTGAAAAGATCTATACGTCGCTAAACGATGCGTACAATGCGCTGCACGGTGAACATCAAGGTCTGGATTGGGTAGGCGTAGCAATGAATCATACGGAGGATATTTCGTCACTGGAAAAAAACTATGCCGAAATTTCGGAGATTATTTCATCGAGCTTCTATCAGTTAGAAGACGCATCTTATAAAATTCGTCAGCAGCTGGATTTATTAGAATTTGATCCGAAACGCTTAGACTTTATTGAAGCGCGTTTAAATGAAATTAATCACTTAAAGCGTAAATACGGTCAAAGTGTAGATGAAATTCTAGAATATGCAGCACAAATTGAAGATGAAATTGATCGTATTGAAAATCGAGATACGCACGTGAGCAAGATCAAAGAACAGTTAAACAGCGTAGCACAGGATTTATTAGTAGAAGCTAACAACGTTTCAGCTATTCGAAAAAAACTTGCTCAGGAGTTAACGGACAGCATCCATCATGAGCTTCAAGAACTCTATATGGCTAAAACCGTATTTCAAATTAAATTCTCTGTCGTAAATGCAGGTAAAAATGACGTTGAAGTAAATGGCGAAAGAATAAAATTCACCAAAGACGGCATTGACAACGTAGAGTTTTATATTTCTACCAACCCTGGTGAACCGTTAAAGCCTCTTGCGAAAGTAGCATCAGGCGGAGAACTGTCAAGGATCATGCTGGCGTTAAAGAGCATCTTCTCTAAGCATCAAGGCGTGACGTCCATTATCTTTGATGAAGTTGATACAGGCGTAAGTGGAAGAGTAGCTCAATCGATCGGTGAAAAAATACATGCCATTTCCGTTGATTCGCAGGTTCTTTGCATATCTCATTTGCCGCAGGTAGCAGCTATGGCAGATACTCATCTCTTTATTGCTAAAGAGATAAAAGGTGATCGTACAACGACATCTGTTCTTCCATTAACTCTTGATGAAAAAGTAAAAGAAATTGGTCGAATGATTGCAGGAGCTGAAATTACAAGCTTAACGAAGGAGCATGCCAAAGAGCTTTTAGATTTAGCGGATAAGATGAAGCAGACCATTTAACAAAACACCTTTTAACACGTAACAGTATGTGTTAAAGGTGTTTTTTTATACAAAATGGAGGAACTGAAAATGTTTCCTTGCACTTCTTTTCATTTTTCTCTGAACTTCTGTTATAAATGCGCTCTAAGAAGGCTAAATTAAATGTGTAGCCATTTAGGCGAGGAAGCGAGGAGAGTGAAAACATGCAAAATCGATACAGACATATAATTGGTGCGATTCTCCTTGTTTCGTTCATTTTTGTAGGATTTATTCCAGTTGTGCAACAATATATACACATTCCAAAACAAATCGTCTTATTTGAACAGCAAAAAGAAAAAATTAATACGACATTACCGCTTAGCGTAGAAGCTTCATCACCTGTTTACGATGTAACAAGTAACAAGGCGAAGCTGACCGTAGCAGGCAAACAGGTAGGCAAAGAAGAGTTGATGCTTCATTTGGCCGGTATTCCTGTAAAGCGTGTAGACGTGCAGGTATTATCTGATTTTAAAGTCATTCCTGGTGGACAATCAATCGGTGTGAAATTAAATTCAAAAGGTGTTCTTGTTGTAGGCTATCATCAGGTAGATACAGCAAAAGGTAAAAAATCTCCTGGCGAAATTGCGGGTATTCAAGTTGGAGATATGATTACGAAGATTAATGGTAAAACCATTGAAAAAATGAGTGATATTACACCGTTTATTCAGCAGGCAGGGAAAACGGGTGAACCATTAAATCTGCATATTTTAAGAGAAAAAAAGCAGTTTGACACGAAGCTGTATCCGTTAAAAGATAAGCAAGATTATGCGTACAGAATCGGTTTATACATCCGTGATTCAGCTGCAGGAATTGGCACAATGACTTTTTATGATCCAAAATCTAAAAAATACGGCGCTTTAGGCCATGTTATTTCGGATATGGATACAAAAAAGCCAATCGTAGTAGAAGATGGACAAATTGTCCGTTCGACCGTTACATCAATTGAGAAAGGTTCGAACGGCGTTCCCGGCGAAAAGCTAGCGAGGTTTTCTGAAGATAGACAAATCATTGGAAATATTACACGAAATAGTCCTTTCGGTATTTTTGGAAAATTGTCTTCAACGATGGAAAACGGAATAATGGATAAAGCAATGCCAATTGCTCTATCTCATCAAGTAAAAGAAGGACCGGCTAAAATTCTAACGGTAGTAGATGATGATCAAGTGGAAGAATTTGATATTGAAATTATGAGTACTATACCTCAAAAGTTTCCGGCTACTAAAGGAATGGTTATTAAAATTACAGATCCTAAATTGTTAAAGAAAACAGGTGGAATTGTTCAAGGAATGAGCGGGAGTCCGATTATTCAAAACGGTAAAGTCGTTGGAGCGGTTACCCATGTTTTTGTAAATGATCCTACCTCCGGTTACGGTGTCCATATTGAATGGATGCTTAACGAAGCAGGAATCGATATTTATAAAAATAATCGAAAAAAAGCGAGCTAATGTTGTCATTAGTTCGCTTTTTTTGATAAAAATTATTGTCGTAAATGTACGAGAAAAACGTCGAAAAACAAAGAAAATAAGAGAAAATCGAATAAATTCCATTTAAAAGACTTTTTTCTAAAAAAATAAAGGAAATAATGTTGCATTGTCGAATTTGTCCTTTAGAATAAAGAATAGAGACACGTAGGAAACGACGTATAACATAAAGGACTGAGGAGGAAGCTGCATTGAAAAAAATTAAAGTATGCTTGGTTGATGATAATCGGGAACTAATTGGTTTGCTTGAAGATTATATTTCAGAGCAAGAAGACATGGAAGTAATCGGAGTAGCTTACAATGGACAAGAGTGTTTATCCATTTTAAAAGATAAAGATCCGGATGTTCTTGTATTAGACATTATTATGCCGCATCTAGATGGATTAGCAGTTTTAGGTCAGTTAAAAGAAATGAAAAAAGAAAATTATCCAAATGTCATCATGCTAACAGCATTTGGGCAAGAAGACGTAACGAAAAAAGCGGTTGATTTAGGAGCTGCTTATTTTATTCTAAAGCCGTTTGATATGGAAAACTTAGTGAATCATATTCGTCAAGTTAGCGGACAAACATCTTCATTTATGCAACGTTCATCTTCTTCCATGCGTTCGCATCGCGACAGCAAACCAGCAAATTTAGATGCAAGCATTACGAGCATCATTCACGAAATTGGTGTACCTGCTCATATTAAAGGCTATTTATATTTGAGAGAAGCCATTTCAATGGTATATAAGGATATTGAGCTGCTTGGGTCGATTACAAAAGTGCTGTATCCTGACATTGCAAAAAAATACAATACAACAGCAAGCCGCGTTGAGCGCGCCATTCGTCATGCCATTGAAGTAGCATGGAGCCGAGGGAACATTGATTCTATTTCTTCATTATTCGGATATACTGTCAGCATGTCAAAAGCAAAGCCGACAAATAGTGAATTTATCGCCATGGTTGCGGATAAATTACGCCTTGAACATAAAGCGAGTTGAAAGGGATAGGACTGCTGGAATTACGGGGTTTTGAGTGAGCTGATACCTTTTGTAATACAGAGTAGTACATGCCGATAAACTTTTGGAATTTACACTAGATAGCAAACTGCAAATCAATAAACTTTTTACTGCAGGGCCGATGAATTTTAATCATTCATGGGTCCTTTCATTTTGTTTTAAGAGTTGGAAATAGGGAGGTTAAGGGAATGTACATCTTGTGATCCATAGTAGTGTATTTTATTGAAATAATTTATTTAATTGTTATGAGGGCTTTGTGTTTGAAAGAAGATTTAGAAGATGTGTTAAAAAATTCATCTACATATATGGATAAGTAAATGATAAAAAAAGCAGCCTTCAGAAAAGGCTGCTTTTTTTAATCCATTAATTTAGCAATCGATTTTGAAAGGAACAAAACAATAATTCCAAGTACAATTGTTACAGCTCCGATTAAGCTGAAGATGTCGAAATAACCTAACGACTGTGTATAAGATGCAAGAACACCCGCTAGCTTATTAGCAACAGCAGAGCTTGCCATCCATACGCCCATTAAAAGAGAAGCAAGCTTTAATGGAGCCAGTCTACTTACCATAGACAACCCTACTGGCGAAATCATAAGCTCAGCTAGCGTGTGCAGGAAGTAAGTGAAAATCATAAATAGGATATTTACTTTTAAAGCTGGGTCATTACCAGTATACATAACGGCTGGAATTAAAATTAAGAATCCTAATCCGACTGTTACAAGTCCCATACCCATTTTTGTTGGTGTTTTAAAATCACCGCGTTTTGAATTTCCTAGCTTGTACCAAACAAGTGACATAATTGGTGCTAAAATCATGATAAACAGTGGATTCAATGATTGGAACCACTCTGTTGGAACCGTAAAACTACCGATTTGACGATCAATTTGATCTTGAGCATATAGCGTTAAAGAACTTCCAGCCTGTTCAAAAGCTGTCCAGAAAGCAATAACAACGAAAGCTAGAATAACGATAGCAACCGTTCTTTTCTTTTCTCGTGCTGTCAGCGGAGCAGTTGATGTTTGAGATGCTGCTGCATGAACTTTTCCTGTAGGCTCTTTCCCAATATCACCTAAATAGCGATTAGCCAGTAGGTTAAATAAAATTTGTCCAACAACCATTCCGATAGCTGCTGTTAAAAATCCGTATTTATAACTCATTAATCCAACAACTAATGGGGCGAAAAATGCACCAAAGTTAATACCCATATAAAAAATGGTAAAAGCACCGTCACGGCGAGGATCATTTTCTGCATAAAGATCTCCGACCAATGTGGAGATATTTGGTTTGAAAAATCCGTTTCCGATAATTAATAAAGCAAGTCCGATATACAAAGCGGCTACGCTTTGATGAATGAAGATGGAAAAATTCCCGAGTGCCATAATCACACCACCGATTGTGATGGCTAGCCTTCTTCCGAGGAAGCGGTCTGTTAAATATCCGCCAATCATCGGCGTAATGTAAACAGCACTAGTGAATGTTCCATATAAGCTCAGTGCAGTTGCTTTATCTACCCCGAGTCCACCTTGAGCAGCGGTAGCAGTTAAATAAAGAACCAGAATGGCTCTCATTCCATAATAACTAAATCTTTCCCATGCCTCAGTCGCGAATAATAAGTACAGTCCAGGAGGGTGTTTTTTCCTAGACTCATTTTGCTGCTGATTTTCGTGTTGTACAGCTGCTTGCATAATGAAGTCCCCCTAAAATTTCTCTCATACTATTTAATTCTTTTATTTGAATTGATCAAAAAATCAGAATATAAGTACTGGAATAAATATAATGTATTTTTATTTTAGTAGAAAAACAATAATTTCGTCAATGAAATTATATGGAAAAATCAAAAAATAATTAAATATACACAAAAAAGTATTAAATTACTTATTTAAAAGCATTTTTAAAAATACATTTATATTATTAAATATTCTAATATATGTTATGGGAAATGAAGTAAGAAAGTAATACTATTTTTGGAAACGAAAATTCGAAAGAAAAAAGGATCTGTTATTCAGATCCTTTTTTATCTTCGCTCGCATTTAATTCAGCAAGTTTCTGTAGCAAAATATGCTGAGGCATATGCATTAATTGCTCGAGAGGGATATTTAATTGTTCTGCTAATTTTACGGCTGTATCCGGTGAAATTTGCAGTGGTCTCATACACAACGACCTCCTTTTGCATATAAAGTAATGAAAGTGAAAAAGTATAAACAGTAAATTCGTGCTTTCACTATTAAGTAATGCTAAAGTTAATAATAAGTGATAATAGAGGAGTTGAGCAAGTATGTTTGTAATAGGTCATCGCGGCGCAGCTGGAACGTTTCCTGAAAATACGATGATTTCCTTCAAAGAAGCAGCGAGAGTCGGAGCACACGGAATTGAACTTGATGTGCATATGACAAAGGATGGAGAACTTGCTGTAATTCATGATGAAAAAGTAGATCGAACGACGAATGGAAAAGGGTATGTAAAAGATTTTACGTATCAAGATTTACAAAAATTAGATGCGAGCTATAAGTTCAAAAAAAAGTATGGAGTATGTAAAATTCCCATGTTAAATGAAGTAATGGAGTGGGCTTCAAGTGAAGGAATTAGCGTAAATATCGAGTTGAAAAACAATATATTTGACTATCCATACTTGGAAATGAAAGTCTTGGATTTAATTTATTTATACAAGATGAAGGATCGAACGATGATTTCATCTTTTAATCATAACAGCTTAGCCCGAATTAGTTCCCTGGATTCTACGATTGAAACAGCTATTTTATATTCTTATCCGATGTATGAGCCTTGGGTATATGCTCAGCATCTTGGCGCAAAAGCTCTTCACCCTAATCAGCGTACCGTTAATGAAGTAAATGTAGCCGCTTCAAAAGATTGTCAAATTCCAGTGCGACCTTACACAGTAAATGATGTAAAAGTAGCTGAGCAGCTTCGGAAATATGGATGTGAATCCGTTATTACCGATTATCCAGAAAAAATGGTGAAGCAATTTGGAGGGCGCTTTTCGTAAAAAAACATCGCATTAATGCGATGTTTTTTTATCTTTTTGAAATCTGTTTTGAACTTTGTTTCGCTTGCGGTCTCTGTGAAGAATAAAGCCAGCAACAAATCCAAGACCGACTAAAAATAATAGAAGACCGACTGAAAATTGCAAAAATAAAGAAGGGAACGGGGATTGCAGGATGCCAAAAATCATATCTCTCATAAGTTTAATGCCATATCCAGCGAGTATACCAGGAATAAGTAAGATTAGCAGTGCGATAATTCGAACCATAGCTTCTCCTTTCGCTTCTCTTTTTTAAAATGAATGCGTTTACATTATAAAACCGTTATACTTGAATCATAAAAGAACTAAATAAATTGTCAAGAGCGTTTCTTTTTTTATATGATAGGTATATGCAATATTTTGCACGGAATATGTACATATTAAGTAGAAAAGGTGAAAAAATATGCAAAAAGTGTTGATCGTTGGAGGAGGAAAAGGCGGATTAGCTATTCTGAAAATCTTGTTGGAAACAGAATTTATGAAAGTGATTGGTGTAGTAGACGTACGAGCTGACGCGCCGGCTGTTTTGCATGCGCAAGAACAAGATATTTCAACTGGAATGAATTGGGATCCTTATATGACAAAGCAGCTCGATGTCATTGTTGAAACAACAGGTAAACAAGGTGTTTTTCAACAATTGCAGAGAAGCAAACCTGCTGATGCACTGGTAGTTCCGGGATTGGTTGCTGAAATTATGGCCAATCTGATGGAGGAAAAAGAAGAGTTAATTCAGCGGTTAAAGCAAGAATCGTATAAATATGATCTTATTTTTAACGCGGCTCATGATGCGATGGTCGTGATTGATAAGAATGGATATATTACGCTATTTAATCAAAGCGCCGAGCGTTTGACGAACTTTTCACACAGAGATGTAATTGGTAAGCATCTTCATGAAGTTATTCCAAATAGTAAACTTGTTGATGTTCTTCATACAAAAACGATTGATCAAAATAGTGAATTTGTGTTAGATAGCGGACGGAAGGTCATTACGACTAGAATACCAATACTCGACGAGAATAGAGAGCTGTTTGGTGCCTTTTCGATTTTTAAAGATATTACGGACGTTGTCGGATTGGCAGAAGAAGTTACGAACTTAAAAGAAGTACAAACTATGCTTCAAGCTATTATTCAATCTTCTGAAGAAGCTATTTCGGTTGTCGATGAAGAAGGAAGAGGGATTTTAATTAATCCTGCTTATACGAGAATTACGGGTTTAAAAAAGACGGATATTATTGGTCAGCCCGCGACTGCCGATATCTCTGAAGGAGACAGTATGCACATGAAGGTGCTGCAAACAAGACGTCCTGTTCGAGGTGTAAGAATGAGGCTTGGTCCGAGTAAAAGAGACGTAGTTGTGAATGTTGCCCCCGTTATTGTCGATGGAAAATTAAAAGGCAGCGTTGGAGTTATTCATGATATGTCTGAAATTCAAGAGCTTACAAATGAACTCAAAAGAGCGCGTCAAATTATCCGAACGCTTGAAGCGAAATATTCATTTGCTGATATCATTGGTCAGTCTGAAGAATTTCAGTTAGCAATTGAGCAGGCTAGACTTGCTGCTAAAACACCAGCTACTGTTTTGCTTAGAGGTGAATCTGGGACGGGTAAGGAGCTGTTTGCACATGCGATTCATAATGCGAGCAGCCGAAAGTTTAATAAATTTGTTCGGATCAACTGTGCTGCACTTTCTGAGTCTTTGCTTGAAAGTGAACTTTTTGGGTATGAAGAAGGAGCTTTTTCCGGGGCAAAACGAGGCGGAAAACGAGGTGTTTTTGAAGAAGCCAATAACGGTAGCATCTTTTTGGATGAAATCGGGGAGCTTTCAGCTCATATGCAGGCTAAGCTGCTTCGAGTGCTTCAAGAAAAAGAGCTTATTCGCGTTGGAGGCACGACCCCTATTCCGGTGAATGTTCGCGTGATTGCAGCTACGAATGTGAATTTAGAAAAAGGAATGGCTGATGGAAGCATCAGACAGGACTTGTATTATCGGCTAAACAAAATTCCGATTCACATACCTCCTCTTCGGAAGAGAAAAGAGGATATTGGAGCGCTTGTTACACACTTAATTACAAAAATTAATCAAGATTACGGCCGACATGTTGAAGGGGTAACAGAGCGGGCCTTACAATCATTGAGATCATACGACTGGCCAGGAAACGTCAGAGAGCTTGAAAACATATTAGGAAGAGCTATTATTTATATGCACTATACGGAAACAATGATTGATTCTGTTCATCTCCCTTCACTTGAAGGCAAGGGCAAAAAAGAAAAAAATCAGGCGAATGAAGAGGTAGTATTCGAAGGGAAGACTTTAGCGCACATGATGGAAAATTATGAAGCTGAACTTATTCAAAAAGTGCTGATTGCAAACAAGTATAACCGAACGAAAACAGCAAAACAGCTCAATATTTCCCTGCGTTCTCTGTATTATAAGTTGGAAAAATACAATCTTGCAAATAACAGCATGCAATAAAATGCATGGTGTGCAAGTTATTGCATATAAATAGAGAGGTATTCTTTTTTTCTGTTTGTCGTTAGAATCAATAAAAAAATTTTTTTGTGCGTAGAAACGGATATAAGCAGCTATATTATGTAATATATGCAGAGTGTGGCACAAATCTTGCATATATTTTAAGTGACTGCATAAACGCGCAGTATGCTCTTTAAAAAGGGGCAAAAGAAAGAATGAAAAAGGAGAGGTCGAACATTCCATGACTCTTGCTACCATCTTATCTCGGGTTGCTAAGCAGTCTTCTTTGACTGTTGCTGTTGCTGCAGCTGAAGACTTAGAAACAATTGAGGCAGTGTATGAAGCTGTGTCAAGGGAAGTTTCTGAATTTATTTTGTTTGGCAACGAAACAACAATTAATGAATTATTCAGGCAGTACCGCCCATCCTTACTCACTCATAAGGCTGTGACGGTCGTACATACGGAGTCCGTTTTAGAAGCGGCTCAATTGGCTGTGCGTTCAGTTCAGCAAGGTCAAGCTCATATCGTAATGAAAGGGAATTTATCCACATCGCTTATTTTAAAAGCTGTGTTAAATAAAGAGCATGGTTTGCGTACGGGAAATGTTTTATCACACGTAGCTGTGTTTGATGTTCCTCACTATGACCGCCCTATTCTTGTAACAGATGCAGCTATGAATATTACGCCATCTCTGGAAGAGAAAGTTCAAATCATTCAAAACGCGGTGAACGTTGCTCACTCGATTGGGATAGAGGTGCCAAAGGTAGCTCCTGTTGCAGCGGTTGAAGTTGTGAACCCTTTGATGCCTGCCACAGTAGAGGCTGCACTTCTTACACAGATGAACCGCAGAGGACAAATTAAAGGCTGCGTTATTGATGGACCTTTAGCACTCGACAATGCCATTAACATAGAAGCAGCCAAGCAAAAAGGCATTCAAAGTGAAGTTGCCGGTCAAGCAGATATATTACTCGTTCCAGCAATTGAAACAGGGAACGTCTTATATAAATCCCTTATTTATTTTGCTAAAGCAAAAGTTGGAGCTATTCTAGCGGGGGCAAAAGCTCCGGTCGTCTTAACATCCAGAGCAGATTCATCAGAAAGTAAATTATACTCACTGGCGCTTGCTATAAGCGTCGCTCAACAGAATTCTTAGGAGGCACTAACAATGAAAATTTTTGACTATATGGAAACATACGATTATGAGCAGTTATTATTTTGCCAAGATAAAGATTCAGGCTTAAAAGCCATTATTGCGATTCATGATACAACAATTGGACCAGCTCTAGGCGGTACGAGAATGTGGACATATGAATCAGAAGAGGCTGCAATTGAAGATGCGCTTCGTTTATCACGCGGAATGACTTATAAAAATGCAGCAGCAGGCTTGAATTTAGGAGGAGGAAAAACGGTTATTATCGGAGATCCTCGCAAAGACAAAAATGAAGCGATGTTCCGTGCATTTGGCCGCTTTATTCAAGGGTTAAATGGTCGATATATTACAGCAGAAGATGTGGGCACAACGGTAGAGGATATGGATATTGTATATGAGGAAACGGATTATGTAACGGGTGTATCTCCTGCCTTCGGTTCATCAGGCAATCCATCACCAGTCACAGCCTACGGCGTATACCGAGGAATTAAAGCAGCAGCAAAAGAAGCATTTGGAACAGATATGCTTGAAGGAAAAGTAGTAGCTGTCCAAGGTGTAGGAAACGTAGCATATAATTTATGCCGCCACCTTCACGAAGAAGGGGCAAAACTTATTGTAACGGATATTAATAAAGAAGCTGTTCAGCGTGCGGTAGAAGAATTTGGTGCGCAAGCAGTAGACCCAAATGATATTTATGGTGTAGAATGTGATATCTATGCTCCTTGTGCACTCGGAGCAACGATTAACGATGAAACGATCCCTCAAATAAAAGCAAAAGTTATTGCAGGGGCAGCTAATAATCAATTGAAAGAAACGCGTCATGGTGATTTAATTCATGAATTAGGCATTGTATATGCACCGGACTATGTTATTAATGCAGGAGGCGTTATTAACGTAGCTGATGAGCTAGTTGGATATAACCGTGAGCGTGCGCTGAAAAAAGTTGAAGGTATTTATGATAATATTGAAAAGGTAGTTGAAATCTCAAAGCGAGATGGCATTCCAACCTATCTAGCAGCAGATCGCTTAGCTGAAGAAAGAATTGAAAAGCTGCGTCGTTCACGCAGTCAATTTTTACAAAATGGACAGCATATTTTAAGTAGACGTCATACGCGCTAATGTTTGAGCTGAAGGCTAGGCAAAAGGAATAAATGAAATCCTTTCGACCTAGCCTTCGTTTATGAGAATGATAAGGTAGGAGGACATGTGTTGGATATGCACGAATATCGAATGCTGATAATAAATCCGGGTTCAACGTCCACAAAAATTGGCGTGTTTCACAACGATAAACCAATTTTTGATCGAACAATCCGCTACGATTCACAGCAAATGAATCAGTTTGAGACGATATATGCACAGTATGAGTTCCGTAAAAACTCGATTTTAGAGGCACTTGATGAAGAAGGGATTAATTTATCTAAATTAAGTGCAGTATGTGGAAGAGGAGGGCTTTTACGCCCGATTGAAGGCGGCACATACGAAGTAAATCAAGCCATGCTCAAAGATTTAAAAGACGGTTATGCCGGCCATCATGCTTCAAATTTAGGCGGGATTTTAGCGTTTGAGATTGCGTCTGGATTAAATATTCCAGCATACATTGTTGATCCAGTGGTGGTAGATGAGCTAAGTGACATCGCTCGTATCTCAGGAACTCCTTTTATGGAAAGGAAAAGCATCTTTCATGCGCTGAATCAAAAATCGGTGGCTCGAAAAGTGGCCAAAGAAATGAATAGCACATACGAACAAATGAACGTTATTGTTACCCATATGGGCGGGGGCATTACGGTTGGAGTTCACAAGTGCGGAAAAGTAATTGATGTGAACAATGGCCTGCACGGCGACGGTCCTTTTAGTCCAGAGCGCGCTGGCGGTGTACCGGTTGGTGAATTAGTTCGTCTTTGCTTTTCAGGTCAGTATTACCGCGAGGAGATTATGAAAATGCTTGTAGGAAAAGGCGGACTTGTCGGTTATTTGGGCACATCTGACGTGCAGAAAGTCGAAGCGCTAGTGAAAAATGGAAACGAAAAAGCTAAGCTTATCTACGAAGCAATGGCTTATCAAATTTCGAAGGAAATTGGAGCTGCCAGTACGGTATTGCATGGAAAAGTAGATGCCATTATTCTAACGGGAGGCATTGCTTATTCAAAAGCGTTTGTTGAGCTGATTATTAATCATGTAAAGTGGATTGCAGATGTCATTGTTTATCCTGGAGAAAATGAGCTTCAAGCGCTAGCTGAAGGGGCTCTCCGAGTGCTTACAGGTGAAGAAGAAGTAAAGGAATATAAAGGCGCTTAATAGCGTTTGCAGAAAGGTGTGAAGCAGTGTGGCAAAAGAATATGATTTGGTCATTCTCGGCGGTGGAACCGGAGGGTACGTAGCAGCTATTCGTGCCTCTCAGTTAGGTCTATCGGTAGCGGTTGTGGAAAAAAATAAGTTAGGCGGCACATGCCTGCACGCAGGGTGTATCCCAAGCAAAGCTTTACTAAGAAGTGCAGAAGTCTATCAAACGGCTAAGAAAAGCAGTGAATTTGGCGTAGAAACGTCCAATGTACTATTGAACTATGCTCGTGTACAAGAACGAAAGTCAGAAATTGTTTCACAGTTACATAATGGTGTCAAACAGCTAATGAAAAAAGGTAAAATTGACGTATATGAAGGAATTGGACGTATTTTAGGACCTTCTATTTTTTCTCCTATGCCAGGAACCATCTCCGTTGAATTAAAAAGCGGTGAAGAAAACGAAATGCTTATTCCAAAGAATGTAATTGTCGCAACAGGGTCTCGCCCTAGAACATTACCTGGTTTAACAATCGATGGAGAGAAAGTAATCACTTCAGATGAAGCATTAAAGATGGAAACACTTCCTGCTTCTATTATTATTGTGGGAGGCGGCGTCATTGGAATTGAATGGGCGTCAATGCTCACAGATTTTGATGTTGATGTAACGGTTGTTGAATACAGCGATCGAATTTTACCAACAGAAGATCAAGATATCTCCCGTGAAATGACGAAGCTTTTAAAAGCAAAAGGAGTGACCATTATTACTTCTGCTAAAGTAATGGCTGATACACTGTCTGTTGGTGGTCAGGTGAAAATTTCTGCTCAAGTAGGAGACGATATGCAAGAATATGAAGCAGAAAAGCTGCTTGTATCTGTAGGGCGTCAAGCGAATGTCGAAGGAATTGGTCTCGAGAATACCGATATTGTAGTAGAAAACGGTGTGATTGCCACAAATGATTTTTATCAAACGAAAGAATCTCATATCTACGCAATTGGAGATGTGATTGGCGGACTGCAGCTTGCACATGTAGCTTCTCACGAAGGAATCGTAGCTGTTGAGCATTTACACGGTGACAAGCCTTTGAAGATTGATTACACAACAATTTCTAAATGCGTATACAGCAGCCCGGAGGCAGCAAGTGTAGGATTAACAGAACAAGAAGCAAAACAGCAAGGATTTCAGCTGAAGGTTGGAAAGTTTCCGTTTAAGGCCGTTGGAAAAGCTCTTGTATATGGAGAGGCAGAGGGATTTGTTAAAATTATTGCCGATGCCGACACAAATGATGTTCTTGGTGTGCATATGATTGGACCTCACGTGACGGATATGATTTCTGAAGCGGGTCTTGCAAAGGTATTGGATGCTACACCATGGGAAATTGCTCATACCATTCATCCTCATCCTAGCCTTTCAGAAGCGATGGGAGAAGCTTCATTAGCTGTAGATGGAAAAGCGATTCATTTTTGATGATTAAAGGAGGTTTAAACATGACAAAAAACCGTCATGAATCATTAGGATTAACTGATGAACAAGTACTTGAAATGTACCGCACTATGCTGCTTGCACGAAAAATTGATGAGCGTATGTGGCTATTAAACCGTGCAGGGAAGGTGCCTTTTGTTATTTCATGTCAAGGTCAAGAAGCCGCTCAAGTTGGCGCAGCTTTTGCCTTAAACAGAGAGAATGATTACATATTACCTTATTACCGCGATCTGGGTGTTGTGCTGGCATTTGGAATGACTGCGCGCGATTTAATGCTTTCTGGGTTTGCTAAAGCAGAAGATCCAAACTCAGGAGGTCGTCAAATGCCAGGTCACTTTGGCCATAAGGAAAAGCGAATTGTAACAGGATCTTCTCCCGTTACAACACAGGTGCCTCATGCAGTAGGAATCGCTTTAGCAGGACGGTTGGAGAAAAAAGACTTAGTCACGTTTGTCACGTTTGGAGAAGGATCTTCTAACCAAGGAGATTTCCATGAAGGCGCGAACTTTGCAGGTGTTCATAAGCTTCCTGTTATCTTTATGTGTGAAAATAACAAGTATGCGATTTCTGTTCCGGTTGAAAAGCAGCTAGGATGCGCAAAAGTATCTGATCGTGCGATTGGATATGGTATGCCGGGCTACACAATTGATGGAAACGACGTCCTTGAAGTATACCGAGTGGTAAAAGAAGCAAGAGATCGTGCATCTAGAGGAGAAGGGCCTACTCTTATTGAAACTGTTTCAGAGCGCTTGACTGCCCATTCAAGTGATGACGATGATCGTGCATATCGCGGAGCAGAAGAATTGTCTGAAGCTAAAAAGAGTGATCCGCTTGCGTACTTTGCGGCTTATTTAAAAGAGGTTAACGTGTTAACCGATGAACGAGAAAAACAAATGCTTGATGATATTATGAATATCGTTAATGATGCAACAGATTATGCTGAAAACGCTCCTTATGCAGAAGCGGAATCGGCTTTAAAATACGTGTACGGTGAGTAAGGAGGAGAATATATGCCGGTTATTTCATATATTGATGCAGTAACAATGGCCATTCGTGAAGAAATGGAAAGAGATTCCCGCGTGTTTGTATTAGGAGAAGACGTAGGGAAAAAAGGCGGCGTATTTAAAGCAACCAACGGACTGTACGAACAGTTCGGAGAAGAAAGAGTCATTGACACACCTCTTGCAGAGTCCGCCATTGCGGGGGTAGGAATCGGAGCGGCAATGTACGGCATGCGTCCAATTGCTGAAATGCAGTTTGCTGATTTTATTATGCCTGCAGTCAATCAAATTGTGTCAGAAGCAGCAAAAATTCGCTATCGTTCTAATAATGATTGGAGTTGTCCAATTACAATTCGAGCTCCTTACGGCGGGGGAGTTCACGGTGCTCTTTATCATTCTCAATCTGTTGAAGCACTCTTTGCCAATACGCCAGGGTTAAAGATTGTGATGCCTTCTACGCCTTATGATGTAAAAGGATTATTAAAAGCAGCTATTCGTGATGATGACCCAGTTCTTTTCTTTGAGCATAAGCGTGCGTACCGTTTGATTAAAGGAGAAGTCCCTGAAGATGAGTATGTACTGCCGATTGGCAAAGCAGATGTAAAGAGAGAAGGAGACGACATCACGGTTATTACATATGGTCTTTGTGTACACTTTGCTCTTCAAGCTGCTGAAAAACTAGAAGCAGACGGTATTTCAGCACACATCTTAGATTTAAGAACGGTCTATCCGCTTGATAAAGAAGCTATTATTGAAGCAGCCTCTAAAACAGGTAAGGTCCTGCTTTTAACGGAAGACAACAAAGAAGGCAGCATTATGAGCGAAGTAGCAGCTATTATTGCTGAACACTGCTTATTCGATTTAGATGCGCCAATTCAGCGCCTTGCTGGCCCTGATGTTCCAGCTATGCCGTATGCACCAACAATGGAAAAATATTTTATGGTGAATCCAGATAAAGTAGAAAAAGCAATGAGAGAATTAGCTCAATTTTAAAAGGAGTTGTATCAATTGGCTATTGAAAAAATTACGATGCCGCAGCTCGGTGAAAGTGTAACAGAAGGTACAATTAGCAAATGGCTCGTTTCTGTTGGAGATCACGTAAATAAGTACGACCCGTTAGCTGAAGTCATGACGGATAAAGTAAATGCTGAAGTGCCTTCTTCTTTTAGCGGAACAATTAAAGAGTTAATTGCAGGTGAAGATGATACTTTACCCGTGGGAGAAGTGATTTGTTTAATTGAAGTAGAAGGAACTGTCCCTCAAAAAGAACAGAAAACGTCTGATAAGACTGTAGAAGAATCAGCGCCAAAAACAGCGGACAGTCAATCCAATAAAAGCCGATACTCTCCAGCTGTTATGCGTCTGTCACAAGAGCATAATATTAATTTAGATACCGTGACAGGAACAGGTGCGGGCGGCCGCATTACGAGAAAAGATATTTTAGCTGTTATCGAAAAAGGCGGAGCTTCTGAAGTGAAAGAAACACCTGCATCAACAGTTCAGCCAGAAGCACCCGTAGCGGCAGCTGCTCCGAAAACGAAGCAACCCGCGCCGGTTGTGTCTGCAGCCGGAGATCAAGAAATCCCTGTTTCAGGCGTGCGTAAAGCTATTGCAGCAAATATGCTTCGCAGTAAACACGAAATTCCGCATGCATGGACAATGGTTGAAGTTGATGTAACGAACTTAGTTTCTTATCGTGATGCATTAAAGACGGAGTTCAAACAAAAAGAAGGTTTTAACTTAACTTATTTTGCGTTCTTCGTAAAAGCAGTGGCTCAGGCTTTAAAAGAATTCCCTCAAATGAATTCAATGTGGGCAGGAGACCGTATTGTTCAGAAAAAAGATATTAATGTATCTATTGCTGTTGCAACAGACGATGCTTTATTTGTGCCGGTTATTAAACAAGCCGATGAAAAGACAATCAAAGGCATTGCGCGTGAAATTACAGAGCTTGCGCAAAAAGTTCGTACGGGTTCATTGAAGTCTGAAGACATGCAGGGCGGAACATTTACTGTTAACAACACAGGCTCATTTGGTTCCGTGCAATCAATGGGGATTATTAATTACCCGCAAGCGGCTATTTTACAAGTAGAATCTATTGTAAAACGTCCGGTTATTATTGATAACATGATTGCTGTTCGAGATATGGTTAACTTATGTTTATCACTTGATCACCGCGTGTTGGACGGCTTGGTGTGCGGCAGGTTCTTGGAAAGAGTTAAAGAGATTTTAGAATCTACGTCTAAAGAGAATACGTCCGTCTATTAAAAAAAGCAAATGGAGCTTTCTCCATTTGCTTTTTTATTTTGAAGCAATGATTGAACAATTTGTAAAAGATGTATTAAAATAAAAGAAGAATCATCAAACTTCAAAGTGTAATCATCTAGGTCTAGCAGGCAGCTATTAACTGTAAAGGGGCATGGAAATGAAAACAAATACATTATCATTTCATGAATTTACACGTACACCTAAAGAAGATTGGGCACAGGAAGTTAGCAAAAACACCGCGCTCCGCTCAAAAGAAACGTTAGAAAACATCTTTTTGAAACCGCTTTATTTTGAAAGTGATACGGCACATTTAGACTACTTGCAGCAGAGTCCGGCGGGAATAGATTGTTTAAGAGGAGCCGGTAAAGAATCATACATACTAGGGGAATGGGAAATCACCCAAAAAATCGACTTACCTTCTATTAAAGAAAGCAATAAACTTCTTTTACACAGTTTGAGAAATGGGCAAAATACGGCCGCTTTTACGTGCAGTGAAGCAATGAGGCAAGGAAAAGACGTTGATGAAGCAACTGAAGCTGAAGTAGCCTCAGGCGCTACAATTTCTACTTTAGAGGATGTTGCTCATTTGTTTCAGCATGTAGCTCTTGAAGCTGTGCCTTTATTTTTAAATACGGGATGTACATCCGTTCCACTTCTTTCGTTTCTAAAAGCATACTGTGTTGATCATAACTTTGATATGAGACAGCTAACAGGTACGGTTGGAATGGATCCGCTCGGCACTCTTGCTGAATACGGGAGAGTTCCACTTTCTACTCGAGATTTATACGATCATTTAGCTTACGCAACGCGTTTGGCTCACAGTAATGTTCCAGAGCTCAAAACGATCATTGTATCAAGCATTCCTTACCATAACAGCGGTGCAAACGCTGTTCAAGAACTAGCTTATATGCTTGCTACAGGAGTGCAGTATATTGATGAATGCATGAAACGCGGTCTGTCCTTACATCAAGTTTTACCTCACATGACCTTTTCTTTTTCAGTTAGCTCACATTTATTTATGGAAATATCAAAACTTCGTGCTTTTCGCATGCTTTGGGCAAATGTGGTTCGTGCTTTTGATGACACGGCCGTTTCAGTGCCGTTTATTCATACGGAAACGTCACGTCTTACACAGTCTAAAGAAGATATGTATACAAATGCATTAAGGAGCACGGTTCAAGCGTTTGCTTCTATTGTAGGAGGAGCGGATAGTCTGCATATTGAACCATATGATTCCGTTACATCCTCATCTTCTCAGTTCGCTCATCGCCTTTCCCGTAATACTCACTTAATTTTGCAGCACGAAACACATATATCAAAAGTAATGGATCCTGCCGGAGGCTCTTGGTACGTTGAAGCTTACACACATGAATTAATGACAAAAGCTTGGGAGTTATTTGGCAACATTGAAGACCACGGCGGAATGGAAGAAGCTTTAAAACAAGGGCGAATTCAAGATGAAGTTGAACAAATGAGAGTAAAAAGACAAGGAGATATAGAGTGCCGAATTGAGCGCTTGATCGGAGTCACACACTATGCTCCTAAGCAACACGCTGCATCTGAAGAGATAAAAAGCACTCTGTCTAAAAAAGAAGAAAGAAAAATGAATAAATACAGTGACCAGAACACTTCGGAATTTTCATCAAATCTTTCGCTAGAGGACTATACAAAGCTAGCATCTAAAGGGGTAACAGCAGGGTGGATGCTAAAACAAATGGCGAAGCAGTCACAGCCAGACAGTGTTGTGCCGCTCACTAAGTGGAGAGCAGCAGAGAAGTTTGAAAAAATACGGGTTTATACAAAGGGAATGAGCATTGGCATTATGGAGCTCGCCGATCCTAGCAGCCATAAAAAAGCTGAGATTGCCCGGTCTTTATTTGAAAGCGCAGGCTTTGCGTGTGAAACAATTAAAAACATAGATTCCTACGTCGAGATAGCAGATTGGATGAATGAACAAAAGCACGAAGCATATGTAATCTGTGGAAGTGATGAACTCGTGGAAAAGCTCTTAACAAAAGCGATGACTTATTTTGAGGAAGATTCTGTTTATGTGTACGTAGTAGGGGAAGAACACGTATCACGCAAAACGCAGTGGCAGCAAAAAGGTGTAATGAGCGTCATACATCCTAAGACAAATGTTATTCAATGCGTTAAGAAGTTATTATGTGCTTTGGAGGTAGAAGTTCATGTATAAAAAGCCTTCTTTTTCTAATATTCCATTATCATTTTCAAAGCAGCAAAGGGAAGAGGACGTGACTCAAAGTTCATTCACTGCTTTTCAAACAAATGAACAAATTGAATTAAAATCATTATATACAAAAAAAGACAGAGATGACCTCGACTTTATTCACTTTGCACCTGGTATTCCACCGTTTGTGAGAGGACCGTATGCAACGATGTATGTGAATCGGCCTTGGACGATTAGACAGTATGCAGGATACTCAACGGCGGAGGAAAGCAATGCCTTTTACCGCCGAAACCTAGCTGCTGGACAGAAAGGGCTGTCTGTTGCTTTTGACCTAGCTACCCACCGCGGCTATGACTCTGATCATCCAAGAGTTGTTGGAGATGTAGGGAAAGCAGGAGTGGCAATTGATTCAATGATTGATATGAAGCAGCTGTTTGAAGGGATTCCGCTTGATCAAATGTCCGTGTCGATGACGATGAACGGGGCGGTTCTTCCTATTTTAGCTTTCTACATCGTAACAGCTGAAGAACAAGGAGTAAAAAAAGAAAAGCTGGCTGGAACGATTCAAAACGATATTTTAAAAGAATATATGGTGCGCAATACGTATATTTATCCTCCTGAAATGTCCATGCGAATCATTGCGGATATTTTTAAATATACAGCGGAGCATATGCCGAAATTTAACAGTATTAGTATATCAGGCTATCATATGCAAGAAGCAGGCGCTCCAGCAGACTTAGAGCTTGCTTATACGCTTGCAGATGGACTTGAATATGTACGAACCGGCTTGAAAGCAGGAATTTCAATTGACGCGTTTGCACCGAGACTATCCTTTTTCTGGGCAATTGGAATGAACTACTTTATGGAAGTAGCGAAAATGAGAGCGGGGAGGCTGCTGTGGGCAAAACTCATGAAACAGTTTGAGCCGGACAACCCTAAATCACTTGCTCTTAGAACGCATTCTCAAACGTCCGGATGGAGCTTAACCGAGCAGGATCCATTTAATAATGTTATTAGAACATGCGTCGAAGCTCTGGCTGCAGTGTCAGGACATACGCAATCGCTTCATACAAACGCACTGGATGAAGCGATTGCTCTTCCGACTGATTTTTCAGCTAGAATTGCTCGAAATACGCAGCTTTATTTGCAAAATGAAACGGAGATTTGTTCCGTCATTGACCCTTGGGGAGGCTCTTATTATGTGGAATCATTAACGAATGAATTAATGATAAAAGCGTGGAAGCACCTTGAAGAAATAGAGCAGCTCGGCGGAATGACAAAAGCAATAGAAGCAGGCGTACCTAAAATGAAGATAGAAGAAGCTGCTGCGCGCAGACAAGCAAGAATAGACTCGCAGGTAGAAATTATTGTAGGTGTGAATCAGTTTCAGCCGGAGCAAGAAGAACCGCTCGATATTCTTGATATTGATAACACAGCAGTTCGAATGAAGCAGCTGGAAAAGCTAAAGAAAATACGCAGTGAACGTAACGAACAAGCGGTACTCGAAGCGCTTAATCGACTGACCACTTGTGCCAAAACAGGCGAAGGGAATCTCCTTGCTTTTGCGGTTGAAGCTGCAAGAGCTAGAGCTACACTAGGTGAAATTTCAGAAGCCATTGAGAAAGTGGCTGGAAGACATCAGGCTACTTCTAAGTCAGTCAGCGGGGTATACAGTGCGGAGTTTGCGCATCGAGATCAAATCGAAGAAGTTCGAAAGCTCACGGCTGAATTTTTAGAGGAAGAAGGAAGACGCCCAAGGATTTTAGTGGCGAAAATGGGGCAAGACGGTCATGACAGAGGATCAAAAGTGATTTCAACAGCCTTTGCTGACCTTGGATTTGATGTGGATATTGGCCCTTTATTTCAAACGCCTGAAGAGACAGCAAGGCAAGCTGTAGAAAACGACGTACATGTGATTGGCATAAGCTCTTTGGCAGCCGGGCATAAAACGTTACTGCCGCAGCTTGTTGATGAGTTAAAGAAATTAGAGCGCGACGATATCGTTGTTATTGTCGGAGGCGTTATTCCTAAACAAGACTACTCATTTCTTTTAGAGCACGGCGCTTCTGCAATCTTTGGACCTGGAACAGTAATCCCAAAAGCGGCCGTTTCCGTCTTACATGAAATAAAGAAACGGTTAGAAGAATAGTTGGTGAAGACAATTGGTGAAATTAAAAACGGTACAAGATTATAAACAAGGGCTGCTTGAAGGGAAAAGAACAGCGTTAGCTCAAGCCATTACTTTAATTGAAAGTAAAGCGCCGAAGCATAAAGCAATAGCACAACAGCTGATTAAAGAAATCTATCCCCATACGGGGCATTCAGTGCGCATTGGTTTTACTGGCGTACCAGGAGCAGGAAAAAGTACGCTGATTGACAAATTTGGATCGTATCTATGCAAAAATGGCCATTCCGTTGCAGTTTTAGCAGTCGATCCAAGCAGTACCTTGTCTGGAGGAAGTATTTTAGGAGATAAAACCAGAATGGAGCTGCTTGCCAAACAAGAGAACGCTTTTGTCCGTCCTTCACCTTCTCAAGGAACGCTTGGAGGTGTTCATCTTAAAACGAGAGAAGCCATTTTTCTTTGTGAAGCGGCTGGGTATAACATCATATTTGTCGAAACGATGGGTGTTGGCCAAGGTGAAATGATTGTAAAAGAGATGGTAGACTTCTTTGTTTTACTTGCTTTAACCGGAGCAGGAGATGATTTGCAAGGAATTAAAAAAGGGCTGCTTGAATGGGTTAATTTAATTTGTGTAAATAAAGCAGACGGGGATAACCGGCTAAAAGCAGAAGTGACTGCAAAAGAATACAAAAGTGTCATCGGTTTTCTTCACGGTCATTCCGGAGGGTGGAAACCACAGGTCATCACAACTTCTGCTTATGAAGAAGCGTCGTTTCAACATTTATGGCAGATAATTTGTGACTATAAGGAATGGATGAATAAAAAAGATCTGTTTTATGCAGTAAGACAAAAGCAAATGAAGGCATGGTTACAAGCAAGTGTTAATGAATATTTACAAGAATCATTTTATGAACATCCTTTAGTTAAGCAAACATTAGGGGATGTTGAAAAACAAATGATGACCGGAGATGCCACAATGGCTGAAGCTCTCCAACACTTGATTAAAATCTATCAGCAGGCGATGAAAGAAATGTAAAAAAGGATCCTGCATTTTATGCGGATCCTTCTACACTAGGGAGTTAAGAGTATGGTTTTCTAGCTGTAAAAACAGTATCACCATTTCTTTTCTTGTTTAATCTTGATTACCAAGAAAAAATGAGTCAAAGCAATCGCCTTTTTAGTTTTCGTTTGCTATGATAAAGGATAGATAGCAAAAGGGAGGTATGAAAATGAATATCGATTTTAACTTGTTTATGAACGACGTTGTTCGTCAGGCCCGTAAAGAAATTACAGCTGCTGGTTATACAGAATTAACGACGGCTGAAGCGGTAGATGAAACGTTTAAACAGCCTGGCACAACGCTTGTAATGGTGAATTCAGTTTGCGGTTGTGCAGGAGGTATTGCAAGACCTGCTGCAGCGCACGCTGTACATTATGATAAACGTCCAACAAACTTGGTTACAGTATTTGCTGGGCAAGATAAAGAAGCAACTGCGCGTGCACGCGAATACTTTGAAGGTTATCCGCCTTCATCTCCATCTTTCGCTTTATTAAAAGACGGAAAAATTATCACAATGGTAGAGCGTCACGAAATTGAAGGCCATGAGCCAATGTCAGTTGTGATGAAGCTGCAAGAAGCGTTCGAACAGAACTGTGAAGAAGTGTAAGAGAGAAGCCGTTTTGAACGGCTTCTTTTTTTATGCATTTTTTTATCCGTCTGTATGCAGGCTTTCTAATGAGTGGAAAATGTTGAGAAAAGGTATTTTCAAATAGTGAAACTTATATTTAAAAAAGATATTGCATATTTATAATGTTGTGTTAAAATACATTTATATGAATATATATTTAAATTTCGACATTTACTTGCAATAGTAAAAAACTTATTTCATAATATTATTAATTTTTAAAAAATAATGTAAGGAATAAACTAGGGGGAACGAAGATGAAATTGAAAAAGTGGTTATCGGTAACGGCAATTGGTCTCTTAACAGCAGGCGTTTTAGCTGCATGCGGAGCAGGAGAAGGAACGTCTAATGGCGGAGCAAGCAGCGACGACAAAGATAAAAAAGTACTTGTAATGGGAACATCAGCAGATTACCCACCCTTTGAATATATTGATACGGCAAAAGGTGATAGTGAAGCAATCGGATTTGACGTAGATTTAGCAAAAACAATCGGTAAAAAGTTAGGCTATGACGTGCAGGTAAAGGATATGGAATTTGGCGGATTAATTCCAGCTTTACAATCTAATAAAGTCGATTTAGTTTTAGCCGGTATGACGCCAACTGAAAAGCGTAAAAAGAACGTGGACTTCTCAGACGTATACTACGAAGCAAAAAACATGATTGTATCGAAGAAAGATGCGCCAATTAAAAACGCAGAAGAACTAAAAGGAAAAACAGTCGGTGTACAAACTTCTTCTATTCAAGCAGACGAAGCAAAAGAAATTGCAAAAGAAGTTGACGGAGTAAATGTAACAACGCGTGACCGTATTCCAGAACTAATTCAAGAAATGAAATCAAATCGTATCGATGCAGCGATTATTGAAGATACAGTAGCTAAAGGGTATGTGAACAAAGACAAAAGCTTGCAAATGTCTGATACAGGACGTCCCGATTCAAGTAAAGGATCAGCAATCGCATTTCCTAAAGACAGCAAGCTAACGAATGACTTTAACCGTGAATTAAAGAAAATGAAAGAAAACGGTGAATTGGATAAATTAATCGTTAAGTGGTTTGACGACCAAAAATAAGAATGATAGTTAGAGAGGAATGGAACTAGGCATGAATTTGGATTTTTCGCAAATCGTGCCTTCTATGCCTTATATTTTAAAAGGGATAGGGGTAACGATACAGATAGTCCTAGCTTCAGCAATTTTAGGGTTTGTGCTGGGAGTTATTTTATCTTTATGTAAAATCAGCCGCAATAAACCTCTTCAATGGTTTGCGGATGCATATACGTCCGTGTTTCGCGGAACACCGCTTGTACTGCAATTATTATTAATATACTTTGGATTACCTCAGCTGCTCGGGTTTGATATTGCCCCGTTTCCAGCGGCCGTTGCTGCGTTCGGGCTAAACTCTGCAGCATATATATCTGAAATTATTCGCGCTGGTATTTTAGCTGTTGATAAAGGACAGCGTGAAGCGGCATTAGCGTTAGGAATTCCTTATCGCCGCATGATGGGACAAATTATTTTGCCACAGGCACTTAAAAATATTTTACCTGCTTTAATGAATGAGTTCATTACATTAACAAAGGAATCAGCTATCGTTACAGTTATTGGAGCACTCGACATTATGCGCCGTGCTTACATTGTAGGGGGAGAAAAATTCGCCTACCTTGAACCGTTAATTTTTGCAGGGTTGATTTATTATGTAATGGTAATGGGCTTAACGCTCCTTGGTAAAGCAGTCGAGAGGAGAATGAGAAAAGGTGATTAACGTTGAAAATTTACACAAATCATTTGGTAAGAATGACGTTTTAAAAGGTATTTCAACTACGATTAAGGAAAAAGAAGTCGTAGCTGTTATTGGCCCTTCTGGTTCTGGTAAATCTACTTTTTTACGCTGTATGAACCTGCTTGAAGAACCGACGAGCGGATTAGTTTCCATTAACGGTCAAGTGATTACAGATAAAAAAACAAACATTATGCGTGTGCGTGAAAATGTAGGAATGGTATTTCAGCATTTTCACTTGTTTCCACATATGACAGTGCTTGAAAATTTGACGTATGCTCCGATGACGGTAAAAGGCGTGTCAAGAGAAACGGCTGTTGCTAAAGGCAAAGAATTACTCCAAAAAGTTGGACTTGCTCAAAAAGCCAACGAGTTTCCAAGTCGCTTATCGGGCGGTCAAAAGCAGCGTGTAGCTATTGCAAGAGCATTGGCAATGGAGCCGAAAGTAATGCTGTTTGACGAACCAACATCAGCATTGGATCCAGAGATGGTAAAAGAAGTACTAGATGTAATGAAGTCGCTAACAGAAACAGGAATGACGATGGTCATTGTAACGCATGAAATGGGATTTGCACGAGAAGTAGCAGATCGCGTGCTGTTTTTAGACGGCGGTGTGCTTGTTGAAGATGCGCCTCCGGCTGAATTTTTTTCAGCGCCTAAAAGCAAGCGTGCTAAAGATTTCTTAGAAAAGATTTTATAATAAAAAAGTGCAGGAAGAGTACGATCTTTTCTGCACTTTTTTTATTGAAATTTATACGGTACAGCAAGATTTAAGGTTGTGTTATTTTTCTATTCGTGTTAATAAAGAATAGAGTATTTTATCACACTAAAAAGAAACCAACATGTAGGAGTCTAGAAAATGAAATTTAAAATTGGGTACCGGACAATTAAAACAGCCGTCGGTACATCACTGGCTATTATTATAGCTCAGTTCTTTCACCTCGAGTTTTTTGTATCAGCTGGAATTATCACCATTTTGTGCATTCAAAATTCAAAGAAAAAATCGTTGCGAAGTGCAAGCGATCGTTTTATTGCTTGTTCTTTATCCATTCTGTTTTCGTTTATATTCTTTGAAGGGATTGCTTATCATCCACTTGTTATAGGACTGATGCTGCTTTTGTTTATCCCGGTTACGGTTATATTCAAAGTTAATGCAGGCATTGTTACAAGCTCCGTTATTTTGCTTCATATTTACTCCAAAGGCAATATGACATGGGGAATCGTCTTTAATGAACTTGGCTTAATTGTAATTGGGATAGGTGTTGCCCTGCTTGTGAATTTATATATGCCAAGTTTAGATCAAGAGCTTCGCACGTATCAGCAAGAAATTGAAGAAAATTTCCGGTCGATGTTAAAGGAAATCGCCCTGTATCTCAGAACCAATGACAGCAGTTGGGACGGTAAGGAAATTGCAGATACGGTAAAAATTTTAGAAAAAGCAAAAAGCCTTGCGTTTCGTGATGTAGAAAATCATTTTGTTCGTGGGGAAAATTATTATTACCGCTATTTTAAAATTCGTGAAAAACAGCTTGAAATTATTGAACGCACGCTTCCTCTCATTACCGCTATTGATCTGGTAGTAGAACAGCGCTACATGATTGCCGATTTCATTGAAGAATTAAGTCTATCCATCCACCCTGGTAATACAGCAAAATTATTTTTAGCCAAACTTCAGCATCTACGAGAAGCGTTTGCAGAGATGCCGCTTCCTAAAACGCGGGAAGAGTTTGAAGCGCGTGCCGATTTACTGCACGTAGTCAAAGAAATTGAACAATATTTGGTTATTAAACAAACCTTAAAAATAAGTTAAACAGCATGCATGTTGTTTATCTTGCTTACGAACACTAAATAAGACAAGAGATATCTCTCTTGTCTTTTACTTAGGACTAACGTAAGGTGGTGGATTACGTGCATGTGTTTGCTTTTATCCTTTTACTACTATCTCCGGTTTGGCCATTAGGAGAAAATCCGTTGCCAAATGATCCTTATATTATTATTAATAAACAAAGCAATGAGCTTGCTTATATTCAAAATAAAGAAATTAAACAAATTATTAAAGTAGCAACGGGGAAAACAGTTAATCTGACGCCCGAAGGAGAGTTCACGGTAACAGTAAAAGCTGTTAATCCTTATTATCGGAGAAGTAACATTGAAGGAGGCGCTCCTCAAAATCCTCTAGGTGTAAGGTGGATTGGATTTGATGCAAGAGAGACTGACGGACGTATTTATGGCATCCATGGTACAAATCAGCCGGATTCCATCGGTAAATATGTATCGAATGGCTGTATTCGCGTAGAAAATCGTGAAGTAAGCCATCTATATGATCAAGTCCCGTTAGGTACAAAAGTATGGATTGTATCTACAGATCAATCTTTTGAAGAGTTAGCCGCCCAAAAAGGGATTGTGAATATACAGCAAAAGACTGGTGACTAGTCACCAGTCTTTTTATATGTTTGCATTGCACACAGAAACAGCAGTGCAGCTATGTTTTTCGTCATCAGTCCCGATTAAAACCACATGGCAAGTCCCGCTAAAAGCGTGGATATTAACATGACAAGAAGCATTAAAAACACAATGGTTTTTTGGATTTTCTTATTAGACATACAACCAAAGTCCTCCTACACGTTTTTTTCTTATTTTACATGTCTTCCGCTGCTTAGACAAGCAACTTTCTGTAGATACGCGAGCAGGAGATTTCTTTTGTTTTCAAGAATATGTGTAAATGAAAACGCTTTTTTAAGAGGTGAGAAAGTGATAAAAGGAATTGACCACATAGGAATAGCTGTAAAATCAATTGAAGGCAGCCTCCCATTTTATGAAAAGGTATTAGGACTGTCTCTATTAAAAGTAGAAGAAGTAGAAGAACAAGGAGTAAAAGTTGCTTTTATTCAGTGCGGCAACGTAAAAATTGAATTATTAGAGCCACTCTTTGAAGACAGTGCGGTCGGCGCGTTTATCAAAAAGAGAGGTGAAGGTCTTCATCATGTTGCTTTAGGTGTGCGCACGATTGAAGAACGGATTAACGAGTTAAAGGAAAAGGGTGTACAAATGATTGACGATGTTCCGCGAAAAGGCGCAGGGGAAGCATCCATTGCTTTTTTGCATCCAAAATCAGCAAACGGTGTTCTTTATGAGCTCTGTGAAAAAACACTAGAGGAGGAGAAGAAACATGGTTGACATTTATGATAAATTAAATGAATTGTACGATAAGCGTCGGAAGATCGAGTTAGGCGGTGGAGACGAAAAAATTGAAAAACAGCACCATAAAGGAAAGCTAACGGCGCGCGAACGAATTGAAATTCTTTTGGACGAACATACATTTGTGGAATTAAATCCGTTTATTGAACATCGGTGTGCGGATTTCAGTATGAATAATCAAGTAGGACCAGGAGACGGGGTAGTAACAGGTTACGGCAAGATAAACGGTCGCTCAGTCTACTTGTTTTCGCAAGATTTTACAGTATTCGGAGGCGCGTTAGGTGAAATGCATGCTAAAAAAATTGCGCACGTAATGGACTTAGCGGCTAAAACAGGCGTGCCGTTTATTGGCTTAAATGATTCAGGCGGGGCTCGTATTCAAGAGGGCGTCATGTCTCTTGATGGATACGGTCATATTTTTTATCGAAATGCCATTTATTCGGGTGTCATGCCTCAAATATCTGTTATTATGGGTCCTTGTGCAGGCGGAGCCGTGTACTCACCGGCGATTACGGACTTTGTTTTTATGGTAGAAGAAACAAGTCAAATGTTCATTACAGGACCAAAAGTAATTGAAACGGTAACGGGAGAAAGCATTTCCTCTGAAAATCTTGGAGGAGCAGCTGTTCATAACGAAATTAGCGGTAATGCCCATTTTAGAGGTGCAACAGAACAAGAGGTGCTAGAACAAGTACGAACGCTCTTAAGCTATCTTCCTCAGTCTAGTCAAGAGCAGCCTCCTTTAGCCTCAAAAGCAGAGTCTGATCATTATCGTCCGGATTTATTAGACGTTGTCCCGTTTGATGCCGTGCGCCCTTACGATGTGCGTCAAGTTATTCAGCAAGTAGTGGACGAGCGCTCATTTTTTGAAGTGCAAAAAGACTTTGCAAGAAATATTGTCATTGGTTTTGCTCGCATAGATGGAAAAGTTGTCGGACTTGTGTGTAACCAGCCTAAAGTAATGGCAGGCAGTTTAGATATTAACTCCTCAGATAAAGCAGCAAGGTTTATTCGATTTTGCGATTCATTTAATATCCCACTTATTACATTTGAAGATGTTACAGGTTTTTTCCCAGGTATCAAGCAGGAACATGGCGGAATTATACGTCATGGTGCTAAAATTTTATATGCATACTCCGAAGCTACCGTTCCGAAAATCACAGTGATTTTGCGAAAGGCGTACGGAGGTGCATACGTAGCTTTAAATAGTAAATCGATTGGAGCGGACCTTGTGTATTCGTGGCCGAATGCAGAAATCGCTGTTATGGGTCCTCAAGGTGCTGCAAATATTATCTTTGCAAACGACATTCGAGGCAGTGAAAACCCAGATGAAACAAGACATGAAAAAATTGAACAGTATCGCGAGAAATTTGCTAATCCTTACGTAGCAGCAAGCGCTGGAATGGTGGATGATGTTATTGATCCTCGGGAAACACGAATAAAATTAATACAAGCGCTTGAAATGTTGCACAATAAAAAGGAAGAGCGTCCAGCAAAAAAACATGGTAACATACCATTGTAGGTTATTTTTGGAGGGATTACATATTATGATTAATGAACAACGAATCGTTGATTTATTTATTGAATTAGTACAAGTAGACTCAGAAACAAAGCATGAAGAAAAAATTGCTGTTGTACTAAAAGAAAAATTTACTGCATTAGGCGTCGAAGTAGTAGAAGATGATGCCAAAGAAAAAACCGGACACGGAGCCAACAACTTAATCTGCACACTGCCAGCTACAAAAGAAGGAGTAGACACAATCTACTTTACTTCTCATATGGATACAGTCGTACCTGGAAACGGTATTAAACCGTCTATTGAAGATGGCTATATTAAAAGTGACGGCACGACAATTCTTGGAGCGGATGATAAAGCAGGCTTAGCAGCAATGCTAGAAGCCATTACCGTATTAAAAGAAGAAAACATCGCGCACGGCAAAATTGAATTTATTATTACAGTAGGAGAAGAATCTGGCTTAGTGGGCGCTAAAGCTCTTGATTCTAGTCTCGTAACGGCAAAATTCGGCTATGCTTTAGATAGCGATGGCAAAGTGGGAGACATTATTGTTGCTGCGCCGACGCAAGCAAAAGTAAATGCAACAATTTATGGAAAAACAGCTCATGCAGGTGTAGCTCCTGAACGAGGCGTTTCTGCTATTACGATTGCTTCAAGAGCCATTTCTAAAATGCCGCTTGGACGTATTGATGAAGAGACTACAGCGAATATTGGACGTTTTGAAGGTGGAACGCAAACGAATATCGTGTGTGACCGCGTCGATATTTTAGCAGAAGCTCGTTCATTAATTCCAGAAAAAATGGAAGCACAAGTAGCGAAAATGAAAGAAGCGTTTGAAACAGCTGCACAAGAAATGGGCGGACGTGCAGAAGTTGATATTAAAGTGATGTATCCAGGCTTTAAATTTGGCGATGGAGATCATGTTGTCGAAGTTGCTAAAAAAGCTGTGGCTAATATCGATCGTCCTTCACGCCTGCTTCAAAGCGGAGGCGGAAGCGATGCAAATGTAATCGCAGGGTTTGATATCCCAACAGTAAATTTAGCAGTTGGTTATGAAGACATTCATACAACCAATGAAAAAATTCCGGTAGAAGAACTGGTGAAGACATCTGAACTAGTAGTGTCGATTATTAAAGAAGTAGCAAAATAATAGTTGAAGCCTTGCTTTTATATAAAAGCAAGGCTTTTTACATAGTGAATAGTAAATAGTCTGAATTTTTTAACATAATGTATAATGAAGAAAAGACGGTCGTTTTGTACAATAAAGTTAGTAATACATTTTACAAAGTAGAAGTTGAAAATAACGTATATAAAAAATATGTAAGCGCTTTCAATTTAAGTTTTATCAACAGATATTCTTGGGAGGTTGATGCAATGCGATCACCGGAAAGTTTGCAGTCCATCATTCAAAACTTTAATGAAGTAGAAAAAGGGTTGTCCAATAGAGAAGCAGTCGAAGAATCTAATCGATGTTTGTACTGTTATGATGCACCCTGTATTCAGGCATGCCCTACAGGAATTGACATCCCGACGTTTATTAAAAAAATTGCATCGGGCAATTTAAAGGGCTCTGCCGAAACGATTATGTCTTCGAATCCAGTAGGAGCAAGCTGTTCGAGAGTCTGTCCAACCGATGAACTATGTGAAGGAGCGTGTGTGCTAAACCATTCAACCAAACCAATTATGATTGGAGATTTGCAGCGCTACGCAACGGATTGGGCTATTCAAAATGAACAGGTGCTGTTTGAGAAAGGAAAAGCCAACGGCAAAAAGGTAGCGATTGTTGGGGGAGGTCCGGCTGGTCTCTCTGCAGCAAGAGAACTGGCCCGATTCGGGTACGACGTAACCATTTTTGAAGCGGAAAAACAAGCAGGAGGGTTAAATACATATGGAATCGTGTCGTTTCGTCTTCCTCAAGCGATTTCATTCTGGGAAGTTGAACAAGTAAAAAGCTTAGATGTAAAAATTAAAACAAACGTAAGAATTGGAGAAGATATTCTTCCAAGCGAATTACTGCAGTCATATGACGCGGTTGTATTAGCTATTGGTATGAGTAAGGTGCCTTCTCTACATGTTGAAGGTGAAGAGCTAGACGGTGTGTATGATGCGATTGATTTTGTGAAAAAAACGAAGTCAAAAGCGCTATCAACAGAATTTGTTGGTAAGCGTGTAGCCGTCATTGGAGCGGGAAATACTGCGATTGATGGTGCTACGTGTTCCGTGCGCTTGGGGGCTGAAAATGTTCAAATTTTATACCGTCGTACACGAGAAGAAATGACGGCTTATGATTTTGAATTTGAATTTGCGAAACAAGATGGTGTTGAATTCCGCTGGTTAACGGCTCCTATACGAATTATTGGAGATGAAAATGGTAAGGTGAGCGGGATTGAATGTGTAAAAATGACCCTAACAGATCCAGATGCAGACGGCCGCAGGAAGCCTGTTCCTGTTGAAGGTTCAACGTTTACGATTCCAGTCGATGCTGTTGTTAAAGCAATTGGTCAAGAACGTTACCTGTCTTTGATTCAACAATTCCAGCTGAACCATGAAGACGGAGTTGTCTTAATCAATCAAGAGACGTTCCAAACATCAAATCCAAAAGTATTTGCTTGTGGAGACGTCATTTTTGGTAAAGGACAAGGAGAAGCAATGGTTGTGACCGCTGCTCAGCAAGGAAAACAAACGGCGTTAAATATTCATATGCAGTTAACAAAAGAAACAATGGAAACAGCTTAAAATCAGGAGGAGGAGAAATCTATGGCAGATTTAACAACAAATTTAGCAGGTATTCAATCACCAAATCCGTTTTGGCTGGCATCCGCACCGCCAACCAATTCAGGTTATCAAGTGCAGCGTGCATTTGAAGCAGGATGGGGAGGCGCAGTTTGGAAAACGCTTGGTGATCCGATTTTAAATGTTTCCTCTCGATTTGCTGCCGTTGGCTTCAACGGTCAGCGCGTAGCCGGCTTTAACAATATTGAGCTAATCACCGATCGTCCGCTTGAAGTTAATTTGAAGGAAATCTATGAAACGAAAAAGAAGTTTCCTAACCACGCAATTATTGCCTCTCTTATGGTAGAGCCTCAGCAAGAAAAATGGCATGAGATTGTCAAAAAAGTAGAAGATGTAGGAGTAGATGGATTAGAGCTGAACTTTGGCTGTCCGCATGGAATGGCAGAACGAGGGATGGGTGCTGCCTCTGGGCAAGTCCCTGATTTAGTTGAAAAACAAACGTATTGGGCTAAAGAAGTAGCCCAAACGCCGGTCATTGTTAAGCTAACCCCAAATATCACAGATATTACCGTTACAGCAGAAGCAGCGGTTCGAGGTGGTGCCGACGCTGTTAGTATGATTAACACCATTAATAGTTTAGCAGGAGTAGACATTCATTCATGGAATACAATTCCACACGTAGCGGGAAAAGGCGCTCACGGAGGCTATTGCGGCCCGGCTGTTAAGCCGATTGCATTAAACATGGTTGCTGAATGTGCAAGAAGTCCGTTTATTAACGTTCCAATATCTGGTATGGGGGGCGTTTCGAACTGGCAAGAAGCAGTGGAATTTATGCTCATGGGTGCTACAGGTGTGCAAGTATGTACAGCTGCTATGCATCACGGATTCCGCATTGTAGAGGATATGATTCAAGGTCTCAACTATTACTTGGATGAAAGAGGAATCGAAAAAGTAAGCGATATTGTAGGGAAAGCCGTTTCAAAATATTCCGACTGGGGCAACTTAGATCTCAATTATAAAGTAGTGGCTCGCATCGACCCTGATACGTGTATTAACTGCAATAAGTGTCATATTTCTTGTGAAGATACTTCTCACCAATGTATTGATATGTTGAAAGATCCTTCAGGGAAACCTTATTTAAAAGTACGAGAAGAAGATTGTGTAGGCTGTAATTTATGTTCGATTGTATGTCCTGTGGACGGAGCTATATCTATGGTTGAATTACCAAATGAACAACCGCCAATGACGTGGAATGAACGCCAAGCTGCTTTACAAGCGACGGCTGCACAGCGATTGGACGTATAAATACAAAGGGGATGAAGAAATGAAGAAAATCGTTAAAAATGGTGTCATAGTCACAGCAACAGATACGTATAAAGCCGATATTTTAATTGAGAATGGAGTGATTTCGGCAATTGGCTCAGCTTTTGAAGAACAGGGATGCGAAGTGATTGATGCAAAAGGCAACTATGTATTCCCAGGAGGCATCGATCCCCATACTCATTTGGATATGCCGTTTGGAGGGACCGTTACAAAAGACGACTTTGAAACAGGTACAAGAGCAGCAGCTTTTGGAGGTACGACAACTGTTATTGATTTTTGCTTAACCAATAAAGGCGAACCGCTCCAAAAAGCGATCGGCACATGGCATGAAAAATCAAAAGGAAAAGCGGCTATCGATTACAGCTTTCATCTAATGATTGGAGAAATCACGGAAGATGTATTAAATGAGCTTCCTACGATTATTGAAAAAGAAGGAATTACTTCTTTTAAAGTGTTCATGGCCTATAAAAATGTTTTTCAAGCAGACGATGCTACCCTTTACCAAACGCTAGTGCAAGCTAAAAAACTAGGGGCGCTTGTGATGGTACATGCTGAAAATGGAGATGTTATTGAGTATTTAACGGCAAAAGCGCTGGAGCAAGGACAAACTGATCCTATCTATCATGCACTCACTCGTCCTCCGGAAATAGAAGGAGAAGCTACGGGAAGAGCCGCAGTGCTAACCGAGCTTGCTGACTCACAGCTCTATGTTGTTCACGTATCTTGCGCTGAAGCAGTTAAAAAGATTGCTGAAGCAAGGGAAAAAGGCGTAAATATCTGGGGCGAAACGTGTCCGCAGTATTTGACGCTTGACCAAACCTATTTAGAGAAACCGGATTTTGAAGGAGCAAAATACGTATGGTCGCCGCCTTTACGTGAAAAATGGAACCAAGATGTTTTGTGGAATGCCCTGCGTAATGGCGACTTGCAAACGATTGGATCAGATCAGTGCTCGTTTGATTTTAACGGTCAAAAAGATCTAGGAAAAGGAGATTTTACAAAGATTCCAAACGGAGGACCTATTATCGAGGATCGCATGAGCCTTTTATTTTCAGAAGGAGTAGTGAAAAACCGAATTAATATCAATCAGTTTGTGGATATAACGTCAACAAAAATCGCGAAGCTGTTCGGACTGTATCCGAAAAAAGGAACGATAGCAGTTGGTGCAGACGCGGATCTGCTTATATTTGACCCTTCTGTTGAACGTGCGATTTCAGCTAAAACGCATCATATGGCAGTTGATTATAGCGCATTTGAGGGAATGAAAGTTACAGGTGAGCCGGTTTCAGTGCTTTGCCGAGGAGAATTTGTCGTAAAAGATAAGCAGTTTGTCGGTCAAAAAGGCTATGGACAGTATACAAAAAGAGCAAAGTTTAATGAGTTAAACACGGCTAACGAAGCTGAAAAATTAACGTTATAAAAACAGATGCCAAAATAGATTGGAGGCAGGGGAATGTCAAGTTACCATGAATATATGGCAGAGCGGGAAAAGATTGATTTTTTGCTGCAAAAAGGATTTAAAATAACGGCTGTAACAGAGAATCTAAGCGGGGCGTTTGTGACGTTTGAACGCATCGAAAAGAATCAAACCGAACAAGAAACGCTTCATATATTGACGGCGGATGCTAGAAAGTATTTTTCATCCTTACTGATTCAACAAGTATAAAAACGAAGGCTGAGACAAAATTATTTTAGCTGAAGGAAGATCCGAACGATGAATCGTTCGGATTTTTTTATTGGTAGGGTGAACGTAGGTTTCACGTATGCAGGAGCTCCTAGATGTTGATGGAAGTAATTTAGTTATGTCTCAATCCCTTTCTTTGTTTACTAAGACCTATAAGTTTTTTACTATATTGGCTGACAAAAGTGATCCGTTTTTGTGTTTTTTTCGTTTTGGATGTGAAACAAAATAACTAGATATTATCCATTGACTGTATTACAGTTGTTACATTTCGTTTACATCGAAAGAGAAAAGGTTTAGTTATCTAGTAAATTGTAGTAAATATTATAGTAGAACGTTTTCACAATAAATCTATTAAATATAAAAAGGGTGTGACACGGATGGATCAAGCTACGCAGTGTATGACACAAGAAGAAACAAAAATTATTGATAAATTAAAAATGGAAATGTTAAATGCAGTGTCACTACAAGATTTGCGTTTTTATAAAAAAGAAATTCACCGAATTAAAGAACAAGCGGTTAAGCGCCACGGTTTTTTTAATAAATTACAGCAAACGGCTCAGAAGCTGTAACGATCCATTATCGTTACAGCTTTTTTCGTTTCTTTTATTAAATATTTTATTTCTTCTAAATATTTAATATAATGTAAGAAGATATAGCTTTTGTTCTACACATATGCGAAATACGCGTTAATGATCCAGGAGACATGATGTGAAATTCGCTAGGGGCGGTGTTGACTTGAAATCATATTTAACAGTAACAGAGATTTTAACAAGGAAACATTTTGTAAACTGTGAAGTAATAGCTGGAGAGAAAGGGCTTACTAATTCTGTGAAGTGGGTGCACGTGATGGAAGTGACGCGCATTAATGAGCTGCTAAAAGGAAACGAGCTCATTTTATCAACAGGGGTAGGCTGGGGAGAAGATCCTCAATCTTGTTTATCATTTCTTCAGCAATTAATTTCTTGTAAGGCATCAGGACTGTGTATTGAACTTGGCACTTATACTTCTAAGATTCCGCAAATTGTCATTGATAAAGCGAACGAATGTGATTTTCCGATTATTTTATTTCACGAAGAAGTTCCGTTCGTTGAAATTACGCAAGATGTTCACTCACTTTTAATTAATCAGCATTATCAAATGATTTCCGATTTAGAACAGTATTCTCATCGGCTAAATCAGCTGCTGTTAACAGTTAATGACCCGGCCGTTATCTTACAGTGTTTATATGAATCTACGGGGCTTCTTGTCGGCCTTAAAGTTTCAAATGAATTATTTACCTTTGCTCCGGAGATGGACTTACTCAAACAGCAGCTTCTACTTCATTATATAAGCAGGGAAAATGAGAGTCCGCATTTTACTGAGCAGCCTATTCATTTATTAGGACAAGATTATGCTCAGCTGTATGTCGCCTCTATAAATGAAGCGTTAACAGAACTTGAAGTGCTCACCGTTGATCGGACGGCAACTGCACTTGCTCAGCATTTTTTGAAGGACTTGTATGTCGAAGAGAAAAAAAGAGTAGATGAAACTGAATGGATGACGAAATGGATGAACGGAGAGCTAACTCTTGAACAAATAAAAGATTCTATGCACGAGGTGTGTTCAGATTCTCCTATTCGCGGGGGTATCGTTGTTTGCTGTAAGTGGCAAAGACGGGAAAAGTTTGATCGAACGTATTTTAAGCTGATCTTACGAAGCATCTTTGAACAAGAAGGCTTTCACTTATTAGTCTCCGAGCGAAATCGCGAAGTGTTATTTATTCTTTTGAACAAACGAATGGTTAGCACGTGGAGAGAGAGATTAGAAAGCAGCCTTCACCGCTGGATGAATCAATACGAATCGGATGAAAACTCAAAGCGGAACGCTATTAGCTTTATCGGAATTGGCCAATACTGTGAACAGCTTGACTGTATGCATAAAAGCTATGAAACGGCTAAAGAAACAATTTCGATTCAAGAAATGCTGCAAAAACAAACCATTATTCATTTTTATGATGATTTGCATATGTACCGAATTATTTCGCTTTTACATCAGCATGAAGACTTACAGGAAGTGGTGTTTGAATATCTGCAGCCCGTTATTACATATGATGAAACGTACAATGCAAAACTCATGGAAACATTAAAAATTTATTTAGCATGCAACGGATCTAAACAAGAGACGGCTAAGCGTTTATACATTGTGCGGCAAACGCTGTATCACCGCATTGAAAAACTAGAAAAGCTGCTGGGTGAAGATTTTATGGAGCCGGAAAAACGATTGGCGATTGAATTTATGATTATGGCATATGAATATTTGTTTATGATGAAAAAGTCGCGTGCGGAATTTATAAACGGATAAGTAAGCAGCTGGAAACAGCTGTTTTTTTATGTTGAGGATGATTTTACTATATGTTCATTTTAGTTCATGCTTTCTCCGAGTTCACTGCGCAAAATGTGAAACGAGAATCTAGAGTTGTTTCACATTTTGTCTAATGCAACCACCATTTATTTATTCAATAATAAAGGTAGATTTGTCATTTCTTATTTTTTGAGGAGGCCAAGCGATATGTCAGTTGTGAATAATGATACGCAAGTTTTAAAAAATTACGTGGGCGGAAAATGGGTTGATACGGCAGGGCAAAAATTTGGAGAGGTAATTAATCCATCGACGGGCGAAGTAATTGCAAAAGTACCGCTTTCTACAAAAGAAGACGTAGCCAATGCGGTGGAAACAGCGCAAAAAACATTTGAAACATGGCGTAACGTTCCTGCTCCAAAACGAGCAAGATTAATGTTTGCGTTTCAGCATTTACTAGTTAAGCATCACGAAGAGTTAGCGAAATTAGTTGTACAAGAAAACGGCAAGGCTTTTAAAGAAGCTTACGGTGAAGTACAGCGCGGTATTGAATGCGTGGAGTTTGCTGCGGGTGCTCCTACTTTATTAATGGGAGAATCATTAAATAACATAGCGGAAGAAATTGATTCTGAAATGTTCCGTTTCCCACTTGGTGTTGTCGGAGGCATCACACCTTTTAATTTTCCAATGATGGTACCGCTGTGGATGTTCCCGCTTGCCATTGTATGTGGAAATACGTTTGTATTAAAACCGTCTGAGCGAACGCCGCTTTTAGCAACGCGACTTGCTGAACTTTTTACAGAAGCAGGAGCACCGGATGGATTATTAAATATTGTACACGGGGCACATGATGTCGTGAATGGATTAATAGAGCACGAAAAAGTTAAAGCGATTTCATTCGTCGGATCGCAGCCGGTAGCAAAGTATGTTTATGAACAAGCTGCAGCTCAAGGGAAACGAGTTCAGGCTTTATCCGGAGCTAAAAATCATCATGTTGTGATGCCAGACTGCGATATGGATAAAGCGGTATCCCATATTATCAGCTCGGCTTATGGAAGTGCCGGCCAGCGATGCATGGCTTGCAGCGCGGTGGTCGTAGTTGGTGAAAAAGGAGATGAATTCGTCGCGAAATTAAAGCAAAAAGCAGATGAATTAATTATGGGAAGCGGATTTGATGATGAAGTGCTTCTAACGCCCGTGATTCGAAAAGAGCACCGTGATAAGGTGCTGGATTATATTGAACTTGGCATGAAAGAAGGGGCGGAACTCATTCGTGACGGACGTAAAGAAATGGATGAACATGCAGAAGGAAATTTCTTAGGAGCAACCATTTTTGACCGCGTAACTCTTGATATGACCATTGCTAAAGAAGAGATTTTTGCACCTGTACTAAGCTTGCTTCGCGCTGACACATTAGATGAAGCACTTCGCTATATGGAAAAATCTCGTTTTGGAAATGGAGCAACGATTTATACAAAAGATGCAAAAGCGGTGCGTCAATTTAGAGAAGAAGCAGATGCGGGTATGCTCGGCATTAACGTAGGAGTACCTGCTACGATGGCCTTCTTCCCATTCTCCGGCTGGAAAGACTCTTTTTACGGAGATTTGCATGTAAACGGCAAAGACGGTTTGAACTTCTTTACACGTAAAAAGATGGTTACATCACGCTTTGACTTTTAACATATAGATGAATATAGCAAGTGGCTTCGGCATTTTGTCGAAGTCTTTTCATACAGAAAAAAATACCGCGCTAGCGATTTGGGAGTGGATAAGATGGTACAGGTCAGTCAAAATGAAAAAGATCTGCGTGCAAAAGATGAGCAGTATGTATGGCATGGAATGAAACCATACAGTCCGGATGCAACGATGGTAGCTACAAAAGCAAAAGGTGCTTGGATTACAGATGAACAAGGAAATCGCTATTTAGATGCAATGGCAGGGCTTTGGTGTGTAAATACCGGGTATGGACGGGATGAGTTAGCGCTCGCAGCTTACGAGCAGCTAAAAGAACTGGCTTATTTTCCGCTCACTCAATCTCACGTACCTGCTATCAAACTAGCAGAGAAGCTAAATGAAATGCTAGGTGATGGCTATGTTATCTTCTTTTCAAATAGCGGATCTGAAGCAAATGAAACGGCTTTTAAAATTGTGCGTCAATACCATCAGCAAAAAGGAGAGCATTCTCGCTACAAATTTATTTCGCGTTACCGAGGGTATCATGGAAATTCAATGGGCGCACTAGCAGCAACGGGCCAAGCTCAGCGTAAATATAAATATGAACCGCTTGCTCCTGGCTTTATTCACGTTGCGCCGCCTGATTCATACCGAGGGCAAGATGACTACCATGCGCCAAAAGAAGAGCTTCAATCTGTAAAAGATATTGACAATGTCATGACGTGGGAGCTAAGCGAAACGATTGCCGCTGTTATTATGGAGCCAATTATTACAGGTGGAGGAATTCTTTTACCGCCTCAAAATTATATGAAAGGCGTAAAAGAAACGTGTGAAAAACACGGTGCACTTCTAATTGTAGATGAAGTTATTTGCGGCTTTGGACGTACAGGAGAAGCCTTTGGTTTTATGAACTACGATGTAAAACCAGATATCATTACCATGGCAAAAGGAATTACAAGCGCATATCTTCCGCTCTCGGCAACTGCTGTTAAAAAAGAAATCTATGAAGCGTTCAAAGATAGCGATCAGTACGAGTATTTTCGTCACGTTAATACATTTGGAGGAAGCCCGGCTGCGTGTGCACTGGCATTAAAGAATTTAGAAATTATGGAAAGAGAAAATCTGTTTGATCGTTCTAAACAGCTCGGGGCTTACGTATTAAGTGAGCTAACGCCGCTTATTGATAGCCACCCATACGTTGGAGATGTAAGAGGTAAAGGGCTTTTAATCGGAATTGAACTTGTAGCTGATAAGCAAACGAAGGAACCGCTAGACGTTAATCTTGTAAATGAAGTGATTGCTAAATGTAAAAGCAAAGGAGTCATTATTGGGAAAAATGGAGCAACGGTAGCCGGCTATAATAATGTTCTCACGCTCTCGCCGCCGCTCAACATTGAGGAAAGTGATATTGAGCTGTTATTAGCTACTATTACGTATGCGCTTGACAGCATCAAATAGGTAAGTTTGCAAAAAGCCTGTATAATATACTTACAGGCTTTTTGTGCGTGTGAAGGAGGAAGTAGAAAATGGAATTGTTATTTTTAGGAACGGGTGCAGGAGTACCAGCAAAACAGCGGAATGTTTCATCTCTTGCGCTCGAACTTTTGCAAGAAAGAGGGGCGGTGTGGCTTTTTGATTGCGGAGAAGCAACGCAGCATCAAATTTTACATACAACCGTTAAACCGAGACGAATTGAGAAAATTTTTATTACGCACCTTCACGGTGATCATATTTATGGCTTACCTGGACTCCTTGGAAGCCGTTCGTTTCAAGGCGGAGAATCGCTGCTTACTGTATACGGGCCAAAAGGAATTAAAGAATTTATTGAAGTCACGCTGGCTGTAAGTCAAACTCATCTGCAATATCCTCTAGAGGTTGTTGAAATAGAAGAGGAAAGTGAAAGTGGAACGATTTTTGAAGATGAAACTTTTTCAGTGAAGTTTGGCAAACTTGAACATGGCATTTTATCTTATGGATATCGCGTTGTCGAAAAAGATTTGCCAGGGTCACTGGACGTTCAGCGTTTAAGAGAAATGAATATTCCCCCAGGGCCTCATTATCAGCAGTTAAAAGAAGGGAAAGAAGTAGTATTAAAAGATGGGCGTCTAATCAATGGACAAGAGTTTGTAGGAGAACCTAAAAAAGGGAAGGTCATCACGGTTTTAGGAGATACAAGAAGGTGCACGCAAAGTGTTCAGCTTGCTATGCATGCGAATGTGTTAATCCATGAAGCTACGTTTGCAGCGGGAGACGAGGAGCTTGCTTACAACTATTTTCATTCTACTGCAAAAGAAGCCGCTGAAATTGCTAAAACAGCATCGGCCGAGCGTCTTATTTTATCTCATATCAGTTCGCGTTACCAAGGAGACGCAGTCAGCCAGTTAGCAGAAGGAGCAAAAGAAATTTTTCCGAATACCGATATAGCAGAAGACTTAAAAAGGTTTACGATTTCATAAAAAAAGCCGAGGATATCCTCGGCTTTTTTTACCATCCGCGTTCGTACTGAACGGGTGCTGAAAGTGTTTCATTTAATTCTTTTGCCGCCGTGCGCGGGAAGTACGGATCGCGCAGAAGTTCGCGCGCAACAAAAATTAAATCAGCGCGTTCGCTTTGTAAAACCTCTTCAGCTTGTCGTCCAGTTGTAATTAATCCAACTGCGCCTGTATCAATATTTGCCTGCTGCTTAATTTTATCTGCAAACGGAACTTGATAGCCAGGGTATACGTTAATTGGAGCATGTACAAGAGCACCGGAACTAACGTCAATTAAGTCGACGCCTTGTTCTTTCATCCATTTTGCAAATACAACGTGATCATCGACTGTTAATCCGCCTTCTGTATAGTCAGAAGCAGAAACACGGACAAATAAAGGACCGTCCCACTCTGTTTTCACAGCGTCAATAATTTCCTTTAAGAAACGATAGCGGTTTTCTGCGCTGCCGCCATATTCGTCGCTGCGTTTATTGCTTAGCGGTGATAGGAATTGATGTACTAAATAACCGTGTGCCGCGTGAAGCTCGATAATATCAAATCCAGCTTCCTTTGAGCGTCGAGCGCTTTCTTTAAAGGCAGAAATCGTTTCATGAATTTGTTCTGTGGTCATTTCCACAGGTTTTTTACTTTTATCATCAAAAGCAATCGCAGAAGGAGCATAAATATCGCCTTCAACAGTTGCTTTACGTCCTGCGTGTGCAAGTTGAATGGCCGTTTTTGCACCGTTTTCTTTTAGCTGTGTCACAAGTTTTGTTAATCCATCTCTTTGCTCATCATTCCAAATCCCTAAGTCTTGAGCTGAAATACGACCTTGTGGGACGACAGCTGAGGCTTCAACCATAATGAGACCTACTTGTCCAACCGCGCGAGTTGTGTAGTGAACCATATGAAAGTCGGTTACTACTCCGTCTTCTTTTTCGCATGAATACATGCACATTGGTGACATTACAATTCGGTTTTTTAATGTTACGTCTTTCACTGTATAAGGTGAAAATAGTTTTGTTGTCATTCGGTTTAACCTCCAATTATTTCGATACTCTAAACAAAAGTTATTATATCACCGCATTGAAATATCTTTCACATAATCTGCTTATCCATTTTTAATCATAAAAAAAACCTCTTTCTTTTTTTAGAAAGAGGTGAACCTTTACGAACGTTTACTCGAGATTTTTTCGTCAATCGTATCTCCTAAATATTTAGAGCGAATGGTAGCTTGTTCAATACACTGCATCATCGCTTCTTGGAAGTTATGAGAAATAAGCTGTTCGATACCTGCTTCTGTTGTACCGCCAGGACTCATAACTTCTTTTCGAAGTACGGCCGGTGTTTTAGGTGACTGTTTCAGCATTTCTGCAGCACCGATAAGCGTTTGAAGAATTAGTTCATTTGACACTGACGTATCCAAGCCTTGTTTTTCAGCTGCTTTTTCCATTGCTTCTACTAGATAATAGACATACGCTGGGCCGCTTCCAGATAGTCCTGTTACAGCGTGAAGCTGCTCTTCCTCTACAGTTGTAACCGTACCAATCGTTTCAAATAAAGCAGTAGTAACGTTCATATGCTCCGCTGTAGCAAACTTCCCGGGTGCAATGGCTGTAGCCGATAATCCAATAGAAGCAGATGTATTTGGCATAGCTCTTACAACCGCTACTTCTTGGTCAAACAAGTTTACAATTGTGGCAGTCGATACACCCGCTAAAACAGAGAGAACGAGGTGATGGGGACGAATATAGGACTTAATCGTATTGATGCTTTCGGCTACGTCTTTTGGTTTAATAGCAAGCATGACGATATCGCTTTTTTCTATTAACAAGGCATGATTACGCGTAATGTTAATTCCATAGGCGTTTCGAAGTTCGTGAAGTCTTTTATCGCTGCTATGATTTGTTACGGTGATTTGATTGGGGCGAAGCTTTTTATCTGACAGCAGCCCTGAGATCATGGCTTCAGCCATTGATCCAGCTCCAATAAAGGCGATGTTTAAATCCGTTTTCATTAAAATTTCCTCCAGTCATTTGCTATCCAATGAAAACAGATACTGAAATTTCAGTATCTGTTAAAGGTTTGTGTTTGTGTATCTCTTCTTTATAAAATGCATAGTTATCTAAAGATATGAATAAAACTTCACTATATTTCTGTCATTATGCAATGAAAAAGAGAGGGATGTCAATGTAATTTTCAGAAAACGAAAGCAATTGTATAAATAAGGGGGGAAATCGTGTAAACTTAAAAGAAAATGCGATGGTAAAGGAGCAAAAATACAGATGAATGAGCAATTGTATAAAATTGTGCTGCCTACTCCTTTTGCGGTAGGAGATGTGAATGTTTTTGTTATAAAAGGTCAGACCGTTACGCTAATCGATGCTGGTATTAAAACGGAGGCAGCGTGGTCTGTATTTAAAGAAAAGCTTAATGAAATAGGATTAAAACCAGATGATATTAAACAAGTTGTCCTAACTCATCACCATCCTGATCACGTAGGAATGCTTGATTTTTTTGATAAAGATATCGCCATAGTCGGTCATGCGAAAAATCAGCCTTGGATCTCTCAGAATCCGGATTTTTTTGAGTGGTACGATGCGTTTTTTGAAGATCACTTTATGAAAGCGGGCGTAGATGAAAGATTTCGCCCCTATTTAAAACGTTTAAAAGCATCAATGAAGTATTCATGTCACCGTTCTCTTACGACTTCTGTGCAGGAAGGAGATTACATTCCGGGCCTAGAGAGTTGGAAAGTGCTTGAAGTGCCCGGTCATGCTCAAAGCCATATTGCATTATACAATGAAAAAACAGCGGTTATGATTGGAGGAGATTTGCTGTTAAAGCATATTTCATCTAATCCGCTTATTGAACCTCCTATGAAACCAAGCGGCGAGCGGCCTAAAACGCTTCTTCAATATAATCATTCGTTAAGACGTCTGCTTGACTTAGAGATAAGCTGTATCTATACAGGTCATGGAGATGAAGTATTACATGTCCGTGAACTTGTACAAGAGAGGTTACAAAAGCAAAGCGACCGAGCGGATAAAGTGCTTAGCATGATAAAAGAACGCCCTCAAACAGCGTTTGATATTTGCAAACAGCTATTTCCTACTATTTATGAAAAAGAACTAGGGCTAACTCTTTCTGAAACAATTGGTCAGCTCGATTTTTTAGAAGATGCAAATAAAATCAGTACACATGAAAAGGAAAGTACGCTTATTTATTCTGTGTGCTCTTAACTTACAAAAAAGGTGTGTTATATTTGAAATCCTCGTTAAAGAACCAACATGTCGTGATTACAGGCGCTTCAGGAGGTCTTGGAGAACATTTAGCTTATGAAGTGGCCAAAAGAGGGGGCGTCCCCGTTTTACTTGCACGTACAGAAGAAAAGCTGCAGCGAGTAGCTGAGCAAATTAATCAAAAGTATGGGATTACCTCTTACATATATAAAGCTGACGTAGCGAACGTAGAGGAAGTCAGAAGTGTTGTTCAGAAAATGATAAGTGAAATTAAGCGTGTTGATGTGCTGATTAATAATGCAGGCTTTGGTGTATTTGAAGAAGTGAAAGAAGCATCCATTTCGACAATTGCATCAATGTTTCAAGTCAATGTTATTGGATTAATTGCATGTACACAAGAAATTTTAGCTTATATGCTAAAAGAAAACAAAGGACATATTATTAACATTGCTTCTCAAGCAGGCAAACTGGCAACGCCTAAATCCAGTGGCTATTCAGCTTCTAAACATGCCGTGCTAGGGTTTACCAACAGCCTGCGAATGGAATTAGCAAAAACGGATATCTATGTAACCGCAGTGAATCCAGGTCCTATTCAAACCAACTTTTTTTCAATAGCGGATCAGTCAGGAAACTATGAAAAAAGTGTAGAAAAGTTTATGTTAAAACCTCAATACGTAGCTGAAAAAACGGTCAATATTATTGGGAAATCAAAACGAGAAGTCAACTTGCCTAAGTGGATGAACATGGGTTCGAAGGTGTATCAGCTTGCCCCGGGGCTCGTAGAAAAATTGGCAGGGGATGCGTTTAATAGAAAATAACCTGTGCTTTAATCACAGGTTATCAATGTTTTTCGTTAATGCTTTCGTTCAGTAAAGCTGTATTTCTATGAATCTACTGCTCGTCTAAAACTTTTGCAGCGCGCACACAAGAGTCGAATTTTCCTTTATGATTTCCGTCGCAAAAGGGCATCTTTTGCGACTGGCCACATCGGCATAGTGAAAATGTCGGCTTTGTTTCAAATTTATTGCCGTCTGCATCAATTAATTCAACGTCTCCAGTGACACGGAAAGAACCGTTATCCATTACTTTAATTTGTACTTTTGACATAGAAAAACCTCCTTTTTGTACACACCTATATGAAGCGCCAGAGTTTAATGAAAGCAAGATGTGTATTATACTCATTATATAAGCAATTTTCGTTTGTTTATACAATTAGTTTAAAAGGAGTTAAAGGAAAATGAATATTACCTTTACAGATAAAGCAATAACAAAAATACAAGAAAAGTACGGAAAAGATTCTTCACTATATTTAAAATTGAAATACGATACGGATGGATGCGGCTGTGTGGTGAGCGGTGTAACGACGCTATGGATTGTTGATGAAAAAGAGAGCGATGATGTGACCATCGAGACGAATTTTGTTCCCGTTCTTGTCGAAAAAACAAAGCAAGTATTTCTAGATGATAATATGACGGTTGACTACAATGAAAGTGCATATGCGTTTATGCTAAAATGTCCTTCTCAAATTTTAAATCCGCGCATGTCATTCATCGATAAAACAAAAGAAGCGCTTTAATGCGCTTCTTTTTGTATTTTTTCTAAAAATGATTCAATAACTTGTTCATATTCCCCTGGATTATCAGCATACGAGCGGGCATGAGTGCCTACAGGTGCCAAATACATCCGTTTTGCACCCATTTTTTTTGCATGCAGCTGCTCCGTCATTTTAGGAAGAATATAGTCATCTTCTTTACTATGGATAAACAGAACAGGATGTTTGATTTGATCTACGACTGAAATGGGGGATACGTCTTTAAATGAATAGCCTTCTCGCCATTTTAAAATAATATTGGCTGCTGGCATCACAAGCTGTTTGGGCAGGTGAAAATCTTGTTTTAAGCGATAGGCAAGAAGTTCTTCCAAGTCTGAAAAAGGGCAGTCGACAATATAAAAATCAGCTCCGTCTTCCATTCCAGCATATAAAAGAGTGGTCGCAGCTCCCATAGACTCCCCGTGAATCCCAAGGGAAATAGTTGAACCGAATTGTTCTTTTACCCAGTGAACAACAGATTGAAGGTCCAGCTTTTCATAATAGCCGTAGCTCGTTGTTTTCCCTTCAGACTTGCCGTGACGGCGATGATCATAAAGAACGACGTTCCATCCAAGCTTCAGAAAAAGCCGAGCATATTTCATAGAATTCAGTGAATGAACTGTGACTCCATGCGAAAGAATCATAAATCGGTTGTTATCGTGTTGTTTAATAACGGTTCCAGCTATGTTATAGCCTAGAGAAGAAGGAAGTACAAATGCTTCTTTAGGAAGAGTGCTATAGACTTTCTCATCATAAAAGCCATCTTCCGTATCGCGGTCAATAATAACTTTGTCGGTCTTTTTACGGATGTACATCATTTGATTTGTAAAAAAGATGCCAAGAGCGGCAAATGCTCCGAGAACGCTTCCTACTAATAATAGCCATTTTTTCATGATTAGCGGCTCCTTTTGTTAATATAGCTATTAGTTATTATAGCATCGCTCTCATAAAAACCTAATTTTTAACGCTGTGCAAATAAAGAGTATTGCTTGCTTTCAATCGGTCTTGAAATGTAAGGAGCGATAAAATCGACCGCTTCGAGCAGCTTTTCTTCATTAATAGAAGTGGAAATACCCATTTCATGAAGCATAAAGACAAGATCTTCGGTAGCTACGTTTCCCGTTGCTCCCTTAGCAAATGGACATCCTCCTAGCCCGCCAGCGGATGAATCGAACCTGTTAATACCGGCTTGCAGAGCTGCATAGATATTGGCAATAGCCAATCCTCTCGTATCGTGAAAGTGCGCAGCAAGTAGCGTGTGGGGGAAACTTTGTTTTAATTTCGGGAAAAGTGAAAATACATCTTTAGGATTTGCCATGCCAATTGTATCGGCAACGCTTAGCTCATCTACTCCAGCTTCCACAAAGCTTTCGCAAAGGCTCAGCACGTCACGTTCATTTATTTTTCCTTCATATGGGCAATAAAAGGCGGTGGAAATGCAGGTGCGAATAAAACATTCTTGCTGCTTAAGCTGCTGAATGAGAGGAAGCAGCGTTTGGACAGCTTCTTCGGTGTTTTTGTTAATATTTTTTTGATTAAAAGTATCGCTTACGCCAATAAAAAGCGCAACCGAGCGGCAATCAGCTTGCAGTGCCTTTTCCAAGCCTTTTTGATTCGGCACCAGTACAATGTTTCGGCATGTATCAGGCTGGAATATAGGTGCAATAGTAGAAGCATCTTTCATTTGAGGAACCCATTTTGGAGAAACAAAGGATGTAATTTCGATTTCAGATAGTCCAGCTTCTTTTAATTTTTTGATAAAATTAATTTTTTTATCAGTTGGAACAAAATTTTTTTCATTTTGAAGTCCATCTCGTGGACCAACTTCTATAATTGTTACTTTTTCAGGAAATCCCATAAACCGCTCTCCTCCCACAATGTAAACGCTTACTAATATTTATTTTAATTCTAAAAAATTAAAATTCAATAAAAATTATAAATTTTTACAAAAAAAGAGGAATTTCGCAAGCGATGTCGAAATTAATACAAGTGACAGTTAATCACAGTAATCAAACAGTAAGGAGAGGTTTTCGACATGGGTCAAACAGAAGTAGTCATTGTAAGCGCTGTACGTACAGCAATCGGCAGCTTTGGGGGAAGCTTACAAAATGTATCCGCAACAACTTTAGGTGGTACTGTAATTAAAGAAGCTTTAAACAAAGCAGGGGTATCAGCAAACGAAGTAGATGAAGTTATTATGGGAAATGTCTTACAAGCAGGTTTAGGACAAAATCCAGCACGACAAGCAACTTTAGCAGCAGGGTTACCTGAAACTGTTTCAGCATTAACCATCAATAAAGTATGCGGATCAGGACTAAAAGCAGTACATCTCGCTACACAGGCGATTCTTGCTGGGGATGCTGATGTGATTGTTGCTGGTGGAATGGAAAACATGAGCCAAGCACCATACCTATTAAAAAATGCACGCAACGGGTTTAAAATGGGCGATCAAAAAGTAGTCGACAGCATGATCCAAGATGGATTATGGTGTGCATTTAACGACTACCATATGGGCGTTACAGCTGAAAACCTGTGTGATAAATATGAAATTACTCGCGACGAACAAGATGCATTTGCAGCTTCAAGTCAGCAAAAAGCAGAAGCAGCTATTCAATCTGGCCGTTTCGCAGATGAAATTGTGCCAGTAGAAGTGCCTGGAAGAAAAGGCCAAGTAACAATTTTTGAACAAGATGAGTTCCCACGCGCAGGCACAACGGCTGAAAGTCTAGGAAAGCTACGTCCAGCTTTCAAAAAAGACGGTTCAGTAACAGCTGGTAATGCATCTGGTATCAATGACGGTGCAGCTGCAGTAGTGGTAATGAGCCGTAAAAAAGCAGACGAGTTAGGCCTAACACCATTAGTGTCTATTAAAGCTAATGCAACTGCTGGAGTAGACCCAAGCATTATGGGAATCGGTCCTGTAAGCGCAGTGAAAAAGGCGCTTGAAAGAGCTGCTGTTTCATTAGAAGATGTTCAATTAGTAGAAGCAAACGAAGCATTCGCTGCACAGTCAATCGCTGTGGATCGTGAACTTCAATTTAACCATGATATTTTAAATGTAAACGGTGGAGCAATTGCGCTTGGACATCCTATTGGTGCAAGTGGTACACGTGTCCTAGTTTCACTTATTCATGAAATGCAAAAACGCGACGCAAAACTTGGTTTAGCAACGTTATGTATTGGCGGAGGCCAAGGTGTTGCAACAATCGTTGAACGTCCTTAATTTTTGATATAGCTTTAACAAACATTAAAGCTATATCATAACGCCACAGATTCCAAACATACTGCTTTGGAACTCGTGGCGTTTTTGTTTTTCTTTGAATTTTGTCTACTAATATAACTTTTTTGACAAAAAAATGATTAAATTATAATTTTTAGTTATATATATATTTAAAAAGAAATAAAAATCTTTTATAATAGATTAGAAAGCGTTTTCAAAAATAACGAAGGGGTGGTTATGTATGAAACAAGTACATACGTCGTTTAAAGAAGCGGTGAAAGATATTCACGACGGTGCTACGATGATGGTCGGTGGTTTTGGTTTATGTGGAATTCCGGAGAATTTGATTTTAGCGTTAGTTGAAACAGGGGTAAAAGATTTAACCGTAATTTCAAATAACTGCGGCGTAGACGACTGGGGACTTGGACTGCTTCTGAAAAACAAACAAATTAAAAAGATGATTGGCTCTTACGTGGGAGAAAATAAAGAGTTTGAAAGACAAGTATTGTCAGGAGAAATTGAAGTAGAATTGCTACCTCAAGGCACGCTAGCTGAAAAGATTCGCGCCGGCGGAGCGGGCATACCTGCATTTTATACACCAGCGGGAGTGGGAACACCCATTGCTGAAGGAAAAGAAGTTCGTGTGTTTGATGGGAAAGAATATTTACTAGAAGAGGCGTTAAAAGCTGATTTTAGTTTGGTTAGAGCTTGGAAAGCCGATCATATGGGGAATTTAGTGTATAACAAGACAGCGCGCAATTTCAGCCCAATGATTGCAGCAGCAGGAAAAGTGACGATAGCAGAAGTAGAGGAACTTCATCCAACAGGTTCACTTGATCCAAATATTATCCACACACCTAGTGTATATGTTCAATCGTTAATTATTGGTGAACAAGAAAAACGTATTGAGCGTTTAACCGTTCAAAAATAACAAAAGGGGAGAGATTTTTCATGATTGAAAACGGCGTGAACGTGAGAGAGCGAATTGCAAAACGTGCTGAAAAAGAAATTTTGGACGGATTTTATGTAAACCTTGGAATTGGTATTCCAACGCTTGTGGCTAATCATATCTCAGATAATAAAACGGTTGTGCTTCAGTCCGAAAACGGTCTGTTAGGCATTGGACCATATCCGAAAGAAGGAGAAGTAGATCCTGATTTAATTAATGCAGGCAAAGAAACCGTAACGGCGACAAAAGGGGCTTCTTACTTCGACAGTGCTGAATCGTTTGGCATGATTCGCGGAGGGCATATTAATATTGCGATTTTAGGAGGCATGGAAGTCTCAAAAACTGGTGACTTAGCTAACTGGATGATTCCTGGAAAAATGATTAAAGGAATGGGCGGTGCAATGGATTTAGTTCATGGAGCGCAGCGCATCATTGTTATTATGGAACATGTGACGAGAAAAGACCAACCTAAAATCTTAAGTGAGTGCACCCTCCCTCTGACAGGAAAAGGGGTAGTAGATCGTATTATTACAGATCGAGCGGTCATTGACATTACGGCAGAAGGCCTAAAACTTGTCGAAGTAGCGAAAGGCTATACGGTAGAAGATATTCAACAGTCTACAGAGCCAACTTTAATCATTGATGAACATGTAAAACTAGATGCATTTTGATTTTTGGTAACAAAAGCAAGAATATGATACAATATCTCTCAATTAAAGTAGCGGGGGAATTGTGATGGCTAAAAAAAAGCAAAAACAATCAGCACAAAAACAAAATAATCAGCTCAGTATCAAAGATCAGCTAAATGATAGCTTATTAAAACAGCTTCAGGCTAAAAAACAGGCGCTTTCTTTAAAAGAAGAAGAGCAGAAAGAAACAGAACGTAAAGAAGCTGCTCGAATTCGAAAAGAAAAAGAAAAAAATAAATCGTTTGAAGAACTGTTAAATGAAAGTGATATGAACTGGTCCGAATTTAAAAAATAAAAGCGCCGATAAAGGCGCTTTTATTTTTTAACGATGAGCTTCATATTGGTTTGCTTTAAAGATCGAGTGCAGTTTGTTAACTTCAGTAGGCTGTAGGGGGGAGGTCTCGACAGCCTTTACGTTTTCACGAAGCTGTGAAGAAGAGCTTGCTCCCGCTACAACTGAGGCTACCGCAGGATTAGCTAAACAGTATTGAAGTGCAGTTGAATTCAGAGAGTGATTTGGTCGTACGTGACGAAATGCTTCAATCGTTTTTGATAATTCCGTACCGCTATAGTCTAAGTATCCCTTACCTTCGAATGCAGCAAGCTTTTGCTCTCCTTTTTCGGTTAGCAGCCCTTTGGCTACTGGACCTCTGGCTACAACGCTAATGCCGTTATCGTGCAAAAGGGGAAGTGCACTTTCTTCAGGACGTCTGTCTAACAAGCTGTATTGCATCATGACACTGACAATAGAAGAGTTTTGCACATACTCTCGAATCACATTCGGGCGGATAGATGAAATACCATAGTAGCGAATGACGCCTTCTTGTTTTAATTCTTCAAATGCTTCAATCGTTTCTTCAATATTGTCTTCAACAGTCCCTCCGTGCAGTTGATATAAATCGATGTAATCCGTTTGAAGCCGGCGCAGGCTTTCTTTTACTTCATCTTTTATGTAAGCTTTAGACGGATCCCACGTCCAGCTGTCTTTTGCATCATTCCAGCGATTTCCTACTTTTGTGGCTAAAACAATATCATGTCTGCGGTTTTTTAAAGCTTGTCCCACAAACTCCTCGTTTAAGCCAAAGTCATATAAATCTGCTGTATCAAAATAATTAATGCCATATTCCAGAGCTTCATCAATCATATTGACAGCGTGTTTCTGTTCCGTGCCAAGAGACATGCATCCTAAACCTAATGTACTGACTAGCAAATCTGAAGTACCTAAGCGTCTTTTTTCCATATATGCCACTCCTTATTTTTTACTTGTTTCTATCTATTGTAGCGCTATGATAGAGAGAAACTCAAATAAGAAGATTAAAAAACTGCAGCACAATTAGTGTCTGCAGTCTGCTTGTTGTTTGTAAGAATTAAAATTTTGAGAGATAGCGTTCGTCCACTCATCAACATACTGAAATTGTTCGCCGTATTCTTTTAACTTTTGCTTAATTTCCCATGCTTTACCGACTAAAATGATTTGCTTCTCGTGAACATAAACTTTCATTTTTTCTACCTCCCAAGATTCGTATGATAGAATATATGTAAGAGTCAAAAAAATAGAACGAGGTGGAGAAAATGGATCATTTAACAGAAAAAATGCGGTCTTCTGAAAAGCTGTTTGGAGGCAGAGTGATTGATTTGTACTTAGAAGAAGTAGAGCTTCCGAACGGAAAAACGAGTACAAGAGAAGTAGTTAAGCATCCTGGAGCTGTCGCTGTCATTGCGTTAACAAGCGATCATAAAATGGTTATGGTCAAACAGTATCGCAGACCGATGGATCGTATTTTAGTGGAAATTCCAGCCGGAAAGCTAGAAAAAGGAGAAGAGCCGATTGTAACGGCAAAACGTGAGTTAGAAGAAGAAACGGGCTATACAACAGATTCCCTTAGCCATATTATTTCTTTTTACACATCGCCAGGTTTTGCAGATGAGTTGGTTCACGTTTATTTAGCAGAAGATTTAAAAGTGATGACCACCAAAGCGGAATTGGACGAAGATGAATTTGTTGAAGTGATGGAAGTTACTGTAGATGAGGCCCTTACTCTTATTCAAAACAAAGAAATTTACGATGCAAAAACAGCATATGCTGTGCAGTACTTACAGTTAAAAAGCGGATTAGGAGAGTAAGAGAGTTTTTTCTTTTACATACGTACGGCAATCTAGCAATTTAGAGGTTTACATTGAAACGTCATTTGATGTGAGAAAAAACAGGCATGCGCGTATCTCTAGCTTAAAAAATGTGTGACAACCATATTTTAGTTGAAGAAAAATCCGAACGATAAATAGAGATTCTTGATTTAGAATCAAATTCGTTCGGATTTTTTTTAAGTTGATGGTGAACGTAGCTTTCATTTATGTAGTTGGTTCTAGCGGTTGATTGGAGGGCAAGGCGAAGACTCCTGCGGGAAAAGCGGAATAGGTGAGACCCCGCAGGAGCGTACGCGACGAGGAGGCTCACCGGCCGCCCGCGGAAAGCGAAGCCTTGCATGAAAATCAACAGCGGTGTCACAAGCTATCCATACTATCTCATTTGTTCTTATTTAGATTAGATTAATTTCATTATGTCTTAATCTCTTTTTTATGTGATAGATTTAAAAGATTCTTGGCATAGTTTTTGTACTCTATCATACACTCTATTAAGCGATTAATAGGAGGAAGACGATGAGAAAAAAACAATTGCCATTATCGTATGCAAGACATTTTCAAGAAAACAGTTCTATTTATTTATTTGTAACCGTGCTGTTTTTAATGGGAATCATTTTTGGGGCTATTGTTGTAAATAGTTTGACGCTTGATCAAAAAGAAGACCTGTACTTCTATTTAAACCGGTTTTTCGGACAGGTAAAGAGTGGGGAAGTAGCAAGCAGCGTTGAAATGTTTCAGCAAAGTTTTTTTCACAATGTTAAATACTTAGGGCTCATTTGGATACTAGGAATTGCTATTATTGGTTTGCCTGTAGTGTTAATTCTGCTGTTTTTAAAAGGAATGGTGATTGGTTTTACCGTAGGCTTTTTAGTCAATCAAATGGGACTCTCTGGGTTTGCGCTATCTTTTGTATCTGTTATGCCGCAAAATATCTTTCTCATACCGGCATTTCTGATTCTGTCTGCAGCTTCAGTTGCCTTTTCTTTGAAGCTCGTGCGGCAGCAGTTTTTTAAAAAAGCAGCGGAGCCTATTTCTGCATCCTTTTTACGCTATAGCGGCACGATGATTGCAATGATATGTTTGGTTGCCTGTGCAGCTACAGTTGAAGCTTACGTATCACCTACTTTAATGAAAAGTGTAATGGCTCTATTAAATAAGTAAGAATAAGTATTAAATAAAAAGAATTCTTTTTTCTTATTAAGAATAACTTTATTTTGACACCCTCGACACATCTGATATAATGGATTAGTGAATGGCGAGGGAGGGAATAATTATGGAAAGTCGAATTGAGCGAATTAAGCAGCAGTTGCACTCAGCTAGCTATAAATTGACACCTCAACGTGAGGCGACTGTAAGAGTACTTCTTGAACATGAAGAGGATCATTTAAGTGCCGAAGATGTATATCTCCTCGTCAAGGAAAAGTCTCCGGAAATTGGATTGGCAACTGTTTATCGTACGTTAGAATTGTTAACTGAACTTAAAATTGTTGATAAAATAAACTTTGGCGATGGCGTTTCTCGCTACGATTTAAGACAAGAAGGAGCCGCACACTTTCATCATCACCTTGTGTGTATGGAATGTGGATCTGTGGACGAAATTCAAGAAGATTTGCTTGAAGACGTTGAAGAAATTGTGGAAAAGCAATGGAATTTTAAAATTAAAGATCACCGCTTGACATTTCATGGCATTTGCCATCGCTGTCAGGATAAAGAAGACAAGCAGTAAAAGCCTTTTCCATAATGGAGAAGGTTTTTTGTTGTACATAAATAGAAAAAATAACGAGGTTACAAGCTATATGGTTTTATAGAAAGGAAGGAAATGACAAGGAGAGAACTCAGCGTATAAAGGCAAGAAACATGTATAAAACCTGTCCCAATTGGCATATCTTCTAATAGAATCAAAAATTGGAGGAATTGTTTCATGAAATCATGGGCTGAAATGGTATATAATACATGTAAAGTATTTATCTTATTTACCGGGTTTACTCTTTTGTTTTATTTTGGAATGATATGGGTATCTCAAGAGTATCAAAATTATAAACGTTATGATGAGCCGTCGGGTTCAGCAGTTAAGGTCATGCAAGCAAGTGTGAACAAAGATCAGACGTGGCTGGAGCGTTTATTTATGTTTTATCAAAACGGGGAGTAGAGGCTATTGAATGATCAAATTCAAGATTTTATTCATTATTTAGTAGTAGAGCGGGGACTGGCGAAAAATACGATTGATTCGTATGAACGAGATTTAAAAAAGTATGCTCAATATTTAGAGCATGTAGAGCAGCTGAAATCATTTAATGAAGTAACAAGACTCCACATCGTTAATTTTCTGAAATATTTAAGTGATCAGCAAAAATCATCTAAAACGATTGCGAGACATGTGGCTTCAACTAGATCTTTTCATCAATTCTTACTAAGGGAAAAAGCAGCGGATACAGATCCATCCGTTCATATTGATACTCCGCAGCTTGAGCGCAAGCTGCCAAAAGTGCTAAATGCAGAGGAAGTAGAGGCGCTGTTAAATGTGTTTGATACTTCGACGCCTTTTGGCATACGAGACAAAGCGATGCTTGAATTGCTTTATGCTACTGGAATTCGTGTATCTGAACTCGTTAACTTAAATATTGATGATGCACATTTGACGATGGGATTTATTCGGTGTATCGGAAAAGGGAATAAAGAAAGAATTGTCCCCATCGGAAGGTTGGCAACAGAGGCGATTGAAGAGTACTTACAGCATGGCCGGAGTATTTTAACAAAGCAAAAGGAACAGGACAAAGCACTTTTTGTTAATCATCATGGAAGGCGCTTGACAAGGCAGGGGTTTTGGAAAATATTAAAAAAGTTAGCTTCTGAAGCAAAAATTGAAAAAGAATTAACTCCACATACGTTACGCCATTCGTTTGCTACTCATTTGTTAGAGAACGGCGCGGATTTGAGAGCTGTTCAAGAAATGCTCGGGCATGCGGATATTTCGACCACTCAAATTTATACACATGTCACAAAAGCGCGTTTAAAAGATGTATACAATCAGTTTCACCCGCGAGCGTAGGAAGATCCCAATGTCCAGTAAGTTCATAGACATTGGTTTTTTTGATTGAAAACACTTTCATTCCTGTGTACAAAAAAATAAAAAGCGTCTATACTAATAGAGAGGTCAGACTTCTGACCAATAAGAGAAGATGGTTAAATTATTTCCAAACGGGAATTTTATAGAGAATAAATAAATTGATATTTGGAGGGAATAAAATGGCGCATACATATAAACGCGTATTTTTAGTTGTCATGGATTCAGTAGGTATCGGTGAATCACCGGATGCTGAAAAATACAATGATAAAGGTGCCGATACGTTTGGTCATATTGCAGAACACTGCAACGGTCTTCATATGCCTAATATGGCTAAGCTTGGTCTAAGCAATATCCGTGAAATTAAAGGAATTGATAAAGCCGAAAAGCCGTTGGCTTACTATACAAAAATGCAGGAAGCTTCTGCCGGAAAAGATACAATGACAGGTCATTGGGAAATTATGGGTCTTAATATTGATACGCCTTTTAATGTGTTTCCAGACGGATTTCCAGAAGAGCTGATTTCACAATTAGAAGAAAAAACAGGCCGTAAAATTATTGGAAACAAACCAGCATCTGGTACAGAAATTTTAGATGAGCTAGGAAAACAGCATATGGAAACAGGTGACTTAATCGTCTATACATCAGCAGATTCTGTTTTGCAAATTGCTGCTCATGAAGAAATTGTTCCAATTGATGAATTGTACAAAATTTGTGAGATTGCTCGTGAATTAACGCTTGATGATCCATATATGATTGGACGTGTTATCGCTCGCCCGTTTTTAGGTGAACCAGGTAACTTCACTCGTACATCCAATCGTCATGACTATGCATTAAAGCCTTTTGGACGTACAGTAATGAATGAATTAAAAGACAATGACATCGATGTTATTGCTATCGGTAAAATTTCTGATATTTACGACGGAGAAGGGGTCACAAAATCTCTTCGTACCAAGTCGAATATGGACGGCATGGATAAGCTAGTTGATACATTAAACATGGACTTCACAGGCTTAAGCTTCTTAAATTTAGTTGATTTTGATGCTCTCTATGGCCATCGCCGCGATCCACAAGGATATGGGCAAGCGCTTGAAGAATATGATGCACGCTTGGAAGAAGTATTTGATTTATTAAAAGAAGATGATTTATTGATTATTACAGCGGATCATGGAAATGACCCTGTTCATCATGGGACAGACCATACGCGTGAATACGTGCCGCTTCTTGTGTACAATAAAGGCATGAAAGAAGGAAAAGAACTTTCTATTCGTCAAACGTTTGCGGATATTGGCGCAACGGTAGCAGAAAATTTTGGCGTAGCAATGCCTAAGCATGGAAAAAGTTTTTTACAAGAGCTGAATTAAGCAGGGGGAATGGAGTATGAAAAAAGAATATATTGAAAAAGCAGCAGCATATATTAAAAATCAATCAGCTGTTACACCAACCATTGGGCTTATTTTAGGTTCTGGACTAGGGGTATTAGCTGACGAAATTGAAGGCGCGGTAAAAATTTCGTACAACGACATTCCTGAGTTCCCGGTTTCAACAGTTGAAGGTCACGCAGGTCAATTAGTAATAGGTACTATTCATGACGTACCGGTTGTAGCTATGCAAGGACGTTTTCACTTTTATGAAGGGTACGCCCTTGATAAAGTAACATTTCCAGTGCGCGTAATGAAAGAAATCGGTGTAGAAACGTTGATTGTAACGAATGCAGCAGGCGGAGTAAACGAATCCTTTAATCCAGGAGACTTAATGATTATTTCTGATCATATTAATAACTTTGGAACGAACCCTTTGATTGGACCTAATGACTCTGATTTTGGCGTAAGATTCCCGGATATGTCAACTGCTTACTGCAAGGACCTTCGTCAATTAGCGAAGAAAGTAGGAGCTGATTTAAATATCGCCTTACAAGAAGGTGTATATGTAGGAAATACAGGTCCAACATATGAAACGCCTGCTGAAGTACGAATGCTTCGCATTATCGGGGGAGACGCGGTCGGTATGTCTACAGTACCAGAAGTTATTGTAGCACGCCATGCAGGTATGAAAGTACTGGGTATTTCTTGTATTTCTAATATGGCAGCTGGTATTTTAGATCAGCCGTTAAATCATGAAGAAGTGATTGAAACGACTGAAAAAGTAAAACAGCAGTTTTTATCGCTTGTAAAAGAAGTAGTAAAGCAACTTCCAGCTGATCAAAAATAAGAAGAAAATATGACTTCAAGCATCGAGAATTTCTCGATGCTTTTTTTATTTCGTTTAGTATAAATCGATTATACCTTGGAAAAAATAGGTTGTATAAAGAATGGAGGTTTGTGGAGATGAAGCGAACTATTGTAAAGTTACTCGTTGTCATATTTTTATTTCCACTTATGACGCAACCTGTTTTAGCCGCAGAAAAAAAGAGTTCTGAGCTTGCTGACAGTGCTAGGTCAGCTATTTTAATTGAACGGGATACAGGAAAAATTCTATACGAAAAAAATAGTAATCAAGAACTTCCCCCTGCCAGTATGACTAAAATTATGACAATGATTTTAATTATGGAGGCTTTGGATAAAGGGAAAATTACCTTAAAAGATAAAGTGCGAGCAAGTGAATATGCCGCTTCAATGGGAGGCTCACAAATCTTTTTAGAGCCCGGAGAAGAAATGACGGTAAATGATTTGCTAAAAGGGATTGCGATAGGTTCTGGTAACGATGCTTCTATGGCAATGGCTGAATATTTAGCTGGATCAGAAGAAAAATTTGTAGCAAAGATGAACCAAAAAGCGAAAGAGCTTGGTTTGACTCATACAAAATTTCAAAATCCGACAGGCCTGCCTGTAGAAAATCACTATAGTACAGCTCATGATATGGCCATGATGGGCAGAGAGCTACTAAAGTATGAAAAAATTATTAACTATACAAGTAAATACGAAGCTTATTTACGCACGGATACAGATAAGAAGTTTTGGTTAGTAAATACGAATCGCTTAGTGAAGTTTTATCCCGGGGTTGATGGACTCAAAACGGGATTTACAGGTCAAGCTAAGTATTGCCTGACAGCTACCGCTAAAAAGGGAAATATGCGTGTGTTAGCGGTTGTATTCGGTGCAAGCACGCCAAAAGATCGCAATAATCAAGTAACCAAAATGTTAGACTACGCATTCAGTCAATATACAACGAAGCCTTTATACAAAAAAGGAGACGTTATTGCCAAGATAGATGTAAACAAGGGTAGTGAAGATCAGGTAACAGCCGTTACGTCAGAGCCTATTTCTGTTTTATTGAAAAAAGGAAATGCAGCCAAAGATGTTAAAACAGAAGTGAAAATGAACGAGAAGTTAAATGCGCCTATTCAAAAAGGCGACAAAATTGGAACGTTGACCATTAAGAAGGATAACAAAGTAATGAGTTCTTCACCGCTTCTTGCAAAAGAAGATATCGATGCTGCTTCTTGGTGGAAGCTATTTAAACGTACGTTCTCTATTTTCTCTCAAACATCTTAAACAGCTAAATGTGACGAAATAGAACTAGTTTTGTCGGTGAGAAGGATTCTATTCTGTTGGCAGCGAAAGATTGACTATAAGATTTCCGAGGAGGTTTGTATAGTGAGTCTTTCAATTGAACTGGAATTCAAACAAGATGTCTTGTTGGTTCGATTAACAGGAGAATTAGATCATCATACGGCAGAAGAGCTAAGAAGCAAAATCACCCAAGCGATAGAGAAGGAATCTATCAGCCATTTGATTTTAAATCTACAGCATTTAACCTTTATGGACAGCTCTGGCTTGGGGGTTATTTTAGGGAGATACAAACAAGTTCATAATAACGGTGGGGAAATGGTTGTATGCGCTATTTCTCCCGCTGTAGAACGTTTGTTTAATATGTCAGGCTTATTTAAAATTATTCGTTTTGAACCTAATGAAGAAAACGCGCTTCAAAAATTGGGGGTGGCATAATGAAAAATCAAATGAACCTCCAATTTTCCGCGCTTAGTCAAAATGAATCGTTTGCCCGCGTCACGGTAGCATCATTTATTACACAGTTAGATCCAACAATGGATGAGTTAACAGAAATTAAAACAGTCGTATCTGAAGCAGTAACAAATGCTATTATTCACGGCTACGAAAGCAATCCGGATGGTGTGGTATATATTTCTGTGACGCTTCATGAAGACGGTGTAGTGGAGCTGATGATTCGTGATGAAGGAATTGGTATCGATAACGTGGATGAAGCAAAGCAGCCTTTATACACAACGAAACCAGATCTAGAACGCTCTGGAATGGGTTTCACCATAATGGAAAACTTTATGGACGAAATTCGAGTAGAGTCTACTGTATTAGAAGGTACGACCTTATATTTAAAAAAGCACTTAACAAATAGTAAAGCGCTATGTAATTAAGGAGACTTGCCAATGGATGTGGAGGTCAAAAAAAATAAAAACGAACCGTATTTAAAGGATCATGAAGTTAAAGACCTCATCAAGCGCAGTCAGCAAGGTGATCAAATTGCACGAGATACAATCGTCCAAAAAAATATGCGGCTCGTTTGGTCGGTTGTTCAACGTTTTATTAACCGTGGTTATGAGCCCGATGATTTATTTCAAATTGGATGTATAGGACTATTAAAGTCCGTTGATAAATTTGACCTATCGTATGATGTTAAATTTTCAACATATGCTGTTCCGATGATTATTGGTGAAATTCAGCGGTTTATTCGTGATGATGGCACGGTAAAGGTTAGCCGTTCTCTGAAAGAAATGAGCAATAAAATACGTAAAGCAAAAGATGAGCTTTCCAAATTGCTTGGACGCGTCCCTACAGTCGCTGAGGTTGCAGAACATTTGGATCTCACTCCTGAAGAAGTAGTGCTGGCTCAAGAAGCTAATCGTGCTCCTTCGTCTATTCACGAGACCGTCTATGAAAATGATGGAGATCCAATTACCCTTCTTGACCAAATTGCTGATCATACGGAAGCGAAGTGGTTTGATAAAATTGCTTTAAAAGAAGCAATTGAAGAACTTGATGAGCGTGAAAAGCTCATTGTCTATTTGAGGTATTACAAAGATCAAACTCAGTCCGAAGTGGCCGCAAGGCTAGGAATTTCTCAGGTTCAGGTATCGAGGCTTGAGAAGAAAATCTTAAAACAAATGAAGCTGCATATGAATGACACGTAATACTTAAGAAGCAATCCGTTTTGCTATTCAAAGAAGAATAGTGAAACGGATTGCTTTTTTTATTTGGTAATTAATGGTCTGTTCAGAAACGTGAATTAGAAAATTTAAGAAAATCCATACTACACGTACAGGGAGATAATGAATCGTAAGGTGTGATATGAATGGAAAACGTTCTTTATCTTAAAATGAGGCATCGTATTCAAGTAAAACCTGATGAAGCTGTAAATATTGGACAATTAGCAATGGTTATAGCAGGAGATTCTGTTCAAAAGCAAATTGAAAAGCTAATTGTCTATCAAGTAAGTATGAGTGATCGAAATATTATCATTGTTGATTTAATGAAGGTAATTGAAAAAGTTGCCTCTCAGTATCCGCACTTAGACATTCAGACGATTGGACCCGCTCAAACAATTGTAGAGGTCGTGTATAAAAAGAGACAATATTCCTTTTTGTTTTTTCTAGCTGTTTGGTTTCTTCTCTTCATCGGAGCTGCTTTAGCAATTATGAACTTTCACGAAGATGTGAGTATGAGACAAGTACATCAAAAATTGTTCTATATGCTGACCGGTCTGAGAGATAAGCAGCCTTTGCTGATTCAAGTACCTTACTCTATCGGTTTAGGGTTGGGAATGATTCTGTTTTTTAACCACGTCTTTAGAAAACGAATTAATGAAGAGCCTAGTCCTCTCGAAGTCGAAATGTTTAATTACCAGCAAGACTTAGATCAATACGTCATTATGCACGAGAATAAAGAAAGTATGAAAAAAATTGATGATCATTAACATTGTGATGACCATTGTAATTGGACTTGCGGGAGGATTGGCTGCAGGTGCTGGATTTGTAGCATTTTTAACGGTGCTGGGCATTATTCCGCGTTTGATGCAGCTGACCAAAACCATGAAATACATTCAAGCATATGAGTGGGGAGTCGTAGGTGGTGCCGTTACAGGCGGTTGGTGCAGTCTTCATCAATACACGTGGCAGTTTCCTGCGGTGCTTATTATGATCATAGGTCTAACGAGCGGTATTTTTATTGGGATGCTGGCAGCAGCGTTAACAGAAGTGCTTAATGTATTGCCGACGTTAACGAAACGAATAGGAATGGAAGGCAAGCTTATTTTATTGTTAATGGCCATTGTACTAGGCAAAGTATGCGGGTCATTATTTCATTGGATTTATTTTGTTAATCAATAAGAAAAGGATGTATGTAACATGGCAAATAATCAAAAATTAAAAGATAACTATCAAGAAAGCATTAAACCATTTCAGCCTAAACCTTCATATGTGGCAAATTGCCTAAAGGCCTTTTTGGTAGGGGGAATCATTTGTACATTAGGACAGGCAATTCAAAATTTCTATATTGCATTTTTTGACTTTAATGAAAAAAATGCAGGTAATCCTACCGTCGCAACCCTTATTTTAATATCTGCGCTCTTAACCGGGTTTGGGATATATGATCGTATTGGTCAATTCGCAGGTGCAGGTTCAGCCGTTCCTGTTACGGGTTTTGCCAATTCCATGACGAGTGCAGCGCTTGAACATCGAAGTGAAGGAATTGTTCTCGGCGTTGCGACCAACATGTTCAAGCTGGCTGGAAACGTCATTGTATTTGGAACGGTTTCGGCTTACGTTGTAGGAATCATTCGCTACCTTTTTAAAACTTATTTGCTATGAAAAGAGGGGGATTATGAGAAAAACTGGAAAGCAAACGTGGGTTTATGAAAATCCTATTTACATTAATGCTACAGGAACAGCAGTAGGGCCAAAAGAAGCAGATGGACCGTTGGGAGAAACATTTGATATTACACATAAAGATTTGCACTGTGAAGAAGACAACTGGGAGTTAGCTGAAAGAAGACTGATGACGGAGTCCATTGACTCCTGCTTGCAAAAAATAAATTTATCCTATGAAGACATTGATTTGTTTTTGGCTGGAGATTTATTAAATCAAAACGTAACGGCTAATTTTGTAGCTCGACATAACCAAATTCCATTTCTATGCATGTTTGGCGCTTGCTCCACATCAATGGAAACGCTGGCAACAGGGGCAGCTCTTGTGGATGCGGGATTTGCTAATCGTGTTATTGCATCAGCGAGCAGTCATAACGCAACCGCTGAGCGCCAATTTCGAAATCCTACCGAGTACGGAGGACAAAAACCAGATACGGCAACGGCAACTATTACGGGAGCAGGGGCAGCGCTGGTCTCGAAAGAAAAAGGTATTGTGCGTCTCACGTCTGCAACGATTGGGCGTGTAATGGATTATGGGATTAAAAACGCAAACGATATGGGTTCTGCTATGGCACCAGCTGCTGCAGATACCATTCAAAGGCATTTGGAAGACTTAAACGTCGCGCCAAGCGAGTATGATCTTATTTTAACAGGAGATTTATCTGGTGTAGGCAGTCCAATTTTAAAACAGCTGCTCAAGGACGAAGGCTACGATATATCAACCAATCATAATGATTGCGGATTAATGGTATATCGCCCCGACCAAAATGTATTTGCAGGAGGAAGCGGCTGCGGCTGCTCGGCTATTGTCACGTATGGTCATATTTTAAATGAATTAAAATCGGGAAACTTAAAGAAAGTGTTTATGGTGGCAACAGGAGCTCTTTTAAGTCCAACGATGATTCAGCAAAAAGAGTCAATTCCAACAATTGCTCATGGCGTCGTCTTAGAACATATCGGGGAGGGGGATGATCAATGGAGTATGTAATAGCTTTTGCTGTAGGAGGAATCATTTGCGTTATTGGGCAGCTGCTGCTGGATCTTGCTAAACTTACTCCAGCGCATGTTATGAGTTCGTTTGTAGTTGCGGGAGCGATTTTAGATGGATTTGGTCTTTATGATAAGTTGATTGAATTTGCTGGCGCCGGAGCGACGGTTCCAATTACAAGCTTTGGTCATTCCTTGTTGCACGGAGCGATGAAGCAAGCGGATGACCATGGATTTATCGGGATTGGGATTGGAATTTTTGAACTTACCTCCGCTGGAATTTCAGCAGCTATTTTATTTGCTTTTATTATCGCGTTAATCTTTAAACCGAAAGGATAAAAGATTATGAAAAAAAGAAGGATCATTATTGTAACCGATGGCGATGAATATGCGCGCAAAGCAATTGAGCATGTAGCTAAATCCGTTGGTGGCAGGTGCATTTCGAGGTCATATGGAAACCCTACTACGTTAACAGGTAGTCAAACGGTAGATTTAATTCTTCAAGCACCATATGATCCCGTCTTTGTGATGTTCGACGATAGCGGTTTCTTAGAGGAAGGACCTGGGGAAATTGCTTTGCTGCATGTAGCAAAGCATCCTCAAGTAGAAGTTCTTGGAGTGATTGCCGTTGCATCACGTACTCATCAAAGCGAATGGACAAGAGTGGATGTGACCATTGATCGTTTTGGGGAAATATCGCATTACGGCGTGGATAAAAGCGGAATTCAAGAGTTAGAAGTCGGACGAATTAATGGAGATACAGTTTACTGCTTGGATCAGCTCGATATTCCCTTAGTTGTAGGAATAGGAGATATCGGCAAAATGGCTAGGATGGATGATGTCAAACTGGGATGTCCTATTACTGAAAAAGCAGCAAGACTTATTTTAGAAAGGAGCGGTTCGTTTGGGTAAGCTAGCAGAGAAGAAAACAGCTATTTTTTCAAAAGTGCAAAAAAACGATCAGTGGTTCAAGGAAAACGCTAGTATGAACACAAGCTTTGATGTGGGCGTACGTAAACTGCTTATTTTGGATCGAGAAGTTCATATTTACTACGTAACGGGGCTGTGTGATAGTTCATTTATTATTGAAATTGCAAAAGTACTCATTCAAATTAATGATAATGAAGTTGAACGAGCAAAGTTAAAGGATATTGTTGAAAACCGTCTTATTCATCAGCAAGTCAAGCCTTTAAAGACGCTGGATGATGGAATGGTATCGGTTTTATCAGGACTGCTATTCGTTTTAATTGACGGTGAAGAAGTTGGCTTTGAAGTCGATGTGCGTACATATCCTGGCAGATCCCCTGAAGAAGCGGATACAGAGAAAGTGATTCGCGGAGCACGAGATGGATACACTGAAAACATCATTATCAATACAGCGTTAACAAGAAGACGAATTCGTGACGGAAGATTTCGTTTTGAAATTATGAAGGTAGGCGAACGATCAAAACTGGACGTAGCGATTGGGTACATAAATGGCGTAGCTGATCCAGGGCTGGTTAAACTGATAAAAGATGAACTGGAAGCAATTGATATAGATGGTTTGCCGATGGCTGACAAATCAATTGAAGAGTTCTTAGTCAAACAAGGAATTAATCCTTTTCCAATGGTACGCTATACAGAACGACCGGACACAGCAGCAGCTCATGTGCTAGAAGGGCATGTGATCATTATTACCGATACGTCTCCAAGCGTTATTATTACGCCAACTACGCTGTTTCATCACGTGCAGCATGCGGAAGAATACAGGCAGTCTCCTTCTGTAGGAACGTTTATCCGCTGGATACGTTTTTTAGGAATTCTTGCTTCTCTTTTCTTATTACCGCTATGGCTATTATTTGTACTTGAACCAGATCTGCTGCCGGCAAAATTGCAATTTATTGGGCCAAACGAAGAAACAAATATTCCAACTGTTGTTCAAATTTTCTTAGCTGATTTTGGGATTGAGTTTCTGAGGATGGCGGCGATTCATACGCCGACACCGCTTGCCACGGCGATGGGCTTGATTGCAGCCGCGCTTATTGGGCAAATTGCTATTGATGTAGGTCTTTTTGTTCCGGAGGTTATTTTGTATGTGGCTATTGCAGCAATTGGTTCATTCGCGACGCCAAGCTATGAGCTAGCGGTAGCAAATAAAATGCTGCGATTGTTTCTGTTAATTTTCGTGGCGGCCTTTCATACTCCAGGGTTTCTTATTGCGACAACGTGTATCATTCTCTACATGGCGCGACTAAAATCATTAAATACGCCTTATTTGTGGCCGTTTCTTCCATTTAATCCGCAGGCTTTGTGGCAGATTCTTATCCGCACACCGGTTCCTGGAGCGAATCCGCGACCTAGTATTGTGCATCCGCAGGATAAAGACCGCCAGCCTGCAAAACCTTAAACAAAATATGTGGTTGAAACCTGTATGAAGATGTGATAGATTTGTTTTAAATATGGAAAATAATAAATATTTAGACAGTTAGCAGCGAATTGCCGTTAACTGTCTTTTTTACACTATACACAGGAACGGGGTCTAAACATGTTTTTACACGGAACAAGTCGCATAAATAAGCAGGGGCATCTGGAAATTGGTGGAGTTGATACGGTTGAATTAGCATCAAATTTTGGGACACCCCTTTACGTATATGACGTGGCTTTAATTCGGCAGCGTGCTAGAGGATTTAAAGAAACATTTGAAAAGCATGGGGTAAAAGCACAGGTCGCTTATGCAAGCAAAGCTTTTTCGACAATTGCAATGGTCCAAGTCGTTCATGAAGAAGGTCTTTCGTTAGACGTTGTTTCGGGGGGAGAACTGTATACGGCTTTAGCAGCTGACTTTCCAAAAGAACGGATTCATTTTCACGGAAACAATAAAAGCCGAGCAGAACTAGAAATGGCCGTCAAAGAAGATGTAGGATGCATTGTAGTTGATAATTTTTATGAAATTGCATTGCTTGAGGAAATAACGGAACAGTATCAAAAAAAGATGCCTGTTCTTCTCAGATTAACACCTGGAATTGAAGCTCATACACATGATTATATCTTGACAGGGCAAGAAGACTCGAAGTTTGGATTTGATCTTCAAAACGGTCAAGCAGACGAAGCTGTGCGTCTTGTGCAAAATAGCAAGGGGCTAGAACTTTTAGGCATTCACTGTCATATAGGATCGCAAATTTTTGAAACAACGGGATTTATTATGGCGACTCAAAAGCTTTTTGCAAAAATGAAAGAGTGGAAACAACGTATAAAATTTGTTCCGCAAGTATTAAATTTAGGCGGGGGTTTTGGCATTCGTTATACGGAAGAAGATCAGCCTATCCCTGTTTCTCAGTATGTGGAAGTTATTATAGAAGAGGTCAAAAAGCAGTCCAAACAGTTAGAAGTAGAAATTCCTGAAATTTGGATTGAGCCCGGGCGCTCTCTTGTAGGAGATGCTGGAACGACCCTGTATTCAATTGGTTCTCGTAAACACGTACCGAATGTACGTGAATATGTAGCGATTGATGGAGGCATGAACGACAATATTCGTCCCGCACTGTATCAAGCGAAATATGAAGCGGTCATTGCCAATCGAATGAATGATGAGAGTGATGAGCTCGTATCCATCGCAGGTAAGTGCTGCGAATCGGGGGATATGCTGATGTGGGATGTACATCTTCCAAAAGCAAACCCAGATGATTTATTAGCGATGTTTTGTACAGGCGCATACGGTTATTCTATGGCAAGTCACTATAACCGTTTGCCAAAGCCAGCTGTCGTGTTCGTAGAAGATGGAGAAGCACAGCTAGTCGTAAAACGCGAAACGTATGAAGACATTGTAAAAAATGACGTGAAATACAAAGTGACGGTAAAAAAGTAACGAGTGATTAACGTAAAAAAAGAGCCTCTTGTTCAAGAGGCTCTTTTTTATGAGAATAACGATTTAATAGCATCAATAATATCAACAAAGAATTGCTTTAATTTATCAAGAAATGATTGGCCTTCTTCTGACTGAAGAAATGTTGTTACTTTTTCCTTTGTCGCAGAAAGCTGGTCTTTTACTTGGTTCCAATCGATGTTCATATCTTTTAACCGATTGAAAAAGTCAACCAGTGTATTAAGCTCTGAATCTGTTAATTTAATACCTAAATCATCAGCCACGCGCTGAATTAACGTGCGTAAATCGTCCTTTGTTTGAGGATTTTCTTTAGCAATTTCTTCTTTAATCGTTGCCATAAACTGCGCTGCTTTTTCTTTACCGATTTTTTCACCAAGTTCAGATGTTTGGACCATCTCTTCGTTGGCTGCTTTTTTTACTTCTTCTGGGATTTTTTGATCTGTTTGAACTTCATATGCTTTCATAATACCTGTTAAAGCGGCTGTACCAGATACTTCAAATGGAGCAGTAATCTGGATTTTTGCATCTTTAACGCCGGCGGTCATTAAAGCATTAATATACATGTCATCTGTAATACCATTAATATTTTGAGTTGATACGCTTAAACCAGAATCTTTTGAGCCAAGGGTAATACTAGAAGATGAAATAGCACGAGATCCAATAGTAGCCTTTGGAATAAAGTCACCTAAGTATTCATGCTCTTCTTGGTTTGTCACGGTTACTGTTTGAGCATTGCTTGGTGCATCAAGGTCATTTAATACCTGTTGCTTCTGAGAGCTGGTTAAGTCCTGACCTAATGTAATAATCACATCGCCCGGAGCAGCATCTGCAAAACTTTTTAAGGGTGCGGTTAGGAATAGAAGAAGACCTAATGTCACCATCATTGCTTTTATCGTTAATTTCAAACCTTTTTCCTCCTTTAATCCCATACTTGCCCTATTATAATACGGGCAGGTCTGAAGTAACAGAGTCAATTCATCATTTTCCCATAAATCAGTCTAGAGGCGTAGATTTCTATATAAAATGAAATCTATGTATCTCCATCACTGTATTAGACGGATGATACTATAAAAAGTTTCATCTCACAACTATTATTTTTTATTTAGAGCCCTATGAGAAGAAAGTGAAAAAGTGCATTCATTGAATTCATGAGCTTGTTTGTAGTAGAATAGAGTGAGTTTATAAATGTAAGTGTTCTGCCTCTAGGTGGCATTTACAACTTTTACGTTTTGCCGCTTTGACGGGGAAGATAGAGCCTGTAGCGGTACTAATACATATATTGGAGGTCATTTATATGAAAAAAGCAAGTATTTTAATGGAAAATGGTGAAAAAATTCTAATCGATTTATTTCCGAACGAAGCACCAGGAACAGTAGAAAACTTTGAAAAGTTAGCTAATGAAGGATTCTACAACGGCGTAACGTTCCACCGCGTTATCCCTGGATTTGTTTCTCAAGGAGGAGACCCAACTGGTACAGGTGCTGGCGGCCCTGGCTATTCAATTAAATGTGAAACAGAAGGAAACCCTCACAAACACGAAGCGGGTTCTCTATCAATGGCGCATGCTGGTAAAGACACAGGCGGCAGTCAGTTCTTTCTTGTTCATGAGCCACAGCCTCATTTGAACGGTGTTCACACTGTATTTGGAAAAGTAACAGAAGGACTTGATACAGTGTTGAAAATGAAAAATGGCGACGTAATGAAAGAAGTAAAAGTCTGGGAAGAATAAGAGCATACTGCTATAAATGGATATCAGCTAATAAAACGTCATAACAACCTTTTACAGGGGGTTACGGCGTTTTTTCTTCGCGCAACAGCTCAAAAAGCGTAATAGATTAGGTTTCTCATACACGCGTGACATATGACAAGCTTTTGTGTAATATTGCTATTTACTTATAAATTTTGTATGATAAAAGCAGTAAAAAACGCAGCGCATTAATTTGTAGGAAAGTTTGAGGACGAGGGAGAATCGTATGCTTATTCGCTATAAACGAAACTATGAAAAAATTGCCATGGGTCTTCTATCGTTTGTACCTACGGAAAAAGATTTAAAAAAACTTCAACAAACGATGAAAGAATATGAGCAAAACGAACATTGGCAGCTGTATCTTTGGAAGCAAGAAGAAGATATTATTGGAATTGTTGGCATTTCCATGCTCGATAAAAGTTTGATTGAGGTTCAACACGTCAGTGTAAACCCTTCACACCGCCAACAGGGCATTGGCAAAAAAATGATTAAAGCTCTTAAAGAAATGTATACGACTGCACAAATTAAGCCGAGTGAAATCATCGCTCCTTTTTATGAAAAGTGTCAGGCGGATGAATAAAGAAAAGCATGATTAGTTGAGGTGCGAAAGCGTCTTTCACATCTTAGTCATCATAAAACAACAGGTAGCTTCTAGCTACCTGTTGTTTTGTTTTGCCAATAAGTTCGCTTGTCTTTCCGCAATCACATCTGAACGATCTCGTGTACTGTGACGATGAACAATCGCATCATTTTGCAGATTAGAAGCTGATAACCAGACAAGCTGTTTATCAGTGCTTCTTCGTTTGCAAGCTCGTAATAATGCTGGATCTTCAATAGGTAAGTTAATGCTTTTATATGGCTGATAGGTATCGATTAAAGCTAATTGTTTGCGAAGAAGTTTAAGCAGTGAAGGATAATTAAGTCCAAGCTGTGCAATGTTTTCTTCTTCCTTCGTTAAAATTGCCAGTGCCTTTTGCATCGTTCTTTTGGCTCCGGCGAAATTTTGACGTCGATGATGATAGAGTGAAACAGCAATTTGAATAAGGCCAACCCAAATAATATTGCGGTGTCCTCTTTCGTCTTTTTTCCAGTGTTCTTCTAGCAGTTCATGACATTCAAAGTAATCCCGGTCGCCATGAAAATGAACTAAATAATCAATATAGGCTTGTGAATACAATCTTGTTCCCTCCTGGTAAGACTCTATATGTAGTGTATCACAAAAATTAGCTATTCATCAGCGCTGTGCCTTTAAAGAGACAAACGTGCTCAAGGTATGGCGAACACGTTTGTTTTTATTCAATATGTGTGGTTAGAAGCGTAAGCAAGAACAACCAACAATAATTAATAAAATAAACAGTACAACAATTAAAGCGAAACCGCTACCGTATCCACAAGATTTTTCACCCATGCGAGTTCCTCCTTCAGCCATTTGAAAATGTTATTACCTTGACATCATATGTATGTTTAAACTTTTTGTATGGGCAAATGACCTATTTTTACGTTAATTTGTATTGGACATGTGTCTATAATCCTCTATACTAATGATAGTGACGTTATATAAAGCAGCAGAAATGATAAGCAATTGAAAAGTGTTGGTGAGATAAAAGTGGAGTACAGTGTAAAAGTAGATGCGTTTGAAGGACCTTTAGATCTTCTTCTGCATTTGATTAACCGATTTGAAATTGATATTTACGATATCCCAGTAGCGACAATTACTGAGCAATATATGATGTTTATACATACAATGAATGAGCTTCAGCTAGACGTTGCCAGTGAGTATCTAGTCATGGCAGCAACTTTGCTTCAAATTAAAAGTAAAATGCTTCTGCCTACGTATGAAGAAGATATGGATGAAATTGAAATGGTCGATGAAGAAGATCCGCGTGAAGAATTGATGCAGCGCTTAATTGAATATCGAAAGTTTAAAGAAGCGGCAGTAGAGCTTCAAAAGCTGGAAGAAGACCAAAGTCATGTGTATACAAAACCTCCAAGTAATGTGCAAATAAATGCAGAAGAACGTACGCAGCCTCAGGACGAAGGATTGGATATATCACTGTATGATATGCTAAGTGCTTTTCAAAAGTTAATGAAACGAAAGCAAAACAAAAAGCCTATGCAGACGAAAATAGCAAGACAAGATATTCCAATTGACAAGCGCATGAGTGAAATTGTGAATGAATTAAAAGCCTTTAAAGGGAAAAAAAGTTTTTATCAGCTGTTTCCTTATCAAGAGCGTGATCATATTGTTGTAACGTTTTTAGCTGTGCTGGAATTAATGAAAGAAAATGAAATCGTTGTGGAACAGCAGCACAATCTAGACGAGCTTTATGTATCGTATCGAGAAAGGAATGAAGAGGAATGACAACGAATAATTTACATGCTATTATTGAGAGCTTACTTTTTGTTTCTGGTGATGAAGGTCTGTCTATTAGCCGGTTAGCTGAGATTATAGAAAAGCCTCATGAAGACATTCAAGGTGCTTTGGAAAGCTTAGAGCAAGAGTGTAAGTCCAGAGGAGTTACACTTGTTGAAATAGGCGGGGCCTATCAGCTTGTTACAAAAAAAGAGCATGCACCATATATTGAGAAGCTCGTAGAAGCTCCTGCTAATCAATCATTGTCACAAGCAGCGCTTGAAACGTTAGCTATTGTAGCTTATAAGCAGCCAATTACAAGAGCTGAAATCGAAGAGATTCGCGGAGTGAAAACGGAAAGACCTCTTCAAACTTTAATTGGAAAGGTTCTGTTAAAAGAAGTGGGACGAGCGGAAGGCGCAGGGCGTGCCATCTTATACGGAACGACAAAAGAATTTTTAGGCTATTTTGGGCTTAAAAGTATCGAAGAGCTGCCGCCGCTTCCAGAAGATTTGTTACAAGAAGGAACCGATCAAGAGGCAGATTTATTTTTTCAATCGTTTCAAGAAATGAAGTGAAACCGTAAAAGAACATAGAGTTTTTCTATGTTCTTTTTTGTATGGACAAATCTTTTCATTCATAACCAAAAAAGACGAGCATAAACTTGTACAAACAGGTAGAGGGACGGGGATGACATGAAAAGAAGCAAAAAAAGTATCATCTATCTATTTATTGTATTGCTATGTCTCAGCGGTTGGCCTTCCGTATCATCTGCAGCAGGGAGTGTAAGTGCTCATAGTGCTATTTTGATGGAACAGAAGTCAGGAAGAGTGTTATACGCTAAAAATGCAGATCAAGTTAGCCGAATTGCTAGCATCACAAAAATTATGACAGCAATACTGGCGATTGAATCTGGCAAAATAAATAAAAAAGTTACCGTTAGCCACAACGCAGTTGGCGTTGAAGGTTCTTCTGTGTATTTAGTTGAAGGTGAAAAAATAAAATTAAAAGATTTAGTGTATGGCTTGATGCTTCGCTCAGGTAATGATGCTGCTGTAGCTATCGCAGAAGCCGTTGGAGGAAGCGAAGATGGATTTGTTTATTTGATGAATAAAAAAGCAGAAGAAATTGGCATGACGAATACAACATTTCAAAATCCGCATGGATTAGACGATCATGAAAATCATCGCTCAACAGCGCACGATATGGCTCTGCTTATGCGCTATGCAATGAATAATAAAATTTTCAAAGAGATTTCAGGAACAAAAGTCTATCGAATGAAGCACCCTGAAGAGAAATGGGATCGAGTGTGGAAAAACAAAAATAAACTGCTGACAACACTATATGCATACTGTACTGGCGGAAAAACAGGATATACAAAATTAGCAAAACGAACGCTTGTGACAACTGCTACAAAAGATGGAATGGATTTAATCGCCGTAACGATTAATGCGCCAGATGATTGGAACGATCACATTTCCATGTATGAAAATGCATTTGATAAATATGATATGACCAGTTTAGCTGCAAAAGGCGAATTGGCAGATATAAAAGATTCTTTCTATAAAGATCAGTTGTATATTAAACGAAATGTCGTCTATCCTCTTACAAAGAAAGAACAGAGCTCTGTAGAAGTGAAAACAACGTTAATTCAGCCTAAAAAACAGTGGGAAGAAACAGGGAAAGTTCCTAATGTTGTAGGGAAGCTCGATATTTATAGAAGTGGAGAAACGATTGACAGTGTTCCTATTTATTTCGAAAAGCAGGCCGAGCAGCAAGAAGGTTTCTTTAATCGAGTGAAGCGATTAATGTTTATTCAGTCTGGAGCCAAAACAGATGGTTAATATTATTTGGATGCTGCTGACCATTATCGGAATTGTTTTTGCAATTATAAATGGGAAAATTGGTGATGTAAACAAAGCAATTTTTCAAGGAGCAGGCGAAGCGGTGACCATCAGCATTGGATTAATCAGCGTGCTGGTCTTTTGGTTAGGTATGATGAATATTGCTCAAAGTGCAGGGCTTCTCGACAAGTTAGCGAAACTATTTCGACCCATTATTACTAGACTTTTCCCTGATGTTCCAAAAGATCATCCGGCCTTAGGATACATATTGTCCAATATGATGGCGAATATGTTTGGGCTGGGGAATGCGGCAACTCCTCTTGGTATTAAAGCGATGGAGCAGCTTAAAAAACTGAACGGCGACAGAGATGAAGCAAGCCGTTCTATGATCACACTTTTAGCACTTAACACAACCAGTTTAACGCTTATACCGACCACAGTTATTGCCATTCGAATTACGTATAACTCGGCTAATCCTACTGAAATTGTGGGTACTACGCTTTTAGCAACTGTTGTAGCTACGATAGGAGCTATCATCATCGATCGCTTCTTTTATTATCGACGTACGCGAAAAGGAGGAAAACGAAAATGACGATGCTTAATCAAGTATCATTGATGTTTATTCCTCTTATCGTAGGCTGTATTTTACTTTATGGAACCTACAAAAAAATTCCTACGTATGAAAAGTTTGTAGAGGGAGGGAAAGACGGATTACAAATTGCTTTTTCCATCATTCCTTACTTAGTCGGCATGTTAGTGAGCATCTCTATTTTTCGAGCTTCAGGAGCCCTTGATTTTTTCTTATCTGTTTTAAAACCTATGCTGCAAGCAGTCGGCGTTCCGGCTGAAATTGTACCTTTAGCTCTTATTAAACCGATATCTGGAACGGCTGCCCTTGGTATCACAACGGATCTAATTTCTACATATGGACCTGATTCTTTTATCGGTCGTTTGGCATCGACCATGCAGGGAAGTACAGATACCACGTTTTATATTTTAACGGTTTATTTCGGAGCAGTAGGTATTAAAAAAATGGGAGATGCGCTGAAGGTTGGTTTACTGGCGGATTTGGTAGGGATTATTGCATCAGTTGTGATCGTAATCCTTGTATTTGGCCGGTAAGAAATCGAAAATTCTACCTCTGTGTGGCAAATAGACTTGTGTATTACTTCGTAAACAAGTAAGATGTTACAAGAGGTGAAGTGTTAATGGAACGATTACAAAAAGTGATTGCTCACGCAGGTGTAGCATCAAGACGTAAAGCTGAAGAATTAATCGGCCAAGGCCGAGTGAAAGTAAATGGAAAAGTTGTAAAAGAATTGGGCACGAAAGTAGGTCCTAACGATAAAATTGAAGTAGACGAAGTGCCGGTAGAAAGCGAAGCGCCCGTTTATTTTATGCTATACAAACCAAGAGGCGTGATTTCAGCTGCTAACGACGACAAAGGAAGAAAAACAGTCGTTGACTTCTTTCCGCATGTAGAAGAAAGAATTTACCCGATTGGACGTCTGGACTATGATACGTCGGGTCTACTTCTTTTAACAAATGATGGTGAATTTGCTAATCAGCTAATGCACCCGAAATTTGAAGTGGATAAAGTGTATGTAGCTAAAATTAAAGGAATCCCAAGTCGTGAAAGCATCAGACAGCTGCAACGCGGAGTGATGCTTGAAGACGGAAAAACAGCACCAGCTCGTGCAAAAGTTCTTTCCATTGATAAAAGCAAGCAGACGGCGATCGTAGAACTGACGATTCACGAAGGGAAAAATCGTCAAGTACGTCGCATGTTCGATGCAATCGGACATTCTGTATTAAAGTTAAAACGTGAGCGCTACGGACCTTTAGACTTACGCGGATTAAATGCAGGAGAAGCACGCGAGCTTACGGCTCATGAAGTCAAACAATTATATTCAATGTCTCAAACAGGTAAGTAATTTTCACTTACCTGTTTTTTTTATGAAAAATGTCGTGAATTAGAAAATCAAGCAAGGTTTTTTGAAAAAATGTCGAACTTGTAGAATGAGAGGAAGACTTCACAGAAACGTCGAAATATTATCGGAAAGCCACTACCAAAAAAATGATATAATGGTAGAAAAAAAGCGTATTGAAAGCGGTTAAAAGGAGTTCGTGCTATGAAAAAAAAGCGCTTGATTATTCGAACAGTTATATTAGCAGTTTTACTGTGCGCGGTTGGATATACCCTTTATGCTCAATTTTTTGCTGATAAACAAAAGGTATCGGTAGGAGATGAGGCACCTGACTTTATATTAAGAGATATTAATGGAGAAACTCATCAGCTATCAGATTACAAAGGCAAAGGAGTTTTTTTGAATTTTTGGGGAACATGGTGCAAGCCCTGTAAACAAGAGATGCCGGCGATGGAAAAGCAGTATGCAGCATATAAAAAGCAAGGCGTTGAAATTTTAGCTGTTAACGTTGCAGAAACGAATATAGCGGTAGAGCAGTTTGCTAAACAGTATGGGCTATCTTTTCCAATTTTGATGGATAAAGATTCACAAGTGTTGGGTGCGTACGGGATAGATCCTCTTCCGACTACGTTTTTAATTGATAAAAACGGAAAGATTGTAGACAGCTTTATTGGCGGATTAGAAGAATCTAAAATAAAAGAATATATGGAAGAAATTAAACCATAGGGAGTGTTGACAATGAAACACGTAAAATGTGAATGTGGACACGTTAACCCGCATGGTACGATTTTGTGTGAAGCCTGTGGTAAACCAATTGCAGAAGAAACAACTGAAAAATTAGTAGATATGCGTTATGAAGGAAGCGCAAGGCGATCGCAAACGTACAATAAAACAGTTATCGATAAAATATGGAATTTTTTCTCTTCTGTAAAGGTAGGCATTTGGATCATTATTGTGACGCTTGTTGCGTCTGCAGTCGGAACCATTTATCCTCAAGAAGCTTACATACCTCCTAATGTGACAGCAGGTGAGTATTATCAAAAGGAATATGGATGGACAGGAGAGCTTTATTATAAGTTAGGTTTTCATCATCTCTATGAATCGTGGTGGTACTTGCTTTTAATTGCTGCTTTAGGAATGTCGTTAGTCATTTGCAGTTTAGATCGAGTAGTGCCTTTGTACCGAGCTCTAAAAAAGCAGAGTGTAACAAAACATCCAAACTTCTTAAAGAGACAGCGTTTATACAGCACTTCATCATCGTGGACGGATCAAGATTATGAACATGTAAAAAGCATGCTGAAAAAAAGAAGATACTCTATTCGCGAAGAAAAGGGCAATCTGCTGGCTGAAAAAGGACGCTTCTCAAGATGGGGTCCATACGTTAATCATATCGGTCTCATTATCTTTTTACTAGGTGCTATGCTTAGATTTGTACCAGGTATGTATATAGATGAAGTTCTTTGGATCCGTGAAGGTGAAACAAAAGTTATTCCTGGGACGAACGGAGAGTATTTTTTGAAAAACCATCGTTTTACTGTGGAAACGTATGATAAAGATAGCGAAAGCGCCGTGTTTCAAGAAGCAATTGATCGTGCAGGGAATAATAAAGTAGCCAAAAAATATGAAGCGGATGTTAGTCTGTATAAGCGCGAAGGAAAGCTTATACCGGGAGCAGATCCAAAGCTAAAGAAAATAAAAGATTCAGAGATTCGTGTGAATCAGCCGCTTAAGTTTGAAGGATATGCCATGTACCAAGTGGACTTCAAGTTAAATGAGTTTAGCTCTATGTCTTTCCATTTAACAGATAAAAATGCAAATAAAAACGTTGGTTCACTTACAGTAGATTTACATAATCCAAAAGCAACATATGATTTAAAAAACGGATATAAAGTCAAGCTCATGAGCTACTTTCCAGACTTTTTCTTTGATGATGAAGGAAACCCAAATACAAAAACAAGAGTGCCTAACAACCCGGCTTTTGTATTTAAAATGATTACGCCTCAGCATAAAAAAGGCGAAGTTGCTTTTGTTGGAATTAGAGAGAACTTGGAACCGCTAGGAAATAACGATTATAAAATGACCTTTGCTGGTGTGGAAACGAAAAATGTAACGGGATTAACCGTTCGCAGAGACTATACGCTTTGGTTTTTAGGGATTGGCGGAGCCATCTTTATGATTGGTGTGATTCAAGGGATGTATTGGAATCATCGCCGCATGTGGATTCAAAAAGTCAATAATGAGATATGGTTGGCCGCACATACAAATAAAAACTGGTATGGTCTTAAAAAAGAATTAAATGGTTTATTAGAATCCACATCCCTCACACAGCTGAAGGACCAAAATGATAAAGAAACAAAATAGGAGGAAAAAGCATGGATTACGCGAGTATAAGTAGTAATTTACTGTATGTGGCGTTTATTGCTTATTTAGTTGCAACCTTTTTTTTCGGAGGAGCTATTCGAGATAAGCGAGCAGCTCAAAAGAAAACAAAGTGGGCAACGTTTGGAATTGCGGTTACCATCATCGGTTTTATTGCACAGATTGGCTATTTCATTACAAGATGGATTGCATCAGGCCACGCTCCTGTTAGTAATTTATTTGAATTTACGACGTTTTTTGGCATGATGCTTGTTGGCGCATTTATTGTTATTTACTTTATTTATCGTCTTAGCATGCTTGGACTTTTTGCCTTGCCGGTGGCTCTTTTAATCATTGCTTATGCAAGCATGTTTCCAACTGAAATTACGCCGCTGATACCAGCTCTCCAGACGAATTGGCTGCATATTCACGTTACAACCGCAGCTACGGGTGAAGCCGTGCTTTCCATTAGCTTTGTTGCAGGATTGATTTATTTAATCAAAACAATTGATCAATCCAAGCGAAATAAAAAAGCATTTTGGCTGGAATTCATCCTGTATACGCTTATTAGTACGCTTGGATTTGTAGCGGTGACGCTGGCTTTTAATGCGGCTCACTACGAGTCATCATTTAATTGGGTTAATAAAAGTGGCGAACAAGAGCAAGTCGTATATCATATGGTTCCGCTAGTGGGGCCTCATCAAAGTGAGTGGACAGACGGGAACGACATAAAGCCGCTTGTTGATATGCCGGCTATTATCAATGCTAAAAAATTAAATACAGTTATTTGGTCGTTAGCCGGTGGGTTTGTCTTATATTGGCTGATTCGTCTTATTTTACGGAAGCGAATTGGAGCCGCACTGCAGCCGCTTGTGAAGCAGGTAAACAGCGACTTGCTTGATGAAGTAAGCTACAGAGCAGTGGCGATTGGATTTCCTATTTTTACATTAGGAGCACTTATTTTCGCTATGATTTGGGCTCAGATGGCCTGGACGCGCTTTTGGGGATGGGACCCCAAAGAGGTGTGGGCGCTGATCACCTTTTTATTTTATGCCGCTTTTCTTCATCTTCGGCTGTCTAAAGGATGGCACGGTGAAAAATCAGCTTGGCTGGCAGTTGGCGGATTTGCCATCATCATGTTCAACTTAGTGGCCGTGAACCTAGTTATTGCAGGTTTACATTCATATGCGTAACCTTTAAAAATAGAATAGAGGCTGAAATAAAGATATTTTAGTTGAAGAAGATCCGAACGATGAGTTGAGATTCTTGATGGAGAATCACATTCGTTCGGATTTTTTTATTTGCATGGTGAACGGAGGCTTCATATATCTAGGTGCTTCTAGCTGTTGATTGGAGGGCAAGGCGAAGACTCCTGCGGGAAAAGCGGAAAAGGTGAGACCCCGCAGGAGCGGAAGCGACGAGGAGGCTCACCGGCCGCCCGCGGAAAGCAAAGTCTTGCACGGAAATCAACAGCGATGGAATAAGCGATCCCTACTAGCTCCTGTATTTTATTTGTTCGTCTTTAGATTGAATGGATTTCGTTGCGTCTCAGCCTCTTTTTGGTAAAAAAAGCTGTTTTTCCTAAAGGTGTTCACGAATTGTCACATTGTTTGGGTATCATAAGTAGAACTCGCCGGTTTTTTTTTGTACACTAAGACTAGGAGGTTGAAAATACATGCAAAACGAACAAAGATTACTGCTAGTAGACGATGAAGATCGCATTAGACGATTGTTAAAAATGTACTTAGAAAAAGAAGGATACATCATTGAAGAAGCAGCCGACGGGCATGAAGCAATCGAAAAAGCGTTACACATAGATTATGATTTGATTGTATTAGATTTAATGATGCCTGGCATAGACGGTATTGAGGTCTGTAAACAAATTCGCGAGAAAAAAGCAACTCCTATTATCATGCTTACAGCTAAAGGTGAAGAAGTAAACAGAGTCCAAGGGTTTGAAGTAGGTACAGATGATTACATCGTTAAGCCGTTTAGCCCAAGAGAAGTGGTTCTTCGCGTAAAAGCACTGCTTCGACGTTCTTCTCAAGCAACGTTTATTCAGCCAGAAACGAGCGTGAAAAACCTTATTGTCTTTGATCACTTAACGATTGATAATGATGCACATCGCGTTACAGCAGACGGAAAAGAAGTTAACTTAACTCCAAAAGAATATGAATTATTGTGCTACCTTGCAAAAACGCCAGATAAAGTATACGACAGAGAGCAGCTGCTGCGTGAAGTGTGGCATTATGATTTCTTTGGAGATCTTCGTACGGTAGATACGCACGTCAAGCGTTTGCGTGAAAAGTTAAATCGCGTATCGTCACAAGCGGCGAAAATGATCGTAACCGTTTGGGGAGTAGGGTATAAATTTGAGGTTGAAAATAACTGATGTTTTGGAGAAGTGTAGTTGGTAAACTATGGTTTACTATCCTATTGCTCGTTACGCTTGTTTTATTTATTTTGACCATTTTACTGCTTCAGTTTTTTGAAAATTATCATGTTGTAGACGCAGAAAACCGTTTAACTAAAACGGCTGCTAAAATCTCTACCATTGTGCAGGAAACAGAGGATGAAAAGCTAGGACTATCCATTGCTCGTGAACTTGCAGATCAAGCAAGTGTAGTTATTGTTCAAGATAAAGATTTCTATTGGCATTCCACACATCCTGATAAAGAAAATAAGAAAGCTATTTCGGCCATTGTTAAACAAAACGATCAGCTAAATCAAGTGGTTGAAAAAGGTAAAGTAATACGGGAAAAAATGTACATGACCACAAAGAAAGACACGAGTGATGAGCCTTTAATGTTTGTTGTCGGTGTACCTTTAATGAAAGATAATAAACCGACAGGCGGCGTTTATCTGTATCAATCTCTTTCTGAAATTGAAGAGCCCGCTCAATATACGACTAAGTTCATTTTATTGGCTGCAGGTATTGCTATTATTTTAACTACTATCTTTGCTTTTTTCTTATCTACTCGAATTACAGCACCTCTTAGAAAAATGAGGCAGGCGGCATTTGAAGTAACAAAAGGGAACTTTGATACAAAAGTACCTATTTTAACTCACGATGAAATTGGAGAGTTAGCGATTGCTTTTAATCAAATGGGCAGGCAGTTAAAGTTTAATCTCAATGCGCTCAATCAGGAAAAAGAACAGCTTTCAAGTATTTTAAGCAGTATGGCAGACGGTGTTATTACGTTTAGTAGAGACGGATCGATTTTAATTACCAATCCCCCAGCGGAGCATTTTCTTCAGACTTGGTATTACGAGCAGGATGTGAACAACCAGCAGGTGCCTGAGCTTCCAGCAAACGTCGTGCATTTGTTTCAAACGGTAGTAGAGACTGAAACGGAGCGAAGTGCAGAGTTGAAAATTCAAGGGAAAACGTGGGTCATTTTAATGTCACCGCTCTATAATCAAACGAAAATCCGCGGTGCTGTAGCTGTACTGCGAGACATGTCTGAAGAGCGTAAACTTGATAAATCGAGAAAAGATTTTATTGCAAACGTGTCTCATGAATTGCGTACACCTATTTCTATGCTTCAAGGTTATAGTGAAGCTATTATTGACGATATTGCAAGTACGGATGAAGAAAAGAAAGAAATTGCACAGGTGATTTATGATGAATCACTCCGTATGGGCCGGCTTGTAAATGAACTTTTAGATTTAGCGCGAATGGAAGCGGGACATGTGCAGCTTCACTTAGAATCTGTAGCAATGGTTGAATTTACAGAACGTGTTTTGCGCAAGTTTCAAGGGTTAGCTAAAGAAAAACATATTAAACTGTCTCTTAATGGAAAAATAGAAGATGAATTTGAAGCGATGATTGATTCAGACCGTATGGAACAAGTGCTGACAAACTTAATTGATAATGCCATTCGTCATACGGATGACTACGGAGAAGTAAAGCTGCATCTTGATAAAAGTCAATCCGAAATCCATCTTTCTGTTCAAGATACGGGAGCAGGGATTCCAAAAGAAGATCTTCCGTTTGTATTCGAGCGATTTTATAAAGCTGATAAAGCCAGAACGAGAGGAAAGTCAGGAACTGGTCTTGGGCTTGCGATCGCTAAAAATATCGTGGAGGCACACCAAGGGATTATTGCGGTTGAAAGTGAATTAAATGAAGGAACAACTTTCTTTATCAAACTGCCAAAGTAAACACATGCTAAATAACAGTTTGTCTTCGGCTGAAATATTAAGAATAGCAAAGAGATGTGATTCATTGGAGAATCACATCTCTTTATTTTTTCTATAAACAAGTCTAAAAGAGAAGGAATTGGCATATAGTATGTTTTGTGTGCAATGATCTACATAGGAGGTTCTTTCTTCATGATTGACGTGTTAAGAAGAATATTGGTTGTATTAGTGATGGGATTGTGTATAGGTCTTTTATTTTTGGGCGGGCAAATGGTAAAGGCAGAAGAGAAGCAGTGGGAGTGGCCGGTTGAAGGAGTCTTAACTGATATATTTGGTTCTCGTCACGCCAAACACTTTGGAATCGATATAGCAGCACCTGTTGGTACACAGGTGTATGCTGTTGCAAAAGGAGTGGTGAGCCGCTCTTATTATTCAAATACATACGGGCAAGTTGTTTTTATCAAACAAACGAATGGATACGAAACGGTCTATGCTCATCTAGAGAAACGACTTGTTGCAGAAGGAAATTCTGTATCCGCAGGTCAAAACATTGGATGGGTTGGCAATACAGGACGATCTTCAGGTGCACATTTGCATTTTGAAGTTCATCAAGGAAGTTGGAATCCGGATAAAACCAATGCGGTAAACCCACTTGCCAAATTGGACAAGCAAAAACTATCGGCATACGTAAAAAACGATTTAGCTGCCACGGTTTTTCAGCAGTTACATCAGGCTTCTGATAACTGTATTCTTATCCATCAAGGAGATACATTATCTGAACTTGCGGCCAAATATGGAGTCGATGTGGAGCAGCTAAGAAAGTGGAATCATTTAAAGAACACCGCTTTAAATGCAGGACAAGTGTTAAAAATAAGTCCATAAAAAAAGAGCCGCTAAGGCTCTTTTTTCAATGTCACAACTCAATGCGCTGTATGGTCACAATTTCGCTTGTTTGTTTTAATGAAGTGATGACAGAATCATCTAAAAGTTTATCAAACGTGAGCATCATAATGGCTTCTCCGCCTTTTTGCTTACGGCCCACTTGCATGGTAGCAATGTTAATACGTAAATCTCCAAGTACTTTCCCTACATTTCCAATAACTCCGGGCTGATCACTGTGACGGATATAAAGAAGATGTCCTTCCGGATAAAAATCAATATCAAACGAATCAATATTAACAATTCGAGGTCCATATCCTGCTATATAAGTGCCCGTAATGGTAAATGTACGCTGTTCGCCTGTTACTGTAACGTCAATTATATTAGAATATCCTTGCGTATCTTCCGATGTTTTTTCACCAAATGTAATTCCTCGTTCTTTGGCAATCATAGAAGCATTGACTTCGTTAACAGGTGAGTCAATACGATGGGTTAAAAAGCCTGATAACAAGCTCCGTGTAATATAAGTGGTTTCTAAATCCGTCACTGTACCTCCGTAGGAGATCGAGATATGCTGAACGGGTTCTCGCATGCATTGAGATAAAATAGCTCCCATTTGTTTAGTAAGGCTCGTAAACGGCTGAATTTTTTCAAAAACTTCTTTAGAAAGCGTTGGTAAATTAATGGATGAACTTACAGGATTACCTTCTAGAAAACGCAGAACGTCATGTGCCACGTCTTCAGCAACGTTAAGCTGGGCTTCTTTTGTAGAAGCTCCTAAATGGGGAGTTGTAATAACTTGATCAAAATGTAACAAAGGGTTATCAATCGGCGGTTCAACTTCAAATACGTCAATAGCTGCACCTTGAACATGGCCAATTTCTAAATAATGAACTAAGGCTTTTTCATCAATGATCCCGCCGCGTGCGCAGTTTAATAAAAATACACCCTTCTTTGTTTTGGCTAATGTTTCATGATTGAGCAATCCCTTGGTTTCTTTCGTAAGCGGAGTGTGTACGGTAATTACATCCGCTGCTGCTAGTAATTCATCCAGGGATAATAGTTCTACGCCTAGCTTTTCAGCTCGGGAAGAGGTTAAAAAAGGATCGTAAACGTGAACGCTCATATTGAAGGCTTTTGCGCGTTTAGCAAGCTCTGAGCCAATTCGTCCAAATCCGATAATGCCCAGGTGTTTGCGATTAAGCTCTGTTCCAACAAATGCTGAGCGGTTCCATTCGCGCGCTTTGACTGAAGCATTTCCTTGGGGGATATGCCGAAACAAGCTAGCCATCATAGCAAATGTATGTTCCGCCGTTGAAATGGTATTTCCGTTCGGCGCGTTAATAACGACAACCCCTCGTTTGGTTGAGGCTTCAATATCAATATTATCGACACCTACTCCAGCGCGAGCAACAATTTTTAAATTCGGCATTTTTGCCAGCAAATCCTCTGTAACCGTCGTAGCACTCCGTACTAAAAGCGCATCGTACGTATGCAAATCATTCTCAACTTCTTCAACTTTTTTTCGCGTAAGATTCACATGAGGAGCTTCAAGTAGTGGAGCAAGACCTTCATTGCTAATTGAATCAGCTACTAATACGTTATACATGACGTGAACATCTCCCTTGGATTTTACTATCATCAAATATTTGATAATTTACCATGTTAAAAAAATTCTGTCAATTATATTTTTTAAACTTTACAATTAGTTATCAAATACACAATTGTAAACGTAAAATTGAAACTATAAATATGTCATAATGCTGTTGGTTATGCACTTATTTCCTTATTTTACATATAAAACAGTAATGAAGTTTATAAAAGACATCAATTTAATAGGAATTAAAAAACTTCTTTATTTACTTTTAATTCGAGATAACATATAATAAATTCATAATTAAATATTGGTCTATCTTCGGGGCAGGGTGAAATTCCCGACCGGCGGTAAAAAAACAAATTGTTTTGAGCCCGCGAGCTTATATGTAATACATACGAGCAGATTTGGTGAAATTCCAAAGCCGACAGTACAGTCTGGATGGGAGAAGGTGGAGGTTCAGCGTTCAAAACCTAATGTGATGAACGTTTATTAAATATGCCTGCCATGTCTCCTCTCAACGAATCATTTGTTGGGAGGTTTTTGCGTGGGGATATGAAGTTGAACCTTTCTTCTTTGAAGAGTGGATCACAAAGAAGGAGAGAGGCAAGATGCAACAAAGTAAGAAAACTCAAAAGCTGGTTATACTAGGAATGTTAAGCAGTATTGCTTACATTTTAATGATGATTAATTTTCCGATTCCTGGATTACCTCCGTTTTTAACAATTGATTTTAGCGAAATTCCTGCACTCGTAGCAGCACTTGTATTTGGACCTATGGCTGCTGTTATAGTAGAAGGAATAAAAAATTTATTGAATTATTTAATTCAAGGAAGTGCTACAGGGGTTCCGGTTGGTCAAGTGGCGAACTTTGTAGCTGGTTTACTGTTCGTTCTTCCTGTATCATATATGTTCCGTCGATTTAAAACAGCCAAAGGCGTAACGATAGGTTTGGTTACGGGTACGGTTGTAATGACGGTACTCATGGCTGTCTTAAATTATTATGTCTTTTTACCGGCGTATACAATCTTCTTACAATCGCCAGAAATGTCTAGTGAACAAGCGCGTCAATATATCGTTGCAGGTATTTTGCCGTTTAACTTAATAAAAGGAGCAGCAACAGGGGTTATTTTTGTCTTATTGTTTTCAAAAATGAAGCAATGGATCACGCGCCGCGTTGCTGTTTAATTCAATCGCTCTCCCGGGGAGAGCGATTTTTATATATAAAAAAACCTGCAGCATGTACTATACTACAGGTTTGTTCAATACTTATTCGAATTTATTAGCATCGCCTTCGAATTTTTCATCCGCTACGCGAATTGAATCCGTAGGGCAGCCTTCCATTGCATCCATCATATCATCTTCTAGATCTTCTGGAATTTCTACTACACCTTGGTTATCATCTAATGTTACGAATGCAATACCTTCATCATCATAATCATAAATGTCTGGTGCTGCTGCTCCGCAAGCGCCGCATGCGATGCAAGTATCTTTATCAACAATTGTATATTTTGGCATAACAAGACCTCCTGTAAAGTGTTCGAAAATTTCTTATTATATAATCTCTTCGCGAATCAAGAGTGAAATTTCTCCTTATTCATTGTAAAATGATTTATAAAACTTTTCAATAGAAAAGTCACTGAGAATGCTTATCAAATCAAGGTTTCTTCACTTATCCAAACGTTTTGATACATAAAGGAAAGAGCTAAAAAGCCTTTATCTCACATGCTATTGGTCACTTTTGGTACAATGAATGAGAAAGGAAGTTGACACCTTTGAATTATATTCAAGTTAGCATTTTATTTTGTATAAAACAGTTAAAAGGTGAGCGAACCGCCTATGGTATTTATCATTTATTAACAGGTAAAAAGTCAGCGCAAACAATTCAAGACGGAAAAATTTTTGGAATCTCTTTTCTTTTTCAGTCATTTCTTTACTTAGATAAACGGTCTTTTGAAACCTGCGTTGCATATTTAAAAGAACAGCAGTATATCGAAGAAACTGAAAATCAAAAGTATGTGATGACAGATAAGGGACGAACACGCCTTGAAGATGAACTGACGGCTCGGCCCTTTCATCCAGCTTTAGACGGATGGAAATTCGCAAGCAGTACTCAATTATTTTTAGCAAGAATCACTTTGTTCATTCAGACCTTATCCAACCTACAGTATTTTCAAAAAGGGTTTTTACCCATTTCCAAAAATCCTGAGGTCATTCAATGGGTCAAAACGTATATTATGTCTCAAAAGCAAACGCGTCAAGAGTTAGCCGCCGAGCTATTCAAAGAGCTCCGAACGTGCTTGAAAGATTGTAGGGAACGGGATGCGTCTCTTTTTGTTTTGCAACTGACTGGATACGAAAGAGTAGGCTTTACAAAAAATCAGTTAGCATATCAATATGAACTCGATGAGCATTATGTGCATATTCAACTTTTAGGGGTTATTCATCATATCATTGAAAAAGTGAGTCAAAATAATGAAAGCTTTCATGTACTTTCTTCTTTTTTGCATGATCTATATTTAGAATTGCCTTTGACAAGCTCGACGTTAAAAACGTATAGCTGGCTTCAAAAAGGAAAGACGCTTGAAGAAATTGCTTATATAAGGCGTTTAAAAGAAAGTACAATTGAAGATCATATTGCAGAATTAGCTCTGTTTGTTCCATCTTTTTCAATCGATGCATACGTATCGCCTAAGCAGCAGGAAGAAATTATCTCGGCTTTTGAAAGTTTGCGTACAAATAAATTAAAGGCGATAAAGGAAGAAGTAAAAGACGACGTTACCTATTTTCAGATTCGTCTCGTATTAGCAAAACATTTTACCTGATACTAAAAAAAGTGGTGTTTGATGTGAAGATAGAACAACTTCTACAGAAACAATTTGGCTATAGCCAATTTCGACTAGGACAAAAAGAGATTATTCAAGATATTTTAACAGGTCATAATGTGTTAGCGGTTCTTCCTACAGGAACAGGGAAATCATTGTGCTATCAGCTCCCCGCTTATGTGTTGAACCGACCGGTGCTGATTGTATCTCCTTTAATTTCACTGATGGAAGATCAAGTTCAACAACTAAAGGCAAGTGGAGAAAAGAGAGTTATTGCCTTAAATAGTTTCCTACAACAAGAAGAAAAAAGACGGGCGCTAAAAGATTTAGCTTTTTATCGTTTTATTTATGCATCTCCTGAAATTTTGCAAAACGCTGTTGTGGTAGAAGCATTAAAACAGGCAAAGGTAGGCCTTTTCGTTGTGGACGAGGCGCACTGTATTTCTCAGTGGGGACATGATTTCCGTTTGGATTATCTTCAGTTAGGAGATATATGGAAGGAACTTGGCAGTCCGCTATGTCTGGCACTAACAGGAACTGCGACTAAGGAAGTAGTGGAAGATATTAAGCGCTACTTATCGCTGCCTGCTGTCAACGAGCACATCTATTCCATGAATCGAAGTAATATTGCGATGAAAGTTGATTTTGTTGCAAGTATTGAAGAGAAAAAAGAGAAGTTGCTGATGTACGTTAGTGAACTGCAAAGTCCAGGAATTATCTATTGTTCCAGCCGATCTTGGACAGAAGCATTAACACAGCTTCTAAAGGAAAATGGGATACAGCGAGTGCAGTATTACCATGGGGGAATGGAACCGAGTGAAAGAATGCTTGTTCAACAGCAATTTTTAGAAAATCAGCTGGATATCATTTGCTGCACAAGTGCATTTGGAATGGGGGTTAATAAATCGAATGTTCGCTTTGTTATTCATTTTCATACACCTACGCAGCTAGAAGCATACGTACAGGAAATTGGAAGAAGTGGACGCGATCAGCAAAACAGTATTGCGATTTTGCTTTATGCTGAAGGAGACGATGATTTTGCTCATTCTTTACTTGAAATTGAGCTTCCTTCTTCAGATATCATCTTATACTGCCTGTCGTATTTACGAAATCATGATCAGGCCATTCCTTTAAAACAAGTAGAGTCTCATTTTCTTCATACAGTGGGTATTCAAGAAACACATTGGCGATTTATTCGTTATTATTTGTACAGAGAAAATGTAGTGGAAAATGAACATGTTGAACCTAGGAAAATCCCTGAATCGCTGCATGAAACGATTGTTGCAGCTGTAAATAAACGTCTTCGAAACAAACATGACAAGTACCGTGCGATGAAGGAATTTATTGAGGCAAAAGAATGCCGTCGTCAGGTGCTGCTTGGCTATTTCAATGAGCTGGGAAAATCAGAGCTTCAGAATTGTTGCGATTGCTGCGGATTGGATTTAGAAGCCTATAAAAAAACAAATGGTGAGCAAGAGCAATGGACATTTCAAGGCTGGGAATTAGAATTAGCTCGTTTGCTTCGTCAAGGAGAGATATAATGGCAAAGTCACAGCAAGAGCTTATTTCATCCATGACGGATGCAGAGCTGGTTAAAAATTTATATGTAACGCAGCTGCTCATCTGCTTTATTGCTTTAGGCATCGGTTTTTTCACATTTGATTCGTGGCATTCCTTTTTACAGTTTTTTGAGCTGGATTGGGCTTCTATTTTATTGTACGGGGGAGGTACAGCTCTCTTGGTAGTAGGAGGAGATATGCTTCTAATGAAGTGTGTACCCGAGCATTTATATGATGACGGAGGGATTAATGAACGTTTATTTGCTAATCGTTCCATTCCTCATCTAGCCCTTATTTGCCTAATCGTTGCATGTTCAGAAGAAATATTATTTCGAGGGGTTATACAAGTTCAGTTCGGCCTTTTTTGGGCGAGTATCGTATTTGCACTCGTTCACATTCGATATTTAAAAAAGTGGTTTCTTTTTATTTCGGTTGTGGTTTTAAGCTTTTTAATAGGGTTGCTGTTTTGGTGGACTGAAAATTTGTATGTCACGATTTTCACTCATTTTCTCATTGATTTTTTATTAGGCCTGCAGATACGAAAGTCAAAAGGGAAATCTGTACAGCCAGAAGAACTCATGCAGTAAAGGTTAAGGAAACAGCCATTATTTTCAGTGTTATCCACATAATCTTTTATATTCACTCATATGTTGTACTAGCATACGAGGGGGTGGAATGTTGGAAAACAAGTTGATAGACTTTGAAAGCGATGAAACACTTCAATATATATTAGCGAGCGTTATCAAAAGAAAAGAGACGGTTAATAAGCTGAAAGCTAAAGAGAAAAGATGGAAGCTTTTGTTTTTAGCCAGCTTAACGGCTGTTATTAGCTACTTTTTTTTCATATTTCAAAGCGGTTTTTTTACGACGTTTAGCGAATTTTTCTCATTTTTGTTAGGTAACATAGGGCATTTGATGTTTCTATTGCTCACCGTCTCCCTTTATTTTTATACTGTACAGCTGCAGAAAAAAAGCGAGAAAGCGGAAAAGACTTTTCAAGACTTGCGCTGTGAGATTATTAAAAGAAGCAAAGAGCTATGGGCGACGCCTGAAACATGGGAGAACCGAAAAGAAACGTTCCGCTGGATGCAGTCCACTTATGGAATTAATTTATATCATGAAAATAAATAGAATCGCATGAAAAAGCCTCTTTTTACATAGAAGTTTAGTGAAGGGGGTTTTTTTGTGAGAGATTGGTTTAACTTGCTGGCTGCGTGGTTATGCAGTTATTATATCAGCAGTTTAACGGCTGTAGGCTCAAAAGCTTCGTTAACCTATTTACTTATTCAAATGATTTTACATCCGTTAGATGTGTTTGGTATTATAATCTTATTTTTCACGGCTCTTTTTTGTCTGTCGGCGGCAGTTCGTAAAGTGTTTCTGCAAAGTCGGTTGTTTCTAAAAGGCTATAAGGTAAAATGGCATGAATATCTTGTTTCATGTCTATGTGTGATAGGAGTTTTATCGTTAAGTACAGTTGCGCTTTATCAAGTAGTAGGTTTGTTAACAATTGCGACAATTTATGCCCTTTCTTCTTTAACAGAAACACACCGTGTATAAAATGAAAAGAAGGAGAATATATGGTTATTTCTTTAATTATTTTAGCGTTAGGCATAGGCCTGCTGATTTTTATGTTTTCGGAAGCCCATCGTACATATGTAGAAGAAAGAACGATTCATTTATCAAAATTTCCCGGAAATCAGCAGCCTTTACGCCTGTTTTTTATATCGGATGTACATAAGCGAACAGTTTCGTCGAAGCTGTTGGAAAAAATACCTGGTGAAGTAGATTTTGTGATCATAGGCGGTGACTTACTAGAAGGAGGAGTACCTTTATTGCGTGCTCGTCAAAATATTCAAAAGCTTAAAACGCTTGGACCGGTCTATTTTGTATGGGGAAATAATGATTACGAAGTAAGTCAAGTGCAATTGAAGCAGATGCTTAAGGATGAGGGAGTTATTACCCTTAAAAACGAGCATGTCTCTGCAGTTTCTAAACATGGTACTACATGCAATTTTGCGGGAGTAGATGATTTATCCGAAGGTGAGATGGATCTAAAGCGAGCTGTTTCTTCCATTGAACCTGACCAGCTTACCATTCTTCTAAGCCACAATCCTGATGTTATCTATTATGTAGATGAAGAATCAAAAGTAGATTTAATTTTGAGCGGACATACACACGGAGGACAGATACGCTTATTTAATTTTGGTATGTATGAATTAGGAGGGCTGAAAGAGAAAAGACAGATTCCTCTTTTTGTTAGTAATGGATATGGTACAACCTCCCTGCCTCTCCGTTTACAAGCTAGAGCACAAACGCATTATATCACTTTAAAAAGGAAAGAATAGCCTTGAACAAACTCTTTACATAGCATATACAAATTTTACACACAGGATAACTTATCCTATAATTCAATTAATAGAAACAGTTCACGAAGAGTAGTTGGAGGTTACGTATGGCTCACGAAGGGAAGTATAATATTAAAGCCATCTCAAATATGGTCGGGATCCAGCCGGGAACTTTGCGTGCATGGGAACGACGCTATCAAATTTTAAATCCTGTCCGCAATGAATCGGGGCATCGGTTATATACAGAGGAAGATTTGCGGAAATTAAAATGGCTCACGGAAAAAGTGAGCGGAGGTTTTACGATTAGTCAAGCGGTTTCGTTATTAGAAACGGAAAGTAGTACAGTAGGAGCGTTTGAAGAAGAAGGAGAAGTAGATTCCCCTCAGAAAATTAGGGATGAGCTGTTAACGATGCTTCTATCTTTTGAAGAAGGAAAAGCACAGGATTTAATTAATCATGCGTTTAGCCTGTATTCGGTAGAAAAAGTGGTTATTGATATTTTGGGTTCTCTACTCGTGACGGTTGGAGATATGTGGGAAAAAGGGCAAATCACAAGTGCTCATGAGCATTATACGACTCAAGTATTAAAAACGCGTATCAGCATGATTTTTTATTCGCTGCCTTCAAATGGCTTATTGCCTAAAGCGATTGCTGTATGTGGGCCTAGTGAGACACATGAAGTTGGACTTCTAGTCTTTACGCTATTTTTACGCCGTAAAGGGTTTGAGGTTATTTATTTAGGAAGCAGCATTGAAGATAAAGATGTTGAGCTAATTGTTAAAGAAGTAGACCCAACGTTTTTATTTATGTCATGCACAATGATGGAAAATGCCGAGAAAACACTGAATTTGACGAACCAAATGATAAAGAAATTCCCGCATCTTAAAGTAGGATTAGGCGGTTATGTGTTTGATGGTTTAGATAGCAAAAGAAAAGGCGAGGCTCAGCCGTTTATTTTAGGAAATACAAAAGAAGAGTGGAACAGCTGGCTAACAAAAAAATTAGCAGAAATTGATTGAGAATAGCTTGTCTTTCCTTTCATAAACCTGTAAACTCGTAAGTAAACATCACGAACCGTTTTCCAAAAAATACATATACTGCATTATCGAACCATGTGGTTATGAGTGCAAGCGGGGAGGGACGCTAATGAGGCTTGAACGATTAAACTATAATAAGCTAAAAGTTTTTTTGACCTACGATGATTTAAAAGAAAGAGGGTTAACAAAAGAAGATCTATGGACAGATACATTCAAAGTAAAACAGCTCTTTCGTGAGATGATAGAGCAAGCTTCTCAAGAACTGAACTTTGAACCTACAAATTCTCTTTCGGTAGAAGTTTTTTCACTTCAAGCACAGGGAATGGTTGTATTTGTGACAAAGCAGTATGAAGAAGAAACCAGCTACGGTGAGTTCGATGAAGACGAGTTCGAGGACTTCATTGAAATGCAGGTCATGCTAGATGAAAGCGAAGACATGTTTTTTGAGTTTGATTCATTTGAAGATGTCATTCAGCTGACCAAGCGCATGTCAAACTTTTACGATACGGATAGCGTACTCTATTCATTCGAAAAACGTTTTTACGTGCTGTTGGATTATCACATGCTGTCACCGGCTGAAGTTGGGAATATGATTGCGGTTTTGGCGGAGTATGGAAATCCCTCTACAATTACAAAGCACCGCGTAAATGAATATGGAAAAATATTAGTAGAAAAGAGAGCTCTGGAGTATATTAACTCTGTCTTTTCTTAACTGTTTAATTGAAATTATTACACCCGTGAAGGATAAAGCACTTTTATTAAAATAAGAGTGGCTGCACTTTCAGCTTGTACAAAGTTGTTGAAAGTGCTCTTTATCACCGGGTGTTTTTTATTTTTTTAAGACGATTAACGCATACTAGGAAAGAGGCAGACTTAAAACATTGTAGCATACCTTGTAAAGTTATTGGAAGCGTTTTCTTAGAAGAACACAAAAAATACTAAAAGTTCGATATTTTCCTTTGCAATGTAAAACTAAGGGTGTATACTATGTCATGAAAGAAGCACCATTCAATTAAAAACGAATAATTTTCGATACATTTTAGGAGGTTTACAGATGGTAGCCGACAAGATGCAAGACAGTAAAAATAGTCAAGAAGAGAAGCATGATGTTTTAAAATCTACACAAACAGTGATACATAAAGCGTTAGAAAAACTAGGCTATCCTGATGAAGTGTATGAACTATTAAAAGAGCCATTACGAATGATGACAGTAAAAATTCCTGTTCGTATGGATGACGGATCAGTTAAGATTTTTACAGGTCACCGAGCGCAGCATAACGATGCAGTTGGTCCTACGAAAGGTGGAATTCGTTTTCACCCAAACGTAACTGAAAAAGAAGTAAAAGCTCTATCTATATGGATGAGTTTAAAATGTGGAATCGTTGACCTTCCTTACGGTGGAGGAAAAGGTGGAATTGTTTGTGATCCTCGAAATATGTCTTTTGGAGAATTAGAGCGTTTAAGCCGCGGATATGTTCGTGCGATTAGCCAAATTGTTGGACCAACAAAGGATATTCCAGCGCCGGATGTGTTTACAAATTCACAAATTATGGCTTGGATGATGGATGAATACAGCCGGATTGATGAATTTAACTCGCCTGGCTTTATTACTGGAAAGCCCCTTGTCTTAGGTGGTTCGCACGGCCGTGAAACAGCGACTGCAAAAGGAGTAACTATTTGTATTCGTGAAGCAGCGAAAAAACGAGGCATTGAATTACAAGGTGCACGGGTAGTAGTACAAGGGTTTGGAAATGCAGGAAGCTTTTTAGCTAAGTTCATGCACGACGCTGGTGCTAAAATTGTAGGGATATCTGATGCATACGGAGCGCTGCATGATCCTAATGGTTTAGACATTGATTATTTATTAGATCGACGCGATAGCTTTGGTACAGTAACGAAATTATTCAATAATACTATCAGCAACAAAGAGCTGCTTGAACTTGACTGTGACATCCTAGTTCCAGCTGCGATTGAAAATCAAATTACAGAAGAAAATGCCCATAACATTCAAGCGAGTATTGTGGTGGAAGCAGCAAATGGACCAACAACTCTTGAAGCAACGCGCATCTTGTCAGAGAGAGGGATTTTATTAGTTCCAGACGTTTTGGCAAGTGCGGGCGGTGTAACAGTCTCTTATTTTGAATGGGTGCAAAATAACCAAGGTTATTATTGGACGGAAGAAGAAGTAGAAGAAAAGCTTGAAAAAGTAATGGTGAAATCATTTAATAACATCTACGAAACTTCTACAACTCGAAAAGTCGACATGCGTCTAGCTGCTTATATGATAGGCGTAAGAAAAATGGCAGAAGGCTCTCGCTTCAGAGGCTGGATTTAAAAACAGAACAGCAGAACAGCAGAGCAATTGCGTAAATAGAAAAAATCTCCTATCATTAATGAGGAGATTTTTTTGTTTTACACTGCGTTAAAATAAAAAAAAGGTGCGTTTACAACTGAAGGAGTGACAGGCATGAAGAAAGAAAAAGTAATTATTGTTGGCGGAGGACCATGCGGGCTTTCAGCAGCTATTGAGCTTCAACATACAGGTATTGATGCCCTTGTAATTGAAAAAGGCAATATTGTGAATGCAATTTATAACTATCCGACCCACCAAACGTTTTTTAGTTCAAGTGAAAAACTAGAAATTGGGGATGTCCCTTTTATTACCGAAAATCGTAAGCCTGTGCGCAACCAAGCTCTTGCTTACTACCGAGAAGTGGTGAAGCGCAAGCAAGTTCGAATTCAGCCGTTTGAACGTGTCTTGCAGGTAGACAAACAAGCGGAAAACCAAATTATTGTCACAACATCCAAAGAGACATATGAAGCGGAGAATGTCATTATAGCTACGGGCTATTACGATCATCCTAATTATATGAATGTTCCTGGTGAAGATTTATCAAAGGTATTTCATTATTTCAAAGAAGCGCATCCGTATTTTGATAAAGATGTAGTCGTTATAGGCGGAAAAAACTCTAGCGTCGATGCAGCTCTGGAATTGGTGAAGTGTGATGCAAGGGTGACGGTTATTTATCGTGGCTCAGATTACTCCCCTAGCGTAAAACCTTGGATATTGCCTGAATTTGAAGCGCTGGTTCGAAATGGAACGATTGGGATGCATTTTAACGCTCATGTAACAAAGATAACGGATGAAGCGGTAACATATGAGCAGGAAGGGAAAGAATTTACGATTAGTAACGATTTTGTTTTTGCCATGACTGGCTATCACCCTGATCACTCGTTTTTAACAAAAATGGGTGTGGAATTAGATGATGAAACAGGCCGCCCTTCTTTTAACGAAGAGACGATGGAAACAAACGTGGAAGGAATTTATATCGCTGGTGTGATTGCTGCAGGAAACAATGCTAATGAGATTTTTATTGAAAATGGACGTTTTCATGGGAAATCAATCGCTTCTCATATTATCAACAAAAACAACGCATAGGCTTCTATGCGTTGTTTTACTAATGATTAAATAGCTGCTGCAGCTCATCATGATTCGTTGTTACTTGGAGAGCAACCAACAGTTTAATGCGTGCTTTAGGACCATTTAAGCCATTTGAAAAAATAACGCCCATCTCTTTTAACAGCTTGCCACCGCCTTCATACCCATATACATCTTGAGCAATTCCATTAAAACAGCGAGAAACGAGCACGATGGGTATCTTTCGCTTCAAAAGCAATTGAATTCCTGGAATGGTGAGAGGAGGCAGATTTCCTTGACCGAGGGCTTCAATTATAAGTCCGTCAACATTCATTGAAGCCACTGCTTGAAATAAATGGTCGTCCATTCCTGCATAAGCTTTTAATAAAGTGATTTGTTTATCTATTTGATTAACAGGATAAAATTCATGTTCTGTAGGCATGTGGTGAAAAGATACGCCGCGTTTTGTGATTAATCCTATTGGCCCGTACTGAGGGCTTTGAAATGTCGCCACGTTGCTTGTGTGGGTCTTGGTCACATTTTCAGCGGTATGAATTTCATCGTTCATCACAACTAAGACACCTTTTCCTTTTGCCCCGTCACTAATAGCCACCCGAACCGCAGATATAAAATTATAAGGACCGTCTGAACCGATTTCATTGCTTGATCTCATAGCTCCAGTTAAGACAATTGGAATATCTGTATGCACGGTTAAATCTAAAAAATAAGCGGTTTCTTCCAGCGTGTCCGTGCCGTGGGTTAACACGACTGCATCAATTTTGCCTTCATTAATTTTATCGCGTATTTTTTTTGAAAGTATAAGCATTTCCTTAGGAGTAATATGAGGAGAAGGCAGATGAAATGCTTCTTCTACGATTACATTGGCCATACCTGAAACAGATGATGTTGAGCGGTGAAGCGGGTTTTGAATATCTGGTGCTACCGCTCCAGTTTCCATGTCTTCTTTCATCGAGATTGTGCCGCCGGTGTGAAGAATATAAACAGTTTTCATAGAGAGCTCCTTTCAATTTTTCGTATAAGTATGATACATTTTTTGGTATACTTGTTTAAGGTCTTTGTTAGGCTTTGTAAATCGACAGCAAGTTATGTGAGCATTTACATATAAAGATAAGGACATTATAGACGGAGATTTTCATCCTAAAGATAACATGTTACTATTAAAAAAAATAGAGGAGATGAGGCGCTATTTATGTTGGCGATTGTATCTGCAGGCATTGCGCCAGGATTGGCATTGTTAAGTTTTTTTTATTTGAAAGATGAATATGAAACTGAGCCTATTTCAATGGTATTAAAAACATTTATTTTTGGAGCAATGCTTGTTTTGCCAATTATGTTTATTCAATATGTATTTGGTGAAGAACACGTTTTTCAATCACCTTTTCTTGAAGCATTTTTTACGACAAGCTTTTTAGAAGAATTTTTCAAATGGTTCATTTTATATTTCACGATTTATCAGCATGTGGAATTTGATGAGCATTACGATGGAATTGTTTACGGGGCAGCTGTTTCATTAGGTTTTGCTACCGTTGAAAATATTTTATATTTATTTGCAAATGGTTTAGAATCAGCGCTAGGAAGAGCCATTTTACCCGTATCTAGTCATGCTTTATTCGGCGTCATTATGGGGTATTATTTAGGGAAAGCAAAGTTTTCTGAAGGAAAGGAAAAAACGAAGTGGACGCTGTATTCCGTATTTGCGCCGCTCATTTTACATGGAACATATGATTATATTTTAAAAACAATGGATCATTGGGTATTTATTATTATTCCATTTATGATTTATTTATGGTGGCTGGCATTAAGAAAAGTAAAAAAGGCCAAACAGCCATCGATTGTCTAGGCTCAGCTTGTAAATCTTTTTTGAGAGATTTACGAGCTGAGTTTTTTCATTTCGGTAAATTTTGCGCATCTTGTATAAAAAAACAACCTTTACAAAAAATACTCCTATCATCTTATCAGTTACATACGATGTAGGAGGTTTTGTCATGTTATCATTTCGATGTTTTAAAAAGTATGCATGTCTCATATGCATATGTTCATTTATTGCAGCGTCCGTTGTGAGTCCAAAGGCCGCTCACGCGTTTTCAAATCAAGTCATTCAACACGGAGCAGTTGGAGATGACGTTATTGAGCTGCAGTCGAGACTTCAGTATTTAGGTTATTATAACGGGAAAATTGACGGTGTATTTGGATGGAGCACATACTGGGCACTGCGCAATTTTCAATATGAATTTGGCATTAAAAAGATTGACGGTTTAGCAGGCTGGCAAACAAAGATTAAATTAGCTAACGCAACAAAATATCACGAAAGCTATGTGAAAAATCAAATTAGAAAAGGCAATAAGTTTACGCACTATGGCGGTAAGTCTCTTGATCAGCAGTCTAAAGGAAGCGGTAGCAGTGGAAAAAGCAGCGGGAACAATGGTCAGCAAAAAGCACAAAGCGGATCTTCTCAAGCAAAAAAACCTGCCAGTCAGCCGCAGCGTAATACGTCTAAAGGAAATTCTGAACAACAGAAAGAAAAAGCACAAAAGCCAACAGCGGTGAATGTACCGAGCGGGTTTTCACAAAATGATATTCAGCTCATGGCAAATGCTGTGCATGGTGAAGCACGGGGTGAACCATATAATGGCCAAGTAGCCGTAGCGGCCGTTATTTTAAACCGAGTTAACAGTCCGTCATTTCCAAATACAGTCGCTGGAGTTATTTTTGAACCGCGTGCATTTACTGCCGTAGCAGATGGGCAAATTTGGCTTGAACCCAATCCAACATCTAAAAAAGCGGTTATGGATGCGATTAACGGATGGGATCCTACTGGGAATGCTATTTATTACTTTAATCCGGATACAGCAACAAGCGCATGGATTTGGTCACGTCCTCAAATTAAGCAAATCGGGAAACACATTTTCTGTCGATAAAGAGAGGTGAAGGAAACATGATTCGAACAATTTTAATTGTATTATTAGCTATTGGTGTTGTAGGTGTAGGGTATTGGGGGTACAGCGAACATCAAGAAAAAGATGCTGTGCTGCTTCAAGCGGAGAATACGTATCAACGAGCATTTCATGATTTGTCATATCAGCTAGATTTATTAAATGATAAAATCGGTGGCACGCTTGCCATGAGTTCGAGAGATCAGCTTTCGCCCGCGCTTGCAGAAGTATGGCGTTTAACTTCTGAAGCTCATAACAATGTAGGACAGCTGCCTTTATCGCTTTTACCGTTCAATAAAACAGAAGAGTTTCTTTCAGATGTTGGTGACTTTACGTACAAAGTGGCGGTAAGGGATTTAAGCAAATCTCCCTTAACAGATAAAGAGTATAAAACGTTAAATTCGCTTTATGATCAGTCAGGCGAAATTCAAAATGAAATGCGCCAAGTACAGCATCTAGTCATTGATAATAACTTGCGCTGGATGGATGTTGAGCTAGCTCTAGCCACAAAAGAAAAGCAAGGGGACAATACGATTATTGACGGATTAAAAACCGTTGAAAAAAGTATGGATTCTTTTGCCGAAACAGATTTAGGGGTTATGAATGCAACGAATGAACAGGAAAAAAACGCTTTTCATCAATTAAAAGGTAGAGAAGTTAGTGAAGATGTTGCTAAACAAGTGGCGCGTTCGTTTTTGAATTTAAAAGGAAATGAACAAATTCATATTGTAAAGAGCGGAAAAGATGCCGATTATGAGGTGTACAGCTTAACCATTACAGATCCAAAGACTAAACAAGAGACGTATATGGATATTACCCAAAAAGGTGGATATCCGCTTTGGGTGCTCGAAGATCGAGATATTAAAAAACAAAATATTAGTTTAAACGATGCTATGAACAAAGCGACTAAGTTTTTAAAAGATCATCGTTTTGAAAGCCTAGTGATGGCTGAAAGCGCTCAATACGATAACATGGGAGTCTTTACATTCGTTGAGCAAACGGAAAGTGGAGTTCGGATTTATCCGGATTCAGTTAAAATGAAAATGTCTTTAGAAGATGGATCTGTGATTGGCTTCTCAGCTAAAGACTTCTTATTAAAACATCGTACAAGAGATATTCCAAAACCTAAAATTTCGAAAGAACAGGCAAAAACCAAGCTAAACTCGAATGTAAAAGTGATGGAAGACCGCTTGGCAATTATTACAAATGATTTAAACGAAGAAGTGCTATGCTATGAGTTTTTAGGGACAATTAAAAATGATACGTATCGTATTTTTATCAATGCCGATACGGGTTTTGAAGAGAAAGTCGAAAAACTGCAAAACTCAGAACCTTTATATAATGAAGTATAAAGCTGAGAAACCGGTGTCTATAGACACCGGTTTTTTGTATTGTATAAGTTTTTTTGAGTCTAAATGACTAATTTTTATTTACAAAATAAATATATTTGACTATGTTTAAATAAAGGGAAAAAGTGTATATAGTGGAACTGAAGGAGAGAGAAGATGATAAAAGCGGGAATGAGGTTGACGTTAGAGAGCGGGCACAGAGAGTCTACCTTACAACAAACGTATCGATGTAAGGTAGTTGAGTTTACGGAAGACGTGATTTATATTAGCTATCCGCTAAATGAAGAAACGCAGCGAAGTGCTTTTTTACTAAAAGGTACAAAATTGCTGGCTACGTTTATTGGATATAATCAAAATGTATATACCTTTCCAACTGAAGTAACAGGACGCGAAATAAAAGGCATGCCTGTAGTAAAGCTCTTTTACCCGGGCGATAAAAAGTTAAAATCTATCCAAAGAAGAAATTTTTTCCGTGTGCCGCTTACAGTGAAGGCGGTGATAAAAAGTGAACAAGAACAGCAGGCCGTAATGGAAATCATGACTAAAAACATCAGTGCAGGTGGAGTAGCCGGCTCCTTCCATCATTCGCTGCTTTTTAATGAGAAAGATTCCGTTGTTGTACGATTAAGTCTTCCTAATCGTGAGGGAACTTTGCAGCATCTTGAATTAAAAGGGGAAGTTGTACGAATTACCGCCCCGACTTCCTGTAAAGTAGGTCAGCTATCTATTAAATTTATGGACATGGAAAAACAAACGAAAGAAATGATGATTCGTTATACCTTAAAGCGTCAGCTCGACCTAAGGAGAAAAGGTCTTCTTTAGCGTATAAAAAAAACTTCTCTTTCCTAAACTGTAAGCAAAGGTATTACTTCTTACAAAAGGAGAAAAAGATGAATCGAATAGAACGAATTTTAATTAAATTAGTGGTTATTCAATTTGTGTTTTTAATAATTGCCCAATGTATTTTACTATCTAGCAGTCACAGTACATATTTCTCAAAGGTCATTCAGTATGAGGGAGTTAGCAAAAATAATTTTAATAAAATTATTGAAACATTCGACCAGTAGTCGGACGTATGGTAGAATAACTAGGAAAGAAACATGCAGTGAACACCAGGCAGGAGAAGACCCCCTGCTCTTTTTTTCGTTTATAAACGTTTCATATAAAATGGCTCATTGTATAAAAGATGAAAGTGGTTTGTTCCTGTTTTGAAATTAAGGGAGGCACTTATGGAAAAACAAATTTCAATCGCGATTGACGGTCCTGCAGCTGCTGGGAAAAGTACAGTGGCAAAGATTATAGCAGAAACCTTATCATATATTTATGTTGATACAGGAGCGATGTATCGTGCTCTAACGTATCAAGCGCAGAAAAACCAGGTGGATTTGCAAAATGAAGAAGAGCTATTGCATTTGCTTAATGAAACAGTAATCGATTTAAAACCGTCTGAATCTGGGCAGGTAGTCATCTTAAATGGACAGAATGTTACAAGTGAAATTCGTTCCGCAGAAGTAACTAACTCTGTATCCATTGTAGCGAAACATCGTGCAGTTCGTGAAGAGATGGTAGCGAGACAGCAGGGCCTTGCTAAAGATGGAGGCGTTGTAATGGATGGACGTGATATCGGTACACACGTGCTTCCTCAGGCAGAAGTTAAAATCTTTTTATTAGCGTCTGTGGATGAAAGAGCACAGCGACGCCATGATGAAAACATAAAAAAAGGTTTTGAATCAAATTTAGAGCGTTTAAAAGAAGAAATTGCCCGCAGAGACAAGCTGGATTCTGAGCGTGAAGTAGCACCTCTTAAAAAAGCTGAAGATGCAATTGAAATCGATACAACTTCCTTATCGATTGAAGGAGTTGTAGAAAAAATACTTTCTATTACAAACGAAAGGATTGGATGATTTTGAGCTTTTATATGTTTGCACGTGGCATTGTAAAAGGTATTTTAACACCAGTTTATCGTTATGAAGTAATCGGTGCAGAAAATATCCCTTCAGAAGGCGGAGTTTTGCTTTGTTCAAATCATATTGACAACTTAGATCCGCCTACGGTAGGTGTGACATGTCCAAGGCCTATTTCGTTTATGGCAAAAGCAGAGCTGTTTAAAGCACCTTTTCTGAAGACGGTTCTGCCAAAGTTAGAAACGTTCCCTGTAAAGCGGGGGATGGCAGATCGTGAAGCTTTGCGCCAAGGGTTAAAGATTTTAAAAGAAGGAAAAGTGCTTGGATTATTTCCAGAAGGAACAAGAAGTAAAGATGGAAAATTAGGAAAAGGAATGGCTGGAGTAGGCTTTTTTGCTTTGCGTTCAAAAGCAGCTGTTGTTCCTTGTGCTGTTATTGGTCCATATAAGCGTTTTGCAAGGTTAAAAGTAGTGTACGGACCGCCAATTCAGATGGATGAACTTCGTGAACGAAAGGCATCAGCCGAGGAAGTAACCGAAGTTATTATGAAAAGCATTGGTGAATTAATTGAAAAATATCAATAGTTTGTAACCTTATGACTTGACAAAAGATTCTATTTATTAGAAGTTAGTAACAAAGAGAGTTTTTTCTATACAGAGCTATATACAATAATGATGAGCTAAAAGAGTGAAGAACTCTTACAAGGGAATACATATTGTAGATGGATATTGGAGGAGGAAAAGACGATGACAGAAGATATGAATCAAGTAGAGGTAACGTCATTAGAAGTAGGAGAAACAGTAAAAGGTACTATTACAAAAGTAGAAGAAAAGCAAGTGTATGTAGATGTGCCTAACAGCAAACTAGACGGTATTATTCCAATTAGTGAATTAGCGAGCTTACATATTGAAAAAGCAGGGGATGTAATCCAAGAAGGTGCCGAAGTCGAAGCGAAAGTAATTAAAGTGGAAGACGATGTGCTTGTGTTATCTAAACGGGCTGTAGATGCTGAAAAAGCATGGGACGGTTTAGAAGCAAAACTTTCTTCAGGTGAAGTGTTTGAAGCGGTAGTCAAAGAAATTGTCAAAGGCGGATTAGTAGTAGATATTGGTGTAAGAGGGTTCATTCCAGCTTCTCTTGTTGAAACTCATTTCGTTGATGATTTCGCAGAATATCAAGATCAAACTCTTACAGTCAAAGTAGTGGAATTAGATAAAGAAAAAAATCGCGTGATCCTTTCGCATCGTGCAGTTGTAGAAGAAGAGCTTGTACAACAAAAAGAAAATGTTCTTGAGTCATTAAAAGAAGGTCAGGTTTTAGAAGGAACCGTTCAGCGCTTAACAGACTTTGGTGCGTTTGTAGATGTAGGCGGAGTAGATGGGCTAGTGCATATCTCTCAGCTTTCACATACGCGTGTAGAAAAGCCTTCAGACGTAGTAGCTGAGGGAGATACTGTGAAAGTCAAAGTATTATCTGTTGACAAATCAACGGGTCGTGTTTCATTATCTATTAAAGATACGTTAGAAGGTCCATGGTCCAACATTTCTACGAAGCTTCGCCAAGGTGATGTAGTAGATGGAACTGTTAAAAGACTTGTATCTTTTGGAGCTTTTGTGGAAGTTCTACCTGGAGTAGAAGGACTTGTACACATTTCTCAAATTTCACATAAGCATATCGGGACACCGCATGAAGTGCTTTCTGAAGGCGAAAAAGTGACGGTAAAAGTACTTGATGTGAATGAACAAGAACGACGCGTTTCGTTAAGCATTCGTGACCTTGAGGAAGAAGAGCAAGAAGATTACGGTGACTATGAATTACAAGAAGAGTCAAAAGGCTTCCAATTAGGTGATATGATTGGGGATCAATTAAAAAAATTAAGATAAGTAATGGTGATGATTTGTGAGCAGAGCAAAACGTAAAATTGATCACATTCATCATGCGATTCAAACGGGACAGCATCGGCTGCACGGGCTAGATGATATTCGCTTCGTTCATAATAGCTTACCAAATACAGGCGTGCACGATGTTCATATTGATACAAAAATTGGCGAACTTTTGTTAAGTTCGCCAATTTTTATAAATGCTATGACGGGTGGAGGCGGACAAGAAACGGAACGGATTAACCGTTCGTTTGCTCAAATTGCTCATCATGGTCAATTAGCAATGGCCGTTGGATCGCAGATGGCTGCGATTAAAGATGAAAAGGAAGAACAATCATACAGAGTAGTGCGTCAAGAAAACCCTAACGGAATTATTTTTGCCAACCTAGGCAGTGAAGCTACAGTTGAACAAGCTAAAAAAGCGGTTGATATGCTTGAAGCAAATGGACTTCAAATTCATTTAAATGTTATACAAGAACTGGTCATGCCAGAGGGAGATCGTGATTTTACCGATGCATTACATCGTATTGAACGAATTGTCCGAGAAGTAACCGTTCCTGTAATTGTCAAAGAAGTAGGTTTTGGGATGAGCGCTCAAGCAGTGCAAAAACTTAAAGATGTTGGTGTTGAAATCGTTGATATTGGTGGGTACGGTGGTACCAATTTTTCGAAAATCGAAAATGAAAGACGAGCAAAACATTTTCACTTCTTTAATGATTGGGGAATTTCCACAGCAGCTTCTTTAGCGGAAGTATCTCAGCACGTAGAAGGTATATCCATTATTGGTTCAGGAGGTATTCAAACCTCTATGGATGTTGCTAAGTCCATTGCGTTAGGAGCTTCTGCAACGGGAATGGCAGGATATTTTCTATCCATTTTAATGAAGTCTGGTTTAGAAGCAGTCGTAGAAGAGATAGCCGAGCTGCATGAGGAGTTAACGTTTATAATGGCTGCATTAGGAGCAACTTCTATTGCTAAGCTTCAGCAAATGCCTCTAGTTATTACAGGGGATACCCATAGCTGGCTGACTCAGCGAAATGTATCTATAGAAACATTTAATAACAGATGATAAAAAAGCAAGCAGTTAACTGCTTGCTTTTTTATTTCCTTAGAAGATGAATGATCGCGTTTTCATTAAAAAAACAAAAAATATTGGCAGAAGAAGTGACAAAAAGCATGAAATCCCAAACGTTAGCCACTTATAATAAGTTAAATAAACAGAAAAATCAGAAAAAAGAGGTGGCGTAATGAAAAAGGGACATCCTATATTTACAATTTTTCTTTTCTTTTTAGGCTGGGTTTTCATGTATGCAGATCGTAATATTTTATCTCCAGTTATGGGAGATATCGGTGCGCAGTGGGATCTTAATAAAGCTGAACTTGGGCTAATGTCTACCGTATTTTTTGCAGCGTATGCAGCTATGCAGATTCCAACGGGTTTTTTGGCAGATCGATTTGGTCGCGTTAAGATCTTAGTGGCTGGATACATTTTGTTTGGAGTTGCCACATTCTTTACAGGACTTACGACTACTTTTGGTATGTTCTTGCTCATGCGGGCGCTGACAGGACTTGGAGAAGGAACGTATTATGGTTCACAATACGGAATTTCTTCAAGCATCACGTCTGAACGATACCGAGGTCTAGTGTCTGCGCTCATCAATAGTGGAATGGCTTTTGGTATATCGCTTGGTTTTATCGGTTCTACATACATTACATATACGTTAGAAAAAGACTGGCAGTTTACTTTTTACTTATTTGCTATTCCGACTATAGTAATAGCTATTTTAATAGCTTTCTTTGTAAAAGATAAGCAAAGGGATCAAGAAAAAAATTCGCTAAATAAAGAAACAAAGCAGTCGCTAAAAGTATTATTTACAAAAAATCATATTTTCGTATACATTTTAATCTTCTGCTCTCTTTACGGATTTTTTGGGATGCTGACGTGGCTTCCTTATTATTTGCAGCACTCGCGCGGCTTAGAAGGGTCTCAAACAGGCATCATAGCATCTTTAGTACCGTGGGCGTCTATTCCAGGAGCAATCTTCTTTGGATATATATCGGATCGAATTGCAAATAAAAAAGCATTAATTGTGAGTTTGTCAGTAGCGGGCGCTTTATGTCAATTTTTTATTCCCTATACAGAGAGTTATTCTTGGCTATTAATCGGCTTAATTGTGTACGGTCTGATAGGGAAATTAGCATTAGATCCGATTTTAATTTCGTATATGGCGGATATTACTCCCTCTTCCATGTACTCTAAAGTGTACGGTTTTTTTAACTTCAGCGGCATGCTGTCATCGATCTTTGCACCTTACATTACCGGATATTTTGCAGATAAACTTGGAAGTATGGAATTCGGATTTTATTTGTCAGGAGCACTATTGTTAGTGGGAGGAGTTCTCTTTTTGTTTACAGGAAAGAAAGAACGTTCCTATCCTGTTTCACATCCAGTTTTAAAATAAAAAATGCGCTGACTTAGTCAGCGCATTTTTTTATTTATGCTCATTTAACTCGCGCGCTTCTTCAGGACTTTGCAAGCTAGTTGCTCCCGGATAGTGAAGTCCTTGATCACGGTCAGATTCAACTCGTTTTGATTCCTTTAATTTTTTCTCTTGACGATCTTTTCCCATTTTATATTCCCTCCTTTTTTCTGATAGGTTGTCCAAAATAAGCGGTTCTATTCTAAAACTCCGATTAAGTTTTCCAAAATTGATACATACTGATGACAGATAGGGGAGGTGCCATATTCAGTGGACGGAATTTTCTTTTATTGGCTTTCGTGGATGGGATGGATTGTTGCGACTTTTCTTATGCCCAAAACAGCTAGGCGTTGGAAGGTAGCAGCCATTATATTAATCAGTATACTCCTAAGCGGAATGAACATGCATATGACTCAGTTTTCATGTAGCTACACCGCTTTGTTTTTAGTGGGAGTAGCGTGTGTGTATGCTTCAGGCTACAGCCGATTTCAGCAGTTATATTATGTTATTGTATGCGGCATTATAATAATTGCCTATGCTAGTTTTTGTTTACTTGAGCTCTATGATCCTGTCTGGATTTTTATTGATCGTAAGTGGATTTTGACTGGACTTATCTTATATATTTGCTTTATGGTGGTTAAAGATGCTGAAAAAAGATTCGCAGCAATCATTTTAGGTGTAGTTGGAGGAGACTTTTTATACGCAGTTGTCATTCGGGATATCGCATCTTATGAAATAGGGTCTCTTCGTACACTCGACGTTTTAGCCACAGCAGTAGGAGCGATGTTTATTTGGGAGATGCTGGTTTATTTCTCTGCTTATTTAGATTTGTACGTGCTGAAGTCTCACAGGCAAAAGCAAAGTACTTACAAATAGAAGAAGAGATTTCGTAAAATTATATTGTTGTTACCGGTGATTTTTGATAAAATTGTTTGATTGAAAGAGTAATGCTTATTCAGCGGATAGGCAGTTAATCAGTTCAGTATAAGAAAGAGCTGATAAAAATCCTGCTTTATCGCTTATGATCGATTAGTAGAGGTCATGCCACGCTGCATGGCCTCAATTTTTGAAAAACGAATGATCTTATTTATTTGTACATGTAGATAAATACCTTTAGTCGATTAAAGACTGGTTGCCGATACATAAAAAAGATCAAGGAAAGGGAAGAATCGTATGCCAAAACCAATTATTGCGATTGTTGGTCGTCCCAACGTAGGAAAATCAACAATTTTCAACCGAATTGTAGGAGAGCGAGTATCTATTGTAGAAGATATTCCGGGTGTAACTCGTGATCGTATCTATAGTTCAGGTGAGTGGCTGAATTTGGACTTTAACATTATTGATACTGGCGGTATTGATATTGGAGATGAGCCATTTTTAGAACAAATCAAACAGCAGGCAGAAATTGCAATTGATGAAGCGGACGTAATCATTTTTCTAGTGAATGGACGCGATGGAATTACTGCAGCTGATGAAGAAGTGGCGAAAATTTTATACAAATCCAAAAAGCCCGTCGTCCTAGCCGTTAATAAAGTAGATAATCCTGAAATGAGAGAATTAATCTATGATTTCTACGCACTAGGATATGGAGAACCGTTCCCAATCTCAGGAACGCATGGTTTAGGTTTAGGTGACCTGTTAGACGAGGCAGCTAAGCATTTTCCAAAAGAAAAAGACGAAGACTACGGAGAAGACGTCATTAAATTTTCATTGATTGGTCGTCCTAACGTAGGGAAATCTTCATTAGTTAATGCTCTTCTAGGTGAAGATCGTGTTATTGTCAGTGATCTCGCCGGTACGACACGCGATGCTATTGATACGAAGTTTACAAAAGAAGATCAAGAATATGTTGTTATTGATACAGCTGGAATGAGAAAGCGTGGAAAAGTGTACGAGAGTACTGAAAAATACAGCGTACTTCGCGCATTAAAGGCAATTGAACGCTCAGACGTTGTCTTAATTGTATTAAATGCTGAAGAGGGTATTATTGAACAAGATAAGAAAATTGCTGGCTATGCACAAGAAGCTGGAAAAGCTGTCGTCATTGTTGTGAACAAATGGGATACAGTAGAAAAAGATGAAAAAACAATGAAAAAATTTGAAGAAAATATACGCGAGCATTTTCAGTTCTTAACATATGCTCCAATTGTATTCCTTTCAGCTAAAACGAAAAAACGTACGCATACGCTATTGCCAATGATTGATCTTGCAAGCGAAAGCCATGCGGTACGTGTAGAAACAAGCATCTTAAACGATGTAATTATGGATGCAGTAGCAATGAACCCTACGCCTACTCACAACGGCAACCGCTTAAAAATCTATTACACAACTCAAGTAGCAATCAAGCCGCCAACTTTTGTTGTGTTTGTAAATGATCCTGAGCTAATGCATTTTTCATATAAACGTTTCTTAGAAAATAAGCTTCGTGAAGCTTTTGGATTCGAAGGAACTCCAATTAAAATTATTGCAAGACCAAGAAAATAACAGAGGATGTGATCGGCGTGGAAAGAATAGCTGTACTAGGAGCAGGGAGTTGGGGAACTGCATTAGCTTTCGTATTGGCGGAAAATGGACACGATGTTCGCATTTGGGGACATAGACAACAAGTCATTGATCAAATCAACGAGACGCATCAGAATGAAAAATATCTGCCTGGTGTAGAGCTTCCTCATCAGATTAAAGGTTTTACGTCATTAGAAAAGGCAATAGAGGGTGTTGAAACCCTTATTTTAGCTGTTCCAACGAAGGCCATTCGTGAAGTGTTGCAACAGCTAAAATCCCTTACCGATGAACTGTTTACAATTGTTCACGTAAGTAAAGGAATTGAACCGGATTCTCTTTTACGTATATCTCAAATGATTCAACAAGAAATTGATACAAAAGACATCGTTGTCTTATCAGGCCCGAGTCATGCTGAAGAAGTAAGTAGAAGGCAGCCGACAACCGTGACGTCAGCTTCAACAAATATACAAGCAGCAGAAAAAGTACAGGATTTATTTAATAATCAACAGTACTTCCGTGTTTATACAAATCCTGATGTGATTGGTGTGGAAATTGGGGGAGCGTTAAAAAATATTATTGCTCTTGCTGCTGGTATTACGGATGGACTTGGATATGGTGACAATGCGAAGGCCGCTCTTATGACTCGTGGCTTAGCTGAAATCGCTCGTTTAGGTACGGTGCTTGGCGCCAATCCTCTGACGTTCTCAGGTTTAACCGGGATTGGAGACTTGATTGTAACGTGTACAAGCGTTCATTCTCGAAATTGGCGCGCTGGTAATCTTCTTGGAAAAGGCAAAAATTTAGACGAAGTATTAGAAAATATGGGAATGGTTGTAGAAGGTGTACGCACGACGAAAGCAGCTTACCAGCTATCTCAAAAATACGACGTGAAAATGCCGATTGCTGATGCTTTATATAATGTACTGTTTAATGATGTGAAGGCAAAAGATGCAGTAGACGCGCTTATGTCTCGTACTAAAACACATGAAATGGAAGATTTAGCGAATGTTTTAGGAGAAAAATTAAATTAAGTGCAAAGAAATATGAAAAAATAGGCAATTGGTGATACCCAAAATCATTTACTTGCATAAAATAACGTGTAAATAAAGATGAGTAGAACTGTTAGTATGGGAATATTTAGTTACGGTCGAAGCGAAGAGCCCCCTTCGCTTCGATTTTTTTATGTGAAAAAGCAGGAATTTGTCAATTTAATAGGAAAGTAATTACTATAGAGCGTAAATCAATGGAAGGTAAATAAATATTAAATTTAGAATGTTCTATTAATATCCGTCTTAACTATAAGTCCTTATGTTATAATAACGGTGAAAAAAGGAGTGGATGCAATTTGTCGCCAGGTTTGTTAAAGATGTGGATTTCATTGGGTTCCATTGTATTTATGTTTATTGCGGTATTTTCTATTTACTTTAGTCGTTATAAAATCACGAACCGCGTTGGTAAAATTGTACTCGCTTTCATTGCCTATTCGCTCATGATTGTAGCAGGTCTTATTATGGTAATTGTTGTATTCAGCGGTCCGACAGATGCTTAATGTACATATGGTAGGGTGAGGAAAATGAAAAAATTCATGCTAACGTCTATTGTTGGGTTAACCATTTTTGTATTATCCGGTTGTTTGTACCCGACGGAAAGAATGTCTCAAAATCAAGTTCCTTATAAAGATCAAGTTGCTTCCGTACAAACGGCCGTTGATCAATTTAAAGAAGAAAGCGGAGGCTTATTGCCGATAAAAACGAAAGATATGGACACGCCGATTTATCAAAAATATCCGATTGACTTTACAAAAATTGTTCCTAGATACATGCAAGACGCACCTGGGAATTCGTATGAAAGCGGAGGGATATTTGCGTACGTGCTTGTGGATGCAGAAACAAAGCCCACGGTTAAATTATTAGACTTACGGATGGCGGATACGATTCAAGATGTTAATGTACATTTGAATATATACCGTCAAAACCATAAAGGGTACGTACCGTTTAAAGACGTCATCGCTCCCGGCGTATTCTCTATTAACTATAAGAAATTGAATATGAAAGAACCCCCTGTCGTTACTAGCCCGTATACAGGGAATAGTCTTTCTTTAATTGTTAATGGGCAGGGAGATGTATTTGTAGATTATCGTCCTGATTTGTATGATGCCATTCAAAAGCATAAAAGCTCCTACAAACCGGGTGAAGATATCCGAAAGCTCCTTGTGGAAAACAGTGATTTTGTACCTGCTTACTCTCTTCCTTATACAGTTAACGATAAGAATGAACCAATATTTTTTAAAAAATAAGTCATGAACCCCTTCTCCTTGAATAATATTCAGAGAGAAGGGGTTTTCTCTTTCTTGTACACCAATAATGAAAATCAGAATGACTAAGTCAGCATGTGCATGAAAAAAATCATAAATTTTTCTATCAAAAGTCATATTTTAATAGGACAACGTCATAACTATATAGTGTCCTAATTTACTCTCGCAATGGATGTCATATTCCATGAACTCATAGATCGGAGGGGATCTTTTGGAAAAGGTGGATGTATTTAAAGATATCGCTGAACGTACAGGAGGCGATATATATTTAGGTGTGGTGGGAGCAGTTCGAACAGGAAAATCTACATTTATTAAAAAGTTTATGGAGCTGGTGGTCCTGCCTCACATCGAGAACGAGGCAGAAAGAGCTCGCACACAAGATGAACTACCACAAAGTGCAGCTGGAAAAACGATTATGACAACTGAGCCAAAATTCGTACCGAATCAAGCAGTCAATGTTTTGGTAGATGACGGGCTAGAAGTTAACATACGGTTAGTAGATTGTGTAGGATATACAGTGCCAGGCGCTAAAGGGTACGAAGATGAAAATGGACCTCGAATGATCAATACACCTTGGTATGAAGAACCAATTCCATTTCACGAAGCGGCTGAAATTGGAACGAGAAAGGTCATTCAAGAACACTCAACGATTGGTGTCGTCATTACAACAGATGGCTCAATTGGAGATATACCTCGTCAAGATTACGTGGAAGCAGAAGAGCGCGTCATTAATGAGCTAAAAGAAGTAGGCAAACCATTTATCATGGTTATTAATACCGTACAGCCATATCATCCCGATACAGAAAAGCTTCGTGCAAAGCTTAATGAAAAATATGATATCCCAGTATTAGCGATGAGTGTGGAAAGCATGCGCGATACTGATGTGATGAACGTATTAAGAGAAGCACTATACGAGTTCCCTGTATTAGAAGTCAACGTTAATCTACCAAGCTGGGTAATGATTTTAAAAGATAAACATTGGCTGCGTGAAAGCTATCAAGAAGCCGTTAAAGAAACGGTAAAAGATATTAAGAGACTGAGAGACGTTGAACGGGTAGTAGAGCAATTTAGCCAGTTTGAGTTTATCGATCAGGCTCGATTAGCCGGAATTGAGATGGGGCAGGGGATTGCCGAAATTGACTTATACGCTCCAGATGACTTATATGATCAGATTTTGAAAGAAATCGTGGGAGTAGAAATTCGCGGAAGAGATCATTTGCTGCAGTTAATGCAAGACTTTGTGCATGCAAAAACCGAGTATGATCAAGTCTCTGATGCACTTCGCATGGTTAAGCAAACGGGTTATGGTGTAGCTGCACCTTCGCTTTCAGATATGAGCCTTGATGAACCTGAAATTATTCGCCAAGGATCGCGTTTTGGAGTTCGTTTAAAAGCAGTGGCACCTTCTATACACATGATTAAAGTGGATGTAGAATCAGAATTTGCGCCGATTATCGGAACGGAGAAGCAAAGCGAAGAATTAGTTCGTTATTTGATGCAAGACTTTGAAGATGATCCGCTTTCAATTTGGAATTCAGATATATTTGGCCGCTCTCTAAGTTCAATCGTAAGAGAAGGGATTCAAGGAAAGCTGTCGCTGATGCCTGAAAATGCGCGATATAAGTTAAAAGAAACGCTAGAACGGATTATTAACGAAGGATCTGGAGGTTTAATCGCGATTATTTTATAAGAATATAAGGTTAGGCTCCTCATAAAGGAGCCTCTTCTTTTTGGATAGATCATACAAAACTTTACATATATTGTGATAGAACGCGTGGTTATCCTATTCCTGCGTTATTTTCTGCTTGCTATGCCTTGTTCAATATGTTAATCTTTTAACAGAAATCGATCGATCATACTGTTTTCACTACATACATACGGCAGATGAATGAAAAACATTGAATTATTTAGTTCAATCGTTTATGATTAGGCTTGTCGATACATAGGTTATGTATAATATCCATTTGTTTTGTTAAAGAATGAGATATAACGAATTACTAGATTCCTTTTCTAACAAGGTTTTTAGTTATTATATGATCCGATTTTGGGAGGAGGTGAATGGCATGAACAAGACAGAATTAATTAATGCTGTTGCAGAAGCAAGTGAGCTTTCAAAAAAGGATGCTACAAAAGCAGTTGATGCTGTTTTCGATACAATTTTAGAAGCTTTAAAAGCTGAGGACAAAGTTCAACTTATCGGTTTTGGTAACTTCGAAGTACGTGAACGTGCTGCTCGTAAAGGACGCAATCCACAAACTGGCGAAGAAATCGAAATTCCTGCTAGCAAAGTTCCTGCATTCAAACCAGGTAAAGCTCTTAAAGATGCTGTAAAATAATATCTACATAAAATGGCTTTATTCATAGCCGTTGATGAAGAGCTTTGAAAGGTCGCACATTTGCGACCTTTCTTTTTTGCCTTTGGTATATACATATGCTAGAATTTTTTTCATAAAGTCGTAATGCAACGAATTGGAGGGCAACAACATGTCATCTGTAAATAAACCACAGATCGAACAAGCTGTGAGACTAATTTTAGAAGCAATTGGCGAAGATCCAAACCGTGAAGGATTATTAGATACACCAAAGCGAGTAGCTAAAATGTATGAGGAAGTCTTTTCCGGGTTGAATGAAGATCCAAAAGAGCATTTTAAAACAGTTTTTGGAGAAGATCATGAAGAGCTAGTGCTTGTAAAAGATATTCCTTTTTACTCTATGTGTGAACACCACTTAGTGCCTTTTTACGGAAAAGCTCATGTTGCGTATATTCCAAAAGGCGGACGAGTGACCGGTTTAAGTAAGCTGGCAAGAGCGGTAGAAGCTGTTGCGAAACGTCCTCAGCTTCAGGAGAGAATTACATCTACAGTGGCGGATTCTATTGTAGAAACATTAGAGCCGCACGGGGTAATGGTAGTAGTGGAAGCAGAGCACATGTGTATGACCATGCGAGGCATTAAAAAGCCTGGGGCTATGACAATTACTTCTGCTGTGCGTGGAGTGTTAGAACACGATGCAAGTTCTAGAGCTGAAGTTTTATCATTGATCAAATCATAATGTGGATGATGAAGGAGAAGAGAATATGACACAAAAAGGAACGCCAGAGTATATTGTCATTAAAGCGGTCGAAGATGGAGTTAACGTAATTGGCTTAACGCGAGGAGCAGATACGCGATTTCATCATTCAGAAAAACTAGATAAAGGCGAAGTGATGATTGCGCAGTTTACTGAGCATACATCCGCAATTAAAATTCGTGGCAAAGCCGTCGTTCAGACTGTTCACGGAGAAATTGAATCCGATACGAAAAAATAAGCAGGGATTTTCCTGCTTTTATTTATATTTAAAATAAATGAATAAGAACAGGAAAAACATGGTGAAACTAAAAGCAATATCTTAAATTACTGTCTAAGAAATCAAGATGGTATGTAGATGAACGGTGTTCAAGCGGATGAGCAGCTAAAGGATTTAAACCGTGAAAAAGCTTCAAAAGAATTTAAAGGATATTTTATAATGTAATTATGTTATAATTGACACTATCGATTTGGAGTTAAAAGAACTTTAAACAAATAGTGATGGAAAGGGAGACAAGGATGATGAGCGTAAAAACCATCTATGATATTGTGGCCAACATGAAAGAACAGCTTCATGTTGAATTAAGTCATCCATATGTAAAAAAATATATTCATCATCCGCGTATTGATGAAAATAGATTACTGTACATGTGTTCGTTCTTAGATACTCTTTCAATGGAAGAAGAAAAAAAGAACAGCTCTGTGCTATCTGTGATGCTCGTTCAAACCGCACTTGATACCCACGATCTAGTCTCCACTCAAAATGTTAGCGGAAATGAAGGGAAGCTGCATGAGAGGCAGCTGGTAGTTTTGGCCGGAGATTATTACAGCGGCCTGTACTATTACTATTTAGCTCAAAGCAGCCAGCTGAATTTAATGAAAGTTATAGCATCTGCTATTAAAGAAATTAATATCGCTAAGATACACATTTATAACAATCGCTCTACTAATCCACACGACGTTATGAATAGTTTTTTAGCAGCAGAATCATCGTTTGTAAGATGCTTATGTGACTATTTTGAACGTGAAGAGTGGAAAGAACTTTTAAAACATGCAGCGTATTTGAATGGGATATTAAAGCAATTAAAGTCATTACAGCATAAAGAGCCTACTCTCTTGCTAAACTATTGCAAACAAATTGGCATGAATCAAGAACAAATAAAAGAATACCTTTATTCGTATACTCAACAGTCTGTAGATATTGTTAGAGGGTACTTACGAAGTGAATTTGCGATGAATGAGTTTTTAAGAGAGCACTTAGATGAACTTACATCTAGCTTAGAAGTGTTGAAAAATGTCGTAGGAGAAGGATAGAGATATGCAGCAATCAAAAGAACAGCGTGTCCATGGCGTATTTGAAAAAATATACAAAAATTATGATCAAATGAATTCTGTTATTAGTTTTCAGCGTCATAAGGCATGGCGCAAAGATACGATGAAGCGAATGAATGTTCAAAAAGGAACAAAAGCTTTAGATGTTTGTTGCGGAACTGCGGATTGGACGCTAGCTATGGCTGAAGCAGTTGGAGAAACAGGAGAGGCAGTTGGCCTGGATTTTAGTCAAAATATGCTAAAGATTGGTGAAGAGAAAGTAAAAAACTCACCTTTTTCAAATATTACTTTACTACATGGCAATGCAATGGAGCTTCCTTTTGAAGATAATTCATTTGACTATGTAACGATTGGATTCGGACTGCGCAACGTGCCCGATTACCTTCAAGTTTTAAAGGAAATGCAGCGCGTCGTGAAACCTGGCGGAAAAGTGGTTTGCCTTGAAACGTCTCAGCCAACGATGATTGGTTACCGACAAATGTACTTGCTTTATTTTAAGTATATTATGCCTGCGCTTGGAAAGATGGTCGCTAAAAGCTATGATGAATATTCATGGCTTCAAGAGTCAGCTAGGGACTTTCCAGGTCAAAAGCAATTGGCTGATATGTTCCGTGAAGCCGGTTTGACAGATGTTGAAGTGAAATCTTACACAGGTGGAGTAGCGGCGATGCATCTAGGGTACAAACGATAAAAGAGAAAAAGCTTGTCCTACAGGTGCAACAGCCTGTAGGATAAGGAGTAAAGAATGAATATATAATGCAAGGTGAGTCCAATGAAACTAAAAATGATGTACGCTTTTTTGAATACGGATATTACCCTTATTGAGAAAGAACTTGAACAAACTGTTCATACCGATGAAACACTTATCACAGATGCTTCTCTTCACCTTTTACAAGCAGGGGGGAAACGAATTCGCCCTGTATTTGTTTTGTTGGCAGCTAAATTTGGGCATTACAATATCGACCAAATCAAACATGTGGCAGTAGCGCTTGAGCTGATTCATATGGCGTCTCTTGTTCATGATGATGTTATTGATGACGCTGATAAGCGACGGGGAAAACCAACAATTAAGGCAAAATGGGACAATCGTATTGCTATGTATACAGGGGATTACATCTTTGCTCGTGCACTTGAAGTTATGAGTGAGGTTAAAGATGTGGAAGCACATAAAATTTTATCTAATACGATGGTGGAATTAACGCTCGGTGAAATTGAACAGATTAAGGACAAATACAACCTAAACCAAAACTTACGCGTGTATCTGCGTAGAATTAAACGTAAAACGGCACTGCTAATTGCTGCAAGCTGTCAGTTAGGCGCAATTGCAGCGGGAGCTCCTGAAGATATACATAAACGTTTATTTTGGTTTGGATATTACGTGGGAATGTCATTTCAAATTACGGATGACATTTTAGATTTTATCTCATCAGAAGAACAGCTTGGGAAACCAGTTGGCAGCGACTTACTGCAAGGAAATATTACGCTGCCAGTTTTGTATGCCATTGAAAATGCTGAGTTTCGAGATAAAGTAGAACAGCTTTTCGAGAGGGAATATGAGCAAGAGCTGATCGATGAAATTATTTCTGATATTAAATCTTCTAACGCCATTGAACGTTCATTTGAGATGAGCGATCGTTATCTGCAAAAAGCGATGAGCATTTTAGAAGAACTGCCGCCAAACAAGGCGAAAAAAACGCTGCATCAAATTGCGAAGTACATTGGAAAACGGAAATTTTGATTTATTTACTTTCATAAGTTGTAAACTGCTCGAAACAATGTTAATATCTTCATGAGGTGTGATTGCGCTTTCAAAACTTGTTTACATATCATGAACTTCAGGGGTGGAGAGTAAAATGATACAAAAAACGTTTTTAATGGTCAAACCAGACGGGGTACAAAGAAGCATTATTGGTGAGGTTATTTCTCGCTTTGAGAAAAAAGGTTTTCAATTAGTTGGAGCTAAGCTTATGCATATTTCGCAGGAATTAGCTGAAACACACTATGGTGAACATAAAGAGAAACCTTTCTTCGGTGAGTTAGTGAAATTTATCACATCAGGTCCAGTTTTTGCTATGGTATGGGAAGGTGAAAACGTGATTTCAGTATCACGTCAAATGGTGGGGAAAACTAACCCTCAAGAAGCGCTTCCTGGGACTATTCGAGGTGATTATGGACTGATTGTGGATAAGAATATTATTCACGGCTCAGATTCACCAGAAAGTGCGGAGCGTGAAATCAGCTTATTCTTTGAAAGTGAAGAGCTGACTTTCTATAAAAAAGACGCAGACGCTTGGATTTACTAATTTAGATAGCGCAAAAAGACGAATGAATTTTCATTCGTCTTTTTTATTGTGTGTATAAATAGGCTTCTAGGCTATTAAGTGCAAAGATTTCCCCGCATAAACATTTTCATAATGTATTCCGATATATTAATAAGAAGATAAGCGTATATAAAGGTTTTATTTCTTTATACGTCTAACATAAACGTATAGGAATGAGAAAGGAGAGTCAAAAATGATAGATGAATACGACGCGTTTGTGGAGAAAATAAAAACAAAAACAGGCATTGATTTATCACTATATAAGCAGTCTCAAATGCACCGCCGCCTCACCTCGCTGTATGAAAAAAAAGGTTTTTCTAGTTTTTTTGAATATTATCGAGCAATGAACAGTAACAACGAACTGCTTGAGGAGTTTTTAGATCGGATGACGATTAACGTGTCAGAGTTTTATCGCAACTATCAGCGGTGGGATATATTGGAGCAAAAAATTTTACCGACTCTTGTAAAAGGAAAAACAGATCTGAAAGTGTGGAGCGCTGCCTGTTCAACAGGGGAAGAGCCGTATACACTAGCGATGGTTTTATCAACATTTTTTCCGCTTTCGCGTATTTCTATATTGGCGACCGATCTGGATGAAAAAGTGATAGAAAAAGCAAAAATAGGCTTTTATGATGAACGTTCACTTCAGGAAATGCCTGTTTCGATGAAAAATAAGTACTTTCAACAAAGAGGAACCGGGTACTTATTAGATGAAAAAATCAAAAAAACAGTTATTTTTCAAAAACATAACTTACTGTCAGACTCTTTTCCTAAAAACGTTGACTTGATTGTTTGTCGAAACGTGCTTATTTATTTTACCGATGAAGCAAAGCATGCTTTATATGAAAAGTTTAGCAGAGCTTTAGCACCTGGAGGCATCTTATTTGTAGGGAGCACAGAGCAGATTTTCACTCCGCAAAAGTATGGGTTTGAAACGGCTGATACGTTTTTTTACAGAAAAGTAAAGACCATTTAATTGAGATAACCTGAAGCGATTTCTTACAAGCTGAGGTGAAACTTTTTATATATTCTTATGTTATAGTATGGTATAGTCATATTTAAAAATGGAAAAATTCTGACGAATAATACATATTAAGCGGAGGTACGATTATGCGATATTTAACAGCAGGAGAATCACATGGTCCACAGTTGACTACTATTTTAGAGGGTGTTCCCGCAGGACTTCCTTTAACAGCCGAAGACATCAATACAGATTTAGCGCGAAGACAAAAAGGTCATGGTCGCGGAAGACGTATGCAAATTGAAAAAGATCAAGCGGAAATTTTAAGCGGTGTTCGCCACGGCTATACGCTAGGATCTCCTATTACGTTAGCGGTAGAAAATAACGACTGGAAACACTGGACAAAAATTATGGGCATCGAGCCAATTTCTGAAGAAGAATCAGAAGAAGTAAAGCGTAAAATCTCAAGACCAAGACCAGGGCATGCCGATTTAAACGGCGCTATTAAATATGGTCATCGCGATATGAGAAATGTATTAGAACGTTCTTCAGCTCGTGAAACAACTGTAAGGGTAGCAGCAGGTGCTGTGGCTCGTCAAATCCTTGCTCAGTTCGGGATTTCTGTAGCTGGACATGTATTAGAAATTGGCGGCGTACAGGCAAATCCTCCTCAATACAAAAGCTTAGAGGAACTTCAAGAAGTCACTGAAGCTTCTCCAGTAAGATGTTTTGACTCAGCTGTTGAGAAAGACATGATGCAAGCAATCGATGATGCTAAGAAAAACGGCGATTCGATCGGAGGCGTAGTAGAAGTTATTATTGAAGGCGTGCCAGCAGGAGTGGGCAGCTATGTCCATTACGATCGTAAATTAGATGCGAAGATTGCTGCAGCTGTTATGAGCATTAATGCATTTAAAGGCGTTGAGTTTGGGATTGGATTTGAAGCGGCTCGCAGACCAGGAAGCGAAGTTCATGACGAAATTCTATGGGATGAAGAGAATGGATATACCCGTAAAACAAACAACTTAGGCGGCTTTGAAGGTGGCATGACAACAGGTATGCCAATTGTAGTACGCGGTGTAATGAAACCTATTCCAACGCTTTACAAGCCGTTAAAAAGTGTTGATATTGAAACAAAAGAAGCCTTCGAGGCAAGCATCGAACGTTCAGACAGCTGTGCTGTGCCGGCAGCAAGCGTTGTAGCAGAAGCCGTTGTAGCTTGGGAATTGGCTGATGCGCTAATCGAACAGTTTGGACAAGACCGAATTGATTTAATTGCTGAAAATATTGAGAAAATGCGTGTACATGCGAGGGAGTTTTAATGTTGCAAATTGATATTCAAACTTTATCCAAAACATATCCTCTTTATTTAGGAAATGGATTAATTGAAAAGCTGCCTTCTATTATTGAGAGTGTAAAACCTAATCTGTCGTCAGTGTTAATCATCACTGATTCAGCTGTAGATTCATATTATGGAGAAGCGGTTGTAAAAGCGATTGAGACGCAGTTTAAAGTGGCTAAATACGTAGTACCAAGCGGTGAACACGCAAAGTCATTTCAACATTACTACGATTGTCAGACTTTTGCACTCGAGCAGCAGCTTGACCGCAATGCGCTCGTTATTGCTTTCGGCGGAGGGGTAGTTGGCGATTTAGCTGGATTTGTAGCCGCTACATACATGAGAGGGGTTTCGTTTATTCAAGTGCCAACGACGCTTCTTGCTCACGATAGTGCTGTAGGCGGTAAAGTAGCCATTAATCATGAGCTTGGAAAAAATATGATTGGCGCTTTTTATCAGCCTGAAGCGGTTGTTTATGACATTGATCTTCTTAAAACGCTTCCTGAAAGAGAGTGGCGTTCCGGTTTTGCAGAAGTGATTAAACATGCTTTTATTCACGATGAAGCATTTTATGAATGGCTTCAGCAAAATATACAATCGCTGACTGATTTACAAGGTGAAAAATTAATTTATGCTATTCAAAGCGGTATTTTAGTCAAAGCATCTGTTGTAAAAGAAGATGAGACAGAAGCTGGCGTTCGCGCTCACCTGAACTTTGGACATACGTTAGGTCATGCGATCGAAGCAGAGTGCGGCTATGGACAAATCAGTCACGGAGAAGGCGTAGCCATTGGGATGCTGTTTGCTATGAAAGTCAGCAATACGCTTGGGAAAAGCGAGTTCCCTGTAGCTGAAATTGCGAAATGGTTTGAAAAATTTGGCTATGAGACGTCTGTTCCAAACCACCTTTCAGCTGAAAAGCTGCTCGTGAGAATGAAAGCAGACAAGAAGTCCAAATCAAGCAATGTTCATATGGTACTGCTTGAAGGCATAGGAAAACCTTTTGTTCAACAAGTAGAAGATGAAGTGATTCTTAAGCTGCTGAATGAAGAGCTTCAAGCGTAGTTTCTTCAAAAGCCAAGTAGATAGTAGTTGACAAATGAATTTGAAACGTACTACAATTGGTAACAAGTTAGTTTAGAGATTTTAGTTATGAGAAAACAATAGACAGTTTAGTTGAGATTAGGGTAGACGAGAATGAGACAGTTGAGCAGAGTTTAGTTGAGTGAATTTTACCATTCGTATACCCAAAGGCCCATTTTTGATGTGTCTTTGGGTTTATTTATTATATCCTCTTTTATATAACCTCATCTATTCTCATTCTCCATGAAATGGAGGATTGAAAGATATGACGAACACGTATACTTCTTTTTTAGAAGACTCTACAAAGTATTTAACCATTCCAATCATAAAAAAAATATTTATCGATAGCATGACACCTGTTGATCTTTTTCAGCAAGTAAAAGATGAAGCTGTATATTTACTTGAAAGCAATGATGAATCATCACCATGGTCTAATTATTCTTTTATTGGCTTGAATCCATTTTTGTATGTAGAAGAAGAGAACGGAACCTATCTAGCAAAAAACAAGCAGCTTCAACCTGTGCTGCAAGGAGACAGCTTTAAAGAGGTATTTTGTAAAATTCAGCAAGAGCTGAAAGTGAAAGTACCAGATCTTGCACTTCCTTTTAAAGGAGGAGCAGTAGGATTTATCAGCTACGACGCAGTATCGCAAATTGAAAAAGTAAACGTACATGCCCAAAACGATTTGAACATGCCTACTTTTCACTTTATCTATTGTCAAACGATGCTCGCTTATAATCACCAAACAAAAGAGCTTATGGTGATTCACTACATTCAGCTTGATGAGAAAGATAAAGAACAGCAGAAAAAAGAAAAACATGATGAAGCTCTAGCAGAGATCAATCGATATGTTGAAAGAATAGCGCAGACGGTGAAAGAAAAGCCAATGATGTTTGAAAGCGAGCAGCGCGAAGTTAGCTTTGAAGGCGTGACATCGTCATACCAAAAAGATAAATTTGTGCAAGATGTGGAAAAAATTAAGGAATACATTAAAAGCGGAGATGTTTTTCAAGCCGTATTGTCGCAGAGATTTCAAATTGATACGACCGTAGCTGGATTTGATATTTACAGAGTATTGCGATTAGTTAATCCATCTCCTTATTTATTTTACGTGAAAGTAAAGGGAGTGGAATTGATTGGAAGTTCCCCTGAGCGGTTGATTCAAATTGAAAACGGTCATTTAGAAATTCATCCAATTGCAGGAACGAGAAGACGCGGCAGAGATGCAGAAGAAGATGCGCGCTTGTATGAAGACTTAATTAGCGATGAAAAAGAGCGGGCAGAACACTATATGCTCGTGGACTTAGCAAGAAATGACATCGGCCGAGTTGCACAGTATGGAAGTGTCCAAACGCCGGTATTAATGCAGCAGGTTAATTTTTCGCACGTCATGCACTTGATTTCTAAAGTGACAGGACGCCTAGATGAAAAAGTACATCCTATTGATGCGCTGCTTTCTGCATTTCCAGCGGGTACTGTATCTGGCGCTCCAAAAGTGCGGGCGATGCAAATCTTAAATGAAATTGAACCAGTTGCGCGAAATGTATATGCAGGAACCGTAGCATATCTCGGATTTGATGGAAACATTGATTCGTGCATTGCAATTCGTACCATTCTTTTGAAAGACCAAACCGCTTATATACAGGCCGGAGCAGGAGTGGTTGCTGACTCAAAACCGGAGCTTGAGTGGAAAGAAACCCGCAATAAAGCTAGCGCTTTAATTAAAACAATTCAATTAGCTCAAGACATCTACGATAAAAAGGAGGATGTATATGTTTAAAGAATTGTTGAAAAAGTGTTTGCGCGGGGAGTCACTTTCAGCGGAAGAAGCAGAAAAAATTATGAATGATATTATGAACGGTAAAGTCCCGGCAGCTCAAATTGCTAGCGTGCTAACCATTTTAACGTACCGAGGAGAAACCGTCGATGAAATTGTTGGTTTTGTCCGGGGTATGAAAAACAATATGAATGCTATTTCTCTAGACGAATTAAACGTAGTAGATACGTGCGGTACGGGAGGAGACGGCGCCTCTACGTTTAATATTTCAACGGCTAGTGCGATTGTGGCATCTGCTGCTGGAGTAAAGGTTGCGAAACATGGGAATCGCGCGGTATCTTCTAAAAGCGGAAGTGCAGACGTGTTAGAACATTTGGATATATGGATTCAAGGAAATGAAAAAGAAGTGAAAAATGCGGTGGCTGACCTCAACATGTCCTTTTTATTTGCGCCGCTTTATCACCCTGCTATGAAGCACGTTGCTGCTACTCGAAAGGAATTAGGGTTTAGAACCGTTTTTAATGCATTAGGTCCGTTAGCAAACCCTACTAACTGCACAAAGCAAGTAATTGGCGTTTATTCTATTGAGCTTGCACGAAAATTAGCAGAAGCGCTTGTTGTACTGGGAGCTAATCACGTCCTGCTTGTTGCCGGCAGAGATGGTTTAGATGAAATTAGTGCCACGGATGTAACGGATATTGTAGAAGTACAAGGCAATGTTATTACAGAATATACGCTTGCACCAGAGGATGTACACTTACAGAGAGGGAAGCTTGAAGATTTGGTGGTAGAAGACGCGAAATCGAGTGCAGAGCTCATTGAATCGCTATTTTTAAATAAAAGTAATGTAACTGCTAAAAATGCAGTCGTGTTGAACTCTGCTGCAGCTATTTACGTTAGCGGAAACGTTTCTACTTTTGAAGAAGGAGTAGCTGTAGCTTTAGAAACAATTGAATCAGGTGCTGCATACACGCAATTACAACGATTGAAATCGAAAAAGGTGGTTGAACATGCTCAATAAAATTATTGAAACAAAAAAAGAAGAAATTCAAAACCTACAGTTACCCGAACAGCAAAATGTTACAAAACGATCATTTTTAGAAGCTTTATCAAATCCGAATCGAGAGCTGGCTCTTATTGCAGAAGTAAAAAAAGCCTCTCCTTCCAAAGGATTAATAAAAGAGAATTTTCAGCCTGTGGAAATTGCTAAAGCCTACGAGGAAGGAAAAGCAGATGCTTTGTCTGTGTTAACGGATCAGCACTATTTTCAAGGACACCGAACGTTTTTAAGTGATATTAAACAGCATGTCTCTATTCCTGTGCTTCGCAAGGATTTCATCATTGATTCCATTCAAGTGGAAGAAAGTGCAAGAATCGGTGCCGATGCGATTTTACTCATCGGAGAAGCACTTGAACCATTAAAATTGCAAGAGCTTTATCTTCAAGCTGCTGAAAAAGAGTTAGATTGTTTAGTAGAAGTGCATTCTTTAGAAACGCTTGAACAGCTGTTAGCTGTATTTACACCGAAGATTATCGGGATTAATAATCGAAATCTTCATACGTTTGAAACCAGCGTGCAGCAGACAAAAGAAATCGCTAAGCATGTGCCGAAAGATCAGCTTTTAGTAAGTGAAAGCGGCATTTACTTATACGATGATGTTTCCTACGTAAAAGAAGCCGGAGCAAAAGCTATTTTAGTAGGAGAATCGCTTATGAGACAGGATAATCAAACCAAAGCGATTAAAAAGCTGTTTGGGGAAAGTGAATATGCTTATTAAGTACTGCGGTATTCGATCAAAACAAGATATAGCTTTAATCGAAAAGTCGGCTGCTACTCACATTGGCTTTATTTTCTACCCTAAAAGTAAACGATATGTAAAGCCTGAACGAGTAAATGAGTTTGTAACGGATGAAATAAAAAAACAAGTCGCGCTAGTAGGGGTATTTGTTAATACACCGGTGGATCAAATACTTGAAATTGCCTCCGTGACAAATTTAGATGTGATTCAGTGCCACGGGCAAGAAACAGCTGCTGAAGTACGTGAGTTAAAGCAGCGTGGATATGAAGTATGGAAAGCACTCCCGCACAATAAAGATACGCTGCAGCAAATGCATGTATATGAAGAAGCTGACGGTTATGTAATTGACAGCAAGGTTAAAGAACAATTCGGAGGAACGGGCGTCGCTTTTGATTGGAGCTTCGTTCCTCAGTATGAATCAGCTGCACGAAAGTTAGGTAAAAAATGCTTTATTGCTGGAGGAATCAATGCTTTTAACATTGAGAACTTGTTACCCTACAAGCCTGGGGCGATTGATATTTCTGGCGGTATTGAAACAAATGGAACGAAGGACTATACAAAAATTATAGAGATTGAAAGGAAGATCCATACTATGACATACAATCATCCTGATGAATTTGGCCGCTTTGGTGAATTTGGCGGAAAATACGTACCTGAAACATTAATGAAACCACTTGAAGAAGTAGAAGCAGCTTTGAATCAAGCAATGAAAGATCCGGCATTTAAAGATGAGTATCTATCCTTACTCGTCAATTACTCAGGGCGACCAACGGCTTTAACATATGCTGATAATATTACCGAAACACTCGGCGGGGCAAAAATTTATTTAAAACGTGAAGACTTAAATCATACGGGTGCTCACAAAATCAACAATGCCATTGGACAGATTTTACTTGCTAAACGGATGGGCAAAACAAAAATTATTGCTGAAACAGGAGCGGGTCAGCACGGGGTAGCCACAGCTACAGTAGCTGCAAAGTTCGGAATGGAATGTAAAGTATTCATGGGAGAAGAAGATATTGAACGTCAGGCGTTGAACGTCTTTCGCATGAAGCTTCTAGGAGCGGAAGTCATTCCTGCAACTTCTGGAACAAAAACGCTAAAAGATGCAACAAATGAAGCAATCCGCTACTGGGTTCAACACTGTGAAGATCATTTTTACTTAATTGGTTCGGCAATTGGACCGCATCCTTATCCTAAAATGGTTCGAGATTTCCAAAAAATTATTGGAGAAGAAGCAAAAGAACAGTTTACAGCGGTAGAAGGAAAACTTCCAAATGCTGTCGTGGCATGCGTCGGAGGCGGTAGTAATGCAATCGGTATGTTTTATGATTTTATTAAAGAAGAACATGTACGCTTGATTGGAGTAGAAGCAGGGGGGAAAGGACTAAATACAGCTCTTCATGCTGCTAAAATGGCTAAAGGCACAAAAGGTGTTATCCACGGAACGCTCACGTATTTACTTCAAGATGAAAATGGTCAAATTACAGAGCCTTATTCTATTTCAGCAGGTTTGGATTATCCGGGTATCGGTCCAGAGCATTCTCACCTTTCATCTATTGGACGAGTAGAATATGAAAGTGTAACGGATGATGAATCAATCGAAGCTCTTCAGCTGCTGGCGAAAACGGAGGGAATCATCCCGGCTATCGAATCCGCCCATGCGCTGGCAAAAGCATTTGAACTGGCTAAAAGCATGACGAAAGAAGAAACCATTTTAATTTGCTTATCAGGTCGAGGAGATAAGGACGTTCATACATTAGTAAACTTGCTAGAAGGGAAGGAAGAAGAACATGAATACGTTTGAAGCGAGACTACCTAAACATGAAACATTATTTATTCCATTTATTACAGCAGGAGATCCTCATGAAGATGCAACGGTGGAAATTGCTTTGTCTTTGCAAAAGCAAGGTGCTTCTATTTTAGAGCTGGGCGTACCGTATTCCGATCCTTTAGCAGATGGTCCGATTATTCAAGAGGCGTCCAAAAGAGCTTTATCTGGCGGTATGTCTATTTCAAAAGCTATTAAGCTTGTATCGGTGATGAGAAAAAAAGGTGTGAAAATACCGGTAATTCTCTTTACCTATTTTAATCCTGTGTTACAATTAGGTTTAGAATCCTTTTTCGCGTTAATGCGAGAAAATGAAATAGATGGAGTGCTAATTCCGGATTTACCGTACGAAGAGAGTGGCCGTATCCGGGAGCTTGCCGCTGAAAATGAAGTTGCGTACATTTCAATGGTTGCTCCTACATCTAAAGAGCGTATTCAAAAAATTGCTGCAGATGCAACGGGCTTCTTATACTGCGTGTCGTCTTTAGGCGTTACTGGGGTTCGCTCTACGCTGCCAGCTGATATTGGCACCTTTTTAGAAGATGTGAAAGCAGCAGCTTCTATACCGGTTGCCGTCGGTTTTGGGATTTCAACAAGCGAACAAGTAGAGGTATTAAAAGAACACAGCGACGGCATTGTAATTGGAAGTGCAATTGTTAATAAAATTGGCCAGCTTGAACAAGTTCTTTTAAATAAGGATACACGCCGAGACGGATTAAATCAAATTGAGGAGTATGTTGCATCCATCGTTTCGCCTATACAAAAATGCGAGGTGTAACACGGTGAAGGTAAAAGAACAATTACTAACTTTATCTCCATATAAACCAGGTAAGCCAATTGAAGAAGTGAAGCGTGAATTTAATTTAGATCGCGTTGTAAAATTAGCATCCAATGAAAATCCTTACGGCAGCTCTGCTTTAGTAAAAGAGGCGATTGCTGCAGAAATTGAAAATATGGCGCTTTATCCAGACGGTTATGCAGCTGAACTGCGTGCAGCAGTAGCAAAACACGTAGGTGTAGAGCAAGATCAGCTGATTTTTGGAAATGGGTCTGATGAAGTCATTCAAATTATTTGCCGAGCTTTACTATCGGCTGATACAAACACTGTCATGCCAACGCCATCATTTCCTCAATATAAGCACAATGCCGTAATTGAAGGTGCAGAAATTCGTGAAGTACCGCTGCGCGGCGGAGATCATGATTTAAATGCTATGCTTCGTGCAATTGATGAAAATACGACAATTGTATGGGTATGCAGTCCTAATAACCCAACGGGAACGTATGTGAAGGGCGATGAGTTAATTTCCTTTATGAAGCAAGTTCCTAAGCATACGTTAATCGTTATGGATGAAGCGTATTTTGAGTATGCAGCAGACCAAGCCGACTATCCGAATACGGTAGAGCTTTTGAATGAATACGAAAACTTAATTGTACTTCGCACATTTTCAAAAGCATACGGCTTAGCTTCTTTGCGTATTGGTTACGGTATTGCAAACGAATCATTGCTACAAAAAATTGAGCCGGCTCGCGAACCTTTTAATACAAGCCGCATGGCTCAAAAAGCAGCAATCGTTGCTCTTGAAGACCAAGCGTTCATTGAAGAGTGCAAAAAGAAAAATGAAGCAGGTTTGCAGCAGTACTATGCTTTCTGTGATAAGAATGGCTTAAACTATTATCCTTCTTTCACTAATTTTGTTCTAATTGATTTTGGCCGTCAAGGCGATGAAGTGTTTCAATTTTTATTGCAGCGCGGATTTATCGTTCGTTCAGGGAATGCATTAGGCTTCCCAACTTCCGTTCGTATTACGGTGGGAACAAAAGAACAAAATGAACAAATCATTGAATTGCTTCAGCAGTTTGTTAACCAAGAAACGGCGAAAGCTTAATACCTAATATAGTAAAAGATGAGAGTGTGATTTCACACTCTCATCTTCATATGCACAATGAGGTGAAGGAAAGTGAAAGAAAATGTTTTTGTTGTAGGCCTGGGATTAATTGGAGGATCTCTTGCACTTAATATAAAAAAGACGCAGCATCATCTTGATGTAATAGGTTTTGACATTAATCAAGAGCAGCTGGAGCTCGCTAAAACTCTAGGCGTAATTGACCAAGCGGCTTCTTCTTTGCAACAAGGCGCTGAGCAAGCGGATTATATTGTTATTGCCATTCCGGTCACCCAAGCAGCGGAAGTGCTAAAACAGTTCGAACATTTTACGCTCAAACAGTCTGTCATCGTAACAGACGTAGGAAGTACAAAAGAAGAAGTAGTGAAGACAGCCGAGGCTCTTATTTCTAAAGGCATTGAGTTTATCGGGGGTCATCCAATGGCGGGGTCTCATAAAAGCGGAGTAGCTGCTTCTAAAGCTCATTTATTTGAAAATGCAATGTATGTATTAACACCTTCATCTTCTACTTCTTCGGAGGCTTTAAACAGCTTAAAGGAATTGCTAAGTGGTACAAAAGCTAAAATTATTGTAATGTCACCAAAAGAACATGATAAATTAGCAGGTGTCATTAGCCATTTTCCACATATTATTGCTGCAAGCCTTGTTCATCAAGCAGAATATTACCAACAAGACAATCAGCTAGTTTCGCAGCTTGCGGCTGGAGGGTTTCGTGATATTACACGTATTGCTTCAAGCAGTCCAGCGATGTGGAGAGATATTTTGCTTCATAACCAGGATGCGCTTCTTTCAATGTTTGACCACTGGCTTGAAGAAATGAACGACGTGCGAAATATGATCGAACGAAAAGATGCGAATGATATCTATACATATTTTTCACAAGCGAAACAATTTAGAGATCAGCTTCCTGTACGAACCAAAGGAGCGATTCCATCCTTTTATGATCTCTATGTGGATGTTCCTGACTATCCGGGTATTATCTCAGAAGTAACCGGTTATTTAGCAGAAGATGAAATCAGTATTACAAACATTCGAATTTTGGAAACACGAGAAGATATATACGGAGTATTACGTTTGAGCTTTCAAACAGAGGAAGATAGAAAGCGGGCAAGAGCGTGTCTCCATCAGCATCAATATCAGACGTTTATTTCTTAATGTATGAAAGGTGTGAATGAAATGAGTGGAAAACCATTAAAAACGAATCTTTCATCTCTTCAAGGAGAAATTTCTATTCCCGGGGATAAGTCAATTTCTCACAGAGCTGTGATGTTCGGAGCGATGGCAGAAGGGAAAACTACGATTAATCATTTTTTAGCAGGTGAAGATTGCTTAAGTACTATCTCTTGTTTTGAAAAGATGGGCGTATCGATTAAAAGAGAAGGCGAGTATGTTGAAGTGGAAGGTAAAGGTATCGAAGGATTAAGTGAACCTACTTCCATCTTAGATGTAGGAAATTCAGGAACAACTACTCGTTTAATGCTGGGGATTCTTGCCGGTGTGCCATTTCATACATCTCTAATTGGAGATGAGTCGATTGCCAAGCGTCCAATGAGCCGTGTTACGGTGCCGCTGCGCTCTATGGGTGCAAAGATTGATGGGCGTGAGCATGGCCAATATACGCCTTTATCTACTAGAGGAGGAGCATTAAAAGCAATTCATTACCATTCTCCTGTAGCAAGTGCACAAGTAAAATCGGCGATTTTACTAGCGGGACTTCATGCCGAAGGCACAACAAAAGTAACCGAGCCTTTTACATCACGCGACCATACCGAGCGTATGCTTCGCGCATTTGGAGTAGACGTAGAGGTAGATGGAACGACTGTAAGTATTGAAGGGGGACAATCCCTGCGCGGAACGGATGTGTACGTCCCTGGAGACATTTCTTCAGCTGCATTCTTTCTTGTTGCAGGAGCCATTGTTCCAAACAGCCGAATCGTTTTGAAAAACGTCGGACTCAATCCTACAAGAACAGGTATTATTGATGTGCTTCAGCAAATGGGTGCACGCCTTACAATTTCCAATGAACGTATTCAAAATGGAGAGCCTATTGGCGATTTGACGATTGAAACGTCTCAGTTGAAAGGGATTGAAATTGGGGGCGATTTAATTCCTCGTTTAATTGATGAAATTCCGGTAATCGCTCTTTTGGCGACTCAGGCAACTGGGAAAACGGTGATTAAAGATGCGGAAGAACTAAAAGTAAAAGAAACGAACCGCATCGATACGGTTGCAACCGAGCTAAGCAAGCTGGGTGCCTCCGTTACGCCAACACCTGATGGACTTATTATCGAAGGCAAGACGGCCCTGCGAAGCGGGGAAGTAGACAGCTACGGAGATCATCGAATTGGAATGATGCTTGCGGTCGCAGCAGCCATTGCAACGGGAGAGGTAACGCTAATGAGAAGTGATGCCATTCACGTCTCCTACCCTACTTTTTTTGAAGATCTTGATGAGCTAAGCCAATAAGGAAGAGGCTGGAACAAACGTATTTTGGTTGAAGGGAAATCCGAACGAGGAATTGATATTGTTGATGAAAAATCAAACTCGTTCGGATTTTTTATTGAGATGGTGAACGAAGGTTTCATGTCTCAATCTCGTTTTTACCTAAAAAAATGTAAGCGTATTCAAATTGATTTGTTGAACAAACGCTCAAACTATTTTATCATGGTGTATAGAAGCATGTGTTCTTGCTTCGAGTTTGGAAAAATAGAAAATTAATTCGTTTTATTTTTATATAAAAAGTGAATGTAATAATAAAGGAGAATTGTGTGTGAAAGAACTAGACCGCGCGATAGGTTACGTAGAATCCAATGAAATTGAAAAAGGTCTTGCCCTTATTCATGAATTGAAAGATAAAGCTACAGACGAAGAAAAGTTTTTAATGGCTGAACAGCTACAGGAGTGGGGACTAGTAAATGATGCGCTGCCTTTAATAGACGAGCTCATTGCTAAATACCCAGAAGAAGGCGAGCTGTATTTATTAAAAGCTGAAATGCTCATTGATTTAGAAGAAGAAGAAGAAGCCATTCATATTTTAAATCAAATTAGCAGCGAAGACGATAATTACGTGCCAGCTCTGCTTCTTGTAGCTGACTTATATCAAATGCAAGGCCTTAGTGAAGTAAGTGAGCAAAAGTTAATGGAAGCGAAAAAAATGCTTCCAAATGAGCCGGTTATCGATTTTGGGCTCGGTGAATTTTACAGCAGTCAAGGAATTTATCAAAAGGCAATTCCTTTTTATCAAACGCTGCTAAAAACAGAAAAAGAATTTAACGGTACGGATCTTCGTCAGCGATTAGCTGAAAGTCTAGCAGGTATCGGCCAGTTCGAAGAAGCGCTTCCTTACTTTGATCAAGCGTTAAAAGATAAGCTTGAGATTAACACACTATTTGAATATGCGATTTCAGCGTATCAAGCAGGTCATTATCAGACCGCTATTGAAAAGTTTACAGAACTAAAAGAGTTAGACCGTGAGTACCATTCTCTTTATTTATATTTAGCAAAGTCATATGAACATGAAGAGATGCTAGAAGAGGCTGCGGTGGCTGTCAACGAAGGTATTGCGCAGGATGAATTTCAAAAAGAACTTTACTTTTTTAAAGGTAAAATAGCATTAAAGCGCGGTCTAGAAGAAGAGGCTGAATCGGCGTTTCAACAAGCGATTGCACTAGATCCAGGGTACATTGAAGCTATTTTAACTCTCTCTAAACTTTATATGAGTCAAGAGAGATATGAAGATGTAGTAGAGAATATCGAGCATGCCAAAGAATATAATGAGCATGACCCTCATTTTGAATGGGATTTAGCAAAAGCTTATCAGGAATTAGAAAATTATGAAGAAGCGCTAAAATACTACGAATCTGCATATACTGTTTTTAAAGAAGAGTATGCGTTTTTAGAAGAGTATGGCTATTTCTTATTAGAAGAAGGACAGCGCTCGAAAGCGAAGGGGATTTTCCAAGCTTTATTAGCCATGGATCCAACAGTAGATGAAATTCAAGACATATTATTTCAATTAGAAGAATAAATAATAGTTCAGAGGATTTTATTGCTGCCGTGTGGAATAAATAACTGTAAAAGGTGTTTTAACTGAGAGTTTAAACACAGAGGAGGGAAGTGAGAATATGACGACCCCTGTTACTGTCAACGAGAAAAAAGAATTTGTTCGCTGGTTTTTAACGAATTATCAGCTGAAGCGCAGAGAATGTGTATGGATTTTAAATTATTTGATGAGCCATGATCAATTGATGAAACGAGTTCACTTCGTTGAGCAAGCACAGTTTTGTCCTCGCGGGATGGTGATGTCTACGCACTGTGTGGAAGACCCTCCATTTCGTTTTTATAAAGAAAATATCATGACAACCGATGCAGAAAAATCATTTCATGATATTCGTTTGAATCGAGAAGAAGACATTTATATTCAATTAAACTTCCGATCGTTGTATTCATCGCCTCAATATGTGGCTGTACTGGAAGACAATCCGTATATGCCAAAAGCTAATCAAACAAATGAAAAAGACAGAGTATTAGCTGAGCAAATATTGGAAGAATCTATTCAGAAATTTCAACGATCAAAAATCATGGAACTAATTGATAAAGCATTAGATGAAAATGATAAAGAGGAATTTCAGCGCTTAAGCGAATATTTAAATAACCATTATGTACAGTAGATAAACGAGAGATTGGCTAGCTTCTTAGAAAAAGGTCAATCTCTTTTTTTATCTCCTTATTCAGTTTGAAAAATAAATAAGACAAGCCTTAGCAAGCTTGCTGAGAGGAGAAGAAAGTTGAAGCTGCAGGCGAAGGAAATGGATGTGTATTTACAATCCAAAAGTTATGTTGATACCGTATTGGTTCCACTCATTCCTATTGATTTCGGAGAAGATTTAAAGCTTACTGCATCTATGAGTGAATATACGACTGCTCTTACTGAAGAGTTAGAGAGACAATTTAAAGGAAGAGTGATTTTAACACCTAGTTTTACATACTTAAAAAAAGATGGAGTAGCTGCTGTTTATGAAACATTACTTCGTTGGAATGAGCATATAAATGACAATGAAGTCAAACATCTTTTTGTGCTTACTAGCGACCGAGATTGGCTGCAGTATGAAAAAGAAATAGGGGCTCACTGCATTTGGATACCTGCTTTACCGCTTGAGCATATAGACGACTCGCATAAGTATACGCTCATACATGAACAAGTCCAACAGCTCCTGCCGATTTTTGTAGAGAAATGGAGTGTTTAAAAAGGCTGTAGAATAAGCAATGGAAGCGCAAACAAAATAATGACGAAAAATTTAGAAAAATAAAGATTATTTCCATGTTTTAGGTTTTTATTGTATTGACCTTCCAGAAATATTAATATATCATGATTATGTCCTAGTTTAATAGAATGGTCCATCATGTGTCCAAAATTCTCTGGACTGAACTTTTTTAAAGGGGGGAAAAGCATGGGTGATCGGGTATCAAGACGACAGTTTTTAAACTATACGCTCACTGGTGTAGGGGGATTTATGGCTGCTGGAATGTTAATGCCAATGGTGCGCTTTGCAGTAGATCCAATTTTGGAAAAAGAAGCGGGTCAGGATTTAGTAGCTGTAGCGCAGGTTAAAGACATTACAAAAGAGCCGAAACGTGTCGATTTTAAAATCAAGCAAGTGGATGCGTGGCATAAATCAGAAGAACCAAGATCGGCTTGGGTGTACAAAACTGATAAAGGTGAAATCGTTGCGCTGTCACCAATTTGTAAGCATTTAGGCTGTACGGTTAACTGGGCTGGTGACAAAAACTATCCACATCGTTTCTACTGCCCTTGTCATGGGGGAATGTATGAAAAAAGCGGTAAAAATGTACCGGGGACACCACCGATGGGACCGTTAGATGTATACGTTCAAAAGGTAAAAGGCGGTACGTTATATCTAGGAAAAGCCAAACCACAAGGAGGGGCATAGAAAATGTTGAATAAAATCTATGACTGGGTGGATGAACGGCTAGATATTACTCCTTTATGGCGAGATGTGGCCGATCATGAAGTGCCAGAACACGTAAATCCTGCACATCACTTTTCAGCATTTGTGTATTGTTTTGGTGGATTGACGTTTTTTGTTACCGTTATTCAAATTTTATCAGGCATGTTTTTGACCATGTATTATGTACCAGATATAAAAAATGCATGGGAATCCGTTTATTATCTTCAAAATGAAGTCGCTTTCGGACAAATTGTTCGAGGTATGCATCACTGGGGAGCAAGTTTGGTTATCGTCATGATGTTTTTACATACACTTCGTGTTTTCTTCCAAGGAGCATACAAAAAACCCCGCGAGTTAAACTGGATTGTGGGTGTGTTAATTTTCTTTGTTATGTTAGGTTTAGGTTTTACAGGTTATTTGTTGCCGTGGGATATGAAAGCGCTATTTGCAACGAAAGTAGGTTTGCAAATTGCTGAATCCACACCAATTATAGGCCAGCAAGTGAAGACATTACTCTCAGGACATCCAGACATCGTTGGTGCTCAAACACTAACTCGCTTTTTCGCCATTCACGTATTCTTTTTACCCGGAGCCCTGCTTGGCTTAATGGGTGCCCACTTCTTAATGATTCGTAAACAAGGAATTTCAGGACCACTATAAAAGTTTATACGCTTTATTCAATTAGTCAATCACACTAGTCATCATATGCATCAAGCACATACTCCGTTGTTAGTACTTTCACTAGAACAGTGAGAAAAAGGAGGGAGAACATGCATCGTGGTAAAGGGATGAAGTTTGTTGGAGATTCACGTGTTCCTGCAGAACGAAAACCCAATATTCCAAAAGATTACTCTGAATTTCCAGGGAAAACAGAAGCATTCTGGCCAAACTTTTTACTAAAAGAATGGATGGTAGGAGCAGTTTTTTTAATTGGTTATTTATGTTTAACCATCGCTCATCCATCTCCGCTTGAACGTATTGCCGATCCGACTGATACGGGGTACTTGCCTCTTCCCGACTGGTATTTTTTGTTTCTATATCAATTGCTTAAATATTCATTTGCTTCTGGTCCATATAATATTATAGGTGCATTTATTATTCCTGGGATTGCATTTGGCGCATTAATGCTTGCTCCTTTCATTGATCGCGGACCAGAAAGAAGACCGGCTAAGAGACCGTTTGCGACAGGATTCATGCTTCTGGCTATAGCAGCAGTCTTTTTCCTAACGTGGCAGTCAGCGACACAGGTAGATTGGAAAGCACGTGAAGAGCAAGGGAAAATTAGAGAAGAAGTAGCGATTGACAAAAATTCAGAAGGCTACAAAATTATGCAAAAGCAAACGTGCTTGACCTGTCATGGTGATAATTTACAGGGAGGCCCTGCGGCTCCGGCTTTAACAGGAATTGATTTATCTCCTGAAGAAATCGCCAATATCGCAAAAAATGGTAAAGGCAATATGCCAAAAGGTGTTTTCAAAGGTTCAGATAAAGAATTGAAAACGCTCTCGGAATTTGTCGGAAACTTAGGAAAAGAATAATGAAAACCAGCCAAAAGGCTGGTTTTTTTTGAATTTATTTAATGTTGTGGTTTATATCAATGAGATAGGTGCTTGCTATTGTCCAAAAACTGTACATAATAAAGAAGAGATTAAATGTAAAGGAGACTTTCTGAATGGCTTGGTTATGGTATACCTTAAAAGATAAGCGTTTTTTAACGCTTTTGCTGATTGTAAATATACTAGGAACAATCTACGGATATATTTGGTATGGGAGTCAATTAGCGGAAACACCTAAGAAGTTTTTATTATTTGTACCTGATAGTCCAACGGCAAGCTTGTTTTTTGTTATCGTACTTATCGGTCTTTTACTTGGAAAACATTTTTCACTATTTGAAGCTTTAGCCATGGTCACGCTGTTTAAATACGGGATTTGGGCCGTTATAATGAATGTATTGGTCTATGTGTTAACAGGATACATTGATTGGATGATGCTTATGTTAATGGCTTCTCATGCAGCAATGGCTTTTCAAGGGCTTTTATACGTACCGTTTTACCGGATTAAGTTATGGCATGTAGCGGTTGCCGCTGTATGGGCCGTACATAATGATATCATTGATTACGTTTTTTCTATGATGCCAAGATACAGCATGCTCAATGCGTATATGTCTGAAATTGGTTATTTTACATTTTGGCTAAGCATTTTATCTATTTTCATTACATACTGGTTCACAGTTCGTGCTTCTTCAAAAAAACAGCTATAAAAAATTTTTGAAATAGGCGCACGAAACGAGCTCTCTTTTTCTAAGATATAGTAGGCTATATTTAAGTATGAGGTGAGTGACTGTGAAGGAAACCAAACGAGAGCTTCATCCGTCCGTTGTGGAATTTAAACAATTTGTAAAATCACATCCCAAATTAGTAGAACAGGTTCGAAAGCAGCAAAAAACGTGGAAAGAGCTTTATGAAGATTGGTATTTATTCGGTGCAGAAGACCCAATGTGGGAGGCATATCGTTCAGAAGAAAGTGAAAAGGCTGAACCAGCTGCTGCCACAGAGGAGAAAAAAGATATTATGGGTACAATTGTATCCTCGCTAAAAAACATGGACTTGAATCAAATGCAAAATCATATCACAAATGTAAATTCCGCTATTTCGAATATTCAACAAGTACTGCAACAATTTCAACCATCTAAGCCATCAGGTGGAGGAGCAGCTTCCGGGCCAGGGAATCCATTTGGCTTTAGGAAAGATTAAGCGCAATGAGAAAGGATATATACGAGTATATGCAGTCTCGTCCTAAACTCAACGACTTCGTTCGTGAACAGCCAATGTGGTACCGGCGTTTATCTAGAAACCCTGAAGAACTGGAGAAATTTGAATTAGAATCCAAACACTACTACAAACAAACCATTCCTCATAAAGTAGAAAAGTTTTCGAATTCGATTCAAATGGCGAATATGATGTTTCATATGTTTCAATCCATGAAAAATCAATGATCTCTGCATACATAGCGATGCAGAGATTTTTGCACGTCATGAGTAAAAACAAAGAGTTTGTAAACACTATGGAGAAACGAATGATAAAGGAATGGTATTATGCGCTTACTATTAACGACGGCCTTATGTGCAGTTTCTCTGCTAGGATGCAACCATGATAAACCAAAACCTGAGACTAAAACTTCCTCTCAACCGTGGGCAGCTGAAACGTTTGGTGCAATGAATACAAAACCTTCACTGATGGTACACCAGCATGTGAAAGGACAGAACGTATACGTCGAATGTATTCTAAGCGGGTTTTCATTTTCAACAGAGAGTGGATTCCTTCAAATCACAGTAGATGGAAAACCATTTAAAGAAATGAAGCAAGCAGCCTTTGTTTTAAGTGATCTTCCAAAAGGATCTCATACTGTTACGATTGAACTGATGAAATCTAAAGAAGAAAGTTATCAAGTGAGGAATACCTTTACGGTTGAAATTATATAGTTAAAAAGTAGAACTTGTAGTAAATCAGTGTAAGCTGTTTTAGCAAGTTCTTTTTCTTTAGATCCAAAACGTGATAAGATAAAAACGGAGGTGCACAGCCATGCTGACAACAATGAGAACTGTTGAATTACTCGACGAGTCTGATCACGTAGCGAACATGGTGTTACAATCAGACGTAGCCGAGAACTATCGTCAATGTTTATATAGATTAAATAAAGATTCACATGCACAGGCATTAATTGCTCAATTTGTGAAAATAAAGGAACAGTATGAGGATGTTCAGCGATTTGGAAAATATCATCCTGACTATAAAACCATTACGAGACAAGTACGTGATGTAAAGCGTCAAGTTGATTTACATGCGACAATCGCTGCGTTCAAAAAAGCAGAAAATGAATTGCAAAAACTGCTTGATGAAATTAGCGTTATCCTTGGTCAAGCTGTTTCAGAGCATGTTAAAGTACCGACGGGAAATCCGTTTTTTGATACGGGAAGCAGCTGCGGCGGTGGCTGCGGATCTGGTGGAAGCTGCGGGTGCAGCGCATAAGCCGTTCACTGTATAAATCGAACGCAATCAGCACAGGAATTTCCGCAGCAGGCCATTTTACGCTGTGGAACGTAAAACCTGTGCTGATAGACATAAGTAAGATGCTGACTTCTGACAAAACTTGAGCGCCACGTAGCATTTGTATTGGATGTAGCAAAAATAGATGAAGCTTCTAGAAGCTCATCTATTTTTCTACGCTCAATTGATGTGTTTATATACAAAAAGGGTATATTTGTGATTTTTTTGAAAATGACTTGTTCAATAGCTCTGTGCTCGTTAAAATGAGTAAGAAAGAGCATCCAGATATCATCTAAATTCATACATAAAGCACCTACTTCATATAAAAGAATTTATGATAAAGAAAACCAATATAACGTATGCAAAAGGGGAACTAAATATGTTTGTTGAACGTCAAGGAATTGTAGCGTATGTGCATTCTGTTAAGCAAGCAAAAGCATTGCGAAAGTACGGAAATGTACATTACGTATCTAAAGAATTAAAGTATGTTGTCTTATATTGCAACCAAGATGGCATTGAAAAAACAATCCATAAACTTCAGTCTCTACCTTTTGTGAAGAAAGTAGATCCTTCTTATCGGCCGTTTTTAAAAACAGAATTCGAAAATTCAAAGCCGGATAAAGCGAAGGAATATGACTATAAGATAGGAATTTAAACAAAAAAGGAATGTAATGTACATTCCTTTTTTTATTTTACTTGGCCTTAGCAAACGAATAGGCAGGGATGAGGTTATTGCATTGGCGGAATAAAGCGGTTCATTCGCAAAATGCCAATAAGGTGCTGATAGTATAGTGCTGTTTCTGGAAAGGTAGTAGATGGTTTGACATCGAGTACCACAATTTCTTTTCCCGCTTCCTCAGCTGCTCGTTTAAATAACTCAACGCGCTTGCTGTCGTTTTGTTTTAAAACAATTCCTTCTCGGCAAACGTAAAGCGGTTGGAAATTCCCTTCAGCTGTTGGATGCAAGACAGCGACAAAAGAAGCTACTTGTCGATCTTCTTTTACTGTTCGCAGCATAATAAGATGGGCAAGACGATGTTTGTTGCTTTTGACAATCTCTAACAGCTCATAAATATCTGAATACCCTTCTCCGAGCTCAATAAAACGCTGAATCATATGTATTTCCCCCTCTATGTATTAAAAAAGCAAACTCACGTAGTTTAATGTATCACTGAATATTTTAGGAGTAAATAAAAAAATCCCTACAACTACTCATTGTAGGGCCCTTCAATAAAGGGGTGTAATCACCTCTGCGATTACAAGCACCTTGATGAAGGCAAAGGGAGAGGAGAAACCGGAGGAAGAACTTATGGGGAAACGTAAGTCTTCTCCGCGGTTGGCAACAACATCGGTTAGATGATGTTGTTACTAGTCAGTATGTCCGTTTTAAACGTTCATATACCTGTCTCGTGAAATTCACTTTTTAAAATATAAAAGACTGATAACATGACAGAGAAAAAGGGTAAATTTACGTTTATGATGACATATTAAAGTAAAGGAAATCTTTTATGAACGAAATGCCGAATGATCTGCATAGGTGTATCTAAGGAGACGGTCGTAAAAGTCCAGCATAAAAGCAAGCTGCTGGGTTATTGCACAGAATGCATACAGCATTGAATAAATTGAGGATTTTTGCTAGTCTTTGTAATTCAAAATATGTTAGGATAATGAAGAATAAGGAAGTAAAAGTAAGGTAGTGATAAGGATGAGAGTAGTAGCAGGTTTATATAAAGGCCATGCGTTAAAGGCGGTTCCAGGATACTCAACCCGCCCTACAACAGATAAGGTGAAAGAAGCTATTTTTAATATGATTGGACCGTTTTTTGAAGGTGGAACAGCTCTTGATTTGTTCGGTGGAAGCGGTGGCTTGGGAATTGAAGCTCTAAGTCGAGGAATAGATAAAGTCATTTTTGTGGATCGGGATGGCAAAGCGATTCAGACGATTAAAGCAAACTTAGCATCCTGTCGGTTAGAAGACCGCGCTGAAGTGTATCGAAATGATGCAGAGCGTGCACTGAAAGCGATAAAGAAAAGGGAGCTGACTGTCGATTTACTTTTGCTTGACCCACCGTATAAAGCACAAAAGTTGAAAGCGCTTATCGAAACGGTAAGTGAAGAAAACCTTCTGGCAAAAACAGGAATTATTGTAGCGGAGCATTCTCATGATGTACATTTAGATAATGAGATTGGTTTATTTGAAAAAATAAAAAGCGAAACGTACGGTATCATTGGTGTTTCTATTTATACATACAAGAAAGAAGAATCAGTTGAATAAATCAATGAGCTGTTAGATGTAGAAAGGGGATACGTATGGGCAGTATAGCTGTTTGTCCAGGAAGCTTTGATCCAGTTACGAATGGACATTTTGATATTATTAAACGAGGCGCAAATGTATTTGATACGATTTATGTGGTTGTTTTAAATAACTCCTCAAAAAGTCCTCTATTTACAGGGGAAGAGCGAGTAGCTTTGCTGAAAGAAGTAACAAAATCACTTCCTAATGTGGTAGTAGAGTCGTACAGCGGATTATTAATGGAGTATGCAAAAGAAAAGCAGGCAAAGACCATTTTAAGAGGTTTGCGTGCAGTATCAGATTTTGAGTACGAAATGCAAATCACATCTGTAAATCGCGTATTAGATAAAGAAATCGAAACGTTATTTATGATGACAAATAATCAATACTCGTTTTTAAGTTCTAGTATTGTAAAAGAGGTAGCTAAATATGGCGGGAATATTTCTGAATTAGTTCCTCCCCCTGTTAGAGAAGCGCTTGCAGAAAAATTTGAACAGCTGTCTCAAAAATAAGATAAAAAAGAACGTGACGTTTTCTTTGCCGATAAGAAAACGTCACGTTCTTTTTTTACTAGGAACGATGAAGAAACGCTCGTTTTGAATATAGATAAATATAGCAGCACAGCGTAAAAATCGTTAGGAGCGGGCCGTACACGTTTAGCCACTGCGATAGAATCGTAACGGACTCCAAGTGAGAAAAAACCGGCAGTGCTCCTTCAGATGCTTGAAAAGTAGTAATGGATTCCCGAAGAGGACCCCATAGAAAGATAGTGAATACTACCGCAAAACAGCCGTGAAAAATTCGGGCAATAAAAAACGGGAAAAATCGAATATCTGTTTCGGCGAGTATGCTAGCTACTTGTGCTTGAACAGAGAAACCGCTAAAGCCTAATACAAAGCTAACGATGATAATTTGATGAAACAGCAGCGTGTCCGGTGCTTCGCTTGCTAGGCGGCTTCCTAACGTAATTTCAAAAAGCCCCGAAATAAAGGGAAGGCTCAGCTCAGTCCCTATATGACAAAGGGAAAATAAATAAGCTAGACCGCTGCTTAAAACGGCCGTGATATGAGTCACATATAAAAGTTTGTTTAATACAGAAAATAAAATGATAAAACCGCCAATCATTAAGAGAGATTGAACTGCAGAAGTAACCGCATCTCCTAAAAGCTTCCCGATAGGACGCTTATCTTTTAATCGCGTTTTATGCATTTCGTGAAAAGCTAACGATAAAGAAGGTTTTTGAATTACTTGTCCTTTAGGTTTTGCTGATCCATAAAACCGCATCACCAGTCCTACACAAATATTCCCTATGTAATGAGAGAGAGCTAATATGATACCGACAGCTGGATTGTGAAAAAAGCCAACTGCCACAGCTCCAAAAATAAAAATAGGGTTAGATGAGTTAGTAAATGATACGAGTCTTTCAGCTTCAATAGCTGTTAGCTGTTTTTCTTGGCGCAGCCGGGAAGTGATTTTTGCACCTGAAGGAAATCCAGAAGCCATGCCCATTGCTAAAGCAAAACCCCCTACTCCAGGTACTCGGAATAAAGGCCTCATAAACGGCTCTAATAAGATCCCAATGAACTTCACTACGCCAAACCCAATAAGCATTTCTGAAACAATAAAAAAGGGCAGCAGAGAAGGAAAGACGACCTTCCACCATGTGTTGAGACCTCTTACTGAACCTTCTAGCGCTTCTTTTGGATATACAATAAGCGCAATAGCGAGAAGTGTTACGCTCGTCCCGAGCAGAAGTGTTTTCACCATCGATTTATTCAACGAACGATTCATCTCCTTTTCTAAGCTCACGTCATTTTGATAGGAATGAAATGAGGAGTTTTAGGCAAATGTACAAGTTCTTCTATATATCAATATACGAAGCTATGCATCGACTTTATGCCTATGTGTAAGGAGAAAATAAATTCATACTGAATAAAAAGGCGTCTTGTCACATTTGGAAATACAATTCATATACATAAATCAATGCACTTCTAGAATAGTCAAGGAGTAAAAAAACGTATACGCAGCAAGAGAAGAGTAAGAATTTCTTAAAACAACCTTCAGTATAGTATAATGCTTAATAACCACCGTTGATTGAGCAAAACATATCTTTAGCTTCATACAAAATGAACAAATAGAAAATGAAGAATAGTCCTATTGAAGACAGGGCAACAATGATAGAGAAGCTCATCAAAAGTTTTTACATTTTTAGAAGTCTATAAGGTAAAACGAGGGGGCAGGTAAAGTGGAAAGCCCAAAAATAGGAGTTGCGTTAGGCTCAGGTGGAGCTAGAGGTTTTGCACATTTAGGAGTAATCAAAGCGCTAACAGAAAATAACATTCCTATTGATTTTCTAGCTGGCAGCAGCATGGGAGCTTTAGTTGGTGCACTATATGCGTCAGGTATTGAACTGGCAACTCTTTATAAAATGGCGCTAACGTTCAAACGAAAGTATTATTTGGATTTTACCGTGCCAAAAATGGGATTTATTACGGGCAACAGAGTAAAGTCGTTGGTTCGCACTTTTACGCAAAATAGAAACATTGAACAGTTATCTATACCGTTTGCCATTGTAGCGACAGATTTGAAAACAGGAGAGAAAGTGGTATTTAAAAAAGGACCTATCGCTGAAGCGGTGAGAGCAAGTATTTCAATTCCAGGAATCTTTGCTCCCGAAGTAATTGATGGGCGATTGCTTGTAGACGGCGGGGTAGTGGATCGTATTCCTGTATCGGTTGTAAAAGAGATGGGATCTGATATTGTCATTGGAGTCGATGTATCAAAAGCGAAAGTGAATGCAGAAATCAGCTCCATTTTTGATGTGATTATGCAAAGTTTAGATATTTTGCAAGATGAGCTAGTAGCTCATCGAACTATTGCTTCAGACGTTATGATTCGTCCTAATCTCGATACTTTTAGTTCCAGAGCATTTACAAACATTCAAGAAATGATGTCAATTGGTGAACAAGCAGCACATGAGCAGTTGCCTTCTATTCTACAAGCAATTGATCATTGGAAGGAGAACAAAAAAAGTGAAATCTAGAATTAGAATTTTGGTATATTTGGCTGTTATTGCAGTGGTGGCAATGCTTTGTTTTTATCCATTGCCGTACTACATTACAAAGCCTGGAATGGCAGAAGAACTTGCGCCTATTATTAAGGTAGAAGATGGATACCATGAAAAAGGGACGTTTATGCTTACAACTGTAAGAATGGGCAGAGCAACTCCTCTTTCATATGGTCTTGCGAAAATACAGGACTTTCATGAAATTTTCCCTACAAAGCAAATTTTGCAGCAGGGTGAAAGCGATGAAGATTACTCGACAAGGCAATTACATATGATGGATACGTCAAAAAATGCCGCTATTTCAGTAGCATATGAAGCAGCTGGAAAGAGCGTTTCCTACCACAATAAAGGCGTATATGTTACATATGTTGTAGAAAATATGCCTGCACATGGAAAACTTCATGTTGGAGATGTCGTGACAAAAGTAGATGAGAAAAAAATTCAAACTGCTGAGGACTTAATCAACTACGTATCGACTAAAAAAGCAGGAGATTCAGTATCAATTTATGTGAAAAGAGATGGCAAAGAAAGCAAACGTACTCTAAAAGTTAAAGCATTTCCTGACGAGCCGAAACGAGTAGGCCTAGGAATTGCCTTAGAAACGAACCAAGAATTAAAAGTCAAGCCCGATATACATATTGATACTGAAAAAATAGGAGGGCCTTCAGCGGGACTGATGTTCTCACTTGAAATCTATAATCAGCTTGTTAAAGAGGACATGACAAAAGGCCACCGCGTTGCAGGTACAGGGACTATCAATGATAAAGGAGAGGTAGGACCAATCGGAGGTATTTCACAAAAGATTGTAGCCGCAGATAAAGAAGGAGCAGAGATTTTCTTTGCACCAAATGAAAAAGGGGCTGCTGGCTCTAACTACCGAGAAGCAGTGAAGACAGCCAAAAAAATAAACAGTGATATGAAAATTGTACCCGTAGATTCATTTTCGGATGCCGTAACCTATTTAGAAAAGCTGAAACCATAAAAAAATCGTCTCTTGCAGACGATTTTTTTATGGCCAAATGATAGGAGGCTGCGTATATTCTTGTTTCATAAACTGAGAGCGCAGAGGCTCCTGAAACGGCATACTATAAACATGTGTCGCTTTAATATCGGTATCAATTTCTTTCAGTTTACATTGCGATACAGTGGATACAATAGGAAGGGACAGCTTTTTCTTAATTGTTTTTAAATAGGCTTGTCCGGTCTTTGACATTCCCAATAAGCGAATATAAGGATCAGCTTGTTGCATCTCACTTTTTGTTGTATTGGTTAAAAGGTGAACGCACATGCGCTGTAAACGGGTTCTCGTATATCGCTTCGTTTTAACATTTGTTAAAAAATCTTCAAATGAAGTAGATGAAGAAATATAAGATAGCAGTCGATGTTCAATACCTTCTTCTATTTCATAAATACGCTGTAAGTCATAAAGTGGAGTAGTTAATAGTTTGTATTTCAAAAATGGGAAATAGTGCTCCCAATGATGAAACTGTCCGTGTGCTTGTTTGTAAGCTGCTAATTCGTTTGCTGTACTAACTGGCATATGCTTGCCCAGGTCCCCATGGCTGCTGCTGTCAAAAATAGCTTTACGTATGCTTGTAGCGCTTGAAATAAAAGAGGAAGACAGGGAATCATCGTGATAATGTGATTGAATTCGAGTGATTGTATATGGTTTAATAGATGCATGCTGTTTTTTTATGGCAGCTACATAGCTCATTCCAAGCACATTATTTGGCTGAGATAGATCAATAGGAGCCTCCGTGAAAAGCTGTAAGAAAGCATTGGAAGCTGATTTTGGATAACTGTTTCCTTTTTTCATCTCTTGTTGAATTAAAGCGGATAGTTCTGATTCATGAGCTTCGAGCAAATCAGCGGTGCGGGTAAATGAGTCAATATTGCCATTTTCGCTGCCAAAGCATACAAAGTCAGCGTGAAGGGATTCCAAAATAGAAATAGCGCCGCTTGCGAATGTTTCAGCTTTTTGAGTAGAAAAAGCATAGGGTAATTCAACGACTAAGTCTGCACCAGCGGCTAAAGCCATTCTTGTGCGGGACCATTTCGATACAAGAGCAGGCTCTCCGCGCTGCAAAAAGTGCCCGCTCATCACAGCAATCACACAATCTGCTCCGGTTTGTTGTTTGGCTTGCTGCAAATGATAAGCGTGTCCGTTATGAAAAGGATTATATTCGACAATTATTCCAACTGCTTGCATAATGTCTCCTTTTAATTTATTATTTTTAGTCTAGCTCTTTGTTTTAAAAACATTTTTTTATGAAAGTAAGAAATTTTTACAAAAAAGCATATTTAAGTACATTATAGTGTAAAGAAAAAATATTGACAAATAATCTTGTGAAAGCTATAATAACCTTTGTTGCCTTGAGGTGATTAACAATGAAATGGACAATACATCAATTGTATCAGTTGCAAAATAAAGGTCTAACATTTGACGAAGTGATTGACGGCAAAGAGTTTATGAATGCTGATCCTCAAATTCGTAGAATGTCAGATGTAAACGTGAAAGGAAGAGCCGACATTAGCTCTTCGAAAGTAACGTTTCACCTTAAAATTTCAGGAGAAATGACGTTGCCTTGTGCTCGTACATTAGTTGACGTTCCGTATCCGTTTGAAATTAACGCAACTGAAACGTTTTTATTGAATGTGAATGCTGATTATGAAGAAGATGCTGAAGTACGCATTGTAGAGGGAGAAACGGTTGATTTACAACCTTTGATTCAAGAGTTAATTATTGTTGAAATTCCTCTGCAGGTATTTAGTGAAAATCAGCAAGCGGCAGGAGCAGCTCCACAGTCAGGAAAAGACTGGGAAGTTGTTACCGAAGAAGAACAGCAGGAAAAAGTAGATCCCCGCTTAGCCGTACTCGAAAATTTCTTTAAAGACAAAAAGAAATAAAAATGCGAAGATCCGGCTTTCGGGCCTTCATATGATTTTAAAATTCTTTTAAGGAGGTGGGAATAATGGCTGTACCTTTTAGAAGAACATCTAAAATGAAGAAAAGAACGCGTCGTACGCACTTTAAATTACAAGTTCCTGGTATGGTAGAGTGCCCAAATTGTGGTGAAATGAAACTATCACACCGCGTATGTAAAGCTTGTGGTACTTACAAAGGAAATGACGTAGTAAGCAAATAATTGCTTATTTAAATAAAAGACCCTCTTAAAGGGTCTTTTATTTTTTTTGCCTTTTTTCCTTCTCTGCCCTTTGGAAGAGAAGGATTTTTCTTATAGAACAAGAACTCTTTTTAAATAAACAATTACTGTTGTAAAAGGATTCATACCTTGTTCATAAGGAGGAAAAAGCATGAAAAAAAGCGAGCTGTTTACTACAAGCCAAGGCATTGCTACATTTGTGATTAATCGCCCTGAAAAGCGTAATGCTATTGATTATGATGTGATGAATGAACTGCAGCAAGCTGTAGATTATGTGAAACATAATCAGTTAGTAAAAGCTTTTGTAATTACAGGTGCTGGTTCAGACGCATTTTGCAGTGGAGGAGATTTAAGCGTATTTCATGAGCTAAAGACTTCGAAAGAGGCGTCTCAAATGTTAACGAAAATGGGGAGAATTCTTTATGAAATTTTAACGCTCCCAAAACCAACAGTTGCCCTTTTGAATGGAACATCGGTTGGGGGGGGATGTGAGCTTGCGATTGCATGTGACTTCCGTATAAGTGCAACACATAGCGAAATGGGCTTTATTCAAGGGAATTTAGGAATTACAACAGGCTGGGGAGGCGGAACCATTCTTCTTGAAAAGCTGCGGTATCAAGAAGCGATGGAAATGATCTACAGTGCTCAGCTGTATGGAGTAGAACGAGCAAAGCAAATTGGATTTCTTTCCTATGTTACGTCGTTTAAAGAGCTAACTATGAGGTGTGAGGAGTGGTTAGCTCCTATTACTCATAAATCGACCCAAGTATTGCAAGCTTACAAAGAAATCGCTATTGAGAAATGGGAGCAAAGCCAGGTTTGGAATCGAATGGAACAAGAAATTCATCGCTGTTCGATATTGTGGGAATCGCCTGAGCATGAAGAAGCGGTTCAAAAGGTCATCGTTAAAAAAACATAGTTATGAACTGCATTTCCATAGCAATATAGTTAATAAGCAAAAGATGAAAGAATCACGGGTTTCCCATTTTGCTTCAAAGTATATGAAAGATTTTCTTGATTGAGAAGAGGAACAATAGTCTATCTTATCTAGTAGGTGCATATTCATTTAATAAGTACGGATAAGGAGGGATAGAAAAATGACTTCTTCTCGTCAAGATGCATGGACTCATGATGAAGATTTATTACTCGCAGAAATTGTACTGCGTCATATACGTGAAGGTGGCACTCAGCTAGCTGCATTTGAAGAAGTGGGGAAGAAACTTACACGAACATCAGCAGCTTGTGGCTTCCGCTGGAATTCTTTTGTGCGCAAACAATACAAGACTGGTATTGACCTTGCGAAAAAACAGAGAAAAGAATTAAAAGCAAGAACTGTTTCAAAAGACGACGAGCAGCCTGCACGCTTATCATATATGGAAGCAGAGAAACATATTTCGCTTAATGAGGTAATTAAGTATTTAGAAAATGTAGATCAAGGGCAAAAACACTCGTCGGAGCTTCTCGAAGCTAATGAAGAACTGCAGCAAAAGATTGAACGTTTACAAGAGAAAGTAACGATTTTGGAAAAAGAAAAAAAAGCTTTGCAAAACAATTTGTTAATTGTGGAAGATGACTATAAAGCTCTTATTGAAATTATGGAGAGGGCTCGTAAAATGGTTGTATTAAAAGAGGATGAAAAAAGTAGAAAAGTGAAATTTCAAGTGGATAAAAATTTAAATTTAGAAAAAGTTCAAAAGTAAAGCGATAGCTTGAATGCTCCCTACTTCATGTTAATCATATATACCACATAGATATAAAATAAACAGCTGGAAATCAGCTGTTTATTTTTGTTCGCTTACACCGTTTGGTAGCCAAATAAGAGGGTTTTCTCCCAAATCACGATCGATATCATACGTTACAGGTACGAACCCCATTTTTGACCAAAAATCACTCGATTTTACTCGCGGGCTTGTTTTGATAGGTAATTGAAAGGATTTGGCATATTCAACGAGCGTTTGACCTAATCCTTTGCGCTGAAAATCGCTGAGCACTTCAAGTTTCCACACTTCAATATACGTTTGAGGCGGCTCGAAATATTGATCGTACTGTTTGTTTCGTTTATAGAGACTCATGCGAGCCACTAAGCTATTTCCAAAATAAATGCCGTAAAACGGAGAATTTATTTCATTATCGGAAATCTTGGCATGTAATTCTTCTAGCATTGAAAGTTCTTGAATGCCATATTCTTTGAATTTCTTGAACTCTTCTAGCGTTTTAAAATTAATTTTTAAATGCTTCACTTCGTAATTCATCCCATATCCCCCTTGTTATGTCTCCTTGCTAGATGAACGAACTGGATTGGTTCGTTCATCTAATATTATATAACAAAAATACAAAATATTCTGTTTTCGTGATTGGTGAACGAATATTCAATGCGCACAAAGAAAAATGAATTCTTTCGGTTAAATACGAAGAATACATTACTATAAACATCACTTTTTAGAAAGGAGGCAAAAGGGAAACAGAATTCAAATAGAAAGCGTTTTCAAAAATTGTAGAGGAGTTTTAAAATTATTGTAGAATTATATGGGGGAAAGTAGAAATTTGAGGAAAGGGGAGAGAAAGGTGAAAAAAATACTGATTGCAAATCGAGGAGAAATTGCTCTTCGTATTATTCATACATGCAAACAAATGGGCATTGAAACGGTGGCTGTCTATTCCGATGCAGATGCAGAACTTCCTTATGTTCAAGCGGCTACAAAAGCACGTCGAATTGGAGAGCCTCCTGTGCAAAAGTCATATTTGAATGTGGAAGAGCTGCTTAGAATTAGTCATGAAGAAAAAGTAGACGCCATTCATCCTGGATATGGATTTTTATCGGAAAATAGTGCATTTGCTAAAAGAGCGATTGATGAAGGTTTTTGTTTTATCGGTCCTTCTCCCGAAATCATTTCGATGATGGGCGACAAAATTGCTGCCCGCGCTGCGATGAAAGAAGCGGGTGTACCTGTTGTCCCCGGCAGCGAAGGTGATGTGACGTCGGTTGAAGAGGCTTGTAAAGTAGCGGGGGTAATTGGATATCCCGTTATGTTAAAAGCAAGCGGAGGCGGCGGAGGAATTGGGATGGTGCGCTGCGATAACGAAGAAGCAGTAAAACAGGTATATGCCTCAACAAAAGCAAGAGCAAAAGCATATTTTGGTCATGAAGGAATGTTTATTGAAAAGCTTATCACAAACGCAAAACATATCGAGGTACAGGTCTTTGGAGATCAGCATGGTAATGTCGTTCATCTTTTTGAACGCGATTGTTCTGTACAAAGAAGAAATCAAAAAGTGATTGAAGAAGCCCCTGCGCTTTCTTTAAAAGAAAGTACGCGACAAGCCATGCAAAACCAAGCCGTTCAAGCGGCTAAAGCAATCGGCTATTATAATGCGGGTACGGTGGAGTTTATCGTGGATGAAGACGAAAATTTTTATTTTCTTGAAATGAACACGCGGCTGCAAGTTGAGCATCCGATCACCGAGCAAATTGCAGGGGTCGATTTAGTTAAGTGGCAGATCTTAGCTGCGCGCGGTGAAAAGCTTCCTCGTATGCAAGAGGAAATAGCAGCAAATAACTACGCCATTGAATTTCGAATTTATGCAGAAGATCCGTTTACTTTTTTACCGGCTCCGGGGAAAATTACGGGTTATCACTTGCCGGAGCGAACCTACGCGCGCGTAGATAGCGGCTACAGTGATATGAATGCGGTTACACCTTTTTATGATCCAATGATTGCAAAGGTTATCATTACTGGTCGTACGCGTTCAAATGCAATTGAACTAGCTAAATCATATTTTACAGAAGCTGTTGTAGAGGGAATCAAAACAAATATTCCTCTATTTAAGCAGTTGTTAAATGAAGAGTTATATGAAAAGGGCACCTATAACACATCGTTATTATCAACAGTATTAAATAAAGGAGGAGCACCACAATGAGTGAAATCAAAGCGACAATGGCAGGCATGGTATTTAATGTGTTTGTTCAGCAAGGAGCAAGTGTAACTAAAGGAGAAGTTGTTGTTGTATTAGAATCTATGAAAATGGAAATTCCTATTGAAAGCGATCAAGCTGGTATTGCAGAGACTGTCCATATAGCCGTGGGGGATTTTGTGAACGAAGGCGACGTTTTGGTGACTATTTCATAACTCATAAAGGGGAGATATCATGATACATACAGGTGAATCTCAGAAAAAATATGATGAAAATCGTCAAAAAGTAGAGCGTGGCAACGCCGAGAAGTATAAAGAGAAACTTGCAAAACAACAGAAGCTTTTTGTAAGAGATCGTTTAGCCCTTTTATTCGATGACGGGAAATATGAAGAAGACGGCATGTTTGCAAATAATAAAGCCGAAGGGTTGCCGGCAGACGGTGTTGTAACTGCGATTGGAAAAGTAAACGGTGAAACGGTTTGTGTAATGGCTAATGATTCTACTGTAAAAGCAGGGTCTTGGGGAGCTAGAACAGTAGAAAAAATTATTCGGATTCAAGAAGTTGCAGAAAAACTGCATGTGCCTTTACTGTACCTAGTGGATTCTGCTGGAGCGCGTATTACGGATCAATTAGATATGTTTCCAAACCGCCGAGGAGCTGGAAGGATCTTTCACAATCAAGTAAAACTTTCCGGCGTCATTCCTCAAATTTGTTTGCTTTTCGGTCCGTCAGCAGCTGGAGGGGCTTATATCCCTGCATTTTGTGATATTGTTGTGATGGTAGATGGAAACGCTTCTATGTACTTAGGGTCGCCGCGTATGGCCGAAGCCGTTATTGGAGAAAAGGTTACGCTAGAAGAAATGGGAGGAGCGCATATGCACTGCAGCGTTAGCGGGTGCGGGGATGTGCTGGCTTATTCTGAAGAAGAAGCTATTTCGTATGCCAAATCTTATTTAACGTACTTTCCACAAAACTATCAAGAAAAGCCTAAAGTACAAAAAGCTAAAGAGCCTAAGCAGACAAAAGATTTAGTAGAACTAATTCCGGAGAATCAAAATGTTCCATTTGATATCTATGAAGCAATTGATACCCTTATTGACGAGGGGAGCTTTTTTGAAATAAAAAAACTGTTTGCCGCCGAATTGGTAACAGGGCTTGCACGAATAGATGGAAAAGTAGTAGGGATTGTTGCTAATCAGCCAAAAGTTAAAGGGGGAGTGCTGTTTGTAGATTCAGCAGATAAAGGCGCAAAATTTATTCAATTGTGCGATGCATTCCATATTCCTTTGCTGTTTTTAGCTGACGTGCCTGGATTTATGATTGGAACCAAAGTAGAAAGAGCTGGCATCATTAGACATGGAGCCAAATTAATTGCAGCGATGAGTTCAGCTACAGTTCCTAAAATTTCCGTAGTCATGCGTAAAGCTTATGGCGCAGGGCTTTACGCTATGGCTGGTCCGGCTTTTGAACCAGATTGCTGCATTGCATTGCCTACTGCTCAAATTGCCGTAATGGGTCCTGAAGCTGCAGTAAATGCCGTCTATTCTAATAAAATTAATGAAATTGAAGATCCGAAAGAGCGGTTCATGTTTGTTAAACAGAAACAGCAAGAGTATAAAGAACACATCGATATCTATACGCTGGCATCTGAACTTATTATTGACGACATCGTTCCTGCTAACGAACTGCGTCGAACGTTAATTGACCGCTTTCGATTATATGAAACAAAGAATGTGACCTTTAGCCGTCGTAAACATCCGGTGTATCCCGTATAATAGAAAAAAACGGGATCACTCTAAATAATTTACAATAAGCCCGGTGATTTTTAATCACACGGGCTATATGAATAGGTAAAATTTAAAGAATGCATTTAATTCAAAGCATTTTTTTGCTAAAATGAAACTCAATAATAGAAAGAGGAACAAAAAATACGATGAAAACTATAGGTATTATTGGAGGCGGATCATTAGGTCTGTTGTTTAGCGCGTATTTATCAGATTGTTATGATGTAACCTTGTACACGAAAACACCAACTCAAGCAAAGTGTATTAACGAAAATGGAATTACCTTACATAGACAAGGGGAACATCACACGAAAAAAGTCAGTGCTATCCCTCTGGAAAAAAACATAAAAGAAGCAGATTTAATCATTATTACTGTAAAACAGTATCATTTAAAAGAGATTATTCCTTTTATTAAAACCCTTACTATACATACTCCCCTTTTGTTTATCCAAAACGGTATGAGCCATATTGAAATTCTCAAAAACCTCCCGCAGCGCACTCTCTATTTGGGTACAGTTGAACATGGGGCAATGCGTACAAATATGGATAGCGTCCATCATACAGGAATAGGAACAACCCGTATTGCTTCGTACAGAGGAGAAATGGAGTCTATCTTACCGATTGTGAATTTTCCTTGGGTAATTGAAAAAGATTGGTATGCGATGCTGGTGAAGAAATTAGTTGTAAATGCGCTCATTAATCCTCTTACGGCACTGTATCGCGTGAAAAATGGGCAGCTGATTCACAACAGCTACTTTTATAAAACGATGCGTCTATTGTATGAAGAGATTGCAGATGTGTTAAAACTGGATTCAGCTTTTAATTATTGGGAAAATGCGATGGGGGTTTGTTCGCGCACGAGTACAAATCAATCTTCTATGCTAAAAGATATACAGGAGGGGCGGCAAACCGAGATTGATGCTATCTTAGGTTATATCCAAACACAAGCTGCTGAAAAAAGAACGTCGACGCCTATTGTTGACTTTTTATATAGGTCAATAAAAGGAATCGAAGAAGAAAAGGGTGAGTAACATGGGAAGTTTTATTGCTGGCGTTTTTGCGACGTTTGTCACTCTGCCGCTCGTCGGTTTTTTTATTCTATACATGCTTTTACGCAAACTGACGAAAAATAAAAGGAAATCTGTCCACATAGCAACGTACATTACTACGGTTTTTCTTATTTTGTCCGTGCATTATGCAGCTGTGGAAATTTTTGGGCACTCTTTTTTGTGGTTGATTGCGTTAGTCCTTTTAGTTGTGGCAATGATTATGATGTTTGTACATTGGAAAGTCAAACATGACTTAGAAATGAAGCTTATTGCGAAAGGGTTCTTTCGAATGAATTTCGTTTTGTTTCTTATTGCACATATTGTGTTAAATATAGGTGGAATCGCTTTTCGTATTTCCTCTCTGTAAAGCATGTTACTAGACGTGAGCAGTTACATTATGGATAATGAAGCTATATGTAGAGAATATAAGTATTAGGAAAAGAAAGGAAGTTCTTTCATGGAGATTACAGACGTCTCTTTAAAGGCGGGAAACAAACTAACGAACGATTACATAAAAGGTGAAAAGCAAGCACTTTCCTTTTTTCATTATAATATACACGAAAAAGACGTATATGAAAAACGTTTAGCGGACGTTCAAAAGCAGTCTTATCCAAGAGAACAGCTTGCTGAGTATCTGCTTGATTTTAATAAGCGCTACGGAGCATCTTCTAAGACGATTGAAAATATTGAAAAGCTAAAAGATCCTAACAGCGTAGTGGTCGTTGGAGGTCAGCAAGCGGGGCTGCTTACGGGTCCTTTGTACACCATTCATAAAGTGATTTCAATTGTGCTGCTAGCTAAACAACAAGAGGCAGCTCTAAACGTGCCCGTGCTTCCGGTATTTTGGATTGCTGGAGAAGATCATGATTTTGCTGAGATCAACCATGTATACACAGAGCATAAAAACCAGCTTTTAAAGAAAACGTTAAAGCATTCTTTAAAGAAAAAGCAAATGGTTTCTCAAATCGAATTAGATCAGGAAGCCTGTAGAAGCTGGGTTCGTGATGTTTTTCAAACGTTTAACGAAACGGCGCATACAAATCAGGTGTTACACTTTGTTTTAGAGGCGTTAGATAAATCACGTACCTATGTCGATTTCTTTGCTCATTTGGTTACCACATTGTTTGCAGAGTCAGGTCTTATTTTAATGGATGCAGCTTCTAAAGAAGTGCGCAGCATTGAATCTTCTTTCTTTGTGACGTTAATTGAACAAAATGACAAATTATCGTCAGCCGTTATGGAACAGCAAACAGAGATTCAAAAACAATACGGACGAATGATTGAAGTGGGAGAAGAAACGGCTCATCTCTTTTATTCACACAACGAAAACAGAGTACTTTTAGAAAGAGACGCAGAGCAAGAGCAGTTTGTTGGAAAGCAAAATGAACTCGCGCTGTCTAAAGAAGAGCTGGTTCAAATTGCTAAACAAACGCCAGAGCTTCTTAGTAATAACGTTGTGACTAGACCCCTTATGCAGGAGTACTTACTTCCTACCCTTGCGTTTATTGCAGGTCCAGGGGAAGTAGCGTATTGGGCAGAGCTTGAAAAAGCATTTTCTTTATTTAGCTTTAAAATGCCTCCCGTGGTTCCGAGGTTATCCTATGCAATCGTAGAAAGACATATCGAGAAGTATATGGATGAACTTCAGTTAGACCTTTCGAATGTCATTAACAAAGGCGTAGATGCAGAGAGGGAGCACTGGCTTAAGACAGAAGTTCACAACCCGTACGAAATGTATTTTGAAAAAGCGAAAGAAGATTTTGAAAAAATTCATAAAACTCTTCGTGAAAATATTCAAAAAGAAGACAAAACATTTGATGAAGTCATGCTTAAAAATCGAGCGATTATTCAAAAGCAGTTTGAAACCATTCAAAAGATTGTCGAATCCAAACAGCTCATTAAGCACGATGTGAAGCATTCAAAATATGCTCAAATTGAACTTGCTCTTCGTCCCTACAATGCTCCACAAGAACGCATGTGGAATATTATGTATTATTTAAACGGCTATGGTATGCAATTTGTGTCAGATTTACTAAGTGCTGAAGTCGAATTAAATCACCAGTTAAAAGTCTGCTATGTCTAATAAAATCCTGCTGAAAAGCAGGATTTTTATTTTGGAAAAGAGAACAAGTTTACAAGGTGAATGTCAGCCAATTGAATCCTTATAAGGTATTTATTTCTAATTACGCAAAAAAACCTTATATTCCTTACATTTTATTCTACGAATATGTCCTACTTTTAACAAAATGACACTATTTGTGACAAAAAGACAAAATTCTACTTAATTCTTATATAAATAGCTGAAATAATGTTGAACTTTGATATATAATATAAACGTGTATATATATCAAAGAAAAACACCGTTTTTTGCTTTTTGTATACATAACTAAGTAGTTTAGAAAGAAGTAGGTGTCATAATGTTTAATCACACAACTGTTTTGCTTAAAGAAGCAGCGGAAGGCTTAAATATTAAGCCGGATGGAGTATATGTCGACTGCACGCTTGGCGGAGCAGGTCATAGTGAATATATCGTAAAACAGCTATCAGAAAAAGGGAAATTAATTGCGTTTGATCAAGACGATGTTGCTCTTGAAAATGCAAAAGAAAAATTAGCCCCGTATCTAGACAGAGTTATTCTAATCAAAAGTAATTTTCGCTATTTAAAAGAGCAGCTAATGAAACATGGAATTGAAGAAGTAGATGGAGTATTGTTTGACCTAGGCGTCTCGTCTCCTCAGTTGGATACACCAGAGCGAGGGTTCAGCTTTCATCATGAGGCCCCGCTTGATATGCGCATGGATCAAAACTCAAAGTTTTCTGCGTACAACGTAGTAAATGAATGGCCTTATGAAAAACTTGTAAAAATCTTTTTCCAATACGGAGAAGAAAAGTTTTCGAAACAAATTGCCCGCAAGATTGAAGCATATCGAGAGTCTAAACCAATTGAAACAACGCTAGAGCTGGTTGATCTTATTAAAGATGGTATTCCAGCACCAGCTAGACGAACGGGCGGACATCCGGCAAAACGGATTTTCCAGGCTATTCGCATTGCTGTAAATGATGAGCTTCAAGTATTTGAAGATGCAATTGAACAGGCCATGGATGTAATCAAAAAAGGTGGACGTGTAAGTGTTATTACCTTCCATTCACTTGAAGACCGAATTTGTAAAGTAGCGTTTAAAAATGCAAGCACGGTTCCGCAGCTTCCTCATGGACTGCCGGTTATTCCAGAAGAATTTAAACCTAAAATGAAAGTCATCACAAGAAAACCTATTTTACCTTCAGAAGAAGAGGTAGAAGAAAATAAGCGCGCGCGTTCGGCAAAGCTTCGAATTGTTGAGAAATTAGTCTAATAAAAGGGTTTAATCAAAGAGGAGGGGACGAGAATGAACAATGCAGCATACAAAGTAAGAGAGCAAGACCAGCAGCAGAAGCAGCAAAAGACGGTACGTCAAGTTGTTCGAAAGACAAAAAGAAAAATCACGGTTGGTGAAAAAATTGTGTATTCTGGGTTTGTCGCACTCATGCTGTTTGGGTCTGTGCAAATCATTTCAAATCAATCTTCGCTTTATAGCATCAGTGAAGAAGTGCAATCACTCGATGGAAAGATTGACAAGCAAGAAGCAAAAAACAATGAGTTAAAATTACAGGTAACAGAGTTAAGTGCATACGATCGTATTTGGACAAAAGCAAAAGAACTTGGACTAAAATTGAATGAAAATAACGTAAAAGTCGTTAACGATTAATTGCGATGACTACGCCAAGAAAAAATAGCAATATTAGTACAGGAGCAGCAATATTAATTTTAATATTTGCATTGCTCTTTTTTGTATTAGCCATCAGGTTCTTTTACATCCAAGCGACGGGCAAAGCAGACGGAGAAGCTTTAGCCGAAATTGCACAAAAACAGCATACGCGAACGTCTAAAATTGAAGGACAGCGCGGTACGATTTACGATCGAAATGGAGAAGCAATCGCCCAAGACACGGGTGCTTATACGGTTGTGGCGATTTTAGATAAAAAACAAACAAAAGATAAAGATCACCCGCAACATGTGGTAGACCCAGAAAAGACGGCTCAAAAATTAGCCCCGTTGTTGAAGATGGACGAATCGAAAATTGAAAGCATGTTAACAAGAGGAATTAAACGTGGTACCTTCCAAGTAGAACTTGGCCCAGGCGGACGTGATATTGATAACGTGCTAAAGCAAAAAATTGAGAAGCTAAATCTCCCGGGCATCACGTTTTTACGCGATTCGAAGCGCTTCTATCCAAACGGTGTATTTGCCTCAAGTATTTTAGGATATGCACAAAAAGATGATACGGGTAAAATCGTAGGGAAAATGGGAATTGAAAAAGTATTTGATAAGCAGCTTTCTGAAGAAGATGGATATGTAAAATACGAAGCTGCTAAAAACGGAATTAAGCTTCCGGATCCAAAAGAGTCAATTGTAGCTCCTAAAAACGGAGACAGCGTTACGCTTACGATTGATGAAAAAATTCAAACGTTTTTAGAGGATGCGATGACAGCTGCTGCTAAAGAATATAAACCAGAAGAGCTAATGGCAACGGTAGTGAATCCGAAAACCGGTGAAATTTTGGCGATGTCAAACCGACCTTCATTTGATCCAAATATTCGTGATATCACTTCTTATCGCAATCCGTTTGTTGAAAACAGCTATGAGCTTGGTTCAACGATGAAAATCTTTACGCTAGCAGCCGCGATTGATGCAGGCGTTTATAACGGCGAAGACCGCTATCAGTCGGGATCTTATAAAGTAACGAAAAACAGCGTTCCGATTAACGATCACAACGGCGGAGTCGGCTGGGGAGCTATTACATTTAATGAAGGAATTCAAAGGTCTTCAAATGTAGCGGTTGCCATTTTAGCCAACGAAAAATTAGGTACCGACCGTTTGTATAAATACTTGGACAAGTTTGGCTTTATGGATAAGACGGGAATTGACTTGCCAAATGAAGCTTCTAGCAAGTTAGTGACGAAGTACCCGAGAGACCGCGTAACCACTGCGTTTGGACAGGCGTCTGCTTTTACGCCTATTCAAGAAATTCAAGCGGCTACTGCGATTGCAAATGACGGGAAAATGATGAAGCCTTACGTGATTAAACAAGTAGTCGATGAAACAAATAAGAAAACAATTAAGAAAACAAAACCTACCGTAGTAGGCCAGCCTATTTCTAAAAAAGCAGCGAACGAAACGCTAGGTATTTTAGAAACCGTTGTTTCTTCTGATGATGGAACAGGCAAACCTTACGCGATTGAAGGATACGATGTCGCTGGAAAGACGGGAACAGCTCAAATTCCTGGGCCTACCGGAGGTTACCTGCATGGACACGGGAAAAATTTCATTTCCTTTATGGGCTTTGCACCTGCTAAGGATCCAAAGCTCCTTGTCTATGTAGCCGTTAAAAATCCAACTCTCACGCCTCAAGAAACGGGTACTGCGCCGCTTACAGCTGTATTTAATCCGGTGATGAAAAATAGTCTGCAGTATTTAGGAGTGGAGCCTCAAAAAACGGATGAAGACGGAAAAGAAACGAAAGAAAAGAAAGTGGATTCAGAAATCAAGCTTAAATCTTACGTTAATGAATCAGTTGATAGTACCGTGAAAGACTTAAAACAAAAAGGGCTTGTTCCTGTTGTAATAGGTAAAGGAGATACGGTAGAAAGCCAATCACCGACTTCTGATACCATTGTCACTGGTCAACGCGTGTTCATTAAGACAAACGGAAAAGCCACAATGCCTGATTTAACAGGTTTTTCACATCGTGACGTTATTCGCTTTAGTGAATTTGTCAACGTTCGACCTAGCGCACTTGAAAATGGTTATGTTGTAAGTCAAAGTATTAAAGCAGGAGATCCGCTAAAAGCAGGAACGTACCTGAAAGTGGAACTTGAAACGCCTAAAGAATTTTCAAGCACGTTAAATAAGCTAAAAGAAACGGAAAAAAGTGAATCTGACAGTAAAAAAGACGATAAGCAACTTGACTAGAAAATAAGTTCTAGTGAATCCTGTACAAGCATATATTGGAACGAGCCGATTCAGAGGAGGTTCTAATATATGCGGGTATCAGGAGTCACAGTTCGTAAAAGGCTAGCCATTGTTTTGTTTGTCGGTTTTATTGTGTTTTTGATTATTGATACAAGGCTTGGATATGTACAGTTGCTGACTGGGGATACGCTAACTGAAAAAGCCAAAGACTTATGGAGTCGGAATATTCCTTTTGAACCTGAAAGAGGAAAGATACTAGATCGCAATGATGTGGCACTTGCTACAAATAAAAGTGCACCGACCGTTTTAGTTATGCCAAGACAAGTTGAAAATCCAGCTGTTACGGCTGAAAAGTTAGCAAAAGTGCTGGGAGCATCAAAAGAAAAAGTATATGAACAAATAACAAAAGCTTCTTCTAGCGTATATTTGCGTCCTGAAGGAAGAAAAATTTCACATGCGAAAGCAAATGAAGTGCGAAATTTAAATTTAAAAGGCGTATATATAGCTGAGGATTCGAAGCGGTACTATCCGTTTGGAAGTTATTTGTCGCATGTATTAGGCTTTGCGGGAGTAGATAATCAAGGGTTAACGGGCCTTGAATTATATTATGATAAAGAGCTAAAAGGACAAAAAGGTTCAGTTAAATTGTATTCTGATGCTAAAGGTAAAAAGATGCCCAATATAGCCGATGACTACACAGCGCCTGTGGACGGGCTCGATTTGAGATTGACCATTGATTCACGTGTGCAAACAATCATGGAGCGTGAGTTGGATAATGCTCAGACAGCTTATAATCCAGATGGTATGATTGCCATTGCTATGAATCCTAAAAACGGTGAAATTTTAGGTATGTCAAGTCGTCCGGGCTTTGATCCGACGGATTTTAAAAATGTGAAGCCTGAGGTGTATAATCGCAATCTTCCAATCTGGAGCGTATATGAGCCCGGATCAACGTTTAAGATTATTACACTGGCAGCTGCTCTTGAAGAAAAGAAAGTGGATTTACTAAAAGATCAATTCTACGATGATGGGGCGGCGGAAGTTGGAGGAGCGAGACTTCGCTGCTGGAAAAAAGGGGGACACGGACAGCAGTCTTTTTTAGAAGTTGTACAGAACTCATGTAACCCTGGTTTTGTGGAGCTTGGGGAACGTTTAGGAAAAGAGAAATTGTTCAAATACATTAAAGAATTTGGCTTTGGTCAAAAAACAGGTATTGATTTACAAGGGGAAGCAAAAGGAATTTTGTTCCCGCTTGAGCGCGTAGGGCCGGTTGAACAAGCTACAACAGCTTTTGGGCAAGGGGTTGCCGTTACGCCTATTCAACAAGTAGCTGCTGTTTCCGCAGCCGTAAACGGTGGAACACTTTATGAACCTTATATTGCAAAAGAGTGGGTGGATCCAACTACCGGAAAAGTTGTAAGCAGTCATAAACCGGTTGCTAAGCGAAAAGTTATTTCCGAGGAAACGTCTAAGCAAGTGCGTTTTGCTCTTGAAAGTGTAGTCGCACAAGGAAGCGGAAAAGGAGCTTTTGTGGAAGGGTACCGCGTTGGAGGAAAGACGGGTACGGCGCAGAAAGCTCAAAATGGAAAGTATTTAAAAAATAATCACATCGTTTCTTTTATCGGTGTTGCACCAGCAGATAACCCTGAAATTGTCGTGTATGTTGCGGTTGATAATCCAAAGGGCACCATTCAGTTTGGTGGAGTGGTAGCAGCTCCGATTGTAGGTAAAATGATTGAAGACAGTTTGCGTGTGATGGACGTTAAACCGCGTAAAGGACAAATTGAAAAAGAGTTAACGTGGCTGGACACACCAATGATAAAAGTACCAAATGTCGTAGGAATGTCAAAAAAAGAGTTACAAGAACAGCTACTTAATTTAAAATTAGATGTGAGTGGCGAAGGAGATAAAGTGGTCAAGCAGTCTCCTGCAGCCGGAACGAAAGTTAAAGAAGGCGAAACGGTTAGAATTTATATGGGAAAATAAAAATCTCTATAAACTATTATTCTTCCTTGCATGATAATCAGCAGGTTACGCTGCGTGTGAACATGAAATCAACAAATAAGCCTTGGGGGTGTTCCCTCCGGGCTTCTTTTTCTGTAAAATGTAATAGGTTAGGTGCTAGAAAAAGAAGAATAGTTGCCATAGCGTCTTATAACAAACGTTTCACTTTACAAATAGAGAGGACATGGTAGGAATGGATTTACGAGAACTACTAACACATTTACATGATTTTGTTCAGCTTCCTGAACAGAATATTGATATTACGTCAATTGAAATGGATTCAAGAGAAGTTAAGCCCGGAGCATTGTTCATTTGTATAGACGGCTATACGGTTGATGGTCATAGCTTTGCACAGATGGCTGTGGAAAAAGGGGCAGTAGCAATCTTAGCAGAAAAGCCTGTGGATGTAGAAGTGCCCGTTGTACGCGTGAAGAGTACAAAGCGAGCAATGGCAGTGCTGGCGGATGCTTTCTACAATCAGCCCACACAAAAAATGCATTTAATTGGTGTAACAGGCACAAATGGAAAAACAACGATTACACATTTAATTGAGCATATCTTTAAATCACAGCATAAAAAGACGGGTCTAATTGGAACGATTGAAATTCGTATTGGTGATACGTCTTATGATGTGAAAAACACAACGCCTGAATCGCTGACTCTTCAAAAAACATTTAATCAAATGGTGGAAGAGAATGTAGAAGTAGCGATGATGGAAGTATCATCTCACGCGCTTGACTTAGGACGCGTACACGGGTGCGACTTTGACGTGGCGGTATTTAGTAACTTAACGCAAGATCACCTCGACTATCATCATACAATGGAAGATTATCGTCGTGCGAAAGGGTTGCTATTTGCACAGTTAGGAAATGCTTATAACCATAATCGTCCTAAATTTGCTGTTCTTAATGTCGATGATGCGGCAACCGAGGAATATATTAAAAACACGGCTGCTACAGTGATTACGTACGGTATTGACCGTGAAAGTGATATTCGTGCAACGAATATTCAAATTACAAACAGCGGCACAACGTTCGATTTGACAACACCGACAGAAACGGTTTCTGTAGAAATGAAGCTTATTGGGAAATTTAGCGTCTACAACGTATTAGCGGCTACGGCTGCATGTTTAGTATCTGGTCTCCCTCTGTCAGTTATTGTCGAGGAAATAAAAGTGTTAGAAGGTGTGTCTGGGCGTTTTGAAGTGGTTGATGCGCAGCAAGATTTTACGGTTATCGTGGATTATGCCCACACGCCGGACAGCTTAGAGAACGTGTTAAAAACTGTAAAAGAATTCGCAAAACGCAATATATATGTTATTGTTGGTTGTGGCGGAGATCGAGATCGTACAAAACGACCAATCATGGCTCGGATTGCAGCTGAATACAGTACACAAGCTATTTTGACATCTGATAATCCACGAAGTGAAGATCCATTGGCTATTTTAAAAGATATGGAAGAAGGTTTGGATACAGATAACTATGTGACGATTGCTGATCGTGCAGAAGCTATTCGCTATGCAGTGGAAACAGCGCATGCAGATGATGTTATTGTCATTGCTGGAAAAGGGCACGAGACCTATCAAATTATTGGTAAAAAAGTATTCGATTTTGACGATCGAGAAGTAGCACGCAAAATGATTGAGGAGCGAAAGTAGTAATGAAATGGGTAGAGAACAAAATGAGTCGGAATGAGTTGGAAGTTAAGGAGGGGACATCGTGCTAGAACAATCAATTTTATTGACAATCGGCGTAGCCTTTTTGATTACGGTTGTATTGTCGCCGATTTTTATTCCCTTCTTAAGAAGATTAAAGTTTGGTCAAAGTATTCGTGATGAAGGCCCGAAATCTCACCAGAAAAAATCAGGTACACCTACAATGGGCGGTATCATGATTTTATTATCTATTATTGTGGCAACTCTTATTATGGTCAATCAATATGCAGAACTTACATATAAGACGTTTCTATTATTATTTGTCACAATCGGATTTGGTTTATTAGGATTTTTAGATGATTTTATAAAAGTAGTGTTAAAGCGTAACCTTGGATTAACATCTAAACAAAAGTTTTTAGGTCAGGTTGTCATTTCAATTATTTTTTACTTTATTGCAAGACAGTTTGAGTTTTCAACTGAAGTGACGATTCCAGGAATTAAAGACCCAATCGATTTAGGTTGGTTTTATGTTGTTTTCCTCATCATCTGGCTTGTTGGTTTTTCAAACGCGGTCAACTTAACGGATGGATTAGACGGACTTGTATCTGGTACAAGTGCGATTGCTTTTGGTGCATTTGCAGTTCTCGCCTGGAATGCAGAGCAGTTTGAACTATCTATTTTCTCAGTTGCTGTAGTAGGAGCTGTGTTAGGATTTTTAGTTTTTAATGCCCATCCTGCAAAAGTATTTATGGGAGATACGGGTTCTTTAGCGCTAGGAGGAGCTATCGCTACGGTGGCTGTCTTAATGAAAATGGAATTCTTGCTTGTTATTATTGGTGGTGTGTTTGTTATTGAAACATTATCTGTTATTATTCAAGTCGCATCTTTCAAAACAACAGGAAAACGTGTGTTTAAAATGAGCCCGCTTCATCACCATTACGAGCTAAGCGGCTGGTCTGAATGGCGCGTAGTTATGACTTTTTGGGCTGTAGGACTATTATTTGCAATGCTTGGAATTTATATCGAGGTGTGGATTTAAATGAAATCAGTCAATACGTATCAAGGTAAACAAGTACTTATTTTAGGATTAGCCAAGAGCGGTTTAGCAGCCGCTCAGTTAGTTAAACAGCTTGGTGCTAAAGTAGTCGTTAATGATCAAAAACCGTACGAAGAGAACGCAGCAGCACAGGAATTAGAAAAAACGGGCATTGAAGTTGTCTGTGGACATCATCCGCTTGAGCTTTTAGACAAAGCGGATGTTATTGTAAAAAACCCTGGGATTCCGTATTCAAATGTTCTATTGCAAGAAGCATTAAAGCGACATATTCCGATTTTAACAGAGGTAGAATTAGCTTATGAAATTAGCGAAGCTCCTTTTATCGGAATTACGGGAAGCAATGGGAAGACAACAACAACAACGCTCATTTATAAAATGTTAGAAGAAGATCAAAAGCAGCCGTTGATTGCTGGAAATATTGGAACAGTAGCTTGTGAAGTGGCGCAAAAAGCAACAAAGGACAATGTAATTGTAACGGAGCTTTCTTCTTTTCAGCTGATGGGAATTGAAAAATTCCGTCCGAAAATCTCTTTATTATTGAATTTGTTTGATGCTCACTTAGACTATCATGGTACAAAAGAGGAATATATCAAAGCGAAAGCAAATCTCTTTAACAATCAAACAAGTGAAGACTTTGCCGTTATTAATGCGGATGATGAGCTAGTGATGAAAGCTAGTGCAAATATTAAAGCGACAAAAGTACCTTTTTCTGTTACAGCTCAAACGACAGAAGGAGCGTATATTAAAAACGAAACGATTTTCTTTAAAGATGAAGAAGTGATGTCGTTAAAAGATGTGGTGCTGCCAGGCAAACATAATCAAGAAAATATTTTAGCAGCTGTATCCGTTGTGAAGCTGTACGGCTGTTCAAATGAAGCTATCTACTCCGTGCTCACAACGTTTGCTGGTGTTAAACACCGCGTTCAATATGTCACGACAATCAACAAACGTAAGTTTTATAATGACTCTAAAGCTACAAATATGCTTGCTACAAAAGTAGCTCTTTCCGCTTTTTCACAGCCGACGATTCTACTTGCAGGCGGACTCGATCGCGGCAATGAGTTTGATGATTTAAAAGAAGAGTTTAAAAATGTGAAAGCTGTTATTACGTTTGGTGAAACGGCTCCTAAAATTGAACGCGTAGCCAAAGAAGAGGGAATACAAATTGTAAAACGTGTCGATAATGTTAAACAAGCAGTTTCAGAAGCATATGCTTGTTCAGATGAAGAAGATGTTATTTTATTATCTCCTGCTTGTGCAAGCTGGGATCAATTTAAAACTTTTGAAGAACGTGGTGACATCTTTATTGAATCTGTGCATAAACTGAAATAAGGGCTTGTCTAAACACCTAGAAAATACACTAGCCCTAATCTATTTTTAGAGGTGTGTGACAGTGTCGACAAAAAGGTCTACCCCAGATTTTTTTCTCATAATCGTTACGCTTTCCTTGCTAACCATCGGCCTTATCATGGTATACAGTGCAAGTGCGGTATGGGCTACATACAAGTTTAATGATTCTTTTTTCTTTGCTAAACGCCAGCTCTTATTTGCAGGGCTTGGTGTATGCGCGATGTTTGTCATCATGAATATTGATTATTGGATGTGGCGTACGTGGGCAAAGCCAATTGTAATCATTTGCTTTGTTATGCTGGTACTTGTATTGATTCCGGGAGTAGGGCTAGTACGGAATGGGTCGCAAAGTTGGATAGGAGTTGGAGCGTTTTCGATTCAGCCTTCAGAATTTATGAAGTTTGCTATGATTATATTTTTAGCGAAATATTTATCAGAAAACCAGAAGAAAATTACATCCTTTAGAAAAGGAATGTTACCGGCGTTATTACTGGTTTTCTTACCGTTTGGCATTATTATGATGCAGCCGGATTTAGGAACTGGAACGGTGCTTGTTGGAACTTGTTTAGTCATGATTTTTGTTTCAGGAGCAAAGGTAAGTCACTTTGCAGGTCTTGGGTTGCTTGGCGTTGCCGGTTTTGTAGGGCTTGTTTTATCAGCTCCTTATCGGATTAAACGCATCACCTCATTTTTAAATCCTTGGGAAGATCCGCTTGGAAGCGGGTTTCAAATCATTCAATCTCTTTATGCAATTGGGCCGGGGGGATTGCTTGGATTAGGGTTAGGGCAAAGTAGACAAAAGTTCTTTTATTTGCCGGAGCCTCAAACTGATTTTATTTTTGCTATTCTGGCAGAAGAGCTCGGTTTTATCGGCGGAACACTTGTTCTACTTTTGTTTAGCTTATTGCTTTGGAGAGGAATTAAAGTAGCGCTCGGAGCACCTGATCTTTACGGAACGTTTTTAGCCTTAGGAATTATTTCAATGGTTGCGATTCAAGTCATGATCAATATAGGCGTGGTAACAGGTCTTATGCCTGTTACGGGAATTACGCTTCCATTTTTAAGTTACGGCGGATCGTCGCTGACGCTCATGCTGGCAGCAGTTGGAGTTTTGTTAAATGTTAGTAGATATTCTCGCTATTAATTGAAAAAAATTGTATAATGTCAAGTAGGCAATGGTCTACTGAAGTAAACCGTCATCTTAAATCCAAGTGCACGCCGGATTTTGTTGGCGGTTTATTTTCGATTTTTTACAGGTAGATGATATTTTTGTATGAAATGTTTTTAAAATGTAATGTTGTGATAACCAATTTTGAGTCCAACTATGGTATGATGTGTAAGGTTAAATGTTTTATCTTAGTGAGTAGGTGAACGTATGTGCACTTATGAGCGTAGCGTTTTTTTATGACTGTCAGCATGTGTTTAACTTCTAAATGAAAAACGATAAAAAAACAATCAAAATTACTTTATATAGCAGATGAACGTACATTCTATGGGTGAATGTCATACGATAAATAAAAATGATGAAATTGACAACAGAATAGAGTGCCTTCGTAGAAAAAAGGTATCTTACAAGGTGCTGCTGCTTAGTTATGAATCTGTTCTTATTATTCTTATGCATTAGAAGTAAGGGCGCATTGACATGAAAGTTTTATAACAGCAAAGAGGGTTTTAGGAGGTTCTTATGGAAGCGTTAGTAAAAGAGTTAGTCGAAGCGAATATTGGAAAGGTTCGTGAAAATGAACCGCTAGCAAAACATACAACAATGAAAATTGGTGGTCCAGCAGATGTGCTTGTAGAACCTGATTCTGTTGATCACTTAAAAGTTACAATGGATATGATTAAAAAACACGGCGTGAAATGGAGAGCGATTGGTCGAGGATCTAATCTTCTTGTTTCTGATAAGGGAATTGAAGGTGTGGTCATTAAGCTCGGAGCCGGATTAGATGATTTAACAGTAGATGGAGAGACGGTTACTGTAGGTGGGGGATACCCTAGCATCAAGCTTGCAACAGTTATTACAAAACAAGGTCTGTCTGGATTGGAGTTTTCAAGTGGAATTCCTGGATCTGTGGGAGGCGCTGTTTATATGAATGCAGGTGCCCATGGTTCTGATATGTCTCATGTAGTCGAAAAAGCGCTGATTTTATTTGAAGATGGCACTCTGGAGTGGCTGACAAATGAAGAGCTTCAATTTTCGTATCGTCATTCCATTCTACAAAAAGACCGTCCTGGAGTATGTGTAGAAGCTGTGCTGCGTTTGAAAAAGGGAACGAAAGATGATATTGTGGCGGTCATGCAGAAAAATAAAGACTATCGCCGCGAAACACAGCCTTGGAATTTCCCTTGTGCAGGAAGTATTTTTAGAAATCCGCTTCCAAATTATGCAGGAGACTTAATTGAAAAGTCCAACTTAAAAGGTTTTTCAGTAGGCGGTGCGCAAATTAGTGAGCAGCATGCGAACTTCATTGTCAATACAGGAGATGCAACGGCTTCAGACGTGCTGAATTTAATTGCTCATGTTAAGAAAACAATTAAAGAGAAATTCGATATTGATATTCATACAGAAGTTGAGATTATCGGTCGCTAATTACTCAGCCCGTCGCTGTATGGTTATGCGTGAAAAGGTAGCTTTTATGTGTTTATTCTATGCTATAATGGGGATATTCTCATGAAGCAAAGATTGGAAATAAATAGATGGTAAGTCCTCGTTTATTTTCTCAAATGGATAAGGGTGAAAAAAATGGAAAAAGGTAAGTTAATTGTTTTAGAAGATCGTGTACCGAAGCTGCAAGAACAGCGAAAGCAAAAAGCAAATAGACGGCTTATTTTGTATTTATCACTCTTTTTCATCCTTATTTTATTTATTGTATATTCTCAATCTTCTCTGAGTAATGTTTCTAACATTGAAGTACAAGGGAATAAACATGTAAGTGATAAGGATATTGTCAAAGCGAGTGGTCTGTCCAAAAAAACTAGCTACTGGAAAGCTGATGCTGATCAAATTCAAGAAAAAGTCGAAAAAAATCCTGAGGTAAAGGAAGCTGTCATTCACAAAACATTTCCTAATAAGGTCGTAATCGACGTAAAAGAGTACGCAAGAATTGCATATGTAACCTCGGGGAATAAATATTTCCCTGTGAATGAAAATGGAAAAGTTTTAAAAGAAGTAAGTGCTAAGAAAGTGTCATCCGACGCTCCGCTGCTAATTGACTGGAAAGACGGAGACGCTATACAAAGCATGGTTCAAGAATTAGCTAAAACGCCTAAGAGCATAAAAGGGGCTATTTCTGAGATTTACTATGCGCCGACAAAATCAGAACCTCTTCACATCGAGGTATTTATGAATGATACGCGTGAAGTAAGCGGGAAAATTAGCAACTTCTCTGATAAAATTGTTCATTACCCAGCTATTGCAAGTAAATTGAGTGATGATCAAAAAGGCATTATTGATTTAGAAGAAGGATATGCATTTAAACCTTATAAAAAGAGCAAGCAGTAATTATTTTTTATAAGTGTTAATTAAAGGAAATAGATGAGTTGAGACTGGCAAACTAGCCCTTGTACATTGTATAATCACATGCAAGTATTCTGCATACATATGATTTTCTTCTCCGCTGCTGTGAAATGGAAATGTAATATTTGTTCTAGGTAAGTTTCGCTTTTCTCAGTGTACATCTTAGTGTAGACTTGTAGTTAAATAGCTTTTTTTCAGTGAATTTGAGGCTTAAATCTAAAAAAAAGTCAAAACAAGAACGTTTTGTTCTTTGAAAGAGATAAAGTCTGTGAAAAACTTGAAAAAAATTGATTTTACAAAAGGGAAACAGATGTATTTGTTGAATATTTTCATATAATAAAAAATTAATATTGTTGTTCTTCTTAATTTATTTAAGATGACATGTGCAGAAAGAAAAAGGAGGTGCCAAAGAATGAACAGCAATGAAATATACGTTAGTTTAGACATCGGTACATCCAGTGTGAAAGTAATCATCGGAGAGATGAGTAACGATTCATTGAATATCATTGGTGTAGGGAATGTTAAATCACACGGACTAAAAAAAGGTTCTATCGTTGATATAGATGCAACAGTTCAATCTATTCGAAAAGCAGTAGAACAAGCTGAACGAATGGTAGGCATTACAATTAAAAAGGTTGTAGTGGGCATAAGCGGAAATCATGTATTTTTACAGGATTGTCACGGAGTAGTAGCCGTGTCAAGCGAAAATCGTGAAATTACAAACGAAGATATTCATCGAGTAATTGATGCTGCTCAAGTCATGTCTATCCCGCCAGATCGTGAAATCATTGATGTTATTCCAAAGCAATTTATTGTAGATGGCTTAGAAGGTATTAACGATCCTAGAGGTATGATTGGGGTACGTTTAGAAATGGAAGGCACAATCATAACAGGATCTAGAACGGTTTTACATAACTTATTACGCTGTGTAGAAAGAGCTGGTTTAGAAATCAGTGATATTTGTTTACAGCCTCTAGCCGCTGGTTCAATTGCATTATCTCGTGATGAAAAAAACTTAGGTGTCGCACTGGTAGATATCGGTGGAGGTTCAACAACGGTTGCGATCTTTGACCAAGGACATTTGAAAGTAACAAATGTACTAGCTGTTGGCGGAGAGCACATTACCAAAGATTTATCGATTGGCCTTCGCACATCGACTGAAGACGCGGAAAATATTAAGATAAAGCATGGACATGCTTTCTACGATCATGCTTCTGAAGAAGAAGTATTTAGTGTACCGATCATTGGAAGCGATCAGCATCAGCAGTTTAATCAGCTCGAAATCTCTGATATTATTGAAGCTAGATTAGAAGAGATTTTAGATATGATTACGCAGGAGGTAAATCGCCTAGGATACAAAGATATTCCAGGAGGATTTGTTTTAACAGGCGGAGTAGTAGCGATGCCTGGTATTCTTGAGCTAGCTCAAGTGATTTTAAAGAATAACGTGCGCATAGCAGTGCCTGATTATATTGGAGTACGTGAGCCGCATTATACAACAGGCGTAGGATTAATAAAATTTGCATACAAAAATGCTAAAATACAAGGCCGGGAAATTGGAGCGCCAGTTGTGGAAGAAGAGCCGATTGAACAAGAAATGATCAAGCCTAGCCCGAAACCACAGCAGCCGCAACAATCAGCTGAGCAGCCGAAAAAGAAAAATGACCAAAATTTAATGAAGAAGTTTTTTGGATACTTCTTTGATTAACGTTACGGATTGGTAATTTCGAAGAATTAGGAGGAACTATCATGTTGGAGTTTGATACAAGTGTAGACCAATTAGCGACGATTAAAGTAATCGGTGTCGGAGGCGGCGGTAACAACGCGGTTAACCGAATGATTGAACATGGCGTCCAAGGTGTAGAATTTATTGCAGTTAATACAGATGCACAGGCATTAAATTTATCAAAAGCTGAAACAAAAATGCAAATCGGCGCTAAATTAACAAGAGGATTAGGTGCAGGTGCTAATCCAGAAGTTGGTAAAAAAGCAGCTGAAGAAAGTAAGGAACAAATACAAGAAGCACTAAAAGGTGCAGACATGGTTTTCGTAACAGCTGGTATGGGTGGAGGAACTGGAACTGGTGCAGCTCCAGTCATTGCCCAAATTGCTCGTGAGCTAGGAGCACTAACGGTAGGTGTTGTTACTCGTCCATTTACGTTTGAAGGCCGTAAGCGTTCTACTCAAGCGGCAGGTGGCATTGCGTCAATGAAAGAAGCAGTGGATACGCTGATTGTTATTCCAAATGATCGCTTATTAGAAATCGTTGATAAAAACACGCCAATGCTAGAAGCGTTCCGTGAAGCGGATAACGTATTACGACAAGGTGTGCAAGGTATTTCAGATTTAATCGCAGTTCCTGGATTAATTAACTTAGACTTCGCGGACGTGAAAACAATTATGTCTAACAAAGGATCTGCACTTATGGGTATCGGTATTGCGACTGGTGAAAACCGCGCTGCTGAAGCAGCTAAAAAAGCTATTTCAAGTCCACTTCTTGAAACATCTATCGATGGAGCTCAAGGTGTATTAATGAATATCACAGGCGGTACAAACCTAAGTCTTTACGAAGTACAAGAAGCTGCAGATATCGTTGCTTCGGCTTCTGACCAAGAAGTGAACATGATCTTTGGATCTGTTATTAACGAAAACCTAAAAGATGAGATTGTTGTTACAGTTATTGCAACTGGCTTTAGTGACCAAGATTTATCACAGCCAAAACCAGGTCGTCCTTCGTTATCGGCGAATCGCATGCAGCAATCGACACAGCAACCGGCTCCACAGCCGAAGCGTGAAGTAAAGCGTGAAGAACCTGTACAGCAAGAATATACGCGTCCATCTCAGCCACAGTCTGAAGATGCGCTAGATATTCCAACATTCTTACGAAACCGTAATCGTAGACGCTAAGAAAATAAAAAGCCAAGACCTCTGTTTTATACAGAGGTCTTTTTTTATGCAATGAATCTAGAAAACTCAAAAAGAGTATAAAAAACATTCGACATGGTCAATATGACGCCTTCAAAGGGTTTGTGTTTTCTTTCTAAAAGTAGTGTGACAAATATCGAATGATTTCCTCAAAAATACTGCTTGTTTCTCGGCATGAACTGACAGACTTTCTAATAGGATGTACTATATACTAATTTTTAACAGAAAAATTCAGAAAGAATGGAGAGGTTATAAACATTGCCAATCTATTTAGATTTAATATGGATGCTGAATTTTGGGTTAGATACGATCTTACTAATGTTATGTGCTGTTGTACTTAAACGGAATTACAAGTGGTGGCGGCTTTTGCTTGGCGGCTTTATCGGTTCATTGATTGTCCTTCTTATGTTTACACCTTTTTCTCATCTTATGGTTCACCCTGCTATTAAAATTTTATTCTCGTTTTTTATGGTATTGATGGCGTTTGGTTATAAACGACTGCGCTTTTTCTTTGAGAATTTATTAACGTTTTATTTTGCAACCTTTGTTGTGGGTGGAGGGTTAATGGGCGTTCACTTTTTATTTCAAGATCAGTTCCTTGTTCTTAATCAAATGGTTGATACGAAATCTCCACAGTTTGGTGATCCTATTAGCTGGATATTTGTTCTTATTGGTTTTCCGCTATTATCTTATTTTTCAAAAGCACGAGTTGATGATTTGCGAATGAAAAATATTACATTTGATCAGCTGGTAGATGTAGAAGTTATTTTAAACGAACAGACGCTGTCGATGAAAGGACTTATTGATAGTGGGAATCAGCTTGTAGATCCGCTGACGAAAACCCCGGTTATGATTGTTACAGCAGATTCTTTAAAAGAAATATTGCCTGAAGGCTTAATGGAATTAAGCAAAAATGTTCAATCCTTTTCACACAGCGAAGATATTGATCAAGAGTGGTATTCAAAAGTCCGCTTTGTCCCTTATCGAAGCGTAGGCCAAGCCAATCAGCTGCTGCTTGCTCTAAAGCCAGATATGGTAAGGCTGGTTCATCAGTCCAACACGATTGAAGTCACTAAAGTATTAGTAGGTATTAGTCATACAACGCTTTCAGTGGAGAAGCAATATGAATGTATTGTTCATCCCAAGCTTATCGTTATTGGAGAAGTAAGTTCCGCATCGTAAAAGGTGTGAACAAATAAAGGAGGATACACAATGGCTACATATCGAATTCGATTTCAATTATGGTGGTACAAATTATTAATTAAACTTAAGCTAAAAACAGATGAAGTGTACTATATAGGAGGAAGTGAAGCTCTTCCACCACCTTTAACAAAAGATGAAGAAGAAGTGCTCTTGAAGAAACTTCCATCAGGAGATGAAGCAGCACGTTCACTGTTGATTGAGCGTAATTTGCGACTTGTTGTTTATATTGCCCGCAAGTTTGAAAATACGGGAATCAATATTGAGGATTTAATTAGCATCGGCACCATCGGTTTAATTAAAGCAGTAAACACGTTTAATCCTGAAAAGAAAATTAAGCTAGCGACGTACGCCTCTCGCTGTATTGAAAATGAAATTTTAATGTATTTGCGCCGCAACAATAAAATTCGATCTGAAGTTTCATTTGATGAGCCGTTAAATATTGATTGGGATGGAAACGAACTGTTATTGTCTGACGTGATGGGAACCGAAGAAGATATCATCACAAAAGACCTAGAAGCGAATGTAGATCGAAAACTTTTGCTGAAAGCACTGCACCAATTAAATGATCGTGAAAAGCAAATTATGGAGCTGCGCTTTGGGCTAGCCGGCGGAGAAGAAAAAACGCAAAAAGATGTAGCCGATATGCTAGGCATTTCTCAGTCTTATATTTCAAGGCTCGAAAAACGAATTATTAAACGGCTGCGAAAAGAATTTAATAAAATGGTTTAAGTAAAAAAGCTGATTGTATAAGGGCTGAGAAGCATCTTATACAATCAGCTTTTTTAGCGTGAAATTGTCAGAATTGTAAAAGTGCATATTTTTTCCTCCGGAGGAGATACTGAATTCAGAACATCATCTCCTGTTAGGAGGGAAAGAGTTGACAAGAAATAAAGTAGAAATTTGTGGAGTAGATACTTCGAAACTTCCCGTATTAAAAAATGAAGAAATGCGAAAGTTGTTTAAACAAATGCAGGCTGGAGATGGAACAGCAAGAGAAAAGCTAGTAAGCGGAAATTTACGTCTCGTACTCAGCGTGATCCAACGTTTTAACAATCGTGGAGAATTTGTTGATGACTTATTTCAGGTTGGGTGTATTGGATTAATGAAATCCATTGACAATTTTGATTTAAGTCAAAACGTGAAGTTTTCTACATATGCTGTCCCAATGATTATAGGGGAAATTCGCCGCTATTTACGTGACAATAATCCAATCCGTGTTTCTCGTTCCCTTCGTGATATTGCTTATAAAGCTCTTCAAGTTCGTGAAAGGCTTATGAGTGAAACATCCAAGGAACCTACAGCTGAGGAAATTTCAAAAGTCCTAGAAGTACCGCATGAAGAAATTGTGTTTGCTTTAGATGCTATCCAAGATCCGGTTTCTTTATTTGAACCTATTTACAATGATGGCGGAGACCCAATCTATGTGATGGATCAGCTAAGCGATGAACGCAACCGTGATTCAACTTGGATTGAAGAAATTGCTTTGCAAGAAGGTATGAGAAGATTGAACGAGCGAGAAAAACTAATTTTACGAAAGCGCTTCTTCCAAGGTAAAACACAGATGGAAGTTGCTGAAGAAATTGGTATTTCTCAAGCGCAGGTTTCTCGTTTAGAAAAAGCTGCTATTAAACAGATGAATAAAAATATTCAAAGTTAACAAAAGCTCTCTAAACTGGCAGCTGCTCTTGTTCATACAATCAATACCATTCACTTTATTTGATGTTCAACTTAATAAGCATCGTGTCTATAAAAACAGACACGATGCTTATTTTGTATGTATCAATGAATACATAACCAAAAGATATTCATGTTAGATTTCCTATTGCTATGAGGACTTCTCGCTGCTTGTTGAGAATGTCTCTTGATGAAAAACTGTGTAATTAGTGAACAAAATGCTTATAGAAAGAGAATGGCAGAGAAAAAATAAGCTTTTCCTTCATGAAATGAAAATTTGAAAATATATATAGGCTAAGGAATAAAGTTGGCTATAGGAGGAGAGAGCATGTTAAAGATTTCAGAGTTTCAGCTGAAAGATGTAGTGAATGTAGCTGATGGCAAAAAACTTGGAAATGTAGGGGATATTGATATTGACTTAACAACGGGAAAAATACAGGCCGTCATTATCGGAGGCTCTCGTGTATTGGGCTTCTTTGGAAAAGATGATGAAATTGTGATTCCATGGAAAAATATTGTGAAAATTGGTTCCGATGTCATTTTAGTACGTTATAAAGACGCATTTCAGCCTGAAGAGAATTAGTTTTTTGTCAACAGCACCTAGCAATCTGTGGTACAATATGTGAGAACAAATGAAACAAGGGATGTGTCACATACATGAATCCTGAGCCATTAAAAAAAAGCCATCACGAGTCGTTTATGTGGCTGAGCCCTTGGGTAGAAAAGAATGATATGCTTGTTGCTGGTTTCACCACAAAAAATGGTGGCGTGAGTAAACCTCCATTTGCTTCTTTTAACCTAGGGCTTCACGTAAACGATAACGTAGAAGATGTTATTACAAATAGAAAAATTTTAGCAGCCGAACTAGACATGTCTTTTGAAAGCTTTGTATGTGCTGAACAAGTACATGAAGCAACTGTTCAAAAAGTAACAAAAGCCGACTGTGCAAAAGGACTCTACAAGTATGAAGAGGGCATAAAAGCAGCGGATGGCATTTATACAAATGAATCTGATATTTTGTTAGCTTTATGTTATGCAGATTGTGTTCCGCTGTACTTCTATGCGCCTGATCACCATTTAGTTGGTCTTGCTCATGCCGGGTGGAAGGGAACAGTAAAAGATATTGCAGGAAATATGATTCGGCGGTGGGTAGAGCAAGAAAATGTTCCGGTTGAAGATATTTACGTGGCGATTGGCCCTTCGATTGAAGATTGCTGTTATGTTGTCGATAACCGCGTCATTACACAAGTAAACGAAGTAGTTGGCCAAAATGGATATCAAGAAGTAAGCCCTGGACAATACGCGCTTAATTTAAAAAAAGTCAATAAGCTGCTGATTCAAAACGCAGGCGTATTGCCGCAACGAATTTTAACATCGTCGTATTGTACAAGCTGTGAAGATGACCTGTTCTTCTCACATCGCCGCGACCAAGGGAAAACAGGACGCATGTTTAACTTCATAGGCTTTAAGGAGGAGTAATTACATAGTGACAGCTAGCGTAAGTGAAAATCTAGAAGCAGTTCAACAAACAATTGCTGAAGCATGTAAAAAAGTTAATCGAAATCGAGAAGATGTAGAGCTGATTGCTGTAACAAAATACGTTTCCACAAAACGAGCAGCAGAAGCAGTGGATGCAGGCATTTTACATCTTGGAGAAAACAGGGATGAAGGTCTTCTAGAAAAGTATGAATCAATCGGTGAGAAAGCGACCTGGCATTTTATCGGAAGCTTACAAACAAGAAAAGTAAAAAATGTGATTGATAAAGTTGACTATATTCATTCACTGGACCGATTATCTTTAGCAAAAGAAATTGATAAACGTGCAGGACATCGTATAAAATGTTTTGTACAAGTTAATGTTGCCGAAGAACAATCAAAGCATGGCCTTGCTGTAGAAGAGGTAATTCCATTTATTCAATCTCTTGAAACATTTACAAATATCCAAGTAGTTGGATTAATGACCATGGCTCCTCACACAGATGACGAGTCCTTGCTTCGCAGCTGTTTTCAAGGTTTAAAGAAATTGCAGGATCGTATACAAGAACTAAACCTCCCGTATGCACCTTGTACGGAGCTATCAATGGGAATGTCAAACGATTATGCAATTGCAATTGAAGAAGGAGCAACATTCATTCGACTAGGAACCACGCTAGTTGGGAATGAACGTTAAGGAGGTGTAATTCAAGATGAGTATGAAAAATCGCTTTAGAAGTTTTTTTGCTCTTGATGACGATACTGAATATGTAGAAGAACATTACGAACAAGAAGAGTCGGTAGAAGAGCCTGTACAGCAGTCGAGACCAGTGAAAGCTAGTCAGCAGCCGAATCAGCAGCAAAACGTGATTAGCTTGCAAAGCGTTCAAAAATCATCAAAAATGATGCTTTGCGAACCTCGCGTCTATGCCGAAGCACAAGAAATTACGGATCATTTAAAAAATCGTAAAGTCGTAGTTGTTAATTTACAGCGCATTCAACGAGATCAAGCAGTGAGAATTGTCGACTTTTTAAGTGGTACAGTTTATGCTTTAGGCGGGGACATTCAAAAAATTGGAACCGACATCTTTTTATGTACACCTGATAATGTAGACGTAAGCGGAAGCATTTCAGATATGATGGGAGAACACGATACAACAAACGTAAAGAGGTGGTAGTTTTTGGACATCGTTTTTGGGATTCTTGGGCAATTGATTGGTCTTTACTCATGGGCACTGATTATTTACATTTTGATGTCTTGGGTACCCGATGTAAGGGCGTCTAAGTTTGGTCAGCTGCTTGGCAGCATTTGCGAGCCTTACTTAGAGCCTTTTCGTAAAATCATTCCGCCTATTGGCATGATTGATATTTCACCTCTTGTTGCAATCTTTTTACTACGATTTGCGCAAGCAGGTGTACGTTCACTTCACAGTATGGTTGGATTTATTTAAAAAGGAATCGCTGGATTCCTTTTTTACATACCAATAGTAGGAGTAATAATATGTCTATTTATGAACATTTTAGGCAAGAAGAACATGGATTTATTGACCAGGTTCTTCAGTGGAAAGAAGATGTCCTACATCAATACAGCCCAAAATTAACGGATTTTTTAGATCCAAGAGAGCAGCAGATTGTGACAGCTATTGTTGGGACTGAAGGAGAGGTTCAAGTTTCATTTGATGGTGGACAACCGTTTGCTGAACGCAAGCGTGCGCTGCTATATCCGGATTACTATGTGCCTGAAAGCGAAGATTTTCAGTTGCATATGTACGAATTGAATTATCCTAAAAAGTTTGTGACGATTGAACATCCTCAAGTTCTTGGTTCGGCGATGTCCTTAGGACTGCGCCGTTCAAAATTTGGCGATATTTTGGTCGCGGGAGACGATATTCAGCTTGTAGCCGCAGAGGAAATTTCTTCTTATATTGAGATGAATTTAACATCAATTGGAAAAGCCAAAGTTTCACTTTCTTCTATTCAAAGAGAGCAGCTGCATGTGGTAAAAGAAGAGCTGATTGAACACGTTTATACAGTTTCTTCAATGAGGCTTGATGTTTTGCTGTCGACCATTCACAATTTATCAAGACAAAAAGTCCAGCCGTTTATTGCAAATGGAGCGGTAAAAGTAAATTTTAAAGTCATTGAACAGCCTTCTTTTGAATGTCATGAAGGTGATATTTTGTCGCTTCGTGGCCACGGCAGAAGTCGTATCGTTTCACTTGAAGGCAAAACCAAAAAAGAAAAATGGCGAATTGTTGTAGGGAAGCAGAAATAAAGAAATCTACTAGCAGGAAATTTTAAAAATATGTCGAATAAACCATTACTAATGATGTAATGAGACAACACGGAGGTGGCCTAGATGCCTTTAACCCCTTTGGATATTCATAACAAAGAGTTTAATCGCGGGTTTCGCGGATATGATGAAGATGAAGTAAATGAGTTTCTTGACCAAGTAATTAAAGACTATGAGCTGGTAATGCGTGATAAAAAGGAGTTAGAAGGAAGAGTATCTGAATTAACAGATCGTCTTGGACATTTTACTAACATCGAAGAAACGTTAAATAAATCAATTTTAATTGCTCAAGAAGCAGCGGAAGATGTAAAGCGAAACGCTGAAAAAGAAGCGAAGCTCATTATAAAAGAAGCAGAAAAAAATGCGGACCGTATTATTAATGAAGCACTGTCTAAGTCTCGTAAAATTGCGATGGACATTGAGGAGACGAAAAAGCAGTCTAAAGTATTTAGAACTCGTTTCAAAATGTTAATTGAAGCACAGCTTGAAATGTTAAACAGCGATGACTGGGATCAGTTGATGGATTATGAGATGCCAGCGCTAGAAGAAAAAATTGACTAGTCAAGACATCATCTTGACTTCTCACGTTTTGTTGTCATATAATTTGGTAACAGATGAAATTTCATATCAAACAGTACGGAGACAGGGACAGTAGCTTTTTTAGTTTGTCAAAGCGAATCGAGGATGGTGCGAGCTCGATAACAAACAAAAAAGTGAAAATCACCCTAGAGTACCATTGCTGAAATGATGATAGTAAGCAGTGGCGGTTTATTCACGTTACGAATGCAAAGAGGATTTGCGTGCAGCAAATCTACTAGGGTGGTACCGCGGGAGGCCTTCTCGTCCCTTTTTGGGATGAGGAGGTCTTTTTGTTATGGTGCAAAAAGATATGAAATTTACGTTTTTTTTTGGAGGGTAAAACATGGAATATAAAGATACATTATTGATGCCAAAAACTGAATTTCCTATGCGTGGAAATTTACCGAACCGCGAGCCTAAAATGCAAGAACAGTGGGCTGAAATGAATATTTATGAAAAAGTACAAAAACGTACGGAAGGCCGTCCGCTATTCGTCCTGCATGATGGACCTCCATATGCCAATGGCGATATTCACATGGGACATGCCTTAAATAAAATTTTAAAAGATTTTATCGTTCGCTATAAGTCGATGTCAGGCTTCTGCGCACCTTATGTGCCAGGCTGGGATACACACGGCTTGCCAATTGAAACGGCTTTAACAAAAAATAAAAAAGTAAACCGCAAAGAAATGACAGTAGCTGAATTCCGTAAGCTTTGCGAACAGTATGCTTGGGAACAAGTAAACGGCCAGCGTGAGCAGTTCAAGCGTTTAGGCGTACGCGGAGATTGGGATAATCCATATGTAACGCTTCAGCCACAGTACGAAGCGCAGCAAATCAAAGTATTTGGCGATATGGCGAAAAAAGGCTATATCTACAAAGGATTAAAACCTGTATACTGGTCCCCTTCAAGTGAATCTGCTTTAGCAGAAGCGGAAATTGAATACTATGACAAGCGTTCAGCTTCTATTTACGTAGCGTTTAATGTGAAAGATGGTAAAGGCGTGCTTGAACAAGATGAAAAATTCATCATTTGGACGACAACACCATGGACAATGCCAGCTAACCAAGGGATTGCTGTCAATCCCGAGCTTCAGTACAGCGTAGTTGAAGCAGATGGAGCAAAATATGTAGTAGCAACTGAACTTATTGAAACAGTTGCTAAAGAAATTGAATGGGCTGACTATAAGACACTTCGTACAGTAAAAGGTTCAGAACTTGAACGCGTGGTAGCTGAACATCCAATCTATAAGCGTGATTCTTTAGTTGTTCTTGGCGATCACGTAACGACTGATGCTGGTACTGGCTGTGTTCATACAGCACCGGGACACGGGGAAGACGACTTTATCGTTGGTCAAAAATATGGTTTGGAAGTTCTTTGTCCAGTTGATAGTAAGGGTCATATGACGAATGAAGCACCAGGATTTGAAGGATTATTCTATGATAAAGCGAATAAGGCGATTACAGACAAACTAGAAGAAGAAGGCGCGCTGTTAAAATTAAGTTTCATTACCCACTCATATCCACATGACTGGCGTACGAAGAAACCAACAATTTTCCGTGCAACAGCACAGTGGTTTGCGTCTATTAAAGATTTCCGTGAAGATTTATTAAAAGCAGTAGAAAAAACAGAATGGGTGCCTACTTGGGGTGAAACGCGACTTTATAACATGGTGCGTGACCGCGGAGACTGGTGTATTTCTCGTCAACGTGCATGGGGCGTTCCGATTCCAGTATTTTATGCTGAAAATGATGAGCCAATCATTACGGACGAGACAATTGAGCACGTATCAAATCTATTTAGAGAACATGGATCAAACGTATGGTTTGAGCGTGAAGCAAAAGACTTGCTTCCAGAAGGCTTTACTCATGAAGGAAGCCCAAATGGCCGTTTCACAAAAGAAACAGACATCATGGACGTATGGTTTGACTCTGGTTCTTCACATCAAGCTGTTCTTGAAGAGCGTGAAGACTTACAGCGTCCGGCTGATTTGTATTTAGAAGGTTCTGACCAATACCGCGGCTGGTTTAATTCAAGTCTTTCTACAAGTGTAGCTGTAACAGGTGAAGCACCTTATAAAGGCGTACTTAGCCACGGATTTGCTTTAGACGGTGAAGGTCGCAAAATGAGTAAGTCATTAGGGAATGTTGTAATTCCAGAAAAAGTAATGAAACAACTAGGTGCGGATATTTTACGTCTATGGGTAGCTTCTGTAGATTACCAAGCGGATGTTCGTGTATCTGATAACATTTTAAAACAAGTAGCAGAAGTATATCGTAAAATCCGCAACACGTTCCGTTTCTTACTAGGAAACCTAGCGGACTTTAATCCAACAACTGACGCTGTAGCCGTTGAAGACCTTCGTGAAGTAGATCGCTACATGCTTGTGAAGCTGAACAAATTAATTGATAAAGTGAAAAAATCTTATGATTCATATGAATTCTCAAGCATTTATCACGCAGTGCATAATTTCTGTACAATTGATATGAGTTCATTCTACTTAGACTTTGCAAAAGATGTATTGTACATTGAAGCAGAAAATAATGTAGAGCGTCGCAGCATTCAAACGGTTCTTTATGAAACGTTATTATCGTTAACGAAATTAGTGTCTCCAATTCTTTCTCATACAGCAGACGAAGTATGGGTTCACATTCCGAACGTAACGGAAGAAAGCGCGCAGCTAGTTGATATGCCAGAGGTTCAAGAAATTGAAGGAGCAGATCAATTGGTAGAGAAATGGGATGCGTTCATGGAGCTTCGCGATGAAGTCTTAAAAGCGCTAGAACAAGCTCGTAATGAAAAAGTAATCGGTAAGTCTTTAGAAGCAAAATTAACGCTGTATCCAACAGCAGATACGAAAGAGCTGTTAGCCTCTATTTCTGAAAATGTAGGTCAACTCTTCATCGTTTCAGATCTTGAAGTAGCAGAAGGTGAAGCGCCTGCTGAAGCACAAAAATTCAGCTATGCTTCAATTGTTGTAAGTAAAGCAGAAGGTGAGAAGTGTGAGCGCTGCTGGGTAGTATCACCAACAGTTGGCGAAGATCAAGATCACCCAACTTTATGTACACGCTGTGCGGATGTTGTGAAAAATCACTACGTTCAGCAGTAATGAACAAAAGCACGTCCTTTTTGGGCGTGTTTTTTGCTGTACGAAATTCCCAAATACAATGGTATAAAGCATTCAAAGCCTTAGGAAAAACTTGTGTTGTAGATTCGATGGAAAACTCGGTAAACCTAACATCATTAATACTTCATCTTATCAGCACAGGAGGCGTTTGCATGTATGAAAATTATCTTTCCATTGGACAGGAATTAGCTCTTATCAAAGAAGAATTACAAGATCGCCTATTGAGATATGCTACAGAACAATCTGGTTATATAGATGAAAAGGAACGTTACGTAATAGAAATGATTAAAGCCGATTTAAAAGATGTAGAACACGCGCTAGCAAAGCTTGACGTTGGTGCGTTTGGAATTGATGAACTAACTGGCGAAGTGATGTCTATTCATAAATTAAAAGTAATGCCGACGGCCCGCACAAACGAAGATTTATTTGTTTTCTGGTGAGAAGCGAGAAAAAAAATGAATTATGTGCTAAAATGCTTTAGTATGGATTCGTTTGATTTTATTGCGGGAGGAAAACGTTTGTGTTTTATTATCTTATCGCTTTAGCTGTTATACTTATTGATCAGGTAACAAAATGGATGATTGTAAAAGAAATGTATTATGGACAAAGCATTACCGTAATTGAAAACTTTCTTTACATTACCTCTCATCGTAACAGAGGAGCCGCGTGGGGTATTCTACAAGGACAGATGTGGTTCTTTTATCTCATTACGGTGGTTGTGGTAGTCGGTTTAATAATTTATATTCAAAAGCTCAAAAAACAAGATAAATGGTTCGGTATTGCGCTAGCATTAATGTTAGGCGGCGCCATTGGAAACTTTATTGATCGAGTGGTCCGTAAAGAAGTAGTTGATTTCGTAAATACATACATCTTTACGTATGATTTTCCGATTTTTAACGTAGCTGATTCGGCACTTGTCGTCGGAGTAATCATCATGTTTATTATGACGCTGTTTGAAGGGAAAATGAAGAAGGAGCACAAAGAATGAATGTAATTGAAACAGTTATAAATGAAGAACAAGCGGGAGAACGTATTGATAAAGTACTTTCGACTGTAAATGCAGAATGGTCACGTTCACAAGTGCAGCAGTGGATCAAAGAAGGTCATGCAAAAGTGAATGATAAAACCGTTAAAGGAAACTATAAATGTAAAACAGGAGACGCTATTATTATTGAAGTGCCGGAACTAGAGGAGCTTGATGTGGTAGCGGAAGAAATGGATTTAGATATTTATTATGAAGATCAAGATGTGCTTGTTGTAAATAAACCTCGCGGCATGGTTGTACATCCAGCTCCAGGTCATCATAGCGGCACGCTTGTAAACGGCTTAATGGCTCACTGTAAAGATTTATCCGGTATTAACGGCGTTATGCGCCCTGGTATCGTTCATCGAATTGATAAAGATACGTCCGGTTTACTTATGGTTGCAAAAAATGATTTAGCTCATGAATCACTAGTTAGTCAGCTTGTAGCTAAAACAGTGACGCGTCGCTATAAAGCTATCGTTCACGGAGTAATTGCGCACGATCACGGTACAATTGATGCGCCAATCGGCCGAGATAAGCAAGATCGTCAAAGCATGACGGTCACTGATGAAAACAGTCGTGATGCAGTGACGCACTTTACTGTATTACAGCGTTTTAAAGATTTTTCACTTGTCGAATGTAAGCTAGAAACGGGGCGAACACACCAAATTCGCGTTCACATGAAGTATATTGGCTTTCCGCTTGCCGGGGATCCGAAGTACGGACCGAAAAAAACGCTTCCGATTGACGGACAAGCACTTCATGCAGGTGTATTAGGCTTTATTCACCCTCGTACAAATGAATATATGGAATTTGAAGCACCGGCTCCAAAAGAGTTTAATGAGATGCTAGAGCTTATTGAAAAAAGAAGTTGACAACTGTCATAAGTGATGGCATACTTGTATTAACTTAATAAGAACCTTTAAGAACAGTCCAGAGAGGCTGAGAAGGAAACGGTGCAGAAAAGGCATACTTATAGCCTTTTTGAAGAAATATATCTAAAACCAAATCCTCTTGCCTCAAGGCAAGAGGATTTTTTTATGTCAACAACTTGAGGTGAAAAACAGTGAACGTAAAAGCTACCGTCCTTGACGAACAGGCTATCCGCCGCGCTTTAACTCGAATTGCACATGAGATTATTGAAAAGAATAAAGGAATCGAAAATTGTGTGCTAGTGGGGATTAAAACGCGAGGTATTTATATTGCAAAACGTTTAGCAGAACGAATTGCACAAATTGAAGGAAACACATTGCCAGTCGGAGAACTAGACATCACGCTTTACCGGGATGATTTATCGAAAGTGACAAGCAATGACGAACCTCTCGTAAAAGGATCAGATATTCCGACAGATATTGCAAATAAGAACGTCATCTTAGTAGACGATGTGTTATATACGGGCCGTACGGTTCGAGCAGCACTTGATGCACTAATTGATATCGGTCGACCGGAACTCATTCAGCTGGCTGTTTTAGTGGATAGAGGACACCGCGAGCTGCCGATTCGAGCAGACTATGTTGGTAAAAACGTACCGACAGCTAAAAGTGAAAAAATTGCGGTACATTTGATGGAAGTAGACGAAAAAGACCACGTGTCTATTTACGAAAAATAAATTATATACCCTTTTAAATAGTAGTCCCGTGAGGCTGCAAAAGGGGGGTCACTATACAAGGAAAACTATACTGCGGTATAGCGTCTTCCTTGTATGCTGAAAACCTCTTTGCCTCTGCGTAAAGAGGTTTTTTTATAGTGATAGGAGGAAAAACATATGAGTCAACAACGAGATTTTGTACTTGATATACATGATAAACCAAAAGCAGTAAATTGGTTAACATTGAGTCTGCAGCATTTGTTTGCAATGTTTGGATCGACGGTGTTAGTGCCGTTCCTAGTCGGATTCAGCCCGGCAATTGCTTTGATTTCAAGCGGGGTAGGAACGCTTGCTTTCCTGCTCATTACAAGAGGTCAAATTCCTTCTTACCTTGGTTCATCGTTCGCGTTCATCACGCCAATCATTTTCGCAAAAGCTTCGTTTGGACCTGAAGAAACGATGGTTGGCTGTTTCTTAGCCGGACTTGTGTATGGAATCGTTGCTTTGATTATAAAAGGAACAGGAATCAATTGGATTATGAAGCTGCTTCCTCCGGTTGTAGTAGGACCAGTTATTATGGTTATAGGCTTAGGATTAGCTAATACAGCAGTAGGCATGGCGATGAACGATGCAAAAGGAAATTACAGCTTAACTTACCTGATGGTTGCGCTTGTGACACTAGCGATAACAGTTGCTTGCTCAATCTTCTTTAAAAACATTATCAGCCTGATTCCGGTACTGATGGGAATTATCGGCGGATACATCTTCGCTTATACACAAGGATTGGTAGACTTTTCAAAGGTAATGAAAGCAGAGTGGATTGAAATACCTCACTTCTACGTGCCGTTCGTCACATACACGCCGTCCATTTCATTAGGGATTGTGCTTATCATGGTACCTGTAGCAGTCGTAACACTTTCAGAACATATTGGACACATTCTTGTTTTAAATAAGATTGTGGATCGAAACTATATTGAAAAGCCAGGGCTGCACAGATCGATTTTAGGAGACGGAGTAGCCACTATGCTTGCTGCGCTGATCGGCGGACCGCCAAACACAACATATGGTGAGAACATCGGAGTGTTAGCCATCACAAAGGTGCTTAGCGTATTTGTAATAGCAGGAGCAGCAGTCTTCGCGATTTTGTTCGGGTTTGTCGGCAAAATCAACGCTCTTATTTCAAGTATACCAACTCCGGTCATGGGTGGGATTTCAATTCTCTTATTCGGAATCATTGCTTCATCAGGCTTGCGCATGATGGTGGATGCAAAGGTAGATCTTGGATCAAAACGAAACTTAATGATTGCTTCGATTATCTTAGTGTTAGGAATCGGAGGAGCACACTTAGATATCTCAGAACATGTAAAGATTGATAGCATGGCACTGTCTGCTATCATGGGAGTTCTGCTGAATCTAGTTCTGCCGAAAGAGAAGATAAAAGAAGCGGAAAACGTTCAACAAACGTCAGCACGAAAAATTTCATAGAACGCCTTTTAATTGAAATCCAGAGAGGTTTCTAAGGGTGTGTGAAAAGCGCGTTATAGACGAAGCTTGTTTTCTTACACCCTTTCTAAGTTAGAAAGGGTGTTTTTTATAAAGAAATGCGAGGAAAGCAAAAATGGAGGGAATCGATATGAAACATTTAGTGACAGTCTCAACACTAGAAACAAATGAAATTCTAGAGATTTTAGACAGCGCTGAAAACTATCGAACGAATAAACAAGGATGGAAACCGGAAGAGAAAATGTTTGTTGCCAACTTATTTTTTGAAGCGAGCACGCGTACTCGATGCAGCTTTGAAATGGCAGAACAGCAGCTAGGATTAACAACAATTCCGTTTGAAGTAACAACTTCAAGCGTCCAAAAAGGAGAAACGCTTTATGACACGATTGAAACATTAGCTTCAATCGGTGTTCAGTCAGTTGTTATTCGCCACCCGCAAGATCGTTATTATGAAGCACTGCAGGAAAAAGTATCGATTCCCATCATTAATGCAGGAGACGGATGCGGTCAGCATCCAACTCAGTGTCTGCTTGATCTACTGACAATTCGCCAAGAGTTCGGCTCGTTTAAAGGATTAAAAGTCGCAATAGTCGGAGATTTGCGACATAGCCGCGTAGCGAGATCGAATGCAGAAATGCTGACAAAACTAGGGGCGACCGTATATTTTGCGGGACCTGAAGAATGGAAAGATGAAGAGAACAGACACGGTACATATCTTGATATCGATGAAGCAATCGAAACGGTCGATGTTGTGATGCTACTGCGTATTCAATTTGAAAGGCATGAAGAGAACACTTCAGAGCTTGCAAAGAACTACCATAGCCGCTTCGGATTAACCGTTGAACGAGAGCGGAAAATGAAATCACATAGCATTATTCTTCATCCAGCTCCGGTGAACAGAGGAGTCGAAATTGCAGATGAGCTCGTTGAATGTGAACGCTCAAGAATTTTTAAACAAATGCAAAATGGCGTATACATTCGCATGGCAGTATTAGCAAGAGCGCTACAACCAATTGAAAGGGGACTTAATAATGACAACAATTATCAAAAATGCTACATGGTTAAATGAAGGAAAAATTGAAAAAGTCGAACTGAAAATTGAAAATGGTGTAATTGCTGAAATAGCTTCACACATTGACGTAGAGAATGAAGAAGTCATTGATGCAGGCGGGAACTTCTTATCACCGGGTTTAATCGATGTCCACGTTCACTTGCGTGAGCCAGGGGGAGAAAAGAAAGAAACAATTGAAACAGGTACTCTAGCAGCTGCAAAGGGCGGTTTTACAGCAATTGCTGCAATGCCGAACACGCGTCCAGTGCCTGATACTGTTGAACAAATGGAGTGGGTAAACAAGCGCATTGAAGAAACAGCACATGTGCGCGTATTACCGTACGCATCGATTACTACTCGTCAATTGGGAAAAGAATTAACGGACTTTGAAGGCTTAAAAGAAGCGGGAGCATTTGCTTTTACAGATGATGGAGTAGGGGTTCAGTCAACAGGAATGATGCTAGAAGCGATGAAAAAAGCCGCTTCATTAAACAAAGCAATCGTTGCACACTGTGAAGATAATGATTTAATTAACAAAGGCTGCGTACACGACGGGAAATTTGCAAAAGAACATGGACTAAACGGTATCCCATCTATCTGCGAAGCCGTTCAAATTGCACGAGATGTCCTGCTTGCTGAAGCAGCAAACTGTCACTACCATGTGTGTCACGTAAGTACAAAAGAATCCATTCGCGCCATTCGTGATGCGAAAAAAGCAGGCATTCGCGTAACTGCAGAAGTAACGCCTCATCATCTGTTACTAAATGAAGAAGATATCCCGGGACTTGATTCGAATTTCAAAATGAATCCGCCGCTTCGAGGAAAAGATGATCAACAGGCATTAATTGAAGCTTTATTAGACGGAACGCTTGATTTTATCGCCACTGATCACGCACCGCACACAGCGGACGAAAAAGCAGAAGGCATGGAGCTTGCGCCGTTTGGAATTGTGGGACTTGAAACAGCTTTCCCGCTTCTTTATACAAACTTGGTATTAAAAGAAGTAATGACGCTAGAGCAGCTAGTATCGTATTTAACAAACAAGCCGGCTGAAACATTCAATCTTCCTTATGGCACGATTGAAGTGGGAAAAACAGCGGATTTAACCATCATTGATCTTGAAACAGAAAAAGCAATTAATCCAGAAGAATTTGTATCCAAAGGTAAAAACACGCCGTTTGCTAACTGGGTATGCAAAGGTTGGCCGGTAATGACATTAGTAGAAGGTAAACGAGTATGGGAGGATGTTAAAGCATGCAACGTCAACTAATTTTAGAAGATGGAACAGTATTTATCGGAAAAGGATTCGGCAGCGACAAAGAAATGACAGGAGAAGTTGTTTTCAACACGGGAATGACAGGATATCAAGAAATTCTGTCTGATCCATCATACTGTGCACAAATTGTGACATTAACATATCCTTTAATCGGAAACTACGGTATTAACCGCGATGACTTTGAGTCGATTGAACCAGCTGTACACGGTTTGATTGTAAAAGAAATTTGTGATGCTCCTTCAAACTTCAGAAGCGAACTATCAGTAGATGAATTTTTAAAACAAAAAGATATTCCAGGATTAGCTGGAATCGACACGCGAAAATTAACGCGAAAAATTCGTCAGCACGGTGCGCTTCGTGGACGCGTGTGCAGCATGGAAGTCAATGTAGAAGAAGTGGTAGCACAGCTTCAAAATCATGAACTTCCGACTGATTCAGTTAAAAAAGTATCAACGGTGAAGCCTTACCCAAGCCCAGGCAGAGGTAAAAAAGTGGTACTCGTTGACTTTGGAATGAAACACGGAATTTTACGTGAATTAACAGCTCGTCAATGCGACGTGATTGTGGTTCCTTATAACGTAACTGCGCAAGAAATTCTTCAATTAAATCCAGATGGCATTATGTTAAGCAACGGACCTGGAGACCCAAAAGACGTACCTGAAGCAATCGAGATGATTCAAGGGGTTTTAGGGAAGGTTCCGCTTTTCGGAATTTGTTTAGGACATCAGCTGTTTGCCCTAGCATGCGGAGCAGATACAGAAAAAATGAAATTTGGTCATCGTGGATCCAACCATCCTGTAAAGGATCTAAAAACCAATAAAGTAGCTCTTACATCTCAAAACCACGGCTATACAGTGTGTGAGCCATCTCTTGTCAACACGCCATTAGAAGTGACGCACGTTGCGCTTAACGATGGAACAGTTGAAGGAGTAAAGCATAAAGAATATCCGGCATTTACGGTTCAGTATCACCCTGAAGCATCACCGGGACCTGAAGATGCAAACGGATTGTTCAACGAATTTATGGATCTTATGAAAAACAATCAGAAAGTAGGTAATTGCTAATGCCAAAACGTCAAGATATTAACACAATTCTCGTAATCGGATCAGGACCAATCGTCATTGGACAGGCGGCAGAGTTTGACTATGCAGGAGCGCAAGCATGTATTGCGTTAAAAGAAGAAGGATACAAAGTTATTCTTGTGAACTCCAATCCTGCAACAATCATGACAGATTCAGAAATGGCAGACAAAGTATATATTGAACCTCTAACGGTTGAATTTGTAAGCTCAATTATTCGTAAAGAACGCCCGGATGCACTGCTTCCAACGCTTGGCGGTCAAACGGGACTGAACTTAGCGGTAGAATTACACGAAACGGGCATTTTAGAAGAATTTAACGTAGAAATTCTCGGGACAAAATTATCAGCGATTGAACAAGCTGAAGACCGTGAGCAGTTCCGTTCATTAATGAATGAACTAAATCAGCCTGTCCCAGCAAGTGAAATCATTCATTCACTAGACGAAGCGTATGCGTTTGTTGAACAAGTAAACTATCCGGTAATCGTGCGTCCTGCTTATACGCTTGGCGGTACGGGAGGCGGAATTTGTAACAACGAGCAAGAGCTGATTGAAATTGTAACAAGTGGGTTAAAACACAGTCCTGTAACACAGTGCTTACTTGAGAAAAGCATTGCAGGCTTTAAAGAAATTGAATATGAAGTAATGCGCGATGCAAACGATAATGCGATTGTAGTATGTAATATGGAAAACTTTGACCCGGTCGGTATTCATACGGGAGATTCAATTGTTGTAGCACCAAGCCAAACGCTAAGCGACCGTGAGTATCAGCTGCTTAGAAATGCGTCACTAACAATTATCCGAGCGCTTAAAATCGAAGGCGGATGTAACGTTCAGCTAGCACTAGACCCAGAAAGCTTCCAGTATTACGTAATTGAAGTAAACCCTCGTGTAAGCCGTTCGTCGGCCTTAGCATCAAAAGCAACAGGGTATCCAATTGCAAAATTAGCCGCAAAAATTGCGGTAGGGTTAACATTAGATGAAATGATGAACCCGGTAACTGGGAAGACATACGCATGTTTCGAACCTGCACTAGATTACATCGTATCTAAAATTCCACGCTGGCCGTTTGATAAATTTGAATCAGCTAACCGTAAACTAGGTACACAGATGAAGGCAACAGGGGAAGTAATGGCAATTGGCCGCACGTTCGAAGAGTCAATTTTAAAAGCCGTACGCTCACTTGAGTCAAACGTTCATCACTTAGAGTTAAAAGATGCGCATGAATTTGATGATGCCATTATTGAAAAACGTATTCGCAAAGCTGGCGATGAGCGATTATTCTACGTCGCAGAAGCCATTCGCCGCGGCGTAACGATTCAGCAAATTCACGAGTGGAGCAAAATCGATCTTTTCTTCTTAGTAAAACTTGAAAAAGTGATTGCTTTTGAAAATGTGTTAAAAGAAGAGATTCATAATGTAGAAGTTTTACAGGAAGCAAAAGAAATGGGATTTGCAGACTGCACGATTGCTAAGCTATGGAATCAAACAGAGCGTGAAGTATACGACTTCCGCAAACAAAACGGCGTGATGCCAGTATACAAAACGGTAGATACATGTGCAGCAGAATTTGAATCTACAACACCATATTTCTACGGTACGTTTGAAGATGAAAATGAATCGATTGTTACAGATCGTAAAAGCGTTGTAGTGTTAGGGTCAGGTCCGATCCGCATCGGGCAAGGAATTGAGTTTGACTATGCAACGGTTCACTCGGTGTGGGCGATTAAAGAAGCTGGATACGAAGCGATTATTGTCAATAACAATCCAGAAACAGTGTCAACTGACTTCAGTATTTCAGATAAATTATACTTCGAGCCGCTGACGATTGAAGATGTGATGCATATCATCGATTTAGAAAAACCAGAAGGTGTGGTTGTACAGTTCGGTGGTCAAACAGCAATCAACTTAGCGGATGAGCTAGAAGCAAGAGGGGTCAAGATCTTAGGTACGTCGCTTGAAAGCTTAGATGCAGCGGAAGACCGTAAAAAATTCGAAGCGACGCTAGCGCGTTTAGAAGTACCTCAGCCGCTTGGAAAGACGGTTACTTCAGTTGAAGAAGCAGTGGTTGTCGCAAAAGAAATTGGTTATCCGGTGCTTGTACGTCCTTCATACGTACTGGGCGGACGCGCGATGGAAATTGTGTATAAAGAAGAAGAGCTGCTTCATTATATGAAACACGCGGTAAAAGTACACGCTGATCATCCTGTATTAATCGACCGCTACTTAACAGGAAAAGAAATTGAAGTCGATGCCATTTCAGACGGTGAAACAGTGGTTATTCCAGGAATCATGGAGCATGTAGAGCGCGCGGGTGTCCACTCAGGCGACTCCATCGCTGTATACCCACCGCAAACTCTGTCACAGGACGTAAAAGATACGATCATTGATTACACAACACGAATTGCAAAAGGCTTAAACATTATTGGCCTGCTTAACATTCAGTTCGTCTTATCAAAAGGAGAAGTGTTTGTTCTTGAAGTAAATCCTCGTTCAAGCCGTACGGTGCCGTTCTTAAGTAAAATCACGCGTATTCCGATGGCGAATGTGGCAACAAAAGTAATTTTAGGAACAAGTTTAAAAGATCTTGGCTATGAATCAGGCATGCACCCTGAAGAAGAAGGCGTCTACGTAAAAGTGCCGGTCTTCTCATTTGCAAAGCTGCGCCGCGTAGATATTACGCTTGGACCTGAAATGAAATCTACTGGAGAAGTAATGGGGCAAGATTCAACGTACGAAAAAGCATTATATAAAGGACTAATTGCGTCAGGTATGTCCATTAAGCCGTACGGTTCAGTACTTATGACAGTAGCGGATAAAGATAAGGAAGAGGCAACAGCGTTAGCAAAGCGCTTTGCTAATATTGGCTACCAGGTGATTGCAACGGAAGGAACAGCTTCAACGTTTACAAAAGAAGACATTCGCGTAAAAATAGTAAATAAAATTCATCATGAAGATCACAATCTTTTAGATGTGATACGAAAAGGTGAAGCCCAGCTGGTCATCAACACGCTAACAAAAGGAAAACAGCCTGCGCGTGACGGATTTAAAATTCGCCGTGAAGCAGTTGAAAATGGCGTACCTTGCTTAACATCACTTGATACAGCAGAAGCGATTTTAAGAGTGCTTGAAACGATCAGCTTCCATACAACGCCAATGAAAAAAGTTCGTCCAACCAAAGAGGTGACAACCGTATGATCAAACATGAAATGATGCAAGTCGTCAGTCAGCGACCGTTAACACACAATGTATATGAATTAACCCTTCAAGGCGAGCTTGTTCGTTTCATGAATGAGCCGGGGCAGTTTGTGCATATCCGCGTCAACAACGACTATTTGCCACTGCTTCGCAGACCAATCAGTATTGCAGAAATTGATCAAACGCACGAACAATTTACGATGATTTACCGTGCAGAAGGAGCGGGAACATCGCTGCTGGCTGAAAAACAAGCCGGACAGTCGATTGACGTGTTAGGTCCCCTTGGCCACGGTTTTCCATTAGATGCAATAGAGTCAGGTCAAACGGCTTTATTAGTAGGGGGAGGCATTGGAGTGCCTCCGCTCTATGAGCTTTCAAAAAGACTTCGTGAAAAAGGCGTGCAGGTTATCCACGTCCTGGGTTTTCAATCAAAAGCAGACGTATTTTATGAACGAGAGTTTTTAGCTTTAGGAGAAACATATATTGCAACGGTAGACGGCTCTTACGGAACAAAAGGTTTTGTCACAACGGTGATTGACGAGCATCAGTTTTCATATGACGTTATGTTTTCATGCGGTCCAACTCCGATGTTAAAAGCACTAGAAAATAATTATACAAACAAGCCGCTTTACATTTCTTTAGAAGAAAGAATGGGCTGTGGAATCGGCGCTTGCTTTGCATGTGTATGCAGGGAAAGTGATGATTCTACGGCGTATAAAAAAATCTGCAGCGACGGTCCCGTCTTTCAAGCAGGGGAGGTGCTTCTATGAGTATGCTAAAAACGACATTACCAGGGTTAGATTTGAAAAATCCAATTATGCCAGCATCCGGCTGCTTTGGATTTGGGCGTGAGTATGCTCAATTTTATTCACTTGATGCACTTGGAGCCATTATGATTAAAGCGACTACTGCTGAAACTCGTTTTGGCAATCCAACTCCTCGCGTAGCGGAAACATCTGCAGGAATGTTAAATGCGATTGGATTACAAAATCCTGGGCTAGAAAAAGTAATGAATGAAGAGCTCGTTTGGCTTCAGCAATATGATGTGCCGATTATCGCGAACGTAGCCGGTGCTTCAATTGAAGAATATGTGCACGTGGCAAAAGAAATTTCAACCGTATCAAATGTGAAAGCACTTGAATTGAATATTTCATGTCCTAACGTAAAGGAAGGCGGAATTGCGTTTGGCGTAGATCCTGTCATCGCCGCTCGTTTAACAAAAGCGGTAAAAGATGTTTCAAATGTTCCAGTTTATGTTAAACTATCACCAAACGTATCCAATATTGTAGACATGGCAATGGCTGTTGAAGAAGCTGGCGCGGATGGCTTAACGATGATCAATACGCTTCTCGGGATGCGTCTGGATTTGAAAACAGCTCAGCCGGTTTTAGCGAACGGCACAGGCGGACTGTCAGGACCTTCAATTAAACCGGTAGCGATTCGAATGGTGTATGAAGTGAGCCAAAAAGTAAACATTCCAATTATCGGTATGGGCGGAGTGACGACTGCTGAAGATGCACTTGAATTTTTATATGCAGGTGCAAGTGCCGTAGCGGTTGGTACAGCAAACTTTGTCGATCCGTATGTATGCCCAACCATCATTGACGAATTGCCAAGGCTATTAACATCATTAGGATACGAGCATGTTTCAGAATGTATCGGAAGGAGCTGGAAAAAGCGTGAAGCAACCGTTAATCATTGCTCTTGATTTTTCATCAATTAACGATGTACAGCAGTTTTTAATGCCTTTTCAACAAGAATCATTATTTGTGAAAGTAGGCATGGAACTGTTTTATAAAGAAGGGCTATCCATTATTTCTGCATTAAAAGAGCAAAACCACCAGATCTTTTTAGACTTAAAGCTTCACGATATTCCAAACACGGTAAAGCAAGGAATGAAGTCTTTGGCTTCTCTTGAAGTGGATTTGGTTAACGTTCACGCAGCCGGCGGAACGAATATGATGCAAGCAGCCGTTGAAGGACTTGACTTAGGAACCGCTGCTGGCAAAAAACGTCCGGATTGTATTGCGGTTACTCAGCTAACAAGTACATCGGATGAAATGCTAAAAGAGCAGCAGCTGATTACGCACTCGATGCAAGAAGTGGTTACGCATTATGCAGCGCTTGCTAAAAAAAGCGGACTAGACGGCGTTGTATGTTCTACTCATGAAGTGCCTTCGATTCGAAAAGCAGCAGGAGAGGACTTTTTGACCGTAACGCCGGGTATTCGTATGGGCGCAGATTCAGTAGATGACCAAGTCCGCGTAGCAACGCCTCAGCTAGCGAGAGAATATGGCTCAAGTGCCATTGTGGTTGGACGTTCTATTACTAAAGCAAAAGACCCGCTTAAAGCATATTATGAGATGTTACAGCAGTGGAAAGGGGAGCGTATTACGCGATGACAAAACTACGAAAAGAAATTGCAAAACAATTAATTGATATTGAGGCAGTAAGCCTTCAACCGAACGATCCGTTTACGTGGGCCTCTGGAATTAAGTCGCCTATTTATTGTGACAACCGTCTAACGCTTAGCTACCCAAAAGTGCGAAAAGAAATTGCAAAAGGTCTGCAGCATTTAATTAAAACGTATTTTGCCAATGCAGAAGTGATTGCTGGTACAGCTACAGCTGGTATTCCTCATGCAGCATGGGTAAGTGAAGCGCTAGAGCTTCCAATGTGCTATGTGCGAAGCAAAGCAAAAGAACATGGCCAAGGAAATCAAATTGAAGGAAAAGTAACAAAAGGTCAAAAAGTAGTTGTGATTGAAGATTTGATTTCAACTGGCGGAAGTGTATTTACCGCAGTCGATGCATTAAAAGCGCAGGGTTGTGAAGTACTGGGAGTTGTTTCTATCTTTACATATGAGCTGGAAAAAGCGCGTCAGCTGTTTAAAGAAAAAGAACTTCAAGTTTATTCTTTAACAGACTACTCTACGCTAGTAGAGGCGGCAAACGAAGCGGGATACATTGAAGAAGAAGCGATGGAAAAGCTATTTAAATGGCGTGAAAATCCTTCAGATCCTTCATGGATGAACTAAACTAAAAACCCCCTATATAGAAAGGGGGTTTTTGTTATGACTGGCGCAGCTTCAGTACAAGTTCTTCGCTAGGCGTTACGTACACCGTTTGCTGATTATCGTACGTCACAAAACCAGGTTTAGCACCGCTTGGTTTTTTTACGTGGCGAATTTTTGTATAGTCCACTGGTACCGAACTTGAATTCTTGGCTTTACTAAAGTAAGCAGCAAGGTGAGCCGCTTCTAAAATTGTTTCTTCTGAAGGCTCTTGGCTGCGGATAACAACGTGAGAACCCGGTATATCTTTCGTATGAAACCAAACGTCATCACGAGCAGCAAGGCGATTTGTTAAATACTCATTTTGCTTATTGTTTTTTCCAACTAAAATCGTCGTGCCGTCGCTTGAAACGTATTGTTCAAGTGTAGGCGTGGTGTTTTTTTGTTTTTTTGCTTGCTTTTGCTGACGGTTGCGCAAATATCCTTCTTCCACAAGCTCTTCGCGAATCTCGGCAATGTCTTTGTGAGTAGCAGTATCCATTTGCTGAATAAGTGATTCAAAATACTGTACTTCTTCGTTTGCTTTTTCAATCTGTTCGATTACAATCGAAACGGAATTTTTCGCTTTTTGATACTTTGTAAAATAGCTTTGAGCATTTTGAGACGGTGATTTTTGCGGATCTAATGAAATCGTAAGTGTACCGCTATTTTCATCGTAATAATTAATAACATCCACTTTCGCATCTCCTTTTTTGACAAGGTGTAAATTTGCCGTAAGGAGTTCACCGGCTAGCTGGTAATCAGATGCTTTTTCTGCATTTTGCAGCGTTTGCTCAAGTTTTTTTATTTTTTTCTCATTTTTCTTTTTCTCGGTGGAAATAAACTGTACCAAATCATGCGCTTGCTGCTTTACACGATCTCGCTCTGCTTTCCCGTAGTAATAGCGGTCAAGAAGCTCGCTGATAGTTGCATACGTTTTTTTCGTACCCTCTAAATGCGTTAATTCGAGTAAATAAAAATAGTCTTTTTGATTAACGGTTGTCAGAGTCGGTGTAAACTGACCTTCTTTGATCAGCGTCATGGTTTCGACGAATGATTTTGGAAGGGTAGAACGATTCGCTAAGCCAGAGCGAAACACTACTTCATTTGCAATTAAAGGAGAAAGCCCTGAGAAGGTCTGCACTAGCTGACTGGCTAGCTTTCCGCTATTAAAATCAATTTTTTTAACCACGGTTTCCTCGTCCGCTTCAAATGGATGAAGCTTATCTTGGCTAGGAGGCAGTACGTAAGGAGCTCCGGGTAGAAGCGTACGATGCCTGTTCAAGGCCATTGGAACATGCTTAATACTGTCGATAATCGTTTGTTTTTCTTTATCTACAAGTACAACATTACTATGTCTTCCCATGATTTCAATAATAAGCTGCTTGTACGTCACGTCGCCAATTTCATTTCGTCCTTTTGTTTCAATGACTAAAATGCGGTCTAATCCAAGCTGATACACTTGTTCAATAATGCTTCCTTCTAAATGCTTGCGAAGAAGCATACAAAACATAGGAGGCTCAGATGGATTTTCATAGGGCTCATTTGTAAAATGAACGCGTGAATAGTTAGGGTGAGCTGAGATTAAAAGTTTGCGGTTTTCACCTTTAGCGCGTACTTGTAAAATCAACTCGTTTGGAAACGGCTGATATATTTTTGAAATTCGTCCTGAAACCAAGGTCTCAGATAATTCTTGTAAAATGCCATATGTAAAAATACCATCAAATGACACAGTGCTCACATCCTTAAGTAATTGAAAATTGTCCTATAGAAAAGTATAGCATTTTTTAGGACGAGTCTGAATAAGCATACGATATAAGATTGTAACAATCTAATAGGTGCATTTACAAATAAAAGGGTGTGAAAAGATGCAATGAAATGGTATGAATTAGGTGAAAAAGCAATAGTAGAAGTAACAAAAACAGACAGGCAGCATGGTCTTACACACAAAGAAGTAAAAGCACGTCAGCAGCAACAAGGGTTTAATGAATTGACTGAAGGAGAGAAAAAACCAGCCATTCTTGTGTTTCTAGAGCAGTTTAAAGATTTTATGGTACTGGTTTTACTAGCTGCCACGCTTATTTCAGGGCTTTTAGGAGAATACATCGATGCAATTGCTATCATTGCTATTGTGGTAATTAATGGATTTCTCGGGTTCTTCCAAGAAAGAAAAGCAGAGAAATCTCTTCATGCATTAAAAGAGCTTTCGGCTCCTCAAGTAGCAGCCATGCGTGAAGGGAAATGGGTTAAGTTACCATCTAAAGAGCTGGTAGTAGGAGACGTTGTAAAGTTTTCGAGCGGAGACCGTATTGGAGCTGACCTTCGGATTATGGAAGCCAAAAGTCTAGAAATTGAAGAATCAGCGCTTACGGGAGAGTCTTTGCCTGTTGGTAAGCAAATAAAAGCATTGTCAGGAGATGAAGTGCCGCTTGGAGATCAGGACAATATGGCGTTTATGGGTACCCTTGTAACCAGAGGAAGCGGAACAGGTATCGTTGTAGGGATTGGAATGAAAACAGCAATGGGGCAAATTGCTGATTTACTTCAAAATGCTGAAGCCATGATTACTCCTCTTCAACGGAAGTTAGAGCAATTGGGCAAAATTTTAATTGTTGTAGCTCTTGCACTTACTGTATTAGTTGTTGGGATTGGTGTGCTGCAAGGGCATGATTTATACAGTATGTTCTTAGCGGGAGTTTCCTTAGCTGTTGCTGCCATACCCGAAGGTCTTCCTGCCATCGTAACCGTGGCGCTATCTCTTGGTGTACAGCGCATGATTAAGCAAAGATCCATTGTTCGCAAACTTCCTGCTGTTGAGACACTAGGATGCGCGTCAGTCATTTGCTCAGACAAAACGGGCACATTAACGCAAAATAAAATGACGGTTACCCACCTCTGGTCGGGAGGAATGACGTGGAGAGTATCAGGGACAGGGTATGAACCTACGGGCGTATTTTCACGAGAGGAAAGAGAAGTTGATACACGGAGTGAAAAACCGCTTCAGCAGCTTTTGGTGTTTGGTCTGCTTTGCAATCAAACGTCCATCTCGAGAAAAGATAAAGAATATGTTATCGACGGGGATCCTACTGAAGCGGCTTTGCTTGTTGCCGCGATGAAAGCGGGGCTGACAAAAGAAAATATTCAAAAGCAGTTTACGATTATTGAAGAGTTTCCATTTGATTCAACGCGTAAAATGATGAGTGTAGTCATTGAAGACGCATCTCATAAACGCTATGTGATAACAAAAGGTGCTCCGGATGTGCTGCTTATAAACAGCAAAAATATTTTGTGGGAAAGCAGACAACAAACGCTGTCGGTAACGGTTCATAATGAAGTAAAAGGAGCGATTGATCACTTAGCTAGCCAAGCGCTTCGAACCATTGCTATTGCATATCGACCGTTAGGAGAACATGAGAGCGTTCATACAGAGAAGGAAGCAGAAAAAGACCTGACTTTCCTCGGGCTTCAAGGAATGATTGATCCGCCAAGACCAGAGGTCAAGCAAGCGGTCAAAGAATGCCGAGACGCAGGCATCAAAACCGTTATGATTACAGGTGACCACGTTATTACAGCACAGGCGATTGCAAAACAGCTCGGAATTTTACCGAAAAACGGTCAAGTCTTGGAAGGAACGGATTTATCCAAAATGACGCAGGAAGAGCTAGAAGAAGTAGTAGATGATGTTTATGTATATGCAAGGGTATCACCTGAGCATAAGCTTAAAATTGTTAAAGCTCTTCAAGCAAAAGATCACATTGTAGCCATGACGGGCGACGGCGTAAATGACGCACCGGCTATTAAAGCAGCAGACATAGGCATTGCGATGGGCATCACCGGGACAGACGTAGCAAAAGAAGCGTCTTCACTCGTTTTGCTTGATGATAATTTTGCCACTATTAAATCAGCGATCAAAGAAGGGCGAAATATCTATGAAAATATTCGGAAGTTTATCCGTTACTTGCTTGCATCAAATGTAGGAGAAATTTTAGTTATGCTCTTTGCGATGATTTTAGCACTTCCGCTTCCGCTAGTGCCCATTCAGATACTATGGGTAAACTTAGTAACAGACGGTTTGCCTGCGATGGCTCTTGGCTTAGACCAGCCAGAGGACAACGTGATGAAGCGCCATCCAAGGCATCCGCGCGAAGGTATTTTTGCAAGAGGATTGGGATGGAAAGTAGTCAGCCGTGGATTTTTAATTGGAGCTGCTACACTTGCTGCGTTTATGATTGTTTACGACAATGACCCAGATCGGTTGCAGTATGCTCAGACGATTGCATTTGCCACGCTTGTCATGGCACAGCTTATTCACGTATTTGACTGCCGAAGTGAAAAATCAATTTTTGATCGGAATCCATTTCAGAACTTATATCTTGTAGGGGCTGTTATTTCATCTATTATCCTTATGCTGGTGGCCATCTACTATCCGCCGCTGCAGCCTATTTTCCATACAATGGCCATTGCACCGCGGGAATGGCTCGTTATCTTAGGACTTGCAAGCCTTCCAACTTTTTTACTTGCTGGTTCACTTTTAACAAGAAAACCTTCATAAATTGTGCTATACTTTAATACAGGCTGTCCCAAATGAGAAAACTCATGAAGGCAGCCTTTACAGGTTGAATAAAGAAGAGAGATTTCTTTTTTTTGCTAACACTTTCTTTTACGATACTTTTTATGTAAGATGTACATAGTGGATGTGATGATAATGATAAAAAGTATGACTGGTTTTGGCCGCGGAAAAGCGGAAGTGGAAAATCGATCAGTAACAGTGGAAATGAAGTCTGTTAATCATCGTTTTTGTGAAATTGTTATCCGTATGCCAAGACAATTAATTGAAATTGAAGATAAAATAAAAAAAATCGTTCAAACATACATAAAACGTGGTAGAGTAGAAGTATTTGTTACTATTTCAGGTGAAGAAATGGCAAAAAAGAAACTGCAGACGGATTGGCAGCTGCTTGATGAATACATGAATGCGTTGCAGCAAGTAAAAGAAAAGCACGGGCTGTCACAATCTGTTCAAATTCAAGACATTTTACACATGCCTGAAGTGATGACAACTTATGAAGAAGAAGCTGATCAGACGAGTATTCATGGTGCAATCTTTGAAGCCGTTGAAGCTGCTGTTCATCAGTTAGTGGATATGCGGAAACGAGAGGGATCAGAGCTGTATCACGATTTAATGGGATACTTACAGGACATTCAAGACATTCGCGAAAAAATTACACAGCTTGCTCCTGAAGTTGCTGAACAATATCGCGAGCGTATTAAAAGAAAGCTGAGCGACTATTTAGAAGGTACTTTCGATGAGCAGCGAGTGCTGACTGAAGTAGCTATTTTTGCTGAAAAAGCAGATATTAGCGAAGAACTTACGCGAATTCAAAGTCATGTTTCACAATTTATTCAAGCATTAAATACACCTGATTCAGTAGGACGCAAGCTGGATTTTCTTGTTCAAGAGCTGAATCGTGAAATGAATACAATCGGTGCGAAGGCAAATAATGGTACTATTGCTCAGTATGTTATTAGTATGAAAGCACAACTAGAACGCATAAAAGAGCAGGTTCAAAATATTGAATAGCCTTCGTGTAAGATAAAGATTATATTGGTATAGCAGGAGGCTTCTTATGAGCGGTAAATTAGTGAACGTTGGATTTGGAAATTTTATTTCTTCTAATCGTATAATCTCTGTCGTTCATCCTGAATCAGCTCCAATCAAACGCATTATTCAAGATGCAAAAGATCGAGGCTCTTTAATAGATGCAACGCAAGGACGTAAAACACGATCTGTTATTGTTATGGATAGCGATCATGTTATTTTAGCTCCTGTACAGCCAGAAACTGTGTCGCAGCGACTTATAAACAAAGAAGAATTATTAGAAGGGTAGGTCACTTGAACCGATGATTGAAAGAGGTTTATTAATTGTTCTTTCCGGACCATCAGGTGTTGGAAAAGGAACGGTACGAAAAGCATTGTTTGAGCAAGAAGACATTAAATTGCAGTATTCTATCTCTGCAACAACAAGGAAGCCCCGCGAAGGTGAAGTAGACGGCGTTGACTATTTCTTCAAACCACGCGAAGAGTTTGAGCGCATGATTGAAAACAAGAAATTATTAGAGTGGGCTGAATACGTAGGCAACTACTACGGTACCCCGGTTGATTATGTAGAACAAACGTTATCTGAAGGAAAAGACGTATTTCTAGAAATTGAAGTGCAAGGTGCTCTTCAAGTGAAAGAAGCATTTCCAGAAGGTTTGTTCATCTTCTTGGCACCGCCGAGTTTATCAGAGCTTAAAAGTCGTATCGTAAACCGCGGTACTGAAACAGAAGACTTAATCAATAACCGTATGCGCGTGGCAAAAGAAGAAATTGAACTTATGGACGCCTACGATTATGTTGTAGAAAATGACAAAGTAGAAAATGCTTGTGCTCGCATCCGTGCTATCGTAACGGCTGAACACTGCCGTCGTGATCGTATTTCTGCGCGCTATAAAAGAATGCTGGAGGTAGAATAAACATGCTTTATCCATCAATTGATTCCCTAATGGAAAAATTAGATTCTAAGTACACGCTTGTGACAGTAGCTGCAAAACGCGCTCGTCAATTACAGCTTCACAATGATACGCCGATTGAAAAGCCGGTTTCTTATAAGTTTGTAGGCTGTGCTTTAGAAGAAATTAATGCTGAACAATTAAGCTATAAGCAAGGTGTAGCAGAAGAAGATTCTAAACATCAGTAAGTGAAAAAATAACAACCTACTTTATAGGTTGTTATTTTTTTGATGCTTTTGTTTGTATTCAAGCAGGATAGTGAATGTCTCACTACAAAAATGGTATAATAATTGAATTGAAAAGCTTTAGATAGTTACCCGAGTAAACAAGCGGATGCTGGTTGAGCGGGATAAATAGATGGGGGCATAATGATGAAGGGAAAACGAATTTTATTATGTGTTAGCGGCGGAATCGCCGTATATAAAGCCGTAGCTTTAACAAGTAAATTAGTACAAGCAGGAGCGGAAGTTAAAGTAATGATGACTGCTTCAGCACGCGAGTTCGTAACGCCGCTTACGTTTCAAGCTCTGTCTCGAAACCCAGTTTATACAGATACGTTTGATGAAAAAGATCCATCTGTGATTGCACATATTGATTTAGCCGATTGGCCCGATTTAATTTTAGTGGCTCCTGCTACGGCTAATATGATAGGGAAAATAGCAAATGGTCTTGCAGATGATATGATTTCCACAACGCTGCTGGCTTCTACTGCACCTGTGTGGATTGCGCCTGCAATGAATGTTCATATGTACGATCATCCCGCTGTTAAAAAAAATATGAGCACTCTTTCATCATTTGGTTACTCTTTTGTAGAACCAGGAGAAGGGTATTTGGCATGCGGTTATGTAGGAAAAGGTCGTCTTGAAGAGCCAGAAACAATTGTTTCACTAATCGGCTCTTATTTTTCCAAAGTATCAGATACACAAAAAATCTTTGACGGTATCAATGTATTGGTTACAGCAGGACCTACGGTAGAACGCGTTGATCCCGTCCGATTTTTCACCAATCGCTCTACTGGGAAAATGGGCTATGCTCTTGCAGAACAAGCTGCTAAGTTAGGTGCATCGGTAACACTTGTAACGGGACCGACGAATTTAGAGTATCCAAAAGGGGTGCAGGTTGTTCAAATTGAAAGTGCGCAGCAGATGCTTGAAGCTGTTATGCAGCGCTATCATGAAGCAGATGTTGTCATTAAATCAGCCGCAGTGGCAGATTACCGACCAAAGTATGTGTTTGATCAAAAGATGAAAAAGCAGCCTGGTGAAGCAGTATTAGAGCTAGAGAGAACAACAGATATTTTACGCACGCTTGGAGAGCGAAAAGAACACCAGCTTTTAGTCGGCTTTGCAGCAGAAACAGAACAAGTGGATGAATATGCACAAAAGAAACTTGCATCTAAAAACTTGGATATGATTGTAGCCAATAACGTGACGACAGAAGGAGCAGGTTTTGGGACGGACACAAATATTGTGACGCTCTATAAGCGAAGCGGAGAGTCTAAAGAACTTCCCATTCTTTCAAAACACGATGTAGCTACCGAGGTGTTAAAAGAAGTGAAGGAAATGTTAGAAGGGCTGAGAAAATGAGTGTAGCTAGTGTAATTGTGGACGTGGCTGCTAAACAAACAGATCGAGCTTTTGACTACGCCATTCCTGACAAATGGAAAGGAATTATTGTTCCGGGTATGCGAGTTGTCGTTCCGTTTGGTCCAAGAAAAGTTCAAGGGTTTGTGGTGGCTCTTAAAGAAGAGGCTGAAGTTAAGCGTGTTAAACCAATCGCTGACTTGCTTGATTTAACGCCGGTTCTGACTCCTGAACTGTTAGAGATTGGGCACTGGCTAACAGAAAAAACGCTTTGTTTTATGATATCGGCTTTTCAAGTCATGCTGCCTGCGGCGATGAAAGCAAAATATGATAAAGAACTGTCACTCCTTTCAAAAGAGGCATACGAACAGCTTCATGAGCAAGTCAAGCCGTTTTTTCAGTCAAGATCCTCGCTGAAGTGGAGTGAAGTGGAAAAAACAGCCGCTGCTCCTGCTTTTCACCGTGATATTCAAAAAGGTCTAATTGAAGTCGTCTACGTGGTGAAAAACAAAGGAAACAAAAAAACGACAAAAGGCGTAAAACTGAATCAAAGCCTTGAAGACATTCAACAGTTTATGAACGAGTTAAATAAGCAGGCAGAAAAGCAAAAGCAAGTGCTGGCTTTTATGCTCGAGCGAAATGAAGAAGTAGCCATAAAAGAAATAGCGGAAGATTTGCAGATTACCTCCGCTCCTATAAAAGCGCTGATTAACAAAGGACTCTTAGAGGAAACGGAAATTGAAATATACCGTGATCCTTATCAAGATCGATACTTTACACCGTCAAAGCCATTTCAATTGACCGATGAACAAGCTGAGGCAATCGCACCGATTCTGCAGGACATCGAAGAAAATCTTCACGATGTGTTTTTAATGTATGGAGTAACGGGAAGCGGAAAAACAGAAGTGTATCTCCAATCGATTGATCAAGTATTAAAAAAAGGAAAAGAAGCGATTATGCTTGTTCCGGAGATTTCACTTACCCCTCAGATGGTCAAGCGGTTTAAAGAGCGGTTCGGCTCAAAAGTTGCTGTGCTTCATAGCGGCTTGTCTACTGGAGAAAAATACGATGAATGGCGAAAAATTCAGCGAAAAGAAGTATCCGTTGTAGTAGGGGCCCGCTCTGCTGTATTTGCTCCATTTGAAAATTTGGGCCTTCTTATTATCGATGAAGAACATGAGACGAGTTATAAACAAGAAGAAAACCCCCGTTATCATGCCAGAGATGTAGCCATTTACCGAGGGCAGCATCATCAGTGTCCAGTCATTTTAGGAAGTGCAACACCAACGCTTGAGTCCTTTGCAAGAGCGCAAAAAGGTGTATATAAGCTACTGACGTTAAAGCAAAGAATGAATAAGTCATCGATGCCGTCGGTGGATATTGTTGATATGAGAGAGGAACTTCGCAGCGGCAATCGCTCTATGTTTTCAACTATGCTGTTTGAAAAGATGAAAAACCGTTTGGGAAAAGGAGAGCAAATCGTTTTATTTTTAAATAAAAGAGGCCATTCTTCTTTTGTTATGTGCAGGGACTGCGGTTACGTTCCGACATGTGAGCACTGTGAAATTTCACTAACGTATCACCGCTATCAAAATAAATTAAAATGCCATTACTGCGGACACGAAGAACATGTGCACACTGAGTGCCCGGAATGCCACAGCGAACATATCCGCTTTTTTGGATCTGGTACACAAAAAGTGGAAGAAGAATTAACAAAAGTGCTGCCTGAGGCTAGAGTCGTGCGAATGGATGTTGATACGACAAGCCGAAAAGGCGCGCATGAAAAGCTCCTGAACAAGTTTGCAAGTGGAGAAGCGCAAATTTTACTAGGGACCCAGATGATTGCCAAAGGGCTAGACTTTCCAAACGTCACGCTTGTAGGCGTTTTAACAGCAGATACGATGCTGAATTTACCTGACTTTCGTGCATCTGAAAAAACGTTTCAGCTTTTAACACAAGTAAGCGGAAGAGCAGGACGCCACAAGCTTCCAGGAGAAGTAGTGATTCAAACGTACACGCCTGAGCACTACAGCATTCAACTTGCGAGTCAGCATGATTACGATGCGTTTTATAAGCAGGAGATGGAAATTCGTAAAATGCATAAATATCCGCCTTTCTTTTACTTGGCGCTTGTAACGGTATCTCATGAAAATATTGCAAAAGTGGTGTCTGTTACAGACAAAATTTCGCAGTATCTGGGTCAGAAACTTTCGCCGCAAACAACAATCTTAGGGCCAGTCGCATCTCCCATTGCTAAGATAAAAGATAGATATCGCTATCAATGCATGTTAAAATACAAGCTGGAACCAAGCCTGATTCCGCTGTTGAAATATATATTAGAACGTTATCAAGCGGAAATGCAGAAGGAAAATTTAACGATTACAATTGATTTGAATCCATACTCGATGATGTAACTAGTCGTCTTGATGGCGTTAAAGAAGAAGCTTTTTGGATATAAATAGAAAGAATAAAGGAGGTGCCTATTTGGCTAAGCTTAAGCTTGTTTACCATCCTAATGAAGTACTTGAACAAGAGTGTGAAGTGGTTAAAAACTTTGATAATAAATTAGCGAAATTACTAAACGGCATGTATGATTTAATGCTTGAAGCAGACGGTGTGGGTCTAGCTGCTCCTCAAGTAGGAGTTCTGCAGCAAGTGGCAGTGGTAGACGTGGACGATCGACACGGTAAAATTGAGTTAATTAATCCGGTAATTATTGAGCAACGAGGCGAACAAATCGGTCCAGAAGGCTGCCTAAGTTTTCCGGGCCTTTTTGGTGACGTGGCTCGAGCTGATTATGTGAAAGTACGTGCGCAAAATCGTAAAGGGAAACCTTATTTTATAGAAGCAAAAGGTTTTTTAGCACGAGCCATTCAACATGAAATTGATCACTTACACGGTGTATTGTTCACGGAAAAAGTAACAAAGTATTACGAAGAGGATGAACTAGAAGGGTAGGTTTTACACGATGAAAGTCGTATTTATGGGAACGCCGGATTTTTCAGTGCCGGTTTTACAAACATTACTTAAAGATGGATATGAAGTGGTCGCAGTGGTTACACAGCCGGACCGACCAAAAGGACGCAAGCGCGTATTAACACCTCCTCCTGTAAAAGTTGAGGCGTTAAAACATGAAATACCTGTACTGCAGCCAGAAAAGATTCGTTTAGAAGAAGAATATCAGCAAGTGTTAGCGTATGAGCCTGACCTAATTGTAACAGCGGCTTTTGGTCAAATTTTACCAACTCCTATTTTAGAAGCGCCTAAATACGGCTGTATTAACGTACATGCTTCTCTGTTACCTGAACTGCGCGGAGGCGCGCCGATTCACTATTCAATTCTACAAGGTAAGCCGAAAACTGGTGTTACAATTATGTATATGGTAGAAAAATTAGATGCAGGTGATATCTTAACACAGGTAGAAGTTCCGATTGAAGAACGTGATCACGTGGGCACACTTCACGATAAACTCAGCGCTGCTGGTGCAAAATTGCTTTCAGAAACCATTCCTTCTCTTGTGAAAGGTGAAATTACGCCGGTTAAACAAAACGATGGCGAAGCGACATTTGCTTCTAATATTAAGCGTGAACAAGAGAAAATTGATTGGGCCCGTACAGGAGAAGAAATTTATAATCATATCCGCGGACTTCATCCTTGGCCCGTTGCTTATACAACAGCAGACGGTCAAGTCATGAAAATTTGGTGGGGAGAGAAAGTATCCGCATCAGGCAAACCGGGTACCGTTTTATCACTTGAAGAGGACGGATTTGTAGTAGCAACTGGAAATGAAACAGCTATTAAAGTGACGGAACTTCAGCCGGCTGGAAAAAAACGTATGGATGCAGCGCAGTATTTACGAGGTACATCCGTTGAAGTCGGAACAGTATTAGGGGATGTCAATGAGTAAGTACAACGTTCGAGACATAGCTTTAGATATTTTACTAGCTATTGAAAAAAATCAGGCATTCAGCAATCTATTGTTAAATAACAGTATACAAAAACGTGGTATTCAAGGGAAAGATGCAGGGCTGCTAACGGAAATTGTGTATGGAACGATTCAAAGACGTGATACGTTAGATTACGGGTTAGCCCCTTTCTTGAAAAATCCCAAAAAACTTCAGCCTTGGGTGCGAGTGCTGCTTCGTTTATCTCTTTATCAGATGATGTATTTAGATCGAGTACCTGACCGGGCAATCCTTCATGAAGCAGTAGAAATTGCTAAAAAACGTGGTCACAAAGGAATTGCCTCAATGGTAAACGGCGTTTTACGAAATATTCAGCGCAGCGGCACGCCTTCTTTAGAAGAAATACAAAATCCTGTGGAGCGCTTGGCAATTGAAACGAGTCATCCAGTATGGCTTGTAAAACGCTGGGTGGAACAATATGGATTGGACAAAACACGCGGAATCTGTTTAGCTAATTTAATGGCCCCTAAACAAACAATCCGAGTAAACAGTGCACGCTTTACGCAAAATGAAGTAAAAGAAGCGCTTGAAAAAGAAGGTATTGTTGTAGAACCAGGCCATTTTGTAGAAGAAGCGCTAGAAGTTCAAAAAGGAAATGCAGCTCATACACAAGCATTTCGTGAAGGAATGTTTACCGTTCAAGATGAAAGCTCTATGTTAGTAGCTCATGCGCTAGGTGCAGAAGCAGAAGAGCTGATTTTAGATAGCTGTGCTGCACCGGGAGGAAAATCAACTCATATTGCAGAGCAGCTTAAAAACAGTGGTAGAGTTATTTCCTTGGACATTCATGACCATAAAGTAAAGCTGATTGCCCAGCAGGCAGAGCGTCTGCATCTTACCAATATTGAGCCAACGGTTCAAGACAGCCGCAAAGCCGGTGAACAGTTTGATAAAGAAATGTTTGACCGCATTTTAGTAGATGCCCCGTGCTCAGGTTTTGGTGTGATGAGACGTAAACCTGATTTGAAATATACAAAAACTGAGCAGGATGTAAAGCAGCTGGCGCGTATTCAACAAGATATTTTAAATGCGGTTGCGCCTTTATTAAAAAAAGGTGGGACCCTCGTATATAGTACATGTACAATCGATCGGGATGAAAATGGGGATGTTGTAGCAGCATTTTTAGCAGATCATGCTGATTTTCAAAAAGACGAAACGCTTGCTGCACGCATGCCGCAAAGACTTAAACAAAACGTAAAACATGGTGAAATTCAATTGCTGCCAGATGCACAAAGCGATGGATTTTATATTGCATGTTTACAGAAGAAGGTGTAAAAATGGAAGAAGTAGCTAAAAGAAAAGCAAAAGCAGAAGAAAAAACGCAAAAACCATCTATTTATTCATTAGAAATGCACGACCTAGAAAATTGGTTAGTGGAACATGGTGATAAGAAGTTCCGTGCTAAACAAATTTTTGACTGGTTATATGTTAAACGCGTAACGGACTTTGACGATATGTCAAACTTATCTAAAGGATTACGTGAACAATTAAAAGACAAATTTGCATTAACGACATTAAAAACAGTTGTTCAGCAAACGTCTGGAGACGGCACGATGAAGTTTTTATTCGAACTCCATGACGGTTATACGATTGAAACGGTGCTTATGCGTCATGAATACGGAAATTCTGTCTGCGTAACAACTCAAGTTGGCTGTCGCATCGGCTGTACGTTCTGTGCGTCTACTCTTGGAGGTTTAAAGCGTAACTTAGAAGCTGGAGAAATCGTAGCGCAAGTAGTAAAAGTACAAAAAGCGCTAGATGAACAAGGAGAACGCGTGAGCTCTGTCGTAATTATGGGTATTGGGGAGCCATTTGATAACTATGATGAAATGATGCGCTTCTTAAAAACAATTAACAGTGATGATGGATTAAATATTGGTGCACGTCATATCACAGTATCGACAAGTGGAATCATTCCAAAAATCTATAAGTTTGCTGATGAAAAAATGCAAATCAATTTTGCGATTTCACTTCACGCTCCAAACAATGACATCCGCTCACGCTTAATGCCGATTAACCGCGCGTATAAACTTCCTGATTTGATGGAAGCCATTAAATATTATACGGATAAAACGGGAAGACGTATTAGCTTTGAGTATGGTCTATTCGGAGGAGTAAACGATCAAGTAGAGCATGCGGAGGAATTAGCGGATTTGATTAAAGACGTTAAATGTCACGTGAACTTGATTCCGGTAAACTATGTGCCTGAGCGTGATTATGTTCGTACACCGCGTGAACAGATTTTTGCATTTGAACGTACGCTTAAAAAGCGTGGCGTTAACGTGACTATTCGACGTGAGCAAGGTCATGACATCGATGCAGCTTGTGGCCAATTACGTGCGAAGGAGCGTAAAGAAGAGACGAGGTGATTGTATGGCAACTGTCTTCATGACAGACCGAGGGAGAGTTAGACAACACAATGAAGATAACGGAGGGGTATTTTTGAACCAACATAATCAGCTGCTTGCAATTGTGGCTGATGGTATGGGAGGTCATCGAGCTGGCGACATCGCCAGTGAGATGGCGGTTCAAAAATTGCAAATAGCGTGGGAAGAAGCGAACAAAGTAACGTCTCCTGATGAGGCGACGCAGTGGATTCGTACGCATGTTTCCCAAATTAATCAAGATATTTATCGGTATGCTCAGGAGCATGAAGAGTGTAAAGGCATGGGTACGACAGTTGTACTTGCTTTATGCGCCGATACGTTTTGTGCGATTGGTAATATAGGAGACAGCAGGTGCTATATTTCCAATGAATATGGATTTCAACAAGTAACAGAAGATCATTCTCTTGTGAATGAACTCGTAAAAAATGGTCAAATCACAAAAGAAGATGCTGAACATCATCCGCGAAAAAATATCTTATTGCGAGCACTAGGTACCGAAGAAAATGTTAGTTTAGATGTAAAAACAATTGAAGTGGAAAAAGAAGATCGATTATTATTATGTTCAGATGGACTGACAAATAAGGTAACGGAACAAAAGCTGAACGAAACGTTATCAACAAGTTCATCACTTCACGAAAAGGGTACGAGCCTGATTCAATTAGCAAATGAGCTTGGTGGAGAAGACAATATTACACTTGCAATTGTGGACTTTACATCTGAAAGTGGGTGAGAGTGTTGCTAATAGGTAGACGGCTAAACGACCGTTATAAGGTATTGCAAGTAATTGGTGGAGGCGGAATGGCAAACGTCTATTTAGGTCGCGACATGATTTTGGATCGTGATGTGGCAATTAAAGTGCTTCGTTTAGACTTTGCAAGTGACGATGCGTTTATAAAGCGTTTCCATCGAGAAGCTCAATCTGCTACGAGTATTGCTCATCCTAATATTGTCAGCATTTATGATGTTGGAGAAGAAGAAGATATTTACTATATCATCATGGAATATGTACCGGGTATGACATTAAAGCAATACATTCTGCAAGAATCACCATTATCTCTTGATAAAGCCATACATATTATGACGCAGATTACATCAGCTATTGCCCATGCTCATCAGTACGGAATTATTCACCGGGATATTAAGCCTCAAAATATTTTAATTGATCATGATGATACCATTAAAGTTACTGACTTCGGCATTGCCGTAGCACTAAGTTCTACAACCATTACGCATACTAATTCTGTTTTGGGCTCTGTTCATTATTTATCTCCTGAACAGGCAAGGGGAGGGCTTGCGAATAAGCGTTCTGATATTTATTCGCTTGGCATCGTCCTATTTGAATTGCTAACGGGTCGAGTCCCTTTTTCTGGGGAATCGGCTGTGTCAATTGCATTAAAACATTTACAGACAGAAACACCTTCTCCAAAAAGGTGGAATCCATCTATCCCTCAAAGCGTGGAGAATGTTGTATTAAAAGCAACAACTAAAGATCCATTTTACCGATACAGTTCCGTCGAAGAACTCGAAGCGGATTTACAGTCTGCTGTTCATCCAAATCGTTATAATGAACAAAGATTTACGGTGCCTGATGATGAAGAAGTGACAAAAGCCATTCCCGTTATTAAGGAGGATTTTGTTGAATCCGAAGAAACGCACGTACCTGTGAGAAAACCACCTCACTTAGAGCGCGAAGAACAAGAAGAAGAAGAAGTAAAGCCGAAGAAAAAAAAGAAGAAAAAGAAAAAAGGCAAAAGCAAGCTGATTGTAACGCTTGTTTTAATTTTTTTGCTGCTGGCAGCTGCTAGCGTAGCCGCCGTTACATTCATTCCGGCTTTATTACTGCCAAAAGACGTAAAGGTTCCTGATTTACATAATCAAGATTATGAATCAGCTGTAACCGATTTAGTTTCTTTAGGCTTTAAAGTGAAGAATCCTAAAGATATATCTGATAATGAGGTGGAAGAAGGCGACGTGGTTAAAACGATGCCAGAAGCGGGAGACGTGATCAAAGAAGGCTCTAACGTCATTATTTATCGAAGTACAGGAAAGAAAAAAGAAGGATTTAACCGGTACATTGGAAGAAGCTTTACGGAAGTAAAAAGTCTGTTAGAAAAGCAGAATTATAAAGATATCCAATCCATCGAAGTTGAAAGCACAGAACCAAAAGGCAATATTACAGATCAGACGCCTAAAGAAACCGAACAAGTCGTGCCGGAAGATACAACGGTTACTCTATGGGTAAGTAAAGGTCCGCCGAAGATTGCATTAAAGGATTTCTCGGGCTGGACGGAAAAAAGCGTAAAAGATTATGCATCAGATGAAGATATTGAAGTGGACGTAAAAACAGCGTATTCCGACACTGTTGAAAAAGGTCTTGTGATGTCTCAAAAGCCTGCAGCGGAGCAGAGTATTGAGCAAGGTGATAAGCTCACCATTACGGTCTCAATGGGCAAAGAGCCAAAAGCTCCTCAAACGGTGTCAGTGGATGTTACCATTCCGTATAAAGAAGAGGCTGACACCGAAGCAAGCACGGAACAAGGCGACGCAACGGAAACAGGCGATGCCACTGAAACAGAAGAGGAAAAGCCAAAGCCGCAAAAAGTACAAATTTATATCGAAGATGCAGATAACGATATGTCGGTTCCTGCTAAAGAACTAACGATTACTGAAACAACAAAAGAATCATTCGATGTTTTAGTTGATGAAAATGAAAAAGCGTCTTATAAAATTGTCCGAGACGGGGAAGTTATTGAAGAAAAAGACGTTGAATATCCAGAGTGATAGGAGTGAGGTTATGCCAGAAGGAAGAATTATTAAATCCCTTAGCGGATTTTATTATGTTCTTCATGACGGACAAGTAACGCAATGTCGAGGACGAGGTGTTTTTCGTAAAAAGAAGGTAACGCCTTTAGTCGGTGACAATGTAGTATTTCAGGCGGAAAATAAGCTTGAAGGATATATACTTGAAATTAAAGAACGTAAAAATGAATTAGTTCGTCCCCCAATTTCAAATGTTGATCAGGCGCTGCTTGTTTTTTCAGCGATTGAACCTGATTTTAGTACAATGCTTCTTAACCGATTTTTAGTGTTAGTGGAGTCTAATCATATTGAACCTATTATTTGTATTTCAAAAGTAGATCTTTTATCACAGCAACAAAAGCAAGAAATCGAGCAATATGCCGAAGAATATCGTAAAATAGGATATGAGGTCATTTTAACGTCGACAGTCACAGAAAAAGGCATGGAACAAATTCAGCCGTTATTTGAAGATCGCGTAACGGTTATTGCTGGACAGTCAGGTGTAGGTAAATCTTCACTGCTAAATACGCTTAAACCAGAGCTTGAGTTAAAGACAAATGATATTTCAATGTCACTTGGAAGAGGAAAGCATACAACACGTCATGTAGAACTGATTTCGTTTGGTGAAGGTTTAGTAGCTGATACGCCAGGCTTTAGCTCACTGGAATTTTTAACGTTAGAAGTAGAAGAGTTGACCGATTGTTTTCCTGAAATGTCGCGTTTGAGTGAACAGTGTAAATTTCGAGGTTGTTTGCATGTGAAAGAACCAAAATGTGCGGTGAAAGAAGCATACGAACAAAAAGAAATTCCGAGTTATCGCTACGAACATTACTTGCAATTTATTGAGGAAATTAAGCAAAGAAAGCCGAGGTATTAAAAATGACAAAAATCGCACCTTCCATTTTATCTGCCAATTTTTCAAAGCTTGCTGAAGAAATTCGTGAAGTTGAAGCAGGTGGAGCAGACTACATCCATATAGACGTTATGGATGGCCATTTTGTTCCTAATATTACAATTGGACCGCTTATCGTTGAGGCTGTACGCCCTGTCACAACACTGCCATTAGATGTGCATTTAATGATTGAAAACCCAGATCAATACGTTCCAATGTTTGCAAAGGCAGGTGCTGATATTTTAACGGTACATGCTGAAGCGTGTACTCATTTGCACCGCACCATTCAATTAATCAAAGAGCACGGTATGAAAGCAGGCGTTGCTTTAAATCCTGCAACGCCAATTGACGTGGTAAAGCATATCTTAGAAGATATCGATCTTATTTTATTAATGACGGTGAACCCAGGCTTTGGAGGACAAAACTTCATTCCAAGTGTACTGCCGAAAATTGAGCAAATCTCTCAGCTTATTGAAATCCGTCACCTTTCTATTGAAGTAGAGGTTGATGGAGGAATTAATGAAGAAACAGCAAGAAAATGTGTAGAAGCAGGAGCAAATGTCTTAGTGGCTGGCTCAGCTATTTATAATCAAGAAGATCGAGCTGGCGCAATCAGCCAAATTCGCACAACTGTTCAAGCGTAAGTAATAAAAGCTGCTGTGTACAACGGGTAGAACTTGTACACAGCAGCTTTTTCTTTTAGGATAAAGAAAACATATTTATTTCGTTCATTTTTTAATAGAAAAGGAGCATATACATAATGAAAATTCATATTCTAGCAGGGGGACCGGATGAACATATGCCACTCCTGCACCAATCAAATGATGTAAAGTGGGTAGGAGTAGACCGGGGCGTATTCCTGCTTCTTCAACAAGACATTTTGCCCGTGAAAGCATTCGGAGATTTTGATTCCATTACAAATGCGCAGCTTAAGCTAGTGAGAGAAGCATTACAAGATGTTGAATTGTATCCTGCGGAAAAAGATGCAACTGATTTGGAACTTGCTTTTGAGTGGGCAATAGAGCAAAAACCGGACAGTATTTGTATCTTTGGAGCAACAGGTGGAAGACTTGACCACATGTTTGGAAGCATTCAGCTCCTGTACAAAGGCTTAAAAAAGAAAGCGAATGTACAAATGATTGACAATCAAAATATCATTCAATTGTTTGAACCAGGCACTTATCATGTTGATCGTTTAAAGGAGTTTCACTATATTTCATTCGTTCCTTTTGCAGGCGGTGTAAAAGAGCTTACGCTAGAAGGTTTCAAATATCCGCTCAATAAGCATGAAGTAGAACTCGGCTCAACTTTATGTATTAGCAATGAACTTATTCAACAAAGAGGTACTTTTTCATTTACAAAAGGCATATTAATGATGGTAAGAAGCAATGATAAACGTTGCTTGTGATGAAGTATGGAAAATGAGAGCAGGACATAGGGCTTTCTTTAAAAGGAGATAAAGTGTGGAGACGGTTAGGAGGGACAGTATGAAATTCTATACAATCAAACTTCCAAAGTTTTTAGGTGGGATCGTAAAGGTCATGCTTAATTCGTTTAAAAAAGATTAACAACGCCGGAATAATAAAAGAAGCACCATAAAATATGGTGCTTTTTCATTATAAAGATTAAACGCGTTGAACTTTACCAGACTTAAGGGCTCTAGCTGAAACGTACACACGTTTTGGTTTACCGTTCACTAAGATACGTACTTTTTGAACGTTAGCACCCCATTTACGCTTAGTAGCGTTCATTGCGTGAGAACGTGCGTTACCTGAACGAGCTTTTCTACCAGTTACTACACATTTGCGTGCCATGATTTTCCCTCCTAACACCAAAAAAACTACTCAATTCTGTTTTGAGAAATACTATATTAATTTATCACAGCCTTAAAGAGAATGCAATAGTTCTGGAGAAAAGCTTTCAAGAAATTTTCCTTGACATATAAAATGAATCTATGTTCAATAATATAGAGAGTAGAAATAGGTATAACTTGGGCAATTACTTATTTTAAGACAAGTTGATACCCAATACTGTCATCTTTAAAAGGGACAAGCTGGACGCCTCTTTTAAAACGAGATTGATTATAGTAGAATATTTATAACCTATGAAAGTAGAAAGGGGAACGAGTATGTCCATCGAAATGAAAACGAAGTATGGTCAAATTGATATCTCTACAGATGTAATTGCAACAATTGCTGGAGGAGCAGCTGTTGATTGTTACGGGATTGTCGGAATGGCTTCAAAAAATCAGCTTAAAGATGGTCTTACAGAAATTCTTCGCAAAGAAAACTTTACACGAGGTATTGTAGTAAGACAAGAAGAGGATGACGTACATATCGACATGTACATTATCGTAAGCTATGGAACAAAAATTTCTGAAATTGCTCATAATGTGCAAACAAAAGTAAAATACACGCTGGAACAAACGGTTGGTTTAACGGTTGATTCAGTAAATATTTATGTGCAGGGTGTTCGTGTAACGAACGTTTAATTAAGGAGGAAGATTCGTGTCAATGACAACGTTGGACGGAAAGCGGTTTAGAGAAATGGTGCTTCAAGGAGCCCAGCATCTATCTAACAATGCAGACTATGTAGATGCACTGAACGTTTTTCCTGTGCCAGATGGCGATACTGGAACAAATATGAACTTATCAATTACGTCTGGTGCTAAAGAAGTAAAAAATAAACTATCTGATCACATCGGCCAAGTGAGTCAAGCTTTGTCTAAGGGCTTATTGATGGGCGCGCGCGGTAATTCAGGAGTTATTTTATCTCAATTATTCCGCGGTTTTGCGAAATCGGTTGAGCAAAAGTCAGCGATTACAACAGTTGAGTTTGCTGAAGCTCTTGAGCTTGGTGTAGAAACTGCTTATAAAGCTGTTATGAAACCAATTGAAGGAACCATTTTAACAGTAGCTAAGGATACTGCTAAAAAAGCAGCTGCTGCTGCTAAAAAGCAATCTGATATGATTCTGTTCATGGAAGAAGTACTTAAGGAAGCTAATGCTTCGTTAAATCGCACGCCAGATCTTTTACCCGTGTTAAAAGAAGTAGGCGTAGTGGATAGCGGAGGTCAAGGGCTTGTTTTAATTTATGAAGGGTTTTTAGCTGAATTAAAAGGTGAAAAACTTCCGGGTGTACCCATGTCAGCTCCTTCGATGAATGAACTCGTAAATGCTGAGCATCATAAGCATGCGCAAAGCCATATGAATACAGAAGATATTGAATTTGGCTATTGTACAGAATTTATGGTAAGGCTGGAAGAGGATAAGCCTGCAGCTAAAACATTTTCTGAAGAAACGTTTCGTCAAGACTTAAGTAAATGGGGCGACTCATTGCTTGTAGTATCTGATGATGAAATCGTGAAAGTTCATATTCACGCCGAGCATCCTGGAGAAGTGTTAAACTACGGGCAGCAATATGGAAGTTTAATTAAAATGAAGATTGAAAACATGAGAGAACAGCATAGCAGCATTGTTTCAGATGAAGAAAAGCCTGCAGTAAAAAAGGCTGAAAAACAGCCCTTTGGCATTGTTACTGTATCAATGGGAAAAGGAATTGCTGAATTGTTCAAGAGCCTTGGGGCAACGGTTGTCATTGAAGGCGGACAAACAATGAATCCAAGTACGGAGGATATTGTCAAAGCGATTGAAGAAACAAATGCAGAACAGGTACTTATTTTACCTAATAACGGAAATATTGTAATGGCTGCTAACCAAGCGGCTGCTGTTGCGGGCAGTCACGTTTCGGTTGTCCCGTCTAAAACGGTTCCTCAAGGAATGACAGCGCTGCTATCATTTAATCCTCAGCAAAGCTTAAAAGAAAACGAGGAAGCAATGACAGAAGCTCTGCAGCACGTAAAAACAGGGCAAGTAACGTATGCAGTTCGCGATACAAATATTGATGGCCTTGAATTAGCTAAAGGCGATTTTATGGGTATTGCCGAAAAGAAAATCGTCGTAAAAGATTCAGAGAAATTAGAAGCAGCGAAAAAGCTATTGACTTATATGATTGATGACGAAGCGGAAATCCTTACGATTCTTCAAGGAGAGGATGTCTCAGACGATGAAGCTGAAGCGCTAACATCGTTTGTAGAAGAAACGTTTGAAGAAGTTGAGGTAGAGCTTCATAAAGGAGATCAACCTTTATATTCTTACATTTTTGCAATTGAATAACAAAAAAAGAAGCACTCCTCTCAAGGGGCGCTTCTTTTTTGTGTTTTTTAAGTTAAATACGAACTATTTTATTTTTACATGTTGTAATCGTTCGGCATATTAGGTATATTAGTTGAAAAGAACCCGTTTGTATGGTAGTTTTGAAAACTGATTGAGTCAAATGTGAAAGAAAACAGCATGAGAGGAGAGGCAACAGTGGATATTTTAAAAGGAACAGGTTTATTATTATTAGTTTTATTTTTATTTTGGTTGTTTAGCAACAAGGCACCTTATGGCATGAAAGCAATGGGGGCTCTGGCAAGCGGAGCGGTGGCTGCGTTTCTCGTAGAGGCCTTTCAGTCATATGTAGGAGGAGATTTACTAGGTATTTCATTCTTAGGTGAAGTTGGAAAGGCTGCAGGAGGAATGGGAGGAGTTGCAGCAGCTGCACTAGTTGCTTTGGCGTTAGGAGTATCTCCTGTATATGCTCTTATGATGGGCGTGGTGTGTTCAGGACTAGGCTTGCTCCCTGGATTTTTTGCGGGATACCTCATGGCATTTGTAGTGAAATTTATTGAGAAAAAGGCACCTGCTGGTCTAGACTTATTAGGCAATATCTTAATTGCAGCACCTTTAACAAGATTAATTGGTAATGCATTCTCACCTATTGTAGATGCGACGCTTTTAAATATTGGAGGAATTATTAAAGATACAACAAGTGCTAGCCCTATTTTGATGGGAATTATTTTAGGGGGAGTTATTACAGTAGTAGCAACGGCTCCGCTTAGCTCAATGGCTTTAACGGCTATGCTAGGGTTAACGGGATTGCCTATGGCGATTGGAGCTCTTGCTGTATTTGGTTCTTCTTTCATGAACTATGTGCTGTTTGATCGATTAAAAATTGGGGATCGTCGTACAACCATTTCAGTTGCAGTTGAACCTTTAACACAAGCGAATATTATTTCAGCCAATCCAATTCCTATTTACATTACCAACTTTGTTGGAGGGGCGCTAGCGGGTGTAGTTGTGGCTCTGTTCGGATTAGTAAATGATGCTGCAGGCACGGCAACGCCAATCGCAGGACTTGCAGTGATGTTTGGGTTTAATGACCCTATGAAGGTCACAATTTGTGCAGTACTTTGTGCACTAGCGGGAGCATTAGCTGGGTTTATAGGTTCAGTTGTTTTTAAAAACTTTAAAATTAAAACAGTAGACGATGTAGCTTCAGAGCAAGAAGCAGCGTAAGTAATTCATCTTTTCCTGCATAACATAGCAAAAAAAACGGTGTGCTTATCCTATTTTTATGGATAAATACACCGCTTTTTTTGTGCGTGAATCTCTAACAAAAATGAGAATTTTTAAATTTTTTAAGAGCGTGAAACAAAGCTTCCAAAAAGTCAAAAGCTCAAGTAACATATAAGTAATAACAATGTCTAAATAGCAGGGGGAAAATCCTTATGAAATATAAATCTGTCTTTGATATTATTGGTCCGGTAATGATTGGACCATCTAGTTCACATACGGCTGGTGCAGCGCGTATTGGACGCGTTGCCCGAACACTCTTTGGTAAGCAGCCCACAAAAGTTGTGGTTTCATTGTACGGTTCTTTTGCTCAAACGTATAAAGGGCACGGAACAGACGTAGCGTTGATTGGCGGTATTTTAGATTTTGATACATTCGATCAGCGTATTCCGGAGTCTTTGGACTTGGCTAAAAAAGAAGGAATTGACGTCACATTTGTTGAGGAAGCGGCAATCACAGACCATCCGAATACTGCTCGCATCAAAATGAGCGACGGATTAAAGGAAATTGAAGTTGTTGGAATTTCAATTGGCGGAGGAAAAATTCAAATTACGGAGCTTAACGGATTTGAATTAAATTTATCAGGCATGAATCCAGCTATTCTCGTTGTGCATAATGATCGATTTGGTGCCATTGCGACCGTTACAAATATTTTGATGAAACATTCAATTAATATCGGACATATGGAAGTATCTCGCAAAGAGCGCGGCGAAGTAGCGCTTATGGCAATTGAAATGGATACGAATATTGAAGATGATGTAATTGAAGAGTTAAAAACATTGCCTCACATTATTCAAGTAACAAGAATGGTTGAATAGGAAAGGCCTGGGAGAATAAATCGAATAATTATATATGGTTCTAAAGTGAAAATAAGACAGAATAATAGCGGAGGTTACTATGTTTCGAAATGTAGCAGAACTAGTAGAATTAGCAGAAAGTCAAAATGTAAAAATTGCAGAGATTATGATTCAACAGGAAATAGATATCACGGGAGTTACTCGTGAAGAAATCATGGAAAAAATGGACCGGAACTTAACGGTTATGGAAGAAGCGGTTGAACGCGGTTTAAAAGGGGTACAGTCTGTTACAGGTTTAACAGGCGGGGATGCAGTGCTGCTTCAAAACTATATTCAAAGCGGAAAATCTTTATCTGGAAATTTAATTTTAGATGCAGTTAGCAAAGCTGTAGCGACAAACGAAGTAAATGCGGCAATGGGTACAATCTGTGCAACGCCTACTGCTGGATCTGCAGGGGTAGTGCCAGGAACGCTGTTTGCAGTGCAACATAAGCTAAATCCCACTCGTAAAGAAATGATTGAATTTTTATTTACATCAGGTGCTTTTGGGTTTGTTGTAGCCAATAATGCGTCTATTTCAGGAGCAGCAGGCGGATGTCAAGCAGAAGTTGGTTCAGCTTCAGGTATGGCAGCTGCAGCGATCGTTGAAATGGCAGGAGGTACACCTAGTCAGGCAGCTGAAGCAATGGCAATTACTCTCAAAAATATGCTAGGATTAGTATGTGACCCAGTAGCGGGGCTAGTAGAAGTTCCATGTGTGAAACGAAACGCAATGGGAGCGGCGAATGCAATGATTGCAGCAGATATGGCCTTAGCAGGCATTACAAGTCGTATTCCATGTGATGAAGTCATTGATGCTATGTATAAAATTGGTCAAACAATGCCGGTTGCATTACGAGAAACTGCACAAGGAGGCTTAGCGGCAACACCAACAGGTCGCGAGCTTGAAGCGAAGATCTTTGGTATTGCATTAAATAAAAGTGAATGAACTAACAACTATTTCAATTAAAACCATTAAAGGTATTGGAGATGAAACAGCACAAGCATTAGAGGATATGCATATTCACAGTGTGCATGACTTGTTAGAACATTTCCCATACCGCTATGAAGATTATGAGTTAAAAGATTTGGCTGAAGCAAAGCACGACGAAAAGGTCACCGTAGAAGGAAAGGTTCACAGCGTCCCCTCACTTACGTATTACGGAAAAAAACGTTCGCGCCTTACGTTTCGGCTGCTAGTAAACCGCTATTTGATTACGGTTACTTGTTTTAATCGCCCTTACTATAAATCGAAGTTAGAAATCGATCAAACTGTTACGGTTACGGGGAAATGGGATCAGCATCGGCAAACGATTAACTTGCAGGAGCTTCAATTTTCTCCGTTTGTTAAAAATCAAACGATTGAGCCTGTTTACTCAGTTAAAGGCAGCTTAACGGTCAAAGGAATGCGGAAGTTCGTCTCTCTTGCGTTGAAGAATTATGGCAGCAGCATTCAGGATATGCTCCCGGCCTCTATTCGTTCTAGGTACAAACTAGTAACGCGTGAAGAAGCGGTTAGAAGTATTCACTTACCTCGTGATCATGAAGATTTAAAACAAGCGAGACGTCGATTTGTCTATGAAGAATTTCTACTTTTTCAATTAAAAATGCAGGCGCTGAGAAAGCGCGAAAGAGAAGAAACGCCTGGAATGAAGCAAGCATTTGATTCAACTGAGCTGGTAAACTTCACGAACTTGCTGCCGTTTCCGTTAACAAGCGCTCAAAAACGTGTAGTAAACGAAATTACGCACGATATGAAATCGCCTTATCGCATGAATCGCTTGCTGCAAGGTGATGTAGGGTCAGGTAAAACAGTCGTAGCAGCGGTTGCTTTATACGCCACTGTTTTAGCGGGACATCAAGGTGCTTTAATGGTACCGACTGAAATTTTAGCTGAACAGCATGCAGAGTCATTAACTGCGATGCTTGAAAAGGTAGGCATCAGCGTAGGCTTGCTAACAGGGTCTGTTAAAGGAAAAGCAAGAAGAGAGCTGCTTCAGCGAGTGAGAGACGGAGATGTTCATGTATTAGTAGGTACACATGCCTTAATTCAAGACGAAGTTATATATAATAGTTTAGGGCTCGTCATTACGGATGAACAGCACCGCTTTGGAGTTGGACAGCGCCGGGTTTTACGTGAAAAAGGAGAAAGTCCGGATGTACTGTTTATGACGGCGACTCCTATTCCAAGAACCCTTGCTATTACGGTGTTTGGAGAAATGGATGTGTCCATTATTGATGAAATGCCAGCAGGACGTAAGGCTATTGAAACGTACTGGGTAAAACATGATATGCTTGAACGTATTTTACATTTCGTTGAAAAAGAAATACACGATGGCAGACAAGCTTATGTTATTTGTCCATTGATTGAAGAATCGGACAAGCTGGATGTTCAAAATGCAATTGATGTGCATGCAACACTCACTCACTATTTTAATGGAAAAGCAAGCGTTGGTCTCATGCACGGAAGATTGTCACCTGATGAAAAAGAAGAAGTGATGAAACAGTTTAGCGTAAATGACGTGCAGATTTTAGTATCCACAACGGTTGTAGAAGTAGGAGTGAACGTTCCGAATGCAACCGTGATGGTCATTTATGATGCAGAGCGCTTTGGGTTATCTCAGCTTCATCAGCTAAGAGGACGCGTAGGACGAGGAGATGCACAGTCGTATTGTATTCTGCTCGCGGATCCCAAATCAGAAGTTGGAAAAGAACGAATGACCATCATGACGGAAACAAACGATGGATTTGTATTATCAGAAAGAGACCTAGAGCTTCGTGGGCCTGGTGATTTCTTTGGTAGAAAGCAAAGCGGGATGCCTGAGTTTAAAGTAGCAGACATGGTGCACGATTACCGTGCGCTTGAAGTAGCTCGAGAAGATGCTGCTAAGCTTGTAAATTCCGACAGCTTTTGGACAGAAGATCAGTTTGCACTGCTGAGAATACAATTAGAAGCAACGGGCGTATTAACTGGAGAAAAATTTGATTAGTAAAAGAGGCTGAAAGTAGTTTAGTTGAAGGGAAATCCGAACGATGAATCGAGATTCTTGATGAAGAATCCAACTCGTTCGGATTTTTTCATTGGTAGGGTGAACGTCGGTTTCATGTATGTAGATACTTTTAGCGGCTGTTAATAGTCATGAATATCCATAGTGTGATTCACAGAATACAGCATGTGAAAAATGTTGCAATTAGAAGGCAATGATTATATACTGCTATTAGTACCTAGTATTAAAAGTTCGGATGGTGGACAATGAAGCGCAGTAAAAAAGAAAGACAGCAGCTATTAAAAACGACAATTGAAGAAAACCCATTTATTACGGATGAAGAACTAGCAGACCGTTTTTCAGTGAGCGTTCAAACAATTCGATTAGACCGCCTAGAGTTGTCGATTCCTGAACTGCGAGAACGTATTAAGCATGTAGCTTCAAAACAACTAGACGAGGAAGTGCGTTCGCTTCCGATTGAAGAAGTAATTGGAGAAGTTATCGACATTGAACTAGATCAATCAGCGATATCTATTTTTGATGTGAAAACAGAGCATGTGTTTCAGCGTAATCAAATTGCTCGTGGTCACCACCTTTTTGCGCAAGCTAATTCGTTAGCTGTCGCTGTTATTAACAACGAACTAGCGCTCACAGCAGATGCGTCGATCCGTTATCATCGCCCTGTGAAGCTTCATGAGCGAGTGATAGCAAAAGCGAAAGTTCTGTCAACTAGTGAAGTGCGAACCACCGTTGAGGTAAACAGCTATGTAGGGCAAGAGCAAGTGTTCTCTGGCACTTTTAAAATGTATCGTTCTACAAAGGATAAATAATAAAAAGGATGAGACCCAACATGAAACTAGCTATTGATGCAATGGGCGGAGATCATGCACCGAAAGCCATTATTGAAGGTGTAGAAAAAGCTACTGCTCAATTTAAAAAATTACATATTACGTTAATTGGAAACGAATCAGAAATAAAAAAGCATTTAACAAATTCAGATCGTATTTCAATTATTCATACAGAAGAAACCATTGATGCAACTGATGAGCCAGTGCGAGCTGTGCGCCGTAAAAAACAAGCATCTATGGTATTAATGGCAAATGAAGTAGCCGAAGGTCGTGCTGATGCTTGTATTTCAGCAGGAAACACAGGTGCGTTAATGACAGCGGGACTTTTTATTGTAGGTCGCATCAAAGGCATTGAACGTCCAGCACTTGCTCCGACGCTTCCGACACTAGATGGAAAAGGCTTTTTAATGCTAGACGTTGGTGCAAACGTTGATGCCAAGCCTGAACATTTGCTCCAGTACGCTGTGATGGGGTCGGTGTATGCCGAAAAAGTACGCGGCATTCAAGCTCCTAGAGTGGGACTGTTGAACATTGGAACTGAAGATAAAAAAGGAAATGACTTAACCAAACAAGCTTTTCAGCTACTAAAAAACGCTGATCTCAATTTTGTAGGCAACGTGGAATCTCGTGATTTGCTAAACGGCGTAGCCGATGTGGTTGTAACAGATGGTTTTACAGGAAATATGACTCTTAAGAGCATTGAGGGAACGGCGCTTTCCTTGTTTTCAATGATTAAACAAGAATTAATGAGCACGTTAAAAAGCAAGTTAGCCGCAGCGGTACTCAAGCCTCAACTGCAGGGTTTAAAAGCGAAAATGGATTACAGTGAATATGGAGGAGCAGGGCTGTTTGGATTGCATGCGCCTGTTATCAAAGCGCACGGTTCGTCGGATGCGAATGCAGTATTTAGCGCGATTAAGCAAGCTGTGAATATGGTGGAAAACAATGTGTCTTCCACTATTCAAAAAGCAATCGAACAAACTGCTAATGAAGAAAAGGAGAGATAAGAAATGGGGAAAATTGCTTTTATCTTTCCAGGCCAAGGGTCACAAACTGTTGGTATGGGAAAAGATTTATATGATGAAACAGAGGAAGCAAAAAAGCTGATTCATACAGCTGACGAAGCTTTAGGGTTCAGTCTTTCAAACATTATTTTTGAAGGGCCTCAAGAAGAATTGACTTTAACTTATCACGCTCAACCTGCTCTTTTAACAACGAGTACAATGCTGCTTGAAGCGTTTAAAACGAGCGGAATTACACCCGATTTTGTTGCGGGTCACAGTCTAGGAGAATACAGTGCGCTTGTGGCTGCTGAGGTTTTATCGTTTAAAGATGCTGTTGTGGCTGTTCACAAAAGAGGTCGCTATATGGACGAAGCTGTACCAGCAGGTCAAGGTACAATGGCAGCAGTGCTTGGCATGTCTGCGGAAGATCTAGAAGCCGTTACCGCTCAAATTACAAACGAAGGCGACGCTGTTCAGCTTGCAAATATTAACTGTCCGGGTCAAATTGTTATTTCAGGTACGGTAAATGGCGTAGAAAAAGCAGGAGCTCTTGCCAAAGAAAAAGGTGCAAAACGCGTGATTCCTCTAGTGGTAAGCGGTCCGTTTCACTCTAGTTTAATGAAGCCAGCTGCTGAAAAATTACGTGATACGCTAGAAACAGTGGGCTTTAGCGATGCGAAAGTTCCAGTAGTAGCAAACGTAACAGCAAAGCCGGTTACTGACAGTCAAGATATTCAAAACAAGCTAGTGGAACAACTGTATTCTCCAGTGAGATGGGAAGAAACAGTTGAGACACTTCTTGCAGAAGGTGTAGATACATTTGTTGAAATTGGACCAGGAAAAGTATTATCAGGTCTTGTGAAAAAAGTAAATCGCCGTGCGGCTGTTTACGCTGTTAATGATCTTACATCATTAAAATCAACGATTGACGCACTAAAAGGGGGAGAATAAAATGTTACAAGGGAAAGTTGCAGTTGTAACAGGCGCTTCTCGCGGAATTGGTCGTGCCGTTGCAATTGAGCTGGGAAAGCTTGGTGCTAAAGTAGTTGTAAACTATTCTGGAAGCGAAGCGAAAGCTCTTGAAGTTGTGGATGAAATTAAAGGACTAGGAACGGATGCAATTGCTGTACAAGCAAATGTGGCAGAAAGTGATTCTGTACAAGCAATGATAAAAGAAGCGATTTCTACATTTGGTTCAGTAGATATTTTAGTAAACAATGCGGGCATCACACGTGATAATCTTCTTATGCGTATGAAAGAAGACGAATGGGATGATGTTATTAATACAAACTTAAAAGGCGTGTTTTTGTGTACAAAAGCGGTTACTCGTCAAATGATGAAGCAGCGCGCAGGACGCATCATTAACATTTCATCAATTGTCGGCGTCAGCGGTAATGCTGGACAAGCAAATTATGTAGCAGCAAAATCAGGCGTGATTGGTTTAACAAAAACAACTGCCAAAGAATTAGCAAGCCGCAATATTACAGTGAATGCAGTTGCTCCAGGTTTCATTGCAACAGACATGACGGATAAATTGAATGAAGAAGTTCAGGCGGAAATGTTAAAGCAAATTCCTCTTGCAAGCTTTGGCCAGCCTGAGGATGTTGCGAACGCAGTTGCGTTTTTAGCATCAGATGCAAGCCGTTATATTACGGGTCAAACGATTCACGTTGACGGCGGAATGGTGATGTAAAAAAGGCACTTTACGAAAAGTGCAATTTGGTGATAAAGTACAAAGGGACGTTTACTAGGCGACCGATAAACTTTATTATTCAACCATAGTATTTTAGATGGAAATCATCTATAATGACTTGAGGGGAGGTGAAGAACAATGGCAGAGGTACTAGAACGCGTAACAACAATCATTGTTGATCGTCTTGGTGTAGACAAAAGTGAAGTGAAACTAGAATCTAGTTTCAAAGAAGACTTAGGTGCTGACTCTCTAGACGTAGTTGAATTTGTAATGGAGCTTGAAGAGGAATTCGATATTGAAATTTCTGACGAAGAAGCTGAAAAAATTTCAACTGTAGGAGATGCAGTTAATTACATACAGAGCCAAATTTAATCTGTAGTATATGTATGAAAAGCCCCGTTAAACAGCGGGGCTTTCTCTTCTTTTTAAGAATTTCAAAAAAAGACCTCTTTTTTTTGAAAAGGTAGTGTATCTTTTAGGATACCTCGTTTTATAATGAGAGATGGTAGGGAAAAACTACGAAACAATTGAAGCAGGTAAGCGGAGGTATTTTATGCCTAAACAATATTCAAATCGAGATCGAAAGATGAACGTGAAATTCAAGCAAAATTTTGCCGAGTTTCAAAAGGAAATTGGTATTCAGTTTACAAATGAAGCGCTTCTTTTTCAAGCATTTACACATTCATCCTATGTGAATGAGCATCGCAGAAGACCGTATGAAGACAACGAGCGTCTTGAGTTTTTAGGAGATGCCGTATTAGAGCTAACCGTATCACAATTTTTATTTAAAAAGTATCCAACGATGAGTGAAGGTGAGTTAACGAAGCTTCGTGCAGCAGTTGTGTGTGAACCGTCGCTTGTTACTTTTGCAAATGAAATGGATTTTGGTAAACTAGTGTTACTTGGAAAAGGTGAAGAGATGACGGGCGGCCGATCTAGACCGGCTTTACTGGCCGATGTGTTTGAAGCATTTATCGGAGCTCTTTATTTAGACCAAGGGCTTGATACGGTAGTAACGATTCTAAAAAAAGTTGTCTTTCCGAAAATTAATGAAGGTGCTTTTTCTCATGTGATGGATTTCAAAAGCCAGCTTCAAGAAGTGATTCAACGTGATGGAGTTGGACAATTAGAATACAAAGTTTTGCAAGAAAAAGGTCCAGCGCATAATCGCGAATTCTTATCTCGCGTATCGTTAAATGGTGAAGAGCTCGGCGTTGGTGTAGGCCGTTCGAAAAAAGAAGCAGAGCAAAAAGCAGCTCAAGTAGCTATTACGAAAATTAGAGCAAGTCAAACGAAATAAAATGATCCCCCTCTTAACGCATTCGTTATAAAGGGGGATTTGCTATGAAAAGATTACATGTGTGAGGGGGGATTTCTATGTTCCTCAAACGATTAGATATTGCAGGGTTCAAATCGTTTGCAGAAAAAGTATCGATAGATTTTGTGCCAGGTGTAACGGCGGTAGTAGGACCGAATGGGAGCGGAAAAAGCAACATTACGGATGCTATACGCTGGGTGCTTGGAGAACAGTCAGCCAAATCGCTTCGTGGAGGGAAAATGGAGGACATTATTTTTGCAGGAAGCGAATCACGCCGTGCGGTAAACGTGGCTGACGTAACGCTGACTTTGGAAAATGATGACCAGTTTCTCCCGCTTGATTATCATGAAGTTAGTATTACAAGGCGCGTGTACCGCTCAGGAGACAGTGAATTTTTTATTAACAACCAGCCGTGCCGTTTAAAAGATATTGTCGATTTATTTATGGACTCAGGACTTGGAAGAGAAGCTTTTTCGATTATCAGTCAAGGAAAAGTAGAAGAAGTACTAAGCAGTAAATCTGACGAGCGCCGTAAAATTTTTGAAGAAGCAGCAGGTGTATTAAAATACAAAACGCGTAAACGAAAAGCGGAGCTTCGGCTTCTCGAAACGCAAGAAAATTTAAATCGAGTAGTAGATATTCTTCATGAAATTGAAGGTCAGTTAGAGCCTTTACAGATTCAATCGTCTATTGCAAAAGATTATTTGCAGAAAAAAGAAGAATTAGAGCACATTGATGTGGCTGTTACGGTATTTGAAGTTGAAGATCTTCATCAGAAATGGGAAAAATTAAAAGCTGAAATGGCTCAGCACGAGCAGCTTGAAGAATCTCTCGCGACCAATATTCGCACGCGTGAAGGAGAAATCCAGACCCTTCGTTCGCATATTCAGCAAATTGATGAACAGCTAGACTCTTTACATAAAAAACTACTATATGTAAGTGAAGAAGTAGAAAAGCTAGAAGGCAAAAAAGAAGTATTAAAAGAGCGTAAGAAAAATGCTTTTCAAAATAAAGAGCAGCTGGAACGTTTAGTAAAAGAGTATACTCATAAGCATCAAGAGCTAAGTAAAGCAAAAGACAGCGAAGGAAAAGATCTTGAGCAATCTCAAAAAGAAGTGCAAGAGATACGTCTGAAGCTTACTGAGCAGGAACAGTTGTTCAGGCAGTACAGTGAGAATCTAGAAGAAAAACTGGAACAGATGAAAAGCGAATATTTTGAATTAGCGAACGCTCAAACATCCGCTCGAAATGAAATTTCATTTTTAGAGCAGCAAAAAATGCAAACGTTTGAAAAAGAGCAGCGCTTAACAAAATCCAACGAGCAATACGTCGAACAGCGCCGTGAATTAGCGCAGCGAAAAGAAGCGGCGATCAAAAGGCTCGCTCAGTTTCGTCAAGAGCTTCAGCAGGCTGTACAAGTGTATAAGCAGCAAGGAGAGAAGCTTGAGTCATTAAGGCAAGCCTATCGTAAACAAGAGTCTACGCTTTATCAAGCTTATCAGTACGTGCAACAGACAAAATCACGAAAAGAAATGCTTGAAGAGATGCAAGAAGACTATGAAGGTTATTTTCACGGTGTAAAAGAAGTATTAAAAGCGCGTGATGGGAAGCTTGCAGGTATTAAAGGTGCCATTGCTGAGCTAATTAATGTCCCAAAAGAGTATGAAACAGCGCTTGAAATTGCGCTTGGAGGAGCAGCTCAGCACATTGTCGTTCAAGACGAACAAAGTGCCCGTCAGGCAATTGGCTTTTTGAAACAAAACGGTTACGGAAGAGCTACATTTTTACCACTGACGTCTGTAAAAGACCGTTATGTTCCGGCTCAAACTATTTCTATGCTAGAGAGTCACGAAGCGTATGTAGGAATCGCTTCATCTCTTGTTAAATACGAAGCTACTTACGACCGAGTTATTAAAAATTTGCTTGGAACCGTTATTGTTGTCAATGATTTAAAAGGCGCGAATGAACTTGCCCGCCTTGTGCAGCATCGCTATCGTTTTGTGACCGTTAAAGGGGATGTGGTCAACCCCGGTGGTTCGATGACAGGCGGTTCAATGAAGCAAAAGTCCAACTCTTTGTTAGGCCGTCAGCGTGAAGTGGAAGCCATTACGGCAAAAATAGAAGAGATGGAACAAAAGACGCTTGTGCTCGAGCAAGATGTGAAAGATAAAAAGTCACAGATTGAAGAGCTTCAACAGGAAATTAATAAACAGCAGGCATTTGTGGAACGCTTGAAAGACAAAGAGCAGGAATCTGACCGAGAAGTAAAGCAAATTGACATCGAAGAAAAAGCAGTGAATGACCGCTTAACCATGTATGATCATGATATTGCTAGCTTTAGACAAGATCAAACAAGCTTGTCCGCTCGAATTGATGAGCTGCATACGAGTTTGCAGGGAAATCAGCAGCAGGCAAATGTATTAGAGAAAAACATTGAAGAGTTAGCTGCACGCAAGCATACACAGCAAACGTCTAAAGAAACGGTTCAACATGAGCTTACAGAAGTAAAAGTGCTTCTTGCGAAAAAAGAACAGTTCCTCACAAATCAGCAAGAAAAATACGAAAGAGTGTGCTTTGAGCTTGATCAAACCATTCAGCGTTTGTCTGAAGCTACAGATGATCTTTCTCTTTTAACGAGTGAAATCACGAGCAACGACTCGGGTGAACTTCAGCTCGAAGAAGCGGCGCATGAGCGAATAAAAGAAAAGACAGAAACGTTACAATTAATGGATGACTGCAGATCAGAGCGGTTGAAAGCCCAGAATAAGCTTGAAGACGAAGAAAGGGTTGTAAAAGAGCTCCAGCGTCAGTACAAACAAATTACGGATGCTTTAAAAGATGAAGAAGTCAAAATCAATCGAATTGACGTAGAGCTAGACAGCCGTCTCCAGCAGCTGACAGAAGAGTACGAAATTAGCTTTGAAGCAGCAAAAGAAAAGTATCCTTTAACATTAGATATTCAAGAAGCAAGGAAAAAAATCAAGCTCATTAAGCTGGCAATTGATGAATTAGGAACCGTAAACTTAGGTTCTATCGAACAATACGAACGCGTTTCAGAACGCTATGAATTTTTAAATACGCAGCGAGCTGACCTCGACGAAGCGAAAAATACCCTGTATCAAGTGATTGAAGAAATGGACGAGGAAATGAAGAAACGTTTTTCTGATACGTTCTCTCGTATCCGCAATGAATTTGGTACAGTGTTCTCTTCACTATTCGGAGGAGGAAAAGCGGATTTGAAATTAACAGATCCGAAAGATTTATTAAATACAGGAGTGGAAATTGTTGCCCAGCCTCCTGGGAAAAAACTGCAGAATCTAGGGTTGCTGTCAGGCGGCGAGCGTTCGTTAACAGCCATTGCCCTCCTGTTTTCTATTTTGAAAGTACGTCCGGTGCCGTTTTGTGTGCTAGATGAAGTGGAAGCGGCGCTTGATGAAGCGAACGTTCATCGCTTCGCTACGTATCTACGCAAATTTAGTAATCAAACACAGTTCATTGTTATTACTCACCGAAAAGGTACAATGGAAGAAGCTGACGTACTGTACGGTGTGACAATGCAAGAATCTGGCGTATCGAAATTAGTCTCTGTTCGTTTAGAAGAATCAAAGCAATATGTTTAACTCATAGAATGAAAGGGTGGTACGAATGAGCTTTTTTAAGAAATTAAAAGAAAAAATTACAATGCAAACGGATTCTGTTACACAAAAATTTAAAGATGGACTATCAAAAACACGCAATTCTTTTTCGGAACGTGTGAATGATCTAGTGTCTCGCTATCGTCAAGTAGACGAAGAGTTTTTTGAGGAATTAGAGGAAATTTTAATTAGCGCTGATGTCGGCGTGGCTACCGTGTTGGATTTAATTGATGACTTAAAATCGGAAGTGAAACGCCGTAATATTAAGGACCCTCAAGATGTACAGGCTGTCATCTCTGAGAAATTAATTGATATTTATGAATCTGGTGAAGAGCAGATTGGTGAATTAAATATGCAGCAAAATGATTTAACGGTTATTTTGTTTGTAGGGGTAAACGGCGTTGGGAAAACAACAACAATTGGGAAAATTGCACATAAATTCAAACAAGAAGGCAAAAAAGTCGTAATGGCGGCAGGAGATACGTTCCGTGCTGGTGCGATTGAGCAGTTAGAAGTATGGGGAGAACGCGTTGGTGTTGATGTTATTAAGCAATCTGCAGGCTCTGACCCTGCCGCTGTCATGTATGACGCTGTTCAGTCAGCCAAGGCTCGAAAAGCAGATGTTTTATTATGTGATACAGCAGGTCGCCTTCAAAACAAAGTGAATTTAATGAAAGAATTAGAGAAAGTAAAGCGTGTTATTGAGCGAGAAATTCCTGGTGCTCCGCATGAAGTGCTTCTCGTACTTGATGCGACGACGGGTCAAAACGCTTTAAGTCAGGCTAAAACATTCTCAGAAGCAACGAACGTGACTGGAATTGTGTTAACAAAACTAGATGGTACGGCTAAAGGCGGGATTGTTCTTGCCATTCGAAACGAACTGAAGCTTCCTGTTAAATTCGTTGGACTTGGAGAAAAAGTAGACGACCTTCAGCCGTTTGACACGGAGCAATATATCTATGGGTTATTTGCCAATGCTGTAGAAGAAGAAACAGAAAAAGAGGCGTAATCTAAAAAGAGGCTGGGATAAAAGTATCTTCGTTGAAGGAAGATCCGAACGATTAATCGTTCGGATCTTTTTATTAGTAGGGTGGACGCAGGTTTCATATTTAGTCGTCTTTAAATTGAAGTAATTTAGTTATGTTTCCATCTCTTTTAAGTGGAAAAATGTGAGGTGTTAAGGAAAAAACTTGACATTCAAACCTCGCCTAGTTAAACTAATAACATGTAAAGGCTTTTCACTTAACAAGGGGGCGGTCAGATGGTTGAAAAGAGCGTGCATATGCTCGAGAAAACAACAAGAATGAATTACTTATTTGACTTCTATCAGGCGCTGTTGACGCCCAAACAAAGAAGTTATATGTCACTTTATTACTTGGATGATTATTCCCTCGGTGAAATAGCGGAAGAATTTGATGTGAGTCGTCAAGCAGTTTATGATAATATAAAACGTACAGAGCAAATGCTTGAACAATATGAGGAAAAGCTATTGTTATTTCAACGGTTTCAAGAGCGTCAATCAATTGTTCAACAACTGAAAGACGAACTTGCAGCCGACTTACACAAGAACAGTAAGCTTTCTTCTCTTCTTGATTCGCTCGAGAAATTAGATTAGGGGGCGGCGTATATGGCATTTGAAGGATTAGCCGACCGTTTGCAAAGCACACTGCAAAAGTTAAAAGGAAAAGGAAAAGTTAACGAAGCTGATGTTAAAGAAATGATGCGTGAAGTTAGACTTGCCCTTTTAGAAGCCGATGTAAACTTTAAAGTAGTAAAAGACTTTGTTAAGCGCGTAAGCGAACGTGCTGTAGGTCAAGACGTTCTTAAGAGCTTAACGCCTGGACAGCAAGTTATTAAGGTTGTACAAGAAGAATTAACTGCACTTATGGGCGGAGAGCAAAGCAAGATTGCAGTAGCTCCAAAAGCTCCAACTGTAATTATGATGGTTGGACTTCAAGGTGCAGGTAAAACAACAACAACTGGTAAACTTGCCAATTTATTACGTAAAAAATATAACCGTAATCCATTGCTTGTAGCAGCAGATATTTATCGTCCGGCAGCTATTAAACAGCTTGAAACACTAGGGAAACAGCTTAGCATGTCTGTTTTTTCATTAGGTGATCAAGTAAGTCCTGTGGAGATTGCGAAACAAGCTATTGCTCATGCGAAAGAAGAGCATCACGATTATGTATTAATTGATACAGCGGGACGTTTGCATGTTGATGAAAATCTAATGGAGGAGTTAGAACAGATCAAAGAGCTTTCTAACCCAGACGAAATTTTCCTTGTTGTCGATGCGATGACGGGTCAAGATGCAGTAAACGTTGCGGATAGCTTTAATAAGCAATTAGGATTAACTGGCGTTGTATTAACGAAACTAGACGGCGATACGCGCGGTGGTGCAGCGCTTTCTATTCGTGCAGTAACTGATACACCAATTAAGTTTGTCGGTCTTGGAGAAAAGATGGATGCTATTGAAGCATTCCACCCAGAGCGTATGGCTTCCCGTATCTTAGGTATGGGTGATGTGCTGACGCTTATCGAAAAGGCTCAGGCAAATGTAGATGCTGAAAAGGCAAAAGAGCTTGAAGCTAAGCTGCGCACGCAGTCATTTACATTTGATGACTTTTTAGATCAACTTGCTCAGGTGCGTCAAATGGGACCGCTTGATGAGCTAATTGGTATGCTTCCGGGCGCCAATAAAGTAAAGGGGCTCAAAAACCTGCAGGTTGATGAAAAGCAAATTAATCATGTAGAAGCAATTATTCGTTCGATGACGAAAGCGGAAAAAACAAACCCTGAAATCATTAATTCAAGTCGAAGAAAGCGTATTGCAAAAGGAAGCGGACGTTCTGTACAAGAAGTCAATCGTTTGCTTAAACAATTTGAAGACATGAAAAAAATGATGAAACAAATGACAAATATGTCAAAAGGCAAGAAAAAGGGTATGAAACTTCCATTCTTTTCATGATAAAATGCTTGATTTGAACTGAAAAAACCAAAGAAAATAAAATATTTTTCTAGTGTTAAGAAAAAAACCTTTACAAACATTTTACCTATTTGATATTATATTATCTTGTTGAAACATATTCGGAGGTGCTTTATAAAATGGCAGTAAAAATTCGTTTAAAACGTATGGGAGCTAAAAAATCTCCTTTCTATCGTATCGTAGCAGCAGACTCTCGTTCACCACGTGATGGACGTTACATCGAAGTAGTTGGAACTTACAATCCTGTAGTTCAACCAGCTGAAGTTAAAATCGATGAAGAGCTAGCTCTTAAATGGTTACAAAATGGTGCTAAACCATCTGATACAGTTCGTAACCTTTTCTCTAACGAAGGCATCATGGAAAAATTCCATAATGCTAAATTAGGAAAATAATTTCACTCGAGATGACATCACTAATCGAAACAATTGTAAAGCCGCTTGTTGATTATCCAGCTGATGTTAAAGTGGAGGAACAAGAAGATGAACGTCAAGTGACTTACATCCTTACTGTTCACCAAGAAGATGTCGGCAAAGTAATCGGCAAACAAGGCCGCGTTGCAAAAGCGATTCGAACTGTTGTGAATGCAGCAGCATCACAGCAAGGTAAAAAAGTGTATGTGAAAATTCAAGAGTAATCAAAAAGGGAGAGGGATAACCTCCCCCTTTTTTTATGTTATGATAAGATGAACGTTTTGATCACAGTAAGTCTTTTGCGAGCAAGAAGCAGCTATTTCAATATGCATGTAAAAAGCACAAGGTCACTATCTTGAGGGCGGAGGGAACGTTTTGAACATTATTCAAAAAGTGGTTGTGAAACAAGTGTTAACTGAAGCAAGCAAACAAGATCTTGAAAATCGTTTTATAAACCGCAAGCAGGCGCTTGAAAAGGAAATGGAACAGCTGAAATTTCAGTTAAAGCACATGGAAAAAGCCAATAAAGGTTCTTCTTTATTACATAGTCAATTTGAAAAAGAAAAATCCGCTCGCCTTGAAAAAATTGAAGTGTTGAACTTTCAGCTGACGCAATTAGAAAAGCTTCCTTTAGGGAGCGAACTCGTTGAAACGGAACTGGATGCCTTAGTAGAGGTAAAAATCGGCGATGATTGGGAAAAGATAAAAGAAAGTAAAACAATTATTATAAAAGATAGCAAAGTTGTTGAGATTAGATAGAGGTGAAGAAGCATGAAATGGTTTAAGGTTGGAAAAATTGTGAATACCCATGGTGTAAAAGGAGAAATTCGTATTGTATCAACTACGGATTTTGCTGATGAGCGCTATGAAAAAGGAAATAAACTTTATATCTTCAAAGAAAAGCAAAGCGAGCCGGTAGAAGTAACGGTAGCAAGCCATCGCAGGCATAAAAATTTTGATCTGCTTACATTCGAAGGCTATCACAACGTAAATGATGTTGAGCAGTACAAAAACTGCGAAGTGAAAATTCCTGAGGAGCAGCTAACGGATTTAGAAGACGGTGAATTTTATTTCCACGAAATTATTGGCTGTACAGTAAAAACAGAAGACGGAGTAGAGGTAGGAACGGTCAAAGAAATTTTAACGCCGGGAGCTAATGATGTGTGGGTCGTTAAAAAAGGCGGAAAAGAAGTTCTTATTCCTTACATCGACGACGTTGTACAATCTATTGATATAGAGGAAAAAGAGATTGTTATTACAGTAATGGAAGGGTTATTGGACTAATGAAAATTGATGTACTATCGCTATTTCCTTCTATGTTTGACGGTGTTTTTGGTGAATCAATTTTGAAAAAAGCACAGGAAAAAAATGCGGTTGAACTGAATGTAGTTAATTTCCGAGAATATTCTACGAACAAACATCAAAATGTGGACGATTATCCTTACGGCGGAGGTGCTGGAATGGTATTGACACCTCAGCCTATTTTTGACGCTGTAGAAAAGCTGACTGAATCAGCTAAGAAGCCCCGGGTAGTTTTGCTTTGTCCGCAGGGCGAACGCTATACACAGGCAAAAGCAGAAGAACTAGCAGCAGAAGAGCATTTAATTTTTATTTGCGGTCATTACGAAGGATATGATGAACGAATTCGTGAGCAGCTGGTAACTGATGAAATTTCAATTGGTGACTATGTATTAACTGGAGGAGAGCTTGGTGCAATGGTTGTGATCGATAGCGTTGTTCGCTTGCTTCCCGATGTGCTTGGCAATAATCATTCAGCTGTACAAGACTCACACAGTACAGGTTTACTAGAGCACCCCCACTATACGCGTCCTGCTGATTTTAGAGGCTTAACAGTTCCTGAAGTACTTATGTCAGGAAATCATAAAAAAATTGAACAGTGGCGCCAAAAAGAGTCTTTAAAGCGCACGTTGCTTCGAAGACCCGATATGCTTGAAAAGATGGAGCTAACGGAAGAGCAAAAGAAACTAGTAGCTCAATTAAAAGAGGAAAACAACCTTTCATAAATCCATAAAATTTATGCATAAACTCTGTTGCATACAGTATAAGAGTGTGCTAAGATAGATTTTGTGGCTTGGGCAGATGTCTGGTCACCTATAACGATGTTCCGCTGCAATGATTGAAAAGCATTGGTATGAGCGTCTGTTGGAAGGAGTTGAAACACGCGATGCAAAAATTAATCGAAGAGATTACAAAAGAACAATTAAAAACAGATCTTCCTACGTTCCGTCCTGGTGATACTGTACGTGTACACGTAAATATCGTTGAGGGTACTCGTGAACGTGTTCAGGTATTTGAAGGTGTTGTTATTAAGCGTCGTGGCGGTGGTATCAGCGAAACATTTACAGTACGTAAGATTTCTTACGGTGTAGGTGTAGAGCGTACATTCCCACTTCATACGCCAAAAATTGCAAAAATCGAAGTAATGCGCCGCGGTAAAGTACGCCGTGCGAAACTTTATTACCTACGTGAATTACGTGGTAAAGCTGCGCGTATTAAAGAAATTCGATAATAGTAAAGGGGAGCTTGTTTATACAAGCTCCTTTTTTCAAATGTTTTTTTAGAACGATTCGTTCTCTGACAGTGAAAAATAGACGTACAAGTCATCATTTTTTTATTCTATTTATTTATTAGGCGTTTCAAACATTATCGTTTAAAATAAAGGTATGACATAAGAGTTGGAGGACTGAAGATGGCTCGAAAGAAAAATGAACTGTGGGAATGGATAAAAGCAATCGCCATTGCCGTACTGTTAGCTGTTGTAATTCGCTATTTTTTGTTTGCACCGATTGTAGTAGATGGACTTTCTATGATGCCTACGCTGCATGACCAGAATCGAATGATTGTAAATAAGTTCTCCTATAAGATTGGTGATCCTGATCGCTTTGATATTATTGTTTTTCATGCTACAGCGGAAAAAGATTACATAAAACGTATTATCGGACTGCCGGGTGATCATATTGAGTATCGAAATGATACGCTATATGTAAATGGAAAAGCTTATAAAGAGCCCTATTTAGATCAGTATAAAAAAGAAGTGATTGACGGTAATTTAACCGAAGATTTTAAACTAGAAGACGTAACGGGTAAAAAGACCGTGCCAGAAGGCTATTTGTTCGTGATGGGAGACAATCGACGCTACAGTAAAGACAGCCGTCAGATTGGCTTTGTGAGTATGGACAAGGTGCTTGGTAAAACGAGTGCCGTATACTGGCCGATTAAAGAAGCGCGTTTTGCAAAGTAAAATATAAAAGGTGAGTAAAATATGACAATTCAATGGTTTCCTGGCCATATGGCCAAGGCCAGAAGACAAGTAACTGAAAAGCTAAAATTGATTGATATTGTATACGAACTGGTTGATGCACGCATTCCGCAATCATCGCGAAATCCAATGATTGATGAGATTATTGTGAACAAGCCCAGAATCGTATTGTTGAATAAAGTGGACAAAGCGGATCCGCGCGTCACTCAGCAGTGGTTAGATTATTACAAAGAACAAGGTATTTATGCCTTAGCTATTGACGCACAAGCAGGTAAAGGAATGAAACAAATTGTTTCGTCTTCTAAAGAACTTCTTCAAGAGAAGTTTGACCGCATGCGCGCAAAAGGAGTTAAAAAACCCCGCGCTATCCGTGCGATGATTGTAGGGATTCCTAACGTCGGTAAATCAACGCTAATTAATCGCCTTGCCAGCAAAAAAATCGCCAAGACGGGAGATCGTCCAGGTGTGACGCAGGCACAGCAGTGGATTAAGGTAGGAAACGAGCTAGAGCTGCTTGATACGCCAGGTATTTTGTGGCCTAAGTTTGAAGATGAAACAGTTGGATATAAGCTTGCGACAACGGGTGCTATCAAAGATACCATTTTAAATATGCAAGATGTCGCTGTTTATGCGCTGCGCTTCTTAACTAGCCATTACCCAGAACAATTAAAGCAGCGTTATGATTTAAATGAAATCCCTGAAGACATTGTAGAGCTTTTTGATGCAATTGGGTCGCGCCGCGGCTGTTTAATGGGTGGCGGCATGGTGGATTACGATAAAACAGCTGAGCTTGTTCTTCGAGAAATTCGAACGGATAAAATTGGCACCTTTACATTTGATGATCCAAGTGAAGCTGAACAACAGCTGTAAGCAACACATTGCGAACTGAAGCAAAAAACGCCTCTGCCTTTTCAGCATGAGGCGTTTTTTATGTGAAAGTGCCGCGTGAAAATGTTGATATAAAGAAGGTGGAGCTAATGAAAAAGAGTATTAAGGAAATAAAAGAGGAACTAAAGCAAGTGAGAAGCCCGGAAGATGCTTTATTTAAGGCATATGCGCAAGATGAGCGTAAAGGTGTGCAGCAGGTTATTATTCAAAAACAAAGGCAATTTGAAGCGGCTGAGCGCTTGAAGCAACAGTTTGATGAAATGATGGCATATGAAAATGAATTATATAGGCAAGGAGCAACTTATATTGCCGGAGTAGACGAAGTAGGAAGAGGACCGTTAGCAGGACCGGTAGTAGCGGCTGCTGTTATTTTGCCTCCCGATTTTTTTCTCCCTGGTCTGACGGATTCAAAGAAGTTATCAGAAGCAAAGCGAGAAGCGTTTTATGAAGAAATTTGTAAAAAAGCTGTCGCTATCGGTATAGGGATTATAGACGCAGAGGTCATTGATTCTATTAATATTTACGAAGCAACAAAAAAGGCAATGACTGAAGCCATTGAACTGCTGGCAGTTCAGCCTGATGAACTGCTCATTGATGCGATGAAGCTGCCGGTGCCTATTTCACAGCAGTCAATCATTAAAGGCGATGCTACAAGCATTTCAATTGCTGCAAGTTCTGTTATTGCAAAAGTGACGCGAGATCGAATGATGAAAGAACTTGGTGAACGCTATCCTGCATACGGACTCGAAAAACATATGGGATATGGAACAAAACAACATTTAGAAGCAATCGAACAATATGGAATTTTGCCAGAACACCGCCGATCTTTTGCACCGATAAAAAACCAAGTAAACTAGAACATGATACCCGAGCATATCTCTGCTTTTTAGCGCATGTTTCAATGCGGGATTCTAGGCTTAAAAAGAATATAGCCTATGTAAGCGGAGATATTGCAGCGGGAAAAATTCGTAAATTATTTTCCTCTCAGTGTGCTTTAGTTATGAAGGTTGATTTACATGATCAACCACACGTTTAACGTCCGCAGAGCCTCATCTACTTCATAAGGTATGGTTAAGTACTATCTCCATAAAAATATCAATTTTCTTATTATTTCAATATTTTTCACTAGAATAGTAGACAATTAGACAATTATTTTTATACAATGAAAGCGCAGTCTATTTTGTGCAGTATAGTTTTGTGGTTGATTATGTTAGGAGGATGGGAAATGAATATCCATGAGTATCAAGGAAAAGAACTACTCAGAAAATATGGGGTTGCAGTACCAAACGGTCGAGTAGCTTTTACTGTTGAAGAAGCAGTTGAAGCAGCAAAGGAATTAGGTTCACAAGTATCAGTGGTGAAAGCACAAATCCATGCTGGTGGACGCGGTAAAGCGGGCGGTGTCAAAGTAGCAAAAAACTTAGATGAAGTTCGTACATATGCACAAGATATTTTAGGAAAGACCCTCGTAACGCACCAAACAGGCCCTGAAGGAAAAGAAGTTAAGCGCTTGTTAGTTGAAGAGGGATGCGATATTAAGAAAGAATACTACATCGGTTTAGTTCTTGATCGTGCAACGTCTCAAGTTGTATTGATGGGTTCTGAAGAAGGTGGAACTGAAATTGAAGAAGTGGCGGAAAAAACGCCTGAAAAAATCTTTAAAGAATATGTAGATCCTGCGATTGGTTTACAAGCATTCCAAGCTCGCAGACTTGCATTTAATATTAATATTCCAAAAGAACTAGTTGGAAAAGCAGTTAAATTCATGACAGGTTTATATACAGTATTTGTTGAAAAAGACTGCTCAATTGCAGAGATTAACCCTCTAGTTGTAACAGGTGACGGAGACGTTATGGCATTGGATGCGAAGTTAAACTTTGATTCAAATGCGCTGTATCGCCAAAAAGATATTCTTGAATATCGTGACCTTGAAGAGGAAGATGCTAAAGAAATTGAAGCATCTAAATACGACTTAAGCTACATTTCACTAGACGGTAATATCGGTTGTATGGTAAACGGTGCAGGTTTAGCGATGGCAACGATGGATATTATTAAGCATTACGGAGGCGACCCTGCTAACTTCCTGGATGTTGGGGGCGGCGCAACTGCTGAAAAAGTAACAGAAGCATTTAAAATTATTTTATCTGACCAAAATGTAAAAGGTATTTTCGTTAATATTTTCGGCGGAATTATGAAATGTGATGTTATTGCAACAGGTGTTGTTGAAGCAACAAAACAAGTTGGATTAAGCCTTCCATTAGTTGTTCGCTTAGAAGGAACAAACGTTGAACTTGGAAAAGAAATTTTACAAAAATCAGGCTTAAATATCACAGCTGCTGAATCTATGGCAGACGGCGCACAAAAAATCGTTTCACTAGTGAAATAGAAAGGCTGGGGGATAGGAATGAGCGTATTTATTAATCAAGATACAAAAGTAATTGTACAAGGAATTACAGGCGGAGTTGGCCTTTTTCATACACAGCAAATGTTAGAATATGGAACAAAAATTGTTGGTGGCGTAACGCCGGGTAAAGGCGGCTTAGAAGTAGAAGGTGTTCCGGTATTTAATACGGTTGCCGAGGCGAAAGAAAAAACAGGCGCAACGGCTTCTGTTGTATATGTTCCACCAGCATTCGCAGCTGACTCCATTATTGAAGCAGTTGACGCAGATTTAGATTTAGTTATTTGTATTACAGAAGGTATTCCAGTATTAGATATGGTAAAAGTAAAGCGTTATATGGAAGGAAAACGTACGCGTCTTGTAGGGCCTAACTGCCCAGGTGTTATTACACCGGAAGAATGTAAAATTGGCATTATGCCAGGGTACATTCACAAAAAAGGTCATGTAGGTGTAGTTTCGCGTTCTGGTACATTAACATATGAAGCTGTTCACCAACTTTCTGAAGCTGGAATTGGCCAATCAACAGCTGTTGGTATCGGCGGTGACCCGGTGAATGGCACGAACTTTATCGATGTATTAAAAGCGTTTAATGAAGATGAAGATACGTATGCAGTAATTATGATTGGGGAAATCGGCGGTACAGCAGAAGAAGAAGCGGCAGAATGGGTAAAAGCAAATATGACAAAACCTGTTGTCGGCTTCATTGGCGGTCAAACAGCGCCTCCAGGAAAACGTATGGGCCATGCTGGTGCGATTATTTCAGGTGGTAAAGGGACAGCGTCTGAAAAAATTAAAACAATGAATGAGTGCGGTATCCAAGTAGCTGAAACACCATCTGTTATGGGAGAAACACTTATTAAAGTGTTAAAAGAACAAGGCATTTACGAGCAGTGTAAGACTCATTAATAGAAGACATATAGCCTCCTTTGACCGGGGGCTATTTTGTCCATTTAAAAAGGAGATTGTAGAATGTCTGGTTTACGGGAAAAATTAATTCATTTAGCACATTGTCCATCTGTTAATTGGAAACAAATTTTTACGCTACTTCAACAGAATTCTTCATTACAAAATCTCTACGAGTACTCTCCATCACAGCTTCAAAAACTATTGACTCTCTCGATTGAACGTGCTAATCAAATAAAAAAAGATTTGCAAACTATTCCAATACGAGATATTCTAGATAAATATGACGCTGAGAATATTCGATGTGTCACCATCTTAGATGATGAATATCCTGAACTTTTGCGCCATATTTATGATCCGCCTTGGGTATTATTTGCAAGGGGGAACTTGTCTCTTTTACACGCTCCGGCAAGCTTAAGCGTTGTAGGAACAAGAAATCCTACTTCATATGGAACTGCAGCTTTAACTCGTATTGTTAAGCCGATGCTGCATGAAGAATTTGTCGTTGTGAGTGGGCTAGCCTTAGGAATTGACCAGGCTGCTCATGAACTGGCTATCGCTGAAAAAGCTAAAACGATTGCAGTTTTAGGCGGAGGGTTTTATAATATTTACCCAAGAGGAAACCAAAATTTAGCAAGAGAAATTGCGCAGCATCATTTGCTGCTTTCTGAATATGCCCCGTTTATGAAGCCGACGAAATGGTTTTTCCCTCGCAGAAACAGAATCATTAGCGGATTAACAGGAGGCACGTTGGTGGTGCAAGCAAAAGAAAGAAGTGGATCTTTTATTACCGCCGACCAGGCGCTTCAGCAAGGAAGAGAAGTATTTGCCATACCGGGTTCTATTTTTGAAGAAACATCATGTGGAACGAATAAGTTAATCCAATTAGGGGCAAAACTTGTGCAAAGCGCTGCTGATATTACAGATGAAATGATGTATATAAGATGAATGTTTCAAAGTAGTCATATTCTTGCATGGTATGAAATACTAGTGAGATACGTAGGAAAATCGTATGACTTATCTTTTTGACATTTGACAAACAAGAACCAAATATTTAATAATAATGAAGATTTTATTCTACCTCTTGAGGAGGAACAAATAGATGTCTGACTACCTAGTAATTGTAGAATCGCCTGCAAAGGCTAAAACAATTGAACGTTATTTAGGAAAGAAATATAAAGTAAAAGCATCGATGGGACATGTTCGCGATTTACCTAAAAGTCAAATGGGAATTGATATTGAACAAGATTACAACCCGAAATATATTACAATTCGCGGGAAAGGCCCGGTTTTAAAAGAACTAAAAACAGCGGCTAAAAAAGCAAAAAAGATTTACCTAGCAGCCGATCCAGACCGTGAAGGAGAAGCGATTGCATGGCATTTGGCGCACAGTTTGGATGTAGACATTGCATCGGACTGCCGCGTAGTATTTAACGAGATTACAAAAGAAGCGATTAAAGAATCTTTTAAACATCCACGAGCAATTAATATGGATTTAGTAGATGCTCAACAAGCACGACGTATTCTTGACAGGCTGGTTGGCTACAATATCAGTCCATTGCTGTGGAAAAAAGTGAAAAAAGGATTAAGTGCCGGAAGGGTTCAATCAATTGCAGTGCGGTTAATTATTGATCGTGAAAAAGAAATTGCAAAGTTTATCCCAGAAGAATACTGGACGGTAAAAGCAACTTTTCAAAAAGGGAACGACCAGTTTGAAGGCCAGTTAATCGAATATCAAGGGAAAAAAGTAGAGCTATCGAATGAAGATGATGTAACCAACATTGTTAAACAATTAGATGGAAACGAATTTTCAATTTCTAAAGTAACAAAACGTGAGCGAAAGCGTAATGCGGCTCCTTCTTTTACCACGTCTTCATTACAGCAAGAGGCAGCGCGGAAACTGAACTTCCGAGCGAAAAAAACGATGATGATTGCGCAGCAATTATATGAAGGAATTGATTTAGGAAAAGAAGGTACAGTAGGTCTTATCACGTATATGCGTACCGATTCTACTCGTATTTCAGAAACAGCTCAAACAGAAGCTAGAGATTACATTACGAACGCGTACGGAAATCAGTTTGTGGCAACGGAAAAGCGTAAAGAAAAGAAGAATTCAAATGCGCAAGATGCCCACGAAGCGATTCGTCCAACTTCAGCTCTTCGTAAACCAGGAGAGGTAAAAGAGTTCTTATCGCGTGATCAGTATCGACTGTATAAGTTAGTATGGGAGCGCTTCGTTGCTAGTCAAATGGCACCTGCCATTATGGATACAATGGCTGTAGATTTGAAAAATGGAGACGTAACATTTAGAGCGAACGGCTCAAAAGTTAAATTTCCAGGTTTTATGAAAGTGTATGTTGAAGGCAATGATGATCAAGTGGAGGAAAAAGAAAATCTTCTTCCAGACTTAGAAGAAGGAGAAGTAGCTTATTCTAAGGACATCGATGAAAAGCAGCACTTCACACAGCCGCCGCCAAGATATACAGAAGCTCGTTTAGTTAAGACATTAGAAGAGCTAGGCATTGGCCGACCGTCTACATATGCTCCAACACTTGATACGATTCAAAAGCGCGGATACGTAGCGCTCGATAACAAGCGTTTTGTTCCAACAGAACTTGGAGAAATTGTACTAGAGCTTGTATTGGAGTTTTTTCCGGAAATTTTAGATGTAGAGTTTACAGCTAAAATGGAAAACGATTTGGATGAAGTGGAAGATGGTAATGTTCAATGGGTGCGTGTTATTGACGAATTTTACAGTGATTTTGAAAAACGCTTAGAACATGCTGAAAAAGAAATGCGCGAAGTGGAGATTAAAGATGAACCTGCCGGAGAAGACTGTGAAGAATGCGGTTCACCTATGGTATACAAAATGGGACGCTACGGAAAATTTATGGCATGCTCTAATTTCCCTGACTGTCGCAACACGAAGCCAATTGTAAAAGAGATTGGCGTAAAGTGTCCGAAATGTGAAGAAGGAAATATCGTTGAGCGAAAATCGAAGAAAAAGCGTACATTTTATGGCTGTGATCGATTCCCGGGCTGTGACTTCGTATCTTGGGATAAACCGATTGCAAGAAAATGTCCGAAATGTGAAAATCTGCTTGTAGAGAAGAAACAGAAAAAAGGAACTCAAGTGGTCTGTACAAGTTGTGATTATAAAGAGGAAGCTCAGCAGTAAAAGAGAATGGGATGAATTCCCACACTTTAAATTTAAAAATAGCAGTTATATAAGATGCGGCGACATTGCTTCATGTGCTAAAATGGAAACGTTATTAGCGACATTGAGTAATGTCGCATTTTCTTTGTCCCGTTAAAAAAGGAAAAGACAAGTGAATGAATAAGTAAAATGATAGAAAAGATAGAAATGAAGTTGGAGGATTTACAATGAATGAACAAGTAATTAATGTTATTGGAGCAGGTCTTGCTGGAAGTGAAGCAGCTTGGCAAATCGCAAAGCGCGGTTTGAAAGTCCGTCTTTATGAGATGAGACCAGTAAAGCAAACACCTGCTCATCATACGGACAAATTTGCTGAATTAGTATGTAGTAATTCACTGCGTGCGAATACATTAACAAATGCAGTGGGTGTGCTAAAAGAAGAAATGCGATTATTAGACTCTGTCATTATTCGTTCAGCAGACGAGTGTGCGGTTCCAGCAGGTGGAGCACTGGCTGTTGATCGTCACGAATTTGCCTCTCGTGTGACGGAAAGCGTTAAAAACCATCCGAACGTAACGGTTGTTAATGAAGAAATTACGGAAATTCCACAGGGACCAACTGTTATTGCAACAGGTCCGCTAACGTCAAAAGATTTATCGGAACAGCTGCGCGCGTTAACAAGTGAAGATTATTTATATTTTTACGATGCGGCTGCACCTATTATTGAAAAAGACAGCATTGATATGGATAAAGTATATCTTAAATCTCGCTATGACAAAGGGGAAGCTGCCTATTTAAACTGTCCGATGACAAAAGAAGAATTCCAGCGCTTTCATGAAGCATTAATCAATGCAGAGACGGTTCCTTTAAAAGAATTTGAGAAAGAAATTTATTTTGAAGGATGTATGCCGATTGAAGTAATGGCTTCACGCGGAGAAAAAACAATGCTCTTTGGACCAATGAAACCAGTTGGGTTAGAAGATCCGAAAACAGGAAAGCGACCTTATGCAGTTGTTCAGCTTCGTCAAGATGATGCAGCAGGTACACTATATAATATTGTAGGTTTCCAAACACATTTAAAATGGGGAGCACAAAAAGAAGTATTAAGCTTAATCCCAGGTTTAGAAAATGCAGAAGTAGTACGCTACGGAGTTATGCATAGAAATACGTTTATTAATTCTCCTAAATTGTTAAAGCCTACGTATCAATATCGCGAGCGTGATGACTTATTCTTTGCTGGACAAATGACGGGAGTAGAAGGATATGTAGAATCAGCTGCGAGCGGATTAATGGCAGGAATGAACGCGGCTCGACTCGTGCTTGGTGAAGAATTGGTTGTATTGCCGCAGGAAACAGCGATTGGCAGTATGGCTCACTATATCACACATACAAACGCCAAAAACTTCCAGCCGATGAATGCCAACTTTGGCTTATTCAAAGAATTGGAAGTGCGAATCAAAAACAAACAAGAACGAAATGAAACGCTGGCTAAACGAGCATTGGAAACTATTCAGAATTTTACAACAAAATAATCAAAATTGTTTGCAAGGGCTACTTAATTGTGATAATATTTAGTAGCCCTTGTGAGGTGATAACATTGGAATTTGTTAAAGATGTATTAAATTCCTTTCTAGAATATTTACAAATTGAGAAAAATTATTCAAAATATACAGTTGACTGCTATGAAAAAGACATAGGTATCTTCATGTCTTTTATGCAGGAAGAGCAAATACAAAACCTACAAAGTGTTACATATGCTGATGCAAGGCTGTTTTTAACACGCCTATATGAAAAGCAGTATTCAAAAAGATCGATGTCACGCAAAATTTCTTGTTTGAGAACGTTTTATCGTTACTTAAATAGAGAAGAATTAGTAGAAGATAATCCATTTGCGCTCGTTACCCTTCCTAAAAAGGAAGAGAGAAATCCTCGCTTCCTGTATGAAGAGGAGATTGTGAAATTATTTCAAATGAATGACTTAACAACTCCGTTAGGGCAGCGTAATCAGTCTCTCTTAGAATTGCTGTATGCCACCGGAATACGAGTGAGTGAATGTGCATCTATTAAGCTTAGCGATATAGATTTTTCACTTCAAACTTTGCTCGTATATGGCAAAGGGAAAAAACAACGGTACGTGCCATTTGGCTGTTATGCCAAGGACGCTCTTAGAGTATATATAGATAATGGAAGAAAGCTTCTTTTAAAAAAGGCTCCTTCTGATACTCATTCGCTCTTTTTAAATTATAAGGGGACACCGTTGACAGACCGAGGCATACGCTTAGTCATTGATCAGTTAGTAAAGAAAACCGCTGAGAATATACATATTAGTCCACACGTTTTGCGGCATACTTTTGCGACTCATATGTTAAATGAAGGGGCAGATTTACGTACAGTTCAAGAAATGCTAGGTCATGAACATTTATCAACCACTCAAATATACACACATGTGACGAAGGATCGTTTAAAGGCAGTTTATATGAATCACCATCCTCGCGCATAAAAGGAGGAGTTAATTTGTCTACTTTCCATGCTACTACGATTTTTGCAGTTCAGCATAACGGTCAATGTGCCATGTCTGGGGACGGACAAGTAACGTTTGGAAATGCTGTTGTGATGAAACATACTGCTCGAAAAGTAAGACGTCTATTTCAAGGGCAAGTTCTTGCCGGCTTTGCAGGTTCAGTAGCTGATGCATTCACTCTTTTTGAATTATTTGAAACGAAGCTTGAAGAGTATAACGGAAATCTTCAGCGTGCAGCCGTGGAGCTTGCTAAACAATGGAGAAGTGACAAAGTATTGCGAAAGTTAGAAGCAATGCTTATTGTTATGAACAAAGATAACTTACTGTTAGTATCAGGAACGGGTGAAGTTATTGAACCGGACGACGGCATTTTAGCAATTGGATCAGGCGGAAATTATGCTTTATCAGCGGGACGTGCATTAAAACAACATGCAGGCGAACATTTAACAGCTAAAGAAATTGCAAAAGCAGCTTTAGATGTAGCAAGTGAGATATGTGTTTATACAAATGATCATATTATTGTAGAAGAACTGTAGGAAAGGGGATTTTTTTATGAATTCTCATTTAACACCTCGACAAATTGTAGAAAAGCTCGATCAGTATATTATTGGTCAAACGAAGGCAAAGAAAGCGGTCGCTGTTGCGCTGAGAAATCGCTATCGCCGCGGTCTGCTAGACGAATCTTTACGTGATGAAGTTGTGCCGAAAAACATTTTAATGATTGGTCCTACAGGTGTGGGTAAAACCGAGATTGCACGCCGCTTAGCTAAGCTTGTCGGTGCACCTTTTATTAAGGTTGAGGCAACAAAATTTACGGAAGTTGGATATGTAGGACGCGATGTGGAATCAATGGTTCGTGATTTAGTGGAAACGTCAGTTCGACTTGTGAAAGAAGAAAAAATGAACGGCGTGCGTGATCGTGCAGAAGAAAATGCAAACAAGCGGATAGTGGAGCTTCTTGTTCCAAGCAAAAAGAAGCAGCAATCGTTTAAAAATCCGTTTGAAATGATTTTTTCAAACGGTACACAGTCAAGCGATGCAGATCCTGATCAAGATGAGGAAACGAATATTGCAACGAAGCGCAAGCAGATTGCTCATCAGCTTGCTCTAGGAGAGCTTGAAAATCATTATGTCACAATTGAAGTAGAAGAGCAACAGCCTTCTATGTTTGATATGTTACAAGGTTCGGGTATGGAACAAATGGGCATGAACATGCAGGATGCCTTAAGCAATTTTATGCCTAAAAAACAAAAAAAGCGCAAACTTACTGTTAAAGATGCACGAAAAGTATTAACAAATGAAGAAGCGCAAAAATTGATTGATATGGATGAAGTGACGCAAGAAGCTGTGAATCGTGCAGAACAATACGGAATTATTTTCATTGACGAAATTGATAAAATTGCTCAAAAAAGTGGTAATTCATCTTCCGCTGATGTTTCACGTGAAGGCGTGCAGCGAGATATTTTACCAATTGTAGAAGGATCAACGATTGTTACCAAATATGGTGCAGTCAAAACTGATCATGTTTTATTTGTAGCAGCTGGTGCTTTCCATGTATCAAAACCGTCGGATTTAATTCCAGAATTGCAAGGTCGATTCCCAATTCGCGTTGAATTAACGAAGCTAACCGTTGAAGATTTTATAAACATTTTAGTAGAGCCAGATAATGCGTTATTAAAGCAATATGCGGCATTATTGGAAACTGAAGGTATACAAATTGAATTTTCTGACGATGCTATACGTAAGATTGCAGAAATTGCATATCAGGTAAATCAAGATACAGACAATATTGGTGCAAGAAGGCTTCATACGATTTTAGAACGTTTGCTAGAGGATTTATCGTTTGAAGCACCAGAAGTAACATTAGAGAAAATTGTGATTACTCCGCAGTATGTGGAAGAAAAATTAGAAAAAATCGCTAAAAACAAAGATTTGAGTCAATTTATTTTATAGAACTGAAATCGCAGGAGGAAGAGTACTAATGGATTTATTAGGGAAAACTAGAAAGATTAATGCAATGCTACAAAAAGCAGCTGGTAAACCAGTAAACTTTAAAGAAATGGCTGAAACACTTTGCGAAGTGATCGAATCAAACGTATTCGTAGTAAGTCGTCGCGGTAAATTATTAGGAATCGCTGTTAAACAGCAAATTGAGAATGCGCGCATGAAAGATATGTTAGAAGCACGCCAGTTCCCAGAAGAATATACTCAAAGCCTATTTAACATTCAAGAAACATCTTCTAATTTAAACATTGAAAGTCAATATACAGCTTTCCCAGTTGAAAATAAAGACTTATTTGATGCAGGACTAACAACAATCGTTCCAATTATCGGAGGCGGAGAGCGTCTAGGTACGCTTGTACTATCTCGTTTAGACCGTCAGTTCGAAGACGATGATTTAATCCTTGCTGAATACGGTGCAACGGTAGTAGGTATGGAAATTCTTCGTGAAAAAGCAGAAGAGATTGAAGAAGAAGCGCGTAGCAAAGCTGTTGTACAAATGGCAATTAGCTCATTATCATACAGTGAGTTAGAAGCTATTGAGCACATCTTTGAAGAGTTAAATGGAAATGAAGGACTATTAGTCGCAAGTAAAATTGCTGACCGCGTTGGAATTACACGTTCAGTAATCGTAAATGCGCTACGTAAATTAGAAAGTGCTGGCGTTATCGAATCACGTTCGCTAGGAATGAAAGGAACTTACATTAAAGTTCTTAACAACAAATTCTTAGTAGAGCTTGAAAAATTAAAATCTAACTAAGTTTATGAACCAAAAAGCACACGGGCAAAGCCCGTGTGCTTTTTTTATATGCTCTCAGTATGAAAAGGTTCGCTCTGGGTTAAGACGATTCGTTCACTATTTTTATAAATCTTTAACAAACTTCATATAAAAATCTAAAAATTATATTATAGAATCTTTAAATAGTAAAAAGATACTAGTTGATTACAAATCGTTACTTTTATTACATATTGTTCAGGACTTATGGTATGCATTTTGATTTTAAATTAAAAAAATAGAGCTAAAGTACAGCATTGATGTTAAAATATGCTTGGAAATCGAATGAAAATTTTGGTTTATAGTCCAAAAGTTCTTAAAAAAGGATAGACATTGCATGAAGTTTTTCTTACAATAAGTTCTATGGTACTAAAGTCGAAATTTGTCTCATTTTTGAGAAAAATAGAATAGGTAAGCAGGTGTAAGAATTGAGTTTGTTTTCAACTACTTTTCAAACAATTGAAAATGGAATTAGCTACGCGTCACAAAAGCAGCAGACGATTGCACAAAATATCGCAAACGTTGATACTCCAAATTATAAATCGAAAACAGTATCGCGTACGAGTGAATTTCGAGATTTATTACATAACGAGTTAGAAGCATATCAGACTGATTCAAAACATATCCCATTTTCCGATTCATCCCAGCGAGTGATTACCCAGCAAGGAAACACTTCCTATCAAGCAAATGGAAACAATGTGGATATGGATAAAGAGATGGCGGATATGGCTGAAAATCAAATTTACTATGAGGCGCTAGTAGATCGTTTAAACGGAAAATTTAATTCTCTTCAAACAGTCATTAGAGGGGGGAGATAAGTTTGACTATTTTTCAAAATATGAATATTACATCTTCAGCTTTAACTGCCAATCGTTTAAGGATGGACGTTGTTTCATCTAACATGGCGAATGCTGAAACGACAAGAGGGACGTACGTTAATGGTGAGTGGCAGCCTTACAAAAGAAAAATGGTTGTCATGCAGTCTGATCGTTCGCCTTCTTTTTCGTCTCTCTTACACTCTGAAATCAATAAAAGTCAAAACAATGGTGTAAAAGTCACAGATATCGTAGAAGATAATACTCCTTTTAATTTAGTATATAATCCGACGCATCCAGATGCTAATGACCAAGGGTACGTGCAGATGCCGAACGTAGATCCCTTAAAGGAAATGACGGATTTAATTAGTGCTACTCGATCCTATGAAGCAAACGTGACGGTCATTAATACAAACAAAAGTATATTAACAAAGGCGTTAGAAATTGGAAAATAAAGGAGCGATAAAATGATTAATGGTATCAGCAATCAAATAGCAATAGCAAAAACAGCCGCTTCGACTGGCACTGGACAAACAACTCAACAGTTTTCAACGTTTTTAAAAGACTCAATCAATGAGTTAAACAATGCTCAACGCGCTTCGGATATAGCGACTGAAAAGCTTGCTAAAGGAGAAAATGTCGAACTCCAAGATGTAATGATTACTGCTCAAAAAGCAAGTATTACGATGCAAACGGCTCTTGAAATACGCAATAAAGCTGTTGAAGCCTATCAGGAAATGATGAGAATGCAAATGTAATTGAGCGGTTATTAAAGAAAATGAAAATAGTAATAACCGGAGGAATACCATGAATGAAAGAATAGCTCTTTATCGAGATAAGATGAAAGTCTTTTGGAATAACCGCAAAAAAGGACAGAAAATAGCCCTTATCGCTGCTCCTCTTGCGGCTATTCTAGTCATTAGTTTAGCATCTGTTTTCTTAAACAAAGATAAATTTGTCCCTCTTTATAGCAATCTATCGGCTCAAGAAACAGGACAAATCAAAGCAGAGCTTGATGCTAGAAGCGTTCCTTCAGAAATCTCTGATAATGGAACAACCATTTCGGTGCCTGAACAAAGCGTTGACTCGCTAAAAGTTGATTTAGCTGCACAAGGAATTCCTGATAGCGGAAGTATCGACTATTCGTTTTTTGGGAAAAATGCGAGCTTTGGTATGACAGACAATGAATTTGATGTGTTAAAACTCGATGCGATGCAAACTGAATTGGCTAACTTAATGAAAAACATTCAAGGAGTCAACGATGCAAAAGTGATGATTACCCTTCCCAATGAAAGTGTATGGGCGAATGAAAAGCAGGGAGAAGCCTCTGCATCGATTGTGCTTAATACAAAGGCTGGTTATAAATTTGATGATCAGCAAATTAAATCTCTTTATCATTTAGTATCCAAAAGTGTGCCAAACCTTCCTACAGATAATATCGTCATTATGAACCAATATTTTGAGTACTTTGATTTAAAAGGAAATGAAACGGATTCAGCTTCTAGCTCATTTGCTTCGCAGAACGAAGCGAAAAAAGAAGTTGAGCGGGATATTCAGCGTCAAGTACAGCAAATGCTAGGAAGACTGGTCGGTCAAGACAAAGTAATGGTCTCTGTTACAGCAGATCTTGATTTTACACAGGAAAATCGCGAAGAAAAGCTAGTAGAGCCTGTTGATAAAGATAATATGCAAGGAATTGCCGTTAGCGCTGAAAAAATCAATGAAACATTTTCTGGTAAAAATGCTCAAGATGGAGGCGTTGCTGGAACAGGAGAAGAAGATACAACAAATTACTCATCTAGCACAGCAAGTGGAGACGGAGACTACGAAAAAAACGAAGAACGTATTAATTATGAAGTGAATCGAATTCATAAAGAAATCGTTGAAAGTCCATACAAAATTCAAGACCTTGGCATTCAAGTAATGATAGATCCCTCCAATGCAAAAGGGAAATCACAAGTGTCCGATACACTTGAGTCAGACGTTCAAAAAATGTTAGGTACAATTGTCCGTACTTCTATTTCAAAAGATGCAAATACGAAAGCTCTCTCGGATAACGCGGTCAGCGATAAGATTACCGTTTCCGTTCAGCCGTTTAATGGACAAGAAACAGCTGACAGCACAGCAAGTTCGATTCCATTGTGGATGTATATAATCGGAGGAGCACTGCTGCTTATTATTGTTGTTCTTATTGTGCTGTTGGTTAGGAAAAGGCGTCAAGACTTAGATGAAGACGAATATGATGAAGAGTATGATGAAACTTTTGAAGCATATGAAGCGGCACAAAAAGCCCCTGTTTTAAGTGCTGAACAGCAAACAAAAAGCAATCTTGAAACGTTAGCGAAGCAAGACCCAGAAGAGTTTGCAAAGCTGCTACGAACATGGATTAGTGAGGATTAGGAGGAAAGCTAATGGTAAAGGCTATGCAAAAAAATGAGTTAACTGGAAAGCAAAAAGCAGCAATTTTGTTGATTTCTCTCGGTCCGGATGTATCAGCTTCTATCTATAAACATCTCAGTGAAGATGAAATTGAGCAACTAACGCTTGAAATTTCTTCAGTGAGAAAGGTAGAGCCGTCCCTAAAAGAAGCTGTGCTTCATGAGTTTGAACAAATAACGCTTGCTCAAAACTACCTTGAAAAAGGAGGAGTAAGCTATGCGAAACAGGTGTTAGAAAAAGCACTTGGACCAGAGCAGGCTATGATGATTATCAATCGATTAACTTCTTCTTTGCAAGTTCGTCCGTTTGACTTTGCCAGAAAAGCTGATCCTATGCAGCTGTTAAATTTTATTCAGCATGAGCATCCTCAGACGATTGCCCTTATTTTATCTTACTTAGAACCGCCGCAGGCAGGACAAATCTTATCATCACTGCCTCAGGAAAGGCAAGCGGATATTGCAAGGCGGATTGCAACGATGGGAAGTACGTCTCCGGAAGTCATTAATGAAGTGGAGCAAATTTTAGAGAGAAAGCTTTCAGCTACCGTTACCCAAGATTATACCCAAACAGGTGGTTTAGAAGCAGTAGTTGAAGTATTAAATGGAGTGGACCGAGCGACTGAAAAAATTATTATTGATACGCTTGAAATTCAAGATCCGGCATTAGCAGAAGAAATCAAACAGCGAATGTTTGTATTTGAGGATATCGTAACGCTCGATAACCGTTCTATTCAGCGTGTGATACGAGATGTAGAAAATGATGATTTATTGTTGAGCTTAAAAGTAGCAAGTGAAGAAGTGAAATCTATTATTTTTAAAAATATGTCTAGCCGTATGGTGGAAACGTTTAAAGAAGAAATGGAATTTATGGGCCCTGTGCGTTTGAAAGATGTAGAGGAAGCCCAGTCACGTATCGTTGCTGCAATTAGACGTTTAGAAGATGCTGGTGAAATTGTACTAGCTCGAGGTGGAGGAGACGATATTATTGTCTAATATCATTAAATCAACTTATACGAACAAACTTTCAGACGAAAATGCTAAGCACATTCAAGTCATTCCATTTGGTTTTCCGATACAAGATGAGCCGACAGAAGAACATCTTCAGCAAGAAAATGCACAGCACGTTATTGAACAAGCGCATAGTGAAGCTGAAATGATAAAGGCCGAGGCAGACGCTTACCGCAAACAAGCTCAAAACGAAGTTGAACATTTGAAAAAGCAGTGGGAAGAAGAGAAGGTGCTGCTGTTTCAACAAGAAAAAAAACGCGGCTATGAAGAAGGGTACGAAGAAGGGCTGCTTCAAGGGAAACAAGAGTACGAACATGTATTAGCCATGTCGCGAAACATTGTTGACGAAACAAAGAATCAGTACTACGAATATATAAATCAATCTGAAGAAGTCATTTTTGAATTAGGTTTCACCCTAGCAGAAACGCTTTTAAATGAGCAGCTTCAAAGAGATGAATCATTTTTATCACTTGTTGCAAGGTCTTTAAAAGAAGTTAGAGAACATAAAGAAATCCAGCTTTTTGTTTCTCCCAAAAAATATGCATATGTATGTGAACATAAACGAGAACTGTTCGATTTATTAAACGGAGAAACCGGGCTGTTTATTTATGCAGATGAAAATCTTCAGGAAATGGATTGTGTCATCGATTCCTCTTATGGGCGTCTTGTTGCTTCTTTTGATAGTCAGTTAATGGAAATGAAGAAAAAATTAAAAGAACGTTTGTTAGAGGGGAGTAAACATGAAAGTCGCACAACTCATTCATGAAATCCCGCGCACATCTTCTTTTAAACGGTACGGGAAAGTCAGCCGAGTAGTAGGAATGATGATTGAATCTAAAGGACCTAGAACGTCAATAGGAGATGTTTGTTTTATTCATCTCAGTGAACGAGGAGATAAAATTCGTGCAGAAGTTGTTGGTTTTAACGGTGAGCACGTCGTTTTAATGCCTTATACGTCTGTTCGATATATCGGACCTGGCTGCCTAGTGGAAACAACAGAAAAACCTCTGCAGGTAAGCGTGGGGAAAGAGTTAATAGGTCAAGTGCTTGATTCGTTAGGCAACCCTTTAGATGGGTCTGAACTTTCTCATTATTTGCCTTTTGTTTTAACCGATCAAGACCCCCCTAATCCTTTAGAGCGCCCGCCTATTGAACAGCCTATTGAAGTAGGTGTACGGACGATTGATAGTTTGTTAACCGTAGGCCGAGGGCAGCGCATAGGTATTTTTGCAGGAAGCGGTGTTGGGAAAAGTACGCTGCTCGGGATGATTGCTCGTAATACAAAAGCAGATATCAATGTCATTGCCCTTGTAGGCGAGCGAGGAAGAGAAGTTAGAGAATTTATTGAACGAGATCTTGGAGAGGAAGGGTTAAAGCGCTCCGTTGTAGTAGTTGCTACCTCGGATCAGCCTGCTCTACTTCGAATGAAAGCAGCATATACAGCTACTTCTATTGCTGAATACTTTCGAGATGAGGGGCTGAGCGTCATGATGATGATGGATTCTGTTACCCGTGTAGCAATGGCTCAGAGAGAAATTGGATTAGCCGTAGGTGAACCTCCGACTACCAAAGGTTATACACCATCTGTTTTTGCTAGCTTGCCAAGGCTGCTTGAACGTACAGGGACTAATCCACATGGATCTATTACCGCTTTTTACACTGTATTAGTAGACGGTGATGATATGAACGAACCTATTTCGGATACGGTGCGAGGCATTATAGACGGACATATTGTACTAGACAGGGAGCTTGCCAATAAAGGTCAATATCCGGCCATCAATGTCTTAAAAAGCGTTAGTCGCGTGATGAACCATATCGTAAGTGAACGGCATAAAGAAGCAGCTGAAAAACTGCGTTCATTAATGGCTACCTACGCTAATTCTGAAGACTTAATTAACATAGGTGCCTACAAAAGAGGATCTTCTGCTTACATTGATGAGGCAATCCACTATCATCCTGTCATTGAGGCGTTTTTAAAGCAAAAAACGAACGAACATCCATCGTTTGAAACAAGTGTAACAAAGCTCTGTGAACTGTTTGTGAAAGGTGAGTAAATATGGCATATGAATTTAGGTTATCTAAAATAATGGCAATTAAGTCAAATGAAAAAGATGAACTGCTATCTCAATATAATCAGTCCTTACAGCAGTTTGAAACAGCGGGTGAAAAGCTTTATAAAAAGTTAAAAGAAAAAGAAACGCTGATTGAACAGCATACGGGCAAAATGAAGCAGGGGCTTTCTATTTTAGAAATTACATCATTTCAGCAGTTTTTAACAAGTGCCGAACGAGTGATTGAAAGGCTGCAACAAGAGGTCATGTTTGCCAGACAGCAAATGAACTTAAAGAAACTGAAGCTAGAAGAAAAGAATATAGAAGTAAAGAAGTATGAAAAATTAAAAAAGAAAGACTACGATTCTTATATAACAGCGGAAAAACAATTAGAAGCGAAGCAAATGGATGAGCTGTCTTTACAGCAGTACATGCTGCATAGAAATTAGGTGAAAAACATGGCTAAACGAAAAGAATTAAGAGAAGAGTACGAAGAAGAAAACTATGAAGATGGGAAATCTTACAGTAAAAGCCAGGTGTTTTTATTTTTAATCTTTATTCCAGCGGTGTTCCTCATCTTGGCAGCTTACATTGTCCTGACACTTTTAGGCGTCAATATAAATGATAAGGTTTCTGCTGTTACACACGCCATTCCATTTGTATCAAGTGAGCAGTCACAAAAAAATGAAAATATTCAAGAAAGCAATGAAGAAATACAAAAGCAGGTTGAGAGCCTTCAAAAGAAGCTGAGCACGAAAGAAAAGCAAATTTCAGCCTATGAGAAAACGATCAGTACAAAAGATCGTCAAATGGATGAACTAAAAATTGAAATGCGTGATATGGAAGAAAAAGCCGATGACGAAGCGAAAAAACAAAAGAACAATCAGCTGGCGAAAAAAGATGTCATTGCTACCTATGAAAACATGTCTCCTAAAAATGCAGCGCTCATTTTTGCCGAATTAAAAGAAGACAAAGCGGTCGCGATGCTTAAGCAGTTCAAAGCAAGTACAAGAACGGCAATCTTAGAAAAAATGGATCCGAAAGTAGCTGCACGCTATACGACATTGTTAACAGATCAGATTGATGAATAAAAGCAGAGGTGAAAACAGTGGAAATTTCACTACGTCCAGCAGCTGCATCAAAGGTAAACTGCGATGAAAAAGCGGCTGTTATTCAGACTCAGGGTTTTTTTGAAGAAATCGTTCAACAGCTTCAGCAGCTAAATGCGCAACCTTTAGCGAGCCGGGAGAAATCATTGAATGAACAAGCGATAAATCAAGACGTCTTTAACGCGGTCGGGTTAATTGCGATTCAGTTAAGCGAAGCAGAATATGAAGGAGATGAACCGTCTGTCTTATACGAACATCTAGCCGAAATGATCAGTAGTATTCCAAGTAGTCTAGATTTGGAACAGCCGCTTCTAAAGCTGCAGCACGTGTTAACAGAAATGCAGCACGAACCTGTTTCATCTAAAACAGACAGTCAAGAACAATATTTGTCTTCTATTTCTAGCTTGTTGACTATATGCAAAAACACGTCGTCTGCGTTTCAAACAGAGTTTGCTCAGCTGATGGAAAAACTACAAAAACCGCAGCTACAGTCAGTGAAGCTTTCAGATTCGCAGCTTCAAGGCTTGCGGAAAGCTGCTGTTGAAAAAATAGAGAAAATTCATAAACAACCACGTGTATTAACCGATACCTTACATGAAAAGCGCTCAGCTGGTTTTTTCGCCGTTGTTCATTCAACTTCAAAAAATTCTCTAAAAGATATGAGCGCTGTTCGTAAAGAAGAAAAAGGGCCGCTATTTAATCAGCTTCCATGGAAAAAAGATGTGGTTTTAGGTAACCCAAGTATAGATAGTGAAAGTTCTTTCACTGCTAAAACAGCCGGGTTGACGTTAAAAAATAACCCATCAGCTTTTGGAGCTGGAGAAATGCTTAAGATCCAAGAGTTTTCTATTGATCTAGGGCAAGCAAACTCTGATCATCAACAGTCTGACGATCTGGTAAATGAGCTGCAAAAAATATGGAGTAAAGCTTCGATCAGTACTGAAGAAGGAGCATCCAAGCTTTCCATTAAATTGTTTCCAGAGCAGCTAGGGACGATTTCAATTGAAGTGCTTCAACAAGACAATGAAACAATTGCGCAGGTTGTGGTAACGTCAGCGAAAACAAAAGAGCTGTTAGATGCCAACCTTTTCAGTTTACGACAAGCTCTTGCGTCTCAACGCGTAGCGGTTGATCAAGTGGATGCGGCGGGCGTTCAAGCAGCTCCAGAAAGTTCTGTAACAGAGATGAATGCTTTTGGTAAAGAAGAAAAAGAGCCGCAGTTTTCTATTGATTTAAGCCAAGTAAAATCAGACTATCAGCAGTCTAGGGATTTGGTGAATAATCTGGAAAAAATATGGAGTGAAGCTTCCATCAGTATTGAAGAAGGAGCATCCAAGCTTTCCATTCAGTTATTTCCAAAGCAGCTAGGGCCGATTTCAATTGAAGTGTTTCAACAAGACAATGAAACGGTTGCACAAGTAGCTGTATCGTCAGCGAAAACAAAAGAGCTGTTAAATGCCAACCTTTTCAGTTTACGACAAGCTCTCACGTCTCAGCATGTATCCGTTGATGAAGTGGATGTGGCTACTGTTCAAGCAGCTCCAAAAAGTTCAGTAACAGATATGACTGCTTTTGGTAAAGAAGAAAAAAGGCCGCAGTTTTCTATTGATTTAGGGAAAGCGAAATCAGATTATGAACAGTCTAGCGATCTGGTAAACGAGCTGCAAAAAATATGGAGTAAAGCTTCAGTTGGATCTGAAGAGGGGGCGTCCAAGCTTTCCATTCAGCTATTTCCAAATCAGCTAGGGACAATATCAATTGAAGTACTTCAACAAGACGATGAAACGATTGCGCAGGTTGTGGTAACGTCGGCAAAAACAAAAGAGCTGTTAAATGCCAACCTTTTCAGTTTACGGCAGGCTCTCGGGTCTCAGCATGTATTGGTTGATCAAGTGGATATGGACGCTGTTCATACAGCTTCAGAAAGTTCTGTGAAAAATATGACTGCTTTTCCTAAAGAAGAAAAAGTACCGTTTTTTAATCAGCTTCCATGGAAAAAAGATGTGGTTGTACCCAGCGGAAGTATAGATACCAATAGCTTTTTGGAAAATAGCGAAAGTCCGGCAGGTACACACACAACCGGGGCGCCAGTAGAGAATCAGGCATCATCCTTTGGAAGTGGAGAAATGCCTAAGCTTCAGCAGTTCTCTATTTATCTAGGGCAAGCAAAATCAGACTATCAGCAGTCTAGCAATTTGGTAAACGAGCTTGAGAAAATATGGAGTAAAGCTTCGTTTAGTACTGAAGAGGGAACATCCAAGCTTCTCATTAAGTTATTTCCCAAACAGCTAGGTGCCATTTCAATTGAAATGCTTCAGAAAGACAGCGAAACGGTTGCGCGAATTGTCGTATCGTCAGTAAAAACAAAAGAGTTATTGGACTCCAATCTTTCAACTTTGCGGCATGGTCTCGCGTCTCAGCATGTATCAATTGATAAAATCGATGTGCTGCTGTCAGAACAAGCGATGTCGTATAACAATGAAAACGATCAGCAAAAAGAAAGACAGGAAAAAGAGCTGTTTAGAAACGAAGAGGAAGATCAAGATTCACAACACTTGGAAGAAGGGGCTTCATTTTTGTCTTCTTTTGAAGCAGCGCTTATTAACTACAACGTATAGGTGATAACAATGACAAATGAAATTACGTCTGACTTGTATCTAAGCAATAGGGACACACAAGTGAAGCAAACGGGAAACAGCTCGCTTGGCAAAGATGACTTTTTGAAGCTTTTGATTGCTCAGCTTCAAAATCAAGATCCAATGAATCCAATGGAAGACAAAGACTTTATTGCTCAAATGGCTCAGTTTTCATCTCTTGAACAAATGACAAATATGAGCACATCGCTCAATACGTTTGTAACGCAGTCTCAGGCTTCTCCTATTTTAAAAGGAAGCGAATTAATTGGTAAAACCGCTGCATGGTTAGATGAAGAAGGAAATAAAAAGCAAGGAGTCATTTCAACAGCATCCGTCAAAAACAATGAGGTATCGTTTACGATCAACGATGAAAATCATACGGTACTTTCGCTAAACGATATCTTAGAAGTAAGCAGTTAACCAACCAAATTTAAGGAGTGATTTTATGTTACGTTCGATGTATTCAGGAATCAGCGGCATGAAAAATTTTCAAACTAAATTAGATGTCCTAGGAAATAACATTGCCAATGTTAATACATACGGCTATAAAAAAGGACGTACAACGTTTCAAGATTTAGTAAGTCAGCAAGTAGCAGGAGCGACGGCACCGGGAGCTAACCGTGGAGGTGTTAACGCTAAACAAGTTGGGTTAGGTTCACAAATTGGCACGGTTGATACAGTTCAAACGGCAGGGAGCATTCAGTCAACGGGACGGCCGCTTGATTTAGCTATTTCTGGGGATGGGTATTTTATTGTCGGAAATAGTGGTACACAAAACAATGGAACGGTCACAAACCCCATGTATACGAGGGCGGGAAACTTTTATTTAGATAGAAATGGAGCCTTGGTAACAGGGAGTGGCCTTTATTTGCAAAGTTCGACCAATCAGAAAATCGTTATTCCTCCAAATAGTCAAAGCTATGGAATTGGCTCGGATGGCTCAGTGAATTATATAGACAATACTGGTGTATCGAGAGTTGCAGGTACTATTAAACTTGCGAAGTTTGCTAACAATGAAGGACTTCAAAAAGTAGGAGGAAACTTGTTTGCAGATACTCCAAATGCGGGGCTAGTTACAACTCCTGCAAACATTACTCCTGGAAATAGCGGTACAGGAACGCTCGTCTCAAGCGCCCTTGAAATGTCCAACGTTGATTTATCGGAGGAATTCACGGACATGATTGTTGCACAGCGCGGATTTCAAGCGAATACAAGAATTATCACAACATCCGATGAAATACTGCAAGAATTAGTGAATCTAAAACGATAGGCGGGAGGAAGGAGTAGGTATTACTCCGGTTGATTATGATCACTTTAACGAGGCTAAACGGCAAAACATTTACGTTAAATGCTCTTTACATCGAGCAGGTTGAGGCATTTCCCGATACAACTATTACGCTAACAAATAACAAAAAGCTAGTGGTAAAGGATTCAGTTGAAGAAGTGAATGAGAAAGTGACGAGTTATTATCAGCGAATTAACGTATTAGGACTGCAGCAAACGACGGAGGAATAAAGTGTGTTCAAAAATAAGCTAATTAGTAAGATGATTATTATCCTGCTTTCTCTTACTTTAATAGGAAGCATTGCGGTTATTGTGACGTTAAAGTATACGGAGCAGGCAGGTACTGAAAAAGGTCCATCTATCGACGATGTGATTAAAGCTTCTGTAGATGTAACGGATATTAAAACCAATTTAAAAAGCAATAACTACATCAGCATCTCCTTTAAAATTCAAATGGATAGTAAAAAAGCGGCAGCAGAGCTTCAAAAAAGAGACTTTCAAGTAAGAGACATTATTATCAAACGGCTCTCCGATATGAGTGCTCAAGATTTTGAAGGAACGCAAGGGCTCAGTACGTTAGAAACAGATATTGCAAAGCAAATTGATCAATTAATGGAAAACGGACATGTTGTTAAAATTTATACAACGTCTAAAGTGTTGCAGTAAAGAAAAAGGGAGGGAAGCTAGTGGCTGGGGATGTATTATCACAAAATGAAATTGATGCCCTATTATCCGCGTTATCAACCGGAGAGATGGATGCGGATGAGTTAAAAAAGGAAAATAAAAAACAGCGTATTCGTACATATGATTTTAAACGCGCCCTGCGTTTTTCGAAAGATCAGATTCGCAGTTTGACGCGAATTCATGAAAATTATGCGCGCATGTTAATTAACGTCTTTTCGGCGCAGCTTCGTAACGTTGTACAAGTGTCCGTTGTATCAGTGGATCAAATTCCGTATGAGGAGTTCATTCGCTCTGTTCCGAAAGTAACCATCTTAAACGTGATAGCCGTCCCTCCTTTAGAAGGGCATATCATTATGGAAGTCAATCCGAACATTGCCTATGCGATGCTTGACCGCTTGCTCGGGGGACAAGGCGAGAGCGGTGGGAAAATTAGTAACTTAACGGAGATTGAAACGAGCTTGGTTCGAAACTTGTTAGAGAAAACGTTAGACAGTATGAGAGAAGCTTGGAGTTCTATTGCGGAAATTGAACCTGAAACATCAGAGTTTGAAGTGAATCCTCAGTTTTTGCAGGTAATTTCACCAAATGAAATTGTCATCGTCATTTCATTAAACGTACAAATTGGAGATGAAACGGGCATGATCAATCTATGTATTCCGCACGTGACGCTTGAGCCGATTGTGTCCAAACTGTCCGTTCATTACTGGATGCAATCTTCGAAAAAAGAACCTAACGTACAAGAGGTTGAGCAGCTAAAGGAACAAATCAATGATGCGGAATTGCAGGTTGTAGCCGAGCTAGGAAAAGCGGATATTTCCATTGAAGATTTCCTAGCATTAGATGAGGGAGATGTTATTCGACTGCAAACAAGCGTTCATAATCCGTTAACTATTTACGTCGGAGAACAACCTAAATTTATTGCACAGCCTGGAAAAGTCAGTCGGAAAGTCGCTGTGCAAATTCTAGATGATGTTAAGAGGAGGAACGAAAGGAATGAACGATGACATGCTTTCGCAAGATGAAATTGATGCGTTGTTAAAAGGAACTTCTTCACTTGACGAGTTTTCAGAGCCGAATAAGTCAAGTCAAGTAGACGATTACTTTACGGAAATGGAAAAAGACGCGCTTGGCGAAATTGGAAATATTTCGTTTGGCAGTTCAGCAACAGCGCTGTCGGCTTTATTGAATCAAAAAGTCGATATTACCACACCGTTTGTATCGCTCGTGTATAAAGAAGAGCTGACGGATGAATTTCCAAATCCTCATGTCGCTGTGCAAGTTCAGTACACAGAAGGCTTTTCTGGTACGAATTTGTTAGTTATTAAACATGAAGATGCAGCTGTTATTTCAGATTTGATGCTTGGTGGAACGGGAGAGAATCCAACGGAAATCATGGATGAAATTAAGCTGAGTGCAGTGCAGGAAGCGATGAATCAAATGATGGGTTCTGCAGCGACGTCTATGTCTACGGTATTTCAAAAGAAAATTGATATCTCTCCGCCGAGCTTAGATATTTTAAATATTCAAAAAGGGGAAGGCACAGAGCTGATTCCCCAAGATGACGTCTTTGTAAAAGTCTCTTTTAATTTGAAGGTAGGCACATTAATCGATTCGAATATTATGCAGCTGTTATCGATATCTTTTGCCAAAAGTTTGGTGGAAGAGCTCTTAGTTCCAAGCGCAGAAGGTACCGCAGCTTCTATTGAAAAAGAATCAGACCTTAACGAAAAGCAAACAGAACCGCCGGCAGCTGAATACATACAGCATGAAGAAACACAGCAGGCAGAACCTGTTCGTGTACCAGTTGATGTTCAGCCCGCATCGTTTTCAGAGTTCGAGCACGTGTCTTCTCCTCAAGGGGATTCACGAAATTTAGACATGCTGCTTGATATCCCGCTTCAAGTTACCGTGGAGCTTGGAAGGACTAAGCGAACGGTTCAAGAGATTTTAGCATTATCTTCTGGTGCAATCATTGAACTTGATAAACTAGCAGGCGAACCGGTAGATATCTTGATTAATAGCAAATTAATTGCAAAAGGTGAAGTGGTCGTCATTGACGAGAATTTTGGCGTTCGCGTAACTGATATTATTAGTCAAAGAGACCGTATTAACAAACTAAAGTAATGATTTTTAGGAGGAGTAGAGATGGGAAACCGAATTTTAATTGTAGATGATGCTGCATTCATGCGCATGATGATTAAAGATATTTTAACGAAAAATGGATATGAAGTAGTAGCGGAAGCGGCAGATGGCCAGCAGGCTGTGGAGTTATTTAAAGAGCATGCACCAGATCTTGTCACAATGGATATTACGATGCCTGAAATGGATGGAATTACGGCCTTAAAAGAAATTAAAAACATAAAAAGTGATGCCAAGGTGATCATGTGTTCAGCGATGGGACAGCAGGCAATGGTGATTGATGCCATTCAAGCAGGGGCAAAAGATTTTATCGTTAAGCCGTTTCAAGCAGATCGTGTATTAGAGGCAATTTCAAAAGCAATTGGATGAACAACAGATTGGCGGGAGTTTCCCGCTAATCTTACACTATGTTGAAGTAAGAGGTGGCAGACATTGCTGCGAAAGTTCGTAATTGTTGCGCTGTTAATAAGCGTATTAGCAGGATCAAATCAAATCGTCTATGCAGAAAGTGGATCTGCATCGGTAAAAGAATGTTTGGAGAAAACGGAGAAGTGTTCAGAGAGTGAGAGTACTGATTCAAAAGAAAAAACTGAACTCCAGGCGACGCCTGCGCTTTCAGCTGGAGATATCGTGAAGATGATATTCGCGTTTTTACTTGTAATTGGGCTGCTTTTTGCGCTCTTAAAATTTGTAAATAAAAAAGGAAGGCTGCTACAAAAAAATAAAGTCGTACAAAACTTGGGTGGTACAAATGTTGGAAGCAGCAAGTCTGTACAAGTAGTCAAAGTTGGAAATCAGCTTTTTGTTATTGGAGTCGGTGAAAATGTGCAGCTTCTTTCAGAAATTACAGGGCAAGAGAAACAGCAGCTGCTTACGCAGTATGAGGAACAACAGAAAAACGAGGGCGAATATAAAGTCGTACTACCGTCTTTTTTAGAAAAATTCACTTCTAAAAAAGAAGAGAAATCTAGTCATTCTTTTCAGCAGCTTTTTCAGCGAGAAATGAATGAAATGAAAATAAAAAGACAAAACGCACTGAAAGAGTTAGAAAGGAACAAAAAGAACGATGAATGAAGTGATGAATCTCTTTAACTCGAGCAGTCCTACAAATATTTCAACTTCTGTCCAGCTTTTGTTGCTGCTGACGGTGTTTTCAGTAGCTCCTGGAATTTTAATCATGATGACCTGCTTTACACGAATTGTCATTGTGCTTTCATTTGTACGTACGTCGCTTGGGACACAGCAAATGCCTCCTAATCAAGTATTAGTTGGTTTATCGCTGTTTTTAACATTTTTTATTATGGCACCAACTTTTTCTCAGGTAAATGAACAGGCGCTTCAGCCGCTTTTAAAAGAAAAAATCACGTTGAATCAAGCCTATAAAAAAGCAGCTGAACCAATGAAAGAATTTATGAGTGCTCATACAAGACAAAAAGATTTAGCTCTTTTTTTAGAATATGCGGATATAGATAAACCATCCTCTGTTCAAGATATTCCCTTAACTGCGCTCGTTCCAGCTTATGCGATCAGTGAGCTAAAGACGGCATTTCAAATTGGATTTATGATTTTTATTCCTTTTCTCATTATCGATATGATTATAGCAAGCGTGCTGATGTCTATGGGAATGATGATGCTTCCTCCCGTTATGATTTCGCTCCCATTTAAAATTTTACTATTTGTACTGGTTGACGGCTGGAATTTAGTTGTTAAATCATTATTAATAAGTTTTCAATAGGTGATAGACAATGAATGGAGAATTTGTCATTTCGTTAGCAGAAAAAGGCGTGTATACAATTTTAATTGTATCTGGTCCTCTATTACTGCTGGCCCTTGTAGTTGGGCTCATTATTAGTATTTTTCAAGCAACTACCCAAATTCAAGAGCAAACTCTTGCTTTTGTTCCTAAGATTGTAGCGGTCTTAGTAGGGATTGTATTTTTTGGTCCGTGGATGTTATCAAAAATGATTTCATTTACATATGAAATTTTTTCAAATCTGTATCGGTACGTAGGATAGCTATGAGTCAGTTGATCTTATCCTATCCCGCGTTTTTACTAGTACTAGTGCGGGTAACGTCTTTTTTTATCACTGTTCCGCTATTTTCATACAAAACGATTCCCGCAGTTCATAAGGTAGGTTTATCTGCCTCGCTATCCGTCATTATTGCGACAACGATTGATTTACCCGTCGTTTCGTTAGATGCACAGTTTGTACTTTTAGTAGTAAAAGAATGTGCTGTTGGGTTGTTTATTGGTTTGACTGCGTATGTATTTATTATGGCTATTCAAATCGCCGGAGGTCTCATCGATTTTCAAATTGGGTTTGCCATTGCCAATGTAATAGACCCGCAGACAGGGGCGCAAAGTCCGATACTAGGTCAATATTTATATGTATTTGCTCTTCTATTTTTATTATCGACCAATGGGCATCATTTATTAATAGATGGCATTTATAATAGTTATTTAATTATTCCGTTAGACAAAGTAGCTTTCCCTGTGGGAAGCCAAGCATTTGCTACACACATCATAACTGTTTTTTCATCGATGTTTTTAGTAGCCGTTCAAATGTCTTTGCCTTTGGTTGGTTCATTATTTTTAGTCGATATCGCGCTTGGCATCGTCGCGAGAACGGTTCCGCAGTTAAATATTTTCGTAGTTGGATTTCCGGTGAAAATCATCGTTGCTTTTATTTTACTAATTGTAGTGATGGGGAGCATGTTTTATATGATGCAAATCATATTTGAACAAATGATAGAAGCGATGCGCGCGATGATCCGCATATTAGGAGGGGTGTAGCTTTGTTTTTAGTAAAAGTTGATTTGCAATTTTTTGCAGGAGAAAAAACGGAAAAAGCTACACCTAAAAAAAAGCAGGACTCTCGAAAAAAAGGACAGGTAGCTAAAAGTCAAGACGTTACCACTGCGCTCATTCTTTTAATGGTTTTTCTTTATTTTTTGTTTGGAGCCAAACAATTTTTACAGCAAATGATGAAGCTGTTAAGAGAAGCTTTTCAAACGTATATGCTTGAGGAAGTGACGGCAGAGCGCGTATTTACGATGTTTAAGCATCTTCTTCCTTCAATTGCTCTTGCAGCGGGTCCTGTCATGCTCGCAGCTTTTGTTGCTGCGCTCGGAGCGAATTATATGCAGGTTGGCATTCTTTTTTCCACGGAGTCCCTTCAGCCTAAGTTAGAAAAGATTAACCCTATTAGCGGAGCCAAACGAATTTTTGCCATGAGAGCGCTGGTAGAACTAATCAAGTCAACGCTGAAAATTATGTGTATCGGAGCCGTCACGTTTTTTATCTTATGGATTCACATAGAAGATGTATTAAATTTATCTCAAAAAAGTATAGGGGACTCGCTGGTTGTTCTGTCTAAGCTTGTTTTTCAAATGGGACTTGCAGCTTCGCTTATGCTTTTATTTTTATCGCTGCTTGATTATTTGTACCAAAAGTTTGATTTCGAGAAAAATATTCGAATGTCAAAGCAAGATATCAAAGATGAGCATAAAAACATTGAAGGAGATCCTCTAATCAAATCAAAAATAAAGCAAAAGCAGCGTGAAATGGCAATGTCTCGCATGATGCAAGAAGTTTCAAAAGCAGATGTCGTCATTACAAACCCTACTCATTATGCCATTGCTTTAAAATATGATGAAGAAAAAATGGATGCTCCCTATGTTGTAGCCAGCGGCGTGGATTTTATTGCTCAAAAGATCAAAGGAATTGCCAAAAGTCATGAAATTATCATGGTAGAGAACCGCCCGCTGGCAAGAGCGCTTTTTGATCAAACCAAAGTAGGGGATGCGGTTCCAGAAGAGTTTTTTAAAGCGGTGGCTGAAATATTAGCTTACGTATACCGCATTCAAAATAAAATGTAACGTTACGCTATTGTAAGGAGAGAAAAATTAATGTCTGCAAGAGAACTGCCAGTTGTTATAGGTGTTGTACTCATTATCGTTATGCTTGTTATTCCGTTGCCTTCATGGTTATTAAGTATTTTAATCATGATTAACATTTCTCTTGCGCTGCTTGTACTGCTCGTTTCCATGAATATGAAAGAACCTTTAGAGCTATCGGTGTTTCCGTCTTTGCTGCTGGTTCTTACGCTGTTTCGATTAGGTTTGAACGTATCGACAACCCGTTCAATTTTAGGAACAGGAGAAGCAGGCGGAGTAGTGGAAACATTTGGCCACTTCGTGATTGGTGGAAATCCGTTAGTGGGGTTTGTTGTCTTTATTATTTTAATTATCATTCAGTTTCTCGTTATTACAAAAGGAGCGGAGCGTGTTTCTGAAGTAGCCGCACGTTTTACCTTGGATGCGATGCCAGGGAAACAAATGAGCATTGATGCAGATTTAAATGCAGGTATGATTTCAGAAAAACAAGCAATTGACCGCCGTGAAAAAATTCAGCGCGAAGCAGATTTTTACGGAGCAATGGATGGAGCTAGTAAATTCGTCAAAGGTGATGCCATTGCAGGGATTGTCATTACCCTTATTAACATCTTGTTTGGAATTATTATCGGCATGCTGCAAATGGGAATGTCCATCACTGAAGCATCCCAAACGTTTACTTTGTTAACAGTAGGCGATGGATTAGTGAGTCAAATTCCAGCCCTCATGATTTCAACAGCGACGGGAATTATTGTCACGAGAGCTGCTTCAACAGGCAATTTGAGCGAAGATATTACACGGCAGCTGTTTGCTTTTCCCATTATGCTTTATGTAACTGGAGGAACAATTGCCGCTCTTGGTTTAATCACGCCAATTAATGATGTCATTACAATGCCTATTGCTATTTTATTAGGTGTGGGAGGCTATTATTTGTCTCAGGCTAAAAATCAGGCGGTTCGTGAAGAAATGGCCCCTACTGAAGAAGAGCTAGAAGACAATGAAATGAAAAGTCCAGAGAGTGTTGTCAATCTATTAAGCGTTGATCCGATTGAATTTGAATTTGGGTATGCATTAATTCCGCTTGCTGATACGAATCAAGGAGGCGATTTACTCGATCGAATTGTTATGATTAGGCGCCAGCTGGCACTTGAGCTAGGATTAGTCATTCCAGTTGTTCGTATCAGAGATAACATTCAGCTTCAGCCCAACGAATACTGTCTTAAAATAAAGGGCAATGAAGTGGCGAAAGGGGAGCTGCTGCTCGATCACTACTTAGCAATCAGTCCCGGAATGGATGATGAGTTGATTGAAGGAATTGATACGTTAGAACCAGCTTTTAAAATGCCTGCGAAATGGATTAGCGAGTCGGTGAAGGAGCAGGCTGAGATGTTTGGGTATACCGTTGTGGACCCACCGTCGGTTGTGTCTACGCACATAACAGAAGTTATAAAATCGTATGCGCATGAGCTGATTGGAAGGCAGGAGACAAAGCAACTAATTGATCACACAAAAGAAACGTATCCTATTTTAATTGAGGAAGTAACGCCTAATCCGCTTTCCGTTGGAGACATTCAAAGGGTACTGGCAAAACTTTTAAAAGAGAGCGTCTCAATTCGAAATTTACCCATTATTTTTGAGGTGCTGGCCGACTACGGAAAAATGACGTCAGACACCGATTTGTTAACTGAATATGTCAGGCAAGGACTTGCAAGGCAAATTACCAGTCAATATACGGTCCAAGAAGGTCTGCTTCGAGTTCTTACCCTTTCAGGAAAAGTTGAAAAAACGATGGCGGAAGCTGTTCAACAAACGGAGCATGGGAACTATTTATCACTAGACCCTAACGTTTCACAAGCTATTGTGGAAAGTATAGCTAAGCAAATAGAAACACTTTCTTTTCAAGAACAGTCTCCAATTGTGTTATGTTCTCCTGCAGTGAGGATGTACGTGCGTCAAATCACTGAGCGGTATTTTCCTCATATGGCGGTTTTATCATATAACGAGTTAGAAGCAAATGTTGAAGTTCAAAGTGTTGGAGTGGTGGATATCTGATGAAAGTAAAAAAATATGTAGTAGAATCTATGCCGCAAGCTATGAAAGCCATTCGTTCAGATTTAGGTGAGGAAGCGGTTATTTTACATTCGAAACAAATTCGAACAGGAGGTTTTCTTGGCTTATTTACTAAGGCGAAAATAGAAGTATTGGCAGCTGTCGATCCCGTAGAAAAGCTGAGCGTAAAGAAGAACTCAGCGCCGCCAGAACCCAGTATGGAAGATAATCAATCTTTTATGAAGCAGCAGCTCAGTGAGTTAAATACTCTTGTCTCACAAATGAGTCAAATGCCAAAGGTTTCTTCAGGTTCATATCCAAAAGTAGTGGAAGATGTGCTTGCTTATTTGCGTTTGCAAGAAATAGACGAAGCTATTTTAGAAAACTGGGAGGCTCCTATGCTAGAGTACTACTACTTACATCGCCCTAACTCAAACCAACTCATGAAGTGGACGAAAAACTGGTTTACCAATCAGTTTAAAGCAAGTGAATGGAGCGGTCCTTTCAAAAAATATGTAAGTGTAGTAGGGCCAACAGGTGTCGGTAAAACAACCACTCTTGCTAAATTGGCTGCAAAGTGTGTCCTAGAACAAAATCAAAAAATAGCATTTATCACAACGGACACCTATAGAATTTCAGCGATTGAGCAGCTCAAGACGTACGCTTCGATCTTAAATGCGCCTTTAACGATTTGCTATAACGGAGAAGATTTTAAAAAAGCTTTGCTGGAAACAAAAGCATACGATGTGATTTTTATTGACACAGCAGGCCGTAACTTTTTAGAACCGCAATATGTAAATGATTTAAAGAAAATTATTACGTTTCAAGAAGATTTGCAAACGTTTCTTGTTCTAGCACTAACGTCAAAAGCATCAGATATGAAAGCTATATATGAACGTTTTGCTAGTCTCCCTGTTGATCAACTGATTTTTACGAAGCGAGATGAAACAACTCACAAAGGCTCGCTTTTAAATATGTTGTATCGTTACGGCCAACGAGCTGCTTTTACAACAAACGGGCAGGATGTACCAGAAGATGTTTCGTCATTTAAAATAGAAGAGTTTATCGACGATGTGTTTGGAGATTGGAAAGATGAATGATCAAGCAGCAGTTTTAAGAGAAAAAGTGTTAAAGAAACATCAAAACTCTTTAAGGAATTGTAAAACGATAGCCGTGTTAAGCGGAAAAGGAGGAGTTGGAAAGTCGAATCTATCATTAAACTTATCTCTTGCGCTAACGAAGCAAAAGCAAAGAGTTCTTCTTTTTGACATGGATATAGGGATGGGAAATATTGATATTTTGATTGGACAAACTGCTTCCTATACGATGGTTGATTTGCTAGAAAAAAAGCTTTCCATCCAGCAAATTATTAAAAAAGGTCCTGAAGATTTAGCTTATGTGGCTGGTGGAACGGGAATTTCCTCTGTATTTGAATGGTCTCCATCGGACCTTGCTCATTTAATACAAGAATTGAGTTCTTTGACAAATCAATACGATTACATGATTTTTGATATGGGAGCGGGCATGTCAGAGAGTGTGCTTAAGTTTTTAAAAGCTGTAGATGAAATGATCGTGGTCACAACACCCGAACCTACATCTATCACAGATGCTTACGCTGCTATTAAGCTAGCAGCTTCCTATTCTGTATCAGCACCGGTTCGTCTTATTATTAACAAAACGCTTTCTGACAAAGAAGGAAATGAGACGTATGAACGATTTAACCGAGCTGTTCAGCAGTTTTTGAACATATCTATTTCTCTATTAGGTATTGTGCCAAACGATCAAGCTGTCCAGAAAGCGGTCAATCGCCAAATGCCTTTTTTGCTTCAAAACCCAACATCTAAAGCAAGTGTATCACTAATAGAAATGGTGAATATTCTTATTCCTCAAGACAATAGGATAACGGCTAAAAACGAGGGAATGTTTATTCGGCGCCTCAAACGATTTTTTCTTGAAAGGTAGGAAATGAGAGTGAATGAAATAAAGGTGCTTATTGTAGATGATTCTGCATTTATGCGAAAGCTAATCGGCGATTTTTTAGCATGTGACAGGCGTTTTCACGTTGTGGGTACCGCACGTAACGGTGAAGAAGGGTTGAAAAAAGCGCTCGAGCTGTCGCCAGACATTGTGACACTTGATATCGAAATGCCTAAAATGAATGGCTTAGATATGTTAAAGCAGCTTATGCGTGTGAAGCCCCTTCCTGTTGTCATGTTATCGAGTACAACAATAGAAGGTGCTGAAAATACGCTGACCGCTATGCAGTACGGCGCAGTTGATTTTGTTGCTAAACCTTCGGGAGCTATTTCGCTGGACTTACATAAAGTGAAAGATGAGCTTATCTCTAAACTATTGCTTGCTAGTAAAGCCAACATATCTTCAAGCAGTCATCAGCACGTGCAAAACAGAAGTGTATATAACCTCCCGATGGGGACGAAAGTGAACAAAATGATTTGTATTGGCACTTCTACTGGAGGACCGCGTGCGCTGCAAGAAGTATTATCAACTGTTTCAAAAGACATACACGCACCTATTTTTATTGTGCAGCATATGCCTCCAAATTTCACAAAATCATTAGCGGTTAGACTAGATCAGCTAGCTGATATTGAAGTGAAAGAAGCACAAGACAATGAAATCGTGCGCTCAGGATGTGCGTACATTGCGCCTGGAGGTTTTCATATGACGGTTGTAGAGAAAGAAGGACAGCTCAGCATTTGTTTAGACACTTCTTCACCTGTAAAGGGACATCGCCCCTCAGTGGATCGTTTGTTTCAGTCGATTAGTAAAATTTCAGGTTATCAAAAACTTGCTATTGTGTTGACGGGAATGGGGGCGGATGGAACGGAAGGCATTATTGATTTAAAGAAAAATAAAGACGCGCTTATATTGGCTGAATCTAAAGAAACAGCTGTCATTTATGGGATGCCCAAATCAGCTGTTTCTACAAAGCTTGTTGATTATATTGAACCGCTGCGAAACGTTGGAAGCTTTATTTCTCGCTACGCACAGAAATAGGAGGGAAAGTTACGATGGATATGAATCAATATCTAGAAGTGTTTATTGAAGAAAGCAAGGAACATCTTCAAAACGTTAACGACCAGCTAATGCGTTTTGAAAAAAATACCGATGATCTTGGTTATGTAAATGAAATTTTTCGGTCTGCTCATACGTTAAAAGGTATGTCTGCAACAATGGGATTTGATGATTTAGCACAATTAACTCACAAAATGGAAAACGTGCTAGATGCCGTTCGAAATCATCAAATCGACGCTCACACGGAAGTTCTTGATGCTTTGTTTGAATCAGTCGATGCGCTAGAAATAATGGTTCAATCTATTTCTGAAGGCGGCGATGGTCAGCTTGATGTCAAATTGCTTGTTCAAAAGCTGCAGCGTATTGTAGCAGAGGAACCCGCAGCAGAGCATGCGGCTTCTTCTATTGAGTATGATGAGTTCGTACAAACGCTGCTCAGTCAAACAGCAGGGCAAGGATTTAATGCGTTTGAAATAACCGTACAGCTCGAACGCACCTGTCTGTTAAAAGCTGCGCGTGCATATATGGTATTTGATGTGTTAGAGCAAGCGGGAGACGTCATTAAGTCAGCGCCAACTGTTCAAGATATCGAACAAGAAAAATTTGAATCATCTTTTATCGTTATATTAGTAACAAGCGAATCGCAAGAAAAGCTGAAGGCGAGCATTATGGAGGTCTCTGAAGTAGAAAGCGTGAAAATTGCTGCGGTCCCCATAAAAAAGGAGACAAAAATGCAGGAGCTTGTTTCACAAGAAGAAGCAGCAGCTATACAGGAAGTTACTGTGTCAGCACCTTCTAAATCGCCTGTTGAAGAGAAAAGACAGCTCTCAAATAACAAGACGATTCGAGTCAATATTGACCGTTTGGACAGTCTCATGAACTTGTTTGAAGAACTAGTTATTGATAGAGGCAGGTTAGAACAAATATCAAAAGAATTGAATAATAGCGAATTAGACGAAACGGTAGAGCGGATGTCCCGTATTTCTGGAGATTTGCAAACGATTATTTTAAATATGCGTATGGTGCCTGTAGAAACCGTTTTTAATCGGTTTCCCCGTATGGTGAGACAGCTTTCAAAAGATTTAGGGAAACAAATTGAACTTCAAATTGTCGGAGCTGATACAGAGTTGGACCGGACCGTCATTGATGAAATTGGAGATCCGCTTGTTCACTTATTAAGAAATGCCGTTGACCACGGAATTGAAATGCCTCAAGCACGCTTAAAGAACGGAAAGAATGAAAAGGGAACGATTCGCCTTAAAGCTTATCATAGCGGAAATCATGTCTTTATTGATTTAGAAGATGACGGGGCGGGCATCAATCGTGAAAAGGTACTGCAAAAAGCGTTAGATCGAGGAATTATCGATGGGAAAACTGCTGAAACGCTGACGGATAAACAAGTGTACGAGCTCATTTTCGCTTCGGGCTTTTCGACGGCTGAACAAATTTCAGATGTTTCCGGACGAGGAGTAGGTCTAGATGTCGTGAAAAACACGATTGAATCGCTAGGGGGTTCTGTAACGATCGATTCTAACGAAGGATACGGTTCGCGTTTTTCTATTCAACTGCCGCTCACTCTGTCTATCATTTCTGCTTTACTCGTGCAAATGAGTGAAGAGCGCTATGCCTTGCCGCTTTCTTCGATTATTGAAACAGCTATTGTTCAGCCGAAAGAGGTCATGCATGTACATGGTCAAAAGGTTATTGACTTTCGAGGAGCCATTATTCCTCTTATTGATTTAAAAGAACTATTTACTGTGCCTAACTCGGTACAAAGAGATCATTATTCCGTCGTTATTGTGAAAAAAGGAGAAAAGACCGCCGGGCTAATTGTTGATTCTTTTATCGGTCAGCAGGAAATCGTTTTAAAATCTTTAGGTCATTATCTGCCGGGTGTATTTGCTATTTCAGGAGCCACGATTTTAGGCGATGGACAAGTAGCACTTATCATTGATTGCAACGCTTTGATCAAATAACAAATGCTGTAAAAAGAAAGGGAGAAAGGCATGAAAATTATTGTGTTTCAATTGGGGGACGAGGAGTACGGAATTTCAGTAGAAGAAGTGCAATCGATTGAAAAGATTCAGCACATAACACGCGTTCCTGGAGTAAAAGAATATGTAAAAGGTGTTATTAATCTTCGCGGTGTTATTACACCGATTATTGATTTGCGCACTCGTTTTAACTTACAAGAACAGCTTAACCATGAGCTGACACGTATTATTATGGTTCGTCTTAATGATGTAGAAGCAGGTTTGATTGTGGATGCGGCAAATGATGTAGTAGACATTGATGAAAAAACGATTGCTTCAGTGCCTGAAACAGTTGAAGGAACAGCTGTAGAATACTTGAACGGAGTTGTTAAAGTAGATAGCCGTTTAATTGTTCTTCTAAATTTACCTAAAGTGCTCTCTTTAGAAGACCACCTCCAGTGAGCCAAGCGAATAATGGATATCACGCTGAAGTTTGTAGGAGTTGAAGAATCGTGAGAGATGATAAACAAGTGATTAAGGTAGGAATTGCCGAGATGAATGTTACACATGCACCCGCAGTGCTTCGAACAGCGGGATTAGGGTCATGTGTAGGAGTTGTCGTTTACGACTCTGTTCACTCAGTAGCTGGGCTCGCTCATGTAATGCTTCCCGATTCAAGCGGGGCTAAATGTCCTTTTAATAGAGCTAAATATGCAGATACAGCCATTTTTGATTTGATAAATATGTTGATTAAACAAGGTGCACATAGAAGATTATTAAAAGCAAAAATAGCAGGGGGCGCACAGATGTTTCAATTTGAACCAAGAAATGATGTGATGCGAATTGGCCTTCGAAATGTTCAAGCAGTGGAGAGAGAACTGCATAGAAACAGTGTAGAAATTGCAGCAAAAGCTACAGGAGGACACAACGGACGCACAATTGAATTTGATCCTCAAACGGCTATTTTAAAGGTTCGTACGATTAATGAAGGGATAAAAACGATATAAAGCGCGCTCTGACCGTTGACCGTTTAATAGCGCTATAAAAAGGAGTTGAAAGACCCTTGAAAAGTATACAAGAAGTTGAAGAACATAAAATTTGGCAGGAATGGATAGAGACGAGAGACTCCCATGCGGGAAACATGCTTGTTAAAAAGTATATGCCGCTTGTTAACTATCACGTTCAGCGGATTAGTGTAGGGCTGCCGAAAAATATTCATAAAGAAGAGCTTCGTAGTTTAGGATTAATCGGCCTTTACGATGCTTTGGAAAAGTTTGATTACGGTAGAGACTTAAAGTTTGATACATATGCGTCTTTTCGAATTCGAGGGGCGATAATAGACGGGCTTCGTAAAGAAGATTGGTTATCAAGAAGCGCAAGGGAAAAGACGAAAAGAATTGAGCAAGCAACAGAAGCACTTGAACAAAGATACTTGCGCAGAGTTGCACCAAGTGAGGTTGCAAAAGAAGTAGGCATGACAGAAGCAGATGTTGTTCATACAATGAATGAAGGCTTCTTAGCTAACGTTTTGTCAATGGAAGAACAGCCAAAAGAGTATGAAGATGGAGAGCAAAAATACACGATTAAAGATGAAAAAACGCTCTCTCCTGAAGAGGAGCTAATTAACGACGAACGATATCAAGAGCTCGCTGAAGTTATCGAGCAGCTAAATGAAAAAGAGCAGCTTGTTGTTTCATTATTTTATAAAGAGGAGTTGACTTTCACAGAGATCGCGCAGCTGTTAGGGCTATCCACTTCACGCATTTCTCAAATTCATTCGAAAGCGCTGTTTAAAATGCGTACGAGTTTAAGCAAAATAATTTAACAAAGAGGTAAAGTGATGGGGTTTTTACTCACAGTTAGTTTTTTAATTCATGGTCTATCACTGTTTTGCATTATTCTTTTATATATGCAAGTGACCAAAGTGAAAAGGATTGAACGCTTGCACCAGCAAAATATAAATAAAATGGAAGCTGCAATGAGTTCATATCTCGCTGAATTTCAGGAACAAAACGAGCAGTTTTTACGGCAGCTTCGTGAGCGTTCAACTTCGCTTTCTTCCGAAATGGAAGAAAGCAGCGCCAAATCACCTTTGGTAGATGAAGAAGACGTGCCTGTTCAAAGGGTGGATCTAAAAAGTGAGCCTTCCCAGTCGCTGCATGAACTTCTCTCTATAGAAGAAAATCAGAAACATATAAGCACATCTTTTGATGAATTAACTACAGACCAAATTCAAGATTTGTCAGGTGAAGAGATAAAAGAATTTTCCGTTTATTTAAAGGGAAAAGGTTTAACAATTGAAGAAATTGCAAAACATTTACACAGAGGGAAAACTGAAATTGAATTATTATTGAAATTTCATCAATAAACTTAATGAAACGCTTGCTTGTGAAAAAGGAGTATGCTATATTAGTTTTTGGTGTTATTACACACGCTTGTTGATTCGGTTGATGGTGCTACTTTTTGTAGTTTCGGCTGAAGATGATATAAGCGGAGGAGACTTAAAACCATTAGGAGGAAAAACACATGTCAGTAATTTCAATGAAACAATTACTAGAAGCTGGTGTACATTTCGGTCACCAAACTCGCCGTTGGAACCCAAAAATGAAGAAATATATCTTCACTGAGCGTAACGGCATCTACATTATCGATCTTCAAAAAACAGTTAAGAAAGTAGAAGAAGCGTACAAATTCGTTAAAGAATTAGCTGCAGACGGCGGTACTGTTTTATTCGTAGGTACGAAAAAACAAGCTCAAGATTCTGTTAAAGAAGAAGCAGCTCGCGCTGGTATGTACTTTGTTAACCAACGTTGGTTAGGTGGTACATTAACTAACTTCTCAACTATCCAAAAACGTATCAAACGTTTAAAAGATATCGAAAAAATGCAAGAAGACGGTACTTTCGAAGTACTACCTAAGAAAGAAGTAGTTCAACTTAAAAAAGAGTTAGAGCGTCTTGAAAAATTCTTAGGCGGCATTAAAGATATGAAACAACTTCCAGATGCATTATTCATCATTGACCCTCGTAAAGAGCGTATTGCAGTAGCGGAAGCTAAAAAATTACACATTCCAATCGTTGGTATCGTAGACACTAACTGTGATCCAGACGAAATTGATTATGTAATCCCTGCAAACGATGATGCAATTCGTGCTGTTAAACTTTTAACTTCTAAAGTTGCTGATGCTATTCTAGAAGCTAAACAAGGTGAAGAAACAGCAGTTGAAACTGAAACAACTACTGCTTAATTCCGTGAAAGGTGATAAGAGGGAATAGCCTTTTATCACCTTTTTTTGAAAAGATTTAACCCATTTATATACATTAATTACATACCCAAACAAGGAGGCTACACATTATGGCAATTACTGCTCAAATGGTAAAAGAACTACGTGAAAAAACAGGCGCTGGTATGATGGATTGTAAAAAAGCGTTAACTGAAACTAACGGTGATATGGAGCAAGCAATCGATTTCTTACGTGAAAAAGGTATTGCAAAAGCTGCTAAAAAATCAGACCGTATTGCTGCTGAAGGTCTAACTTACATCGAAACTCAAGGTAACGAAGCTGTTATCTTAGAAGTTAACTCTGAAACTGATTTCGTTGCGAAAAACGAAGGTTTCCAAAAATTAACAAAAGAATTAGCTGCTCACATCTTAGCTAACAAACCAGCTGACGCTGCTGAAGCTGCTACTCAAAAAATGGAAAACGGTGCAACTGTTGAAGAACACATCAACTCTGCAATCGCTACAATCGGAGAAAAATTATCTCTACGTCGTTTCGCTGTAGCAACAAAAACTGATGCTGATGCATTCGGTGCTTACCTACATGCTGGCGGACGTATCGGTGTGTTAACAGTATTATCTGGTACAACTGAAGAAGCTGTTGCAAAAGACGTTGCTATGCACATCGCTGCAATCAACCCTAAATACATCTCTCGTGACCAAGTTTCTGCTGAAGAAACTGAGCGTGAGCGCGAAGTATTGACTCAACAAGCATTAAACGAAGGCAAACCAGAAAAAATCGTTGCAAAAATGGTTGAAGGTCGCCTTGGCAAATTCTTCGAAGATATTTGCTTACTAGATCAAACATTTGTTAAAAATCCTGATCAAAAAGTACGTCAGTTCGTTGAGAGCAAAGGCGCTACTGTTGAAAGCTTCGTTCGTTTTGAAGTAGGAGAAGGTATTGAGAAACGTCAAGACAACTTCGCTGAAGAAGTAATGAACCAAGTTAAAAAGTAAGGGTTTGACCGTATAGGGAACACTGTGTGTTCCCTTTTTTACAAAAGAGATCTCACCGTTAACGATGGAGGTAAGCATGAGTCAAGCAAAATATAATCGTATCGTATTAAAGTTAAGTGGAGAAGCATTAGCTGGTGAAGATGGTTTTGGTATTAACCCATCCATCATCAAATCTGTTGCTGAACAAGTAAAAGCCGTTTATGAATTAGGTGTGGAAATTGCTGTAGTCGTTGGTGGTGGAAACATTTGGCGTGGTAAAATTGGTAGTGAAATGGGTATGGATCGTGCAGCTGCTGATTATATGGGAATGCTAGCAACAGTAATGAACTCGCTGGCTCTTCAAGATAGCTTAGAGAACATTGGTGTGCAAACACGAGTTCAGACTTCTATCGAGATGAGACAAGTAGCAGAGCCTTATATTAGAAGAAAAGCTGTTCGACATCTTGAGAAAAAACGCGTTGTTATTTTCGCTGCGGGTACAGGAAACCCTTATTTCTCTACAGATACAACAGCAGCTTTGCGTGCAGCTGAAATCGAAGCTGACGTTATCTTAATGGCTAAAAACAACGTAGATGGCGTTTATAATGCAGATCCTAAGCTTGTACCTGATGCTGTAAAATATGAAACATTAACATATATTGATGTTTTAAAAGATGGACTAGCTGTTATGGATTCTACAGCTTCTTCATTATGTATGGACAACGATATTCCGCTAATTGTTTTCTCAATTACGGAAGAAGGCAATATTAAACGTGCCGTTACAGGCGAAAACATTGGAACAATTGTAAAGGGGAAATAAACATGCCAAAACAAGTGTTGCAAAACGCAAAAGAAAGAATGGAAAAAGCAATTCAATCATTTAGCCGCGAACTAGCATCAATTCGCGCTGGACGTGCAAGCGCGTCACTTCTTGACCGCGTAACGGTAGAATACTACGGTGCACCAACACCGATTAACCAATTGGCGCAAGTAAGCGTACCGGAAGCTCGTATGCTTGTTATTCAGCCTTATGACAAATCACAAATTGGTGAAGTTGAAAAAGCTATTTTAAAATCTGATTTAGGATTAACACCTACAAGCGATGGAACTATTATCCGTTTATCGATTCCTGCTTTAACGGAAGAGCGTCGTCGTGAGTTAGTGAAAATGGTTAAAAAATATGCTGAAGAAGCAAAAGTTGCGGTTCGTAACGTACGCCGTGATGCAAACGATGATTTCAAAAAGTTAGAGAAAAAAGGTGAAATTACTGAAGACGATCTACGCGGCTACAGTGATGACATTCAAAAACTAACAGATGACCATATCGTAAAAGTGGATAAAGTGGCAAAAGATAAAGAAGAAGAAATTATGGCAGTTTAAGTCATTTCAAGGTAAAATATATTGTAAAAGACCCTCTATTGTTTACAGGGGGTTTTTTTGTTAATAATGTGTAGTAAGAAAAAACTCACATAAGCTACACGTTTATGTGAGAGCGTACAACGGGGGACCTTTGCATGTTAAGAAAATTTCAAGCATGGAAGAAAAGTCAAGATTTAAATACACTGTCTTTGTCAGAACGAAAAGATCAAGTGAAACAGCACCCTGTTCCTGAACATATTGCAATTATTATGGATGGGAACGGTCGTTGGGCGCAAAAACGAGCTCTTCCTCGCATGATGGGCCATCATGAAGGAATGAAAGTAGTACGTCATGTGACCAGACTGGCCAATGAATTAGGTGTTAAAGTATTAACTTTATATGCATTTTCCACTGAAAATTGGAAGCGCCCCAAAACTGAAGTTGAGTTTTTAATGAAACTGCCAGAGGAATTTTTAACAACCTTTTTGCCTGAGCTAATTGAAAAAAATGTGCAAGTTCGTATTATGGGAGATAAAAGTGAGCTCCCTGCCCATACGATTCGAGCCGTGGATAAGGCAATTGAAAAAACAAAGCATAACACGGGGATGATTTTAAACTTCGCGCTTAATTACGGTAGCCGTCACGAAATTGTGGGCGCTATTCGGTCATTGGCAGAAGATGTAGAACAGGGAAAAGTGGCTTCCTCTTCTATTTCAGAAAATTTATTTTCTTCCTATTTAATGAGCAAAAGCCTTCCAGATCCGGATTTGCTTATTCGCACAAGTGGCGAGCTTCGCTTAAGTAACTTTATGCTTTGGCAGCTAGCGTACACAGAGTTTTGGTTTACAAAAGTATTATGGCCAGATTTTAAAGAAAATCATTTAATCGAAGCAGTCGAGGCGTTTCAAAAGCGCGGTCGCCGCTTTGGTGGTGTATAAGAAGGTGTGGAAAACAAGATGAAACAGCGCATTATCACCGCGATTGTAGCACTTGCGGTATTTGTGCCGATTGTTTTAATTGGAGGGTTACCTTTTACCCTTATCATGTATGTGATCGGAACAGTTGGTGTAATTGAGCTTTTAAAAATGAAACATTTGAAAGCAATGTCTTTTCCAAGTATCATTAGTTTATTACTAACTTGGGTGTTTTTACTACCAAACGGAAGAGATGTTGCATTTCAATTCTTAAGTGAACATAAGATAGAAGTAGCGCTTGCTGCTGTCCTTCTTTTATTAATGTACACGGTTGTAGTTAAAAATAAATTTACCTTCGATGACGTTGGGTTTATTTTATTAACAACAGTATATGTTGGCTTTGGCTTTCATTATTTTATCGAGGTTCGTCAAGAGTTCGGGTTAGCTTATTTGTTCTTTGCTTTCCTTATTATTTGGGCGACGGATTCCGGAGCTTATTTTATTGGACGAGCAATGGGGAAACGAAAGCTATGGCCGGAAATCAGTCCCAATAAAACAATTGAAGGTTTTGTTGGTGGCGTCGTATGCGCTATTATAGTAGCCATTGTATTTAAGCTGTTAGCAAATATTGATCAAACTATGATCGAGCTACTTGTAATTGGTATTATCGTATCGTTATTTGGACAGATGGGTGATCTTGTACAATCAGCGTTCAAACGTCACTATGGCGTAAAAGATTCAGGAAAAATTTTACCGGGTCATGGTGGGATTTTAGACCGTTTTGACAGTTTAATGTTCATCATGCCAATTTTAGCTTTTTTATTATCTCTATAAAAAAGATGTCTTTGTTTTAATAGGAGTGAATATACTTGAAGAAAATTTCCTTGTTAGGAGCTACAGGTTCAATCGGTACTCAAACCGTTGATATTGTTCGAGCGCATCCTGAGCATTTTGAGCTCTCAGCAATCTCTGTAGGTCGAAATATTAACGAAGCAAGAAAGATTATTCAGCAGTGTAAGCCAGCCCTTGTTTCTGTAATGAAGAAAGAAGATTGTCTGTCACTGCAAGCAGAATTCCCTTCTATTCGATTTGTTTATGGAGAAGAAGGACTTGTGGAAGTAGCAACTCATCCTTCTACAGAAGTATTGGTAAACGCTGTTCTTGGAAGTGTAGGGTTGACTCCTACGCTAGAAGCAATCAAAATGAGAAAAACAATTGCTATTGCAAATAAGGAGACACTTGTTACCGCTGGTCACCTTGTCATGGAAGCAGCCAAGGAATATGGCGCTGATATTTTACCGGTAGACAGTGAGCATTCAGCTATTTTTCAAAGTTTGCAAGGGCAAGATCAAAAAGCAATAGACCGTTTAATTTTAACGGCTTCTGGAGGGAGCTTTCGAGATAAGACGAGAGCAGAACTACAGGGAGTAACGGTTGAAGATGCGTTAAATCATCCAAACTGGTCAATGGGAGCTAAAATTACAATTGATTCGGCAACGATGATGAATAAGGGACTAGAAGTGATTGAAGCACATTGGCTTTTTGATCTTCCCTATGAGAAAATTGATGTATTGTTACATAAGGAAAGCATCATTCATTCTATGGTAGAGTATTCTGATACAAGCGTTATTGCTCAGCTTGGAACGCCCGATATGCGCGTGCCAATTCAATACGCGTTAACGTATCCAAGACGCATGTCTTTGCCTGACACCAAGCATTTAAGTTTGGCTGATATTGGTCAGCTTCACTTCGCTAAAATGGATGAAGAGCGTTTTCGCTGTTTAGCTTTTGCATTTGAGGCTGGCAAAGCGGGTGGAACACTTCCGACTGTTTTAAATGCAGCTAATGAAGAAGCTGTTCAAGCCTTTCTAGATGGTCACATTACATTTTTACAAATTGAAGATGTGATTGAAAAAGCAATGAATGAACATACTGTAATACAGAAACCTTGTTTATCTACTATTAAAGAAGTAGATTTAGAAGCAAGAGAGTTTGTTAGATCCGCCATCTCTCGATAATGTGCGTGCGAGAGAAGCCACTCACTTATTTCTGGTGGGTGGAGGTTTGACTCTATTACATGAAGGGGGTAATACCCATTGAACACAGTCATTGCGTTTGTCGTCATTTTTGGAGCTCTTGTATTCTTTCATGAGCTTGGTCATTTAGTTTTTGCAAAGCGTGCAGGCATCTTATGCCGTGAGTTTGCCATTGGGTTTGGTCCCAAAATCTTTTCATTTAAACGAGATGAAACAGTTTATACCATTCGCTTACTGCCTCTAGGTGGATTTGTTCGAATGGCTGGAGAAGACCCGGAAATGATTGAAGTTAAGCCTGGTCAAATGGTGGGCCTCATGTTTGATAAGGAAGGCAAAGTAAATAAAGTCATTATTAATAACAAGGAACAGCATCCAAATGCAAAAGTTATTGAGGTAGAGCAAGCAGACTTAGAGCATAATCTATTTATTTCAGGTTATGAAGAAGGTGAAGATGAACATCTGCAAAAATTCGAGGTAGCAGAAGAATCTTACTTTGTTATGGACGGAGAAGACATTCAAATTGCACCTTACAGCCGTCAGTTTGCTTCCAAAACTCTTGGTCAGCGTGCGCTAGCCATTTTCGCTGGTCCGCTAATGAACTTTATATTAGCCTTTGTTATTTTTATCGTTCTTGGGATTTCTCAAGGATATGTTGTTGACAAACCTGTGATGGGCAAATTAACATCAGATGGAGTAGCCGTTGATGCGGGACTTAAACAAGGAGATAAAGTTCAAGCAATTGATGGACAAAGTGTTTCAACGTGGGATGATGTCGTAAAAGTAATTCAAAAACATCCTGAACAGCAAATTACATTCACGGTTCAGCGCGGCGGCAAAACCCTAGATATTCCAATTACACCTGAAAGCCGCAAGGTTGGGGAACAGACAATTGGATTAATTGGCGTATATGCACCGGTTGAAAAGTCATTCATTGGTTCGATCACGCACGGAGCTACTGAAACATATACGTGGATGAAAGAAATCTTAACGGGCCTTGGGAAGCTTGTGACAGGACAGTTCAAACTGGATATGCTTTCTGGTCCTGTAGGTATTTACGCAGCAACCGATCAAGTAGCACAGTCAGGCATTTATTACCTAATGAAATGGGCAGCCGTTTTAAGTATTAACTTAGGGATTGTCAATTTGCTTCCACTTCCTGCTTTAGATGGAGGACGACTATTATTCTTCGCTGTAGAAGGAATTCGCGGTAAGCCAATTGATCGTCAAAAAGAAGGGATTGTTCATTTTATCGGTTTTGCTTTATTAATGCTGCTGATGCTCGTTGTAACGTGGAATGATATTCAAAAGTTCTTTTTATAAGACATACGCTCAGCGAGGGATATTCCCTCGCTGATTATATGAAAATTGCGGCATGGTCCGCCTTAAAAAATAAGATAGAGAAGTAAGCAAAGAGGTGCGAGGTTATGAGACAAAGTTCTACATTGATTCCTACATTAAGAGAAGTGCCAGCTGATGCGGATATAAAAAGCCATCAGCTTCTATTGCGCGCAGGTTATATGCGCCAAAATGCAAGCGGCGTGTACAGCTTTTTACCGCTTGGTAAGCGTGTATTGCAAAAAGTTGAACAAATTGTTCGTGAAGAGATGGACCGTGCAGGTTCTGTCGAATTATTGATGCCTGCTTTACAACAAGCTGAATTGTGGCAAGAGTCTGGCCGCTGGTATTCATATGGGCCTGAGTTAATGCGTATGAAAGATCGTCACGGCCGTGAATTTGCTTTGGGAGCAACACACGAAGAAGTTATCACAAGCTTGCTTCGTGATGAAGTGAAGTCATACAAACGTTTACCGCTAAATTTATATCAAATTCAAACGAAGTTCCGCGATGAAAAACGTCCACGCTTTGGCTTATTACGCGGTCGTGAATTTATTATGAAAGATGCATATTCGTTTCATGCTTCTCAAGAAAGTTTAGATGAAGTCTATGATAAAATGTTTGCTGCCTACAGCCGCATCTTTGAGCGCTGCGGATTAAATTTCCGTGCGGTTATCGCTGATTCAGGTGCAATGGGCGGAAAAGATACGCATGAATTTATGGTTCTTTCTGAAATCGGGGAAGATACAATTGCTTATTCAGATACATCTTCTTATGCAGCAAATGTTGAAATGGCACCGGTTGTAAATACGTATGAAAAATCAGATGAAGCTGAAAAAGAATTAACAAAAGTGGAAACACCAAATCAGCATAGCATTGAAGACGTAGCTGCTTTCTTAAATGTTGAAGCGACTTCTTGTATCAAGTCCCTTTTATTTAAAGTAGATGATCGTTTTGTGCTTGTACTTGTTCGGGGGGATCACGAAGTAAACGATATTAAAGTGAAAAACTATTTTGAAGCTTCCGTCGTTGAACTGGCAACTCCAGAAGAAACAAAAGAAGCATTAAAATGCGCAGTTGGTTCAGTAGGACCGATTGGTGTAAGTGATTCAGTAGAAGTGGTAGCTGATCATGCGGTAAAAGCAATCGTTAACGGTGTATGCGGAGCAAATGAAGAAGGTTATCACTATACAAATGTGAATGAACGTAACTTTAATGCAACTTACGAAGATTTCCGCTTCATCCAAGAAGGAGATCAGTCACCGGATGGACAAGGTGTTATTAAGTTCGCTAAAGGTATCGAAGTCGGACATGTCTTTAAGCTAGGAACTCGCTACAGTGAAGCGATGGGAGCAACGTATCTAGATGAGAACGGACGCAGCCAGCCAATGATTATGGGTTGCTATGGTATCGGTGTTTCTCGTACAGTAGCTGCGATTGCAGAACAATTCAATGATGAAAACGGTCTTCTATGGCCAGAGGCTGTTACGCCTTATCAAGTGCACGTTATTCCAGTTAACGTGAAAAATGATGAACAGCGTGAACTAGGTGAGAAATTATATAATGAGTTATTAGATAATCGCTTTGAAGTGCTGTTAGATGACCGCCAAGAGCGTGCAGGAGTAAAATTTGCAGATTCAGATTTAATTGGTCTTCCTGTTCGAGTAACAGTTGGTAAACGTGCATCTGAAGGAATTGTAGAAGTAAAAGTACGGAAAACTGGGGAGTCACTAGAAGTGTCAGTTGACAATCTTGTTTCAACAGTGAAAGAACTGCTAGCGAAGTAATGAAGCAGCGGGGATTTGTATCCCTGCTGTTTTTATGTTTATAAACAGAACATATGACAGAATAGAAGTCATTTATGTTAAAATAGATTGCACTCATTTATAAAAGGAGGCAGAAAACTTGGAAGCACAAACGCTAGGAAAAAAGGAGCGTTTTAAGTTGCTGCTGCAGCAGTTAGAGCTGACGAGTGATCAAATTGTTCCTTATTTTGAAAACGCAGCGATTGAAAAGCTCGTCATTCAGAAAGAACAAAAAAAATGGCATTTTCATTTTTCTTTAGAAGGGTTATTACCTTTTGAGATCTATGAGTTATTCCATGCTCGCATGTCTTCAGCTTTTTCTCATATTGCGAGTGTTTCTTTTTCTATTCAAACCGTTAATAAAGAATGTACGGAAGAGCATGTACAGTCATATTGGAAGCATTGTATTGGAGAAATGCAGGGAATATCCCCGCTTTTACAGTCGCTTTTACAAGATCAAATGCCGAGATTGAACGGTGCCAAATTGATTGTGAACGCACGACATGATGCAGAAGGAACGGCTTTACGTAAAAAGTACAGTCAGTTAATTGCTGATCAGTATGCGTCCTATGGCTTTCCGAACCTTCAGCTAATGACGGAAGTTGTACATTCAGAAGAAGCATTTCAGCAGTTTGTAGAGCAACGAAAACAAGAAGATACAGAAAAAGTATTACAAGCCATCACAGAAATGCAAAATAAAGAAAATGAAAAAAGTGATGGACCAGACCTACCAAAAGGTCCGCTTACAATTGGATATACGATTAAAGACGAGACGGTTCGCCTAGACTCCATTGTGGATGAAGAAAAGCGAATTGCCGTTGAAGGATACGTATTTGATGCAGAAACTAGAGAATTACGAAGCGGACGTACGCTTCTTATTTTTAAAGTGACAGATTATACAAACTCTATTATGGTTAAAATGTTTTCACGTGACAAAGAAGATATTCCTTTACTTCAAGCGATTAAAAAAGGAATGTGGGTAAAGGTTCGCGGAAGTGTACAAAATGATACATTTGTCCGTGATTTAGTTATGATTGGAAATGATGTCAACGAGATTACCGGTCCTGCTAGACAAGATACAGCGCCTGAAGATGAAAAGCGTGTGGAGCTTCACTTGCATACGCCAATGAGTCAAATGGATGCTGTTTCATCTGTTGGAGCTTTAGTCGGACAAGCTAAAAAATGGGGACATCCGGCTGTAGCGATAACTGATCATGCGGTTGCACAGTCGTTTCCTGAAGCATATGGAGCCGGGAAAAAGAACGGCATTAAAATACTGTACGGAGTGGAAGTTAATTTAGTAGACGACGGCGTGCCGATTGCCTATAATCCGAAGCATGTGGATTTGACAGAAGCAACTTACGTAGTATTTGACGTCGAAACAACCGGTTTGTCAGCCGTATACGATACCATTATTGAACTTGCTGCCGTGAAGATGAAAGAAGGAGAAATCATTGATCGATTTGAACGGTTTGCAAATCCTCATCATCCTCTGTCTGCAACAACAATTGAGCTGACAGGTATTACAGATGATATGGTCCAAAATGCGCCTGAAATCTCAGAAGTACTTCGTGATTTTCACGAGTGGATGGGTGACAGTATTTTAGTCGCTCATAATGCAAGCTTTGATATGGGATTTTTAAATATGGGACTGCAAAAAATCGGTTTAGAAAAAGCAGCTAACGGCGTTATTGATACGCTTGAACTCGGAAGATTTTTGTATCCGCATATGAAAAACCATCGTTTGAATACTCTTGCTAAAAAGTTTGATATTGAACTTGTGCAGCATCACCGCGCGATTTATGATGCGGAAACAACTGGCTATTTGTTAAATAAAATGCTGAAAGATGCATTTGAACGGGAAATTACAATGCATGATCGCTTAAATGATTATATGGGAGAAGGGAATGCCTATCAGCGGGCCCGTCCTTATCATGCGACTCTTTTAGCACAAACCGACGTAGGATTAAAAAATCTATTTAAACTTGTTTCGATTTCTCATTTAAATTACTTTTATCGAGTTCCGCGAATTCCAAGATCTCAGCTTGACAAATATCGAGAAGGCATCTTGATTGGAACCGCATGTGACCGAGGCGAAGTATTCGAAGGCATGATGCAAAAAGGAATTGATGAAGTAGAAGGAGTAGCTGAATTTTATGATTACATCGAAGTACAGCCTCCTGACAACTACAAGCACTTAATTGAACTAGATTTAGTGCGAGATGAGAAAGCCTTAAAAGATATTATTAGCAATATTGTGAAGCTTGGTGAAAAGATTGGAAAGCCGGTTGTAGCAACAGGAAATGTTCATTATCTCAATCCGGAAGACAAAATTTACCGAAAAATTTTAATTGGTTCACAAGGCGGGGCTAATCCTTTAAACCGTCATCAGCTGCCGGATGTTCACTTTAGATCAACGGATGAGATGCTGAATTGTTTTTCATTTTTAGATGGGGACAAAGCGAAAGAAATTGTTGTTCATAATACGCAAAAAATAGCCGATATGATCGATGATATTAAACCAATTAAAGATGATTTATATACGCCGAAAATTGAAGGTGCGGACGAAGAAATGCGTGAAATGAGCTATGCGATGGCACGCAGCATCTACGGTGAAGAGCTGCCTGAAGTAGTAGAAGCTCGTCTAGAGAAAGAGTTGAAAAGTATTATCGGCCACGGGTTTGCCGTTATTTACTTGATCTCGCATAAACTCGTTAAAAAATCATTAAATGATGGTTACTTAGTTGGTTCACGTGGTTCCGTAGGGTCTTCATTTGTTGCGACGATGACGGAAATTACAGAAGTAAACCCACTGCCGCCGCATTATGTGTGTCCAAAATGTAAGAAATCCGAGTTTTTTAATGACGGTTCCGTAGGTTCTGGATTCGATCTGCCGGACAAAAGCTGCGACGATTGTGGCGTACCGTTTATTAAAGATGGACACGATATTCCGTTTGAAACGTTCTTAGGATTCAAGGGAGACAAGGTTCCCGATATCGATTTGAACTTCTCCGGAGAGTATCAGCCGCGAGCTCATAACTATACAAAAGTACTGTTTGGAGAAGATAATGTATACCGTGCGGGAACAATCGGTACAGTTGCCGAAAAAACAGCTTATGGCTATGTAAAAGGCTATGCTGGTGACCGCGATTTACATTTACGAAACGCAGAAGTGGATCGTTTAGTAGCAGGATGTACGGGCGTAAAACGTACAACTGGTCAGCATCCAGGAGGAATTATTGTTGTACCGGACTATATGGATATTTTCGATTTTTCACCCATCCAGTTTCCAGCTGACGACCGTAATTCCGAATGGAGAACAACTCATTTTGACTTCCATTCGATTCATGATAATTTATTAAAACTTGATATACTCGGACACGATGATCCGACCGTGATTCGCATGCTTCAAGATTTAAGTGGAATTGATCCAAAAACAATTCCGACGGATGATCCTGAAGTGATGAAAATTTTTAGTGGAACGGAATCACTTGGCGTAACAGAAGAACAAATTATGTGTAAAACAGGAACGCTTGGCATACCTGAATTTGGAACGCGCTTTGTGCGTCAAATGTTAGAAGATACGAAGCCAACGACGTTTTCAGAACTTGTTCAAATCTCGGGACTGTCGCACGGGACGGACGTATGGCTTGGTAATGCGCAGGAGCTAATTCGCAATGATATTTGCAACTTAAGTGAAGTAATCGGCTGTCGTGATGACATCATGGTTTATCTAATTTATCAAGGTCTTGAACCTTCACTTGCTTTTAAAATTATGGAGTCTGTGCGTAAAGGGAAAGGGCTAACACCTGAATTTGAAGAAGAAATGATCAAAAATGGTGTTCCGGACTGGTATATTGATTCTTGTAAAAAGATTAAGTACATGTTCCCTAAAGCCCATGCGGCTGCTTATGTATTGATGGCCGTGCGTATTGCTTATTTCAAAGTGCACCACGCGCTTCTTTATTACGCAGCATACTTTACGGTTCGTGCAGATGACTTTGATATTGATACGATGATTAAAGGATCAACTGCCATTCGAGCGAAGATGGAAGAAATCAATGCCAAAGGTTTAGATGCATCTCCTAAAGAGAAAAACTTATTAACGGTGCTTGAGCTTTCTTTGGAAATGTGCGAACGAGGCTATTCATTTAAAAAAGTAGATTTATATGAATCGAGTGCAGACGAATTTTTAATTGACGGCACATCTTTAATTCCGCCGTTTAATGCCATTCCTGGTCTTGGCACAAATGCAGCACTGAACATTGTAAAAGCTCGTGAAACGGGAGAGTTTTTATCGAAAGAAGACTTGCAGCAGCGAGGCAAAGTATCGAAGACGATTTTAGAGTATCTAGACAACCATGGATGCCTTGAATCATTACCTGATCAGAACCAGCTTTCTCTTTTCTAACATTTGCATAAAATAAGCGGTTATGATATAGTAATTGTGGAAATGCTAAGGATACGGACGAGAAAGAGTGGGGAAACCCGCTCTTTCTTATTGATATGAACTTACTGTCATAGTAAGTAGTATGGAGAACGAATCGGCTTCTAGCATGATTCGTTTTTTCTGTAGATTTTCAATCACCATGATTGATTTATTATGTGACGTTTAAAATCCTGCAACACAAATGACAACATTTCCACTCTAGTAGGTTAGACCTCTTATAGAGTGCAAAATAAAAATAGCAAATAAACCACTCTTTTTTGATATAAGAGACATAAAAAACGCGTAACCTAAACATACCATGCAATGTCTCGAAGGGAGGATTAGAATGAGTAAAAATGTAAAACAAACAGTGGAAGAAATGGTTTCCCCTATCTTAGAGGAAATGAATTTAGAGCTTGTTGAAATTGAATACGTAAAAGAAGGAAAAGATTGGTTTTTACGTGTGTTTATCGACTCTGATACCGGCGTGGATATCGAAGACTGCGGAGCAGTAAGTGAAAAATTGAGTGAGAAAATGGATGCAGTAGATCCAATCCCTCATAACTATTTTTTAGAAGTATCATCGCCTGGTGCGGAACGCCCATTAAAAAAAGATAAAGATTTTGAACGTGCAATTGGTAAGCATGTATACATAAAAACATATGAACCAATTGAAGGTGCAAAAGAATTTGAAGGCGAATTACAATCATTTGACGGAGAAACTGTCACATTATCTATTCGTATCAAAACACGCACAAAAACGGTGATTTTACCATATGACAAAGTCGCTTTTGCTCGATTAGCGATTGTATTTTAATGTGTAGGGGCCAATATTAAAGGGGGATTATCCAACGATGAGCAGTGAGTTATTTGATGCCTTAGTCATTCTTGAAAAAGAGAAAGGCATTAGCAAAGATGTAATTATTGAAGCAATTGAAGCAGCGCTAATTTCTGCTTACAAACGCAACTTTAACCAAGCGCAAAACGTACGCGTTGATTTAAATTTAGAAAGAGGTTCAATGCGCGTGTTTGCTCGCAAAGATGTGGTTGATGAAGTATATGATCCACGTCTAGAAATTTCGGTTGAAGAAGCACAAACAATCAACCCTAACTTCCAGCTAGACGATGTGGTTGAAATCGAAGTAACGCCAAAAGACTTTGGACGCATCGCGGCTCAAACAGCAAAACAAGTTGTTACACAGCGTGTTCGTGAGGCGGAGCGCGGCGTTATCTACTCAGAGTTCAGCGATCGTGAAGAAGATATTATGACAGGTATTGTTCAGCGTCAAGATTCTCGCTTCATTTACGTGAGCCTTGGCAAAATTGAAGCATTGCTTCCTCAAAGCGAGCAAATGCCAAATGAGCAGTATAAACCTCATGATCGTATTAAAGTGTATATTACGAAAGTAGAAAAAACAACAAAAGGACCACAAATCTATGTTTCACGTACGCATCCAGGTCTTTTAAAACGTCTTTTCGAAAAAGAAGTTCCGGAAATCTATGACGGTACAGTTGAATTAAAATCAGTAGCTCGCGAAGCTGGAGACCGTTCAAAAATCTCTGTTCATTCTGAGTATGCTGAAGTAGATCCGGTCGGCTCTTGTGTTGGGCCAAAAGGTCAGCGCGTACAGGCTGTTGTGAATGAACTAAAAGGTGAAAAAATTGACATCGTTCGCTGGTCAAATGACCCAGTTGAATTTGTTGCCAATGCCCTAAGTCCATCTAAGGTAGTAGATGTGATTGTAGATGAAAATGAAAAAGCAACAACTGTTATCGTTCCTGACTATCAGCTGTCACTTGCAATTGGTAAGCGTGGACAAAATGCACGTCTAGCCGCTAAGCTGACAGGCTGGAAAATTGATATTAAAAGTCAATCAGAAGCTGAGCAAGAAGGTATGGTTGTAAAAAGCAGCGATGATATGCTAGTAAGTCAACATGCATTTGATTCAGATGAAGATATGGAATAAGAGGTGAGCCAAGGTGAACAATCGTAAAAAAGTCCCGATGCGAAAATGTGTGGCCACTGGAGAAATGAAGCCTAAAAAAGAGCTAGTACGCGTTGTACGTTCAAAAGAAGGCGACGTTTCAGTTGATGTAACGGGTAAAAAGTCCGGGCGCGGAGCTTATGTAAGCAAGGATAAAGAAGCAATTTTATTGGCAAAAAAGAAAAATGTGCTTTCGACACATTTAGGCGCGTCAATAGATGAAGCGGTTTATGAAGAGTTGCTAGCGCTTGTAGAAAAGGAGAAACAGTCACGCTAATGAATGAACAGTGGATCTCTTTTTTAGGGCTTGCAAACCGTGCACGCAAATTGATTTCTGGAGAAGAACTTGTGGTTAGAGAAGTTCGGAAACAAAAAGCAAAGTTAGTACTTTTAGCAAGCGATGCGTCTGAAAACACAAAGAAAAAAGTAACGGATAAATGTTCTTACTACAACGTTTCGGTTAGAATGGTTCCCGATCGCTACACGCTAGGTCAAGCGATTGGTAAAGATGCTCGAGTTGTGGTAGCCGTTATGGACGAGGGATTTGCTAAAAAGCTAGCAACGATGCTCGGTTAATTTTATGGGGGTGAAAGTATTGAATAAAAATACAAAATCAACAGCTAACAAAGGAAACAATAAAGGTAACAAAAAGCCACAGGCACAAAAGTCACAGGCACCAAAAGGTAGACCAGCTCCAGCAGCTGCAAAAGAGTTACCGGAAAAAGTAACGTTTGTCGGAAGCTTAACGGTTTCTGAGTTAGCAAAAGAATTAGGCAAAGAGCCTTCTGAAATTATTAAAAAATTATTTATGCTTGGTGTAATGGCAACAATTAACCAAGAGTTAGATAAAGATTCTATCGAACTAATTGCCGGAGAATACGGTGTAGAAGTTGAAGAAGAAGTAGTAGTAGATGACACTGCTTTTGAATCATTAGAAATTATTGACGACGAAAAAGACCTTCAAGTGCGTCCTCCAGTTGTTACAATCATGGGTCACGTTGACCACGGTAAAACGACGCTTCTTGACTCTATCCGTAACACAAAAGTAACGGCTGCAGAAGCAGGCGGTATCACGCAGCATATCGGTGCTTATCAAGTTGTGGTTGATGAAAAGAAAATTACATTCCTTGATACACCAGGGCATGCTGCATTTACAACAATGCGTGCTCGCGGTGCGCAAGTAACGGATATTACAATCCTTGTTGTTGCAGCAGACGATGGTGTAATGCCTCAAACAATTGAAGCGATTAACCATGCAAAAGCGGCAGAAGTGCCAATTATTGTTGCGGTTAACAAAATGGATAAAGAAGCAGCAAATCCAGATCGCGTTATGCAAGAACTAATGGAGCACGGCCTTGTAGCTGAAGAGTGGGGCGGAGAAACAATCTTCTGTAAGCTTTCAGCCATTTCAGGTGAAGGGATCGATCAATTACTTGAAATGATTTTACTTGTAAGTGAAGTAGAGGAGTTAAAAGCAAATCCTAACCGTCGTGCAGCAGGTACAGTTGTAGAAGCACAGCTAGATAAAGGCCGTGGGTCTGTAGCAACGCTTCTTGTTCAAACTGGTACACTACGCGTAGGTGATCCAATCGTAGTCGGAAATACGTTTGGCCGCGTTCGTGCAATGGTAAATGATATCGGCCGCCGTGTGAAGGAAGTAGGACCATCTACTCCGGTTGAGATTACTGGCTTAAACGAAGTTCCATTAGCTGGAGATCGTTTCTTAGTATTTGAAGATGAGAAAACCGCTCGTCAAATCGGAGAAGCTCGTGCTCAAAAGCAGCTTGAACAACAGCGCGGTGAAAAATCTCGCGTAAGCTTAGATGATTTATTTGAAAAAATTAAACAAGGTGAAATGAAAGACTTAAACCTTATCGTAAAAGCAGACGTACAAGGTTCTGTAGAAGCATTGGCTGCTGCTCTTCAAAAGATTGATGTAGAGGGTGTAAATGTTCGTATTATCCATACGGGTGTAGGCGCAATTACAGAATCTGATATCATTCTTGCAACTGCTTCTAACGCAATCGTTATCGGCTTTAACGTGCGTCCAGATGCTGGAGCAAAACGTACAGCTGACGTAGAAAACGTAGATATTCGTCTTCACCGCATTATTTATAAAGTAATTGAAGAAATTGAATCTGCGATGAAAGGAATGCTTGACCCTGAGTTTGCTGAAAAAATCATCGGTCAAGTGGAAGTACGTCAAACATTCAAAGTATCAAAAGTTGGTACAATCGCAGGAAGTTACGTAACAGACGGTAAAATTACGCGTAACAGTGGAATTCGTTTAATCCGTGACGGAATTGTTATCTTTGAAGGTGAAGTAGATGTGCTAAAACGCTTTAAAGACGATGCAAAAGAAGTCGCTCAAGGATATGAGTGTGGTATTACAATTAAAAACTTCAATGATATTAAAGAAGGAGATATTATTGAAGCATATGTAATGGAGCAAATTGATCCTAAATGATTGGACTAGTGGAGTGTGAATGCTTAATTTACGATGCTGCTTCTCTTAAAGAAAAACGTGCCGTGCTTCAGCGCATCTTGATGCGCTTGAAGCAGCGGTTTAACGTATCGGTTTCAGAAACTGATTTTCAAGATGTGTGGCAACGAACAAAAATTAGCATTGTCACAGTCTCATCTAGCCGTGTCACAACGGAACAAGAACTGCAAAAAGCGCTAAGCTTGATTGATTCTTTTCCAGAGATTGAACGTACCATTACAACTTTTGATTGGTTATAAAAGGGGTGACACAGATGAACATAAGAGCAACTAGAGTCGGAGAACAAATGAAAAAAGAGATGGGCGAGATTTTAAATCGTAAAATCAAGGATCCGCGCATCGGTTTTGTGACTGTAACAGATGTTCAAGTATCAGGCGATTTACAGCAAGCGAAAGTTTATATCTCTGTTTTAGGAGATGCTGAACAGCGTGAGAATACGTTAAAAGGCCTTGCGAAAGCAAAGGGATTTATCCGCTCAGAAATCGGTCAGCGCATTCGCTTACGTAAAACACCTGAAATTACGTTTGAGTTTGATGAATCAATTGATTATGGTAATCGAATTGAATCATTGCTTCATGAAATAAAAAAAGAAAGCGATGACCATCAAGAGAACGAATAAGATCAGTGAATGTAGAAACAAAAAAGGGTGTCTCAAAAGTGGTTTTTGCTTCTGAGACACCCTTTTTTAAATGAAAAGGAGATGAAGAATGAGTGGACGGTGTTTTAGTTTTACATAAACCAGCTGGCCTGACTTCGCACGACTGTGTGTTTAAAGTCCGAAAGCTGCTTCGCACTAAAAAGGTAGGGCATACAGGCACATTAGACCCAGACGTTACAGGGGTATTGCCTATTTGTATCGGTAGAGCTACCAAGATTGTAGAATATCTAACAGGAGCTACTAAAACCTATGAAGGGGAAGTTACACTCGGGTTTTCTACAACAACAGAAGATTCTTCCGGAGAGGTTGTAGAAGAAAAGAAAGTAGCGGATTCTTTTTCACGTGCTCAAATCGAAGAAGTGCTGTCTTCGATGACAGGAGAACTTCAGCAAGTCCCTCCAATGTATTCAGCGGTAAAGGTCAAAGGTAAAAAACTATATGAATATGCAAGGCAAGGAATCGAAGTAGAGCGCCCAGTTAGAACCATTCATATCTATAACTTTGAACTGCTGGATGATCGCGCTACATTTGAGGGAGAACAAATTTCCTTCAAATTCCGCGTAACGTGCAGCAAAGGTACATATGTGCGAACGCTTGCTGTGATGATTGGAGAAGCTCTTGGCTATCCATCTCATATGTCGTATTTGCAGCGAACAGGTTCCGGGCAGTTTTCACTCAAAGATTGTGTGACATTTGAAGATATTGAACGGGCGGTAGAAGAAGAAACGATCAATGAGAAACTACATTCAATCGAAGAAGCTCTTAATCATTTGCCGAAACTTCAAATTAGTGATACATTAGCAGAGAAAGTGAAAAATGGCGCGGTATTGCCGTGTACGGAAGATGAAGAGTTAAAAAAAGAACCCTTCTTTTTAATGATAAATTCTGCAGGCAAGTGCTTAGCAATTTATGCTCAGCACCCAACAAAAAAACATTTAATGAAGCCGGTTAAAGTGTTGGCAATCGACTAGACCGGTTAGGGAAAAGGTGAACTGTGTTTTGGAAACGATTGAAATTCGACATCCACACCACTTTCAACGAGAAGCTGTTCAACAATCAGTGTTAGCGCTTGGTTATTTTGATGGTGTGCATTTAGGGCATCAGCAAGTGATAAATTCAGCAAAACAGTTAGCCGATGAAAAAGGCATAGCTAGTGCTGTGATGACGTTTACTCCTCACCCTTCTGTGGTGCTCGGGCGCAATGTGCAGCACATTGATATGATCACACCGCTTCAAGAAAAAAAGAAACTCATTGAGGAAATGGGAATTGACTTTTTATATATCGTTCATTTTGATAAACAGTTTGCAGCACTATTGCCTCAAGAGTTTGTTGATCAGTATATTATTGGACTGAATGTACAGCATGTGGTAGCTGGATTTGACTATACGTATGGAAAGTTAGGTAAAGGAACAATGGAAATACTACCATTTCATTCTCGATCAAAATTCACGCAAACAACAATTGATAAGTTAACAAATGGCGAAGAAAAAATTAGTTCAACGCTTATTCGCGAAAGTTTAGCAAATGGAGATATGCATCGAGTAAAAGAGCTGCTTGGCCGCTATTATGAAGTGTCAGGTACAGTGACTCATGGAGAAAAGCGAGGCAGGCAAATAGGTTTTCCTACTGCTAACATCGCTTTAGACGATGAGTATTTACTTCCACGCATCGGCGTGTATGCTGTTGAGCTTCAGCTTCACGGTAAGTGGTATGCAGGAGTGTGCAACGTGGGCTACAAGCCGACTTTTCACGATAATTTAGAAAAGCCAACAATCGAAGTCCACTTATTATCATTTGACGAGCAAATCTACGATCAGCACGTAACGGTGAAATGGCACCGAATGATTCGCTCAGAAAAAAAGTTCAGCGGCATCGAAGAGCTTGTCGGTCAGATCTCAAAGGACAAGGAAGAAGCCCTTGCTTATTTTGAAGGAATTCAAAAAAACAAGAAATAAAAAAATATATATAAATAGCTGCTACGACTTGCTTTTTGTTCTAATAAGTAGTAACATAACACTTGTATGTAAAACAACCATTGCTTGGCATTACGATTCACCAACGTTTTGCTCGGTAACTGGGGTTTAATAATAAGGAGGTGAATAGGATGGCTATCACACAAGAGCGTAAAAATGAAATCATTAGTGAGTACAAAACTCATGCGAACGACACTGGTTCTCCAGAAGTTCAAATCGCTGTCCTAACAGAGCAAATTAACAATCTAAACGGTCACTTACGTACTCATAAAAAGGATCACCATTCACGTCGTGGTCTTTTAAAAATGGTAGGTCGACGTCGTAACTTACTTAACTACCTACGTAACAAAGACGTTACTCGTTATCGTGAGTTAATCAACAAACTTGGTTTACGTCGATAATAAGAAGAAAGCGGGAGCATTCCCGCTTTTTTAGTATGTACATTTAAGAAACATTAAAGATGCTACATAATGTGAAAAAAGCTATTGTTTTTGGATATTTCGTTTATAATAAAACTATCACATTTGATTACATACATATTTTATATGTAGAGAGGGGTACTCGTCGATATGGAACAAGAAAAACGAGTGTTCTCTGTAGATCTAGCTGGACGAAAGCTAGAAGTTGAAGTTGGCCAGTTGGCAAAACAAGCAAATGGCGCAGCATTAATCCGCTATGGAGACACAGTTGTATTAAGTACAGCAACGGCTTCAAAAGAGCCTAAAAATGTAGATTTCTTCCCGTTAACAGTAAACTATGAAGAGCGTTTATATGCAGTCGGTAAAATCCCAGGTGGATTCATTAAGCGTGAAGGCAGACCAAGTGAAAAAGCAATCTTGGCTAGCCGTTTAATCGACCGTCCGATTCGTCCTTTATTCGCAGATGGTTTCCGAAACGAAGTTCAAGTTGTCAGCGTTGTAATGAGCGTAGACCAAAACTGTTCTTCAGAAATCGCAGCAATGTTTGGTTCTTCATTAGCATTATCAGTATCTGATATTCCATTTGAAGGTCCTATTGCAGGCGTAATCGTAGGCCGTGTAGACAATGAATTTGTTGTAAACCCAACGGTAGATGAGCTTGAAAAAAGCGATATTCATCTGACGGTTGCTGGTACAAAAGACGCGATCAACATGGTTGAAGCAGGCGCTGATGAAGTACCGGAAGAAGTAATGTTAGAAGCAATTATGTTTGGACACGAGCAAATTAAAAAATTAATTGCGTTCCAAGAAGAAATTGTAGCAGCAGTAGGCAAAGAAAAAGTTGAAGTTGAGCTTTATACTGTTAATGCTGACCTTGAGCGTCAAGTTCGCGAAATTGCAGAAGGTGACATGAATCGTGCTGTTCAAGTTCAAGAAAAGCATGCGCGCGAAAATGCGATTAAAGAAGTGAAAAGCGCTGTAGCTGCAAAATTTGAAGAGCAAGATGTAGAAGAAGAAGTACTAAATCAAGTGAATGAAATTTTGTCGAAGCTTGTTAAAAGTGAAGTGCGTCGCTTGATCACAGAAGAAAAAGTACGTCCTGATGGCCGTAGTATTGACGAAATTCGTCCACTTTCTTCTGAAACAAACTTGCTTCCACGTACACACGGATCTGGATTATTTACGCGTGGACAAACTCAAGCGCTTAGCATCTGTACATTAGGTGCACTTGGCGATGTGCAAATTTTAGATGGTTTAAGTGTAGAAGAATCTAAACGCTTCATGCATCACTATAACTTCCCTTCATTTAGTGTTGGTGAAACTAGACCGATGCGCGGACCGGGTCGTCGTGAAATTGGACATGGTGCGCTAGGTGAACGTGCACTTGAACCGGTTATTCCAAATGAAAAAGATTTCCCTTATACAATTCGTCTTGTATCTGAAGTATTAGAGTCAAACGGTTCTACTTCACAAGCAAGTATTTGTGCAAGTACGCTTGCAATGATGGATGCTGGGGTTCCAATTAAAGCACCTGTAGCAGGGATTGCAATGGGTCTGATCAAATCAGGTGAACACTACTCGATTCTAACGGACATTCAAGGAATGGAAGATCACCTAGGAGACATGGACTTTAAAGTAGCAGGTACCGAAAATGGCGTAACTGCGCTTCAAATGGATATTAAAATTGACGGGTTATCTCGTGAAATTTTAGACGAAGCCCTTCAACAAGCGAAAAAAGGCCGTATGCAAATCTTAAATCATATGATGTCAACGATTGCTACGCCTCGTCAAGAGCTTTCTCAATATGCGCCTAAGATCCTTACAATGGCGATTAACCCTGATAAAATTCGTGATGTTATTGGACCAAGCGGCAAGCAAATCAATAAAATCATCGAAGAAACAGGCGTTAAAATTGATATCGAACAAGATGGTACAATCTTCATTTCTTCTATTGATCAGCCGATGAATGAAAAAGCGAAGAAAATCATTGAAGATCTTGTACGCGAAGTTGAAGTCGGCCAAATGTACTTAGGAAAAGTAAAACGAATTGAAAAATTCGGTGCATTTGTAGAAATCTTCAGCGGAAAAGATGGGCTTGTTCATATTTCAGAGCTTGCAGAAGAGCGTATTGGAAAAGTCGAAGACGTTGTAGCGATTGGTGACGAGCTTTTAGTTAAAGTCATGGAAATTGATAAACAAGGTCGCGTTAACTTATCTCGTAAAGCAATTTTAAAAGAACAAAAAGAAAAAGAAGAAAAAGCAAAAGAAACAAAATAATCTTCTTTTACTACTATATAGATATTGTGAAATCGTCCATACATGAAGAAAATCCATGTGTAGGGCGATTTTATCGTTTGTAGATGTTTGTTCTACCTTGTCCTCTTTATACATATTTTAAATGGTAAAGGGGGAAGGATAAGTGAAGAGAACCATTGTGCAATTTACAGCATTTCTATTTTTACTGGCAATTACATATAAATCTATTTATAATCCTTTTGCTGAAGCATATATAGAAGCACTTAAATCCGATGTACAACTTGTATCAGCTCAGCATGATGCGTTATATCAAAAGATTGAAGAAAAAGCAAAAGATTATGAAAAGCCAGCAGCGAATGCACGAATCGATCCCGTTTGGAAACGGGTTCCTGGCTATAACGGCATAAAAGTTGATCTTGCTGCTTCTTATAAAAATATGAAACCTGCGGGTAAATTTGATGAAAAAAAATTAGTGTACAAACAGGTTAGACCAAAGGTTCACTTGAAGGATTTACCACAGGAACCTATCTACCGTGGACACGATGAAAAGCCTATGGTATCGTTTACAGTGAACGTAGCATGGGGGAACGAGTATTTGCCTAAAATGTTAGAAGTGCTGAAAAAGCACCATGCTAAAGCAACCTTCTTTTTAGAAGGAAAATGGGTTAAAAATAATCCAGATATGGCAAAAATGATTGTAGACGCAGGGCATGAAGTGGGAAACCACTCTTATTCTCATCCTGATATGGCCACTTTATCGGCTAGTCAAATCAATCAGCAGCTTAAAAAAACGAATGATATTATTACATCTACTACGGGACAAAAAGTAAAATGGTTTGCTCCGCCGAGCGGCAGTTTTCGCCCCGAAGTAGTAACGCTTGCTTCTCAGTTAAAAATGAGTACAATCATGTGGACAGTTGATACAATCGATTGGCAAAAGCCAAGTTCAGAAGTGTTAATTAATCGAGTAATGAAAAAGATTCATCCAGGGGCTATTGTACTGATGCACCCAACTGAATCAACGGCTGAATCGCTTGACCAATTGTTAACCGATATTGAACGCAAAGGCCTGAAAGTTAGCGATGTGTCAACAATGCTAGATGAAGAAAGAATGATGAAAATACCTTCTTCTACTAAGAAGTAAGTGAGATAAGCAAAAGGGAGGCACTAGCTTGATAAAACGATATACGTGCAAAAATGGTGTAAGAATTGTATTGGAAAATATCCCAACTGTTCGATCTGTGGCCATTGGGGTATGGATCGGAACGGGTTCTCGAAGTGAACACCCTGAAATTAATGGTGTATCACATTTTCTTGAACATATGTTTTTTAAAGGAACAAAAACAAGATCTGCTCGTGAAATTGCAGAAAGCTTCGACCGCATTGGGGGACAAGTAAATGCATTCACTTCTAAAGAATACACGTGCTACTATGCAAAAGTATTAGACGAACACGCAGATCAAGCGCTAGATGTGCTGGCGGATATGTTCTTTAATTCTTCATTTGATGAAGAGGAATTAGCTCGTGAAAAAAATGTTGTATATGAAGAAATTAAAATGTATGAAGATACACCTGACGATATTGTACACGATCTATTAGGAAAAGCCGTATATGGTAATCATCCATTAGGGTATCCAATTTTAGGAACGGAAGATACGTTAAAAACATTTAACGGTGATTCGCTTCGTCAATATATGGAGCAAATGTATATTCCTGAAAACATCGTTATTTCAGTAGCTGGAAACATTGATGAGAGTTTTATACAACAGGTGGAAAACTATTTTGGTACATATACGTCAAGTCATTCCGCTCATCAATATGTTCAGCCTGAGTTCCATACAAATCATATTGCGCGCAAAAAAGAGACAGAACAAGCTCATCTTTGCCTTGGCTTTAAAGGTTTGCCAATCGGCGGAGAAGATGTATATAGCTTAATTGTATTAAACAACGTGCTTGGCGGAAGCATGAGCAGTCGTTTGTTCCAAGAAGTCCGTGAACAGCGCGGCTTGGCTTACTCTGTTTTCTCTTATCATTCTTCTTATCGAGACAGCGGTCTTGTAACGATTTATGGGGGAACTGGAAGCCATCAGCTCGACGTATTATATGATACGGTTCAAGAAACGCTTTATGATTTGAAAGACAAAGGTATTACGGATAAAGAACTTGCTAACAGCAAAGAGCAGCTGAAAGGAAACTTAATGCTGAGTCTTGAAAGTACAAATAGCCGTATGAGCAGAAACGGAAAAAATGAGTTAATGCTGGGCTATCACCGTTCATTAGATGAGATTTTAGACCTTGTTAATGCCGTGACTAAAGATAGTGTAAATGGTCTTGCACGAGATATTTTCAAAGACGAATTTGCGCTTTCATTAATAAGCCCGAGTGGAGATTTACCTAAGGGTTTTAAAGGAAATTAAACCATAAAAGTAAGGTTGGCTAAAATAATTGAGCCAGCCTTATTTTTATGTCATTTTTTGTATGGTTGTTCAATAAATTAGATGAAAGGAGGGATTTCATGAGATTAAGTGAGCTGAGTGGAAAAGAAATTGTAGATGTTAAGCGAGCAGAGCGTTTGGGTATTTTAGGGCAAACAGATCTTGAAATTAATGAACATACGGGACAAATTAATGCGCTTATTATTCCATCTGTGAAGTGGTTTGGATTTCGAAAACAAGGAGATGAAGTGCGAGTGCCGTGGGGGAATATCGAAAAAATTGGTACGGATATGGTGATTGTAAATGTTCATCAGCTAGAAGACATAAATAATGAGTCAACAAAATAACAAACGAGATGCTTCCTGCATCTCGTTTCTTTTATTTTCAGGGATAAAGATTCACCGATTCCTGTGTGTTTACATAGTATGTTGAAGAAAAGCAATAGGCATTCTAGGGCGTAATGATAGCACTTTACATCTCGATGGTTTAAGCGAAGGATACATCTATTTAATGTTAAAGAAGGTGAAAATGAAACATGTTAACGGATTTGCACATAGCTGTAATTGGCGGTGATGCTAGGCAGCTTGAAGTCATTCGAAAATTAATTCAATTAGATGCAAAAACCTCTCTTATTGGTTTTGATCAGCTAGATCATGGTTTTACAGGTGCGACGAAATATCAGATAGAGGAGCTGGATTTTTCAGATGTTGACGCCATCATCCTTCCAGTGCCTGGAACAAATCACGAAGGGCAAGTAGATACTATTTTTTCAAATGAAAAAGTAGTATTGACTGAAGAAATACTTCAAAAAACGCCTGAGCACTGCATTATTTATTCTGGTATTAGCAATGGGTATTTAAACGAATTAGTCAAAACGACAAACCGTAAACTCGTTCAGCTATTTGAGCGTGATGATGTAGCAATTTATAACTCTATTCCTACTGTTGAAGGTACCATCATGCTTGTTATTCAACATACGGATTTTACCATTCACGGTTCAAATATTTCTGTCCTAGGTTTAGGAAGAGTAGGAATGAGCGTGGCGAGGTCCTTTGCTGCACTTGGTGCCAATGTAAAAGTAGGAGCTAGAAAATCTGAACATTTAGCACGTATTGCTGAAATGGGTTTGCAGCCTTTCTATCTTTCTGAACTCGATAAAGAAATTGCTGATAGTGATATATGTATTAACACCATTCCATACCCCATCTTAACGGCTAAGACATTATCTAATGTCCCGACCCACGCGCTCATTATTGATTTAGCTTCAAAGCCTGGAGGAACCGATTTCCGCTATGCAGAAAAACGAGGAATTAAAGCTATTTTAGCACCTGGTCTTCCAGGGATTGTGGCTCCAAAAACAGCAGGTCAGATTGTCGCTAATGTATTAGTGAATTTATTAAAAGACGCTGCGGATGCGAGAGAGGAGAAAAAATAATGTCATTAAAAGGTAAAAGAATAGGATTCGGCTTGACCGGATCTCACTGTACGTATGATGCGGTTATGCCAGAAATTGAAAAGCTTGTTAATTTGGGAGCAGAAGTGTTACCGGTTGTTTCTTACACTGTACAATCCACAAATACTCGTTTTGGAGATGGAGAAGACTGGGTGAAGAAAATTGAGGAATTAACAGGTCACGCCGTCATCAATACAATTGTAAAAGCAGAGCCTCTAGGACCAAAGATTCCGCTTGATTGTATGGTAGTTGCCCCAATCACTGGGAATACGATGAGTAAGTTTGCGAATGCAATGACTGAATCTCCGGTACTCATGGCAGCTAAAGCAACGCTTCGTAATAATAAGCCAGTGGTACTGGGAATTTCGACTAATGACGCACTAGGGCTAAATGGTGTAAACTTAATGAGGCTAATGGCGACTAAAAATATTTATTTTATTCCATTTGGTCAAGATGACCCGGTGCTTAAACCAAATTCAATGGTAGCGCGTATGACGATGTTATCAGACACGGTGTACGCAGCGCTTGAAGATAAACAGATTCAGCCTGTTATTGTCGAAAGGTTCCGCGACGGTCAAGAGTCATAGGACATATATGCCTCTTGCTGTTGTATGAATCTGTTCAATACTGCGGCTGTAAGAGAACTCTCAATCTCAAAGAAGAGAAGATTTTAAAAATCTTCTCTTCTTTGACGCAATGAAGCATAATAATATGTTAAAATAGTCAGTATATGCAGATAAATGTTGAGTAGTTGAAAATTGTTGGAGGCGGTATTAAAATGACAAGAGAATTACATGTAGCAGTAGTAGGAGCAACAGGTGCAGTAGGACAACAAATGATTAAAACCCTACAGGAGCGTAATTTTCCAGTTGGTAAATTAACGTTATTATCTTCAGCTCGTTCAGCTGGTAAAAAAGTGTTGTTTAACGGAGAAGAAGTTGTTGTGCAAGAAGCAACTCCTGATAGCTTTGAAGGCGTGGACATTGCTTTATTCAGTGCAGGCGGCAGCATTTCAAAAGCACTTGCACCAGAGGCAGTAAAACGCGGAGCAATCGTTGTAGACAACACAAGCGCTTATCGAATGGATGAAAATGTCCCGTTAGTTGTGCCGGAAGTGAATGAAGATGCATTACACGCACATAACGGAATCATTGCTAATCCAAACTGCTCTACAATTCAAATGGTAGCAGCATTACAGCCATTACGCGAAACATACGGCTTATCTAAAGTGCTAGTATCAACGTATCAAGCCGTTTCTGGAGCAGGTGCTGCTGCAATTAATGAATTAAAAGAACAAGCTAAAGCTATTTTAGAAGAAAAAGAGTTTACACCGGAAATTTTACCGGTTGGTGGAGATAAAAAACATTATCAAATTGCTTTTAATGCCATTCCGCAAATTGATAAATTTCAAGATAACGGTTTTACATTTGAAGAAATGAAAATGATTAATGAAACGAAAAAAATTATGAGCATGCCTGAATTGCCAGTAGCTGCTACTTGTGTTCGTCTACCGGTTGTAACAGGTCATTCAGAGTCAGTTTACATTGAAATTGAAAAAGACGGTGTAACGGTAGCTGATGTGAAAAATTTATTGGCTGATGCACCTGGTATCGTATTGCAAGATGATCCAGAAAATCAAGTATATCCAATGCCAGCAGACTGTGTAGGTAAACGAGATGTGTTTGTCGGCCGTATTCGTAAAGATTTAGATCGCGATAACGGTTTCCATATGTGGATCGTTTCTGATAACTTGTTAAAAGGTGCAGCTTGGAATTCTGTACAAATTGCAGAATCACTTATTAAGCTTAGCTTAGTAAAATAAGCGCAACCAGAGTGTCTCGGAACATGATGAGGTGTAAGTATGAAAATAATCGTCCAAAAATTTGGAGGAACTTCCGTTCGTAACGAAGAAGGAAGAGCAAGAGCAATCTATCATTTAAATAATGCATTAAGTGAGGGTTACAAAGTAGTCGTTGTTGTATCGGCAATGGGACGAAAAGGTGAACCGTATGCAACGGATACATTGCTTTCACTTGTTGATGGAAATAAAGCGTCTCTTAACAAACGTGAGCTTGATATGCTTATGGCATGCGGAGAATTAATTTCATCGGTTGTGTTTACAAATTTATTAAACGAAAATGGGATTAAAGCTACAGCATTAAACGGTGCACAGGCAGGGTTTGTGACGAATGATGATTTCACCAATGCCAAGATACTAGAAATGAAATGCGACCGTTTGTTAAAAGAATTAGAAGAATATGATGTCGTTGTCGTAACAGGCTTTCAAGGGGCAACTGCTGAAGGTGATACAACAACGCTTGGACGCGGAGGTAGCGATACATCTGCTTCAGCGTTAGGTGCAGCCCTTATGGCTGATTACATTGACATTTTCACGGATGTAGAAGGTGTGATGACAGCGGACCCGCGTATTGTAGAAGATGCAAGACCGCTATCCGTTGTCACATATAACGAAATATGCAACATGGCTTATCAAGGTGCAAAAGTAGTTCACCCACGTGCTGTAGAGATTGCCATGCAAGCAAAAGTACCGATGCGCGTCCGTTCCACGTATGCTGATTCAGAAGGTACGCTCGTTACATCTCAAGGTGAAGCACAGCAGCGTGGAAGCGATGTGCAAGAACGCCTTGTAACAGGCATCGCCCACGTATCCAACGTGACTCAAATTAAAGTTTTTAGTAAAGAAGGCCATTATGATACGCAAGCAGAAGTATTCAAAGCAATGGCACAAGAAAAAATCAGCGTAGATTTTATCAATATTTCACCGAAGGGTGTTGTATATACGGTAACAGATGAAGCAACTGACAAAGCAATTGATGTGCTTCATGCGCTAGGGTATGAGCCGGCTGTTATTCGCAACTGTGCCAAAGTATCAACGGTTGGAGCAGGAATTGCAGGGGTGCCTGGTGTTACATCTAAAATTGTTACAGCTCTTTCTAGCGAAGGTATTCAGATTTTACAATCTGCTGACAGCCATACGACGATTTGGGTGCTTGTAAAAGAAGAGGATTTAAAGAAAGCCGTTAATGCTCTTCATGGTGCCTTTGACTTGTCAAAAGCACCGCAAAAGAGATAAACTACATGTTCCGTTAGCTATAAGCTAACGGTTCATTATATGAATAGGGATAATGCAATTTCAAGGAGTGAAAACATGATTGATTTTGGGAAAGTCGCAACAGCGATGGTAACGCCTTTTGATCATAAAGGAAATATTGATTTTGAAAAAACAACGCAGCTTATTAACTATTTAATCAGCAACGGTTCAGATGCGTTGGTTATTGCAGGAACAACGGGTGAATCTCCTACGCTTTCAACAGAAGAAAAGCTGGCGCTGTTCCGCCACTCAGTAAAGGTAGTAGATGGCCGTGTACCTGTTGTTGCAGGTACAGGAAGCAATAATACGTATGCATCAATTGAATTAACGAAAAAGGCAGAAGAAATCGGCGTAGATGCGATTATGATTGTAGCACCTTATTATAACAAGCCGAATCAGGAAGGCTTGTATCAGCACTTTAAAACAATTGCTGAAAGTACAGAGCTGCCTGTCATGTTATACAATATTCCAGGGCGATCCGTGATCAATATGTCTGTGGATACAATTGTACGCCTAGCTGAACTGCCAAATGTTGTAGCGTTAAAAGATGCAAGCGGCGACCTTGACGCAATGACAGCTATTATCGCACAAACAAGCGATGATTTTGCTTTATACAGCGGTGATGATGGCTTAACACTGCCGGTATTAGCAATTGGAGGAACTGGGATTATTTCTGTTGCCTCTCACGTTATTGGAAATGAAATGCAAGAGATGGTTAAGCTGTATGAGTCAGGAAATCCGAAAGAAGCAGCAAAAATTCATCAGCGTATTGTACCTGTGATGAAATCTCTTTTTGCGGCTCCAAGTCCAACGCCTGTTAAAACAGCTTTACAGCTAAAAGGGTTAGACGTAGGATCGGTACGATTACCTTTAGTTCCGTTAACGGAAGAAGAACGCCAAACGTTAGTCAGCACATTAAATACGCTATAAGCTATAAGTATGTTTTTTAAACGTCTCTTCATTGACCGTATATACGAGTTGATGAAGAGACGTTTTTTTCTTATAAGATAATAGAAGAGTAGATGACGGAAATAGACGAATGAAATTTCTTGTATTCCAATTCTTACTTCAGTTATAATGTAAGCAAATGAAATTGTACGGGTGAAAGTAAGTAGGAGGAACTTATGGTACTAGAAAAGACAGAAAATATTAAAATTTCAGCCTTGGGTGGAGTCGGAGAACTTGGAAAAAACATGTATGTGGTGGAAATCAATGAAAACATATATGTGTTAGATGCAGGGTCAAAGTTTCCGGGAGGAGAAATGTTAGGAATTGATATTGTCATTCCTGACATTACATATTTAGTAGAAAATCAGCAGAACGTAAAAGGCATTTTTGTTACTCATGGACACGAAGAGCAAATTGGGGCTATTCCCTTTATACTTCAAAAATTGGACGTGCCGGTATATGGTACAGAATTAACGCTAGCACTTATCAAAGAAAAGTTAAAAGAGTATGGAATTAAAAAATATGAAGCTTTACATCCTATCACTTCGTCAACGGTTTTATCGTTTGAAGGAGTGGATATTTCATTTTTTAGAACGCAGCACAGTATACAAGATTCAGTCGGCATTTGTTTACAAACCAATCAAGGTGCGATTGTATATACAGGTGATTTTAAATTTGATCAAAACTCAGTCAGCATTCAAAGCGCTGATATTGGAAAAATGGCTGCCATTGGGGAAAAAGGCGTCCTGTGTTTGCTTTCAGACAGTACAAATGCGGATAAGCCAGGCTATACAGTTTCCGAGGCCGTCATCGGACAAAATATTACCGACGCTTTTTATAAAAGCAAAGGTCGAATCATTGTTGCTGCATACAGTTCCAATCTGCACCGTATTCAGCAAATTATTCATGCCGCATATCAGCATGGCCGTAACCTGATCGTTATGGAAAAGAGTATGCTGAAAATCATTGATATTGCAGCAAAACTTGGACATTTGCAGCTGCCTGAGGATTTAATTGTTCCTGTGCAAAAGCTAAAGGATCTTTCAGAACATAAAACGGTTATTTTAACAACAGGTCATCACGGAGAGCCGATTTCAGGTCTTACTCGAATGGCTAAACAGTCCCATAAATTTATTCAAATCAAACAAGATGACACGGTGCTGCTGGCTGCTACACCCGTGGCGGGGCACGAAACGACCTTTTCAAAAACAATTGACGTCATCTTTCGTTTAGGAGCAAGCGTAGTGTTTGCTCAGAAGAAAGTGCAGGCTTCCGGACACGGCAGTCAAGAAGAATTAAAATTTATGATTAACTTAACAAAGCCGAAATATGTCATGCCTGTGAATGGAGAGTACCGAAAACAAAAAGCTTATGCAAAGCTAGCCGGTCAATTAGGAATATCAGAAGATCATATTTGTTTGCTTGAAAAAGGTGAGCGAGTTGAGTTTAAAGATGCTCGCATGTACCCTAGCGGTTCTATTCAAGCGGGAAATACGCTCATTGATGGACTAGGCGTCGGCGATATTGGGAATATCGTTCTGAGGGATCGCAGGCTGCTGTCACAGGACGGAATCTTAACGGTAGTAGTTACGATTAATAAACGTCAAAAAACAGTAGTAGCGGGGCCAGAAATCATCTCCCGCGGATTCGTCTATGTAAGAGAATCAGAAAAGCTTTTAGAAGAAGCAACGAAGATTGTTCAGCAAATTTTAGAAAAGTGTATGGAAGACAAAGTGATCGAGTGGTCTTCATTAAAATTAAAAATGAGAGAAAGTTTAAATCAATTTTTATATGAAAAAACCCGTCGTAAACCGATGATTTTACCGATTATCATGGAAATCTAATGTGAAGCCTTCCCGCTGGGAAGGCTTTTTATTTGCAGCTGATGCGGATGTAATAACTATGAGAAGTTCATACTACTATTATCAATAAGTGAAAGGAGCTAGAATATGTTTGAAAATAACGAAAGATTACATTCTGATGAAGCGCCTCAGCAGCCTAATAAAAATGAAGAAAGCAAGGGCGGAATATTAGATAAAATTCAACAATTGGGACAGACCAACGTGGCTCAGCTTCCTCAGGATTCTAATATTCACTGTTTAACGATTGTAGGACAAATCGAAGGGCACATGCAGCTGCCTCCTCAAAATAAAACGACAAAATATGAGCATGTCATCCCGCAAATTGTGGCGATTGAACAAAATCCAAAAATTGAAGGATTGCTTATTATTTTGAATACAGTAGGTGGAGATGTAGAAGCAGGTCTTGCCATTGCGGAAATGATCGCTTCGTTATCCAAGCCTTCTGTGTCCATTGTGCTAGGAGGCGGACATTCAATCGGTGTTCCAATTGCGGTTTCAACTGATTATTCGTATATTGCCGGTACAGCGACCATGACCATTCATCCCATTCGCTTAACGGGTCTTGTTATTGGTGTACCGCAAACATTCGAATACTTAGATAAAATGCAAGAGCGCGTGATTAACTTTGTGAGAGAACACTCTCATATTTCAGAAGAAAAGTTTAAAGAACTTATGTTTTCAAAAGGGAACTTAACGCGTGATATCGGGACAAATGTAGTTGGCGGAGATGCTGTTTCATACGGGTTAATTAACGAAGTAGGCGGAGTTGCTCAAGCAATCAAAAAATTGAATGAACTGATTGAGCAAGGACGTCAGAATGAGGAGCAGCTGCTGCAATGATTTTATATACAATGATGCCACAAGAACTGATTTTTCAGCAGTCTTATCATCAAGAACAATCTCAGCCAAAGCTTATTAATCATAATGGAATCCCGGTTATCGTTGAAGAAAATGAACAAAAACAACAGCAAATTGTGAGGGTTTTAAGCACGAATCCTCAAGATTATTTGAATGAAAATTATTATCCTGGTCAAATTTTGTCGTAAGGATTTCAGTATAATTATGGTGAATATGGTATAATGAATATGACGAAGAAGGCAGCCGCTGTATTGGCTGCTTTTTTATTCAACTGATAAAAGAAACAAAATCAACATAGGGTGTTGGACGTTGATTGGAGTGGAAAAATGGCAAAGAAAAAACGAAGAGGTCAAATAAAAAAGGATGAATGGAAACGCATATTGCGCTTTGAGCTTATTGGATTATTTTTATTAGCGTTAACGTTAATTGCCATGGCAGGACTCGGTGCTGTAGGACAGGCTCTTGTACTCGTGGTACGCTTATTTATTGGCGAATGGTATATGCTGTGTTTAATCGGAATGGTTATTCTATCTGTTTATATTATTTGGAAAAGAGAAATGCCTCCTTTAGTGACGCGGCAGCTTATCGGTACATACCTCATTATTTTATCTATTTTACTGTTTAGTCACGTGACGTTATTTGAAAATTTATCGAAAAACGGAACGTTTACAGATCCATCTGTCATTATGAATACGTGGGATTTGTATATGCTCGAAGCAACGGGACAATCGAATCACAGTGATTTAGGGGGAGGGATGATAGGAGCTATTATGTTTGCCATGTTCTACTATCTGTTTGATAGCTTAGGAACAGAACTTATCGCTGCCTTGCTTATTGTGATTGGGGTACTGCTCATTACCGGACGTTCGCTTCACGAAACGGTATTAAAACTTCTGTCACCTCTAGTTAATTTTTTAACAACGGAGTTAAAAGAAGGCTGGCAAGATATTCAGACGTGGAAACATAAGAAGAAAAAAGCCCCTAAAACAACAAAAAAGAGACGCCAAGAAAAAGCTGTTCAAGAACCTGAAGAAAGCGTGGAAATAGAAGTGGAAGCACCTTCGCCTCCAATTATTGAACACTTTGATTATGGAGAGGAAGAGTCTAGTCAATCTCCTGCTGCTCCTATAGCTCCGGTGCCTCCGGTTATGGAATCGAAGCCTGTAGCTGCTGCACCTCAACAGCCAAGGCCGCAAAAGGAACAGGAAGAAGAAAAAGCTCCTATGATTACCTTTACTGAAACGGAAAATAAAGAGTATGAGCTTCCTCCTATCAAGCTATTGACGATGCCAAAGAAAAGTAACCAGGCAAAAGAGCATAAAAACATTTATAAAAATGCCGAAAAGCTTGAAAAAACGTTTCAAAGTTTCGGCGTAAAAGCAAAAGTGGCAAAAGTTCACCTTGGACCAGCTGTTACAAAATATGAAGTATATCCTGATGTAGGAGTAAAAGTAAGTAAGATTGTTAATTTAAGTGATGATTTAGCACTTGCATTAGCTGCCAAAGATATTCGGATTGAAGCTCCAATTCCCGGGAAATCAGCGGTAGGAATTGAAGTGCCGAACGAAGAAGTAGCGATGGTTTCACTTAGAGAAGTACTTGAAGCGACTGAAAATAACCGACCTGATAAAAAGCTATTAGTTGGTTTAGGAAGAGATATTTCAGGCGAAGCTGTGCTAGCAGAGCTTAATAAAATGCCTCATATGCTTGTAGCAGGGGCAACAGGAAGCGGAAAAAGTGTGTGTATCAACGGTATTATTATTAGTATTTTAATGAGAACAAAGCCTCATGAAGTAAAATTAATGATGATTGACCCTAAAATGGTTGAGTTGAATATGTACAATGGTATTCCGCATTTATTGGCTCCTGTCGTAACAGATCCGAAAAAAGCTTCTCAAGCATTAAAGAAAGTTGTAAGTGAGATGGAGCGACGTTATGAGTTGTTCTCACACAGCGGAACGAGAAACATTGAAGGGTATAACGATTTAGTAAAACGTATGAATGATGATGGAGACGCCGATGCAAAACAGCCGACTCTTCCTTATATTGTGGTGATTGTTGATGAGTTGGCTGACTTGATGATGGTTGCTTCATCTGACGTCGAAGATTCGATCACACGTCTTGCTCAAATGGCTCGTGCTGCCGGCATTCATTTGATTATTGCTACACAGCGACCATCAGTAGATGTTATTACTGGAGTTATTAAAGCAAACATTCCTTCCCGAATCGCTTTTAGTGTATCTTCACAAACTGACTCTCGTACGATCCTAGATATGGGAGGAGCTGAGAAGCTTCTAGGAAGAGGAGATATGCTGTTCATGCCTGTTGGAGCTTCAAAACCTGTGCGTGTGCAAGGTGCCTTTTTATCAGATGAAGAAGTAGAAGAGATTGTTGATTTTGTAATTGCACAGCAAAAAGCACAGTATCAAGAAGAAATGATTCCAACAGATGCCCCTGAACAAGTCGATGATTTTGCAGATGAGCTGTATGACGAAGCGGTTCAGCTTGTGGCAGAAATGCAAACAGCTTCTGTTTCTATGCTGCAGCGACGCTTTCGAATTGGCTATAACCGGGCTGCACGCTTAATCGATGCGATGGAAGATCGTGGAGTGGTTGGGCCTTACGAAGGAAGTAAGCCGCGTTCGGTGTTGATTTCTCAGCAAAATGAAGATGTTGGATCTTAATAAGGTTATTAGAAAAGATGGAGCTGGGACAAAAGTATTTTAGCCTAAGTGAAAAACGAATCACTAATCAACATGTCTGATTAGCGGTTCGTTTTTTTTGTTAGGGTGAATATAGGTTTCATCCGTTTCGTTCCTTCTAGCAGTTGACTGAAAGACAAGGTGAAGACTCCTGCGGGAAAAGCGTAAGCGACGAGGAGGCCCATCGCCCGCCCGTGGAAACCGAAGTCCTGCACGGAAATCAACTGCGGTGTCGCAAGCGTTTCAGCTCATGTATCTTATTTGTTTGTCTTTAGATTGGATTCATTTAGTTATGTCTCAACCTCATTTTTTTATGGAAGAAGAGACGGTAAGAATAGTATTATACAAAAATATGTCATGCTAAATAAATAAAATAAAAACGAATATTAAAAAATTTAATGACTAAAATGTTTGGGTTTTATCTAATATTAGAAGAAAAGTAGGTTGTTAGGTATGCTGACATTAAAAAATAACAAAAATTCATTTTTTTTAAAAAATATTAAAAATTTTAACAAAAAATTAATATAACCTATTTATTTATCTGTCGAAAAATGATATATTATTTTCGATTAAGTAGTCGAACATCAGAGGTCTGATGACTTTTTAATATGGAGGAAGAGTGATGTCTATACGTGCGGATAATCGGCACTTGTATTTACAAGTGATTGATAAAATTAAACAAAATATAGAAAAAGGAATTTTTAAAGAAAAGGAAAGACTCCCTTCAGAGTTTGATTTATCAAAGCAGCTAGGGGTTAGCCGCGCAACGCTACGTGAGGCACTTCGCATATTAGAAGAAGAGAATATTATTGTTCGCAGACACGGCGTGGGAACATTTGTCAACACGAAGCCTACTTTTTTGTCAGGGATTGAGCAATTAAATAGTATAACACATATGATTGAACAAGCTGGTATGAAGGCCGGAACAATCTTCTTATCTTCTCAAATACAAGAGTTGTCTGAAAATGATTTAACACGTTTTGCTTGCGGGGAAGACGAACAGATTTTATTTGTTGAACGGGTGAGAACGGCAAACGGAGAGCCTGTTGTATATTGCATGGACAAGGTTCCTCAAAAAATATTGCCTGAAAATTTCGAATATAAACAGGAATCTTTGTTAGAAATTCTTGAAAAACAAGCAGGAAAGCACATTTCATACGCCGTGGCAAATATTGAGCCTCTAGGCTATCATGAAAAAGTTTCTCCTATTTTACAATGCGAGCCAGAAACCGCTTTGCTTGTGCTGAAACAAATGCATTATGACCAGTATGATGAACCCATTTTATATTCCATCAATTATTTTAAAGCAGATCAATTTAGTTTCCAAGTACTGCGTAAACGCGTCTAGTTTTTTTATGGTTAAATGTCAGAAAATTTACAACTATTTAATATTGTCCTTTTAAGGAGGTGTCAAATGTAGGTCACAGGGACGAAATAGAAAATTGGCTTTATACTTTTAAAACTATTCAGGGGGTTAAAACATGTTAAAACGTAAAACGGGACTTGCATTATCACTAGTATTAGCGGCAGGAACACTTTTAAGCGCGTGTGGCTCAAACGACGCAGATAAGAGCAGCGGAGATAAAAAAGCAGCGGATTTTAAAGTGGGAATGGTAACAGATACGGGCGGGGTAGATGATAAATCGTTTAACCAATCTGCTTGGGAAGGTCTAACAAAGTTTGGGAAAGACAACGGACTTGATGAAGGGACTGGATACAAATATTTGCAGTCTACAAAAGCATCTGAATACGAGAGCAACCTTTCTAAATTTGCTGAGAGTGGCTACAACTTGACGTATGGAATTGGCTTTTTGTTAAAAGAAGACATTAAAAAAGCAGCAAAGCAGTATCCAGATGCTAACTTTGCATTAGTAGACGATACATTAAAGTCAGAAAACTTAGATAACGTGGCGAGCATTCTATTTAAAGAAGAGCAGGGCTCTTTCTTAGTAGGTGTAGTGGCAGCGAAACAAACGAAAACGAACAAAATCGGCTTTATCGGAGGCGTTGAATCTCCATTAATCAAGAAGTTTGAAAACGGATTTAAAGCAGGTGTTAAATCTGTAAACCCAGACGCTGAAGTTATTTCTCAATACGCGGAAAGTTTTAACTCTCCAGAAAAAGGCTCAGCTATCGCTTCTACCATTTACAGCAAAGGCGCTGATATTATTTATCAAGCGGCTGGCGGTACTGGAAACGGCGTATTTACAGAAGCTAAAAACCGTTCAAAAGGCGGTAAAGACAAAAAGGTTTGGGTAATTGGAGTTGACCGCGATCAGCATGAAGAAGGTATGCCTGAAAACGTAACGTTAACTTCGATGGTAAAACGCGTTGACCTGGCTGTAGAAGATGTTGCAAAAAAAGCAATGGACGACAAATTCCCAGGCGGTAAAGAGGTTGTGTTTGGCTTAAAAGAAGACGGAGTGGGAATTGCTCCATCACAAGATAATGTAAGCAAAGATGCGTTAAAAGCAGTTGATGAGTATAAGCAAAAAATTCTAGACGGTGACATTACAGTGCCTCAAACGGATAAAGAATTTAAAGAGTTTGAAAAAACGCTTAAAAAATAAGCTGATATCTGTTAAGCAATGATTATATGAGTATAAAAGGCTAGTGAAAACTAGCCTTTTTCATAGCCGAAAAACGGAAGACAGAATCCTGTAGCAGGAAGGAATAGGGAGTGAAAGTAGTGGAATATGTTATTGAAATGCTAGATATTCGCAAAGAGTTTCCCGGTATTGTCGCTAATGACAATATTACACTCCAAGTAAAAAAGGGAGAAATTCATGCTTTGTTAGGAGAAAATGGTGCAGGTAAGTCAACGCTGATGAACGTTTTATTTGGGCTTTATCAGCCTGAAAAAGGGCAGATTCGTGTAAACGGCCAAGAAGTCAAAATCACGGACCCTAACGTAGCGAATGACTTAGGAATTGGAATGGTTCATCAGCACTTTATGCTTGTTCAAAACTTTACAGTCACAGAAAATATTATTCTTGGGAACGAACCGACGCGAACGGGGAAAATCAATATTAAAAAAGCAGCTCAAGATATTCAAGAGCTTTCAAATCAATATGGATTATCGGTAGATCCATATGCGAAGATTCAAGATATCTCAGTTGGCATGCAGCAGCGAGTGGAAATTTTAAAGACGCTTTACAGAGGAGCCGACATTCTTATTTTTGATGAACCTACTGCCGCCTTAACACCTCAGGAAATTACGGAATTAATTCAAATTATGAAAAAATTAATTCAAGAAGGAAAGTCGATTATTTTAATTACGCATAAATTAAAAGAAATTATGTCAGTGTGTGACCGCTGTACAATTATTCGAAAAGGTGTCGGGGTTGGTACGGTAAATGTGCAAGAGACCAACCCTGATGAACTTGCTGCTTTAATGGTCGGAAGAGAAGTACATTTTAAAACTGAAAAGAAAACAGCGACTCCAAAAGAAGCTGTGTTAACAATAAAAGAATTAGTAGTAGAAGACAGCCGAGGAGTAGAGGCTGTAAGTTCACTTGATCTAAGCGTTCGAGCAGGCGAAATTGTAGGCATCGCGGGTGTGGATGGAAATGGCCAAACAGAGCTGATTGAGGCAATTACGGGTCTAAGAAAAATAAAGTCGGGCTCGGTCACGTTAAAAAATCAAGAACTGTCTACGTTATCCACGCGTAAAATTACGGAGTCAGGAGTAGGACATATTCCGCAGGATCGCCATAAGCACGGGCTTGTATTAGATTACACAATTGGTGAAAATATCGGTCTTCAAACGTATTATCAAAAGCCGATGTCTAAATCAGGTATTTTGAATTATAAAGAGCTGTATAAAAAAGCAAAAGAGTTAATTGCAGAATATGATGTGCGAACCCCTAGTGAATATACGCAAGCGCGATCGCTATCGGGCGGAAATCAGCAAAAAGCCATTATTGCCCGTGAAGTAGACCGCAGTCCGGAACTATTAATTGCAGCTCAGCCAACGAGGGGGCTGGATGTAGGAGCCATTGAATTTATTCATAAAAAGCTGATTGAAGAACGAGATAAAGGACGGGCAGTGCTGCTCGTTTCGCTAGAACTAGATGAAGTAATGAATCTAAGCGATCGCATTGCGGTTATTTATGAAGGGAAAATAGTTGACATTGTAGATCCAAAAGAAACGAATGAACAAGAGTTAGGTCTATTAATGGCAGGCGGTACGCGTGAGAAAGCGGGTGGAACAGCATGAATAAACTTGTGAAAAATGAACGTGTAATGATGATTTTGATCCCTGTTGTATCGGCCATATTAGGACTCATTGCCGGAGCGGTTATTATGTTACTAGGCGGCTATGATCCAATGCTTGGCTATCAATCTCTTTTTGACGGGATGTTTGGGACGCCAAAAGCCATTGGAGAAACGATTCGTGCCATGACTCCTCTTGCTCTGGCCGGTATTGCGGTTGCGTTTGCTTATAAAACCGGTCTCTTTAACATTGGAGTAGAAGGACAGCTTTTAGTTGGCTGGTTGGCTTCAGTATGGGTTGGGTATGCGTTTGATTTACCAGCAGTCATTCATATTCCTTTAGCTGTATTAGCAGCAGCTGCAGCTGGAGCAGTTTGGGCGTTTATTCCAGGATTTTTAAAAGCAAAATTTCATGTTCATGAGGTAATTGTTTCCATCATGATGAACTATATTGCCCTTTACACCACGAGCAGCTTAATCCGTACGTATTTATACGCGGGTAATGAAAAATCGTATGATATTAAAGAATCGGCATCTTTAGCATCAAGCTTTTTAGCACAGTTAACCAATAACTCCCGCCTTCATTACGGCATTCTTATTACCATCGCTGCAGCCGTCGTAATGTGGTTTATTTTGAATAAAACAGCTAAGGGCTTCGAGCTAAGAGCCGTTGGTTTTAATCAGCATGCTTCACAGTATGCAGGAATGAATGTAGGCCGAAACATTGTGTTATCCATGGCGATTTCAGGCGCTTTTGCCGGGCTTGCCGGGGCTATGGAAGGGCTTGGAACATTTCAATATATGGGCACATTCACTGCGTTTACGGGTACGGGATTTGACGGTATTGCCGTAGCCCTTTTAGGAGCTAACAGCGCAATTGGAATTTTATTAGCTTCATTCTTTTTCGGAGGACTGCAAACTGCGGCTCCTCAAATGAACTTTATGACAGGCGTACCGTCTGAATTAATTCAAATTGTCATTGCGCTTATTATCTTTTTTGTTGCATCTGGTTATTTAATTCGCTGGGTGCTTGGCCGTGCAGGCAAGGGGGGAGCAAAATGAACTTCTTAGAGGTGTTAGCCATTATTATTCCAGCGGCGCTATATTCAGCTGCACCGCTTATCTTTACCGCGCTCGGAGGGATATTTAGTGAACGTTCCGGGGTTGTGAACATTGGATTAGAAGGGCTGATGATGTTTGGCGCGTTCACAGGTATTGTTTCAACCCTTTTACTTCAGGATTCATTAGGTGCTTGGGCCCCGTGGGTAGCAATAGTAATTGCGGCTGTTGTTTGCGCTGTGTTCTCGCTGATTCATGCTGTTGCAAGCATTACATTAAAAGCAGATCAAACTGTAAGTGGTGTAGCCCTGAATTTTCTAGCTGCGGGTCTTTCAATCTTTTTAATTAAAAAGATTTTTGGGAAAGGACAAACAGATTTTATTCAATTCCGTATCGATAAAGTAAGTATTCCAGGTTTATCAGACATTCCAGTAATCGGTAAAATTCTGTTTTCGAACGTTCCTATTACGTCTTATATTGCGATTGCGCTAGCTTTTGCTGTATGGTACATCATTTATAAAACGCCGTTTGGTCTCCGTCTTCGTTCAGTTGGTGAACACCCAATGGCAGCAGACACGATGGGGATCAAAGTTGTGAGAATGCGTTACGTTGGCGTTATGATTTCCGGCATGTTCGCTGGAATCGGCGGAGCGGTGTATGCCACGTCTATCGCTACAAACTTTGCAGCGGGAACGATTGCTGGACAAGGGTTCCTTGCTATTGCGGCCATGATTTTCGGGAAGTGGCATCCTATTGGTGCTTTAGGTGCAGCCATGTTTTTCGGATTAGCACAGTCTTTGAGTATCACGGGAGCTCAGATTCCGGTTATTCAAGATATCCCATCCGTCCTTTTAACCATTGCACCGTACGTATTAACAATCTTAGCGCTTACTGGTTTTGTAGGACGTGCTGAGGCTCCTAAAGCGCTGGGCGTTCCTTATGAAAAAGGCCGCCGCTAATAAATCCTCTATACGAGGTCTAACAATGACTAAAGTTGGATAAATATAGAAGGTGGAGACAAAGAAATCATATTCTTTTCTCCGCCTTTTTTTCATTGAGAGAAAGAATATGAAAAGAAATGAGGAAGCGCGCGGCAAGTTACTTGAAAATGTTTCCTTGAATTCGATATAGTGGTTATAAGACTAAAATTAGCGTTAAAGATTCAAAATAGAAGTATTGTCTAGTTAATACATCAAAATTTAAAAGGAGGTTTATATATGAAATTATTGACTGAACAAAAACATGAACTAGAAGGATTGACTGTTCATACCATTCAAACAGCTAAGTACAAAACAAACACGTTCATTTTAAAACTAAATGCCCCTTTAGATAAGAAAACGGTGACAATGCGTGCCCTTTTACCTTATGTGCTTCAAAGCGCTACCGAGTCGCTGCCGTCTACGACAAAGCTTCGTACATATTTAGATGAGCTTTATGGTGCTACTTTACAAGTAGACTTAACAAAAAAAGGTGATAACCACGATATTACGATTCGCATTGATATAGCGAATGAAAAATATTTGAAAGATTCAACTCCGCTTTTACAAAAAGCGTTAGCTCTTCTTGGCGATATTTTATTAAAGCCAGCAGTTGAAGGGGACTCTTTTTTAACGGATATTATGACAAAAGAAAAGCGTTCGCTTCGTCAGCGAATTCAAGCCGTATTTGATGATAAAATGCGCTATGCTAATTTAAGACTAGTTGAAGAAATGTGTAAGGAAGAACCTTACTCTTTACATGTAAACGGTCAAATTGACGATGTGGAAGAAATTACAGGTGAAAGTTTGTACGCCTATTATCAGCAGGTGTTAAAAGAAGATGCCATTCACCTTTATGCTATTGGAGATTTGCAAGTCGAAGAGGTTTTACAAACAGTAAAAGAAACATTTACTTTACCAAAGCGCGAGCAAAAAGACATTGAAGATTCTATCACGTCTAAAGAGATCTCGAACGTAAATGAAGTGGTGGAAAAACAAGAAGTCAAACAAGGGAAATTAAATATTGGCTATCGTACAAACGTTGTATACGGAGATAGACAGTATTTTGCTCTTCAAGTATTCAATGGGATATTCGGAGGGTTCTCACATTCCAAGCTATTTATTAACGTTCGTGAAAAAGCGAGCTTAGCTTACTATGCTGCTTCGAGAGTAGAGAGTCATAAAGGATTACTAATGGTCATGTCGGGTATTGATGCTAAAAATTACGACCAAGCTGTTACGATTATTAAAGAACAAATGCAGGAAATGAAACAAGGATCGTTTACAGACGGCGAAATCGCTCAAACGAAAGCCGTTATTCACAACCAGCTGCTTGAAACGGTGGATACTCCACGAGGACTAGTAGAGGTTATGTATCATAATGAATTAACGGGTAAAGATATTTCAATTGATGAATACTTAAAGCATATTGATGCGGTATCTAAGCAGGAAATTATTAAAGTGGCTGAGAAAATTGAAATGGATACAATTTATTTCTTAACAGGAACGGGCGGTGAAGAAAATGGAGAAAATTGAATTTTCGCAGCTTCAAGAACAGCTGTATCATGAAAAAATGGATAACGGGCTGCAGGTATACATTTTGCCAAAACCGGAGTTTAACAAAACGTTTGCCACTTTTACAACAAACTACGGATCGATTGACAATCAATTTGTACCGCTAAATGAAAATGAAATGACAAAAGTTCCGGATGGAATTGCCCACTTTTTAGAGCATAAATTATTTGAAAAAGAAGACGGAGATGTCTTTCAGCAGTTTAGTAAACAAGGTGCTTCGGCCAACGCATTTACTTCTTTTACCCGCACAGCTTACTTATTCAGCTGTACATCTAACTTTGAAGAAAATCTTGAAACATTAGTGGACTTTGTACAAGAGCCGTACTTCTCAGAAAAAACGGTAGAAAAAGAAAAAGGCATTATCGGTCAAGAAATTACAATGTATGACGACAATCCGGACTGGCGCTTGTATTTTGGTACCATTCAAAATATGTACAAAAACCATCCTGTTAAAATTGATATTGCTGGCACGATCGAATCGATTTCACATATTAATAAAGATTTACTGTACACATGCTATGAAACGTTCTATCATCCGAGCAACATGCTGTTGTTCATTGTAGGTCCTGTTGATGCGGAAAAAGTAATGAAGCAAGTTCGAGACAATCAGCAGAAAAAAGATTATAAAGAAATCTCTGACATACAGCGTCATTTTGACGAAGAGCCTGAAACGGTGGATCAAGAAAAACAAGTATTAAAAATGCCGGTGCAGTCTTCGAAATGTATGGTGGGTCTAAAAGCGAAAAATCCGCAGCGTTCAGGCGGAGAAATGCTTAAATACGAGTTAGCAATGAATATCATTTTAGATTATGCATTTGGAAAAAGCTCTTCGTACTATGAGGAGTTGTATGCAGACGGACTCATTGATGAAACGTTTGCGTATGATTATACGGAGGAAAGAGGATTTGGTTTTGCTCTTATCGGAGGAGATACGGATCAACCCGAACAGCTGTATGATCGAGTTAAACAAATTTTACTTGAAATGAAAACAAAATCACTAACAGAAGAGGAACTTGAACGTATTCGTAAAAAGAAAATCGGCGGATTTTTACGTTCATTAAACTCACCTGAGTTTATCGCTAATCAGTTTACACGCTATGCGTTTAATGATATGAATTTATTTGATATTGTTGAAACGCTAGAAAAACTGAAGGTAAACGAAATAAAAGATGTGCTAAACGAGATTATTGATGAAAAGAACTTTACGGTTTGTGAAGTAGTACCTAAATAAAGATGATTGTTGCCAAAAAAGCTGATGTTCATCAGCTTTTTTGCATGTAAAGGAGAGAAGGCTATGGAGAAATTTGCCCTTGTGACAGGTGCAAGCGGAGGAATTGGCACAGCGATTGCTAAGCAATTGGCTGAAGATGGATACTCGCTTATTTTGCACTATCATCAACGAAAAGACAAAATAGAGGCGCTTGCACATGAGCTAGCTGAAAAGGTGAAAACCGTGTTTACAGTACAAGCGGATTTATCATGTAAAGAGGGAGTGGAGAAGTTTTTAAAGGAGATTATTGTTCCGGTAGAAGTTATTATTCATAACAGCGGACGAAGCGTTAGCGGGTTAATGACAGATGCTTCGGCAAATGAAACCGAAGAAATGATCTATCTTCACATCACGGCTCCCTTTGTTATTACAAAAGCTTTGCTGCCTAAAATGATCAGTGCTAAAAGCGGACAAATTATCATGATTTCTTCCATTTGGGGACTTACAGGAGCTTCGTTTGAAGTTCTTTATTCAATGGTAAAAGGCGCCCAAAATACGTTTGTAAAAGCTTTGGCAAAAGAGGTTGCATTAAGTGGAATTCGCGTCAATGGAGTTGCGCCCGGAGCGATTGAAACGGATATGATGGCCAGCTATTCAAAAGAAGAGGTTAAAGAGCTGGCTGAAGAGATCCCTTTAGGAAGAATAGGATATCCAAAAGAAGTGGCAGATACGGTTTCATATTTAATATCTTCACGTGCTTCGTATATAACTGGACAAATATTATCGGTTAATGGCGGTTGGTACATATAAAGTGTGCATAAAATTAAAAACAAGGTACAAACTATGATATGAATAAACCTTAAGGAGGGCTACTCATGTCAGTATTAGAAAACTGGGATAGCTGGAAAGATTTTTTAGGCGACCGTTTACATCATGCACAAAACGAAGGAATGCAAGAAGAAGTTATTCATGATCTTGCTTATCAAATTGGTGGATATTTAGCAAACCAAGTTGATGCAAAAAATGATCAAGAGCGAATTTTAGCAGACCTTTGGAGCGTTGCTTCTAAAGAAGAGCAGCATGCGATTGCGAGCAGCATGGTGAAATTAGTTCAAAATAACGGATCAGTAAAATAAGTTATCGTTTCTAAAAAGGAGCTAATTCACCGCGTGTGAAAGCTCCTTTTTTCTTAGAATTAAATAGTACAAATAAATAAGCGCTTACATACATAACAAATGTAGAACTACTTGCCTTTAGGGTTTATAATATAATGGAAATCATTTATAGTTAAACTAGGTGAAAAAAAGGGGGCACCTCTCGAAGGCCAGCCAAGAAATGGGAGGGGTTTGATGGAGAAAATTGAGTGGTATTTAGAATATCAAATACAAAAAAATCGTCCGGGTCTTTTAGGTGATATTTCATCGCTTCTTGGAATGTTGTCAATTAATATTGTCACAATTAATGGAGTGGATGATATTCGCCGTGGATTATTGCTGCGCTGTGATTCACATGAGCAAATAGACAGGCTTGAATCTATTTTGAAAACAATGGATAATATCATTGTGACAAAAATGAGACCGCCTAAATTGCGTGATAAGTTAGCAGTGCGTCACGGTCGCTATATTCAGCGTGACGCAGATGATAAAAAGACATTCCGTTTCGTAAGAGATGAATTAGGTTTGCTCGTAGATTTTATGGCGGAACTGTTTAAACAAGAAGGTCATAAGCTTATCGGTATTCGAGGTATGCCGCGAGTAGGCAAAACTGAATCCATTGTAGCAGCTAGCGTATGTGCGAACAAAAGGTGGCTTTTTGTGTCTTCTACACTCTTAAAACAAACGATTCGCAGTCAGCTTATTGCTGACGAATACAACGCTGATAATATTTTTATCATTGACGGGATTGTATCGACCAAACGAGCGAATGAAAAGCACTGGCAGCTTGTTCGAGAAGTAATGAATGTACCCGCGACAAAAATCGTGGAGCATCCGGATGTATTTGTACAAAATACCGAGTATTCGTTAGATGATTTTGCCTACATTATTGAAATAAGAAATGACCCCAATGAGAAGATTACATATGAAATAATGGAAGGTCCTCAAATGTTTCAAGACGGTGGATTATCGATGTTTGATTTTTAGCATAATTGGTAGGTGTTAGCATTGACAGAGTTAGGACAAAGGTTAAGACAAGAACGAGAAAGCAAAGGATTGTCGTTAGAGGATTTACAAAAACTAACGAAAATTCAAAAACGCTATTTACTTGGCATTGAAGAAGGCAATTATGAGGTTATGCCAGGGAAATTTTACGTACGAGCGTTTATTAAGCAATACTGCGAAGCAATTGGGTTGGACACAGATGCTATTTTTGAAGAATACAAATCAGACATTCCTTCAACTCAAACAGAAGACATGCCGCAGCAGCTTTCGCGCGTTCGCAGCCGCAAAGAAATTCCTCAGCATACAAAAGGAGTTTCAAAAGCATATGACTACCTTCCAACTGTTCTAGTGGTGGCGGGAGTTGTAGTTGTTGGGATTATTATTTGGGTAATCGCTCAAAATATCGTCTCGGATAAAAACAAGGAGCAGGCTAACCAAGAAGCTCCAAACAGCGAAGTTCAGCAGTCTAACACGCAGGAAGAAACGAATGAAACTACTGCAAAAAATGACAATAGCAAGTCAGAAGATGAACAAAGTGCTGCTGATAAGAAAGAACAAGAAAAAGAAAAAGCTGAAAAAGAAAAAGCCGCAAAAGAAAAAGCTGAGAAAGAAAAAGCTGAAAAAGAAAAGAAAGACAGCGGTAAACAAGAATACAAGGAAGTTCAAAAAACAGGCAGAAGTGCTACGTATGCTCTTTCCGGTACAGATGCATTTAACCTAGAAGTAACATCCACTCAAGCAGATACTTGGTTAGATGTGAAAAATGGAAAAGGAAATGCTTTCTTTAGCTCCATTCTAAAAAAAGGTGAAACAAAAGAATTTGATTTGACGAAAGAAACGGAAGCTCGTGTCAACATCGGTTATTCACCTGGAGTAGAGTTAAAAGTAAATGGAAAAGCGGTTGACTTGCCGTTTGATTCATCCAAGCAAGTTCGACAAGTTGTAACGATTCAATATCAGCCGGCAGAAGCACAGTAAACAGCCTGTTTTAAAAAGTGGTCAGGGTGTAAATAAAGATAATATGTGAATTAAACACTCATTCACGCTATAATAAAACCAAAGCCGTGCAAACAACTTCGTTTGCACGCTTTCAGTTTGTAACAGTAATTGGAGGCAGAAGAAGTGAATTTACCAAACAAGATTACCATTTCGCGAATTTTTCTAATTCCCGTATTCCTCATTTTTATGATGGTGCCGCTACCATTTGGCACAGTGGAGGCAGCAGGAAAAGAGATTCCGATCGCTCATCTATTAGGGGCGGCATTATTTATTATTGCATCTACAACAGACTGGATCGACGGATACTATGCAAGAAAGTACGATTTAGTCACAAACTTGGGCAAGTTTTTAGATCCACTAGCAGACAAGCTGTTGGTTTCAGCTGCGCTTGTAGCTATTGTTGACTTAGATTTAATTGCAGGTGCAGGATGGGCTGCTATCATCATTATTAGCCGTGAATTTGCTATCACAGGTTTAAGACTTGTACTAGCAGGGGAAGGAGAAGTTGTAGCAGCCAATATGTTAGGTAAAATTAAAACATGGACTCAAATTTTAGCTATTTCAGCTATTCTGTTGTACAACTTGCCTTTTGAATGGATTTCCATTCCGTTTGCTAGCGTAATGCTTTGGATCTCAGTGATTTTTACGGTTATTTCAGGCTGGGACTACTTTGCTAAAAACAAACAGGCTTTTGTTAATTCAAAATAAGTAAGATGGAGATGATATGATGAACGCTGAAATTATTGGAGTCGGCTCTGAGCTGCTGCTTGGGCAAATTGCCAATACAAACGCTCAGTATTTATCGAAAAAATTAGCCGAACTTGGAATTAATGTTTACTATCATACAGTAGTAGGAGATAATGCACAGCGCTTGAAAGAAGTGATTGCTACAGCTCAAACACGTGCAGAGTTAATTATTTTCACAGGCGGGCTTGGTCCTACAAAAGATGATTTAACAAAAGAAACAATTGCGAGTGTGCTAGGAGTAGAGTTGACAACAAATGCGGAAGCACTTGAAAGCATTGAAGCCTATTTCAAACAGTCAAATCGTATCATGACACCTAACAATAAAAAACAGGCAATTGTACTTGAAGGTTCGACAGTGCTCCCTAATGATTACGGAATGGCTCCAGGTATGGGGCTTACAGTAGAGGGAAAACACTATATGCTATTCCCAGGGCCGCCAAAAGAGCTCTATCCAATGTATGAAGCATATGGTCAAGAATTTTTAGCTCAAAAGCTTGAATTAAAAGAAAGTATTGAATCACGCGTTCTTCGTTTTTTCGGAATAGGAGAATCACAGCTTGAGACGGAAATTGAAGATTTGCTTGATGCGCAAACAAACCCGACGATTGCACCGCTTGCAGGAGATGGAGAAGTGACGCTTCGCTTAACTGCTAAGCACGCTGATGCTGCTGAAGCACAGCGCATGTTAGACGAAGTGGAAAAAACCATTTCAGAGCGCGTAGGCGAGTATTTATATGGATACGAAGCAACTTCTTTACATAATGAATTGGTAAAAGAATTAACGGCACAAGGCTTGACGATTGCTTCAGCCGAAAGTTTAACCGGCGGGTTATTCAGCGAACGTTTAACAACTGTTTCAGGTGCTGGAGAAGTTGTTAAAGGCAGCCTGGTAGCCTATCATTATGAAATCAAGCAAAATATTCTCGGAGTGAGCGAACACACGCTGAATCAGTACGGAGCTGTTAGCGAGCAGTGCGCGGCTGAAATGGCTCAGCGTATTCAACAGTTATACAAAACGGATATTGGCATCGGTTTTACGGGTGTAGCTGGACCCTCTAAACAAGAAGGACACCCTGTAGGAACAGTGCATATAGGGGTCGCTTATAAGGATCAAACTCCTCAAGTTTACAGTTTGCAGCTATCTGGAAGCCGCCAAGGAATTCGTTCACGAACGGTTAATTACGGCTGTCATTACGTATTGAAGACGATAAAAAAATAAAGAAAAAAGGCTGCTTAGTTTTACCAAAGCAGCCTTTTTTTAATTTTATAAAAAACGAACATTTATTCGCTTTTTGCTTGTCAAACGACCTAAAAACTAGTATAGTAAGTTATAGAAAGTTGTTAATTCGACATTGCTACTACATCGTAGTAAGTTTGCAGTTTATAGATGATTTCAAAGAGATAGAGGAGGAAATTGAGTGAACGATCGTCAAGCAGCCCTTGATATGGCTTTAAAGCAAATTGAAAAGCAATTTGGTAAAGGTTCAATTATGAAATTAGGTGAACAAACGGAAAAAAGAATTTCTACAATTCCAAGTGGTTCATTAGCATTAGATATAGCTTTAGGCGTAGGTGGATATCCACGTGGACGTGTGGTGGAAGTATATGGCCCAGAAAGCTCAGGTAAAACAACAGTTGCTCTTCACGCGATTGCAGAAGTTCAACAGCAGGGCGGACAGGCTGCATTTATCGATGCGGAGCACGCGTTAGATCCTGTATATGCTCAAAAATTAGGTGTTAATATTGATGAGCTGTTATTATCTCAGCCTGATACAGGAGAACAAGCTTTAGAAATCGCTGAAGCTTTAGTTCGAAGCGGCGCAGTAGATATTATTGTTGTTGACTCAGTAGCAGCGTTAGTGCCAAAAGCGGAAATTGAAGGAGAAATGGGAGACTCTCACGTGGGTCTACAAGCTCGTTTAATGTCTCAAGCATTGCGTAAACTATCTGGAGCTATTAACAAGTCTAAAACAATCGCTATCTTTATTAACCAAATTCGTGAAAAAGTCGGCGTAATGTTTGGTAACCCTGAAACAACTCCTGGTGGACGTGCGCTTAAATTCTACTCTTCAGTGCGTCTAGAAGTGCGTCGTGCAGAGCAGTTAAAGCAAGGAAATGATATCGTAGGTAACAAAACAAGAATTAAAGTTGTGAAAAATAAAGTAGCTCCGCCTTTCCGTGCTGCCGAAGTAGATATTATGTACGGAGAAGGTATTTCAAAAGAGGGTGAAATTTTGGATATCGCTTCTGAACTAGATATTGTCCAAAAAAGTGGATCTTGGTATTCATATAATGACGAGCGTCTAGGTCAAGGCCGTGAAAATGCAAAGCAATTCTTAAAAGAAAATACTGATATTCGTCAGGAAATTGCGGGACAAGTGCGTGAACATCATGGTTTAGACCAAGATGGAGAGCCAGCTCCTGAGGATGACGATCAAGGCGATTTAAATATTTAATTTGCTGCGAGATAAAAAAAGACTCCTCTATTTCAAAGAAGGGGTCTTTTTTTTGTAAAAATTGTTAATGCTAGAAAAGTAACATGCGAAATTTCAATATATACTGTAGAGGCAGGCTTGACAATAAAAATGCACAGATTTACAATTAAGATGTATATTTTCCCTTTTTAAAACATTTTAGCGTTTAAAAGCCTTTGTGTGTATATTGAAAGGTGAATACGATGTACATGCCGACATGAAATTTAAAACTTACAAGTTTATAGCAAGGGGAGGTGAAATGATGGATACTAATACAATCATCTTCGCTTTGCTTGGCCTAATCGTCGGTGCAGTTGTTGGCTTTTTTGTTTGTAAATCGATTGCTGAAGCTAAAATTGCGGGAGCAAAGTCTAGTGCAGAACAAATTATTGATGAAGGAACCCGCGAGGCGGAAGCTTTGAAAAAAGAAGCTTTACTAGAAGCGAAGGATGAAATCCATCAGCTTCGTACAGAGGCAGAACAAGATATTCGTGATCGTCGAGCAGAACTTCAAAAACAAGAAAATCGATTAATGCAAAAAGAGGAAAATCTTGATCGTAAAGACGAATCACTTGATAAACGTGAAGCGTTACTTGAAAAGAAAGATGATTCTCTTACTGTTAAACAACAGCATATTGAAGAGATGGAAAGCAAAGTTGAAGAAGTAGTACGTGCACAGCAAACAGAGCTAGAGCGCATTTCAAGCTTAACAAGAGAAGATGCAAGAGCGATTATTTTAGATCGTGTTGAAAATGAACTTTCCCACGACATTGCAATAATGGTAAAAGAAACAGAAAACCGTGCAAAAGAAGACGCCGATAAAAAGGCGAAAGAAATTCTTTCACTTGCTATTCAGCGTTGCGCAGCAGATCATGTTGCTGAAACGACTGTCTCAGTTGTTAACTTGCCAAATGACGAAATGAAAGGCCGAATTATCGGTCGAGAAGGTCGAAACATCCGTACGCTTGAAACTTTGACAGGAATTGATCTTATTATTGATGATACGCCAGAAGCAGTTATTTTATCAGGATTTGACCCAATTCGTCGTGAGACAGCAAGAATTGCACTTGATAAACTCGTTCAAGATGGTCGTATCCATCCCGCACGTATTGAAGAAATGGTTGAAAAATCTCGCCGCGAAGTGGACGAATATATTCGTGAAGTCGGTGAACAAACGACGTTTGAAGTCGGTGTTCATGGGTTGCACCCAGACTTGATGAAAATTCTTGGGCGCTTAAAATTTAGAACAAGCTATGGTCAAAATGTGCTGAAACATTCAATGGAAGTAGCGCATTTATCAGGACTTATGGCTGCTGAATTAGGTGAAGATGAAACGTTAGCCAAACGAGCAGGATTGTTACATGATATTGGTAAAGCAATTGACCATGAGGTAGAAGGAAGCCACGTAGAAATCGGTGTTGAATTAGCTACAAAGTATAAAGAACATCCGGTTGTTATTAACGCGATTGCTTCTCACCATGGAGATACAGAACCAACATCAATCATTGCTGTACTAGTTGCAGCAGCGGATGCATTATCTGCTGCAAGACCAGGTGCTCGCAGTGAGACGTTAGAAAACTACATTCGTCGTCTTGAAAAGTTAGAAGAAATTTCAGAGTCTTATGAAGGCGTTGAAAAATCATTTGCAATTCAAGCAGGGCGTGAAGTTCGTATTATGGTGAAACCAGATACGATTGGTGATCTAGAAGCGCATCGACTTGCTCGAGATATCCGAAAACGAATTGAAGATGAGCTGGATTATCCTGGCCACATCAAAGTAACGGTTATTCGCGAAACAAGAGCAGTAGAGTATGCAAAATAAAAATGAAGTGGCGTTTCGCCACTTTATTTTTTTTCGTAGAGATGAAGATGCAGATTAAGAATGAAGTATAGGAGCTTTTACATGAGAATTTTATTTATTGGAGACGTAGTTGGTTCTCCAGGCCGTGAAATGGTTGAAGAATATTTACCGAGATTAAAAAGAAAATACTCTCCGGGACTTACAATTGTGAATGGAGAAAATGCAGCTTCAGGAAAAGGAATTACCGAAAAGATTTATCGTCAGTTCTTACAAGCAGGGGCTAACATTATTACTCTTGGTAACCATGCGTGGGACAAACGTGAAATTTTTGATTTTATTGACGATGCAAAAAATCTTGTTCGTCCAGCTAATTTTCCTGAAGGTACACCGGGCAAGGGAATTACGTATTTTACGTACAATCAGCTTGAGGTAGCCGTGATTAATTTACAAGGGCGCACGTTTATGGCTCCGCTTGATTGTCCATTTCAAAAAGCAGATGAACTGATTGAAGAAGCACGTCAGCGCACTCCGCTTATTTTTATTGATTTTCATGCTGAAACAACAAGTGAAAAGCAAGCGATTAGCTGGTATGTGGACGGTCGTGTCAGCGCTGTTGTCGGCACTCATACGCACGTTCAAACAGCTGACAATCGTATATTGCCAAAAGGAACAGCCTACATCTCTGACGTAGGAATGACGGGACCTTATGACGGCATTTTAGGGATGGAGCGCGAAGCAGTTATTAAGCGTTTTTTAACGTCTCTTCCTGTTCGATTTGAAGTGCCAAAAGAAGGAAGAACGCAGCTTAGTGGAATCGTTATTGATATTGATCAAAAGACGGGGAAAGCAACAAAAACAGAGCGAATTTTAATCAACGAAGACCATCCGTTTTTTGAATAAAGGGAAAAAGTCAATGTGTCGAAAGACGATACGTTGGCTTTTTTATTTTGTCAAAAACGTAAAAAGAAAAAAGAAAGGTGTAGAAATATAAGTTTTTGAATATTTAGGAAAAACAAGCAGGAATACGTTTGACATATCGTGAATATAGTAACATTGAAATCAATTAAGTCATTGGTCTAATGATCTCTCATCATACATTGTAAAGAATAAGGAGGAGCTAGATATGGAAATATTAAAAGTTTCAGCAAAGTCTAATCCAAATTCAGTTGCTGGTGCCTTAGCAGGCGTGCTGCGCGAACGCGGCGCAGCAGAAATTCAAGCCATTGGGGCCGGGGCGCTTAATCAAGCAGTAAAAGCTGTAGCAATCGCAAGAGGGTTCGTTGCACCAAGTGGGGTTGATTTAATCTGCATCCCAGCTTTTACAGATATTCAAATTGATGGAGAAGAGCGAACAGCCATTAAATTAATTGTAGAGCCGCGATAATTATAAAAACCACGGACCTGTAAAGCGCAGAAGCCAAACAGGTCCTTTTTGTATAGAGCTAAAGGGGTGTGGGTTGTGATATTTGATGCTCATTGTGATGTATTGATGAAGCTCTGGTTAAATAAACGTTTATCTTTTACATATGATTTAGCGCTGCATGTGACGTTAGAAGGAATAAAAAAAGCAAAAGGGAAAGTTCAGCTATTCGCTATTTATATTCCAGAAGCGGTTCCGGCAGCTCAACGCTTTGATGTTGCGTTAGAAATGATCCAGCTGTTTCAGAGTCATATTTTATCGCTTCCCGGTGTGAAATGGGTTCGTTCAAAGCACGATATAGATAGCTTAAAAAAAGGTGAAATAGGAGCAATGCTGACGCTTGAAGGGTGCGATGCCATTGATACCAGTTTAGTTCGTTTAAAGACACTTTTTTCACTGGGTGTACGTTCAGTAGGTTTGACATGGAATTACAGCAATGCTGTGTGTGACGGTATTTTAGAACCTCGAGGCGCGGGGTTATCTTCTTTTGGAAGAGAAGTTGTTGAATTGAATAATGAACATAAAGTGTGGACGGATGTCTCTCATTTATCGGTAAGAGGTTTTTGGGATGTGATTGAGCTAGCGCAATATGTAGTGGCTACTCATTCCAATTCACACGTATTGTGTTCTCATCCCCGGAATTTAAGAGACGATCAAATTCATGCTTTAATAAAGCGAAACGGCGTGATTGGCATCACGTTTGTCCCTGAATTTTTAACGAGCTCTGCCAAAGCGCAAATAGCGGATGTGATCCGTCACCTTGATTACATGTGTGAAAGAGGAGGCGAATACTCCGTTGGTTTTGGCTCTGACTTTGACGGCATTGACAAAACGGTTCATCGTCTCGGAAGATATGAACAGTATACGAATTTAATCGAAGAACTCCTTAAGCATTACACTGAGGAGCAGGTAAAACGTTTTCTGTTTCAAAACTTTGCTGATCGTGTATGCAGCTAATAAAAAAAGAGCTTTTTCTTCTTGGAAAAGCTCTTTTTTTATAGAAGATATTTATATACTAATGCCTCATGTGAAGACAGAAAAGATCATTAAAAAACTTCATCTTATTCATTAAATATAAATATAATTAAAACGATTGAGAATTCAATGGAAAGGGTTGCATTTTTCTGGCAATCGGAATAAAATTGAAAACGGATTATGGAGCTGTTCACGCAGAAACGTATCCTGCACAGCGACAAGGTGCTGTGGGAGTTTTGCGGATGATTTTTGTTCGTGAAATGCAGAAGCAAATGAAATCGTTTGCTAATTTACTTTTTTCAGTTTTTATCAATAAAATAGATTTCTATATTAAGAGCAATTAAAGGAGTGGCGTTGATTTATGGTACAGCAACTTTCATGGAAAGTTGGCGGACAGCAGGGTGAGGGAATCGAAAGTACGGGAGAAATCTTTTCAACCGCTTTAAATCGATTAGGTTATTACTTATACGGCTATCGTCATTTTTCTTCTCGTATCAAAGGTGGACATACAAATAATAAGATCCGAGTGAGTACAACTCAGGTTCGATCTGTGTCAGATGATTTGGATATTTTAGTTGCGTTCGATCAGGAAACCATCGATGTAAACGTCCATGAGCTGCGCGTAGGAGGCGTTGTAATTGCAGATGCGAAATTCAACCCAAGTCTGCCCGAAACATGTACAACTGCTACGCTATACGCTGTTCCGTTTACAGAAATTGCAACGGAACTAGGAACGTCGCTAATGAAGAACATGGTTGCTGTAGGCGCTTCAAGTGCTGTGCTTCATATTGACACAGAAGTATTTGAAGAAGTAGTGCTTGAAATCTTCGGTAAAAAGGGCCAAAAAGTTGTACAAAAAAACATGGAAGCTATTAAAAAAGGTGCAGATTACATTCGTGAACAGCTAGGCGAACAATTAGAAACAATGAAACTAGATCCAGCGGATGGTAAAAAACGTATGTTTATGATTGGAAACGATGCGATTGCACTAGGTGCTTTAGCCGGTGGGGCTCGTTTTATGCCAGCATATCCAATTACCCCTGCTTCAGAAATCATGGAATACTTAATTAAAAAGCTTCCTCAATTCGGTGGAACTGTTATTCAAACAGAAGATGAAATCGCAGCATGTACGATGGCTATCGGAGCTAACTATGCAGGCGTACGTGCGCTGACAGCATCAGCTGGACCTGGTCTATCATTAATGATGGAGTCGATTGGATTAGCGGGCATCACTGAGCAGCCTGTTGTGATTATTGATACGCAGCGCGGCGGTCCAAGTACAGGGCTTCCAACTAAGCAAGAACAGTCTGACTTAATGGCTATGATTTACGGTACGCACGGTGAAATTCCGAAGATCGTCATGGCGCCAAGTACGGTTGAAGAAGCATTCTACGATACGATTGAAGCGTTTAACTTAGCAGAAGAATATCAGTGTCCAGTTATTATGCTAACGGATTTACAGCTTTCACTTGGGAAACAGTCGGTAGAACCGCTTGACTATAACCGCGTTGAAATCCGCCGCGGCAAGCTTCAGCAAGGAGAGCTAGAAGAGTTGGAAGAAAAACAATACTACAAGCGCTACCGCGTAACAGAAGACGGCGTATCACCACGCGTCATTCCAGGAATGAAGCATGGCATTCATCACGTAACGGGAGTAGAACATGATGAGACAGGAAAGCCATCTGAATCTCCGGTGAACCGCGATGATCAAATGAATAAGCGTCTTCGTAAAACAAAAGGAATTCGTTTTAATACGCCAATTCATGTTCACTCTCATGAAAAAGAGTCTGATATTTTATTTGTTGGATTTAATTCGACGCGTGGAGTTATTGAAGAGGCAATGGAACGTTTGGAACAGGACGGTATAAAAGTAAATCACGCTCACATTCGTTTAATTCATCCTTTCCCAGCTGACGAACTGCTTCCTTACGTGCAAGGAGCTAAAAAAGTAGTTGTCGTTGAAAACAATGCTACTGGACAGCTTGCTAATATTTTAAAAATGAATATCGCAAGTCATGATAAAATTCAAAGCGTATTGAAGTACGATGGAAATCCATTTCTTCCGCAAGAAGTATACGCAAAAAGTAAGGAGATGTTTGTGTTAAATGGCAACGTTTAAAGATTTTCGTAACAGTGTAAAACCTAACTGGTGTCCGGGGTGTGGAGATTTCTCCGTACAAGCAGCCATTCAACGCGCATCTGCTAACGTAGGTTTAGAACCTCATGAGCTTGCTGTTATTTCAGGTATTGGATGCTCTGGACGTATCTCTGGTTATATTAATTCATATGGTTTTCACGGTATTCACGGACGTGCGCTTCCAATCGCTCAAGGTGTAAAAATGGCTAATCGTGATTTAACCGTTATCGCATCTGGCGGTGATGGAGATGGGTTTGCTATCGGTATGGGACACACGGTACATGCGATTCGCCGAAACATCGATGTAACGTATATCGTAATGGATAACCAAATCTATGGTTTAACAAAAGGACAAACATCTCCTCGCAGTGAAGTAGGATTCAAGACAAAAAGTACGCCTGAAGGATCAATTGAGTCGTCTTTATCTGTCATGGAGCTGGCGTTAACTTCCGGGGCAACGTTTGTAGCGCAAAGCTTTTCAACGAATTTAAAAGAGTTAACAAGCTTAATTGAACAAGGCATTCAGCATAAAGGTTTTTCTTTAATTAACGTATTTAGCCCGTGCGTAACGTATAACAAAGTGAACACGTATGATTGGTTTAAAGAAAACCTAACTAGTCTTAGCACAATTGAAGGTTATGATGCAAACAATCGTATGCAAGCTATGCAGACGTTAATGGAGCATAATGGCTTAGTAACAGGGCTTATTTATCAAAATGCGCATCAGCCGTCGTATCAGCAGCTTGTTCACGGCTATAGTGAAGAGCCGCTGTCAAAAGCAGACTTAGGTATGACTGAGGAAAAATTTGATGAGCTAGTGGCTGAATTTATGTAAAAGAGGCTGCAATAAAAGCAGTTTAGTAGAGGGAAAATCCGAACGGTAAATTGAGATTCTTAATGGAGAATCCAGCTCGTTCGGATTTTTTCATAGTGATAGGTATAGAAAATAGGTATATGATTGTGTTCGCTACTTGAAAGTTATATACTATGTTAATGTGATGAGTTTTATGCATAAGCATAAGGCTGTCACATTTTTTTGCGATTTACAGGTGCAACGTGACAATTGTCATGGCGAAAGGAGATTTTTTTATGAACGAAAAACAACGTTTAGAAAGCAACCAAGTTAATCCAGCGGACAAAAAATCCGAAAAGGATTACAGCAAATATTTTCAAACAGTATACATGCCACCTTCTTTAAAAGATGCGAAAAAACGAGGAAAAGAAGAAGTTTCCTATCACAACGATTTTGCAATCGATGAACAGTTTCATGGAATGGGACAGGGACGTAAGTTTTATATCCGTACGTACGGCTGTCAAATGAATGAGCACGATACAGAAGTAATGGCTGGTATTTTTCTAGGCCTTGGCTACGAGCCGACTGACTCTGTTGAAGATGCTCATGTTATTTTATTGAATACGTGTGCGATCCGTGAAAATGCGGAAAATAAAGTGTTTGGTGAATTAGGACACTTGAAGGCCTTAAAGCGCGAGCGTCCTGAGCTATTAATCGGCGTCTGCGGATGTATGTCTCAAGAAGAGTCAGTTGTAAATAAAATTTTACAAAAACATCAGCACGTGGATATGATTTTTGGTACACATAACATTCACCGTTTGCCTCACATTTTGAACGAAGCATACTTAGCAAAAGAAATGGTGATTGAAGTATGGTCTAAAGAAGGGGACGTTATTGAAAACCTTCCAAGAGCACGTAAAGGCAGCGTCAAAGCATGGGTTAACATCATGTACGGCTGTGACAAGTTCTGTACGTACTGTATCGTTCCGTATACGCGAGGAAAAGAACGAAGCCGCCGTCCAGAAGATATTATCCAAGAAGTACGTCATTTAGCTGCTCAAGGCTACAAAGAAATTACGCTTCTAGGCCAAAACGTTAATGCATACGGAAAAGATTTTGAAGACATGACGTACGGCTTAGGCGACTTAATGGACGAAATCCGTAAAATTGACGTTGCTCGTATCCGTTTTACAACAAGTCATCCTCGTGACTTTGATGACCGTTTAATTGAAGTTCTTGCTAAAGGTGGAAATCTTGTCGATCACATTCACTTGCCTGTTCAATCAGGAAGCAGTGATATCTTAAAAATTATGGCACGAAAATATTCTCGTGAACATTATTTAGAGCTTGTTCGTAAAATTAAAGAAGCCATTCCAACGGCATCATTAACAACTGATATTATTGTTGGTTTCCCAAATGAAACGGATGAGCAGTTTGAAGAAACAATGTCGCTATATCGTGAGGTTGAATTTGATAGTGCTTATACGTTTATTTATTCACCTCGTGAAGGTACGCCGGCTGCTAAGATGCAAGACAACGTACCAATGGAAGTGAAAAAAGAGCGTCTTCAGCGTTTAAATGCTCTTGTAAATGAAATTTCTGCAAAGAAATTGAAGGAATATGAAGGTAAAGTTGTCGAAGTATTAGTAGAAGGTGAAAGTAAAAATAATCCGGAAGTATTAGCAGGCTACACGGAAAAAAGTAAGCTTGTAAACTTCAAAGCACCTAAGTCAGTGATTGGGCAACTTGTAAAAGTAAAAGTTACAAAAGCCAAAACATGGACATTAAACGGGGAAATGGTAGAAGAAACAGCAGAGGTGAAGTAATATGGCGCAGTATAACAAGAGTGACGTAATTAAACGTGCTCAAGAGCTGGCAAAAATGATCGCTGAAACGGAAGAAGTAGATTTCTTCAAGCGTGCCGAAGCTCAGCTTAACGAAAATCAAAAAGTGCGTGAAACCATTGCAAGCATTAAAAGTTTGCAAAAACAAGCTGTTAATTTCCAACATTATGGTAAGACAGAAGCGTTAAAACAAGTGGAGGCAAAAATCGATCGTTTACAGGAAGAGCTGGATGAACTGCCGATTATTCAGCAGTTTCAAGAGTCTCAAATAAACGTGAATGATTTGCTTCAACTTGTCGCTAACACTATTTCAAACACAGTAACAGATGAAATTATTGTGTCAACAGATGGTGATTTACTGCGCGGTGAAACAGGTTCACAGGTGCGAAACAGCCCTGGATCTAGCTGCTCATAAAGAAAAAATGCCTTAGCAAATTGCTGAGGCATTTTTTTGTGCATCACGTTGCACGAAAATTGGGCAGATTTTCTCTCTAATAATTGTCACGTTTTTCTATATCCTTGCATACAATGGAACATAGGTTTTTTATGCCTTAAACCTAGTTTCTTAAAAATAATGTGCAAACAAGTGAATGAGCCTGCATAGGATGAAATGAAGATAGTTTGAGGAGGGTATGCTCACATGTCACAACACTATAGAGAAATTATTACAAAAGCAGTCGTAGGTAAAGGTCGCAAGTTTACACAATCGTCTCATACGCTTGCACCGAAAAATCGACCAACAAGCATCTTAGGATGCTGGGTGATTAACCATGAGTACAAAGCAAAGAAAAGCGGCAGCAATGTAGAAGTTGACGGCAGATATGATATTAACATCTGGTATTCGTACAATAATAATACAAAAACCGAAGTTTGGACGGAAACCGTATCATACAAAGATAATATTAAGCTGCGCTATAAAGACGAAGATTCGATTGGAGACGATTACGAAGTAATTGTTCGCGTACTGCAGCAGCCAAATTGCCTAGAGTGCACAATTTCACCAAATGGCAATAAAACGATTGTTCAAGTAGAGAGAGAATTGTTGGCGGAAGTGATTGGCGAAACCAAGGTTTGTGTTGCAGTAAATCCGAAAGGCTGCGATGATGAAGACGAGTTTGATTTAGACGTAGATGACGATGAATTTGAAGATTTAGATCCTGATTTTATATTAGGAGACGATGAGTAACTAGGAAGAAGTTCTTCCTAGTTTTTTTATTTTTACTATTTTAAGAAAATTCTTATAAAAATAAAAAAATATATTGCTTTTTGTCGAATGCGCAGTGTATAGTAAATCTAAAGAAAATAATGCATTAATTTTCAGAAAATTTAGTTATATCAGATAAGTATTTTTGGGGGTTTACTATGAGCTTATTTCGTAAAAAATCAATTCAAACGTTAATTAGTGAAACCAACTCTAAAGGTGTTAAATTAAAAAAGGATTTAGGCGCTTTCGATTTAACGATGTTAGGAATTGGAGCCATTATCGGAACCGGAATTTTTGTATTAACGGGCGTAGCCGCCGCTGAACATGCCGGTCCAGCTTTAGTTATATCTTTCATTATGTCAGGACTTGCGTGTGTGTTTGCAGCTCTTTGTTATGCGGAGTTTGCCTCAACAGTTCCCGTTTCAGGAAGTGCATACACTTACAGTTATGCAACATTTGGTGAATTAATTGCTTGGATTTTAGGGTGGGATCTTATCTTGGAATACGGTCTTGCTTCTTCTGCTGTAGCGAGCGGATGGTCGGGGTATTTCCAAGGATTGTTAGCAGGGTTTGGCATACATTTTCCAAAAGCTTTAACAAGTGCATACAATCCTGCAAACGGCACGTACATTGATATTCCAGCAATTATAATTGTTTTCTTAATTACCTTGCTTTTAACACAAGGAGTAAAAAAATCTTCACGTTTTAATGCTATCATGGTTATTATTAAACTGGCTGTTGTACTTCTGTTTATCGGGGTAGGAGTTAGCTATGTTAAGCCAGAAAACTGGACGCCGTTTATGCCGTTTGGTTTCTCGGGAGTAGCGACAGGAGCAGCAACTGTATTCTTCGCCTACATTGGATTTGATGCTGTAGCAACAGCGGCCGAGGAAGTACGTAAGCCTCAGCGAGATATGCCAATTGGAATCATCGCATCTCTTGCGATTTGTACAGTCCTTTATATCGTCGTATCGCTTATCTTAACAGGAATCGTCCCTTATACTGAATTAAATGTTAAAAACCCTGTAGCATTTGCTTTAAGCTACATTAATCAAGACTGGGTAGCAGGATTTATTTCATTAGGTGCAATTGTTGGTATTACAACGGTATTACTCGTTATGATGTATGGACAAACTCGTTTATTTTATGCGATCAGTCGAGATGGTCTATTGCCGAAGCCTTTTTCAAAAATCAGTGAGAAAAAACAAACGCCAGTAGTAAATACGTGGATTACATGTTTACTAGTATCTATCTTCTCTGGTTTAGTACCATTAGGAAGATTAGCAGAGTTAACAAATATCGGTACTCTTTTTGCTTTCATGACTGTATCAATTGGAATTTTATATTTACGTAAATCAAAACAAACTTCAGAATCGACTGGTTTCCGCGTACCGTTCGTGCCGGTGATTCCAATTTTAGCTTTTGTGTTCTGTTTATACTTAGCACTTCAGCTTCCAAAGTTAACATGGATTAGTTTCGTAATTTGGCTTGTACTAGGGCTAGTGGTTTACTTCTTATACGGACGTAAGCATAGTCATTTGAACAGCAGTAAATAATGAAAAGCTTCGGACAAGCTTCTTCCTTCGTCCGAAGCTTTTTTATTTGTTTGATGAAAAGAAATTGAAGATTGTTCTATTTGAATAAATTAAGTTTAAGAAAGACTTATGTTATAATACGTGTAGCAAAAACGCACAACTAGATGTGGTATGGAGGAATAGTATGGCAGCGTATACGCCAATGATACAGCAATATTTGAGAATTAAGGCAGAGTATCAAGATGCCTTTTTATTTTTTAGATTAGGTGATTTTTATGAAATGTTCTTTGAAGATGCTACGACAGCTTCTCAAGAACTTGAAATAACATTAACAAGTCGAGACGGAGGAGGACAAGAGCGAATTCCGATGTGCGGGGTTCCGTATCACTCTGCTCCTACGTATATCGAGCGTTTAATTGAAAAGGGATTTAAAGTAGCTATTTGTGAGCAGGTAGAAGACCCTAAGCATGCAAAAGGTGTTGTAAAGCGAGAAGTGGTGCAGGTGATTTCACCCGGAACACTGATGAATGAACGCGGACTGCATGAAAAGGAAAATAACTATATTTGTTCTGTTACTGCGTTCGAGGATCAAACGTTTGGTCTTGCTCTTTCTGATTTGTCTACAGGAGAAAACAGCGTAACGCTTGTTAGTTCATTTCACGATATCGTCTCAGAGATTTATGCAAAAGAAGCAAAAGAAGTCGTTGTAAGCTCTGAGTTTCCTGCTGACTTATTACAAACACTAAAAGAGCGCATGACGATTACCATTTCTTATGAGAATAGTACAGATCAAGTAGAAGGACTAGATTATTTAGTAGAGTCGCTTCAGCAGCAAAAGCTTATTACAACGTTTGCGCGTATTCTTCAGTATTTAACTCGCACGCAGAAGCGTTCGCTTGAGCACTTACAGCCCGTGCAGTTTTATCAAATCAATGAATATATGAAAATTGATTTGTTCTCTAAGCGAAACCTAGAGTTAACCGAAACGATTCGTTCAAAAGGAAAGAAAGGCTCGCTTCTATGGCTATTAGACCAGACCGTTACGGCAATGGGCGGCCGTTTATTAAAAAATTGGATTGACCGTCCGCTTTTAAAACAAGCGGATATTGATAATCGTTTGAATATGGTAGATGTCTTAATGAAACAGTTTTTTGAACGAGAAGAACTGCGTGAGTTGTTAAAAGACGTATATGATTTAGAACGCTTAGCTGGTCGAGTAGCTTTTGGGAATGTAAATGCTCGTGATTTAATTCAATTAAAAAAATCATTGCAAAATGTGCCTCATATTCAAGAGGTTGTGAATCGTTTGAATCATCCTTATGCCACAAAGCTTGTTGAAGACATTGATCCTTGTGAGCGATTAGCTAATCTTCTTGAAAGAGGATTAAAAGAGCACCCTCCTTTGTCAATTAAAGAAGGAGACATTATTAATGACGGCTATCATGAACAGCTTGATCAATACCGAGATGCAAGCCGAAACGGAAAAACGTGGATTGCGTCACTTGAACAGCAAGAGCGTGAGAAAACAGGGATTCGCTCACTGAAAATTGGTTATAATCGCGTGTTCGGCTATTATATAGAAGTAACGCGGGCAAATCTGCATCTTTTGCCTGAAGGAATGTATGAACGAAAACAGACGTTAACCAATGCAGAACGTTTTATTACGCCTGAGCTGAAAGAAAAAGAAGCGCTGATTTTAGAAGCGGAAGAGAAAATTGTAGAGCTGGAATATGAATTGTTTTTACAAATTCGTGAAGAAGTAAAAGCATATATTCCAAGGCTGCAAGAACTTGCTAAAAAAGTAAGTGAGCTTGACGTACTGCAGTGCTTTGCAAAAATCAGTGAAGAACGTCATTACACTAAGCCTATTTTTTCAAGTGAAGACATTTCGATTCAAAATGGACGCCATCCAGTAGTAGAAAAAGTAATGAATTCGCAGGAATATGTGCCAAACGACTGTCAAATGACAGATGATAGTTCAATTTTACTGATTACAGGACCAAATATGTCTGGTAAAAGTACGTACATGCGTCAGGTCGCTTTAACGGCGATATTAGCTCAAATTGGCTGTTTTGTGCCAGCTGACGAAGCGGTTCTGCCGATTTTTGATCAAGTGTTTACACGTATCGGAGCAGCTGATGACTTAATTTCAGGTCAAAGTACGTTTATGGTCGAGATGCTAGAAACGAAGAATGCAGTGACAAATGCCACTCAGTCGAGTCTGATCCTGTTAGATGAAATTGGACGGGGCACGTCTACGTATGACGGAATGGCTCTTGCTCAAGCAATTATTGAATACGTTCATGAACATATTGGCTGTAAGACACTATTTTCTACTCATTATCATGAATTAACCGTACTCGATGAGTCGCTTCCTGCGCTTAAAAATGTTCATGTAAGCGCGGTTGAAAAAAATGGGAAAGTCGTCTTTTTACACAAAATCAAAGATGGTGCCGCAGATAAAAGCTATGGTATTCACGTAGCGGAACTAGCAGAACTTCCAGATCCGCTTCTGGAGAGAGCTCGCGTCATCTTACACGATTTAGAACAATTTTCTGAGCGTGAACCTGTACGTCAGGCTCCAAAAAGAGAAGAGATAACACAACAAGTTCCACAAGAAGGTGCTTCTTTGGTTCAAGAAGAACGTGCAGATCGTAAAAAAGCAGATGAAGCCAATCAGCTTTCGTTCTTTGAAATAGAAGAGAAAAAAGAAAAGCCTGCGCTTTCAAAACGTGAAAAAGCAATTATCGATCGTTTAAAAGAGCTCGATATTTTAGAAATGACGCCTTTAGACGCAATGAATGCGATGTATGAACTGCAAAAATCATTAAAAAAGAAATAGATTGAGAGGAGTGAGTCTGTGGGTAAAATTGTGCAGCTTTCAGACGAACTTTCAAATAAAATTGCTGCCGGAGAGGTTGTTGAACGACCTGCTTCGGTGGTGAAAGAACTAGTCGAAAATGCTATTGATGCAAACAGTACAGTTATTGAAATTGAACTAGAAGAAGCTGGGCTTTCAAAAATTCGTATATTGGATAATGGAGACGGCATTGCTTCTGAAGACTGCTTGACCGCTTTTAAAAGACATGCGACAAGTAAAATCAAAACAGAACAAGATTTATTTCGAATTCGAACGTTAGGATTTCGCGGTGAAGCTTTGCCAAGTATTGCTTCGGTTTCAATGCTTGAACTCAAAACGAGTACGGGAGAAGAAGCCGGCACTCACCTTAAACTTAGAGGCGGAGAAATCGTTCATCACGAATTAACGTCAAGCCGAAAAGGTACCGAACTTGTTATTGAAAACCTATTTTTTAACACACCTGCACGTTTAAAATATATGAAGACGGTAAACACGGAGCTTGGTAACGTAACGGATGTCGTCAATCGCCTTGCGATGTCTCATCCTGAAGTTTCAATTCGGCTGATGCATCAAGGAAGACAGCTTCTGTATACGAACGGAAGCGGAGATGTGCGCCAAGTGCTTGCAGCTATTTATGGAATGGCAGTCGCCAAAAAAATGATTCCGATTAACGTTCAGTCTCTTGATTATGAAGTGAATGGTTACGTTGCCCTTCCTGAAATTACACGAGCTTCTCGCAACTATATGTCCACCATTATTAACGGTCGTTTTGTTAAAAACTACGGGTTGTTAAAAGCGGTACAGCAGGGCTATCATACCCTTTTACCTATCGGCCGTTTTCCAATCGTGTTTTTAACCATTACAATGGACCCTTTGTTAGTGGACGTGAATGTTCATCCAGCGAAACTAGAAGTGCGTTTAAGTAAAGAAGCGGAGCTGTTTGAGCTTATTGAACAAGGAGTAAAAGCTGCTTTTAAAAAGCAGCAGTTAATTCCGGATGCTGTAGTACCAACCAAGTCAAAATCAGCTGTGCAGCCAACTGAGCAGCAGACCTTTACATTTGATCATCAGTCTAAACCGTCTGGCTATCAGCCGTCTGATACGGTTCGCGAGCCTAGCTTTAAGGAGACTACCGCTCGTGTAGACGAGATCATGCCGCCTGTTAAAACAGAGGTCATACGTCAAGATGAAGAACTTGAGCCAACGTTTCGAGAAATAGAACACTATGAAGAATCGGTGGAAGAAAACGCACCTATTCCAGAACCAAACCGTTCAGCCAAAGAACAGCCAGAACCGCGTGTTCCTGCGATGTACCCAATTGGACAAATGCACGGAACGTATATTTTGGCACAAAATGAAAAAGGATTATTTATTATTGATCAGCACGCGGCGCAGGAGAGAATTAAGTACGAATATTTTAAGCGAAAGCTTGGAGAAGTAGATTCAGAAGTTCAAGAACTGCTTATGCCGCTTACGCTAGAGTTCTCGGGAAATGAAGCCTTGATTTTAGAAGAATACAAAGACATGCTTGCTGAAGTAGGAGTCTTTTTAGAACCGTTTGGACAAAACTCCTATATCGTTCGTTCACATCCGCAGTGGTTTCCAAAAGGAGAGGAACAGGAAACCATTGAAGAAATGATTCAGCAAATCTTTACGATGAAACGAGTCAATATCGAGAAGTTACGAGAAGAAGCGGCTATTATGATGAGCTGTAAAGGATCGATTAAAGCGAATCATCATTTGCGAAACGATGAGATTTTTGCTTTACTTGAAACGTTAAGAAAAACAACGGATCCATTTACGTGTCCGCACGGACGACCAATTATTATTCATCATTCGACGTATGAAATGGAAAAAATGTTTAAGCGAGTGATGTAAGCAATGCGGCTAGCTGCAGCTAGCCGTTTTGTTGAATAAATCATGACCATTTGGATAAAATGGAATGATGTGAATGCCTATAGATGAAAGTAGTGTTGTTATGACGGGAGAGAAACCAAAACTTATTGTCATTATTGGACCAACTGCGGTTGGTAAAACAAAATTAAGCATTGAACTTGCCAAACAGTTAGACGGAGAAATTATTTCAGGTGATTCGATGCAAATTTATAAAGGGATGGATATCGGAACAGCAAAGGTGTCAGAAGAAGAGATGCAGGGTGTTCCCCATTACCTGATCGATATTAAGGAGCCGGATGAATCGTTTTCTGTGGCAGAATTTCAAGAGATTGTAAGAAAACAAATCGATGATATTCATGCTAAAGGAAAAATGCCGATGATTGTTGGAGGGACGGGTCTTTATATTCAATCCGTTATTTATGATTATCAGTTCACAGAAACGCCTAGTGATGAAAAAGTTCGTGAACGAATGGAAGTATTTATTAAAGCTCATGGCATTGATCCCCTGTATGAGAAGCTCAAAGAAATTGACCCAGACAGTGCGGCTGCTATTCATAAAAATAACCATCGCCGTGTAATTCGAGCGCTTGAAGTTTATGAAGTAACCGGCAAAAAATTCAGTGACTATACAAAAGAACAGTCGCAAGAGTTATTATACGATGTAACCATTATTGGACTTACAATGGATCGAGACGTATTATATGAGAGAATTAATCACCGAGTCGATATGATGATGCAGGCTGGACTGCTTGAGGAAGTCAAATCATTGTACGAAAGTGGTCTGCATGATGTACAATCAATTCAAGCTATCGGCTACAAAGAGCTTTATGCTTATTTTGAGGGACGCTGTACGCTCGAAGAAGCCGTTGAACAGTTGAAACAAAATTCACGCAGATATGCAAAGCGTCAGTTAACATGGTTTCGAAATAAAATGCCTGTAAAATGGATAGAGATGGAAGTTGACAAATTTCCCGAAAAGTTTGCTGAAATTTTTACATATATTGCAGGAAAGCTGAAGAAAGAAGCGAATTAAGTAAACAGATAGAGAAACGAGGAGGCCGAATAATGAAACAATCAGTTAATATTCAAGATCAATTTTTAAATCAATTACGTAAAGAAAATATCTATGTGACGGTATTTCTTTTAAATGGTTTTCAATTAAGAGGACTAATTAAAGGATTTGATAATTTTACTGTGCTAATTGAATCTGAAGGAAAACAGCAGCTGATTTATAAACATGCGATTTCGACATTTGTACCAAATAAAAATATTACAGTAGAACTTGAATAGAGATTAAAGAGAAGCATCCGCATATTCGGATGCTTTTTTTATGTAAATAAAGGCTTAGAAAAGTTTCTTAACATTGTTTTTACTCATTGAACATAAACCTTATAATAGACGATTATTTCTTCGGTAATAAGAGATCATTGTCTTCGTATCGTTCATCGCATGCAGCTATGCGATACAGAGAAGTGGGATGAAACGAGAGGTGAACATGGTGGAACAGCCGATAACTCTTAAAAATAATGGGCAAATTAATATCATTTTAAATAATGAAACAAAAAAGGAAAAATCGTATACGACATCAATTCCGCGTCCTGCCAAAAAAGCTGTGATAAATCATGAGCCGCTTCGGGAAATTGAACGAGAAATGAGCGGACTGGTTGGAATGGAAGAATTGAAAAAAATGATAAAAGAAATATATGCGTGGCTATATATTAACAAAAAAAGAGAGGAACAGGGCTTAAAAGCGGGAAAGCAGGCGCTGCATATGATGTTTAAAGGAAATCCAGGAACAGGGAAAACGACGGTAGCCCGCCTGCTGGGTAAATTATTTTTGAATATGAACATCTTGTCTAAAGGACATTTAATTGAAGCAGAGCGTGCAGATTTAGTTGGAGAATACATTGGTCATACCGCTCAGAAAACGAGAGATCTTGTAAAAAAAGCGCTTGGAGGTATTTTATTTATCGATGAGGCTTATTCTCTTGCAAGAGGGGGAGAAAAAGATTTTGGAAAAGAAGCGATTGATACATTGGTCAAACATATGGAAGATTCAAATGATAAGTTTGTATTGATTTTAGCTGGTTATCCAAGAGAAATGGAAAATTTCTTAAGTCTTAATCCAGGACTGCGCTCTAGGTTTCCGTTTATTTTTGATTTTCCGGATTATGATGTTAATGAACTGATGGACATTGCGGGTCACATGATGAATGACAGGCAGTATCAGTTTAGTACAGAGGCCTATAAAAAGCTAAAAGATCATTTTATGGACGTGAAGTACAATCAGACGCCTAGGGATTTTAGTAACGGTCGATATGTGCGAAACATTATTGAACGTTCCATACGTACTCAATCCATGAGGCTTTTAGAAGAAGAAAGCTTTGAACGTAACGAGCTTTTAACTTTAACGTCAAGCGATATTCAGCTGTGAAAAAAAGCCTTTCGTCATGAAAGGCTTTTTTCTACATATTTGGTTGTCGAATCGTTTTAATCGGCAGGCGCCATTTGTAAATGTATGAACACATCCGAAGGCCTACAAGCAAGATAAATAACGTATAAAGTTCTACAGGCGTGTTTGTAATATGGAGCCCTACGCTAAATCCTGCGATAATCGCCCATACGGCATAAATTTCATCTTTAAGAACAGTAGGCTTTCGGCGTGCTAATAAATCTCGGATAATCCCCCCGCCGCTTCCTGTTAAGACCGCAGCTACAATAACCGCGCTAAGCGGATGGTTCATATGAGTGGCATAAAGCGCTCCTTGAATCGCGAATGCTGCAAGGCCAATGGCGTCCGAAAAATTTCCCCATCGCTTCCAATGTTTTAAGATATTGTTTGGAAATAAAAAAGTGGCAGTGATAGATAATAAAGCAATTTGAAAAAAGAGTCCTTGTTCCCAAAGGGCAGACACCGGTACACCGATAAGCAGGTTTCGAATGGCTCCTCCGCCAAAAGCCGTTACGATTCCGAGTATGTAAACGCCTAAAATATCATATTCCTCTTCCATCGCAATGAAAGCTCCGCTGATTGCAAAAGCAATCGTTCCAATAATGCTAAGTACGTCCCAAGTCATGATGCTATCCCCTTTATTCTGTTTTCACCAAGTAGCGACTATTATTTTAAAATCAGGCAGCCTGATTCAAATTTCGATAAGTAAACCAATTCAAATTGTATACAGAATTTCGTGATATTTCAATGTTTTTTTAATCATCGTTTTATAGATTTTAAAAAGGGTGTTAAACTAGTAAAAGACAATGTATTCTGTCTCTTTTGCAAAGATGGAGAAATGGAGATTTTTTTGATATGATATGAATGATTTGTCAATTTAATAGTAAGGGAAGGAAAAATCTTTGACAGCAGAAATGAATACTGAACTTGAACGCGTAATTTTAGTCGGATGTCAGCTTCATGACGATGACGAACGTTTTGAATATTCAATGGATGAGCTAGCATCTTTAACTGAGACTGCAAAAGGCGAAGTGCTGGTAAGGTTAACGCAAAAGCGCGATCGCATTCATCCAGCTACTTATATTGGAAAAGGGAAAGTAGAAGAACTTGTGGCTCTTGAAGAAGAGTTAGAGCCTGATTTAATTGTATTTAATGATGAATTGTCACCCAGTCAAATCCGCAATTTGTCAGCAGGGTTATCTGCGCGTGTTATTGACCGCACGCAGCTGATTTTGGATATCTTCGCACAGCGTGCTCAAACGCGAGAAGGAAAAATGCAGGTGGAACTTGCTCAATTAAATTATCTGCTGCCTAGGTTAGTAGGACAAGGTACCGCTTTGTCGCGTCTTGGAGGCGGAATTGGAACAAGAGGTCCTGGTGAAACGAAACTTGAAAGTGACCGCAGACATATTCGCCGTAAAATTGATGAAATTAAGCGTCAGTTAAAGACAGTGGTAAGTCACCGCGAACGTTATCGAGAAAGACGTAAGCGTAATCATGTCTATCAAATTGCAATTGTGGGCTATACGAACGCTGGTAAATCGACGATCTTTAACCGCTTAACAGAAGCTGGTATTTTTGAAGAAAATCAGCTGTTTGCAACTCTTGATCCAACGACAAGACAGTATACGCTTCCGTCAGGATTAACGGCGCTGTTAACGGATACGGTTGGATTTATTCAAGATCTTCCAACAACGTTAGTAGCCGCGTTCCGTTCAACACTTGAAGAAGTAACCGAAGCTGACCTTGTTCTGCACGTGGTAGATTCATCTAATCCAGATTACAACAACCACGAAAAAACAGTGCATCGCTTACTAGAAGAGCTGAACGTAACGAACATTCCGATGCTAACAGTTTACAATAAAGAAGATATGCAGCATGAACTATTTGTCCCATCCGCTTCAACATCGTTATCAATGAGCGCTTTTAAAGCTACGGATTTAGTGAAGCTTGGGGAAAGAATTCAAGAAGAAATGAAAAAAGAAATGGCGTTTTTTCATGTGCTGCTGCCGGCTTATGAAGGAAAAATGCTCGCTGAACTAAAAACGGTCTCTATTCTTGAGTCGTTAAAGTTCAATGAAGAAACTGAGAAGTATCAGTGCAAAGGGTATATTGCAAAAGAGCATCCCCTTTACAAAAAGCTACAAACGCTTGAAGAAAGTTGAGGAACAAAGAAATGATGTTTGATCAGTTAAAAAACGGGGCACGCATTCGGGAACTTGCTGCAAAAGTAGAAAAGCAGATTAAGCCCGTACATGAGAAAATTGACGAGCGTATTGAAGCAAATCAATTTCGAGTGCTGCAAAGCTTTCAGCAAAACCGAGTGAGTGATTCACATTTTAATCCGACAACGGGGTATGGCTACGACGATCTAGGCCGCGATACGTTGGAGAAAGTATATGCGGACGTTTTTGGAACAGAAGCATGTCTAGTGCGTCCGCAAATTATTTCAGGCACGCATGCAATCGGCATTTCGCTGTTTGGTGTACTGCGTCCTGGAGATGAACTATTATATATAACCGGAAAGCCTTATGACACGCTTGAAGAAATCGTTGGCATACGAGGAAGCGGTGTAGGTTCTTTAAAAGAATATAACATTAGCTATAAATCAGTAGATTTAACTGAGGAAGGTCAAGTGGATTTTGAAGAAGTGAAAGCGTCTATTCATGAGCATACAAAGATGATAGGCATTCAGCGTTCAAAAGGGTACGGCATTCGTCCTTCTTTTACAGTCGCTCAAATAAAAGAAATGATTTCGTTTGTAAAGAGCATTAAGCCTGACGTTGTTGTATTTGTTGACAACTGCTACGGTGAATTTGTAGAAACAATCGAGCCAACGCATGTAGGAGCAGATTTGATGGCGGGGTCGCTTATTAAGAACCCTGGTGGAGGTCTCGCTAAAATCGGTGGCTATATTGCAGGACGAAAAGACCTAGTGGAAGCTTGTTCATACCGAATGACAACTCCTGGAATCGGTGCAGAAGCTGGAGCGACGCTGTATAGCTTGCAAGAAATGTATCAAGGGTTCTTCTTGGCGCCGCACGTAGTAGGTCAAGCCTTAAAAGGAGCGGTTTTCTCATCCGCTATGTTTGAAGAGCTTGGTATGCAAAGTGAACCGAAGTGGGACAGTGAACGAACAGATTTAATTCAATCCGTTCAGTTTGATGACCCCGATAAAATGGTGGCTTTTTGTCAGGCAATTCAATTCGCTTCGCCAATTAATTCACACGTAACGGCGTATCCTGCTTATATGCCAGGGTATGAAGATGATGTGATTATGGCAGCAGGAACGTTTATACAAGGAGCGAGCCTCGAGCTTACGGCAGATGGTCCTATCAGGCCGCCTTATGTCGCTTACGTGCAGGGCGGATTAACGTATGCTCATGTAAAAGTAGCAATATGCATGGCGGTAGATCAATTACTGACAAAAGAACTTTTATAAGATAGAAAGATTATTTCTCCCCGTTAAGAAGGAAAAAGATAAGCTATAAAAATAAACGAAGTGCTATTTATTTGTATAGAAAAAATGTTCAGAAAAATTTATGTTAGAATTACTAACATTCGGTTGACAGGTGAACTAACATAGCATACAATGTAAATAGTTAATCCAAAGGAGGAACTGAAATGAGTGACAACATTCGAAGAAATACGCCACTTTTCCCGATTGGAATTGTGATGCAGTTAACTGAGTTGTCTGCTCGCCAAATTCGCTACTATGAAGAACATGAATTAGTTGCACCGGTAAGAACAGAGGGAAATCGACGACTATTCTCATTTAACGATGTTGATAAGCTGCTTGAAATCCGCGATCTAATCGAACAAGGTGTAAACTTAGCAGGTGTAAAACAGCTGTTTCATCTTCAAAAGGAGCAAAAAGGGCATAAGCAAGAAGAAAAAGTTGTGGCAGAAACAGCAAAGCCAGAATTAACGGACGATGAGTTGCGAAAAATGCTTCGTGCAGAACTTATGCAAGCAGGCCGTTTTAATCGAGCAACTTTAAATCAAGGAGATATGTCCAGGTTCTTTCATTAATAAAGTTATCAATATTTATGCCGTTCGTATATGAGGGGTATAGATTATAAATATTATATAGAGATTTAGGGGAGGATCACACGATGGCAAAGTACACAAAAGAAGATATTTTCCGCAAAGTTCAAGAAGAGAATGTAAAGTATATTCGTCTTCAGTTCACTGACATTTTAGGAACAATTAAAAACGTTGAAATTCCAGTAAGTCAATTAGAAAAAGCGTTAGACAACAAAATGATGTTTGACGGTTCTTCTATTGAAGGGTTTGTACGTATTGAAGAATCAGATATGTACCTATTCCCGGATATTGATACATTTGTTATTTTCCCTTGGACATCTGAAAAAGGTAAAGTAGCACGTTTTATTTGTGACATCTACAATGCAGATAGAACTCCGTTTGATGGCGATCCACGTAATAACTTAAAACGTGTGTTAAAAGAGATGGAAGAGTTAGGATTTACTGATTTTAACCTTGGACCTGAGCCAGAGTTCTTCTTATTCAAATTAGACGAAAAAGGCGAACCTACATTAGAATTAAATGATAAAGGTGGCTACTTCGACTTAGCGCCAACTGACCTTGGTGAAAACTGCCGTCGTGACATCGTATTAGAGCTTGAAGAAATGGGCTTTGAAATTGAAGCATCTCACCATGAGGTAGCTCCTGGACAACACGAGATCGACTTCAAATATGCTGCTGCATTAAAAGCTTGTGATGATATCCAAACGTTCAAACTTGTTGTAAAAACAATTGCACGTAAACATGGCTTACATGCTACATTTATGCCAAAACCATTATTTGGTGTGAACGGTTCAGGTATGCACTGTAACGTTTCGTTATTCAAAGATGGCCAAAACGCATTTTATGATGAGAACGGTAATCTAGAGCTAAGTGATACTGCTCGTCAATTTATCGCAGGTATCATCAAGCACGCACACAGCTTTACAGCAGTAACAAATCCTACTGTAAACTCTTATAAGCGTCTAGTACCTGGATATGAGGCTCCTTGTTATGTTGCATGGTCTGCTCGCAACCGTAGCCCATTAATCCGTATCCCAGCTTCTCGCGGCGTAGGAACTCGTGTTGAAGTACGTAGCGTAGACCCAGCTGCTAACCCATATTTAGCAATGGCTGTTCTATTAAAAGCTGGTTTAGATGGAATCAAGAACAATCTTGAAGCTCCAAAACCTATTGATCGTAATATCTATGTAATGACAAAAGAAGAGCGTGTTGAAGAAGGTATCGTAGATTTACCTGCAACATTAGCTCAAGCTTTAGATAGCTTCCAATCAAACGAAGTGATGGTTTCTGCATTAGGTGAACACTTAGCAGAGCACTTCGTTGAAGCGAAAGAAATCGAGTGGGATATGTTCCGTACACAAGTTCATCCTTGGGAACGTGACCAATACATGAGCCAATATTAATTTTTAAAAGTCGGAGAGATCGTTTGTACGTTCTCTCCGACTTTTTTGTTTTTCACAATGAATAAATAACATTCTACATACGTAAATTGAATAATATAGCTTGTTTATAAAAAAGCTGCCTGTCGTATAATTTACAGGGAGCTTTTTTATTGTTTTGTTACATACAAGAAAGAATTTGTTTACATGAATCAAAAAGGATGAGCTTTTTGTCTCATTGAATCTATAAGTAAAAGTAGTGTATAACAGATAGTGAGATTGTTTATGTGTTCACTCTGCACTGTATTTCAGTATAACTTCAGAGAGTTTTCAGCCAATCATAGTATCGTTAGAAAATACTGTTGGAGAGGAATGTAATAAAAATGAAAGAAGGAAATTTCTTTAAAGGTTTAGTGATAGGGATATTGATAAGCATTCCAATTTGGATTATTCTCATTGTTGTAGGCGTTCTGCTTTTTAAATAGGTCCTAACGTTATAAATAATAGACCCTCCTGATCTATTTAATCAACCAGAATAGAATCTGGACCAAAAGTATGTTAGGAGGAGGGAACCGCACGATGAATTGTGCGGATTTTTTTATTGGTAGGATGAACGTAGATTTCATCTATTTAGTTGCTTCTAGAAGTTGATTGGAGGGCAGGCGAAGACTCCTGGGGGAAAAGCGGAATAGGTGAGACTCCGCAGTAGCGCACGCGACGAGGAGGCTCACCAGCCCCCCCGCGGAAAGCGAAGCCTTGCACGGAATTCAACAGCGATGTAACAAGCCATCCATACTAGCGCATTTATCCCATTTGTTCGTTTTGAGTTTGAAGTGATTTCGTTATGTCTCAATCTCCTTTTTTAGTAATTTTTCACTAAGTAGGCTAGTATACGTAGCACTTTTTTCCCTCATGCATATGTTAACAATAAGGAGGGACAAGTAATATGAAAAAAATTTATCTTGATGCAGGACATGGTGGGGCAGATGCAGGAGCAGTTGGAGCGAATGGACTGTATGAAAAAAACTTAGTGTTAAAAATTCAACAATATTTAATAAGCTATTTAAATAGCACTTACAGTGACTTTACGATTAAAACCACCCGTACCACAGATACTTTTTTATCGTTATCTCAGCGCGCTTCTCAAGCTAATTCGTGGGGGGCAGATGCATTTATGTCTATTCACGTAAATGCCGGTGGAGGAACAGGATACGAAGATTATGTTTATAGAAGCGCTAGCAATGCTAGTAAAACGTTTCAATCGATTGTGCACGGGCAAGTACAGCCAACGCTGCTGTCGTATAATCATCCGAATCGTGGACGAAAATCGGCCAATTATGCGGTGCTTCGCTTAACAAATATGCCTGCAGTACTAACTGAAATAGCTTTTATTGATAGGAGCGCCGATGCAGCACTTCTTCAAAATGAAGCTTTTTTAAAAAGCATGGGTGAATCGTATGCAAAAGGAATTGCCGTATATTTAAATTTACCTCGTCGTGCAGTTCCAAATCCATCGCCATCTCCAACACCGACACCAAATCCATCACCTTCTGAACCAGGTGAAAAAACGTATACAATTAAGCAAGGAGATACGCTGTACAGTATTGCACAGAAGTACGGCATAACAGTACAGGAGCTTCAAGAAGCGAATACAGGGCTTTCTGATCCTTTAACACTACAGGTTGGAAAAACAATTGTTATTCCTTCAGGAACTTCACCAACACCTACTCCAACACCACCTTCTGAACAATATCCACTTCCCAATGGAATTTTAAAACAAGGCGATTCTGGAGAAGCAGTGAAACAGCTTCAAAGAGCATTAAACGCGGTTAGTTTTAAAGTAGGGTCAGTAGACGGAATATATGGAGTACAAACGAAAGATGCAGTCAGACGTTTTCAGCTTGTGTATCTTCCTTATGATGTAGATGGCATTTATGGTCCTCAAACGAAAAACAAGCTAGCAGCCGTTTTAAAAGCAAAAAGTTAAAGAAAGCAGGTCTTCTGTAAGCAGGCAGAAGGCCTTTTGTTTTCCCCTTAAAAGCGCCTTAAGTACTATTTTATCGTTTACGTAAAATAATGCTTTACAAACCATTTGTACGGGAGTATATTATCTAAGAACAAAGGATAGTTATGAAAGAAACATGTTATCGATCATACTCTTTAACCGAAAATTATATTGACCTGTTATCGCTTAATTCGTCAGAAGTGGGGGACCCAAATTTGTGCATTGTCACTTGGGGTGAATCCTTTTTTTTAAAAGGTAGGGCTACTCTCATAGCCCGAATCCGACAGCTAACCCCATAAGCGTTTTGGAGAGGAGGTTTAAGCTGTGTAAAAACGCTGAGAACCCTTAGTGTTTTTTTTGTGCGCTTTTTTAACATAAAAAGGTATTTTTTAGGGATAATATCACTTATTCATGAACTTGTAACGGAGCTTAGCAACGAACAGTGAATAGTAGCTAAGCAATCATCGGAGGGAAATTACGTGAACTATTCAGTTCTCAAGAGATTATTGATTGGAAAGCCGCTCAAAACAAAAGAGTTAGGCGATCAAAAGCTTAGTAAGCTTAAAGCGCTGGCTATTTTATCATCAGATGCCTTATCTTCAGTGGCTTATGGAACAGAACAGATTTTGATTGTCCTTGCAACAGTGGGCGTGCTTGCCTATTGGTATTCGATTCCAATTGCGATTGGGGTATTGGTGCTGCTGACGGCTTTAATTCTTTCATATCGTCAAATTATTTATGCGTATCCGCAAGGCGGAGGAGCTTATATTGTTTCGAAAACCAATTTAGGAGAAAATCCTGGACTTATCGCTGGGGGATCACTGTTAGTAGATTATATTTTAACAGTTGCCGTGAGTGTTTCAGCAGGAACCGATGCTTTAACTTCGGCTTTTCCAACGCTGCATCACTATAACGTAGTAATTGCGTGTTTGCTGGTGATTTTTATTACGGTTTTAAATTTACGAGGTGTAACAGAATCCGCTTCTGTCTTAGCTTATCCGGTTTATTTATTTGTTATTGCTCTTATTTTGTTAATAGCGGTGGGCTTCTTCAAAATAGTGACAGGTCAAGTTTCACCTGAGCTTCATACATCTCTCGGTACCGTGGTGCCAGGTATTAGTTTGTTTTTATTATTAAAAGCTTTTTCATCAGGCTGTTCGGCATTGACTGGTGTAGAAGCTATTTCAAATGCAGTGCCTAACTTTAAAGATCCAGGTGCAAAAAATGCTGTTCATACATTAATGCTGATGGGCGGTATTTTAGCCGTTTTATTTTCTGGCATCACGTTTTTAGCTTATTGGCTTGGCATTTCTCCAAAAGCAGATGAAACGGTTGTATCACAAATTGCATCGAGTGTATTTGGACGAAATGGATTTTATTATTTTATTCAAGGTACCACAGCTCTGATTTTAGTGCTAGCGGCGAATACAGGTTTTTCAGCTTTCCCTTTGCTTGCCGTAAACTTATCGTCTGATAAATACATGCCAAGAATGTTTCAAATTCGCGGCGATCGACTAGGCTATTCAAATGGAATTGTGACCCTTGGAATTGCTTCTATTGTCTTACTTGTCGCCTTTAAAGGAGCGACGGAACAATTAATTCCTCTTTATGCAGTTGGAGTGTTCATTCCATTTACGCTTTCTCAAACAGGCATGATTGTCAAATGGCTTAGAGAAAAGCCGGCCGGCTGGCAAGGAAAGCTAACCATTAACTTAATTGGTGCCCTCATTACCTTAACGGTGCTAATCATTTTGTTTACAACGAAGTTTTCACAAGTATGGTCCGTGCTCGTTTTCTTACCGGTTATCGTTTATATTTTTCATCGCATTCATACGCATTATGAAGCGGTAGGAGAGCAGCTTCGTATTAAGCAAGGAGAAAAGATTGGAAAGCTTGAAGGAAGTGTGGTCATTGTTCCTGTAGCAGGAATGACAAAGGTAGTGGAAAATTCATTGAACTATGCAAGAACGATTGGTGATACCGTTATTGCGGTGCACGTTGCTTTTGACCGAGAAAGCGAAAAGAGAATGGAAGAGAAGTGGGAAAAGTGGCAGCCTGATATTCGTATTGTTACGTTTCATTCTCAATACCGCAGTCTTGTGCGTCCGCTGTTTCGATTCATCGATATGGCTGAAGAAAAAGCCCGTGAAAATAATATGGCTATTACGGTTGTTATTCCGCAGTTCATCACGAAAAAAAGCTGGCAAAACATCCTTCATAATCAGTCCAGTCTGCTGTTAAAAGCACATTTGCTTTACCGTAAAAACGTAATCGTTACAACGGTACCTTATCGTTTTAAAAAATAATGAAACATGACTAAAAACCTCCAACTTATATGTTGGAGGTTTTTAATTTTTAAATTCACATACACTAACCATAATTGAATCTCATCAAAGGCACAAACGGAGGGATTGCATGAGTGAATTAATTAAGTTATTGCGAAAAGGAAATAAATCGGCCATGATGGCCGCTATAGTTAATACCATTATATCCATTATTAAAGGGATTGCTTTTGCTTTAACGGGAAATGTAGCGATGTTTGCTGAAACGATGCACAGCTTAGGGGACGCAGCAAATCAGTTCTTTGTTTTTATAGGTTCAGCATTAAGCAAAAAAGCTCCGACCAAACGATTTCCAAACGGATTTGGACGATTGGTTAATCTCGTTTTATTAGGGGCGGTTCTTGTAGTAGGAATTATGGCATTTGAAACGATTAAAGAAGGGTATCATCATATTCTTCATCCGACGAAGTCTTCAGGCTTTATTTTAAATATTGCAGTACTTGGCATCTCGGTATTACTTGAGATGTTTGTCCTCTTTAAGGCAATGAAAGAAATTTTGCACGATGTCGGAATGAATACTGCAGAGGTCAATGTTTTTACGCAAAGCTTTGTTCATCTAAAGAAAGCAAAGCCAGCAACTAAGCTTGTTTTTATGGAAGATCTGGTAGCTACTGGAGGAGGCGTATTGGCTTTAATCGCCGTTTTTATTTCGCGGTTTACGCCTTTTCATCAAGCTGAAGGAATTGCTTCTATGCTAATTGGTCTTATGATGTTTTTTGTAGTAGGACGAGTATTTTTAGATAACGCTGCCGGAGCGCTTGGTGAAGCAGATAAAGAAATGGAAATGAAAATTGGCGCCATTGTTATGCAAGATGTACAAGTGCGTGATATTCAAACGTTAATGGTGATGAAAGAAGGAGAAGAGCTTCACGTTGAATTAAAAGTAGAAATTGATCCTTCTTTAACAGTAGCAGAAGCGGATGATATTAAAGATCGTCTCGAAAATCGTATTTTACAGGAAAAAGGAATAACGGATGTCATTATTGAATTTGATGAAGATGATGGAATTCCTGACTGGGTGACAAGCGATTTACAGCTTCAAAAAGAATAAAAAACAAGGAAGAAAACAGTTGTTTTCTTCCTTGTTTTTTTAGCTATATACTTTTTCACGCACGTTTTGAGAATCTGTTGAAGCCGCAGAAAAGTTAATAGTTTCACGTACAACGTAAATAGGTCTATTTTTACTTTCATCGTAAATTCTTGCGATGTATTGTCCCACTAGACCTAAACCAAGTAGCTGAATACCGCTAAAGAAAGTGATAGCTACCATAATCGAAGTCCAGCCAGGCTGAATATTTTCACCTATCAGCCAAACAACAATCGAATAACTTAAAACGAGAAGTGATACAAAAACTGATAACAAGCCAATAACCATTACTAAACGTAAAGGTTTCGTTGAAAACCCAATAATTCCATCTGAAGCAAACTTGATCATCTTTTTTAAAGGATATTTTGTTTCACCAGCAAAACGCTCATCGCGCTCATATTCTACATATGTTTGCCTGAAGCCGACCCAAGACATCATTCCTCTTACGAAACGATTGCGTTCAGTCATTTTTTTGAATACGTCCGCAACTTTTCGGTCGATAATACGAAAATCTCCCGTGTCTTTTGGGATTTCAATATCGGACATATAATTTAAAAAGCGATAAAAATACTTAGCCGTTGTCAATTTAAAAAAGGTCTCTCCGCTTCGCTTCTTGCGCTTTGCGTATACAATTTCATAGCCTTGCTGCCATTTAGCAATTAATTCAGGAATCATTTCAGGCGGATCCTGTAAGTCAGCATCAATAATTACGATAGCATCACCTTGAGCATAGTCAATACCTGCTGTGACGGCAGTTTGGTGCCCGAAATTACGGGCAAAATCAATAATTTTTACGTTAGAATCCATAGCTGCTACGTCCTTTAAGATTTCAATTGTTCGGTCTGTACTGCCGTCATTGACGAAAATGAATTCATAGTTAATGTGATTTTCATGCATGACGGAAAGCAAGCGATTATAGCATTCATTAGCTACTTCTTCTTCAAAATACATAGGTACCACGATTGAAATTAGTTCTTTCATGCTTTACCTCCTATCGAGTGATTGTTTGTGTGCTTAAACGTCCATATTTTATTAAGAAAAAAATTAAAAAACATTCCTATACAAGTAGACAACAGTTGTCCAATTATCGGATTAGCAGGTGTATAGTGTACAAGAAGGAATAAGCAAGATGTATTAATTGCTAAAGTAATAAGGTTTACGATGAAAAATTGAGCTAACATCCATTTATGTACAGTTGCTTGAAACACCCACGATTTGTTCCAATAGTAGCTGTTTATGACGCCAATGAAATAGGATAGTACGTTAGCCAATATATAATTCATATCAAAATGAATCAGTGCTAAGTAACTGATAATAGTGAGCAGGGTATTCATTATACCTACAAATCCGAATTTCAGGAATTTTATCACGGTTGCATAATCCCTTCCATTTAATTTATCTCTTCACATTTTGCCTGGGTCTTATTTTTAGTAAACCGTACTAGTAAATAAGATAGAATCACTGAAATACCAAACCCTTCGAGCAGCATAAAGCTTGGGAAAATAAAGAATCGATAGCGAGTTTGAATTTCAATAAGCAAGTGAATAAGAACGTATCCTATGATTAGTAATAAAAACAGTGTATACGGATATTTATCCTGCTTCTTCAGGAATAAACATATAAGTCCAATAATGGAAAGAATAGTAGTTGAAACGTAAATGATTCTTTCATAACTTTGAGCAGCACTAATTAATTTCTCTTTATTAAAAGGTACATCTTCTTGAGGAGTTAATGAAATACTCCAAAATGTAGATGCATCCGTTCCTCCCCACATATTCAGGAATTTAATGTGAAAGAGATCTAAAAGTTGCTCTTTATCTGCTACTCGCTCTTTAATTACTTCTTTTTCTGCTTCAGCTCGTTTTTCTCCAATTGGCATACCCATAAAACGACTAGCATCCTCTGAAGAATAAGAACCGCTTGTTTCATAATTAAAGCCAATAACGAATTTCCATAAAGGATCTCTGTTACTTAAAGGATATTTAGAAATACCGCTCGCTACAAAAGAGTAGTTGATCAGCGCATTTGCAATAAAAAAAGTAGCCAGTACGCCTACGAGGTTTTTTCCTATTTTCTTTCGACGAGTTTTTAACTCAGCAGCATCCTTCGCTTTAATGTAAGGTTGAAGAATTTGCAAGATGAAATAAATGAAAACAGCAACGATAATAATGGGTCCCAGAGGGCGCATTAAATTTCCTAACGACAATAGAAGACCAATATAAAGCCAGCTAAACTTGTTATGAGCAAATCTTTTTATAATAAGGTAAAAAGCTGCATAAAATAAAAAAGTAGCTAAATGCTGATTGGTTAACACTGAGCTGTAGAGAATGTTCGGAATGTAGAACGCATATAGGAAAGCTGCCATTCTCCCAGCAAGTTCGTTAAATACTTTAGCGCCAATTAGATAAATAAAAATAACGGTTCCAGTAGAATAAAAAATATTTAACAATTTTAATGTAAAAATGCTATCTCCAAAACAGCGAATAACAATAGATTCATAGAATGAAAAGCCTAGCTGATATACCCATGTAGTGAAATAAACGCTTTGGTTAAATTCATAATTTCCTTTTGCGATATTACGTGCGGCATCTAACATGACAAGAAAGTCAGATTTTACAGGTGTTTGAACAGAAAGCATCCATGCTAATCGAACACCTAAGGTCAAAACAATCAGTGAAATAAAAAAAACAGTTTTGTTCATGTATCTACTTGCAATAGCTATTAGAAAAATGACAAGGAAAGTGATACATATTCCTTCAATAATAAATGAATTACTTAAAGCCAAGCCTTTTAAGTCCAATGAATTTGTCATCGCACTATAACTGCCCCATAGAGACCATGTAAGAATCATGACACATAAAAGAATCAGGCTTTTGGATAAAAATGAGTTAAGCATATTACCTCCTGCAAATTATTTCAAAGATAAGGTACAAAATTCCTACCCTATGATACCATATTTTATTATTTTGTATATATTTTTCTTATAGAGTATAATGTTAGATTGTTCTGAAATTACAACAGCGGCACAACGTGTAATAAAAGGTTCAGTGGAGTAGGCAGTGATTTAGTAATAGATAAAAGAGGTTGGGAAAAAAGGATTTTAGTCGAAGCGAAAAACGAACCATTAATCATCATGTTTGATTAGTGGTTCGTTTTTTATGGTGCACGTAGGTTTCATTTGTTTAGTTCTTTCCAGCAGTTGATTGGAGGGCAAGACGAAGACTCCTGCGGGAAAAGCGGAAGGGGTGAGACCCCGCAGGAGCGCAAGCGACGAGGAGGCTCACCGGCCGCCCGCGGAAAGCGAAGTCTTGCACGGAAATCAACTGCGATGTCACAAGCAATCCCTGCTAGCTTATTTATTTCATTTGTTTCCCTTTAGACTTGCTTGGTTTAGTTATGTCTCAATCTCTTCTTTTTTATAATGTATTTTCTGATGCGAACAGCTTTTATGTTTTAAATCGATCTTTTAATAAATTCCATAGGGAACTCACTCCGAGACTAATGCTGATCAGAATTCCTGATAAAGCTACTATTAAAGCGATATATTCAAAGATAGAAAACTGCTTCATACTATCCCAATTGATGTTTCCCTTTAGCTTGCTAATAACTAAATTCATTCCGTAAATACCGGAAAGAACGGTATAAATCGTTAAAATTAATAATAAGTAATTGTGACGCTTGGCCGCGATTTTCTCTTGATTTTGATACAAAGTACCAAGGGTTTCTTTGACTTCTTGATAAAGAGAATTGATGTGGAAGATTTTTTTAAAGAGCTCAGAAAACTCTTGACCTTCCGTGCGAGAGCTAATTTCTAAAAATAAATATTTACCTGAAAATACAGTAATAGAGCGAATTAGTCGCTCGATGCCCTCTGAATTTTTATGAAACGTGAGCTGAGAATACTCATAGGATAGTTTTAGCAACACGATTTTATAGAAAAAATGCAAAAATAAATTATAGTAATGTTGGCCAAATAGATGATTCATCAAAAGCTGATCCGTTTTAGAGTCTGTCGATTTAGAAATACACGAAAACACATGGTCTGTTATAACGTAATAGGTTTCAGGAGCCCATCTGGAATACACGTGTTTGGTATTATACGTTTTAATATACTCATGGTTGTGTGCAGAGATAAACGGTTTCCCGTCAGGCGTATAGCTATTTAGCTGCCCAGTACGAAATAAAGTTGTGGAGTTAATCTCTTGCTCTTGATTTACCGTTACATAACTTAATACAAACATCCGTTCATCGATAAAATAAGGAAGACTCCCGACGTGCTGTTCACGCGTCGCTTCTTTTTTGATGTGTTCGTTCAAAAATGGCGCGAGCTGTGAAAAAATATAATCCTGTACTTTGCTATAGCGATGATGTTCATAGGTAATGGTGGATCCATGCTCTTCAGCAAGCTTCGGTTCTAATACACGAAAATGATTCATGAATTCTAAAATGTCATCATAGGTGTAATGATTATGACTCATCTCAGTGCGAATGGTCATGACGCCAATTTCAAAAGGACATAAAAAAACATCCACAGACAGCACGTTGCTAGACACGGTGGTGGAGGAAGTTTGTAGCGTAACGGTATGGTCTATTTTTTTTGAAAATCGAAGCAAGCCTTCTTTTTCGCACGAATCAGGAAATAGAATACATTCAATGTAAGGAAGAAAATATTGATCCAAGCTATCATGAGATACGTAATACTGTTCTCCGTAGTATTCTTTTTCTACATGTTTGTTTTGAATGGAAAAAAACTCAAACATATTTGCTTCTAGTGCATGAACAAGCTGCTCTTTATTTTTTCGATCAAAGGAAAAAGGAAAAAGAAACATGTTCATTGCTTTGGTAGGCATAATAGTTTGAAATGGTTCTGTTTTCCTTGGTGTATTGGTCATAAACTACATCCTTCTTATAGTCGGTTGTATTTTTTTTGAGAGTCGAAAAAATGCAGACAGAAAGTAAAAGGTAAAACAGGCTTTATAAAAACCGCTCTACCTGCCTGTAATGATTCGACGTATCATTTATAATATGCCAATTTTTTTAGAAAACAAACGTAAAAAACCAACTAACATCATGATTAGTTGGTTTTACATACAGTGTGTGATTAGTGAATCGTGCGATATACACCAGTGACTTTTCCTAAAATCGTTACGTGGCGAAGAATAATAGGCGCCATCGTTGAATTTTCAGGCTGTAAACGAACGAAATTTTCTTCTTTAAAGAAACGTTTTACCGTTGCTTCGTTGTCCTCGGTCATAGCGACCACAATATCTCCGTTATTAGCAGTTTGCTGCTGACGTACGATTACCATATCGCCATCTAGAATACCTGCTTCAATCATACTTTCTCCCATAATTTCAAGCATAAATACATGATCATCTGGAGAAACGAATTTATCTGGAAGAGGGAAATATTCTTCCACATTTTCAACGGCTGTTATAGGAAGACCCGCTGTTACTTTACCGATAACAGGAACATTAATGACATTGCTTTTAGGGATGTTTACTTCGTCTAGTTGAAGAACTTCGATTGCTCTTGGTTTTGTTGGATCTCTGCGAATTAACCCTTTACTTTCTAAACGAGCTAAATGCCCGTGTACAGTGGAGCTAGAGGCTAATCCCACCGCTTCCCCAATCTCACGAACAGAAGGCGGATAACCTTTTAATTTTACTTCGTGCTTAATAAAATCTAGTATGTCTTGTTGACGTTTTGATAGCTTCATATTTTTCACCTCGATTTTAGCTATTCTTTAGGTGAATTATACCACGTGATGTGTCAATATACAAACATAAGTTCGAAGAATTCCATTGACAGAAACAAATGTTCTCAATAAAATAAGAACATATATTCTGATAGGGGGATCATAATATGCACCAATTCTTACATTCTATGAAACATTACGCTATTTTTTTTGCAGTTATCGCTGCACTTACATATGTATTGACGCTGGTTTTAGGAGCGGATAAAGTAGATTTAGACAAATATTCAACGGTTACTATTACAAAAGGAGATACGCTTTGGGACTTGTCCAACAAGTATCATAATCACCATCATTTGACCACCAATGAATTTGTCAAATGGGTTGAAGACGTCAATGATCTAAACTCAGACACTGCCCAGTCTTTATCTCCTGGAGATAAATTATATATTCCTGTTTTAAAAAAAGAGTTACATAATCAAGTGGCAATTGAACAGTAGTGTGTAACGGCCGTTCCTGAATATTGTTAGAAGCCGAAAAGGTCGTGATAAAAGTGGACGCCATTATTTATTGCCGTGTAAGTACGGATAAAAAAACCCAAGAAACATCTTTACAGCGCCAGCAAGAAGAATTAAAAAAGCTTGCTGATCTTCACCATCTAAACGTAAAAAAAGTCGTAATGGAAAAAGCAAGCGGATATGACGTAGACAGAGAGGGTATATTGGATGTTCTTCATACAATGAAAGAAGAAAAAATATCTGTGCTGCTCATTCAAGACGAAACGCGATTAGGCAGAGGAAATGCCCGAATTGCGCTTCTTCATGCTTTTCATAAAGAAAATGCTACGATCTATACGATTAGTCATCAAGGTCAGCTTCAGCTTTCAGAATCTGATTCGATGGTGTTAGATATTATTAGCTTAGTGGAAGAGCATCAGCGGAAATTACATAACGCTAAAATTAAAAGAGGAATGAAAAGAGCCGTAGAAAACGGTTATCGTCCGCAGCAAAATTTAAAAAATCAAGGAGTTAACTCAGGAAGAGAAAAAAAAGAAGCGCCGATTGAAGAAATTGTCCGCCTTCGTCATAACGGCTTAACCTTTGCTGAAATTTCAGTTACGCTAAAAGGTTTTGGTTATAATATTTCAAAAGCAACGGTACATCGTCGCTATCAAGAGTATCAAGAGAGTGCTCAATCTCTTGATAAAACGAAAGAGATTTAGTAAGATGACTACATGTTGCCGGAACGGTTCGGTAATTTTAATTATTGATTATAAGGAGATAGGTTTTATATGCTATCAAAAGATAAACTTGCTCGTATTAATGCTCTTTCAAAAAAGGCAAAGGCTGAAGGTCTGACAGAATCTGAAGCGAAAGAACAGCAAGAGCTACGTCAGGAATATTTAAAAGTTTTCCGACAATCTATGACAAACCACCTTCATACGATTAAAGTTGTGGACGAGGAAGGTAAAGATGTTACGCCTAAGAAGTTAAAAGAGAGCAAAAAGAAGCGTCTTCACTAAGACGTTCTAGTAAAACTAGAGGGAGAGTTCCCTCTAGTTTTTTGTATATTTTTAATAAGGCACACAAAAACTGTAAAAGTGGAAATTTTTTTGGTTCAAGTATTGTACAAATAAGCAAATCATTAGTATGATAACATATGTACATAGTTTTGAAAGGAATGAAGAGTATGACACAACGTATTGAAGATCTTTCGATTGCAACAATTCGTACTTTATCAATCGATGCGATTGAGAAAGCAAATTCAGGTCACCCAGGTATGCCAATGGGAGCTGCTCCAATGGCATATACATTGTGGACAAAATTTATGAACATCAATCCAAAGAATCCAAACTGGTTCAACCGTGACCGCTTTGTATTATCAGCAGGACACGGATCGGCACTATTATACAGCTTGCTTCATTTAGCTGGATATGACTTATCAATTGAAGACCTTAAAAACTTCCGTCAATGGGGAAGCAAAACACCAGGTCATCCAGAGTTCGGTCATACAGCAGGTGTTGATGCAACAACTGGTCCACTAGGACAAGGTATTGCAATGGCTGTTGGTAAAGCAATGGCAGAACGTCATTTAGCTGAAACATACAACAAAGAAGGTTTAGAAATTGTAGACCACTTTACGTATGGTATTTGTGGTGACGGAGACTTAATGGAAGGTGTATCTGCTGAAGCAGCTTCATTAGCGGCACACTTAAAATTAGGACGCTTAGTTGTTTTATACGATTCAAATGATATTTCTTTAGACGGAGATTTAGATCGCTCGTTCTCTGAGAACGTAGAAGATCGTTTCAAGGCTTACGGATGGCAAGTAATTCGCGTTGAAGACGGCAATGACTTGACAGCGATTGCAAACGCAATTGAAGAAGCAAAAGGCGATTTAACACGCCCAACGCTAATTGAAGTAAAAACAACAATCGGATTTGGTTCTCCAAACCACGCGGGTACTTCTGGCGTGCACGGTTCTCCATTAGGTTCCGATGAAACAAAATTAACAAAAGAAGCTTATGCATGGACATTTGAAGAAGATTTCTATGTGCCAGAAGAAGTGTATGCTCACTTCAAAGCTACAATTGCTGAAGATGGCCAAAAGAAAGAAAACGAATGGAACGATGTATTTGCACAGTATAAAGAAAAATATCCTGAACTAGGTCGTCAATTTGAACTAGCAGTAGAAGGAAAGTTACCGGAAGGCTGGGAAGAAACGCTTCCAGCATACGAAACGGGTTCAAGCTTAGCTAGCCGTGCTTCTTCTGGAGAAGTATTAAACGCAGTAGCACAAGCTGTACCTCAATTCTTCGGCGGTTCAGCTGACTTAGCTGGGTCAAATAAAACAATGATTAAAGGTTCAGAAGACTTCACTGCAGCTGATTACAGCGGACGTAATATTTGGTTCGGTGTACGTGAATTTGCAATGGGAGCTGCATTAAACGGTATGGCTCTACACGGCGGTGTAAAAGTATTCGGAGGAACATTCTTTGTATTCTCTGATTATCTTCGCCCAGCAATTCGCTTAGCAGCTTTAATGAAGCTTCCTGTAACATATGTATTCACACATGACAGTATCGCAGTTGGAGAAGACGGCCCAACACATGAGCCAATTGAACAATTGCCATCACTTCGTGCAATGCCAGGTCTTTCAGTGGTTCGTCCTGCAGATGCAAATGAAACAGCTGCTGCATGGCGCTTAGCATTAGAATCAACTGACCGCCCAACGGCGCTTGTATTGACTCGTCAAAACTTGCCAACGCTTGAAGGTACAAAAGAAAATGCATACGAAGGCGTGTCTAAAGGCGCGTACGTTGTATCTAAAGCTGGTAAAGACCAAGCGGATGCATTAATACTTGCAACAGGCTCTGAAGTAAGCCTAGCAGTAGAAGCACAAAAAGCATTAGCTGCAGAAGGCATTGATGTATCTGTAGTAAGTATGCCTGCATGGGATCGTTTCGAAGAGCAATCTGCTGAGTACAAAGAAAGTGTTATCCCTAAATCAGTGAAAAAACGTTTAGGTATTGAAATGGCTTCTACACTTGGCTGGGAACGCTATGTTGGAGACGAGGGACAAGTTCTTGGTATTAATCACTTCGGTGCATCTGCTCCTGGTGAAACAATCATGAAAGAATTTGGTTTTACAGTTGAAAATGTAGTAGCAAAAGTGAAAAGCTTGCTTAATGCATAATTCTTTTTCACAAGAAAGAGCAGACTCCTATGGTCTGCTCTTTTTTTTCGACAAAAAAACAAAGAAATTTTTTCATCGATAGACAAGCATTGCGTACACCATTCGGTATAATGGTACAAAAAAGAACGAGCCGAAAGGGAGGATGAATCGTGAGAACGTATGAAGTATATTTAATGGAGGAAGAAGTTGCATCATCCTATTTTCGAAGAGAAAAGCTCATTTATCAGCTGCTGATTGAATATAAAATGAAACGTCACTTGCAGGAAACGCATTTACAAAAACAAGTTCATTACATTACTCGCCAACTGCCCAATTCATTTATTCAACGAGAATTACTTCAGGCGTTTTCTCATTATCCTCATTTTTTTACTCATCAAGAGACGTTTGTGCTGGAATATCCTCATAAAAAAAGTCGAGCATCTATAAAATTAACGAATCGCTGTATAACAATTGAAGGAGATGGCAATGTTGATGCTGAGACAGCTTTTTTTGAAGTATTACGCAAGCTAGATCCTTGTTTTTTAGCAGTGAATTATGGAACGGATGAATACGGCTGGCTGAGGCCTGTGAAAACAAGAAAATTTGTGTAATTATTTAAGGAAATTGGAACGGAAATATTGTATAATAGCGTATGGTCTAGTACACTGTAAGTTAGACAACACGAAGGAGGAAGTAATACCATGGGAATGTATATTCTAGTTGGTGTTCTAGCATTAATTGTTGGGATAGCGCTAGGATTTTTCATTGCTCGTAAGTATATGATGAGCTATCTGAAGAAAAATCCACCAATTAATGAACAAATGTTAAAAATGATGATGATGCAAATGGGCATGAAACCATCGCAGAAAAAAATTAACCAAATGATGAAAGCAATGAACGGCCAAATTAAATAATGGTTAATTGGACAGACACTCTCTATTCAGAAGGGTGTCTTTTGTTTTATGATAGAGATAAGAAAATGGTTGTGGGGCTAGGGGGATACGATGAAAATTTTTCGAGAGTTATGGTGGTTTTTCAAACAGGAAAAAAAGTCTTACATAACGGGGATAGCGCTGCTCATTATTGTGGCAGCATTAGAACTTCTCCCGCCTAAAATTATTGGTTTAACGGTAGATGGCATTAAAGAAGGGACGCTGAATGGAAAGCGCTTAATGCAGATGGTTGGCATTTTGCTAGGAGCTGCTGTTGTGGCCTATTTCACAAGATACATATGGCGTATTATGATATTTGGTTCATCTGTTAAACTAGCCAAGCAGCTGAGAAATACCCTCTACACTCATTTTACCAGGATGAATCAGGCCTTTTATCAGCGGCGGCGAATTGGGGATATGATGGCCCATGCAACGAATGATATTCAAGCTATTCAACAAACTGCAGGTTCGGGCGTTTTGACGCTCGTGGATTCCATTGTCACAGGAGGGCTTGTTCTATGCACAATGGCCCTAACAATCAGCTGGAAATTAACGCTTATTTGCCTTATTCCTATGCCGCTTATGGCCGTTTTAACAAGTTACTATGGTACATTGCTTCATGCGCGGTTTCATCACGCACAAGCAGCATTTTCTACTTTAAATGATAAGGTTCAAGAAAGCATTAGCGGAATTAAAGTCATTAAGACGTTTGGGGAAGAAGCAGCTGATGTCGAAGAATTTCGTATGAAGTCTGCAGATGTTGTTCAAAAGAACATGAAAGTAGCACGAGTAGATGCATTGTTTGATCCGACCATTTCGATTATTGTAGCACTTTCTTTTTTACTTGCTCTTATTTTTGGCAGCAAGATGGTGATTAGTGAAGAGTTAACACTGGGACAGCTTGTTACCTTTACAACTTATTTGGGCCTTCTTATTTGGCCGATGCTCGCGTTTGGCTGGCTATTTAACATTGTGGAACGAGGAAGAGCATCATATGACAGGGTATTTTCTTTATTAAAAGAAGAAAATTCGATTGAAGAAGCAGCGCATCCTAGTGTTGAACTGCCAACAGGAAATATTGAAGCTGTTATTCATAGGTTTTCGTATGGTAAAGAAGACGAATACACGTTAAACGAAATTTACTTTACACTTTCTCGCGGTCAAACGTTAGGGATTGTCGGAAAGACGGGTGCTGGGAAAACCACGCTTTTAAAGCTGTTGCTTCGTGAATTTGATGTAAGCGACGGAGCTGTTTTATGGGGAGGAAAAGACATTAAAGATTATGCTTTTGATTCACTGTACAAAAGCATTGGATATGTTCCTCAAGATCACTTTTTGTTTTCAACAACAGTCGCTGCTAATATCGCGTTCGGAAAAGAAGACGCAAGCAATCAAGAAATTCAAGAAGCGGCTAAAGTTGCAAATGTACATAAAGACATCCTCGATTTTACAGATGGCTATCAAACAATAGTAGGTGAAAAAGGCGTTTCGTTATCTGGTGGACAAAAACAGCGTATCTCGATTGCAAGAGCTCTTCTATTAGATCCTGAGCTTTTAATTTTAGATGACTCGCTATCAGCGGTAGATGGAAAAACGGAAGCGGGTATTTTACAAGCGTTGAGGCAAAAACGTCAAAATCGAACAACGATTATTACAGCGCATCGGCTGAGCTCGGTTACTCATGCAGACCTGATTCTTGTCCTTGATAAAGGGAAAATTATTCAGCGAGGAACTCATGAGGAACTGCTTAGCGTGAGCGGCTGGTATCAGGATATGTACGATAGACAGCAGCTTGAACGTGCGGTAGAAGAAGGAGAGACGAAAAATGAAAATTGAGCATTCTTCGGTACATAAACGTCTGTTTCACTATACAATTCCGCATAAAAAATCATTTTTTTTAGCGTTCACTCTATTATTAATTGCTACGGCTGCTGATTTATTAGGGCCCATTTTGATTAAAATTTTCATTGACGATTATTTAACTCCTAAGTATTTGCCTCTTCAGCCTCTGGTGTGGCTTGCAAGCAGTTATTTGCTTTTACAGCTTTTAAAAATTGTCGTTCAATACTTTCAGCTTCTGCAGTTTCAGAATATTGCGCTTCAAATTATTCAGCAGATTCGAATTGACGTTTTTTCTCATGTTCATCGTCTGGCGCTTCGCTTTTTTGACAACACGCCAACGGGAAGCCTTGTTTCTCGAATTACAAATGACACGGAAGCTATGAAAGAAATGTTTGTAGAAGTCATCGCGGTTTTTATTCAAAATGGGGTATTTTTGATTGGTATTTTTATAGCGATGTTTATGCTAGATGTGAAGCTGGCTTTTTACTGTTTAGTTCTTCTCCCGTTTATTTGGGGACTTATGAAGCTTTATCAGCATTACAGCGCTATTTACTACGGACAGCTCCGAGAAAAGCTAAGTCAGTTAAATGCCAAGCTTCATGAGTCTTTGCAAGGCATGTCCATTATTCAATTATTTCGTCAAGAAAAGCGGCTTCGCTCGGAATTTGAAGAAATTAATGATGAGCACTACAAAGCGGGCATGCGCAATATTAAGTTAGATGGTTTGCTACTGAGGCCTGCTGTCGAAATTCTTTATATTTTAGCCGTTATTCTTGTGCTCAGTTATTTTGGCATTTCCGTAGCTGACAGTCCTGTTAAAATTGGTGTTCTTTACGCGTTTATCAACTATTTGGATCGTTTTTTTGAGCCCGTTAATGAAATGATGCAGCGTCTTTCTATGTATCAGCAAGCGATGGTATCAGCCTCCCGGGTATTTGATTTGATGGATGAGGAAGAAAAAAATCCAGTGATGACAGGAGAACAAAAGCAGGGGGTACAAAAAGGAACGGTAGAATTCAAAAACGTCACGTTTTCCTATGACGGTGTTCGAGATGTGCTTTCTGATATATCATTTACGGTAAACGAAGGAGAAACAGTGGCTTTAGTAGGCCATACTGGAAGCGGGAAAAGCTCCATCATTAATTTATTAATGCGTTTTTATGAGCAGCAAAAAGGAGACATTTTGATCGATAATAAACCACTGTCGTCCTTTTCAAATAAACAGCTTCGAGATCAGGTAGGGCTGGTGCTGCAAGATGCCTTTTTATTTGCCGATACCGTAAAGCGAAATATTACGCTGCATGAAGACCATTTTTCTGATGAGCAAGTAAAAGCAGCGGCGAAATTTGTGCAAGCTCACGCATTTATCGAAGCTCTTCCTAATAAGTATAATGAAGTGCTAGTGGAAAGAGGTTCAACTTTATCAAGCGGTCAGCGTCAGCTCTTAGCATTTGCAAGAACGGTGATTCGAAACCCTAAAATCCTTATTCTTGATGAAGCAACAGCCCATATCGATACAGAAACGGAAGAAGCGATTCAAGAAGTGTTAAGAGATATGGGAAAAGGCCGCACAACGATTGCGATTGCCCATCGTTTATCAACTATTCAACACGCCGATTGTATTTTAGTATTGCATAAAGGGAAAATCGTCGAAAAAGGAACGCATGCTGAACTGCTAGATAAAGGCGGTTTGTACTATAATATGTATCAGCTTCAGCACAGTGAAAAAGAGGAAAATTTCAATAAAGAAACAGGAGTAAAAGAGATTTATAAAGAATTGATAGAGTGAAGGTGAAAAAAAGAAACAACCTTCATGAAGAGGTTGTTTCTGTTGTTTGAGCAGGGAATTCATTGTAAACGTTTAATAAATGATCTAATTCTTGACTATGTTTAATAGCAGGTGGAGAGTTTAATCCACTTACTCGGACTATGCGGATGAGTTCTTCTCGTTTCTTTTCAATCGCTAATAGAATATCTTTTTTGGCCAATGCTATGTATCCCTTCTAACAAGTCGTTTACCTAATTATACAAGATAATGGTACTATTTGAAAGAAGTGAGATAAGACAATTTGGTTACAAAATGGTAACGAAAAAGAACAAAAAGAACAAAAAAGGGAAGTGGGAAATGTGGGAGATTTAAATTTATTTTTGGCATTTGGCGCAGGCTTTTTATCGTTTATTTCACCCTGCTGTTTGCCTTTGTATCCAGCTTTTTTATCGTACATAACGGGAGTATCAGTCAGCGAGCTAAAGGAAGGCGCTAGGTCACATCAGCGCAAAGCTTTTATTCACACAGCTTTTTTTCTGCTGGGATTTTCTGTTATCTTTATTATGATTGGTTTTGCGACATCCTTTATTGGTCAGTGGTTTTTTAACTATAAGGATTTAATTCGGCAGATTGGCGCTATTCTTATTATTTTCTTTGGTCTAGTTGTACTAGGGATTTTTAAGCCTCGAATTCTTATGCAGGAACATAAAGTTCAATTCGCCAATAAGCCGGCTGGACTCTTAGGTTCTTCTTTTATTGGTATGGCTTTTGCTGCCGGCTGGACTCCTTGCACGGGACCTATTTTAGTATCGGTTATGGCGCTTGCAGCGACAAACCCAGGATCCGGTCTTTTGTACATGATAACGTATTCACTTGGGTTTTCTATTCCGTTCTTTATCATGACATTCTTTATTGGAAAAATGAATTGGTTAAAAAAACATATGAATTCCATGATGAAAGTTGGCGGATACGCAATGATTGGCATGGGGTTTATTTTATATTTTGACTGGATGACAAAAATTATTATTTATACAACGAGCGTATTTGGAGGGTTTACGGGCTTTTAAAAAGGGAAAACGATACAAAAAAGAATCTGGAAGTTGGCAGGTTCTTTTTTGTTTTTTAAAGACCAAACGTTCATTTTAGCTCTTAGGAAATAAGCAAGAATATGACTCGAAAAAATATATAGAAAAATTTATTTTTACTATATCTTCTATAAATACGGAGTGATACAATGAAATCGTCATATTTTTAATTGTTAAAAAGAGGTGTATAAATTGAAAGATATTTTGTTAATCTTGCTTTTGCAACTGATCTATGTACCGATCTTGACGCTGCGCACAATTTTTTTAGTCAAAGGTATGAGTATGTATGCCTCAGTTTTTGGATTTGTTGAAGCGTTAATTTATGTATTTGGCTTATCCCTAGTATTTTCAGGAGATCAAAGCACGCTTGCTATGGTTGTATACGCAGTTGGATTTGGAGTGGGAATTATACTTGGAAGTTATATCGAATCTAGGCTTGCTATCGGATATACAACATTCTTAGTTAACCTTATGACCAAAAATGAAGAGTTAATTAACCGCCTTCGACAGGAAGGTTTTGGTGTTACTGTGTACCAAGGTGAAGGAAGAGACAGTGCACGCTATAGATTAGACATTTTAACAAAAAGAAGTAGAGAAGAAGAGCTATTAGCATTCATTGAAGAATATGAGCCTCGTGCTTTCATTATTTCATACGAGCCTCGTAAATTTAAAGGCGGGTTCTTACTAAAAGCAATGAAAAAGCAAAAACAAAAGCAAAAAGCAAAAGCAGATATTACCTCTACTAAATAAAAACAGAAGAGATCCTCTTCTGTTTTTTTGTTGCACTTTTACTTCTGATGTTTTTTGGATTATAATATAAGTACACACTAAACTATAGTAAAGGAAGGATTTCATTGGTTATTGCTTCAACACTTGTCGCAATTTTTATGGCTTCTTTCATATTAGTTGTTCGAATGAAAGCTGCTGATAAACCAACGAATGCAAAAAAAATTATACTTCCGCCTTTTTTTATGAGTACGGGAGCGTTAATGTTTATCTTTCCAATGTTTCGAGTAACGGGTGCAGAACTGCTTGAGGCGTTAATAGCAGGCATGATCTTCTCAATCCTGTTAATTAAAACGTCTAAATTTGAAATTCGTGACGATCATATTTACTTGAAGCGTTCAAAAGCTTTTGCATTCATTATTATTGGTTTGCTTATTATTCGAATTGCAATGAAAATATATTTAAGTTCTTCAATTGATGTTGGCCAGCTTGGCGGTATGTTCTGGATTTTAGCATTTGGTATGATTGTACCTTGGCGCATTGCGATGTACACATCGTACAAAAAGCTCGAACGAAAGCTGCACAATGATCGTCTTGGAAATACAACGATATTAAATTAAAAAAGGTGGCTACGCAGCCACCTTTTTTGATTTAAAATAAATGCTGATAGGGGACGGCATCTATTTTTTGCTTTTTTAATGTTTTTAATAAAAATTTATGATCACGTTTAGGCGTAGCTAAGATGTATCCACGTACGATTAAGTCTTCTGTTATAGAGGCGGCTTGTTCCTCAAGTGCGAGTTCCCCAATTTTCCCTGCAATTTTTTGTTTGGCCACATCGCGAAATAGTTCAGGTACTGGTTCAACAAGAACGTTTAATAGCTGCTTTTGATCCGCTGACCAAAGGTGAATGGTTTTGGAAAGATAGTGATCTTGCCAATCAAGTTCAGACATGCCGTCTTCTTTTGGTAAGCGCTTTAAAAATTTTCTGAACATAAAAAATCCGCCGATAGCAAACATGCTCATTAAAAAGACAACCCAAAATAAAATAACCCATAAAAACCAGCCCTCTAGCATATTTTTCACTCCTTTATAAAGAGATTAATCATAACATTACTATATTTATACATTTATTATAAAAGCCTTGTTCCTTTTATGGCAATATAAAATTCCTGCACTTTATGTGAAAAGAGAGTCATTTTTGACTTGTTGATAAGTTTATATTGACTTATCGATAAGTGAATTATCGTTAGAATTATCTAAAAATGCTTATTTTTCAGCCTTTTAAAAGTTGGCACGTTTTTTGCATATAAACTAATTGAAGAATTATTTAATATGAGAGGAAGATAAAAAATGAGTCAAACTTTTAGCAAAGTAGCAACAAATTTACCGGGAGAAAATGCAAAGCAATTATTAGATAGAAGACACCGTGCCATTCCGAAAGGTGTAAGTTATGGCATTCCGACATTTGCTGATACGGCTGAAGGGGCGATCGTTAAAGATGTCGATGGCAATACGTTTATTGATTTCGTAGGGGCAATTGGCACAATCAATGTAGGTCATAGTCATCCAAAAGTGAAAGAAGCGCTTCACAAGCAAGTAGACCGTTTTATTCACACAGGATTTAATGTCATGATGTATGAGTCATATGTAGAGCTTGCAGAAAGACTAGCAGCAATTGCTCCTGGTGAATTTGACAAGAAAGTATTACTTTTAAATAGCGGAGCAGAAGCTGTAGAAAATGCAGTGAAAATTGCTCGTAAATATACAAAGCGTCAAGGAATTATTTCATTTAACCGCGGTTTCCACGGCCGTACATTAATGACAATGACAATGACAAGTAAAGTAAAGCCATATAAATATGAATTTGGACCGTTTGCTCCTGAAGTATACAAAGCTCCATATCCTTATGAGTATCGCCGCCCACAAGGATTATCAGTTGAAGCATACGAAGAGTTTATGATCACTGAATTCAAAAACTTCTTAAATACAGAAGTAGCACCAGAAACGATTGCAGCTGTTGTAATGGAGCCAATTCAAGGCGAAGGTGGTTTCATTGTTCCAGGTAAACGTTTTGTGCAAGAAGTGTATCAATTATGTAAAGAGCACGGAATTTTATTTGTATCAGATGAAATTCAAGCTGGTTTTGCACGTACGGGACGCTACTTCGGTATTGAACACTTTGACGTTGCACCAGATTTAATTACAGTATCTAAATCACTAGGAGCTGGTGTACCGATTAGTGGTGTCATCGGCCGCGCTGAAATCATGGATGAATCTAATCCTGGTGAGCTTGGCGGAACGTACTGCGGAAGCCCTCTTGGATGTGAAGCGGCTTTAGCTGTACTTGATATCATTGAAGAAGAAAAGCTAAATGAACGCGGTGAGTACCTTGGAAAAGTGGTAACATCACGATTTGAAAAATTAGCAGAAAAATATGACTGTATCGGTGATATCCGCGGATTAGGAGCTATGTCTGCTATCGAGCTTGTGAAAGACCGCGAAACAAAAGAAGCGGATAAAGAGCTTACACAGCGCATCGTAAAAGAAGCAAACAAACGTGGATTATTACTGCTTAGCGCGGGAGTATTCGGAAACGTTCTTCGTATCTTAATGCCGATTGTTATTACAGATGAGCAGCTAGAAGAAGGCTTAGCTATTTTTGAAGCAGCACTAGAAGCAAGCGTGCAGCAAACGGTTGAAGTATAAGAGAAATTGAGGAATGAGTGAAGAGAGAACTCTTCACTCATTCTTCATGAATCACAAAGAATGGATATGTTTGGACACTCTATTTATAGATTTTTCATTTTCTGATAAAATAAAATAATAATTATTTTTTGACGAAAAGGTGATTCAAATGACCATTCATAAAAAGCAGATTCAGCAAATTAACGACGAACTTTACGATATATTTGAGTCATCATTTGATGAAATCTTTGTAACTGATGCAAATGGGTATGTATTAGTTGTAAATTCAGAGTGTGAAAAAAATTATGCTTTGAAAGTGGAAGATTTTATTGGAAAGCACGTAAAAGAACTTCAGGAAATGGGCATCTTTTATCCTTCGGCCACGTTAAAGGTGATTGAATCTAATCAAGCAATTGAATTGGTTCAAAAAACAAACTCAGGCCGATATCTTCATGTGCGGACTAGGCCAGTATTTACTAATGACGGGCAATTGAAAAGTGTTATTAGCTATTCTCGAGATCTCACAGACTTAATGGAATTAAAACGAAAAGTAGAAGAGATGGAAGAACAGCTTGAAAACTATAAAAAAGAGTTAAACGAATCCGTAGATTTAGAAGGAATCGTAACAAAAAGCGAAGCGATGAAAAAAGTTTTTTCAACCATTCAACGAGTTGCTTCTGTAAATACAACCGTTCTCTTACTTGGAGAAACAGGGGTAGGAAAAAGCAGAGTAGCAAAACTGCTTCATCAGCTTAGTACAAGAAAACAGCAGCCGTATCATGAGCTTAATTGTGCAGCGCTTCCTGAACAGCTTATTGAGTCAGAGCTATTTGGCTATGAAGGCGGTACGTTCACTGGAGCATTTCGCGAAGGGAAAAAAGGGATCATTGAGCTTTCGAACGAAGGCACGCTTTTTCTAGATGAGATTGGTGAACTTTCTCTTTCAGCACAAAGTAAGTTGCTCCATGTACTGCAAGACCGTACAATTCGTCCCGTGGGCTCAACAAGAGCAGTATCAATAGACGTACGAATTATTGCTGCTACGAATCAAAATCTGGAGCAAATGGTCGAAGAAGGAAAGTTTAGACGTGATTTGTACTATCGACTTAACGTGGTGCCAATTACGATCCCACCTTTACGAGAGCGAAAAGAAGATATTCTGCCTCTTGTCTATCAGTTTCTTCATCATTTTAATACGGTATACGAACGTAATGTACGCTTATCACCAAAGGCATTAGATGCATTTTTAGGGCAGGAATGGAAAGGAAACGTTCGTGAAGTGGAAAATATCATTGAGCGTCTGGTTGTTATAGGAGAAGAAATGATTACGCTTAAAGACTTGCCATTTGCAAAAGAGTTTGCTATCGATCCACCTGTGCATACGCTTCCTGAAATGATTGAACATGTGGAAAAAGAAATGGTCATCAAGGCGTTTGAACAGCATAGGTCATCTTACAAAGTAGCCGAACAGCTTGGTATTAGTCAATCACAAGCGAGCCGTAAAATTCGAAAATATGTGTCGGACAGTACCGAACAGTGAGTAGATAAATTTAAGCAGGGAGTGAAGAAATATGAAGCAAGCAAACTTATATATTAACGGAGAATTTGTTTCAGCAAATGATACATACGAAGTGGTAAATCCAGCAACAAATGAAGTAGTAGCTACCGTTGCAAAAGGCGGAGAAAAAGAAGCAAAGCTAGCAGCAGATGCTGCCTATGAAGCGTTTCAAACATGGTCTAAAAAAACAGCAGAAGAGCGCGGTAAATTATTATTTAAATGGCATCAGCTGATCGAAGAACACACCGATGAACTTGCTGAAATCATGACAGTCGAGCAAGGTAAGCCTCTTAAAGAAGCAAAAGGTGAAATTGGCTATGCCAACGGATTCGTTTCATGGTACGCAGAAGAAGGAAAACGCATTTACGGAGAAACAATTCCAGCTTCTTCTCCTAATAAACGATTATTTGCTCATAAGCAGCCTGTGGGAGTTATGGCAGCTATTACACCTTGGAACTTCCCAGCAGCTATGATTACGCGTAAAGTAGCGCCAGCTTTAGCAGCTGGATGTACAGCGGTTATTAAACCGGCAGAACAAACGCCACTAACGGCTCTTCGTCTAGCAGAGCTGGCGCAGGAAGCAGGTATTCCAAAAGGGGTAATGAATGTAGTTACAGGAGATGCAAAAGCAATTGGAGAAGCGTGGCTGCAAGATGGACGCGTACGCAAACTATCGTTTACGGGCTCTACAGAAGTAGGTAAACTATTAATGCGCGGAGCAGCTGATACGGTTAAAAAAGTGTCTTTAGAATTAGGAGGACACGCTCCGTTTATCGTAACAGCAAATGCTGATTTAGATAAAGCAGTAACAAATGCAATTGCTTCTAAATTCCGTAACGCTGGTCAAACATGCGTATGTACAAACCGCATCTACGTGCACGAGTCTATTGCTAAACCGTTCGCAGAGCAGTTTGCAGCAGCTGTTAGTCAGCTGAAAGTCGGAAACGGCTTAGAAGAAGGTACGGATATCGGACCTTTAATCGATGAAAAAGCGTTAGAAAAAGTAAAGCGCCACTTAGATGATGTTGTAGCAAAGGGTGGAAACGTCTTGACTGGAGGGGCTGTACGCGAAGAGGGAAGCGGACTTTTTGTTGAGCCTACGGTTGTAGATGGTGCAACGGATGACATGCTTTGTATGTACGAAGAAACATTCGGACCAATTGCTCCAATTGCAACGTATCAAACAGAAGAAGAAGTTATTCGCCGTGCAAATAACTCGCCTTACGGATTAGCAGCTTATGTGTTCACTGAAAATATTTCAGAAGCTATTCGTATTGCTGAAGCTTTAGAATATGGTATTGTAGGGCTAAATGATGGACTACCTTCTACACCACAAGCGCCGTTTGGCGGCTTTAAAGAAAGTGGACTTGGACGTGAAGGCGGACATTACGGAATTGAAGAATATTTAGAAGTAAAATATATTTCTTTAGGCTTTTAATAAAAAGTGATTTCGCTTTCCTGCGAAATCACTTTTTTAGTAATAGTACACGTGGGGAATTTGTGCATGGATTGATTGGAAATTCATGAATAAAAAACAAAACTCCTCAAGAGTACAGCATGCAAGGTCTTCGCAATCGTGAGAATTAAAAAAATCTTCTAGTATAGTTGGTTCGGCGTCTTTAAATAACCAGTGGTGTTCAACATCTTCAAATTTGCCTCGATAAACCTCGCTCAGTCCATAAAAGTCAAATATATCTTCCAACTGCTTTTGGTGCATAGCCATCCCTCCTCTTCTTAGTATAAGAAAAAGAAAGAGATATTAAACAAGCCGTCATACTACTTTGTTTTTTTTGAAAAAATCTCGTATAGTTAATAGTAATGACAAGCAAAGGAGTTTCGGCATGTTTACATATATCACGTTATTTGGTTTTCTTGGATTCGCTGTGTATTCGAGTACGTGGATTTATTCCATTGTCAAAAAAGATGGAAGAGCAAAGAAAAATGGAAAGGGTACTCTTATTAGTTTTCTTGTGATGCTTATCGGGTTAGTCGGTATGCAGTTTACATAACTATAGATTATTTTGACATTTTTACCACCTTCACTTATAGTTAACGTTGGGCGAACATATGTATGATTTTGGTTACGGTGCTTGCCTTAAGTTGAAAAAGAAAGAAGGTGGCATATTTGAGATATCACACACATATTGCAACATCGATTGCTGCCGGTGCCGGTGTGGCTATAACAGGAGAAGCTTCGTTTACATTTCCTTATGTTGTAGGCATTGCGATTGGAGCGCTGCTTCCTGATATAGATGAACCAAATTCATATATTGGTAGAAGATCTCTTGGTCTCGCAAAAGTCATTAAATCTATTTTTGGACACCGAGGTATCACGCATTCTATTCTTGCAAGTGGACTTATTTTTTATTTACATACGATGTATAACAACGATTTTACATTAGGGATAGCCTATGGGTACGCTTTTCATATTCTTGGAGATTTCTTTTCTAAACGAGGGGTACCTTTTTTCTCTCCTCTTAGCAAGAAGAAGTTTAAGCCTCCTTTAACATATGAAACAGGTGGTGGAGCAGAGACTCTCATCTTTTACCTGGCAGTGATAGGAAGTTTCTATATGCTTTATAAGTATCAGCTGTACACCCAGCTGTTTTAAAGAAAGAAGCCATCTGAGTAAATTAGATGGCTTCTTTTACACTTCTACCACATAAAGTTCAGGCGTTTTCATAGGCAGGGTAATGGTAATGCTTGTGCCGTCATTTTCTTCACTTGATACGTGGAAAAAGCCATTATGCTCGTTAATAATTTTGTTGCAAATGGTTAGTCCCAGGCCTATTCCTCGTTCTTTTGTTGTATAAAAAGGCTCTCCTATATGAGGGATACGCTTTGAGTCAATTCCACATCCGCTATCTTTTATCACAATGCATAGCGTTTCTCTAGCTGATTTTTCAATCGATACAGCCAGCTTGCCGCCGCTTTCCATAGAATCAATGGCATTTTGTATAATATGAATAAATACTTGGGTTAGCTGTGTTTTTTGCCCACTAATGAGCAGGGGATATTCTTTTGGATAATGGCGAATGATGTGGATGTCTTTGACTTCGGTAACCGGTTCAAATTGCTTTAATACCTCATCTAGCAAGTCTGTCATAATAAGGCTTTCTGTATATGCGTACTCTCGTTTAGCTAAACTCATAAATTCTGCGATAATATGTTCAATTTGTGAGAGCTCGTGCTGAATGAGATCTCGATAAATCATTGTTTTTTTCGGCTGCTGTGTCTCACTGAACAGTTGTATAAACCCTTTAATGGTTGTCAAAGGATTTCTAACCTCGTGTGCGATACTTGCAGCAAGGTGACCAATGACAGAGAGTTTTTCTGAATTCTGGATCTTTTTCTCTGCTTGTCTTTTCTCTGTTACGTCTCGTGAGATAAATACAAACCCTTCGATTTCTCCAGTAGCTGTGATAATTGGAGCGCCTTTACATTCTAATAAAACGATGGTGCCATTCACGTGAAACTTCCGGTATTCAAATGTGGAGGCATCTTTTGTTTTGCTCATGTTAGCTAAAATAGTCGAGATTAGGTGCTTGTCTTCAGGATACGCATTGATAAGCACATGTTGTCCAATAAGTTCATCAGGATAAACCCCTAATGTTTTAGCGTAAGAAGGAGAAGCGTATTCATAAATGCCATCTTCAGTAATAGCACATACTAAATCATGCGTATGAGATAAAATAGCTTGATGCTTTGGTTCATTGTCATCCGCAATGATTCGATCTTTTAATGGATAAAAAAGCTGATCTTCTTGGTTAGTGAAGGTGTGCCGAACTTGAGTGCCGCACATTCTGCAAAAATTATAATCTTCCTTATAGTTACAAGAAGGACAAACGGGCATCGAATCACTCCAATCAGATCTATGCAGTGAGAGAGTTCTCAAGCACATATAATCATTATTATATATTCAAATTATAGGAAAAAATATGAAAAATCAAATGTGCTATAGAGAGGGGAATTGGGCTTGAAAACCCTATAAAGGGATTTCAAATACATGTTTTTAGTTGCAAATAGATAAAAAATGGGAATTTTTACACATTTAAAAAATTAAGACATCAAATAAGAGGTGAATAATACCTCTTATTTGATGTCTTGATAATGCTCTAGCGCACGCTCTCTAGCTGCTTTATGATCGACAATTGGAGTGGGATATGTTTTATCAAGCGTAACGTTTGCTTTTTCTAATACGTCTGCTGGAGCCTCCCAAGGTTTATGAATGTAGGGGGAAGGCAGATCTCTAAGCTCTGGAAGCCACTTTTTAATATATTCTCCTTCTTTATCAAATTTTTCTGATTGAGCAGTTGGATTAAAGATACGAAAATATGGCGCGGCGTCTGCTCCCGAGCCTGCAACCCACTGCCAGCCCATTGTGTTGTTAGCTAAATCTGCGTCTACTAAGGTATCAAAAAACCAATTTGCTCCGTGTTTCCAATGAATTAAAAGGTGTTTTACTAAAAAGGAAGCAGCTACCATTCGAACTCGATTGTGCATAAACCCTGTTTCCCACAGCTCCCGCATTCCGGCATCGACAAGGGGATAGCCGGTTTTTCCATTTTTCCAAGCTTGAAGCTCTTCATTGCCGTCCGCCCACTGAAATTGCTTGAATTTTTCATTCAGCGGTTCACTTGTAGTGTGTGGGAAATGATAAAGCAGCTGATAAGCAAAATCTCTCCATACAAGTTGGCGAATAAACATTTCAGCTTGATGTTCAAAAGCATTAGAGCTTACTTTTTCTGCTTTATTTCTTAAATAATGATAAAGAACGCGAGCTGAGAGCTGTCCTGAAGCGAAATAAGGAGAAAGGAATGAATTGAATGCTTCAGCAGGAAAATCTCGTCCTTTTTCATAATGCAGCAGCTTATTCTTTAAAAACGTTTTGAAGCTATTAATAGCGCCTTGTTCCGTAGCGTCCCACGTAGACTTAATCGTTTCATCCCACGGTATGCTTGGAAGCAAATCCAGATCTGAGACTGAAAGAGATTCAATCGATGAAGAAAAGGCGTGGATGGAAGTAACTTTTTTTACAGTAGAAGATACGGCATGTTTTTGAGAAGCTTTATAGTAAGCTGTAAATACTTTATAAGGATCTCCATTTTCTTTTTTGATTTTCCAAGGTTCATGAAGGAGAAATCCCTCAAATGTGCGAATATTTATTTGTTGCTCTGAAAAAAAAGCTTGAAGCTCTTTATCTCTTTTTAGCGCATGTGGTTCATAGCGTCTGTTCCAATAAATATCTTGCGCATTCGTTTCATGGATTAACTTTTGCAACACATCTTTAGGGTTTCCTTTTTTTATAATCAGCGTTCCTTCTATTTTTTCGATCGAAGTTTTGAAGTCATTTAGCGCATGGTGAAGCCACCATTTACTTGCACTTCCCATTGAGCTTTCTTCATCGTCATCATGAATATAAACAGGTACAACCATTCCTTCTTTCGCTGCGTGAAATAGAGCTGGGTTATCTACTAACCGAAAATCTTTTCGAATCCATACGATAATGGTTTTCTTCATCATGTGCCACCTTTCTATTTGCAATTTGCCTCGATTATAGCTTTTTTCTTATACGTTCTACAATTTTGAATGTGTAGAAAGCCTATTTTCGTATGGACGAATTTCAGATTGATTGTAAAAAGAATAACGTAAACAGAGTAAGAGAATGGGAAGGAGCCCTTAAAAATGAGAAATTCGTATGGAATGAAACAAACCGGACAACCGATATCCAATCCATATATGCAAGCAGCACCTAAACCTGCTAAAATGCCGCCAATGCCTTCTGCAAAGGAAATGCAGGCAATGCCGATACAAGAAGGCACAAGTCAAATGCCGATGCACGGAGAAATGCCGCCGATGAAAGACGGAATGCCGCCGATGCATGGCGGAATGAGTCAAATGCCAACTATGCAAAAAGACATGAATCAAATGCCAATGTACGGAGAACTACCGCCAATGCATGGAGGGATGGATCAAATGCCGATGAAAGACGGAATGCCGCCAATGCATGGAGGGATGGGTCAAATGCCGATGCAGGGTGGAATGCCGCCAATGCACGGAGGGATGGGTCAAATGCCGATGCAGGGTGGAATGCCGCCAATGCACGAAGGAATGTGCCAAATGCCGATGCAAGGTGGAATGCCGCCAATGCACGGAGGAATGTGCCAAATGCCGATGCAAGGTGGAATGCCGCCAATGCACGGAGGAATGGGCCAAATGCCGATGCAAGGTGGAATGCCGCCAATGCACGGAGGAATGGGTCAAATGCCGATGCAAGGTGGAATGCCGCCAATGCACGGAGGAATGGGTCAAATGCCGATGCAAGGTGGAATGCCACCAATGCACGGAGGAATGGGTCAAATGTCGATGCAAGGTGGAATGCCGCCAATGCACGGAGGGATGGGTCAAATGCCGATGCATGATTGCGGATGCCGCGATTTCTCAGCACCCGTTGGTCATCAGCAGCCTCATTCTTTAAATGAGTGGATGTTCATGCAACAAACAAATCCACGCTCTTTTTAATAAATCCTTTACCCTAGATAAAAGGGATGTATTTTTGGATCTTTAGTATAAATATAGAATTTTATTAATTGAAACGTCATGAGAAAAAGAATAGTTCTTACTCTTTTTCCATGACATTCAATTTTTTGCAAATATTAATCACATCTTTTGGGTGTTTTCTTACATAAGAGAGTTTGGTAGAGTTTTTTAAGTATAAATACAGGGAAAAGAAGGCAAAAGCTCTATATTAAAGGGGAAAGGGTGTTTTTAGAATGATATTAGAAGTCACAGCTGCAACCTTACATGATGCTAAAGTTGCCCAGGAACATGGTGCCGATCGTATAAGTCTTGTAACTGGAATCGGTGAAGGCGGCTTAACCCCAAGCTACGGTTTGATGAAAAAAGTGAAAGAAACGATACATATCCCAATATTTGTGATGATCCGTCCACATAATCAATCTTTTCAATATGATGAAGATGATTTGCAAACAATGATTGAAGATATTCACTATGCAAGAGAAATTGGCATTGATGGAATTGAAATTGGCTGTTTAACAGAAGACAAAATTATCGATGAGCAAGCTTTAAAGCGACTGCTGGATGCGGCAGGAGAAATGAACGTAACGTTTCATTTAGCGTTTGATGAAATCAGTGATCAAGAAAAGGCGCTTGAAACGCTTTTAAGCTATAAGCAAATTCAGCGTGTTATGACTTCGGGAGCGGATAAAAGTGCGCTAAACGGTATTCCTCATATTAAAAAGCTGTTAAGAAGAATGAAAGATAAAGATATTATTTTAATCGGGACAAAAGGGCTGAAGCCTGAAAATCTTCAAGCGTTCTTATCCGTTACTCCCGTGAAAGAAATTCGTATTGGTTCAGGGGTTCGAGTAAATTGTCAGTATACGAAACCGCTTGACCCAAGGAGTGTAAAAGCTGCAAAAGAGACGATGAATAAACAAAAGTAACAGAAGTGCTACAAGAAATTGTAGCACTTTTTTATTTGGAAATAGAAAGGGACTTATTACATAGTTTTCCCTAATTGGAAAACAACATAAAACTCTTTTAACCCTTGATACATAAGAGAAATACTGCGTTTTTCCGACTGTAGAGTGAAATAGGAATAATTTCATATTTTCAGAATAATTATTGACAGTGATAATCATTATCATTTATTGTTGTAATTGTTAATGAAAATCATTATCAATCGAACAAACAGGAGGATATGATATGTCAACGTCAACGAAACAACTTACATCAAACGAAATGCTGCTTGCTATGCAAAATGAACGAGAATCCAATGCAAGATCTTATCCTAGACGCCTTCCTATTGCGATTAAACAGGCAAAAGGCGCCGTGATCACGGATATGGATGGAAAAGAGTATATTGATTGTTTAGCCGGAGCCGGCACACTTGCTCTTGGTCATAACCATCACGTAGTTCATGAAGCAATTCAAGACGTTTTAGCAAAATCTATTCCTTTACATACATTAGATTTAACAACGCCTGTAAAAGAAGCTTTTATCGATGAAGTGTTCGCTAGTTTGCCGGAAAATTTCGCAAACAAAGCGAAAATTCAGTTTTGCGGTCCCACTGGAGGAGACGCAATTGAAGCGGCTTTGAAACTTGTGAAAACAGCAACAGGCAACCGAACGATTTTATCTTTTCAAGGGGGATATCACGGCTCCACACACGGAACATTAAGCATCAGCGGTACAACGAGTCCAAAAAAGCACATTCATGCGCTAGTGCCAGATACACATTTTTTACCCTACCCATATGAATATCGCTGCCCTTTTGGCGTAGGTGCTGAAGGACACACGTATATTAGTACATATATTGAAAATATGCTGGATGATCCTGAAAGCGGAATTGTGACTCCAGCGGGTGTTGTAGTAGAAATTGTACAAGGAGAAGGAGGTTCTGTTCCAGCACCGATTCCGTGGTTAAAAGAGCTTCGCCGAATTACAAAAGAACGAGATATTCCGCTTATTGTGGATGAAGTTCAAACTGGAATTGGACGAACAGGAAAACTGTATGCATTTGAGCACGCTGATATCGAACCGGATGTATTAGTACTGTCTAAAGCAATTGGAGGAAGCCTTCCATTATCCGTTGTTCTGTATGATAAAAGGCTTGATCAATGGGAAGCAGGTGCACATATCGGCACCTTTAGAGGAAATCAGCTTGCAATGGCTACAGGACGGGCTACTCTGCAATTTATAAAACAAGAAAACTTACCTGCGCATGCTCACGAGTTGGGAGCCTACATTCAAAGCCAGCTAAGACATATTCAAAAGCAAGTATTGTCGATTGGGGATGTACGCGGAAGAGGTTTGATGCTGGGTGTTGAAATCATCGACGCGACAAAGCCGGCTAATAAAATCGGCAGTCATCCTGCAAACGGTGAGTTAGCTAAGCTGATTCAAAAAGAATGTTTTGACAGAGGCGTCATTTTAGAAGTCGGTGGAAGGCATGGTGCTGTTATTCGTTTGCTTCCTCCATTAATTTTAACAAAACAACAAACGGATGAAATATTAACGAAATTTGAAGAAGCGGTAAAAGCAGCAGAAGAGAAGTGGGTGAATAAATAGAATGGCACCGTTTGAAAAGTGGTTTTTATCATCAACAAAGGAAAGCCTCGAGAATTATGAAGCGATGATAGGCGGAATGACTGAGATGATCAAACGTCACTACTATGAATTAAAGTCCGCTTATACTCACATCGACGTTGAAGAGCTGTCAAACTTAGTCAATCGTTCTGTCTATTTTAGCAAGCACGAACAGCCGCTAGAAGATTTATTTGATAACGTACAAGCAGTAGTGATGAATCATTCGCTTCATATTTCGCATCCCGGAGCAATGGCGCACTTGCATTGCCCTCCGATTATACCGGCTCTTGCTGCGGAAGTGATGATTTCTGCTTTGAATCAATCTATGGACTCGTGGGATCAAAGTCCGGCAGCTACGTATATAGAAGATAAAGTGATTGATGAGTTAACACAACAAATTGGTTATCCAAGCTCATCTTCAGGCATTTTTACAAGCGGAGGGACGCAGTCAAATTATATGGGACTCCTGCTTGCTCGTAATGAATATTGCCATTCTGCCTTTTCAATGGATGTTAGTAAAGAAGGCTTACCGTTCCAAGCTAAAAAACTGCGGATTTTCTGCTCGGAAAAAGCGCACTTTACGGTGCAACAATCTGCAGCTCAGCTTGGGCTGGGCATGCGTGCAGTGGTGAGTGTAAAGTGCAATGAGCAGCATGAAATGGATATAAAAAGCTTAGAAGAAGCAATACAGGAAGTGAAAGCTCAGGGCAACCTTCCCTTTGCTATTGTAGCAACGGCAGGTACAACAGATTTTGGGAGCGTAGATCCTCTTTTTGAAATAAGTGAGCTTGCTAAAAAAGAAGGGCTCTGGCTCCATGCTGACGCCGCTTATGGAGGAGCGCTGCTATTTTCGCATAAATATCGTGAACGCTTAAAAGCTCTTGAACGAGCAGATTCTATTACGATGGATTTTCATAAATGGTTTTATCAGCCTGTAAGCTGCGGAGCATTTTTGCTGAAAAATTCAGCTATGTTTAAACACATTCAGCTTCATGCAGATTATTTAAATCCTGAAGAAGATGAGCATGTGCACTTAGTAGACCGCAGCATTCAAACGACAAAGCGGTTTGACGCCTTGAAGCTCTGGCTTACTTTCGGTGCAGTAGGTGCAAATGAATACGGAGAAATGGTTGACCACACGATTGAAACTGCTAAGCAAACAGCTGACTACTTACAAAAACAAAGGAATGTAGAAGTGTTAAATGACCCTTATATGAACGCGGTTGTCTTTCGCTATGTACCAGATATTTTATATAGTGATTGTCAAAAGCAGCAGCATTATGAAAATAGGTTGAATCAGCTTATTCAGCAGCACTTATACGAAAAAGGCACGTTTATCATGGCAAAAACAAAGCATAAAGAACGAGTCTATTTAAAACTAACGATGTTAAATCCTATGATTACATTTGATTCTGTTGTCACTCATTTAGAGGAAGTTGTTGCTTTAGGCAAACAGTTGGAGAAAAAGGAGGAGCGATTACGTGAACGCTCAGTTATCGGCTAATTTTATTACGATGCAAAACATTATTAATTGCTATATTCGAGAGACAGGTAAGGGAGTATGGCAGTCCGTTTCAGAAATAAAAAGTGAGGAAACGCTCGTTCTTAGACTAGAAAAACAGCCGGTAACTCTTTACTTTCCAGTAAAGTACCGCTCAGCCACCGGACGTCACTTGTTCTTTTCAAACTTTTCTTATCGTATTCAGCAAGAGGAGATTAAGGAGTTAGATATCGTCACTCTTTTGGCCTTTCTTTTAAAAGAAGTAACGGATCATTTAGTACAAGTAAATGAGCTAATTATACGTGTTCTATTAAGCTATGAAAATATGAAATTATTCATTGAAAAAAGGCAGAAAGAGTTAGAAACGTGCTATAAATGGGACAAAACGTTCTTAGAATCTGAACAGTCCCTGCTTATTGGGCACCAGCTGCATCCAACACCTAAAAGCCGCCAAGGGATATTACCTGAAGAAGAAGAGGTATTTGGACCTGAAGTGAACGGGGAATTTCAGCTTCATTATTTTAAAGCGCATGCATCTCTCGTTGCAGAACAGTCCGCTGGAAATCAAACCGCTTCACAGCTTATTAAAGAGCAGCTGAAAAAAGATAAGACGGTTTCTGAAGAATTCATACAGTCTTATTGCCAAGCGGACGATTATTCACTTATACCTATGCATCCGCTACAAGCTCGTTATCTTTTAGGAAAAGAAGAAGTGTGCCAATGGATTCAAAAAGGCAGGCTTGCTTATCTAGGGCCACACGGTCAGCCGTTTTATCCGACTTCGTCTGTTCGAACCGTATACAGTAACAATGCAGATGTGATGTATAAATTTTCCATTCCGGTAAAAATCACTAATTCACTGAGAGTGAACAAACGCAAAGAATTAAGCAGAGGGGTAGAAGTTAGCCGTTTATTGCAAAAGGGATTACAGGCGGAGCTTCACGAAAATCATCCGGCTTTTCAAGTAATTGAAGACCCTGCTTACATCACGCTTGGAGAAAAGGAGCTTGGATTTGAAGTTATGATTCGAAGCAATCCTTTTCAAGGTAAGCAAGGGGATCGTACAACACTTCTAGCCAGTTTGTGTCAAGATCATGTGTTTGGAGAAGCTTCTCAAATTGAAAATATTATTCATCACATTGCTGCAAGTGAAAATAGCACGACTGAAGATGTAAGCAAGCGCTGGTTTAAACGCTATTTAGACGTATCTTTTCATCCTATGATGTGGCTTTACACTCAAAAAGGAATTGCGCTGGAAGCTCATCAGCAAAACTCCGTTATTAAACTTGATGAAAACGGATATCCATCGGTGTTTTACTACCGCGATAACCAAGGCTATTACTTTATGAAATCAAAGGAACAAGAGCTTCGCAAGCTGCTTCCTTCCTTAAACGGAGAAAGCGATACGGTCTGTGATGACGCTGTAGCAGAAGAAAGATTTCGTTATTACGTATTTTTTAATCATATTTTAGGATTAGTTAACGCTTTTGGTGCAGCTGGCCTCGCTCAAGAATCAGATCTGCTATTGATTTTGCGACAAGAGATCGAGATGTACAAAGAAAATGATCATACAGGGCTTGTTTCATCAATGTTAGAAGAGAAAGTGCTTCCTTGCAAAGCCAACTTCTTAACGCGCGTTCATGATATGGATGAGCTGGTAGGATCTCTTGAAACACAGTCTGTTTATGTAAATGTCGAGAATCCATTGTTCGAATCTGCAGGTGTACGTGTATGAAATCAGCCTTGCAAACGCAGTATCCATTTATGATTCAGCAAAAGGAGCAGAGCATTACCTTTCGCTCTGTTTCTTTTGCAAAAGATTTCGAACGGCTGTACAAGTGGATGCATGAACCGCATGTTATTCCGTATTGGAATTTAAATATTTCAAAACAGGCGTACGAGCAGCATTTAAAAACATTTCTAGCTGATTCTCATCAAAAGCTGCTAATCGGAGAAATTGATGGTGTACCTATGAGCTATTGGGAATCTTATATGGTTGAAGGTGACATAATCAGTAACTATTATCCTTATGAAAAAGGAGATCAAGGAATTCATTTATTGATTGGAGAACCTGCTTTTTTAGGAAAAGGCTATATTTATCCGCTCCTTCTTAGTTTGCTAAAGCATAAGTTTAACGTAGCAGACACTGCTAAAGTAATAGCGGAGCCAGATAGACGAAATGAAAAAATGATTGCAGTATTTAAAAAATGCGGGTTTCAATTCATGAAAGAAGTGTCGCTGCCTGATAAAACGGGTGTACTGATGAAATGTGAAAGAGAAGTATTTGAAAGAAGGTGGAGCGAATGGAACAACGGGACATTTTAGACGTAATTGGAGTAGGAGTTGGTCCATTTAATTTAGGATTAGCCGCTTTAATTGATAAAAAAGATTGTACATATAAATGTTTTGAACAAAAGGATGAGTTTAATTGGCATCCAGGAATGCTTTTAGAAGGGACAACACTTCAAGTGCCGTTTATGGCAGATGTGGTCACGATGGTGGATCCGAAGAGTCCATACACGTTCTTAAATTATTTGCATGAGCATGAGCGCTTGTATCAGTTTTATTTCTTTGAAAAGTTTCATATTCCGAGAAATGAATACAATCACTATTGCCGCTGGGTAGCGAGCCAGCTGAGTGGGCTTGAATTTAACAGCACAGTAAAAGAAGTAAAAATGCATGAAGACGCTAAGCCTTACTACGAAGTAACAGTTGAAAAAGAAGGAAAGCTTTATACCTATTACAGCTATCATCTTGTTACTGGAGTAGGTACGCAGCCCGTAGTGCCAAGAGACTTTCAAACAGTGGCAAGCGATACGTTTTATCACTCCGCTCATTACAAAATGAAGCGTCAGCAAACGCTGCAGGCTAAAAGCATAACCGTAATTGGCTCTGGTCAAAGTGCAGCTGAAATTGTCTATGATTTACTTCAACAGCAGCCTGAGTTTGAGTATAAGCTGAATTGGTATACGCGCTCAAAAGGTTTTTATCCAATGGAATATTCAAAGCTTGGCCTTGAACATTTTTCACCGGATTATACCCGCTATTTTTACAGATTGCCCGAAGAGAAAAAAGAGAGCGTTTTACGAAATCAAGCTCTCCTCTATAAAGGAATAAGCTTTGAAACAATCGGGAATATTTATGATTTGATTTACGAACGAACAATTGGAGGAAAAGAAGTGCCTCTAACGATGCGCGCGCTTACGGAACTTGCAGGCGTTGAAAAGATAAACGATACACATCTTCTGACTCTTCACCAATACGAGCAGGACTCATTTGAAAAAGAAGAAAGTGAAATTGTCATTATGGCTACTGGCTATCATGCAAAAGAGCCTGCTTTTATGGAAGGTTTAAAAGAACATGTACTATTCGATGAAAAAGGCCAGCTGAAAATTAACGAACGCTATCAAGTTGAGATGAAGAAGAAAGGAGCCCCGCTATTTGTGCAAAACGGAGAGCTTCATACACACGGAGTTGGAGCACCGGACTTAGGTTTAGGCGCTTATCGCAATGCTGTTTTGATTAACCAAATTGCAGGCAAAAGCGTGTACAAAATATATAAAAATACTGTTTTCCAAAAGTTCGGATTTTAAGAAATGATTTCTCCGCGCTTTGTTTTTATCTGCTTGTTTATGACCATGACGTCAGAAGTATTATTATCACCATTTTATCCACAGTATTTTACACATGCATTTCATGTAGATGGAGTGGCGATGACGTCTTTTTTCATTATTTGCTGCCGGATTGTGGTCATTGTTATGACACCTTTATGGGGAATGCTGTTTAAGAAATGGAACGTAAAATATGTAGTTGTAACGTCACTTTTAATGACGGCCTTAATTAAAGTCATTTTGAGCGAAGTTTCTACTTTTTATGGATTTTTAGCTACTTCCTTAGTGCTGCTCCTATTTCAAAGCAGTTTATATCTTTTGTACCCCTATTTAGTAGGCGGCATGAAAAAAGGACAGAAAAAGGCAAGTGCTGCAACAACGTATGTATTTATTGTTCATACGGCGATTATTGTCGCTAGCTTGTTTGGAAGTACGGTTATTGCATGGGAAATGCCGCTTAACGTATATCAATACTTTGCTTTAATTGATATGGTACTGGCCGTATGGCTCTTAACAAGAAAAGCATTACCTTTAAAAGCAGAAAAAACACCGGCATCCATTCAAAGCATAAACGAGCCCATCTTTTTTTATTTGCTGGCGATTTTCTTTTTTTACCTTGGGCACAATGTCATTCGCCCTTATTTTACATTGTTTACACATGAAACATATGGCATGAGCAGTCAAGGCGGCGCTTTGCTGTATGCGATGCCGAGTATTATGGCGATTGTCTTAAAGCTTACGGTACCTACCAAACTATTGAACGGCAACGTTATACCGCTTTTTTATGGCATAACGGGTGCTAGTGTTTTGGTGCTGTGTTTGCAGGCATATGCTGATCATCTCAGCGTGTTTATTATCAGCCGAATTTTATATGGAGCCGGGTTTTATCTCAGCATGGTTATACTGGATATCTATTTATTTCGAAAAAGTAAAGAAGCGGCTGCTTACTATTACAGCTGGCTTATTGCTGTTCAAAATATCGCTCTGCTGATTGCACCGATTGTAGCATTAGAAATCAGCAAAGTGGATTTGGCATTTCCTTTAGTAGCGGGAGCAGCTGCTTTGCTAGCTGCTAGCGCTGTAATGCCGCTGCGTAATAAAACAATCCCTATTCTAAGACAAGTAAAGGAGAATGAAGGATGAAAATCAAAGAAACGAATCTTTCCGTATTTAATAAGCAATCATGGGAAAAAGCAAATCGACAGCTTTTAGCTAAAATGCTGCAGGAATTTATGTATGAAAATATTATTGAGCCAAAACAGCTGCAAAAGCAGGGTGCGCTTGCCACGTATCGATGGGAAGATCACCGGGGCGTTACGTATACATATCAAGCGAAACAACGATTGTTTGACAGTTTTTCTGTACTACCAGAAAGTATTAAGTTGACATCTAAAACGTCAACCCCTACATTTTCGGAGGCCTTGCAGCTGTTAATTAGCCTATCTGAAGACAAAGGAATGTCTAGCTCAACCGCAGGTCACTTAGCAAAAGAATATTTTCATACATTAATAGCAGATTTGCATTTACAAAATCGAAAATCAGCTGATGAATTAGCAGATATGGATTACGCAGAGCTAGAAGGTGAAATGACGGGACATCCTTGGATTACGTATAATAAAGGGCGCATTGGGTTTGGTTATGATGACTATCTTCGGTTTGCGCCTGAGCAAAAACAAGAAATTCAGCTTTCATGGATTGCTGTAGAGAAGCAAATTGCTTCATTTCATTCGTTGGATACCCTCGGCTTTGATGATGTTATGAAGCAGGAGCTAAGCGGTGAGAGGCTAGCTGAATTTGAAAAAGAATTAACAAGCCAAGGCCTTTCGAAAGCGGACTATTATTATATTCCCGTTCATGAATGGCAGTGGATGAACGTAATTGTTCCTTTATTCGCTGAATACATTGCAAATGATTTAATTGTTCCGTTAGGAGAAGGTGAAGATCAATACTTTCCTCAGCAGTCGATTCGGACATTTGTGAATACAACAAATCGAGATAAATATCATGTAAAGCTTCCCATGAGTATATTAAATACCCTTGTATACAGAGGGCTTCCAAGTGAGCGGACGGTCATTGCACCTCAAGTCACTCAGCACATTAAAGGCATACGAGATCGCGATGCGTTTTTAAAAGATACGTGCAAAGTAGGACTTTTAGGTGAAGTGGCTACGTTAAACGTAACTCAGCCGACGTTCGCTTCTATTAAAAATGCGCCTTATCAGTATCTAGAGATGCTTGGAGTCGTTTGGCGTGAAAGCATTTATCAAGAGCTAGAAGAAGGAGAGCATGCGATTACGCTAGCTGCGCTTTTACATGTTGACAGTAAAGGGAAAGCTTTAGTTTCGTCATATATTGAAAAGTCAGGCTTAACTCCTAACGAGTGGATTGATGCGCTAACCAGCGCTGTGTTGCCGCCGCTACTTCATTACTTGTATCAATACGGCACTGTATTTTCCCCGCACGGTCAAAATACGGTACTGGTTCTTAAAAACAACAAGCCCGTTCGAATTATTATGAAGGATTTTGTAGACGACGTGAATATTAGCGATCAGCCGTTTGAAGAACTGCAGCAGCTATCTTTTGAATTAAAAGAAGTGCTGCGCAGCGAAGAGCCGGAAGGATTGACGCAGTTTATTTTAACAGGGTTATTTGTTTGTCACTTCCGCTATTTAGCAAGCATCTTAGAAGAGCATGAAGGTGTAGAAGAAGCAGACTTTTGGAAAAGTGTACGAGCAGAAATCTTGCATTATCAAGCATCATTTCCACATTTGAAAAAACGATTTGAACTGTTTGATTTATTACGTCCAACCATTACGAAATTAACGTTAAATCGAAATCGAATGTTTGATTACGGATACGAAGATGACGGAGATCGTCCTCACGCAAGCGAATATGGTACGGTGAGGAATGCCTTGCATGAAGTTAGTGAAAAAGCCGTGCAATAATAAGGAAAAGCAGGAAGCGAAGGGGATGAGCTGCAGCACTTTAGGAAACACTCATTTTATGTATGTGTAGAACGTAAAGATCAGTGAATGAACGATTTGATGGAGTAGATGGTAGAACAACAAATACGCAAGCCGAAGCAAACGTTTCGGCTTTCTTTTGTCAAAGCCTTATTTCAATGTCGCATCGCTACAAGGATAATGGTACAATTGTCTGTATATTTAAAAAAAGAGAGGGAATTACATGAAATCGCATATTCAAAAACATTTAACTTCATATAAAGAGAAATATAAAAACCGAGGTCGGCTGCTAATTAGCTGTCCGGACAAACCGGGTATTGTAGCCGCTGTGTCTACGTTTTTACATGAGCACGGTGCAAATATTGTAGAATCAAGTCAACATTCAACAAACCATGAAGGCGGCATGTTTTTTATCCGTTTCGAATTTGAATGTGAGGATTTATTAGCTAAAGAAGTAAAGCTAGAAGAAAGCTTCAAAAAGATTGCCGATACATTTTCGATGAACTGGCAGTTTACATATGCTCATAATTTGAAAAAAACAGCTATTTTTGTGTCAAAAGAGCCTCACTGTCTGCTAGAGCTGCTGTGGGCGTGGGAAAGCGGAGACTTGATGACAGACATCGCTGTCGTTGTAAGCAATCACGAAGATGCGCGCGAAGTAGTTGAATCGTTTGGCATTCCATTTAAGCATATACCAGCGACAAAAGACATTCGTCAAGAAGCAGAAGCAAAACAGCTTCAAGTATTAAAAGATTATGATATTGATGTAATTATCTTAGCGCGTTATATGCAAATTTTAACGCCGACCTTTGTGGCTGAAAATCCGTATCGCATTATTAATATTCACCATTCATTCTTACCGGCATTCATTGGAGCACGTCCATATGAACGTGCATATCAACGAGGCGTAAAATTAATTGGTGCTACGTCTCACTATGTAACGGACGACTTGGATGAAGGACCAATTATTGAACAAGATATTGAACGCGTGAATCACCGTGATGATGCGGATGACTTAAAGAAAAAAGGCCGCTTAATTGAACGTACGGTGCTTGCACGCGCTGTGAAATGGCACTTAGAAGACCGCATTTTAGTGCATGAAAACCGCACAATTGTATTTAATTAACAAAGACTAAGCTGTTAAAAAGTAGTTTAGCCGAAGGAAGATCCGAACGATGAATCGAGATTCTTGAGAGAGAATGAAATTCGTTCGGATTTTTTTATGGTCATGGTAAACGTAGGTTTCATTGGGTCTCATTCTCGTTTTTTTTTCGGGGAAATCGCGTACCTACATGATAAAGAACTTTTCTATATGAGCTGAGATTTAGTTGTTTACTTAGCGCGTGAACACTTATACAATAGAAAAGGACTTTTTAATAAAGGAAGTGTCGGAAGTGAAACAATATCTTGAACTTTGCGAGCATGTGTTAGCAAATGGAACAAAAAAAGAAGATCGGACAGGAACAGGTACAATTAGCACATTTGGCTATCAAATGCGTTTTAATTTACAAGAAGGTTTCCCGGTATTAACGACAAAAAAACTTCATTTGAAATCAATTATTCATGAACTGCTTTGGTTTTTACAAGGAGATACAAACGTTAAGTATTTACAAGATAACGGCGTGCGCATTTGGAATGAATGGGCGGATGAAAACGGCGAGCTTGGCCCTGTATATGGCCATCAGTGGCGTTCATGGCCAACGCCGGACGGCGAAAAAATTGATCAAATTACAAATGTTATTAATCAAATCAAAAACAATCCTGATTCGCGCCGCTTAATGGTAAGCGCCTGGAATGTATCTGATGTAGACAATATGGCTTTGCCGCCTTGTCACTGCTTATTTCAGTTTTATGTAGCGGACGGCAAATTGTCTTGTCAATTGTATCAGCGCTCAGCTGATATTTTCCTAGGCGTACCGTTTAATATAGCTTCATATGCGCTGCTTACAATGATGGTGGCACAAGTGTGTGATTTAGAGCCGGGTGATTTTGTTCATACGTTTGGTGATGCGCATATCTACAGCAATCACATCGAACAAGTAAACCTGCAGTTGACGCGCGAGCCTCATGCATTACCAAAAATGAAAATCAATCCAGACGTAAAATCAATTTTTGACTTTAAATTTGAAGACTTTGAGTTAGTAGATTATAATGCGCATCCTCACATTAAAGGAGCTGTGAGCGTATGATTTCCCTCATTGTCGCAATGGATCAAAATAGGCTGATTGGTAAAGAGAATGATTTGCCATGGCGTCTTCCGGAAGATTTAAAGTATTTCAAGCGCATCACAACGAGTCATACGATTGTAATGGGAAGAAAAACATTTGAATCAATTGGACGACCGCTCCCTAATCGCGAAAATGTGGTTCTTACGCGTCAAAAAGATTATCAGCAAGAAGGAGCAACCGTTATTCATTCAGTTGAGGAACTAGAAGCATTAGATGCTGAAAAAGAAGACGAGCTCTTTGTGATTGGTGGAGCTACTCTGTATGAGCAAACATTAGACGTTGCAAACCGACTTTATATTACGCATATTGAAGAATCTTTTGACGGCGATACACATTTTCCTGCGATTGATTTGAGCGAATGGAAAGTTATTTCGAAGCAGCAAGGAATTAAAGATGAAAAAAATCCCTACACTTATTATTTTACCGTATACGAGCGAAGCTGATTTCCCTTATTAAAAAAATGCGAGTCTGGGACAAAAGTATGGTAGTTGAAGAAAGATCCGAACGATTCATCGTTCGGACCTTTCTTTGTGATGGTGAACGTAGGTTTCATGTCTGTAGGTGCTTTTAGCAGTTGATTGGAGGGCAAGGCGAAGACTCAGGCGGGAGCGGAAGCAATGAGGAGGCTCACCGCCCGCGGAAAGCGAAGTCTTGCACGGAAATCAACTGCGGTGTAAAAACCGATTCATATTAGACGTCTTTAGGTGGGGTCTATTTCGTTATGTCTCAATCTCTTTTTATATTGATTTTAATTGCTTCATCATTTCGTGAAAAGCGGCTGTGCTAACAAACTGTTCAGCGCTCCAGTTTGCTTCAATCCATTGAATCAGCTCGCTTGGTGTATTAAAAACTTCTCCGCTTGTATCTGCTTTGCGAAGCATATATCTACCGTTTTCTTCATCTGCAACTACTTCGCACGGAATGGCACTTTCATAACTTTGAAGTGAAAACTCCATTTATTCCACAACCTTTCTTAATTTATACCTGTTATAGCATCAGCTGCATGTAGAAAGTATGGGCAATTTTGTAAGTCTATTTAGCGTTTGCTAAACATATGTAAAGTATGTGGACAGTAAAATAGTTAGAAAAGTTTTTTTAGTCATTATTAATGAAAAATAATGATTTTTCTAAATTTTATGTGATATAATGTACAAATTAATAATGGTAGAAGAGGAAGGAAGTTGGTTATGAAACAACAAGTAGATAATCGAACAAAACACGTACATTTAGAGGACATCATGATTGCAAATCAATTGATTAAAGATGTTGTTGTGCATACACCACTACAGCGTAATGACGTTTTGTCTGAACGATATGAATGTAATATTTATTTAAAACGTGAGGATTTACAGGTGGTGCGCTCATTTAAAATCCGCGGTGCGTACAATCGAATCAAAAAGTTATCCCCAGAAGAATTAGAAAATGGAATTGCCTGTGCAAGTGCAGGAAACCACGCACAAGGTGTAGCATATGCGTGCCGTCATTTAAATATCGATGGTAAAATCTTTATGCCGAGCACAACGCCACGCCAAAAAATTAATCAAGTGAAATTTCTAGGCAAAGATAACGTAAAGGTCGTACTAATCGGAGATACGTTTGATGATTCTTATGAACAAGCTATTGCATGCAGTGAAGAGGAGCATCGAACATTTATTCATCCATTTAATGATGTAGACGTTATTGCAGGACAGGGTACAGTAGCCGTTGAAATGTTCAATGACTGTGAAGATGAAATTGACTACGTATTTGCGGGTATCGGCGGGGGCGGATTAATTTCCGGTGTCGGCACATACGTAAAAAGCATCTCGCCTCAAACAGCTGTGATTGGGGTAGAACCAGCAGGCGCGCCTGGTATGCAGACATCTTTAGCAAATGGAAATGTAGTGACGCTACCGGCAATCGATCCATTTGTAGACGGAGCAGCTGTTAAAACAGTTGGAACGCTTCCGTATGACATCAGTAAAGAGCTTGTGGACGATATTGTAGTTGTTCCTGAAGGCAAGGTTTGCACAACCATTTTATCTCTATACAATGAAAATGCGATTGTAGCAGAACCAGCAGGAGCTCTTTCGATTGCTGCTCTTGACTCATACCGTGAGCAAATTAAAGGAAAAACGGTTGTTTGCGTCATCAGCGGAGGCAACAATGACATTGGACGTATGCAAGAAATCAAAGAACGTTCGATGATTTATGAAGGATTACAGCATTATTTTATCGTTAACTTCCCTCAGCGCGCAGGAGCTCTTCGTGAATTTTTAGACGAAGTGCTTGGACCGACAGACGATATTTCGCGCTTTGAGTATACGAAAAAGAATAACAAAGACAGCGGGCCTGCACTTGTGGGAATCGAGCTTAAGCATAAAGAAGATTATTATCCACTAATTAATCGTATGGATAAAAAAGGATTTCCTTACACAGAAATTAATAAAGAAAGCAACTTGTTTCACTTATTTATTTAAATAGAAGGTCGTTTTAAAAAGGAATGCTTCATCAACTGTCGAATAAGTTGATGAAGCATTTTTATTTTAAAAAATATTTGTGTTTTCTTTTTATTTTATCAAGACAGAAAGTACCTCAAGCATTATAATAAAATAAACGGGTAAAAAGAGGGTTGATCGCCTTGCTATTAAAAAGCCTTGAATTTAAACATGTCAATGGTCAAAAAGTAAAAATTACTGAAATTCCAGTTTTAGAGGAAAATAGCACGTTTCGGTTCATGTTATCTGCAAAACTTGATTTATTTATTAGACAAATCACGAACGAATCAGTTCCGAAGCAAACCTACTCGTTTCAAGAATATTTAAAACGCGTGCTGAAATGGAAAGATTACGAACAGCTCTTTAAGTCTCATGTATTAAAGCATAATGCATAAACGTAAAAGTTGACTTTTCTGAATATTTCAGCAGAGTCAACTTTTTTTGTTGATCTAAAAGGTTGAACATGCATTTTACGAATTAGCAAAACTTGCATTCTATTATAACTATATTGTTGTAAGCGTTCATGTTATACTAGTCTGCAATGCATCTTATAGGGGTGAACACATGTCGAAAATTAAAGTGGTAACGGATTCAACAATTGATTTAACGTTGGAAGAAGCTGAAAAATACGGTATTGAGATGATACCTTTATGTATTAATATTGATAATGAAACATATTTGGATCGCGTGGAATTAACGCCGACAGATTTTATTGAAAAAATGAAAAATTCAAAAGAATTACCAAAAAGCTCTCAGCCGGCTATTGGTTCTTTTGTTGAAGTATATGAACGATTAGTGAGTGAAGGGTATGACGTCATTTCCATTCATATGACTGGAGGAATGAGCGGAACCGTTCGAGCAGCTGAAAGCGCGGCTCAAATGGTAGAAGGAAATATCACCGTTGTCGATTCTATGTACATTACAAAAGCTCTTTCGTTTCAAGTCTTTGAAGCGGTGAAAATGATTGAAGAGGGGCATACGGTAGAAGAAATTGTCGCGCGCTTGGAAGAGGTGCGTCAAAATACGAATCTTTTTGTCGTAGTCGATACGCTTGAAAATTTGGTTAAAGGTGGACGTATTGGACGTGGAAAAGGGCTAATCGGTTCTCTTTTAAATATTAAGCCAATTGCTTCCCTAGCTGACGGAGTATATACTCCTGTTGCTAAAGTGCGCAGTCATTCTCAAATTGTTAAGTTTTTAACGAAGCAGTTCGAAGAGCATACAGAAGGAAAAAGTATTAAAGGAGTAGGGCTTGTACATGCAGATGGACTTGGGCTCGCTTCTAAGCTAAAAGAATCAATCGTGAAGGCAAGAGGCTATACGCAATTTTCGATTGAAGATACGACGCCTATTATCTCGACGCATACGGGTATTGGTGCAATTGGTTTTATGTATTTTGCTGAATAAAGTGAGTTGCTTTTTGCAAGTCACTTTTTTGGCTTTCTCTTTTTTGGAAAAAGGAGAAAGAGAAGTGGACGAACGTGTGATATAATAGAATCAACTTTCTACCAGCGAATGCTGTGCTGGTTACTATTCTTTTGAATCCGGAGTATACCGATGAAAAAATATATTCGAAATTTGAGTGTGTTTAACAAAACGGTTTTATTTTCTACTTTAATTGTAGTTGCCCTTGGAGTCATTTCTTTAGCCATTAGCTATCAAGTTCAAAAAAAAATGGCAAAAGAGACGTTAACGCAGCATGTGTTAATTATGGCCGATTTATGGAGGGAGTCTTTATCTAAACAAGACGTAATAGCAGCAGTGGATTCAAGGAACGGGCCGATTCCTGAAAAAGACGAGCTAGAAAAGCAGTTCAGAAAGATTTATGAATTGCATCCGTCGTACTTGCAGGGATATATTATGACGACCGAAAAATTCAAATCGCATGGAAATAAGATTATCGTAACAGCGAATAAGAAAATTAAGCAATCGCTAGAGCCGTCCATGATTTATTATGGGGGAGAAGAATTTTACAAATCATTTAAGGAAGCAGAACGAAAAAAGAAAAATATCGTAACATCTACATACAAAGACGAATTCGGGACGTGGATAACCGTTTTATCGCCTATTACAAACAGCTCTGGAAAAGTTGTGGCTATTCTTGGTGTAGATGTAGATGCAAGCGCTATCTATATCTATCAAAAACGTTTAATTGTGTCTTTGGTCGTTGCGTTTACGCTTCTGTTTACCTTCATTATTGTGATTCAAGACTGGGGACTAAGGCGATTAATGTCGCCCCTTGGGGAATTAATAGAAGGAATTCAAGCGGTGAGTCAAGGGAAATTTGATGTGAAGCTGACACACGAAGATGATTCTGAGTTAGGGAATGTACACACAAGATTTAATGAAATGACCGAGCGGCTGCAGCAGCTTTTTCATCAAGTGTCAGTAACAAAAGAACACCTGAATGTAGAAACAGATCTCAGTCATACAAAAGACGGAATTACCAAAGCGATTGATGAATTGGAAGTTATTATGGAAAAAACGAGGATGCAAAAGGAATTGCAGCGAGCGGAGAAAATGAATGCAATTGGCCAATTAGCTGCTTCTGTAGCGCATGAAATTCGAAATCCTATGACGGTGGTAAAAGGGTTTTTGCAGCTGTTTCAAGATAACACAAAGCTTTCAAACACTGAATTAAGTTACATTCATCTTATGATTAATGAAATGGACAGAGCAGAAGCGATTATTCATGACTATTTATCGTTAGCCAAGCCGGATGTTCACCAGCATCGTTTTATTAACTGCTTGGAGTGTATTACAAGCTTAGTAGATTTATTATCTTCTTATGCTTTATTAACAAACAATATACTCATAGAATTAGACGCAAAAGAAGAGATGTATGTTCGCGGCAGCCGAAACGAATTGAATCAAGTTCTGCTTAATATTATGAAAAATGGAATTGAAGCCATGAGAGCTGGGGGAACGCTTCGAGTGGGGCTTTACAAGCGAGAAGGGCATGTACATATTCAAATTGAAGATACTGGTATAGGCATGACCAGTGAACAAGTGAACCGGCTAGGAACAGCGTTTTATTCTTTAAAAGAAAAAGGAACAGGGATTGGTCTGATGGTTTCTTATCAACTGGTGGAACAAATGAATGGAAGAATTGAAGTGGAAAGCATACCAGGAAAAGGTTCAACGTTTATCTTGATTTTCCCTAGCTATGACTAAACTTTAACCGTGCAGGAGGAACATATGAAAAGCTGGTCTTATAAATTGTTTTTTTTACTGCTTATTAGTTGCATGATGTTAACAGCCTGTGGTTCCAAAATAGAAAATCCGCTTAATTGGAAGATGGACTCTTTTTCTTATGTTAACCAAGATCAAAAGAAAGTAGGGCTAAGTCAGCTGAAAGGGAACGTTTGGGTAGCTAACTTTATCTTCACAAGCTGCGAAACCGTATGTCCCCCAATGACGGCTCATATGGCTAAATTACAAAAAATGGCTAAGGATGAAGGTCTGGACGTTCGCTTTGTTTCATTTAGCGTAGACCCTGAAGTGGACACTCCTCAGAAAATGAAGGACTATGCGACTAAATTTGGCGCTGATTTTTCGAATTGGGATTTCTTAACGGGCTATAAACAAGCGGAAATTGAAAAGTTTGCGCTGGATCAATTTAAGATGATTGTGAAAAAGCCGCAAGAAGATCCGCAGGTTATTCACGGTACGTATTTTTTTCTAATTGACAAAGATGGAGTGGTTCAAAAATCTTATCAGGGAGTGACTGATCCTCCTTATGATGATATGATAAAAGATATTAAAACCCTTCAGTAAGAGCTATAAAATCGTCAAATCTATCCGCCAAACACAGCTATCTTTACAGCGATGTGTGAGCGGATATTTTTATGAAAGAAACATGCTTATCCTTTTTTTTACATATACTATATATAAGAAACGTAGTAAAATATCAACTTGACATAGTATGATAAGATATAAAGATATAGTTATTCAGAGCGGTAAGCAGTATTGCTTGTGACAGCGAGAATACAGCATAGTTAGTAGGTGTTATGATGAGAAAATGGAAAAGTATAGTGATAAGCAGTATGAGTGCGGTGGTGTTAGCGAGCTGTTCGACGACGACTTTTTTGCCAACGGACAATAAAGAAGAAGCCGTTCAGAAAGAAGTGGATTTAACACCTAAAAAGCATATTCCGAAAGGCTTTTTCCCTGTAGATTTAGATATTGTAGCCATTGGCGACTCATTAACTGAAGGAGTAGGAGATGAGTCTAAAAAAGGCGGTTATGTACCATACTTAACTAAATACCTTTCTAAACAAAATGAAGTGCAAAATGTACGAACAGAGAATCTAGGCAAAAGAGGAAACCGGACGGATCAGCTATTAGCGAGGTTAAATCAGCCGGGAGTAGCAGCTGAAGTATCAAGAGCAGACATCGTTTTCTTGACGATTGGCGGCAATGACGTGATGAAAGTGGTAAGGGATTACTTTTACAATATCTCAATTAAGACGTTTGAATCACAGCAGTCAAAATATGAAAAACGTCTAAATGACGTGTTTTCACGCATACGTAAGCTTAATCCTAATGCCCATATTTATTTAATCGGTTTTTATAATCCATTCTTTAAATCGTTAAGTGATGTGAAAGAAATTAATGTCGTTATTAATGAATGGAATGCGGCAAGCGAGAAAATTGCTTCTCAATATGATAATGTAAGTTATGTAAAAATTGATGATATTTTTTATGATTCTGACGTAAATTTATTAGGGAAAGACGAGTTTCACCCTAATAAAAAAGGGTACAAACTAATGGCTGAGCGCATTAGTAAATCAATGGAGGAAGAAGATCCTCTCGTTGGAGACCAGAAAAAGGAAACAGCAGAAGAAGTTACATCTGATGAAAAAGAGAAAAACACGAAAGAGAGTGGGAACGAGTAAGGAGATTGTTATATGAAGAAGTGGAAAACCCTATTTATCGCGTTATTAGGGATTAATGTTCTAGGGGCTATCCTTATTATTGCGTTTATTTTTCAACCGGTTGACAAGGTCAATCCAACTCCCTCTGAAAAAGTAGAAGGAGACGCAGAACTAACTATTTTGGCTAAAAAAGCGGACTTAAATGTACTGATTGATAAATATTTAAAAAAAGAATTTAAGAATCAGCCGCTTAACTACAAAATTACTCTTACCGATGTAGTAAGAGTAGACGGAACGATTCAAGTATTCGGCGATGATATTAATATTCGAATGACATTTGATCCGATCGTACAAAAAAATGGAGATATTGTGCTTGAACAGCAGTCACTTTCTGTTGGAAAGCTGCAGCTGCCTGTCCGCACAGTGCTTCGATACGTAAATAATAATTTTGCGCTACCAGAATGGGTAACAATCGATCCAAAGAATGAATCAGTATACGTAGCGTTACAGCAGATGAAGTTAGAGAGTGATTTTGCTGTAAAAGTACAAAAGTTTGATTTAAAAAATGATGATATTCGCGTACGTTTAATTTCGCGCAGTGAATAAAAAAACCTTCCAATTTGGAAGGTTTTTTTTGTTAACGGTCTTGGGAAATCAGCGCTTCTAATGCAGGACGGTTTTTAGCAAATCCGACGGCATATACCGTATATGTTCGATTCGGGCGAAGGTTCAGTGCTGGGATTTCGAGTACTACATTTTTGGTTCCTGCTATGCGCACACTAAGTTGAACATGCATGGGGGATAAAGGCAAATATTTTGTGACTTCTTTAAACTGCACGCCAGAAAAAATGACGTCTCCACCTCTAGCCGCAATATCCACAGCAGGAGCATCAGGAGAAAGGTGCACAAACCGAAGCTTCGTTTCTCCACTTGGTACATCCGTATTGTCATAGATAAATAATAAATCAAGCTTGTTTAGCTCATCTACCGCCGCTACCGTGTAATTTTGGTTTCCTTCAAATGTAAATGATTCCGTTAAAACAGGTCTTCCCGTTTCTCCAGCGGGATAAATAGAAATTGTGTATCTTCCAGGTTCTTGTAATTCAATATAATCTGTTTCTTGTTTATAAGTTAAGTTGCGAATCACTCGTTTGTTGTTAATATAAATATCTACAGATGGAGAATCTGGAGAAGCGTGAAGTATACGAATTTGCGGCGGATTTACGCGTAAATTCGTATTTTCAGAAGAAGTTAAGATGGCCTGCTGGATATAGTACAAATGCTTTTGATAATAATGAATATGCTTAGATGGATCACTATACTTATAGTAGTTAGCTAGAAAATCGTATTTCATTGCTTTTTTAATATATTGATCAAAGGAATAATTAGCCATATGTTCAGCTCCCTTATTGTCGGAGTATAAAAACATTTCCATACGTAACCAAACATATGCTAAAACTCATAATTTATGCCGATCACTGATCACTCCCGAGACCTCCAAGAAGAAACAATGAGCCAAACGCCCTCTATGTGCATATACTGAATCAAATTATTGGCTGAAGGCTTATTGTACGACCGAATTTAGTATAGAAAAAAGGAGTGAGAGCATGCGTGATTTTTATGCTCGGATGCTACGGTTAATCATGTTAAGTTTTTTACTGCTGCTACTTTTAATTCAATTTACAGAGCGCTCTACTTCATTTAATCACATTACCCCCGCGCTAAATAAAGTAACCGAGCGAATTGAGCTGATTACCTATGATCAATAAATGTATGTTTTCTGCGTTTCGATATGTACTTGTTCTTTATGCAATTTGCTTTACATTTTTATTTGTTAGTACAGTTCCAAGCCTATTTGGTTTCACCGTGACCGTTCAAGAAACGGATTATCACCACCTGCATCGCGGAGATATAGTTGTCTTTAGAGAGGAATCATCTTCTTCAAAGAATGAACTTGTACTGGCCCATAATCAAGACCCTGATGTACTGGTTACAGCTCAAAGAAATTCTTTGCCTGCTTCTTTTAAAGTGATTGGAAGCTACGCATACCATCTCCCGTATATAGGGGTCATTATTGAGTTTATGAAAGATTTTACTACGCTACTGGTGATGGGCAGTATTTTACTTTTGTTGTTTTCGTATACGCTGCAGCCCAAAAGGCGAATATGGCGTAAGAGAAAGTAAAAAATGGGCGAATGCACATACAGGACAATCAACTAACGCATATAAAGTACAGTGTACGAAATGAAAAAAACAAGAGGAGAGATTGCTATGTATAACTACGATTGTTACGACCCATGCCATCACGGAGGCTATCACCACCTATATGATACTTGCCACTATCCAATTGGCGGTTATCATCATTGCGGAACGGGCCAGTCATTTGCATTAATTGTTGTGCTATTTATTTTATTAATCATCATTGGCTGCACTTGTTTTTGCTGATTAGGTCTCATTTGCTCGCATGTGCGAGCTTTTTATAAAAGATGGAAAAGGACAAACTTACATATAAATTGTTTAAATAATAAAAAAATTTTGCCAAATCAACATTTACCATATTATACTATAGCTAGTAACTCAATAAGCGAAGGTGAATATATGGAAAAGGAAAAAGTATTTCAACAGCTATTTTCAATGTCATTTACACCAATGCTCGTAATGAATATGGATGGCGATATTCAAATTTTAAATGAAGCTTGCTGCCACCTTTTTAAAACGACGGAGGAACGGCTTCTTTCCTGTAATGTATTTGAAGAGCCAAATCGCTTTTTTATTGAAAAGCATGAAGTGGAACCGTTAAGAAAGCAAGAGGAAGAAGTTGTTTTACTTAAGAAAAAAGTAGATCAGCAGTTTCCGATGCATATCCATATTCAGCGCACGGAAGAAGATATTCCGCTCTTAGTTGTTCAGTGGAAAGAGTTTTCCTCAAGTATTGAAAAGCAAGAGGAAGTCATTCGGAAAATGAAGCAATATAAGCAGTTTGTCCAGCAAAGTCAAGATGCATTTATTGTAACGAGAGAAGGCAGAATCCAATATTTGAATCCCGCTGGTGTTAAACTTCTTGGCGGCGAGAAAAAAGAAGAGTATATCGGGCGTCCTTGGCTTCACTTTATTCATCCCGAACATTTAGAAATTGTAAAAGAACGAATGGTTCAGCTGATGAATGGAATGTCCGTGAGGCCACGTGTTGATGTGAAACTATTGACTAAAAAAGGGGTCGTCATTATTGAATCTTCGGCAACCAAAATTAAGTTTGAAGGACAGGATGCCATTCAGTATATTATTCGCGACGTAACGGATCGAAAAAAATATGATGAAATGGCAAGCAAATCTGAAAAGCTTACAATGGTGAGCAAGCTAGCGGCAGGAGTAGCACATGAAATCCGTAATCCAATGACGGCGATTAAAGGGTTTATTCAGCTGCTAAAAGCATCGAAACAGTATAATGAAGAATACAATGATATTATGCTTGAAGAATTGAATCGCGTCGAATCCATTATTCAAGAATTTTTAACGCTGGCCAAGCCTAAAATTGAAAATTCATACCATCCGAAAAGTCTCAATCAAATCATACGTCACGTGACATTACTATTAGATACACACGCCAATTATAAAAATTGTCGTATTATTAATGAGATTAGTGATGAGATTACAATCTTTTGTGAAGAAAATGCGCTTAAACAAGTTTTTATTAATTTAATTCAAAATGCGCTTGAGTCAATGAGCAAAGGTACAGTTAAAGTTACCGTTGAGAAAAGAAATGAATACGGCATGGTCATTATCGAGGATGAAGGATGTGGAATTGATGAGCAATCTTTAGCTCGGCTAGGTGAACCATTTTATTCCACCAAACAAACAGGAACTGGGCTAGGATTAATGATTAGCTACCGAATAATCGAACAGCATCAAGGGCATATTTCATTTGCGAGTAAAGTAGGAGTAGGAACAAAAGTAGAAATTGCTCTTCCGTATATTAAAGAACCAGTGAACATTTCGTAGCGCTTGCTATTCGTTCGCTGGTTTTTATTTGGTTGAAATAAAAACGAATGTTTTTTTATTTTTTTATTTTAATGTTCGTGTATATTGTTGACTAAAGGGTTTGTTTTTGATATATTATCAAATGGCTAGAAAATAACCGAATGATAATAAAAAAAGAAAATTCGGTCAATAACTTTTATCTTTTACCCAAAGAAAAAAGATGATGGGAGAATGTACAATGAACTCAAATTATGATGTTATTGTGGTAGGGGCAGGACCCGCTGGAATTTTTACTTGCTATGAGCTAACGTTAAAATTACCGGAAGCAACTATTTTATTAATCGATAAAGGACACGATATCTATCGACGTAATTGTCCGATTCTTCAGAAAAAAATTGAAAAATGTCCGCCTGCAGTTGGCAGAAAAGAGTTTGCTGGCTGTTTGCCTGCTTGTTCTATCACAAATGGTTTCGGTGGAGCCGGCGCATATTCAGATGGGAAGTTTAATATCACCAGTGAATTTGGAGGCTGGATGACGGATTATCTGTCTGAATCACAGGTGGTAGATTTAATTAAATACGTGGATGAAATTAATTTAAAACACGGAGCAACCGATACGATTACGGATCCGTTAACTGATAAAGTTCGTGAAATTGAAAAACGCGGATACGCAGCAGGATTAAAGCTATTGCGTGCCCAAGTGCGTCATTTAGGAACAGAGCAAAATTTAGAAATTTTAAAAAGCATTTATGAATACTTAAAAGAAAAAATTGATATGCAGTATAAAACGGAAGTAGCCGATTTAATAACAGAAAAAGAAGATGGTCAGCATATCGTGCGCGGTATTGAATTGAAGAATGGTGACAGAATTACGGCTGATAAAGTCGTGGTTTCACCAGGTCGAGACGGCTCGAAGTGGATGAGCGACTTACTAAAAAAACGCCGTTTGAAAATGATTAACAATCAAGTAGACATCGGTGTTCGAGTAGAAACATCTAACGTTGTTATGGAAGAAATCAACAAGCACTTGTACGAAGGGAAATTTATTTACAATACGTCTGTAGGTACAAGAGTCAGAACGTTCTGCAGCAATCCTTCAGGGCATGTGGTAGTAGAGAATCATTCAGGGATTATGTTAGCAAATGGACACGCATACAAAGATCCGAAGCTTGGAAGTCAAAATACGAACTTTGCGCTGCTTGTTTCTCATAAATTTTCGGATCCATTTGATCAGCCGAACGAATATGCGCACGAAGTATCAAGATTAGCTAATATGCTGTCAAACGGAGGCTTAGTTGTTCAAAAGTATGGAGATATTTTAAAGGGGCGCCGTTCAACAGCGAATCGAATTAAAGAAGGCTTTTTAGAACCAACGTTAAAAGAAGCTGTCCCTGGTGATTTGGGTTTAGTGCTTCCATACAATACAATGAAAAGCTTAATTGAAATGACAGAAGCACTGGATCATGTAACGCCTGGGTTAGCATCTGAACATACGCTGTTTTACGGTGTGGAAGCGAAATTTTACTCCGCCCGTCCGAAGTTAAACGATAAGTTTGAAACTGAAATTTCCGGTTTATACGTGGGAGGAGACGGAGCTGGTATTACGCGAGGACTCGCGCAGGCAAGTGCGTGTGGTGTGTGGGTAGCGCGTGACATTGTTGAAAAATTAAAGAATCGTAAAGCAAGTTCTGAACCTGTTACTGTATAAAAAAAGAGGCCGTCACGGCCTCTTTTTTTTATGGGTTAAATAACGAGAGGGAATAAGTAAAAAGTAAAGAACTTGTACCGCTCCAACTCCGATAGTTTTATATGATAATTACCCGCTCCTTTTTTAAAAGATAGTAGGAAATCTATACTTCTATCTTGAGCAGAATTAAGTAGAATAAGGGGAATTGATAATGTCGATTTCTTCGCATCAATAAAGTCAGTGAAATTTTAGGGAGTGTATATCAAGCAGTACAAGGATAAAATCAACAGTTGGAAAGAGTTATTTTTTTGATAAGTAAAATATTTATGGAAGCAGTAAAGTACATGGATATTAGAATAATTATACATATTTATGAATGATATTAATGAGAAGAAAGTTCACTTTATAAACTATTTTTTGAATTAATTTTTTATTCATTAGATTGTAAGTCTTGTTAAATAGGTGTTTTTGGTTTATTGAAATATGGTGTAAATATTTTAAAATATAACAATTCTCAACTTTTTACGATAAAATCATGCATTATTTTTGAATAAAAACTTGACAGGAATACATAAAATGAATTTTAATTAAAGTAACAATTATTATCATGCAAAAATATTAAAGAAAATTATTTGCTTAATCTCTTTTGTTTTATAAGAGAACGGAGGACCCATATTTGTGCGTAATGTACTTGGGGTGAATCTTGAATGAATCAAGTAGGGTAACTCACGTACCCGAATCCGACAGCTAACTCCGTAAGCATTCAGTGAGGGAATAACAGGTCTATGAAACCATGATATTCTCATGGTTTTTTGTATAGCTAAAAATATTCCTAAACTATTAATCTGAAAATTTTTAATATATTGTATATTTTGAGTGTTATCACCCTCAATGCATGGTAAAATAAGTATAGTAGTTAGAATCATTCTAATATAATTTATTTATGGGAGGTAAATCTATGAAGCTATCGACAAAGATCATTATCGCGCTAATTGCTGGTGCTGTTGTAGGAGTGTTGATTAATGCTTTTGCTCCAAGTGCTTTTGCTCCGCTGGACAAGTACTTGTTTACGCCGCTTGGGCAAATTTTCTTAAGCTTAATTAAAATGCTTGTTGTACCAATTGTGTTTTTCTCTATCACGTTAGGCGTAGCAGGTTTAGGAGATCCTAAAAAACTGGGAAGAATCGGGGCAAAAACAGTTTCGTACTTCCTAGTGACAACAACCGTTGCTATTGTAATTGGTTTATTATTAGCGTTTGTTATTAAACCAGGAACATTTGGATCTTTTGATACACAAAACGCTTCTTTTAAAGCTGAAAAAGCACCGCCGGTTGGAGAGACATTCTTAAATATGATTCCAGTCAATCCAATCCAAGCGATGGCTGAAGGGAATATGCTTCAACTTATCGTTTTCTCTATCTTTATCGGTTTTGGTATTACGATGCTTGGAAGTAAAACCAAAGGGCTTTATAATTTACTCGAGCAAGGCAATGAATTGATGATGTACCTTGTAAATCTAGTGATGAAGTTTGCTCCTTACGGAACATTTGGGCTTCTTGCAACAGCGGTTGGAAGTCAAGGCTGGCAGGCAATTAAAGCGATGGGGCTTTACATGATTGTAGTCGTGCTCGCACTGTTCATCCATTCGATTGTAACATATGGGGGGTCAGTCGCTCTTATGGCCAGACGTAACCCTATTGAATTTTTTAAAGGTTTTGCTCCTGCGATGACAGTTGGATTCAGTACATCAAGCAGTAGTGCAACGCTTCCGATTTCAATGAATGTGGCTCAAAAAAATCTTCGTGTCCCGGAGTCCATCAGCAGTTTTGTTCAGCCGTTAGGTGCTACCATCAACATGGATGGAACAGCAATTATGCAAGGTGTCGCGACTATTTTTATTGCGCAAGTATACGGCGTTGACCTGTCGCTGGGTGCTCTTGTGACGGTTGTATTAACAGCGGTGCTTGCTAGTATTGGTACAGCAGGCGTGCCGGGAGTTGGTCTCATTATGCTAGCGATGGTACTGAGTTCGGTTGGCCTGCCTGTAGCAGGTATCGGATTGATTATCGGGATTGATCGCTTGCTTGATATGCTTCGTACATCTGTAAATATTACGGGAGACGCTGCGTGTGCCGTTATTGTGGCTGAGTCAGAAGCAAAGCGTATCGATAAATCTGTAACGCAATCAGCTTAATATGTGTAAAAGCTCTAGCTATATGCTAGGGCTTTTTTTATTGGCAAGAAACTCTTCTTTTCAGCATACAGTTTAATAAGAGTATGTGTTTGAAAGGAGAGTGCGGAAATGAATAAGACCCATGTGATAAAGCCGCTGCTCGACGACGACTACCCAGTTATTTCATATGGAAAAGGAATTTATTTGTACGACCAAGATGGAAAAAAGTACATAGATGCTTCGTCAGGGGCAGTTACAGCAAGTATCGGACACGGCGTAAAAGAAATTATTGATGCGATGACGGATCAGGCACAGAAAGTTGCGTTTGTATATCGGTCGCAGTTTACAAGCGATCCGACGGAAGCCTTAGCTAAGAAACTATGTGAATTAAGCAGCAATCATTTCCAGTGGAGCTTTTTTGTTAACAGCGGGACAGAAGCGACTGAAACGGCTATGAAAACAGCCATTCAGCATTTTCAAGAGCAAGGAAAGCCAACCAAAACAAAGGTTTTGTCACGCTGGATGAGCTATCACGGTATTACAATAGGAGCGCTGTCTATGTCAGGGCACGTTGGAAGACGAAAACGTTTCTCGTCTTTGCTTGAAGATTATCCTTCGGTTTCACCTCCTTATTGCTATCGATGTCCGTTTCATCAAACCTATCCATCCTGTAATCTTGCTTGTGCACACGAATTGGAAACAGTTATCAAACGAACCGGCCCTGAACATATTGCTGCTTTTATTACAGAGCCCATTGTAGGAGCTGCCGGAGCAGCTCTTACACCTCCACCCGGTTATTATGAAGTGATAAGAGAAATTTGTGATAAATATGATGTGTTATGGATAGCCGATGAAGTCATGACTGGAGTTGGGCGTACAGGCGTGATGTTTGCATATGAGCACTGGGGAGCTAAACCAGACATCATGACGCTTGGAAAAGGAGTGGGAGCAGGATATACACCGATAGCCGTTACGTTAGCTAGCAGCAAAACGATTGAACCTATCATGAACGGATCCAAATTAATTATGAGCGGCCATACGCTAAGCGCTAATCCGCTGTCAGCGGCTGTAGGGCTAGCTGTCTTAGCCTATATTGAAAAGAACGATCTTGTTCAACAAGTAGCGCTGAAAGGAGCCTATTTAGTAAAAAAATTGAAGGAGCTTCAACTTCTTTACCCTATCATTGGTGATATTCGTGGCAAAGGCTTACTAGTTGGTCTTGAGCTTGTACAAAATCCAAAAACGAAGGAGCCTTTTTTATCCTCCGAAAATATGACGGCGCGCGTAATAAGTAAAGCCCATAAAAATGGTCTTCTCCTTTATCCTTCACAAGCAGGAACAGATGGAGTAGAAGGAGACGGTATTATTATTGCGCCGCCATTTACGATTACTCATCGCCAACTTGATGAAGCGGTCGTGTTGCTTTCGAAAACATTGTATGAAGTACAAAATGAAAAACAGGGAAATGAGGTGAAATAAGTGACAAAGGTCGAAAACTCATTTCAAAAGATTACAACTGTGGAACAAGCAATTGAATACGTGGATCATGCTGCTACGCTGATGATAGGAGGGTTTGGAGGCGTAGGCAGTCCGCCTTCTCTCATTGACGGCCTTATTGAAAGCGAAAAATCAAATTTCACACTGATATGTAATGATTCAGGCTTTCCTCATATTGGTGCGGGAAAATTAGTAAGTCAAGGAAGAATTCAAAAACTGATCGCTTCTCACATTGGATCGAATCCCGTGGCTGGAACGCTGATGACAGAAGAAAAGCTGAAAGTTGAGTTTTCTCCTCAAGGAACGCTTGCTGAACGGATTCGAGCGGGGGGAGTTGGACTTGGAGGAGTACTGATTGATGTAGGAATAGAAAATGACATTATTCAATTTGGAAAAGAAAAAGTGGAAGTAGACGGCAAGACATTTTTAGTTGAAAAACCGCTCACAGCCGACGTGGCTTTTGTATATGCAAAAAAAGCAGATCCATTCGGCAACTTGCTCTATGATAAAAGCGCTCGAAACACTAATCCATTAATGGCTATGGCAGGTCGTATAACTATTGCTGAAGTGGAGGAAATCGTTCCTCTTGGCGACATTGACCCAGAGAATGTGATGACGTCAGGCGTATTTGTGGATTATATTGTGCCTTCAAAAGGAGTGAATTGGAAATGGGTTTGGGAATAGATATTCGTCATCGTATTGCAAGACGTGCTGCGGCTGAAATCAAAAACGGCATGATTGTTAACTTAGGGATTGGCATTCCTTCTCTTATTCCTAATTATGTACCAAGCGCTGTTCATGTGATGTTTCATGCTGAAAACGGAATTTTAGGGTTAGGATCTTCGCCTCCTTTAGGTGAAGAAGATGAGAATGTCTGCAATGCAGCAGGCTATCCAACAACTACTGTTCAAGGGGCTTCATACTGTGATAGTGCTACAGCCTTCGCGATGATTCGAAAAGGATACGTCGATATGACCATTCTTGGTGCGTTAGAAGTGAGTGAAAAAGGGGATTTAGCTAATTGGATTGTGCCAGGTAAGCGAGTTCCTGGGATGGGAGGAGCGATGGAATTAGCTCAAAAAGCGAAAAAAGTCATTGTGCTAATGAATCATACGAGCAAGACAGGAGAACCAAAACTGGTCAAGACATGCTCTTTACCTCTTACTGCTTCGGGCTGCGTGGGATTAGTTATTACGGATCGGGCGGTTTTTAAAGTAGAAAAAGATGCGCTTCTTCTAACCGAGTTAATGTCTCCTTATACCGTAGAGGATATTTTGAGTTCAACAGAAGCGACAGTTCGCCTGAGTGATCAATTGATTACGATACGATAAGGAGGACCATTACATGAACATACAGCAATCTATTCATAACTGGATGACAGAGCATCGTCAAAGTGCAGTGCGTTTACTCAAGCGTTTCGTAGAAGAAGCAAGCGTACAGGGTTCTGAAAAGCATGCGCAGGCAATTGTCATTGAACGCCTTCGACAGCTGCAGTTAGATATTGATATATGGGAACCAGACGAAAAAACACTTCGTACCCATGAAGCTTTTGCCTCCAACCGTTCTAGTTTCCGAGATAGCCCGAATGTGGTAGGCGTGTTAAAAGGAAAAGGTGGGGGAAAATCCATCATTTTAAACGGACATATTGATGTTGTGCCTCCCGGCGATCTTTCACAGTGGAAGGAAGACCCTTATACGGCCGTTGTAAAAGATGGAAACTTATATGGGCGCGGTGCAACGGATATGAAAGGAGGGAATGTGTCGTTACTTTTAGCGATTCAAGCATTAAAAGAGCTAGGTATTTCATTAAAAGGAGATGTTATTTTTCAAAGCGTAGTAGAAGAGGAAAGCGGAGGGGCAGGAACACTTTCCTGCGTGCTTAGAGGGTATAAAGCAGATGGTGCCATTATTCCAGAACCAACCAACATGAAGATCTTTCCTAAACAACAAGGCTCGATGTGGTTTCGCGTGACCGTACATGGAGTAGCAGCACATGGAGGGACTCGGTATGAAGGCGTGAGTGCCATTGAAAAAGCAGCTGCTGTGCTTAAACATATTGAGGGTCTTGAAAAAGAGAGAAACAGCCGAATTACAGACCCGCTCTATAATAAAATTCCCATTCCCGTGCCCATTAATATCGGAAATATACAAGGAGGAACGTGGCCTTCTTCAGTTGCTGATCAAGTAGTATTAGAAGGCAGGATAGGAGTTGCTCCGCATGAAAAAATGAAAAATGTCAGAGCGGAAATGAAATCGTGGCTTGAACTTTTGCCTCAGTGTGATGAGTGGTTTGCTGAGCATCCTGTCGACTTGGAATGGTTTGGGGCCCACTGGCTTCCTGGTGAAGTTGAATTAGAGCATCCGCTTATGACCTCTCTTTCGTCCTCTTTTTATCAAGTGAAACAGAAACAGCCGATCATTGAAGCATCTCCTTGGGGAACGGACGGAGGGATATTGTCACAAGTAGGGGATATTCCAACAGTTGTGTTTGGACCAGGAGTAACAGAAGTAGCCCACTTTCCAAATGAGTATATTTGTATTCAAACGATGCTTGACGCAGCAGAAATTATTGCTCTCACTGTAGCAGACTGGTGCAGTATTGCGGACTAAGCTAAAAAGGGAGAGGATACAAACAAATGGCGAAACAAGAAACTATTTGTCAACCAACCTTTGCTATGACTCTTTTTTTAGATGAATGTAACAAGCGTCTGAGAATGGATGATTACCGGGGAAATGTGAACGATATTTACAGCTATATATATAAAGAAATGGATAAGGCAACGTACGAAAAGTGGATTATAAAAGCACGTGCCGAACATCTGTTGGACTGGATGAGCTTGGGATTTTCTTTAGAAGCAACTGTTCCCTACTATTTTAACGGAAGCGACGCGTATCTTTTATGCTACTATACGTCTCAATCCCGCCGAGACAGCGGGGAGACGTTAAAAGAAACAGAGCTGCTTCAAGATGTTTTGAATTTGCCGACATCTGATTATTCTCCTTTATCGAATCAACTGATCATGCGCCGAGCCATTTCATCTGACGCCAAACAACTTTCTCAGCTCTACCGTCAAATCTTCACAGTGTATCCGACTCCCCTCTATGAAGAAGAGTATCTCTTTAGTTTGCTTCAAGAAGATAATTTGTTTTATATCATCGTTGACAAGAACGATATCGTTAGCGCTGCTTCTGCTGAAATTGACTATGTCTATCACAATGCTGAACTAACGGATTGTGCGACTCTCCCTGCTTACCGAAAGTATGGATTCATGAAGCATTTATTAAGCGCACTAGAGGCGGAGCTAAAACAGAGGCATATTTTTTGTGCATACACAATAGCGAGAGCGCTTTCATTTGGGATGAATGCCGCTTTTCATCAGCTTGGGTATACCTATACGGGACGGTTAACGAATAATTGTTACATTTATAAATCGTTAGAAGATATGAACGTATGGGTGAAGGATCTATCAAAAAGTAAAGGATGAGAAATAATTAACCAATTTATGGGCTGTAACATATAACAATAGTAAATCTTCATAAAGGAGCGATTGTATGTTATATGATTTATATAAGCCGTCCCGACATTGGAAAGATATCGAATTATGGAAAGATGTGCCCGAGGAAAAGTGGAACGATTGGATTTGGCAATTAACAAACACAATTCGAACGCTAGATGATTTAAAAAAAGTCATTAATTTAACTCCTGAAGAAGAAGAAGGAGTGCGCATTTCAACCAAAACCATTCCGCTTAATATTACGCCTTACTATGCATCTTTAATGAATCCAGATGATCCTCGCTGCCCCGTCCGTATGCAGTCTGTTCCGGTTGGCCAAGAACTTCATAAAACAAAATACGATCTAGAAGATCCGCTAGATGAAGACGAAGATTCTCCAGTGCCAGGATTGACTCATCGCTATCCGGATCGCGTTTTGTTCTTAGTTACCAATCAATGCTCCATGTACTGCAGATACTGCACTCGAAGAAGGTTTTCAGGACAAATTGGAATGGGCGTTCCAAAAAAACAGTTAGATGCTGCGATTGCTTATATCGCCAAAACACCTGAAGTGCGAGATGTACTCATTTCAGGCGGTGATGGCTTGCTGATTAATGACAACATTTTAGAATATATTTTGAAAAATTTAAGAGCTATTCCCCACGTGGAAATTATTCGAATTGGCACCAGAGCACCCGTTGTGTTTCCCCAGCGAATAACGGAAAATTTATGTGCCATTTTAAGAAAATATCATCCAGTGTGGTTAAATACTCACTTTAATACATCCATTGAAATTACGGAAGAGACAAAAAAAGCATGTGAAATGCTTGTCGATGCAGGCGTTCCAGTTGGCAATCAAGCGGTTATTTTAGCTGGGATTAATGACAGCGTAGCTATCATGAAAAAGCTTATGCACGATTTAGTAAAAATACGCGTTCGTCCTTACTATATTTATCAATGTGATTTATCAGAAGGAATTGGGCATTTCCGCGCACCTGTTTCCAAAGGGCTTGAAATTATGGAAGGGCTGCGAGGTCATACGTCTGGCTATGCTGTTCCAACGTTTGTTATTGATGCGCCAGGAGGTGGAGGAAAGATTGCCGTTCAACCAAACTATATTATTAGTCAAAGCGCAAGTAAAGTTGTTCTGCGAAACTTTGAAGGCGTGATTACGACGTATCCGGAGCCAGAAAGCTATGTGCCTGGGCGTGCAGATGATTATTTTCGAGCTGTTTATCCAGAATCGGATGCTAAAGATTCTTCCATCGGCATCTCGGGTCTTATGAATGATGCTCAATTCAACCTTGTACCGGAAGGGTTAGGGAGAGTAAAAAGACGTAAAACATATGAAAGTGACAGTGCTCACGAAAGCCTAAAAGACAAACGTGAAAAAAGAGATGAATTAAAAGATAAAAAGTTTAAAGCTCAATTGAAAAAAGACGGTAAAAGCGACGATGCTCCATCATCTTAAGGAGGTCCTGTAATATGACTGTTCAATGCGCATGGTGCGAAGAAGAAAAAGCGGTAGAAACAACCAATACCGCATACTGGGAATTGCCAGATGGAACGAGAAGTATCGAAATTACTCATATGCCATGTATCAGCTGTTCAGGTTGCGGGATGTCATATCAAGAAGAAGAGATCATAGAAGAAGTGGAAACACAGCTGCTTCTTGTCGATACAAAAAAACTTGATGAATCCATTCGGTATGATGAGCTATTAAAAGTGCCAAGATTATTAAAGCGCAACTACTTTAAATTCTAAAAATCCGCCCCTTATTTTGTAAGGGGCGGATTTTCTTATTGATAAGCCTTTGTTCCAGCAGTACGTAGGCTGTATGCGTGCTTTAAAGCTACTGTAACAGGACGAACAGTTGGAAGTTCGACTTCGTCTATTTTCGAAACGGGCAAAAGACCAACGGACGTGCTCGTAATAAAAACTTCATCAGCGTCTTTTAAAAAGGAAGGAGTCATATTTTGTTCTCGGATTTGAATGGCTTGTTCCTGCGCACATTCCAGTACGTTAGCGCGCGTAATACCGGATAGAATTTTTCTTGTGGCAGGAGTCGTGAACAAGACGTTGTCTTTTATCGCAAATACATTGCTGCTCGACCCTTCGGTTATGTATCCGTCTTTTACTAAAATAGCTTCTTTGCACCCTTTAGAAGCCGCAGCTTGTTTGGCCAGAAGGTTAGGAAGTAGGTTCAATGATTTGATATAGCAATTAGCCCATCGTTCGTCTTCCAATAGAAGAGTGGAAATGCCTTTTTCATAGGCTTCTTCAGGTGTTTGGCGAGGATGGCGTATTGTGAGTGCTAATTGTGCAGGTACATCAGGAAATAAATGATTTCGAGGAGCAATCCCGCGCGTAACTTGAATATAAATATCAGCGTCTTTTAACGTTGATTTTTCCATTCCTTGACGAATGATGTCCTTTAGTTCCTGTCTTGAAACCGGCAGTTCAATAAAGATTGCCTTTGCACTTCTTTCTAAGCGGTCTAAGTGACGTTCAATCGAAAACGGAACTCCTTTGTATACACGAATAAATTCATAAACACCGTCTCCAAACTGGTGACCGCGTTCATCAATTGGAATAACAGCCTCGTTAATATCTCTAAACTCTCCAGCATAATATGCTAATTCCATCTTGAAAAACTCCCTTCCTTTAGATATTAAAACGTTAACATAAAATTCAGCAAAATGAAATTATTTACTTGGTTTCTCTAAAGAAAATGAAAAAAGTCATACTCCTAAAGGAGTATGACTTTTATGAAAACGTACGTTTGAATGCTAATGAAAATTTCTGAATGGCTTTTTTAGGTGTAACAAACTGAACGATGAGCTTGGTACCGGTGATGAACCAATCGACAATACGGCTGCCAAGAAGCATCGTTACTAAAATGGACAGTGCGATTAAGACGATAATACCCCATGATGTTGGCTCTAGACTTTTTGAGAAGTCAGTTGTAAAGAACCATTTTAAAATGAAGCCGTGCAATAAATACACGTATAGTGATCGCTGTCCAATGCTTGTTAAAGCAAAACCGCGCGTTGGAATTAAAGCCATAAAGGCAAAAGATACAAGAAAAGCAATTCCATAGTGAGAAACGCGCATTAAAAATTCGGCCACATTGTCGTACGTGTTCGTTCCATACAGCATATCTGTGTAAGCCGTGTCGTCTAAGAAAGAATAGCTTCCAATTAATGTAACTAGTAATACGATGGATGCAATGATTCGATTTCGCGCTGTCAAAAGATTTGTAAAAGGCTCTTGTCGCTGTGACAAATAGTAGCCTAAAAGGAAAAACGGGAAGAAGACAAACATTCTGCTAATGCTTAGAATTTTATCAAATCCGTCAATATCAATGAAGCCCATTGCAAGTCCAAGCGAAATAGAGACAGTTAAGCTAATCCACATTGGGAATTTTGCAAAGAAAGGAAGCATTAATTTCCAAAAAATTAAGCTCAGTAGAAACCACATTGCCCATCTAGGAACCAAATATTGAAGCGTGTACGTTTCATCTGTATAAAGCACACTATAATAAAGAGTATAGATCGTTTGGAAAGCTAAGTAAGGAAGAGCCACCTTTGTAAATATTTTTTTGTAATATCCTTTTTTATGGAAATTTTTCGAGAAATAACCTGCTAGTAAAATAAAGACAGGCATATGGAAAATAAAGATAAAGTGATAAATGGACAGCATTCCGCTGCTATCTGTTCGGTACGGAGAAATCATGTGCCCAAATACAACTAAAAAAATTAATACGAATTTAGCATTATCAAAGTAAGCATTTCGAGTATTCATAGTATTATTTTTCCTCAACATATGCTGATGTAAACCTCCCACCAACAAGATTTATTTAAATGGCGATTATTGTTAGAATAACCTTTCACTACGGAATTAAAACATGAATTCTTCTTTTTTGCAATTACATAAAGGCTTGAGAAACCTGTCGAATCAACGCTTTTGTTATAAAAACGATGTGTTTTTGTTACAAATGTCTTTTTGAAAAAAGAAAAATATTGATATAACAATATTTATTCGTTACGCTAATAGTGAAATTTGTTTTGCAACTGTAACATGAATTTAATATTTTTTGTCCAGTAAAACACTCATATTGCAGTGTTCGACATCTACATATCACAGAAGAAAGTTGTAGATTTCTTGAAAAAATGATAGAAAAGATACACATACCGCTGGAGGGGGAGTACGATGAAATCCTTTTATCACTATATAATGAAATTCCGATCAAATAAAAAACATGATCGAATGGGAGAGTTTGCGCGAAGTGCTTATGATGATCACAGCTTCCCGAAATCTTCAACAGACTATGACGAACTGAGTTCTTATTTAGAGCTCAACGGACATTATTTATCAAGTATGACCGTATTTGATGAAGCATGGGAGCTTTATCAAAATAATGCGTGAGAAAATAAAAAGAGGCTAGAACAACAGTATTTTAGTTGAAGGAAGATCCGAACGATGAATCGTTCGGATCTTTTTATTTTCCTTAGCCTGTACAATAAGCAGAAAAAAATGATAGAGGGCAATAGATAATAAAGGCTTGGTTCTAAAGATGTTATACTTCCCCTTTTTTAGTTACTGCATATAATATTGTAACTTTTCAGTAGGTGTATGTTTACTAAGGAGGTGCGACGATGGCAGGGAAGAAAAAACCTAAATACGGAATTGGTGAAACAGTCGTTGTAACAATATACGGGACCGTTGGCACTATTACCGATATAAAAGTGATGGATGGGATTTTTGTATACGAAATCAACCATAGTGAAGGTCTTTTTTTAGAAGATACAATTGAGCTTCTAGAAGAATATGAAGGTCAAATATTAGTACAGGAAAGAGTAGAGCTTGAATATAAATTTTTCTTCGGCGATATCGTCCAGGTTTTTAATTATGGAAAAGAGTTATTTAAAATCATTGGTATTCGAACAGAAATATGGCGTTATAAAGAGGATTCATGGGAAGATATTGTCTATGAATTGTCACGTGTAACAGATGGAGAATGGCTTGAGGCTAGTGAAGAAGAACTCATTCTCGTAACTCCTCATGAGGAAACAGAAAATTACGCTCAAAGTGTTGATATGTTGTATTTAGGTAAAGAAATTAAAAAGACGGAGTTGCTACCAAAGATGAAAAAACAAAACGGTTCTGAAAAAGAAGAAGTGAGGTTAACTAAAGAAAAGCATGAGATTATAAACGGTCTTTTAGATGTGTACAATGATTATAAATTTTTGTATGAGCTTTTTGAAGATGAAGAATACGCTGAAGTCATGAACTTAGTGCTGAAACATTTAAAAAAGATAGCAAAATCCGAACAAGGAAAATAGCAGGTAGATGCCTAATAAATAAAAGATAGCCGAGATAGATCATCACATCTCTCTTAGCTATCTTTTATTGTGTATACGGCGATGGTAATGAAAAAAGAATGGGTATAATTACCTTTCTATTTAAACTGCTGAAATTTTAGACATACTATTGCCAAATTGTTCATAAATGTGTATAAGGTAAAACTTCAAGGAGAAGATGGAGTGAACCTATTTTTAAGAAAAATAAGGTACGCTAATCCGTTCAAACGGGATAAGGAGTGATATTGTGAAAGAAATCGAAGTGGTCATTGATACGGAAGAAATTGCGGAGTTCTTTTACAATGAACTAGTCAAGCGAGGCTATGTTCCCGCTGAAGAAGAGCTAGGCGAATTAGCGGATATAACTTTTGATTATCTCATTGATAAATGTATTATTGATGAGCAAGATGAAGAATAAAAAGATAGATACATCTGTAACGACGGGGAAACTCGTCGTTTTGTTTATGAGACAGCGGTTATGAAAAAGGATTAGCAGCTTTTATAGCGGATTGCACTTTTATATGATGCTGAAGGGGAATTTTTTTAACTGAAGAAGCGGGAATAGAGTCAAGAAGAGAAAATATGCTTTCGTCTTCAAACCAATCTTCTTTTCTTAAAAAAAGATGTACGCGGTCTCCCCAGCTCATAGTTAAAGTCGGGCTATAGAGCTTTTTGGAATGAGTTCTGTCATTTGTAAATATATCTGAATTATAATCGCTTCGAGACCCTGTATGAGGGTGTTTAAGGCTAAAGGTATAAATAGCATCATGCAAGTTTGAATAAAAAAGAAGAACGTATAGGGTTTTTCCCACTTCAATCCGTCTTATCACAGACTCAAAATGGTAGACTTTCGTTCCACATAAATCAATTTTATTACCTGAATAATAGGGAAAGACGATTTGAGTCATACCGAGAAAATTTTGAGTGTGAAACTGCCAAGAGTTAAGAACATCACGCTGAAACTCTTTTTTAAAGAGAACATTTTTTTCGATATGATACTGTTCGTTCACAATCAGGGCTATTGATAAGAGCGTTTTGTTTCTGTGCTGCCAAAAGTCATTCCAAACAGCTTTCATAAAAGAAGATATGTGAAAGGCGGGGAGTAAATGAAACAGATTGCTGTTTTGCTCTTTGCTTTTTTCATAGAGTAACAGCTGAGCGTAAGCATCATGAAATATCGCTGAGTTGGAATGTTCTAAAAACAAGAAGTATGCGTGCTGTTTCTCTGATGAAAGCAGGGATTTTATTAAGGTAGTGGAGAGATCTGTCATATAATAGCCGCCGTTTCGTGAAACTAAGTGTGCTAAAAGAGCCCAGTGAATTTCAGGGTGTTTTTGATAATAGTCCAAATAAGCTTGTGTACGTGTAACATTGTTTTGATTAGCTTTTTTTACTTTTCTTCGAATTTCTTTAATCCATTTTACATCTTCTCCAATAAAAGAGAGCGGGAGAATAGCAGGAGGTTTGTGCTGCATCATCTGCTGCAGACGAAGAACATCCTCCAATCTAATGAGGGGATTTGTGTCAGTAGAAGTCATGTTAAGCCTCCTTTGAAACGTTTAACTATTTTAAAAAAGGGTAAGGGACTTTTTGAAACCTTTATAACATTTCGTACGTATAAAGGGTAACAAATGTTAAGAAAAGAGGTTTTCTTTATGTTCAGAAAAATATTTGAATCATTAACTGGATCTAAACATCGCCGCTACAGCAGCAGTGATCGACACTACCGACGTCCACGCCACTACAGCAGCAGTGATCATCATCACAGACGTCCGCGTCACCATAGCAGCAGTAGCGATTATAAACGAAGCAAATATTATGACAGCCACAGTCATTCAAAATATGGTCATCACCATTACAAGCGTAAACGCAAAAGCGGAAGCTTCTTCTCAAGCTTTTTCTCAAGTTGATTTGGAATGAAAAATCGAATGTTCAAACACTTTCATCGCTGGCTAGTTGACCGTCCTTTTAAAAAAGGAACAGTCATTTGTGAGCGCTATGAAATCATAAATGTACTGGGAATGGGGAGCTATGGTATAACATATGTTGCTAGTGACATTGTGCAACAAAAAGAGGTAGTAATAAAGCAGCTCCGCAAAACGAAGCAGCGCACGCCTCAGGGGCTGAAGTCTTTTCATTATGAAGCAAAACTGCTGTCTCAACTAGATCATCCTCAAATTCCTTCGCTGTATGAAGCTGTTGAAATAGATGAAGGGTGTTTTCTAGTGATGGAGTTGATTCAAGGAAAAACGTTTGAAGATTTAATTTTTGAAGAGAAGCGCGTATATACAGAAGAAAAAGCGCTTGACATTTTACTTGATATTCTAAAAGTAGTTTCCGTTATTCATGAGCAAGGAATCGTTCACCGTGATCTTCGTATTCCAAACATTATTGATGTTAACGGGACCATCTATGTTATTGACTTTGGTCTTGCAAGATTTTTGGGAGCTCATGAAGAAACAAGCAGCCTTATAGAAGAACAGCAGTTTATGAGACAAACATCGGTTGCAAGCGATATCTATGCGCTTGGTCATTTTCTTTTATTTTTATTGTATTCTGGTTATGAGCCGACGGATAAACAAGAAAAAAGCTGGGAACAAGAGCTAAGCTTGTCGGCGCCCATTAAAACCATCATTCAAAAAATGCTGAGAGCAGATGAAGCGTATGAAAGTATTAAAAGTTTACAAAAAGACATTTATGACTATATAAATAGTAAGAACTCGGGGAGGGAAAAGCATGGCGCTATTTAATAAAGCGTTAGCCCGCATTGGAATTGGTGCAGCGCGAGTGGATGCTAAGCTTGTCAATGATGAATTTCGTGCTGGTGAAACGATTGAAGGGATTGTTGAAGTGTACGGCGGAAATGTTGAGCAGAAAATTGACAGCATCTATCTGCGTCTATTCACAACCTATGTAAAAGAAAGAGACGATAAAAAATACAAGCAGGACATTGAACTTAATACGTTTAAGATTAACGACCCGTTTACGATCCAACCATCTGAAACCAAGTCTATTCCTTTTACCTTTCAGCTGCCTGATGATACGCCTGTTACATTAGGGAGAACCCGAGTGTGGGTGGCGACGAGCCTCGATATTAAAGATGCGGTTGATCCGTCGGATATTGATCATGTAAAAGTGCTCCCTAACCTTATGGTAACAAGCACAATTGAAGCGATGGAACAGCTTGGCTTTCGCTTGCGCCAAGTCGAGTGCGAAGAAGCTCCTCGCAGGATGAGAAAAAGACTTCCTTTTGTTCAAGAATTTGAATTTGTTCCAAGCGGTGGAGTGTACGCTGGGAAAGTAGATGAAATTGAAATCATCGTGCAGCCGAGCGGCTTACATGACTACGATTTATTTATAGAAGTAGATCGACGGGCCAGAGGGTTTGGGGGGTTTTTATCTGAAATGCTGGATGCAGATGAGTCGCTCGTTCATGTTCATGTTTCTGAAAAAGAAATTCCTCAGTTAAAAAATAGATTAACCAATATTATTTCACGCTATAGCTAACGTGCATAGCTCTCCTTTATTTTTCGTATATTAAAGACAGTAAAAAGAAAGGAGAGAGGTATATGCCGCAATCAAAACAAACGAAAAAAATAAATGCAAAAGAGGAATTTTCGGCTGAATTTGTCGTTCATCAAGCTCCCAAGCCGGAAGACTATATTCAGCCAAAACGTGTGAATAAGTAAAGCATGTAGCACGCTACATGCTTTTTCTTTTAATAGGTTGGAGGAAATAAAAAATGGTAAATCGCACTACAAAATATTCTCTATTTATTGTATCGCTTTTAGCTTTCTTTTTACTCATTTTATTTACGTTTAATACACCTTGGGTGAAACAGCTTGACTTTAATGTACTTCATACCATTGAAGGATGGAGGACGGATACGTTAACACCCATCATCATATTTATAACAACTGTAGGATCTTGGTATGTCACTGCGCCAATATGGTTTGCCATTATAGTATTTCTTCTTTATAAACGAAAAGGATTGCTCGCTTTATATATCACGCTTGTTTTTTGGGGAGTTCGCGCTTTAAATTGGGGATTGAAGGAGATTTTTGCAAGACCAAGACCTGATTGGAGTCAAGTCGTTCCCGCCTCTCACTATAGTTTTCCGAGCGGACATGCCATGAACTCAATGGCGTTTTACAGCGGAGTGCTTTTGTTAATATGGATGTATACAAGAAGCAGGGCTATTAAAACGGCAGCTGCATGCGTAATTGCTATTATTATTTTATTAATTGGATTTAGCCGTTTGTATTTAGGCGTACACTTTTTAACGGATATACTAGCAGGATATTGTGTAGGACTTGCTTGGTCATTAGGAGTCTACCTCCTTTCTAAGCGCCTATATAACCAAAAATAGGAGCAATGGTTACATTTTTTTCGTTAATATTTCATTTTGTTTAAGTAGGTCTATTGATTCATCCATTCAAAAACAACTAATGATAAAATGGGAAACAAATATTTTATGTACATGTTTAATAAGGAGAAACTAGTAATTTCGACAAAAAACGTTTTGATTCGATAAAGGATTTTCGGATTTTATCACTAATTATATAAGAATACATAACGTAAAAGAGTAAATACTTGCTTTTGGGTGGAGGGAAGAATGTTGAGTGTGTGGACCACAATAAAAAAACAATTTAATATTAGCACAGAATATGATGTAACCATTATGCAAACAGAAGAAAAAGGCGAAAAGCGCGGATATAAGCCTGTCCATCGTCTAACGATTACAGCATTCGATCATCAAGACGCTGCAACACAAGTATTTCAGATGTTTAATATTGCTGATAATTTGCCAAAAGATTGTGATGCGAGATTTATTAGCACAGGCGATATTTTGTTAATTGATGAAGGTACTCGAGGGAAGTATTACTACAAGCTATGGACAGACGGATGGCAAAAAGTGAATCGCCTGCATGTACGTTAAACATAAGGTAAAAGCGACCTATCTGGCCGCTTTTTATTTATATGTTGACTCTTAGTAATCACGAGTATGATGACCAGGGCCATTTTTTCGGTTTGTTGCTGAATATTCATCTCCATGGGCTTCATGTTCTGCTATAATTGCTTCTTTTGGAATGTGATTATTCTTTTTAGGCGAATTAATTCGGTTGCGATGTTTTTTCCCCATACATATCACCTCAGCTAAAGTTAGTAAATCCCTTGCGCTATTAGCGTACCCTTATATAAAAAGACATACTACGCCATTTTTTGGGCAGTATGTCTTTTTATTTTTGACGCATAATGTTAGAAGTAAATAGACATGCAAGGGATACAATATGGTATAGTGAAAGCGTAAGATTTTTTACATATAGGAGGTACGAAATGAGCGTACATATTGGGGCAAAACAAGGTGATATTGCAGAAACAATTTTACTTCCAGGTGATCCACTTCGTGCAAAATACATTGCAGAAACGTTTTTAGAAGATGTAACTTGCTATAACGAAGTGCGCGGTATGCTTGGATTTACAGGAACATATAAAGGAAAGCGCGTTTCTGTTCAAGGAACGGGAATGGGTGTACCATCGATTGCTATTTATGTAAATGAACTAATGAATGAATATGGTGTTCAAAACCTAATTCGCGTGGGTACATGCGGAGCAATCCAAAAAGATGTAAAAGTACGTGACGTTATTTTAGCCATGTCTTCGTCAAGTGATTCACAAATGAACCGCGTTAAATTTGGTCCTATTGACTACGCACCGACAGCTAACTTTGATTTATTAAAGCGCGCTTACGATGCAGGTGTTGAAAAAGGCCTTCAGTTAAAAGTAGGAAGTGTATTTACATCTGATCAATTTTACAATGAAGACGGCCAGCTAGAAAAATTAGCAGCTCACGGCGTATTGGCAGTTGAAATGGAAACGACGGCTCTGTATACGCTAGCGGCTAAATACGGCCGTAATGCTTTGTCGGTTTTAACAGTAAGTGATCACATCTTCACTGGTGAAGAAACAACGTCAGAAGAACGTCAAACGACGTTCAACGATATGATTGTTGTTGCGCTTGAAGCAGCAATTAATGAATGAACATAATTTCATTTATTTGCTGAATGGAAGCGAAATGCTGCCGCGTAACAAATAAAAAGACGAGAAGCAATCAAGCTTCTCGTCTTTTTATTTGCGAAAATTAATTGTTTCCAAATAGGAAATTGTATGGTACGATTTGATACGTTAAAAACGGCCTTGATTTTCGTGAAAGTCGAAAATCGTATAAAAAATTCATAAGAGGTGATAAACCATCATGATGGCAAGTATTAAACAGCAGTGGTTTTCAAATGTTCGAGCAGACATTTTGTCAGGGATGACAGTTGCTCTTGCGCTTATTCCAGAAGCCCTTGCTTTTTCCATTATCGCCGGTGTCGATCCTATGGTTGGTCTGTATGCATCTTTTTGTATGGCAATTGTGATTGCTTTTACAGGTGGAAGACCAGCTATGATTTCAGCTGCAACAGGAGCAATGTCTTTATTGATGATTAACTTAGTCAAAGATCATGGCATTGAGTATTTATTTGCAGCTACTGTTTTAACCGGAATTATTCAAATTTTACTTGGTGTTTTGAAAGTAGGAAGGTTTTTATCGTTTCTTCCTCAAACAGTGATGATTGGCTTTGTAAATGCGCTCGGTATTTTGATTTTTACCGCACAGCTTCCGCATTTTGAAGGAGCAAATTGGATGATGTACGCAATGGTAGCCGGAACGCTGCTCATCGTCTACTTATTTCCGCTCATGACCAAGGCAATACCATCTCCGCTTGTTGCGATTGTCTTGATGACGATTGTAGCGATTGTCTTTCATTTAGATTTAAAAACGGTAGGAGATATGGGGAATATTACGCGTTCATTGCCGGTTCTTCACTTTCCAAAGGTTGATTTATCAGTGGAGACACTGCTCATCATTTTACCTTATTCGCTTCCTTTGGCGATTGTAGGCCTACTTGAATCTATGCTAACGGCAACGGTACTGGACGAAATTACAGATACGCCTTCGAATAAAAATAAAGAAGCGCGCGGTCAAGGCATTGCTAATATTGTAACAGGTTTCTTTGGAGGAATGGCTGGCTGTGCCATGATTGGACAATCTATGATTAATGTAAAATCAGGGGGACGTGGAAGGTTATCTACCTTAGTCGCCGGAGTCTTTTTATTGTTCTTAATTATGGTGCTTGGCGATGTTGTTAAACAAATTCCAATGGCTGCTCTTGTAGGCGTTATGTTTATGGTAGCTGCCGGTACATTTGATTGGCAGTCCCTTAAAGACTTAACGAAATATCCGCTATCGGATGCCATTGTAATGGTTGTTACGGTGGTTATCGTATTGTTTACACATAACTTAGCATTAGGAGTAATGGTAGGTATTGTTTTAAGTACGATTGTATTTGGCTGGAAGATGGCTAAAATCAAAACAACTTCACAAAAAGAAGGCAATATGAAGCAATACAGGGTTTCAGGGCAATTATTTTTTGCTACCATCAGTTTCTTTATGGATGAATTTCAGTATGAAACAGACCCAGATACCATCATTATTGATTTTAGTTCTTCTCATATATGGGATCAATCGGCCGTGATCGGCATCTCAAAAATTATCGATAAGTATGAGCGATTGAATAAAAAGGTTATTGTAAAAGGATTAAATGAAGACAGTAAAAAAATCGTTAGGCAGATTGGCTTAACGTCGCTGTCGAACAAGTAAAAAAGGTGTGCAGTAGCACACCTTTTTTACTTGTTTCGTTTTAGTAGCTGTATGAGCCAGGTGGAAAAAGAAGTTGTAGATGAAGGTGCGGATGTCTGTTTTAACAAAATAGCATAGGCTTTGCGACGATATTGGTAATCAAGCATGCATATCTACTCCTTTTAAAACAGATTTTGAAAGCGTTTTCTTTATTGTAGCATGCTTAATAGGGAGATAAAAGAAAAAAGAGAGACCATTGTCTCTCTTTAATCATTTCCAAACATATAGCGTTTGTGATGCCATGAGATTCCAAACATCAGACCCATTGCAAACATGTTCCCCATCAGTGAACTACCTCCATATGAAATAAAAGGAAGTGGAATTCCGGTAATAGGTAAGACTTGAATGGTCATACCGATATTTTGAAATACGTGGAACGTAAGCATTGAAATAACGCCTACACATAAGTAAGAATTGAATTCATTTTTTGTTTCAAGCCCTAGCTTGATCAAGTAATAAACGAGTACGAAGAAAAGACTAATAACAATGCTGGCGCCTATAAAGCCAAACTCTTCTCCAATAACCGCAAAAATAAAGTCGGTCTGTCCTTCTGGCAAATAGACAACTCCATTTCCGATCCCTTTACCGTTTACCATTCCTGACCCAATCGCATCTAACGATTTCTTTAAATGATAGCCCTCTCCGGAACTATACGACTCAGGATCAAGCCAAGAATAAATACGTCCAAATTGGTATTGCTTAACCCCTAAATACTTTTCTAATAAGTTAGGTGCATAAACAACAAGTCCCAAAATAACAGAACCAACCGCTGTAATACCTAAAAATGCAGGCGCGATGATTTTCCAGCTTACGCCTGAAACAAATACAAGTCCAACTGTGATTGCTAAGAACACAAGAGCGGTACCTAAGTCAGGCTGCTGCATGATTAACAATAAAGGTAAAGCAAGTACAGCGCCTAGTTTACCAAGCAGTAAAAAGTCTTCTCTTACTGTTCGGATACGATATTTTTCATTGTGTTTAACAATGACCGTACTCAGTGTGATAATCAAAAACACTTTCATAAACTCTGATGGCTGCAACGAGAAGCCGGGAAGTGTGAACCAACTTTTTGCCCCGTTAATTTCTCTGGCAATACTTGAAGGAGCCACTAGTAAAAGAAGCAATAAAAAGTTCCCAAATCCATAAAAAACCCACGTTAGCTTTTGAAGCTGATCGGAGTCAAAACGCATGACAAATCCTATAATCACCATTCCAATAATATAAAAAACAACTTGTTGCGCTACGAAGTTCTTATCATACTGCCCAATTTTTTCAGCACTATGGATTGCCACAACGCTTACGCAAAACAATAGGAAGATTAGGAAAGCCAAGTTCCAGTCAAATCTACTAACATTTCTTTGATTTTCACCCATATTATTCACCTGTCACTATTAAATCTCATTCTTTCTTTATGATAAAAGAAAAATGCTGGTTTTTAATGCAAAGTCGATTAATGAAGAGTCGCACTAACCCCGCTTTGCAGTTTTTGCTTTGAATATAGACTTGCTAAAAGTAAGAAAAGATATGTCGCAAGCTGCGTTACCATACAGCCTTTTATTATACATGAATTATTCTATAACATAAATAGGAGAAATGATAACAATTTCTTTTTTCTAAAAACTCTATTTGTAAGGATTGATTCAATTCATCTTCTTTATCTCCTTAAAGGTTAATATGAAAACATACTATAGGAATTTATCTTTTTTTGCACGTGAAAAGATAAAGAAACGTGTATATATATAACGAAAGAAAGGGGCAAATAGTTTCATATGAACGACTGAAAAATTCTAAACTGCGAGGACTAAATCTAGCAAGCTATACATATGAATAATAGTAAAGGTAAGAGAAAGTGTTCTACACTATCTTTTTCTACATGCAGACATTCAACTTCTTAGCTCCCTACAAGTAAACAGTCATAGTCTACTTTCTTACTGATGAACGTATGGAAGGCATGGGGTAGATTACCGAATAAGAGACACAGGATATTAGGAAAATAATAGATAGAGATTAATAGAATCATAACGTAGAGAGGTGTGTTTATGATTATAGGGGCAAGTTTGACAGCATTTTTATTATTATGGTGGACAATTTTTTATAGCGGGCGCTACCATCATTATGTTTCAGAGCCTGTTGGCAAAAGAATTTCCCTTCACGTAGGAATACATGTTACCTTAGTGGTTGGAGTGAATGCATGTCTCTGGCTTGAGCAGCCGCTGCTTTTTTCTAGCATTTTAGCAGGGTGTGCAGGACTAGGAGCCGGATGGTTTGTGGGGATTCCTTTTTCGGTAAAAAGTATTTTAAGCGGAATAATGGGGGGCATAGGAACGAGTGTTAGTTTTTATATCTCTATGAGTATGTGGATAGATCAATTTAACTCGCTGTCTTTTTTATTGATAGGAACGAGCGTTATTTTTAGCGGAAGCTCGTTATTTCAAGTGTTAAAATCGATTCCGTCATTTGAAAAGGTACTGGTGAAAATGTGGGTTCAACATCCTTTTCTGATAGCGCCTATTTTGATTACCGTATTTTGGCTGTATAATTTTATTGAAAAGTATTTTCCGCAAGCAGATCCAACACGCAAGTAGTTTCCGTGTTGGATTTATTACTTTCTCCCATAAGGCTCCTCTTTAAGCTTACCAAGTTTGACATCGTTCAATTAGTCTATAGAAGGTAAAAGTAGACATTCACCTATCTTCATTATGATGCATATTGTAACGTAGCAAGCATTATAAAGGGGGAGTGCGTATGTATCCATATCAATACGATCCACGTTTTCAAAATTTGTTTCCACCTGGAGGAGGCCAAGGGTTTCCGTCGTTTCCACCTGGAGGAGGAGGTCAGGGCTTTCCGCCGCCGCCACCTGGAGGAGGAGGTCAAGGCTTTCCACCATCGCCACCTGGAGGAGGGGGCCAAGGGTTTCCGCCGCAGGGAGGAGCGCAGCCGCCTTCAAGTCCGCCGCCAGGTTTTACACCTGCACCAAAGCTAGGTTCAGGAGGTCCATCACTTTATGCTGTTGATCCAGGCGCTATTTCAGGATGCCTATACCGATACACCTATATATGGCCGAGAAATGGTCGACCTTACTGGTTTTACCCAACCTTTGTAGGCAGACGCTCAGTTGCAGGATATCGCTGGACAGGATCTTTCTGGGTGTATGCTGGGGTAGATGTGAATCAAATTCGAGAATTTCAATGTGTATAAAACTCCGCTTGCGGAGTTTTTTTGTGCGAAAAGGTTGACGCATAAAAAATGACGTTATATAATAAATCTCGAATTAAAGATAATTTGTTTAGTAATATCTCGAATTGATAATAATATACACTTTTTAGGAGATGACATTTATGGCAAATGTATTATATGTAAAAGTAAATCCACAGGTTGATGAAGCATCATTTTCAACTCGTTTAGCACAGGTTTTCTTAGATGAGTATAAAACAGCAAACCCGACTGATACAGTGACAACGCTTGATCTGTATAAAGAAACAGTTCCATTCATCGATGGAGATGTTTTAGCAGCATGGGGAAAAGCTGGAGCTGGTGAAGAATTATCAGCTGTTGAGTTAGAAAAAGTAACGCGTATGGGTGAATTAGTAGAGCAGTTTTTACAAGCTGACAAAGTTATTTTCTCAGCTCCAATGTGGAACTTAAGTTTCCCTCCACTAATGAAAGCATATATTGATAACATTTTAATTGCAGGAAAAACGTTTAAATATACTGAAAATGGTCCAGTAGGATTAGCTTCAGATAAAAAGGTAGTATTACTAGAAGCTCGTGGAGGCGTGTATTCAGAAGGCCCTGCGGCAGAGCTAGAATTTACTCAAAGCTATTTACGTACAGTAATGGGATTCATTGGTGTTCAAGATTTCCAACTGGTTGTTGCAGAAGGCATGGCTTACACGCCAGCAGAAGCAGACAATATTCTAGCAAAAGCATCTGAAAAAGCAAAAGAAGTTGCGTCAACGTTCTAATCTCAAGAGGCTGGGACAAAAGGATTTTAGACGAAGTGAAAAACGAACCACTGATCAAGATGTTTGATTAGTGGTTCGTTTTTTTTGTTACGGTGAACGTAGGTTTCATGTTTGTAAGTCTTTCTAGCAGTTGATTGGAGGGCAAGCCGAAGACTCCTGCGGGAAAAGCGGAATAGGTGAGACCCCACAGGAGCGTATGCGACGAGGAGGCTCAGCATCCGCCCGCGGAAAGCGAAGTCGTGCACGGAAATCAACTGCGGTGTCAAAAGCGGTTCGGCTCATGTATACGAGTTATTCGTCTTTAGATTGGATTCATTTGTTTATGTCTTAACCTCTTTTTTAGGTTTAAAATTTAATATCCACCCTTCAAAAGATGTATAAAGGGTTACATGAAGTGCGGCATAGAGAACGCACTTCTTATGAAAACACGCATACATTTTTATTTACAAGACAAAAAAAGCATGGTTAAATAATGACCATGTTAATGTACCATCAGGATAGGAGAAGTTTTTCTGCAGAATCATTGGGGTATGCTACAAGTACAATCTAAAAAAGGGTGATTGAGATGTTTAAAAAATTATTTGGTAATAAGACAAAATCAAAAGAAACAACCGTTCTAGCTCCGCTTTCAGGTAATATCCTGCCAATCAGCGAAGTGCCAGATCCAGTGTTCGCACAGAAGATGATGGGAGACGGTTTTGCAATCGAACCTTCAGAAGGACAAGTTGTTTCACCCGTTGCTGGGGAAGTCGTTCAGCTTTTTCATACAAAACATGCGGTAGGCTTAAAAACAGAAGCCGGTACAGAAGTATTAATACATATCGGCCTTGAAACAGTGGCAATGGAAGGCGAAGGATTCGAAGCTCACGTAACACAAGGTGACAAAGTAAGTGTAGGAACACCTCTTATTACATTTGATTTAGCGCTTATTCAAGAAAAAGCGAAAAGCATTATCACACCAATTGTTGTTACAAATAGTGATGCAAGTGAAAGTTTCGAAATTTTGGCTCAAGGGACGGTTCAAAAAGGCGAAACTGCTTGTGCAAAAGTAACGATGAAGTAATAAGCAAGGCCTTTTCCTTTAAGAAAGGAGAGCGCATTTGAAGATTTTAAAAGTGTTAAATAACAACGCCGTTGTCTTTAAGGAAGGCGGAGTTGAAAAGATTGCGATGGGTCCCGGCATCGCTTTTCAAAAAGGTAAAAATGATCTTATTAATGCTGCAAAAGTGGAGAAAGTCTTTGTCATGAAAGAAGAACAGGAAAAGTTTCAAGAACTATTAAAAAATCTTCCTGAAGAGCATATTCAAGTGGCGGAAGAAATCATTTCGTATGCTGAGCAGCAGCTTTCTGCTACGCTAAGTCATCATGTGCATATTGCTTTGAGCGATCATTTATCCTTTGCTGTCGAAAGGATAGCCCGCGGAATTTCCATCCAAAATAAATTGCTTAATGAAATTAAATCACTCTATCAGCCTGAGTATGCAATAGGAGTGTGGGCTCTTCAGCATATCAAAAAGAGGTTAGACATCACGATGCCGATTGATGAAGCGGGATATATTGCGCTTCATATTCATACGGCGAAACTGAATTCACCAGGAATGCAGCAGCTCATGATGAATACAACGATTATTAATGAAATGGTTACGATTATAAAAAAAGAGCTGAATATGGAGATTGATGAAAACAGCATGTCCTATCAGCGTCTGCTGACTCACTTGCGCTTTGCGTTAAATCGTTTAGCGCAAAATGAACCTTTTCATGAGATGGATGAAGAGATGCTCGACGTATTAAAAGTCAAATATAAAAAATCGTATCAATGTGCTGAAACGATAAAGCAATTTGTCAAAGATGAGTACGACATTAATTTTCCAGAAGCGGAGTTAGGCTACATCACGCTTCACATTTGCCGAATAGAGCAAAGAATGTAGAAAAAAGCATTGACGAATATTGCTGCTTTGAGTACAATGAAAGCGTATTAATTGAATAATCGGGATTGTGACTGGTAAAGCAGGCAAGACCTAGAATGCGCATGAAGGACAACTATGTCTTTTATAAGTGTATTTTAGGTCTTGCTTTTTTTATGACATACAAAAAGGAGGAAGTAAGATGGATGTAAAAGAAATTGCTAAAAAACTTGTTCCGCTTTTAGGAGGAAAAGAAAATATTGCTAGTGCGCAGCACTGTGCTACGCGTTTGCGCCTCGTTATTCGAGATGAAAGCAAAATCGATCAAAAAGGTTTGGATGAAATAGAAGATGTAAAAGGGGCTTTTTCAAATTCAGGACAGTTTCAAATCATTTTTGGAACCGGTCTCGTTAATAAAATTTACGCTGCTTTTGTTAAAGAATTAGGCGCTGAAGAGGCTGCTGCTCCAGTGGATCATCAAGAAGAAATGAAAAAGAAAATGAACCCATTTGCTCGCTTTGCCCGCATGCTTTCAAATATTTTTGTTCCGATTATTCCAGCCATTGTAGCCAGTGGTTTACTAATGGGGCTGCTCGGAATGATGAAAGCGTTCCACTGGGTCTCAGAAGATAGCGCGTTGTTTGTGTTGTTGGATATGTTCTCAGGCGCAGCATTTATCATTTTACCGATTTTAATTGGGTTTTCAGCTGCAAAAGAATTTGGTTCGAACCCTTATCTTGGAGCGGTTATCGGAGGGATCTTAACGCATCCGATGTTATTAAATCCGTGGACACTAGCAGATGCTAAGCCAGAATATATGGATTTGTTTGGCTTAAGTATTCCACTGATTGGCTATCAAGGTACGGTCGTTCCGATTTTATTGGCTATCTACGTCATGAGCAAAATTGAAAAGGGACTCCGGAAAATTGTGCCGAATTCGGTTGATTTACTTGTTACGCCTTTTTTAACTGTTATTATTACAGGCTTTGTGTCACTTGTGTTTATTGGTCCTTTCGGCCGCTATATTGGAGATTTAATTTCCATTAGCCTTCAGTCTCTATACGATGTAGCCGGAGTGTTTGCAGGAATTTTGTTTGGTGGCTTATATTCAACCATTGTATTAACAGGCCTGCAGCATAGTTTTCATGCTATTGAAGCAGGGCTGCTTGCTAACCCGAAGATTGGTGTTAACTTCTTACTTCCTATTTGGGCCTGCGCGAATGTAGCGCAAGGAGGAGCAGGGCTGGCTGTTTACTTTAAGACGAAAAATGCCAAAACGAAAAAAATTGCGATTCCGGCGGCTATTTCTTCTTTCTTAGGAATTACAGAACCGATTATCTTTGGCGTCAATTTACGGCTTCGCAAGCCATTTATTGCTGCGGCTATAGGCGGGGCAGCCGGGGGAGGCTACGTTGTACTTATGCACGTAGTAGCCAATGCATACGGACTCACAGGTATTCCAATGATGGCAATCGCCGCACCGCTTGGTATGAGCAATTTAATTCACTATATCATCGGTATGATTATTTCTGTGGGTGTAGCATTCGGCGTTACGTGGTTCATGAAACTAAAAGAAGACTGAGAACCAGCGCTAAGCATACGAGAATAGAGAATGGTATTAGATTTGCTCATCATATTTTATGGTGAGCAAATTTTGTGTCTTAAATATGAAACTTTTTAAAAAGTAATACGTAGAACAGCCAAAGAGATAAGTTGATGTTGTGTAACAGGAACGTAAATGCTACACTACATATATTGGATTGTACTATTATAGTCAGAAAGAGAGCTGGCACATGGAATTTTATCACGATCTTTTTCTATATGCGCCGTATTTATCTGCTTTCGTTTTATACATCCTCTGTTATTATATGCTTCGTGAAGCTAGGTTTACGGCTTTTCATGCGGAACCTGTCACCGACCATGTGAATGCAGGGATTGATCCTTCAGTATTAACAATATGGAAAAGACGAAATGTATTTATACATGTGTATAGAAAAACACCAGTTAAAGAGAAGAATAATGATGAAGAAGATCCTTTCCTTCTGAAAAACACTTCATACATTTAGTCATTATTAGGAGGAAAGAATATGAAAAGAAATAAAAAATTATTATTGCTTGGTTTAATGGGAGCGCTTCTTTTAGCTCTAGCCGGCTGTAGCAGTACAAAAACACCGGTCACGGCTACAAGCGGCGGATTCTGGGATCACTATTTTGTTTACCCTTTATCTATGGCATTAACGAAAATTGCTGAGTGGGCAGGCGGAAGCTATGGTCTGTCTATTATTATTGCGACGGTTATCATTCGTTTAGTTCTATTGCCGCTTATTTTAAAACAGCAAAAGAGCACGATGGCTATGCAAGCACTTCGTCCAGAGATGGAAAAGATTCAAAAGAAATATGCTGGTAAAAAAGATCCTGAAACACAGCAAAAGCAGCAAAAAGAAATGATGCAGCTTTACCAAACGCATAAAATTAATCCGGTTGGCGGATGTTTGCCAATCTTTATTCAAATGCCTATTATTATCGCATTTTATAATGCCATTGCACGAACGCATGAAATTGCGCAGCATTCATTCTTATGGGTAAGTTTAGGAAAGCCAGATCCTTACTTCATTTTACCGGTAGTTGCAGCGATTACGACATTCTTACAAATTCGTGTAAGTATGACGGATGAAATTCAACCTCCAATGAAAATGATGATGAACATTATGCCAATCTTCATCTTAGTAGCGGGAATTTCACTTCCATCTGCTCTTGCACTATATTGGGTAATTGGTAACTTATTCGGAATTGGACAAGGTTACTACTTGAAAAAACGTATGAGTTTATTAAAAGAAAAAGATGCGGCCAATAATGCAGCACAAGCTAAAACAAAGCCATCACCAAAATCTAAGTCAAAATCATAATATACAAAAAGCGCAGCTATCCGCTGCGCTTTTTTATTTTTTCAAAAATGTGATGAGATGAGGAGATTTGTGTAACGCTATAAAAAAAGACAGGAGTGAACATGGTGAAAAAAATAGCGTTATGTCTGCTTTTTCTTATGTTGTTCCCTATGCAAATAAATGCTGCCAATACAGTGAAGGTCAGTTTTATACGGCAAGGAAACCTATGGGTATATGATAACGGTACCGAAAGGCAGTTATCCTATGCCCGTCATGCCTCTATGCCTCAATGGTCATCACATGGAGATATAGTTGCGTATGCAGAAAATGATTCTTTAATGATTGCACCGTTAAAAGGAAAACCGCTGCTTGTTGAACATGATGTGACTCATTATCAATGGTCACCGGTTGCCGAGGAGCTTGCGTATATTTCGAATGGAATCTTAGTATATTACAACGTTAAAACGCATGAAAAGAAGCGTGTAGCCATAGGAGTTGATCAGTTTTCATGGTTTCCGGAAGGAGATCGATTTTTAATTACGTCAGCTGCTGCGCTGGCGCCCACGGGATGGGGACCGGTAAAGCTATATACAGTGAGCAAATATGCAGGGTTAGATGTGAAAAAAGTAGAGGCTTTTACGACGCTGCCAGCAGAAAATGATTCATTTTTTGCGTATACAACAAGCAGCTTTAAATGGTCTCCTAACGGTCAATGGATTAGTTTTATCGCTATTCCAACGGCTTCGATGTCTGCAGATGCAAATAAGCTGTGCATCATTACAAAAGAAGGAAAAGCTTTTCAAGTGGTGGGAGATATGCTTAATGTACCCAATTGGTTTAAGTGGAGTAATGAAGAGCAAGTACTGGCATTTATTAATGGAGAAGGAAGATTTGCCACCGAAAATAAAAAGTTCACTTTAAAAGAGATGCCCGTTTTTAAAGAACATGTGTTTACGCCAAAAGGCTTCGCAGATTGGGATTTCACTTGGACAGAAAAAGATAACATCATCATTTCACGTGTGCCCGAAGCAGGGTGGTCGAATGATGAAAAAAAGAGGCCGCTGCCTTTTTTATATAGCATGAATGTAAAGACCAATAAGCAAAGTCAGTTCACATTTCCGCAAAAAGGCTTAGGCGATTACGCGCCTGTTTATCATAAAGCAACGAATCAAACGATGTGGATTCGTACAAATCGAAAACAAGCAAATCTTTTAACGCGCGTAAAAGATACGAAAAATGACAAGGTACTCATTTCAGATTTAGACCTGCCGGGAAATTATTATGAGCTTTATCGGTGGAATGAAGTATTTAGCGTGTACAGTCCTTAATAGCTAATTAAAACATAAGAAACTAAGGTGAAAAGATGAATATACGATTGTTGGCAAAAGAAGACGCTGACGTGTACTTTGAACTCCGTCTTCGTGCTTTAAAAGATCATCCCGAAAGTTTTATTTTAAGTTATGAAGAAGAATATGAAAAAGAAATTGCTGATATCAGAAATTATTTTCCAAGCAGCCAATCAGAATTTGTAGTAGGAGCTTTTATGGAAAGCCAGCTTGTAGGGATTGTAGGGTTTCAGCAGCAAAAGCCTTTAAAAGTTCAGCATAAAGGAGATATTTGGGGCATGTACGTAGCCCCTGAAGCAAGGGGGAAAGGTCTTGGGAAGAAGCTGTTAAAAGCCGCTGTTGAACAAGCTTTTTCCAAAACGAATGTTTTGCAAATCTACCTAGCTGTCGCTGCTAAAAATGAAGGGGCAAAAGCCCTATACAAAAGCCTCGGTTTTACTTCTTATGCGTATGAAAAAAGAGCTCTTCAAGTAGATGGTGAATTTATTGATGAAGAGCATATGGTATTGTCTATAAAAAGCCTTTGATCATATCAAAGGCTTTTTTGTACGGAAAAATTTAGCTGAAACGTATAGAGATGGAAGCACATTCCCCATAAATATGCTATGATTTAACATATAGGATTATGGAGAGGCGAGGCAGCGGATGGAAAAACTGATTGAATTAAAAAATGTTGCAAAAGTATACAAAAAACATACCGTATTAGAAAACATTCATACGACCCTTTATAAAGGAGAGACTGTTGCGATTGTTGGAAAAAACGGGGCGGGAAAAAGTACGTTTTTAAAGCTAATTGGCGGATTATCTAAACCGACTAAAGGAACAATTCACCTTGATAAAGAAACCGGTACGCCTGGATTTGTGGTAGAGCAATTTCCTCAGGAGCTGCGTTTTACCCTAGTAGGTTATTTGCAGCACATGGGACGAATTCAAGGATTGTCTAAGAAAAAGCGCAGCTCTAGAATTGAAGAGCTGCTCGAAACTTTCGAAATGGTAGAGTTTAGACATGAAGAAATCGTTTCTTTTTCAAAAGGAATGAAGCAAAAAGTCAACATGATGCAAGCACTGCTGAGTTCTTCTAAGCTGCTATTGCTTGATGAACCTCTATCAGGATTAGATGCGCGTGCTCAGCTAGAAGTAGAACGAATTTTTACAAAGCTAAAAGAACGAGGGATGACCATTGTATTTACGTGTCATGAAGAAAGGCTCATACATGCTGTAGCAGATCGTGTTATCACCATTGGGTCACAGCGCATTTTAAAAAATGAGCGCGTTCAACTCATTGAGCATTTAACGGTTATTGAGGCAAATGTGATTCTTAATAAGCCACTTCGTTTATTAAAAGAAAAGTGCACGAAAATTGAACAGCACGGAAACTACTGGATTTTTTATATAGATAAAAAATATGTAAACGAGTTTCTTGCAGAATTACTTGCTGTTCAAGGTGAAGTTGTAAAGCTATATCATATGGAAAGGGAAGAAATTTAAGATGGGTGCATTGATTCGCTATCATTTTATTACATATATTAAATCGTATCGATATATTCCGCCGCTTGCACTTTATATTATTTCGCTGTGTATGAACTATACATATAGACCGAACCCGGTGCTTGATAGCTTTTTTAATACGGCGCTTTTCCTCTTTTTTCTAACCACTTGGTTTACAATGTCGCTGTTTCACGCGGAAGATTCCAGTCAAGAAGTTATTACAAAACTTCACGTAGGGAAAAAGAATAAGTACTTTACGAGCAAACTTATTAGCTGTGTTCTGCTGTTTACATTTTTATCAGCGGTTTCAATTGCCTATCCCGTGCTGCTTGATATGTTTGAAGTGGATATATCCACTAAGCAAATGGTGTTTGGGTTTATTATTCACTGGACGTTTAGTTTGCTTGGTATGAGCATAGGTCTTGTTTTTACAAGAGATGTTGTAAGAGAAGGCAGCTTATCGTGGTTTGGACCTCTATTTATTTTAATCATTACGCTTGCAGCGGCAGGTGTTTCATTTCCGTATCAAGGAGGCGGACTGCTGCTGTATGTATTGCCACCCGTATCTGCAATCATTCAATTTATTAACGAAGGATTAAACAAATTTTTGGTGTTTGGCTGGGCTTTGCTTTATGCCATAGCATTAATTAGCCTGTACTTGTGGAGAGCTAATAGAAGAGATGTATAAAGAATAAACACTTGCCGCGGCAAGTGTTTATTTATTATGAAGCACGTTATAAAGACGATCCGGGTAATTAGTAAACATGCCGGTTACGCCCCACTCAATAAGCATTCTCATTTGCTTTTCATCATTTACTGTATAAGGATGAACGTCTAAATCATATGAGCGAGCTTTTTGTACATATGACTTTGTCAGCGTGTTTGCATTAGGACCGATGCCGTTTGCGTACTTTTTGATTTGTCTGAACTGCTGATCTGTTAACATATTGGTTTGCTTAGAACGAATCAGTTGAATTAGTTTCATAGTAGGTCGGTATCGATGGATGGTTTTTAAGCTTTCAGGACTAAATGATTGTACAATGACGTGATCGGTATGAATGTTGTACTTAGCCATCAACGTCAACAACTCCTTTTCCATACCTGGATATTCATGAGGAGATTTTGTTTCAATATAATAGTTTGTTCGATTGCCAAACGTACGGAATATTTCTTCTAAAGTTGGAATGACGGCTTTTTTAGGGCCTTTTCCTGCGTTCAAACGCTGAAGCTGCTTCACTGTATACTGTTTTACATATCCTGTTCCATTTGTCGTGCGGTCAACTTTGTAGTCATGAATGGCTACAAGCTGCTGATCTTTAGACATGTGAAGATCAAGTTCAATGTAATCCGCTTTTTGCTGGACGGCCGTGAGATAAGATTGCATCGTATGCTCTGGCTCATATCCTGATGCGCCTCGATGAGCAATAATGGCTACTTTTTCTGCTTGAGTAGAAGCTGCCTGCGTATGTATAAACATAAAAATACCGCATAAACAAAAAGTGAGTGAGCTTACAAACCACCATTTTCGTCTCATATCAAAACTCCTTTTTATTGAGGGGTCGTGCATTAGTTTACCAGCGAGATGTTGTGTTCATATTAAGGCTGTGTAAATATTTAAATAAAACGAACCAGTGTGTAATTAAAAGTAATAAAGGCCGATGTTTAGTGAGAAACATCGGCTGTTTTTTCCGGGCGGAGGCTTGTATAAATAACGAGTCTGCGCTCATGAGTTTTCTGTTTATGATCAAATGTTCCCGTACAGGTGATTAAATTAAGCTGGTGTTGAAAAGTTGGACCGAAAATCTCTCTGATAGGAGCAGACTCTCGGGGGTAAGAAGCTTTATTGGTAACAACAAAGGCCAGCTGCTGACCTTGCTGATCGGTTACAAAAATTTCATCTCCTTTTGTGAGCTTGTCGAGATGATAGAAGATAGCGGGTCCTTTTTGGTCATCAACATGTCCTGCAATGACCGCATTTCCTTCCTCTCCGGGTCTTGCTCCAAGCTTAAACCATGCTACATCATGACCATTATCAGGAACGCTCATTTCACCTTGATTAGTAAGGCCCATTCCTTTTATAAAAGCCTTGATATGAAGCTTCGGAATAATAAGCTGAGATGGAAGAGGTGTAGAAGCGGTCCCTGAAGATTTCAAGGATTGAGCCGATTTTGTTTCAGCCATCTTCACAACAAAATCCGTCGAGCTATTTGCAAATGCTGATTGGGCAAACCAGCTGCTCATGAATAGTATAAAAGAAAAGGTGAAAACCCCTCCTATCCATTTCATTCGCTTTCGTATCCTCTGTGACGACGAACAACAAATATAGCGACCGCTCCAATTCCCAATAAAGTAAGAACAGGCACAATTGAATTATAATTATCCTCTGAAGCACCGCCCATACCGGTTTTTGGCATTTCGGAAGGCATAGCGGTATTATCTTTTAATAACAGCGTTTCAAGGCTGTCGGCTTTGTTAATAGCGAGCACCGTGTAGACCGTGTTGGCTTCTAAATTAAGATTTGGAATTTCCAGTATTTTTTTATTGTCTTGACTAGTTGCGATGGTTAAATCATAAGTTCCGGCATCTACTTCAGAATAATTTGTCATTTGTTTAAAAGCAGTGTCTTTAAACAAAGTAGGGCCGTGATTAATACCTACATTAACAGCGGGAGCATCTGGAGAAAAGTGAGCAATTCGGATTTTACTCTTTCCTTTAGCTACGTTCATATCATCTTGAGCTACTTTTAATTCTAAGTGTGCAACTTGGTTAATAGCAGCAAGGGTATAGGCTTTGTTTGCTTCGACGGTTACATTAGTTGAAATGACAGGTTTTTCTTTTCCTTTTGTACCTATAGCATATACCTCTACTTTATGAGACCCCGCAGGTACCTTAAGGTAATCTGTCACATCTTTAAACGATGCGCCGACTACGATGCTTTGATTGTCCACATATATATCTACTTCAGGTGCATCAGGTGATGCATGCACAACTCGTATCATTGCCTCCTGCACAGCTGCAGAAGTGAAATTATCTGAAAAAGCTAGCAATAAAACTGCGAGTAAAGAAGCAGCAATAATCTTTACACGGTTCATAACGTTTTACTCTCCTTTTAATCTAAGTTTGTCCTGTTAATCCCGTATGAAAAGTGGTCGGGGTGCATTCACTTTTGAACGTACTCGGGCATTTATTCACTTGTTATCATCTACAATTTTATCCAATATATGCATAATTTATTTCGTTAGATGAAATTTTTGTAAAAGAGCAGATAAATAGTTTGAATTTTGTGATAATATTAAAATAGAGCGTTTAGTTAGTAATTGATGTCTCTATCACAAAAAGGAGGGGAAGTTATGTGCTGCAAACGAATCATGAAATAAAAAAGGTTGTTCATCGTTCGCTATCAGCTAAAATGATTGTAAAGCGTATGCTATTTATTTTAGTGGGGGCTCTTTTAATGGCCGTCGGGCTAGAATTTTTTCTTGTCCCTAATGAGGTTATTGACGGTGGAATTGTAGGTATATCTATTATTTTATCCCACTTAACGGATGTTCAAATCGGCTTTTATATCTTCGTATTAAATCTTCCATTCTTTTTTATTGGATACAAGCAAATTGGAAAAACATTTGCGCTATCTACGCTATTAGGTGTTATCATTCTATCCATTGCTACCTCTATTTTTCACGACTTGCCGGTCTTAACAGGCGACCCTCTTTTAGCAACTGTGTTTGGCGGAATTGTTCTCGGTGTGGGAGTAGGAATTGTTATTCGATACGGAGGTTCTTTAGACGGCACCGAGATATTAGCTATTTTATTTAATAAGCGTACGCCGTTCTCCGTAGGTGAGACGATTATGTTTTTTAATTTATTTATTTTGGGAAGTGCCGGTTTTGTATTTGGCTGGGACCGCGCTATGTATTCTTTAATGGCTTACTTCATTGCTTTTAAAACGATTGACATTGTGATTCAAGGTTTAGATGAGTCCAAGTCAGCTTGGATTATTAGCGAACAATATGAACAAATTGGTGAAGCAATCCTTGCTCGTTTAGGGAGAGGCGTCACGTATTTAAACGGGGAAGGTGCGTATACGGGAGATGATAAAAAAGTGATTTTTTGTGTTATTACCAGGCTTGAAGAAGCAAAGTTAAAAGCGATTATCGATGAGATAGATCCATCTGCTTTTTTTGCTGTAGCAGCTATTGCTGAAGTCAGGGGAGGAAGGTTTAAGAAACGAGATATTCATTAATGAAGGTTGTCTGCTAATGAGACTGCCCCTTATTATAGCTTACAGCCGAATTTTTAGCTTTCTCTGCTTGATTGTTTGTAATGGTTTACGTTACTTTTGCTGCTTCATGCATATTGAGCCCCTCTTTTTTCTTGTATGTCTTTGAAACAAACATGTAAAATGTCTAAAAGATATAAAAAGAGTACATAGTAAAAAAACAGAAAGAGGGAGTGACATGAAAAAAACGTTAAAAATACTAGGAGTCAGTCTTGCCGTTCTTGTTGCAGTAACCGCGGCTTTTTTTGTTATATGGTCGGGTTTTGATTATGAACCTTCAAAACAGCTTCACTCACTGGTAGATGAGAAAAAAGTAGTGAAAAAAGACGATTATTACGTATTTAAGCCTCAAACGAACAAAGAGATAAAGGCCGGCTATATTATTTATCAAGGTGCTAAAGTAGAGCCGTTAGCATATGGCTATTATGCTCAGCAAATTGCAAATGAAGGATATCTTGTTGCTGTTGTAGATTCTCCGTTTAATATGAGCTTCTTTAGTCAAAATAAAGCGACGGATATTGTGAAGAGCTACCCGAAGATTGCCGCATGGTTTATCGGAGGGCATTCCCTTGGAGGAGTGAGTGCAGCGTCTTATGCGTATGATCATCAAAACTCAATAAAAGGCTTAGTTCTTTTAGCATCGTATCCGATGAATAAAAATGATTTTTCAACCTCCACTTACCCTATTTTGTCTTTAACCGGTGAGAAAGATGGTTTGTCGACGCCTGAAAAAATTAAAGAAACCAAGCATTTACTTTCAAAAAATACGGAGCTGGTCCAAGTAAAAGGAGCTAATCACGCACAGTTTGGAATGTACGGGAAACAAAAAGGCGACAACAAAGCCAGTATTTCTCCTAAAGAGCAGCAGGATGAGCTAGTAAAAAGAACGGTAAAGTGGTTCAACAGTCAAATGAAAAAGTCCGTCAGTAACTAACTGACGGACTTTTTTTCTTTTTTTGGAAATAACACTTGAAAAAATAACCAGTTAGTTATATAGTTAGTTACATGAGTAATGAACCACTTAAGTGAGGTAGTCAAAATGAAACAATCATTAGATCATCAGCGACCAATTTTTCAACAAATCAAAGAAACCATCGAAGAGAATATTTTAAATGATGCTTTTCCAGAAGAAGAAAGAGTACCGTCTACGAATGAATTTGCCAAAATGTATCGCATTAACCCTGCAACGGCAGCTAAAGGAATTAATCAGCTAGTTGACCACGGAATATTGTATAAAAAGAGAGGGATCGGGATGTTTGTATGTGCGGGTGCCAAAGAAGTGTTGCTTACACAAAGAAAAGAAGAATTTTATAACCGTTTTATCGTTCCGCTGAAAAAAGAAGCACAGCATTTAGGAATTACGGTAACCGAGTTAAAAGAGCTGTTAGACAAGGGGGAAATAGAATGAATATAGAAGCGCAGCTGTTAAATAAATGCTACGGATCTAAGCAAGTGTTAAAGGATATTTCACTTACGCTAGCACAAAATAAAATATACGGACTGCTAGGTAGAAACGGAGCAGGTAAAACGACTCTGATGCAAATTGTAGCCGGACATATTCCAGTTACAACAGGAGAGGTAAAAGTGGGAAATCAATCTCCGTTTGAAAACCGCTCTGTTCTACAAAACATCTGCTTAATTAACGAAAGCGGAAATTTCAAAAAAACATTAAAAGTCAAAGACGTGCTAAAAATTGCCTCCTTTTTTTATCCTTATTGGAGCCAGGAAGCTGCTGAGAGGCTTATGGAAGAGTTCGATTTAGATTGTAATAGGAAAGTGAAGGCATTGTCTAAAGGTATGGAATCAGCGTTAGGAATTATTGTTGGGTTATCTTCTCGCACAAGCATCACAATTTTTGATGAACCTTATATTGGACTTGATGCTGCGATGCGAGCGCGCTTTTATGAGCTTTTATTGGATGAATATGAAGAATATCCACGCACGTTCATTATTTCAACGCACTTAATTGATGAAGTAAGTAATTTGTTTGAAGAAGTACTTATTATGCAAAAAGGAAAGCTGATTCTTCAGGATACAGCAGAAAATTTGCAGCAGCGCTGTGTAAGTGTGAAAGGACCTAAAAGTCAAATTGAAGAGTATGAAAAAGGAAAGCAAGTCATCCATGAACAAGTATTCGGGGGAGAGAAAAAAATAGTGCTGTTTAATGAAGATATTTATGCTGAAGAACTTGTCGACAGTTCGTTTCATGTAGAAGCCGTTCACATACAGGATATTATGATTTATCTTACAGCCAATCGTGGAGGTGTAGCGTAATGAAAGGACAGTTTGCAGCCATTAGTTATTCGCTCTACGTTGAACTAAAGTATTTAATGATTCGCTTTTGGACGATTCTGCTAGCTTTTGTTGCAGTAGATATTTTAGTGTTCAGTCAGGTGAATGAGCATCTTCTGTTAGTAACAAGTATGCCGCAGTATATCTTTTCAGGTATTGTAAGTTTTATTATCATTCGAAAAAGTTTTTCCTTTTGCTTAAAGTTAGGAGCTACTCGTAAAGCATATCTTTCAACGATGACCTGTGTTTTTGCTCTATTTGCAATTGTAATGTCTTTTATCAATGTTGTCATCATGAGCATTTCAATGAAGGTGATTAATAGTTTGAATTTAATGAATGTTCAGCTTTATTATGCAAGTGATTTTATCTTCCATGATCCTACTCTCGCTGTTCACTTTTTAACGGACGCTGTCTTTATCTTTTTTATTACAGCAGCCGCGTGTTTGCTTGGCAGCATTGTTTACAAATTCGGGCAAACAGGAGGGATGATCAGCGGTGCTGTTCTGGTGTTACTGTTCACAATTCCAGTAACAAAAGAACCGATTATTCATTTTATAAAAAGCTTTTCGAGCGGGTCGTTATTGCTTACATTCGGAACAATGGTTATCGTAAGCTTCCTACTCTTTCTTATCAACTGGCTGTTTTTAAAAAAAGCGTCTCCTGTCCATCAAGCCTAATAAAAAAGCAATCATTCCTTTACTGAATGATTGCTTTTTTACTGTACTTTTTTTGAACAAGCTGCATCAATATCTAGAATCCAGTCGTGAAACTTTTGCTGAAGCAGTTGAAGAGAAGACTGATTGTTTGATACGATGTCCAGGCCGCGCTCGTCGTATAGGTGGAAGATGGTTTCTTTATTCAAATTCACAATGTAACACTCTTCTTCAATAGCCGGATGAATATGAAGATCACGGTTGGCAATTGATTGCAAAAGAAGCTTTTCTTTCACATCATTTGTTTTACAGGCAATAATATACTCAGCGTTATTTAATAATGCTACGGATTGAACTTCTTGTTTCTTCAGGCGAGAGCGGATGAATTTTTTAATAGCTGTTTCTTTTTTCTTTTTTAAAAGTAAATCATCCTGTGCAGCATTCGCTTTGAAAACAAGCAGCAGCTCATCATTTTTTTCATGGAGTGTTTCAAAAATTTCGTAAGCGCGTGCGTACACATTTTTCATGTATTCTCGTTCCCATACGCCTTTTTGATTGGTAAGCGTAAAGCGAATACCCGCAGGCGCGTTATAAAAAAGAGGTCTTTTCATTTGAACATTTGGAAACATTGTTGTTAAGTATGATTGAAGCCGCATTGTGGTCATACGCAACACCTCATTTAGTTTAGTCCTGACTTAATATGTTGAATTTAGTCTATCACGTGATTAGCTAAATTTGTAAAGAAGTAATGTTATTTAATCAAAAGGTAACCAAACTGTTATATTTTGTTGATTTTGCATTATTTCTTTACACAACCTTTGCGGATGAACAGGTTTTTTCATACGCCTGTCGTATTACTTAACGTAGTAACGACGTGAAGAAAGGGTGATAGACGGTGAAAAAACAGCTTGTTCTTATTTCAATTGTTACAGCTGCTTTCTTTGTGCTTATTTTTCACAAAACGATCTTTCAAGAAGGTAATCCTCTTCCCATTGCATGGAGTATTGTAAAATTAAAGTCTTCAGGTGAAGATGTTGTTCAAATATCTGATAAGCCTAAGAGGTACCTCATTCATTCAAATGACTATTTAACGTTTATTAAACAAATGAAAAAGAAAAAAGTGAATTTTCAATATCAGGACGATAAAAAGTTTTATTTTAATAACGATGATGAACGCCAGCTGTTCATCAGCAAAAACTATACCGATAAGTTCACGATTATGGAACTAAAGAAAAAAGAGCTGACTGAAGCTGGCGTTGAGTAATAAGACTAATCTCTGCCCTGTGTACCAAAATCTTTAATTTGAACATCGACATGATAGTCGATGGTCGACTGGCTAAATATTTCATCCCATTCATGCTGATGTTTTTTCCAAAAATGAGGATGATGAATTCGTACGTAATTATGCAGGTCAAGCACATCAGCTTTGTAATTATTTTGTAATAAGCGAAGTGTTTTTTCTGCGTCTTTTCGAATAATTTTTTCTATTTTTTTCTCGGTGTTCTTTACATTAGAGGCGGCAAGAGCCTGTTTTGAAGTCTCCCAATCTTCTGATAGCCTGCCGCTTGTTTGAACGTTGATGTCAAAATGAAGGGAGTGATTTGAATCAATGCGGGCCTTCACATCTTGCTGAACATCTCCAATTTCATAGGAAAAGGGGTATGGACCGTGTTTGCCGTAAATAATTCCGCCTTTAATATTCCCCGTTAACCACGTTAAAGCCTCCACTTGGTGCTGAGTTAAGGTGAATTTTGCTTTTTTATCTTTTATGATTGCCGCGCCGTCTATTTCAACGCTGTTTTTTATTTTAGAAAGCCGCTGTATTAAAAAGCTTTGATCTGTTTTTAACTTAGCCGATAGCTCTCCCATGGTTAAGGGATTTAGAATTTTATTCGTTTTGAATTTATTGTAAACAAGCTCGTAAATTAAGTTGACTGGAGGCACAGACATTCCTTGAATCGTTAAAACGTTTTTAGCGTCTCCTTTTGTAACAAACGCAAGGCTGCTGCGCCGTATTTCATTATCACGTACAAACTGATTGATAAGCGCATCAAGAGGGATTGTCTTGCTCGCTTTTTCTCCTATTAAAAGTGCTCGCTGATGCTGGCTGTATATAGGGTCAGATTTCAGCGAAATATTTCGTGTGATTTCATGAATGGTAGGGCCGGCTGTTGTAATGTTTTTGTATGGAATGGAAGAAGACATATTTCCGGATTCCGTTTCGGTTAACGTTTGATGAGTCAGCACAAGCTGATTTTTTCCTGTTTTTGGTTCGATTTTTGGTGTAATATCCATTGCCACTCCTATAACAAGAGCAAGTTGTTCAATATTCCGATGGCTCATACAGCCGCATAATAAAAAAACGGTCATCATGACAGGAAGACATTTTTTCGTCATTTGAACACAACCTTTTTTATTTTCATTAACGTGCTGAAAAAAAGAGGGATAACTAAAAATGTCACTAAAAATGCCCAGCCTAATACCGTTGAAAAATGGGACACGTCGCTTGCTGTTTTGGGGGCTAACGAGCTCATAAATAAAATGGGCACAAGAAAGATAATATTGGTAGTTGACCGGTTTTTGAAAATCTTTTTAAATCCTGAAACAGCCAAAAAGAAATACATTACAAAAGTTAAAAAAAACTGAAGAAGCCAGACAATAAGTAAAAATAATTCAAGCCTCTCAAAGAAAATTCCTTTTACTTCATGCGTCTGAACAAATTCAATCGTAGGCCAAACGGTTGTTTTTACCTCCGGAACGGATAAAGCGCCTACAACTAATACGTAAGTGATAATATACAAAAGTAAAGGAATAGAAAATCCGATGATCGAAACTTTTCGTAAGTGATTTTTATTTTTCATATGCTTCGGAAGAAAGACAATGGTTTCAATCCCTAAAAAAGAAACAGAGACGGTTGTAAAGGCAGCAAGAAGCGGGCTGAATCCGTCAGCTAATACAGGCTGCAAGTTTTTTAAATCCACCATACCGATGCTAAGAGCGTATAAGGTAAGAAGAATGATGACCGTTACAGGAAAACATAGTGCCATTACTTTTCCAATAGAATCAATACCTCCCGTGATTAAATAAACGCCTGTCAAAATAAACGAAAGAATAATTAATTCAATGGGCATCGTTTCCAGTAAATAAAAATGAATCATTTCTGCCATAGCTCTTACTTCAAAGCTTGCTACAGATGTAAAATAAACGACCATAGCAAAGTTGAAGATATTTCCAATTATCTTGCCGGTTACTTCCTGTGTAAAATCAAACATACAGCTAATTGTAAAATACTTAACCATCCAGACTAAAAAAAGAACAATTCCAATAAACAAAAGACCGTCCATAATCAGTACAATCCATCCGTCTGCATTATTTGTCTGGTTTGTAATACTGCTTGGCAGTGTTAATAAACCGACGCCAAGCATAGTTGAAGAAATAATTGAAATGGCGTAAAAATCTGAAAGAAGCTTGCTTGATTGTGATTGTTGCATATGGTCCTCCTTTTGTTAGTTTTGTTTTGATTTATTTTTAGACTGTTTTAGGCTTTTGTTTGGAAGACGAACATAAGAGTCTTTCCACGCTTTTTTATTTAACGCAAAAAACGGTTTAAAGTAGGCTATACCAAAACTTTCGAGCTTAGTTAGATGAATGACAAGAACAAGGAAAAACATGGTAACTCCGTATAATCCAAAGATTGCTGCAATCATCATAGATACGAAACGCAAAATTCGAAACGAAAGGCCAATTCCATACTGAGGAACGGTAAAGGACGCAATTGCCGATACGGATACAACAATAATCATAACGGAGCTAACGATATGGGCTTCCACCGCTGCTTGACCAATCACAACCCCTCCTACAAGTCCAACTGTTTGTCCGACAGGAGTAGGGAGACGCAGCCCGGCTTCGCGCAATAATTCAAGCGTCACTTCCATGACCACTGCTTCGATAAAAGGAGAAAAAGGAACGTTTTCTCGTGTAGCCGCAATAGTGATAGCTAGCTCCGTCGGAAGCAGACCTTGGTTAAACGAAACGAGTGAAATATAAATAGCTGAAAAGAATAGGGTAATAAAAATAGACAAGTACCTTAGTAATCTTAGCAATGAACCCGCTATCCATCTTTCGTAATAATCATCGGGTGATTTCATAATCATATCGAAAGTTGTAGGTACTAAAAGAGCAAAAGGAGAGCCATCTACTAAAATGGCTACTCGCCCTTCATTCACCGCAGCGAGAACGCGATCCGGTCTTTCTGTATTTTGCACTTGAGGGAACGGTGAGTAGGGTGCTTCTTCTAAAAATTCTTCAATCATTCCTGAGTCTTGAATGTTATCTAAAGGAATGTCTAATAATTTCTCTCGGACTTGATTCACGATGTGAGTTTGACAGTGTTTATTATGAAAAACGATACTTGTTCGATGTTCCTTTGTATTTCCAATGTAAATGTCTTCAATAACCATTTCTTCTTCGGTAGAACGCTGCCTTAAAAGACCAAGGTTTTCATCTAAGTTTTCGATAAGCGCAATTTTAGGGCCACGCACTACTTTTTCTGTTGTAGGTTCACTTAAAGAGCGCTGTTTGGTCATAGACATATTCAGCGAATATGCCGTGGTGCTTTCGCTAATGAACAGCAAGGGCTGACCTTTAAAAAAACACGAGATCGCTTGCTTGTATGTATAAACTTCTTTGTCTTTAATGACAGAAATAAACGAATCGATGTCATCGAGTGTTTGCGTTTCACTTTTTGCTTTGGTCTCAACAATATGCTGAGTGAGATTATCAAGTTTTTCTCCGTCGACTAATCCTTGGAGATAAATAATGCATATATATTTTGTGGGGGACAGCCATAATTTTTTGGAACCAACATCTGTATTTTGACCCACCAAATCTAGAAACGTTTGAACGGTGTAGTCTGCATTGGGCTGAAATTTTGAATCAAGCATAAATAAACTCACCGCCTGTTGTATTAATGAGCTTAGTGTTTACGATGTAAAAACGAGTTATGCGAAAAATGTGGAAGAATAGAAAAGATATGTTATGGTAAAGAAAAGAGGTGATGGTATGCTACATTCATTTACGTTAAAAACGAATAAGCGTGACGAAATGATCGACGTTACGAGTCATGTACAAGCAGTAATAAGAACAGAAGGATTAAAAGAAGGGGCTGTAGTTGTTTACTGTCCTCATACAACCGCTGGTATAACAATTAATGAAAATGCGGATCCCGATGTAAAAACGGATATGATCCGACGCTTCGATGAAGTATATCCTTGGGAACATAAGTTAGATCTTCATATGGAAGGAAATACGGCGGCACATCTCAAAGCGAGCACGGTCGGCCCCTCTCAGCATATAATCATTCACGATGGGCAGCTGCTGCTAGGAACGTGGCAAGGAATTTATTTTTGTGAGTTTGATGGACCGAGGAACCGTACGTATTATGTGAAAATTTTATCCCTGCAATAACTTTTTTTCATACTCATTGTCCAACTTTCTTTTTAAAGTTGTTATAAAACAAAGTTTAGTTAATATAAATGTTATATAACAGTTAAAGGGAGAGATTGAATAATGGAAAAGATCGGTGCAGAACAAGAAACAGTAAAAAAAGAAAACGAAAAAACAAACTTTACATGGGTGGAAGAATACCCAACTATTTTAGACATTGTTAATGAGTATTACAGTACGTGTCGATAATGTGAAGAATCTGGGGCAAAATTATTTTAGTTGAAGGAAGATCCGAACGCGTTTGATTCTTGCTGGAGAATCCAACGCATTCGGATTTTTTCATTGATATAGTGAACGTAGATTTTATGTATGTAGACGAGGAGGCTCATCAGCCGCCTGGGGAAAGCGAAGTCTTACAAGGAAATCAACAGCAACGTAACAAGCAGTTGAGATTATTTATCTCGTTTGTTCGTCTTTGGATTGGAATAATTTAGTTAGGTCTTAATATCTTTTTTATAAAAAAGATATTATAGTAGCAATTTTTCTAAAAGGTTTAATATAATAAATATTAGGGTACTGAATTGTATGAAGTAAAGATAAAACGCATCGTTTCATACTATTTCCTTTTTTACCGCTAGTATAGCCTTGAAGAAAAAGTTTCATTTGATATACTAACTATACGCTTAGTCTTTAAGAGAAAGATGAAGATTCATTGTCATTGTTACACGCAGTGAATGAGCTGCCTTTGCTTGGCGAAAACGTCGTACAAACAAAGACAGATAGCGAATTGTTTTGGGTGCGTTCATTTAGTTCAAAACAGGGAGGCGATTAGTCTATGTTACTTGTACGTATGGCCATGATTGGTTTCTTTTCATTAACAGCCATATCATTGTTTTCTTTTCAGTCCGTTGAAATTATCCATGCCATTATGGACTTTTTTTCATCAGCTGATAAGTACTAAAAAACGATATCTTTTTTAAATAAAAAGCGGATAACCCTTAGGGGGCTATCCGTCAAAAACCGCCCAAAAGGCGGTTTTTTTATGCTTATAGCTGTGCTCACAAACGCACTGCATTCATTCTCTGATGACAAAGTCTACGTGTTTTTTTGATTAACATTCGTTGAAATAAGTATTTACGTACTGTTCAAACTGAAGCCAATCGTCCACGCGAGGGACATTTACTTCTTCGTTGTATGGGTAGCTCATGGCAACAGCATGGCGACCTGTAGCTTGAAAAGCCTTCAAATTATGCGGTGCATCATCAAATAGCAAGTCTCCGTATATTTTATCTTTTTGGTGTGTAAACACGATATTGTACTTTCCGATAAACGGAAGGTGTTTTTCAACCCACTGCTCTTTTTCTGTATAAGCATAGGTACGGCTGCTTGTGACAATTAAAATGGAAAACCTTTCATAAAGTCGTTTAAGAACCTCAACAGCATGAGGCAGAGGTTGTAAATGTAAAAAAAGCCCCGGCTGATCGAGGTAGTCATAAATCTTTGTGCCGCATTCCGGCTTTACATACTTTTCTGATTCCCAGCATTTTAACTTTTCAACCGATAAGCTGTCGCAATAATCTTTGTTATATTGGTTATGCCAATCCGTCATAAGATCACAAATGACAGAATCCATGTCAATTAAAAGGGTGTGCATTTATTCAACTTCCTTTACAGTATTCATCTACACGCTTGGTTTTGTAATGCGCTGCTTCTACTATACCAAATCTTTTACATGCAGAAAAAGAGCAAGCCGCATCAAAATCGCACAGCTTGCCCTTTTTATCGAAACTACATTCTTTTAGCACCTAAATAGCGTTTGCTCCAATAGCTCTCTTTTAGAGAAGAGATGCTCACACCTTTAGATGAAGAACAGTGAAGAAACTGGTTGTTTCCTAAATAAATTCCTGCATGGGAAGGCCCTTTTGTATAGGTTTGGAAGAACACAATATCTCCAGCTTTTGGACTTGAGACGCGCGTTCCTTTTTGGTAAATTTGAGCTACTGTTCGAGGAAGCTGAACCCCGCCGCCATGTTTGAACGCATAGCCAATAAAACCGCTGCAGTCAAAGCCGCTTGGCGTTGTTCCGCCCCAGCGATAGCGAACGCCCATGTACTGTTTTCCTTTGTTAATCACTGCGTTAGGGTTATAGCGCGCTGAGCTAGAAGACGATTTGCCCTTTGCTGAAACGCCTAGTTTAGCGTACGTTCCTTTTCCGACAATACCATCTGCTGCTAGTCCATTTTTGCGCTGAAATGATTTTACAGCAGAAGTTGTAACAGTCCCAAAGTATGTAGTCGTATTCCCTTTAAAATAACCTTTATTTTTCAACGTTTGTTGTAGTTGTTTAACATCTTGGTGATTCATGCCTTGGCGAAGCGTTTGGTCGCCTAGAGCCGCTTGGCTGACAATCGGGCTAGTAGAAACAATAACGCCAGCAAGCGTAAGAGCTGCTATTACTTTTTTCATAAAACTAGTACCCCCTGAAAATTTTTCCTGATTTGAGTAAATTCATCATATCATCTTTCGACAGTGTTCTACGTTACAATTTCATTACATATATGAAAAAAATGAAATATAAAGGTGAATATAGTCTTATAAAAGCTGTAATTAAAAGGGTTCTTTAGATGTGTAATATTGCTAGAAAAACTTTGAATATTTGACGGTAAATAACTAAAAGATATGAAAAAGTATGTACATTTAAAATTTAACAAAGAAATATGTTGTGAATTACTACACAAAAAGTTCGAACTCGGGTAAAATGTAGAACTATAATATAGTAGTCATATATGTGACTTTGATGAGGTGAAAGTAATGAAAAGAATAGGTGTATTAACAAGCGGCGGAGATTCTCCAGGTATGAATCCTGCGGTTCGTGCTGTTGTGCGTAAAGCAATTCATGAAGGTATGGAAGTTTATGGTATCTTCCAAGGATATCAAGGATTAATAGAAGGAAATATTAAAAAGCTAGAAGTTGGAGATGTTGGTGACATCATTCAACGCGGCGGAACGATGCTTTATTCTGCAAGATGTCCAGAATTCAAAACAGAAGAAGGGCGTTTAAAAGGTATTGAAAACCTTAAGAAGCACGGTATTGAAGGCTTAGTAGTTATCGGTGGAGACGGATCATATATGGGAGCTGTAAAACTAACAGAGCTTGGTTTCCCTTGTATCGGTATTCCAGGAACAATTGATAACGACATTCCAGGAACAGATTTTACACTAGGATTTGATACGGCTCTTCATACGGTTATCGATGCAATTGATAAAATCCGTGATACGGCGACTTCTCATGAGCGTACGTTTATTATTGAAGTTATGGGTCGTAATGCAGGAGACATTGCTCTTTGGTCAGGTCTTGCTGGCGGTGCGGAAACAATCCTTATCCCAGAAGCAAAAGATGAGTTCCAAGAAATGGTTGATCGTTTGAGAAAAGGACAAGAGCGCGGTAAAAAGCACAGCATTATCGTGGTAGCTGAAGGTGTAGCCAATGGTAATGAAGTAGCGAAACAGCTTCATGAAGCTGCAGGTATTGAAACGCGTGTAACAGTATTAGGACACATTCAGCGCGGTGGTTCCCCAACTGCTCAAGATCGTGTGCTAGGAAGCCGTTTCGGCGGTCGTGCAGTCGAACTTTTACTAGAAGGTAAAGGCGGCCGTGCAATCGGTATCCGTAAAAATGAAATTGTAGATTATGATATTATGGAAATTTTAGGTGAACCTCACCATATCAATGCTGATATGTACCGTTTATCTAAAGAGCTTTCAATCTAATCACAGTGTTGCTGAGGCGAAACTTCTTATATTGAAGGAGTTTCGTCTTTTTTTGACTGCATCCCTGTCCCTTCACAGTGTTTGCATGTTTTCATGTAACCGATACCAGGAATAACAGCTAGCTTTCCGAGCCCTTTGCAAAAAGTGCAAATTAATTCAAAACCAAACATTGGTTCATCCCCTCTGTACACGTTTTCTTTCAGTTTATCATAAAAGTAGACAAATAATTTTAAAAATTATAGAAATAATCAAAAAAATGATTACATTTGAACAGCGAGTGATATAGTAAAGAGAGAAGACCATTTTATAAAAGAGGAGAGGAAGCGTGATGTTTAAACGAATTTTACTTGCCTCAGATGGCTCAGAGCATGCAGCTAAAGCAACAGAAAAAGCCGTTCAGCTGGCTCAGCTTACGGAAAACAGTTTTATTCAAGTTATTTATGCAGTAGAAGGTGATTCAAGATTAAAATCACTTAGCCGCGACGAGGAACGGGAAAGTCGGATACATACAACGGATGAAATTTTAAAGCAAGGAAACGTGGAGTATGAGATCACCTTTATGCACGGAGACGCGGCTAAAACAGTGATTCAATTTGCTAATCAAAATTCATTTGACCTTGTAGTAATAGGGAGCAGAGGGTTAAATCCTGTAAAAGGCATGCTGCTTGGAAGCGTTAGTTCTAAGATAGCACAGCAAGTAACAATTCCTGTGCTAATTGTTAAATAGGAGAGAAATGCAATGTCAAACCAGTACAAAGAATTAAAACAGCTCATTGATGATGCTAAACACATTTGTTTTTTTACGGGAGCAGGAATGAGCACAGAGTCGGGCATACCTGACTTTCGCTCTCAAAATGGCTTATATCGCCAAAACAAAAGCTTTGTGGACATAGTAGCTGCTGACTTCTATGAACAGTATCCTCATGAATTTTGGCCGCTGTTTAAAGAAATTTTTCATATTAAAATGCTGCATCATTATAAAGCAAATACGGGCCATCGCTTTATTGCTGAACTAGAAGACGCCAAAACCGTGCATGTGATTACGCAAAATATCGATGGGCTGCACCAAGATGCAGGAAGCACGAACGTTTTTGAAATTCATGGGTCCATTAAGAGAGCTCATTGTCCGAGGTGTAAAAAAGAGTATGACTTAGCGTATTTAAATCAGTCAGCTCTCCCACAATGTACAGCGTGTGAGCGCCTTTTAAAGCCAAATGTTGTTCTCTTTGGAGATGCCATTCATCAGTTCGATGAAGCAGTTACAGCAGCGCTGTCATCTGATTTATTCATCGTGCTTGGTTCATCGCTTGAAGTAGCACCGATTAATCAGATTCCGCTGCTTGTGAGCCGGTACAATCGTACAAATATGGTGATCATTAATAAAGAACCTACGCATTACGATTATTTGTTTGATTTGGTTATCTATGATTCCATTGGACAAGTGGTTGCAAATTTATAAGCGTCTATGCATGGACATAGCGCTTTTTTAGCATTTAGTGATAAAGTGTAGGGATGTATCATATGGTGTAGTACATCATCCATTCGCTAATGGATAGAAGGGATGTTTTTGCATATGAGTGGAGGCCTGAGAGTTTGTCTTTTCATTGTTGGTATTGCACTCAAAGTGACAGCTGTTTTGACTTTGATTTTTGAAATGAATCTTGTCCCTATTCACGGAAGGAGTCTCACTTATTATGCTGAAGCGATAGGTATGAAACTCCCCATTATCTGTTTTGTCCTTGGTTTTTTTTGTGTAGCAGCAAGCTTTTATTTGCCTGCTAAAAATCGCCGCACCAGTAAATAGCAAGGGCAGGAGACTAACTAAAACGTTTGACTGCAAAGTTTTTAACATTTAAAATAAAGTCAATAAGTTTAAAAAGAAATAGGATAATTATTCCTAAATCTTTTTAGATATACGGAAATAGAGGTGATTGGATGGGGCAGTGTACCACGTTGGCGAAGTAGCATTATATGCACCAGTGTCAAAGCGTACAATACAGTATTATACAAACCTACATTTGCTTCACGCATATCGCTCTTTATCACATAATCGCTCTTTTAAGGCGTTAACAGACTTTAACTTTATAAAGATTGTAAACTACTAAATTTTTTATAAATGAATTGGGAGAGAGAATCAGCGCTGAAGCAACATCATGAAATGAAGCGATGTGAGCCATTGCTTCACATCTAGAACAGCTGAATAAAGAATGACCTGCTAGATTAACGAGTGAAACGTGAGATAAGGAAGAAAGGCTGGCAGTTTTGCTCCATATAAAAATGTTTATACATTTATCATGTGATTCCTCCTTATATGCACTTTTCCAAGTGATCAGTACAGGGATAGAGTTCTTTATCCAAATTTTTTATTTTTTAGGAGGTGAGTCCTTACTCGTTTTTAAACGAGCTAAGGAACTTGATTGGACATATTTAACTTGATTTTACTAGCGGTACTGATTGCATTAACTGCTTTTTTCGTTGCTACCGAGTTTGCGATTATTCGCGTGAGGAGTTCCAAAGTGGATCAGCTTATAGCAGAAGGGAGCAGCAATGCAAAAGCTGCGAAGCAAGTTATTTCAAATTTAGATGAATACTTATCTGCGTGCCAGCTTGGTATTACGATTACTGCGCTGGGAATTGGTTGGTTAGGAGAGCCTACACTTTCGCATCTCCTGTCACCATTACTTGATCAACTAGGGATAAGCGGAGCGTTAACAAAAGTACTATCTGTTGCGATTTCTTTTGCGGTTGTTACATTTATAAATGTTGTGGTCGGAGAGCTTGCTCCGAAAACATTTGCAATTCAAAAAGCAGAGAAAGTCACTTTATTATTTGTTCGTCCGCTTATACTCTTTTATAAAGTAACCTATCCTTTCATTTGGCTATTAAACAGTTCTTCTCGTTTAATAACAGGGTTATTTGGTCTAAAGCCTGCTTCAGAAAATGAGCTTGCACACAGTGAAGAAGAGCTTCGCATCTTGTTATCAGAAAGCTATAAAAGCGGTGAAATCAATCAATCGGAGTTTAAATATGTAAGTAAAATTTTTGACTTTGATGATCGCGTTGCCAAGGAGATTATGGTGCCGCGTACGGAAGTCGTTTCAATTGACCAGGAAGATACGGTCGAATACATCCTTGAGATGGTCCAAGAAGAACGGTTTACCCGCTATCCGGTCATCGATGGAGATAAAGACCATATTATTGGAATGGTCAATATGAAAGAAATTTTAACCGAGATTGTCATGAACAACAGCAAGGAAAAAATAGATTTAAAACAGTATATCCGTCCTGTTATTGAAGTAATTGAATCGATTCCTATTCATGATTTATTGCTTAAGATGCAGCGTGAACGCATCCATATGGCTATTTTAATTGATGAATACGGTGGAACAGCAGGGATTGTAACAGTAGAGGATATTTTAGAAGAAATTGTCGGTGAAATTCGTGATGAATTTGATGCGGATGAACTTCCATTAATTCAGAAAGTCAAACCCGATCATTATATTGTAGATGGAAAATTATTAGTAAGTGAGCTTAACGAGCTGCTTGGCACGACAATTGATGATACGGATGTTGATACAATTGGAGGCTGGGTCTTAACGGAAAAATATGACGTCAAACAAGGAGAAAGCCTTAGCTTTGATCAGTATGATTTTACCGTTACGAAAATGGAAGGCCATCACATTCAATATATTGATGTGATTAAAAAACGTCAGGTACATCAAAGTACGGATGAAGCGGTTAATGTGTCGGACATGAACCAGTCACAGGCTTTATCTTCATAATAAGAAGGCGCATTGCGAAAGAGCAGTGCGTCTTTTTTTAAAAGAAAGTGTGGAGGGAAGATGACAAAGTCATATGATGGAACTATGGGATAATATTACCGCTATGAATCTTGAAATCAATTTGCTTTAATAAAAGTATGAAAACTCTATCAAAACTTTTATTAGTAACATTGTTGTCTGTCACTCTAGCTTTTGGTCTTAATAACACTGCGCAAGCAGCAACCGTACATACCGTTCAATCGGGAGATACGATGTGGAAAATAGCAGTAAAATATCAGGTGGGCGTTTCCGAGCTGATTGAAGCGAATTCTGCTATTAAAAATCCTAATTCGATCTATCCGGGACAAAAAATTACCATACCAACAGATAAAGCGGGAAGTTCATACGAAGAGCAAGTGGTTCAGCTAGTGAATCAAGAACGTGCTAAAGTAGGGCTTAAGCCTTTAAAGTCTAATTGGGAAGTAGCTCGCGTGGCTCGCTATAAATCGCAGGATATGATTGATAAAAATTATTTCAGTCATACATCGCCTACGTATGGAAGTCCGTTCGACATGATGAAAAAATTTGGCATTACATACAGTACAGCAGGTGAAAATATCGCTGCTGGACAAGCAACTCCAAAAGAAGTGGTTAACGCATGGATGAATAGCGAAGGTCACCGTAAAAACATACTATCAAGTCAATTTACCGAAATCGGAGTAGGTTACGCTAAAGGCGGAAGCTACGGTCATTACTGGACTCAAATGTTCATTTCAAACTAAAGAAGAAAGGAAAAAAAGCTGACTACTAAGTCAGCTTTTTTTAGCTTCGAGCACTTTCTAGAAATTCTTTTGGATTGCCAGAAAGCTTTCCGTCCTGCTCAACGATGAGTGTGCGTGTAGGGAAAGCAAATTCTACGCCTTCTTCTTCAAGAATGTCCATAATTTCGAAGTTTATATTTTCTTTTACATCTAAGTAATCAGCAAAAACGGTTGTATTTGTAAAGAAATACAGATAGATATTTAAACTAGATTCATAGAAACCGTCAAAATTTACAAGAATCGTTTCATTGTGAATTTCTTCGTGCTCAGTCAGCATCTTTTTAATTCTTGCCACTACGGTTTCTAACTTTTCTTTTGGTGTATTATAATTCAAGTTTAAATGAAAGGCAATTTGACGTTTCCCCATTTTAGCCCAGTTAATAATAGGTTCATTAGAAAGAGTAGCATTTGGAACCGTTACGACTGCTTGAGCGAACGTTCGAACTTTGGTGCTTCGAAACGTAATATCTTCTACAACGCCTTCAACACTTGGTGTTTTAATCCAATCTCCAATGGTAAAAGGCTTTTCAGTAATAATTACGATTCCGCCGAATAAATTACTAACGGTGTCTTTTGCGGCTAGGGCAAAAGCAAGACCACCTAAGCCAAGACCTGCTACAAAGCCGTTTACGTTAAAACCCCATTCTTCTGCGATGATGGAGATAGAAAGCATAACAACAACGATGCGGATAAACTTTTCAATAAAAGGAATAATGATTCGATCCACTTGGATATCAAAATTTTTGGCAAACGTTGCAAAAAATAAATTGGTAGAAGCAGCTAAATTATACAAGCCCCATCCTGCAAGGCCAACAGAAGCTGAACGAACTAAATGTCTTTCCGTATCGGCTGTTAAAACATCAAAGGGAAGATAGGGAAGAGCAAGCTTGAAACCAATAATCACAAAAATCCAGCGCAGCGGCTTTTCAAAAGCTTCTAAAACGCTCGTAATTAAATTGATTTTTTTATTTTTGACAAAACCAATAATAAACTTAAACAAATAAGTCGTGAAAAGCTTGCGAAGAATTAAAAAGATCAAAAAGATCCCAATCGCAATCACGATTTTTTTCCAATCATCTAACGATGATAGAGACTTCAAAAAATCCATACAATCCTCCTAGTTACCAAAACTGTGCTACAGTCCATTTATATCCGTCAATTGAAAGCATTCCTATGTAGAGTGTTCTTTACCCTAAATTCATGCTTTTTAAAAGCTTCTTCCCTATTAAAATAGCACAAAAATACCTGTAAATCTATTTAAGTGATAATTATGAATATATCTCTTTTTAGTAAAAGAGACAGACAATAGTCTGAAAATAAGTTGTATAATAAATAGGTGATATTATAAACGTTAATTTATCTTATTATTTATTTAAAACGTTCGTTGGAGGGAGAAAGCTTTGTTAAGTCAATTAAATAGAATGCTAGAAAAATTGATGCCGTTTATTACGCCGCTCAGCTTGCTCATAGGAGTTCTTATCGGTTCATCATTAAGTCAGTATACCTTCTTAATTCCATGGCTTTTTGCATTAATGACGTTTGCCGGAAGTTTGAATTCAAACTTTCACCAATTAAATGCCACGATACATCGTCCATTTCCAATCATTATGGCTCTGTTTGTTTTACATATTTTTATGCCAGCATGGGCTTGGAGCGTTGGCCAAGTGATTTTTCCACATGATGTATTTACAAGCACGGGTCTTTTGCTAGCAGCAATTATTCCAACGGGAGTGACTAGTTTTATATGGGTCTCGATTTACAAAGGAAGCATTCCTCTTGCACTATCCATTATTTTAATTGATACTCTTTTAGCACCGCTTATCGTTCCTTATACGCTTTTATTGGTGGTTGGAGACACCGTACATTTGGAAGCGCTAAAGTTAGTCAAAGATTTATGTTTTATGATTGTCCTTCCATCTTTGTTAGGCATGTGCTTAAATCAATATACAAAAGGAACAATTAAGCAGACCTTAGGACCAAAGCTGGCACCTGTTTCGAAAATAGGGTTAAGTGTGATGGTTATGGTAAACGGGGGAGTGATTGCACCTTATTTAAAACATATTGATAAAAAACTGCTGTTTATTATCGTGATCGTCTTTTTAATGAGTTCAGCTGGTTATTTCTTCAGCTGGATGATTGGCAAATGGCTAAGATGGGACCGAGCAAAAGTTGTGACGCTTACGTTTTGCGGAGGCATGAGAAATATTAGCGCCGGAGCCGTATTAGCCGTATCTTATTTTCCAGCTCCCGTTGCTGTACCGGTCGTATTAGGGATGTTATTTCAGCAGGTATTAGCTGCTTTATCAGGGCGTTTAGTTCAAAACTATTACCAGAAAAAAGACGCTGAATTTGCTTCATTAAAATAAATGAAAAAAGCAAGGGACGAACCACAGTAATCATAAAGTAAGCACTCTGGTTTAACGATCAGAGATAAGATACTTTTACACTTGCTGCGTTCAAGATAATGAGATGATTAGAAAAAGCTGCGGTGTGGCATACTAGAAAGAAAAAGGTCGGATATTCTTGCTTATCAATATAGCGCTGGCGTTTGTTTTACCTTGGATTTTTGGCACCCTCTATTTACATCCTAGAAATCGTCGTTTACTGCCTTTAGTAGGAACTGCTTTTTGCATTTTAGCAATCGTTATCAATGAATTAGGGAGCTATTATGGCTTTTGGAAACTCCGGACTTCTTTAGAAAATGAAGCATTAGAAGCGCTGCCTTTTAATTTAGGTGTTTATCCTGTATTGGCCAGCTATATGATTTTTTTAATCCAGCGAATCGGAAAGCCTCATTTTTTTATTTTTCTTATAGCGCTGTTTACAACATTTTTAGAAGGAACGTATATGTATATGGAAAGAGTTATATACGGAAACGGATGGAATCTCGGCTGGACATTTTTTTCCTACTGGATTCCGTACAGCGTAATTTATTTATACTATAGGTATTTGGTTAGTCTTAGACTGCTTCACTAGAAGAAAAAAAGAAGTAAATTTGCACAATAAAAAAAGCCGTGAGTATTCACGGCTTTTTTTATTAGATCGCTTCTTTAGAGCTAGATTTATCTTTTGAATGATCCCATGCATCAATATTATCAAGTCCAGAAATGCTGTCTTGATAGAAGACAGGGTCTTTTCCAGCTTTCTTTTGGGCAAGATAATCTTTGAGTGCGGCAAAGGCCACTTTCGAGAGCAGGAGAATTGCGATTAAGTTGACTACTACCATAAAGCCCATAAACAGGTCTGCTAAGTCCCATACAAGCTGAATTTGAGAAATAGAACCGAACACGATCATTGCAAGCACAGCAACACGATAAGTCATCAGCCAAGCTTTATTTGTGTTCAAGAACTCAATATTTGTTTCTCCGTAGTAGTAGTTACCAATTAATGTACTAAACGCAAATAGGAAAATCATAATTGCAAGAGCACCTGTTGCCCAAGAACCAATATGAGTGCTTAAAGCAGCTTGTGTTAATTCAATACCGCTTAAATTTTTATTTGTATAAGCACCTGAAAGTAAAATGATAAAGGCAGTACTACTACAAATAATAAGCGTATCCGTTAATACACCAAAGGCTTGAATTAATCCTTGTTTTACCGGGTGGCTTGTTGTTGCAGCTGCGGCTGCGTTTGGCGCACTACCCATACCCGCTTCGTTTGAGAATAATCCGCGTTTAATTCCTTGCATAAGAGCTGCTCCAAGAGAACCGCCAGCAATTTGCTCGAAACCAAATGCATTTTTAACGATTAACGCAATAAGAGAAGGCATTTCTTGAATGTTCATAATAATAATGAAGAGTGCTACTGCAATGTAGGCAACAGCTAGTACCACAACAATGTATTCTGACATTTTTGCAATACGCTTAACTCCGCCAAAAATAATGGCAGCGAAAGCCACTGTCATAATAATTCCTAACACTAGACGATTCGTTCCGAACGCATTTTCAAACGCAAGGGTAATCGTGTTCGATTGTACAGCATTAAAAATTAAGCCGAAGGATAAAGTGATTAAGACAGCAAACAGTCCGCCCATCCAGCGCTTTTTTAACCCTTTTTCCATATAGTAAGCCGGTCCGCCTCGGAAGCCGCCGTCTTTGTCTTTTACTTTGTATATTTGTGCTAACGTACTCTCGACAAATGCTGAAGCTGAACCAATAACGGCAAGTACCCACATCCAAAATACAGCACCAGGTCCCCCTAAAGCGATCGCAATCGCAATACCTGTAATATTCCCCGTACCAACGCGGGCTGCCATACTGATACAAAACGCTTGGAATGGCGAAATTCCGTCTTTAGAAGAGCTATCCGCACCTTCTTTTAATACACGAATCATTTCTCTTAATAACCGAATTTGTAAAAACTTTGACCTGAATGTAAAAAACAAACCAAATGCAATCAGCATCGCAATCAGTAAGTAGGACCAAAGAAATTCGTTGATTGAACTAACAAAACCTTGAACTACTTCTTGCATAGTTTCACCTCTTCATGAATTATAGTAGAATAATAATAAAAAACGTGAATTTATAGAATTTTCCCTCTATTTAGATAGATCTCCCTATTTCCCCGCTGTTTTTCTTCATTATCCTTGTCGAATCTTGTTGCTAAATCTGAACCTTATATATATATAAAATAATAATTTTGGTCTTTTGTCAACTAACCTCACATGGAAAAATAGGGTGATATGACAAATGAAGCGGGTATGAAAAGGTGATAACAGCAGGGATGAAAGAAATTTCATTTTGTTTTACTTAATTGTTGCTAGAAAATAAAAGTTTTAGGCCAAGTACCCCAAAAACGGTTCCTTTTACATATTTTAATGTGTGCTGAAAGATACGGCTTTTTTTGACTTTTTTCCCAAGGCCAGAAGCAAATAGCGCAATAAGTGAAAAGATGATGAGCGTTTCGGCGATAAAGATGATCCCAAACAAAATCATCTGCAAACTTACATGTCCAAGAGACGAATTAACAAACTGTGGTAAGAACGTAATGAAGAAAATAGCTACTTTTGGATTGGTTAAGTTGCTAACAAATCCTTTTCTAAAGTGATGGTGGTGCTGAACGTTTTCTGTTAATTCCAACGGACCGCTTTTTTCGCGAAACGATTGGTAGGCTAAAAACAGCAGGTACAGAACACCTACAACCTTTAGAATCGTAAAGGCAATAATTGATTTTTGAAAGATAATAGATAGCCCCACTGCGGCTAAAAGAGTATGTACAAATGTTCCCGTAATGGATCCCAGTACGGTTTTGATGCCTGCTTTGACGCCTGAAGCAATACTTTGTGTCATTACAAAAATCATGTCTTGTCCTGGTATTAAGACAATGATAAGTGACACGGCTATGTAAGGTATAAGCCAAGAAAATGTCATGATAATTCCCTCCCAACAGAATTTTAACCATTTCGACAAAAAGTTCTCAAGAGTGTGTGCTAATGAATTAATAGTTTAATGGAGTAAAGCTAAGAAGGTATAAGAGCTTAAAAAGAGGTTATTCTCCTTAATAAAAATCAATAAAAGGTGTAGGAAAAAAATAGGTGGTGTTGTATAATAATTCGATATACTTAATTTTTATAGAAAGAAGGTAAAATTTATGAACTACTGTTTAGCACAGCCGGAGGACGCTGCTACAGTTCACGATCTTATGCTGCAAGCCTTCTCCGTCTATCGCGATTCTGTCCCACCTTCCAGTGCTCTTGATGAAACAACGGAATCTATTATGCAATCGTTAAAGCATGGAAAAGAAGCTGTCATTTTATACGTCGAAAATAAGCCCGTAGCGATGGCGCGTTTTACGCTAGAAGAAACGAGCTTATATTTTTACCGTTTGTCTGTTATTCCTGCTTTTCAAGGAAAAGGACTGGCTAAAAGGCTTATTCAATGGTTAGAAACATACGCTAAAGAGTGTGGTAAGGAAAGTTTATCATGCAAGGTGAGAATGAGTGTTTCTCGTAATATAGCTTTGTATGAATCAATCGGCTTTTACATAGAGAAAAAAGAAATCGTACGTAGAGGGGGAGTGAATATTCCCGTAGTAAATATGAAAAAAGAGATTTTAAAAGGAGCAATGGCATGAATAAATCAACTCTTCCTTTACCGCCTCCTGTCTTTCTTTTAATCGGTGTATTAGCCGTTTCCTTTTCTTCTATTTTAATTAAATGGTCGGATGCGCCTGCTTCTATTTTAGGAATGTATAGACTGCTGTTTACCGTCCTTTTATTTTTACCGTTTTTACCATGGAGAAAAATGAAAATTCTTTTTAAAAACAGCACGGTAAAAGAATGGCTAATGCTAGCTGTATCAGGCGTGTTTTTAGGGCTTCACTTTCTGTTTTGGATGGAATCTTTTTCACATACAACAGTTGCTAGCGCTATGATTTTGACTGCGCTCGAGCCGGTCTTCGTAGTGATTGGAGCTTATTTTTTATTTAAAGAAAAAACAAGCAAAGTAGGAGTCATCAGTATTTTAATGGCTGTTAGCGGCTCGGTGATTATCGCATCGGGCGATATCGGAGTATCTAAAACGGCTCTTTACGGAGACTTACTTTCTGTTTTAGGTACAGTGGCCGTTTCTGTTCATATGCTGGCGGGGCAAGATCTATGCAGGAAAATGCCTCCAATCATCTATAGCTTCGCCGTTTTTTTAATCGGTGGACTGGTTCTATTTGTCTACAATATTTGTACAAACGTATCGCTGACTCAGTATGACACAAAAGATTGGTGGATCTTTTTGCTTTTAGCGCTTATTCCTAATATTTTTGGTCACGCCTTATTTAACTGGCTGTTAAAGTATGTAGGTGCTACAACGATTTCGATGGCTATTTTAGGCGAGCCAATTGGTGCCATCATTCTCGCCTATTTCTTAATTGGAGAAATGACAACCGTTTCTCAGCTAGCGGGAGGAATGATTGTGATGATTAGTGTGATGATCTTCTTAAAGTACAAAGCAGCAGAGCCCGAAAAAGTTATAGCTTTTCAAGAAAAGTCGAATATCAGCTAATGGGATAGGCAAGCAGCACCGAGTATGATACAGTTTATTTATCATTATTTACCATTTAGTAAAGAGGTTTTTATTAAACTACATAAAGCAGGTGTAAATATGCTGAAAAAACTAACGGACCACGTTTATTACTTTCCTCATTCTGAAGAAACGGATCGGCCGGTGCTCGGGCTTATATGCGGGGAGAAGTATAGTTTCCTCGTAGATGCTGGGAATTCTCCTGCGCATGCATCATCATTTTTAGAAGAAGTGGAAAAAATGGGAGCCCCTCCAATCAAAGGAGTAGCTATTACGCATTGGCACTGGGATCATACATTTGGCATTCATGCAATGAACAAATATACAATCAGCCATCATTTGACGAAGAAAAAGCTGGCCTATTTAAAGACACTGCGCTGGGACGATGATTCCTTGGATAAACGCGTCCAGGAAGGGGAGGAAATCGAATTTTGCCGGGATATGATAAAGAAAGAAATGCCGTGTCGAGAGACGTTAATTTTACGGGAGCCGGACGTAACGTTTCATCATCATATGGAAGTTGACCTAGGTGGAATCACTTGTTGCATTCAGCATATTGGAGGGGTACACGCGCAGGACTCGTCCGTTGTCTACGTCCCCAAAGAAAAAGTACTGTTTTTAGGTGATTGTCTATGTCCAGATTTTTATAGCGGTGACTGGAGTTATGATAAAGAAGACCTTGAGCGGATTCAGAGAGAACTTAAAAAATATGATGCGCAGTATTATCTTTCATCTCATTTTGACCCTGAAACTTCTGAGGAACTTTGGAGAGATTTAAACCAATTGAGTGCGATTGGAGAAATTGTAGGAAATGAAGTCGATTTAGAAAAAGCATGTTTTCAGTTTGAATGTGAAACGTATAAGAAGCCAACAAATGAGCAAAAAGAGAGAATACAGTATTTTGTTAATGGAAATGTCAAACGTAAAAGCAGAGAACTGTTTTAATAGTTTATGCATAGCATAATGGTAAATAAGCCCGCCTGTTCATACTATATTATGAGCAGGCGGGCTTATTTAATTGGTTATGCTGTGATATGAGTTTTAAGTTATGATACTAAAATAAATAACTTGACGAAACAAAGTTATAAAAATATAATAAGTTACATAAAGTAAGTTAATTAAAAAATGATCTATTTAAAAGGAGAAATAATCATGAACTTTCACCGTGCACCCCATGTATTTGTTGGGAAAGTAAATTTAAAAGTAGAAAATTTAGAGCGTTCACTTGCTTTTTATCAGCAAATAATCGGGTTTAAACTTTTAGGGAGAAAAGAGAACAAAGCCTTGTTAACAGCTGATGGACGCACGGCGCTTTTATCGATTGAACAGCCGGAAAACGTTACAGCAAAACATCCTCGTACAACAGGCTTATATCATTTTGCTCTATTGTTGCCGACTCGTTCTGATTTAGGAAGTATTCTGCAGCATCTGTTAAATAGCGGTTATCCGCTTCAAGGGGCGTCTGATCATCTAGTGAGCGAAGCGCTGTACTTGGCAGATCCAGATGGAAACGGCATAGAGATTTATCGAGATCGTCCGTCAAGTACATGGGAATGGAATGACAGTGAAGTAGTAATGGCTACAAAACCTTTAGATGCAGAAGCGATATTAGCTGAAGGGAACGGTAAACCATGGACAGGATTACCTTCAGCTACCTTAATGGGACATATTCACCTTCACGTTTCTGAATTAAAGCAAACGGAAACCTTTTATCGAAATGGATTAGGTTTTGAGGTTGTGAGCAATTACCATAATCAAGCCTTGTTTATTTCAACTGGGCGCTATCATCATCACATCGGACTAAACGTTTGGAATGGAATTGGAGCGCCTAGTCCTCTTGAAAGCAGCGTTGGTTTGGACTCATTTGCACTTGTTTTTCCAGCTGAAGAAGCAAGGGAACAGGCAATAAATCAGCTTCGTGAAATCGGAGCAGCTGTGTCTAAAGAAAACCAAGATTTCATCACAAAAGATCCATCAGGAAATATAATTAGATTAGTCCTTTAACATAAAAGCTGCCGCAGTTGGCAGCTTTTATTTATCGCAATGTTCGTCAAAATAGGCAAGAAATGTACACTTTTTTCTCAAATAGTAAGATGATAATGGCGAAAATAGTGTTATTTTCAGGGAAATAAACGAAGAGTCTTATGCTTAAAAAAGTTTGTAAACAAGCGTGCGTGGGAATAAAATACATATCAAGCATCGTTTCTTATCGTTATTGAATCTTTATATAAAGTCTTTTCATATAAAACCTTGAAGGAAGGGAGCGGAAACCTGTGAGATATAAAGTGAAACATTGGCTTAGATTAACTTCAGACGAGCGCTATCTTGTATTGTTTGCTACTGCTGCTTTGCAAAAAGAAAAGCGATAAAAGAGTTGTTAATAGTAAGGAAAGTAGCTTTATATGCTAACGAAAAGGTAATAAAAGGCCTGAAAATAATATATTTATTTTCAGGCCTTTTATTGTTTTCAAACCTTGTTCAAGTCAACTGTTGAGAGATAGCTTCGGCCGTTTGTTTGCCGTTTGTTATACACGCTGCAATGCCTACTCCATAGTAAGAACAGCCGGCTAATGTAATAGCGGGGTGCTTGTCATGCAATTTTCGAGTCAAGCTGCGTACGAGTTCACCGTGCTTAAGGTGATAGGTAGGCATCAATTTATCCCAATTTGTTACGTCGCTTTCAATGGGCTGCTCTTTGATCCCTAAGCTGTTTTTAATGTCCTTTTGTGCCACTGCTAGCAGCTCTTCTTTTGACATCGTCCGCAGGCTGTCAAAGTGGTGACTTGTGCTTTTATAGAACAGGCGAACTAACAAATTCCCTCGCTTAGAAGTGTGAGCCCATTTTTTGCTCGTCCACGTGCAGGCATTGGCAATTAAGTTGCTTGATTGAGAGGTAATAAACCCGGTGCCTTCAGCGGGAAGGTATTCGTCTGGAACGTCATAGCCGATGTACACGCTAATGAGAGAAGAATCTTTTAACTGCTCAAAGTCTTCGTTTAGTTCGGGATCGTTCAACAGATGCTGAGCAGCCGTGTGCGGTGTAGCTAACACCACGTAATCCGCTGAATAGGCTTGCCCCGGCGTAGTGATTTGATAGCGCTCATCGTACTGTTTTATGCTGGTGGTTGGCGTATCTTTTAAAATCGTTACATCAGAAAGCTCTTCTTCTAAGCGGTGAATAATCGTTGATAAACCTTGTTTAAACGAAATGAATTTTTTATTTCCTGCCGTTTTAAATTTTTTTTCATTGGCGCCCATTCCTTTGATGATGCTGCCGTACGTGTTTTTGTAGTCGAGCAGATACGGGAGAGTCGAAGAAATCGTGAGCTTGTCTAAATCGCCAGAGTAGACGCCCGATAAAATAGGTGCAATTTGCTTTTCTACTAGCTCTTCTCCTAAAAAATGTTTTAAAAAGAGTCCAATCGAGCTGTCTTTCGTAAACGTTGTATTTTTAGTAATTAAGTCTTTTAAAGCTGTAATTTTAGCTTTTGAAGAAATCAGCTCGCTTTTAAAAAGAGATTCCACGCTTGTTGGAATACCGAACATGGTATCTTCAGGAATTGGAAGCAGCTCATTAGCAGAGTAAATAAATGATTTGCCCGTTTCGTTATAGACTAAATCGTTTGTTAAGTACAGCTCTTCTAGCAGAGGCATAACGTTTTCTTTTCGAGCCACAATAGAATCCGCCCCTGTTTCCATAATAAATTCCCCAGCTTCACGCGTATTGATTTTCCCTCCTAGATGGGGATGTTTCTCTAGTAATAATAATTTAAGCGGAAGATTACGTTCTCGTTTTAGTTTCTGCAAATAGTACAGAGTGGTTAAGCCCGTAATTCCTCCTCCAATAACAGCGACCGTTTTCAAAATATTCACTCCTACATTTTCAACAATTAGTCTGTAATATACGAAAATCATACCACTATGACTAGGAAAAGTGTAATGAATTGATTGTGAACATAGTGTATGCAAACACGAAAAGAAATATTGAAACTATACGATTATATATTTTGAAATTACATAAAATAAAAGCTCATACACGTAGAGAAAATGACTGAGACGCAGCAGTGAAGGAAGGAGGAAGCATCATGCTCGGCGGTTTTATGGAAACGCTGAAAAAAGACTGGCTCGCTTTAGTATTAATAAGTGTTCTTATATGCGGGATTACCTTAAATGTACGAGCTGAAGAGAAGAGCGGACGAAGCGGATACATCGAACCAAAGCTAGTTTTTCCTGTGATCAGTGATGTTCACATTAAGGAAACAGGAACGCTTGATTTGCGTACTTTTCAACATGCATTAACGCAATTAAATGAACAGGCACCGAAACAAGATGCATTCGTAGTCGTAGGAGATTTGGCCGACACAGGCGCGTTAAAAGAATACGATCGCTTTTTTTCTATTTATAATCAAAATAAACAGTCGCAGGCCGTGTCTCTTTTTACAATTGGCAACCATGAATACCGGGACAGTGTAACCAATCAGCAAGCGCAGCAGCGTTTTTTATCTAAAACCAAAATGAAGTCTCTTTACTTTCATCAAGTGATAAAAGGATATCATTTTATCATGCTTGGAACAGAAAGCCGTCTGACCGCCGGTGATTATTCAATCAAACAAATTAACTGGCTTGCTGAACAGTTGAAGATAGCAAAGCGAGACGATCCTAAAAAACCGATTTTTGTCTTTATTCATCAGCCTATTAACAATACATTGTACGGGAAAAACAGATGGGGGATAGAAGTGAATGAACAGCTTCTTTACAATACGTTAAAACCTTATCCGCAGGTCATTACGTTTTCTGGTCATACCCACCATCCGTTGGACGACCCTCGTACTATTTTTCAAAGAGATTTCACCTCTCTTGCAACGTCTTCTGTTCGGTATATATGGCCTGGTGCTGGATATTTACAAGGTGAACTTCCTCCTGGCTACCGAGATGTGAGTCAAGGTCTTCTTGTAGAGGTTTATAATCGAAAAGTAGTCGTTAAAAGGCGGGATTTTCACGCCAATAAGTGGACGGGAGAAGCGTGGGAAATTGACACACCTGCAGATACAAAAAAATTTCACTACACGAATGAGCGAGATTTAGTAAAACCGATTTTTCTTCCAAGCTCTACTATTTCTGTTATACAAGAAAAAGCTTCAGCAAATCAGCTTTATATCCAGTTTACGCAAGCGGTGGATAATCTGATGGTTCATTCTTATCGCATTACCGTCAAAAATAAAGAAACTGGAAAAGTGGTCAAAACATATAATGCATTTTCTCAATATTACAGCGATCCTGTTCCGGATGTTTTAAGTCTTCCGTTATCCGGTTTGCAGCCTCATACTGCGTATCAAATAGAAGTAGCGGCAGTGGATGCGTTTGATAATCAAAGCGATCAAAAATTAATGATTGAAGGCTCTACTAAATAGCTGAAAGAATCCTGATTTTTATTGATTCTTTTAGCTTTTTTTCATCTGTTTTTAATGTTATTTTCATTAGATTTTTAAGTGGAGTTGCTACACTGAAACTGTATTTAAAGTCATAATATGTAATTTTTATGAAAGTATCAAAATCAAAAGGAGTTTATATGAAAGGATCTTTTGTACGTTTTTTAGTAGTGGGACTGGTCAATACAGCAGTAGGTCTCTCCATTATGTATGTGTTGCTTCATATCTTTCATCATTACTGGATAGCGACGTTCGTTGGCAATGCAGCGGGGGCAGTCGTCAGCTACGTGTTAAATCGAATATTTACGTTTAAAAGCGGAGTTCATTTATCAAAAAGCATACTGCGTTTTATTTTAGTTATTGGCATTTGCTACGGCTTGTCTTACTATATTGGACTGCAGTTCTCCAGCTGGTTATTGCATCAACTTCCTGTTGCGGTGCGTCCGTTCAAAAAAGACGTCGGTATATTAATTGGAACAGGTCTGTATACGCTTTTAAATTATACGGGTCAAAAATACTTTGTATTTAATACAAAAAAAGAAGCAGTCGTCCACGATTAGCTTTTAGTCATTATGAAATGGAAATAGGTGTTAACAGATGAAGAAAGAAACAGCTATGAATAAAGAAAAAACATTGCTTATTATCGCTTTCCTTTTGCTGCTTGCGTATGTATCTCCTATGTTTTTGCTTGGGGAAAATTCACATATACGCGTGCATGATAATTTAGACTCAAATATTACGTGGTATAAAGTTCTGCATCGAAGCGGAGAGCTGTTTGGCTCCAGTCATGCCGTATTACCTCAAATTATTAACGGATTGCCGAGGAATACGTTTGGAACAGAATTTAGCGGTATCCAGTGGCTATATGGTTTATTCCCGACCATGCTTGCATACAGCCTGAGTCAAACGATCACGCGCGTATTTGCTTTAATTGGAATGTATTTGTTATTAAAAAAGCATTTTATTAAAAGCAAGGATGCGTATGCGATTCGAGTGCTTGTATCGCTTGCTTTTGCACTTACGCCATTTTGGCCTTCGGGCATGCTGAGTACATTAGGACAGCCGCTGGCGCTGTGGGCGTTTTTAACCATTCGAAACCGCGAAGGAACGTGGAAGGAATGGCTTACACTTTTACTGCTCCCGTTTTACGCGAGCTTTGTGCTCGGGTTTTTCTTCTTTTTAGCAGCGATGGGGCTGCTATGGCTAAGAGACGTAGTAAAAAAACGAGCGTGGAATATTCCTTTTTTAAGCAGTATTGCAGCGATGACTGCTGTCTTTCTGCTCATTGAATACCGACTTGTTGATTCGCTTTTATTTCCGGAGGCCCCGACGAGTCGAAATGAATTTTTAAGCTCTACTCTAAGCTTTGGACATTCCGTTCGCCTTGCTTTGAAGAACTATACGCTCGGGCATACGCATGTAATGACGCTTCATACTTTTGTCATTTTACCGCTTTCTTTTGTCGTATTGTGGTTTGTTGCTCGAAATCGCAAGGAAAAGCTTGAAAAAACGTTTTTGCAGTTATTTATTCTTAATCTACTACTGTCGATTTGGTATGCGTTTTGGTTTTATAAAGGTTGGGAGCCGCTAAAAGAAAAATATCAGCTTTTTAATACGTTCAACTTTGCTAGATTTCACTTTTTACGCCCGCTCATTATTTATTTGATGTTTGCCGTTGGCGGCTATGTTTTGTGGAAAAGGAGCAAGGCGTGGAAAAAGTTTGTGTGGGTATGTTTGATTTTACAGCTGCTTTTGTTATTTATAGCAAATCCTGAACTTTACTATCGCTACAATCACGAGCCTTCAGTCAAAGAATTTTATGCTGTGCATCAATTTGATGAAATAAGCAGATATATTGGAAAACCTAAATCATCTTATCGCGTAGCGAGCATAGGGCTTCATCCATCAATTGCTCAGTATAACGGCTTTTATACGCTAGATACGTATAACAACTTCTATCCGTTAACATATAAACATGAGTTTCGCAAAATTATTGCCAAAGAGCTTGATAAAAATAAAAAACTAGAAAGCTACTATGATCATTGGGGCAATCGCTGCTATGTGTTTGTTAGCGAGCTAGGGAAAAAATATGATTACCGAAAAGACTCAACGAAAAAAATCCGTCATTTGCAGCTTAATATCAGCCAATTTAAGAAAATGGGCGGTCGCTATATTTTTTCAGCTGTGCCAATTGAAAATGCTGAAAGCGACGGTTTGCACTTTTTAAAAGCATTTAACGATAAACAGTCCGCTTGGAAAGTGTATGTATATGAAGCAAAGTAAGGGGGCAATAACATGAACAGACCTATTTTAACGATCGTGGTTCCATGCTACAACGAAGAAGAAGTATTCACAGAGACGTCTTTTCAATTAACTACTGTAGTAAAAGAACTGATTAATGAACGACTTGTATCAAGTGAAAGCACTATTTTATTTGTAGACGATGGAAGTAAAGACAGCACGTGGTCGCTTATTGAAAAAGAAAGCTGCAGCAATTTGTTTGTAAAAGGGTTAAAGTTAGCGCGAAATGTAGGACATCAAAATGCTTTGCTTGCAGGATTAGAAGTAGCTCATAAGCAATCTGACTGCGTCATTTCCATTGACGCGGATTTGCAAGATGATATCAGCGTCATTCGTACTTTTGTAGAGAAATATTGGCTCGGGTATGAAGTTGTATATGGCGTTCGAGACAGCAGAGAAACCGATACATTTTTCAAACGAACCACGGCAGTAGGGTTTTATCGTTTTATGAACAAGCTAGGAATTCAGCTCATTCAAAATCACGCTGATTTTCGCCTTATGAGCAAACGTGCTCTTGGTGAACTCATGAAATATAAAGAAGGAAACGTCTTTTTGCGGGGCCTTGTACCATTAGTAGGATTTCGCTCCACGGAAGTCACATATGACCGCAAAGAACGGACGGCGGGTGAGTCAAAATATCCGCTAAAGAAAATGCTCGCTTTTGCATTTGACGGGATTACGTCTTTTAGCGTAGCACCTATACGCTTACTGACGCTGCTTGGAGGAGCTTCGTTTCTCTTTAGTATTTTGTTTGGCATTTATGCGCTGATTCAAAAATATTTAGATCATACGCAAATTGGCTGGACGTCTCTTATTTTATCAATTTGGCTTGTAGGCGGCCTGCAGCTAATGGGAATAGGTCTTGTCGGAGAATACATTGGCAAGATTTTCAACGAAGTGAAACAGCGTCCTAAATATGCGATTGAAAGAGATTTATATACAAAACACTCGTTAGACAAACAAAAAGATTTGCTGATGCATTAATTAAGAAGCTTCTCCTGAATGGAGAGGCTTTTTTGTTAAAGTGTTTATCATAATTTTTAAGGTAATAGGAGATGCTACTACTAAAATTTCTAAGGAGATCAAAATCTATGAAAAGACTACTTTATACAGTCAGCACTTTTTGTTTTGTTTGGCTTGCTTTTGCAACCATTCATGTCAGCGCTCTTTCGATTGAGAAACTTCCAATGAAGAAATCATCTGAACAATGGTCGGTCGAACTGACAAAAGCGAGCATGACGGGAGATAATCAGCTAAAGTGGAAAAATAACGTCTATCATACATATGGATTAACCGTTGAAAACATTGGAAAAGACGTAGAGCGTGTGCAGGTCCAAGCTTTTAGGCACGAAGGAAAAAATAAGGCGAAATACAGCTTGTTTTCTCCTATTGAAAGGTCTAACTTAAGCAAAAGCGGTCAGCGTTTTCGCTATGCCAATTTTGCTGTTCCTGGAAAAGCGGCAGGCTTAGACATCATGATTAACTGGACGGATGAACAAGGCAACCATCAAGAACATTTTGAATTTAAATAAAAGTCTTCGCTTAGGCGAAGACTTTTTTTTGCAGGAATTTATCTCTGTATGTGGAAAACGAACACGAAAGGAGAGATTGTGATGATTGCAAAAGCTACTGAAGAAGAAATACAGGAAATTCGGACGAAATCTGCTGATGCGCTGTTTGAAGGAACAACGCATCAGTTTCAACCGTCAACTGAACGCGTAAATGAACTAATTGATAATGCCCTTGAAAAAGGGTGTTATTATTTAGTATCTAGACAAGAAAATAAACTTGCAGGCTGGGTTTTTGTCGGTCCATCTGCCGACTTCTTTTCAAAAGCAGAAATTGGCTTTATCTACGAGTTATATGTTTTACCAGAATACCGCGGGCAAGGTCTAGCCAAGCCGTTAATGCAAAAAGCAATTGATGAATTGTCTATCAAAGGATACCCTGAAATCAGACTCAGCGTTCATGCTGGGAATTTTGCACAGCATGTGTACCGTGAACTTGGATTTGTAGATAAACAAATATCAATGAGCCTACAGGTGGCAAAACGTCCGTAATGTTGGTGAATGTCAGCGAGTCCATAAAACATAAGATGTTATACATGCGATGAGGTTCGGTAATGAAAGTAAAAGCAAATAAGTAGCCCAAACGGTGCTTTTATCCAGTGATTCAACAGCTCCGGCACCTGTATTACCTGAGGAGGGGGGATCTTCAAGCGCGTTCATAACTAAAGCCGCCGCTGCTAAAATAATCCCTCCAATGCTTCCGGTTGTTTTGACAATTGCAACGTGGAAAGTAGATGAAAAAGCAATGCTAAGAAGCAGCAGCAAGCTTCCCAAAAAAGCAGATAACATATATCGTTTCATGTGCTCACCATCCTTTATAAAATCATACCATATTTTACTTCTTTTTTCTTTTTATTGAAAAGCTATTGACGTAACCTATAAAACATATTAGAATAGTCAGAAATAATTTAAAAGCGAAATATTCTTATCTAGAGAGGTGGAGGGACTGGCCCTTTGAAGCCTCAGCAACCACAATCATTGAATGGTGCTAATTCCAGCATAGCCTAGCTCTGACAGATAAGAAGAGGAATCTTTTTCTATGATGAAATCCTCTTCTTAGGAAGAAACATTTCGTATAGAAAAGGTGATGACATTGAAAAATACACAACAGGCGCTAAGCGTTGATGATTATTTAGATCTATACTTGTTAGCAAAAGAACTAAAAGACGAAACGTGGCAGCAGGAAATTTTAGCCGCGCTAAAAACGAAGCAAAATCGTTCATTTGAAGACAAACAATCCGCACTCGTTCAAGAAATATGGGAAGATTTTAAACAGTTAAATGAAGATATTTCTTTTACGTATCGCTTAATTCAAGAAGAGCCAACTAATGAACAGTTTCAAGTTAAATTAAGGAACTTGAGAGAACGGCGGATCACGCTGAGTCGTGAATTATATTTAGCTAAAAAACAGTATGTTGAACACACGCAGTAAAAGGATCCGCTTGATAAACAAGCGGTTTTTTTGCATGTAAATGTTAGAAGCGTTCTATTTCGGGTAGTAAATAGATAAGACAAAAAAAGGAGGGATAACAGTGGCCCAAGGTGTATTATGTGAAGTGAATGAGTGCATGTATTGGAAATCGGGAAATAAATGCAGTGCAGAGTCCATTTACGTTGTGAGTCCTGAAAGTAGTCACCATGTTTCTGAAACGGAAGAACCTGGCTGTAAAACTTTTGAACCCGCGAGATAAATGCTAGTTTTATAAAAAAGCATAAAATGAACGATGCGCTGACGGAGTTGAGTCGGCGTTTTTCTATTTTTAAAAAAATACTATTACTTAGGTGCGATAATAAATACATAGTAAAAAAGCAGTGTCTACGTCTAATTGTGCGTTTAAACAAAATGATACGATAATTTTTTTGTTTTTCGACAAAAGAAAAACGAGAGAAAGGTGATAGAATACAAATATACAGCCTAGCTGACTTTTAGCATAAATTTATATGAAAGCGCTAACAAAAAAGCTGTATTCATCTCGTTTTGACAGATTGGAAAAAGGGGAGACGTTTATGCAGGGGAAAACTCAGGGGAAAGAATTGAAACGCGGGTTAGAAGAAAGACATGTGACGCTGATGTCCTTAGGAGCAGCCATAGGGGTAGGGCTGTTTCTTGGATCTGCATCTGCTATTAAATTAGCAGGGCCGGGAATATTATTGGCGTATGGATTTAGCGGAATGATTATGTTTTTTATTATGAGAGCACTTGGAGAAATGGCGATTCAAAAACCTGTTGCAGGTTCATTCAGCAAGTACGCGCGCGACTATTTAGGGCCCCTTGCTGGTTATCTAACAGGTTGGAACTACTGGTTTTTATGGGTTGTAACATGTATGGCTGAAATTACAGCCGTTGGTATTTATATGGGATATTGGTATCCGGATGTACCAAACTGGATTTGGGCGTTATCGGCGCTTGTCATCATGACAACAGTTAACTTCTTAGCTGTTAAGGCATATGGTGAACTGGAATTTTGGTTTGCACTTATTAAAATTTTAGCGATTGTGTTAATGATTGCCGTTGGATTATTAATGATTGTGTTTGGAATCGGGAACGGCGGCGTTGCGACGGGTATTAAAAACTTATGGGACAACGGCGGGCTGTTCCCGAACGGATTCAAAGGTATTTTACTGTCGCTGCAAATGGTTATGTTTGCATATTTAGGAATTGAAATGATCGGCGTTACCGCGGGAGAAGTGAAAAATCCAGAAAAATCTCTAGCAAGAGCGATTGATTCGGTCTTTTGGCGTATTCTTATTTTCTACGTTGGTGCATTATTTGTCATTATGTCGATTTATCCTTGGCAAGAAATTGGTTCACAGGGAAGCCCGTTTGTATTAACATTTGAAAAAATCGGGATTCCAGCAGCGGCAGGCATTATTAACTTTGTGGTGCTAACAGCAGCTCTTTCTTCTTGTAACAGCGGTATTTTTAGTACAGGCCGTATGCTGTTTAACTTAGCAGAGCACGGAGAAGCTCCAAAAGGATACGGTCAGCTGACAAAAGGCGGCGTACCTGGAAAAGCTGTTTTAGCATCAGCGGGTGCGTTATTAGTCGGAGTAGCGTTAAACTACATTGTGCCTGCCAAAGTATTTACGTGGGTAACAAGCATTGCAACATTCGGTGCGATTTGGACTTGGGGAATTATTTTGCTTTCTCAAATTAAGTATCGCAAAACGCTAAAAAAAGGTGAAGAGGCAAAGTTAAAATACAAAATGCCTTTATTTCCGTTAACGTCTTATGTGTCACTTGCGTTCCTAGCGCTGGTGGTTGTTCTTATGGCGTACAATCCAGATACAAGAATTGCAGTTGTTATCGGACCACTATGGTTTATCGGTCTTATTATTGCGTACTACGCAAAAGGATTTCATAAACGAAGTCAAGGTTCAGCTGGGACTGAGCAAAAGCTAGTGAAGTAAACGAAAAGACCTCTTTCTTGGAAAGAGGTCTTTTCGTTTATTTGTTCTTACTTTCCTATAAATAATTAGTTTAGATAGGTTTCAATAATTGTTTCAATATCATAAGGAGTAACACCTTCATCAAGCGAATAAATAGTGTCAGCTTTTTGTTTGTCATGGACAAGTGTTCCTCTAGCTTGTGCGTGAAATGAAAAAAGATCATAAAGCGTTGGCTTTAACAGCTTTGTCATGGCTTTTCCCATAAGAGAGACCGAACCATTGTTTTGTTCAAGATTATTTTCAAATTCAACATGGTGATGCAGCGAAATATCCGTCCAGATTAATTTTCGCTCTTGTAAATCAAAAATTAAAGGGATGGAGATGGTGGAATCACTAGCAAGATCTACTTTATTTTGTACGGTAGAAGGTTCGAATATCTCGCCGGACTCTATGTGCTGTCTCATCATCCATCCTCCAAAACATTCGGGAAGCATAACAAAAGGCTGGACAGAAAATGAATAAACGTTCATCAATATATAACGGCCGCCTTTTTTTAGAATCGTAGGGATATGCAAGTCAATAAATTCACATGCCCCGTTAGGAGCAGATGTAATATCTCCGCTGTGAAAAGCTTTGAAGCTTTTTGAAGATAAGTTTGTATAAGAAATATGCTCTTTATACTGCCAGTTTTCATCGTAAATTCCGGCAGATAAATCAATATCTACACTACCGGTATGTTCACCATTTGCAAAGCCTTCTTTCCACCAAATGAAAAAACGAAGCGTATCGCCTTCAGGAATTGTTAATTTACTTCCCCTGCTAATCGTTTTTAATGTTTTGCTGCTTGAACGCTGTGAAAACGGTATAGTTTGTTCACGCAAACGTTCATCAAGCCATACATTTCCAAGAGGTGGCAACTTAGCAAAACGGTCATGTAAAGCATCTTTGCATGCATCTATTACACCATCACAAAGATTTTTACGAAGAGAGGGTAAGGGATTATCAAGCGCCATTACTTTGGACACATTCCCTTTTGGAAACACTACGCGCATATCTTGTCTATGATGTCGATGTTTCATATGTGAATAGAGCTGAAGCAGTACTGGCGTAGAGACGTGATGAGCGACCGCTGCAAATGCTGTAATAATAGAAGCAGCTTCTTGTTCCCCAGTAGATAAGCGCAGCAAATGGTCAATTCGTCTAGCAAAGTCACCTGGACGTTTTTCTAAAAGTGAAACTGCTTTTGAGACGTCTTGTTGCTCGAGTGCTTTCTCTAATTTACTATAGAACGTCAATGGTCTTTTATGATTCCGAACAGTATCGAATCCTTTAGCAGCATGAGGAAATCGATGTTTGTATTCTCCAGGATGTAAAATTTCACCTAAACGAATCCACTTTACTTTATAACGAAACATATCTTCTTCTACGTTTGGAGTGCTTTCTAGCAGCTGCAACAAGCTTCGGCGTTCAAAACGACTAAACTTCTTAAATAAAGTGGGTGATGAAAGGCTAATATCGCCATCAGATAAAGCGGTTGCCAAACGTAAGACATCTGTTGCTGTTTTAAAATAAGAAGACAAGACATCAATAGGTAGTTTTTTTGTCTTAATTAACACTGAGCTAACAAATGCAGCATTTTCTTTTTGAGGAATGACTGCTGGAAGTAGATCTAATGCCGGTAAATTGATAAGAGACCATTCGATGTCTGCTCGATCCGTTTGCGATAATGAGGTATTGGCACCAATTAATTGGCATATCATAAGGTCAAATTCTTCATCTGTTCCGAGGTCAATAATCCGTAAATCTGTAGTATCTAACAGTGGAAAAACATCTTGTTTTTCACTGTTTGGTAAAACCCCAGTCAGATAGTGAAGTACGGCATTTATGTATAGTTCTGCTTCGGAAGCTTGCATGACTTCGTTTGGAAAGTTAGGATACATCGGTTTATATTTGACATGAGCGCCAACAAGTCTTTTTAAAGATAAGAGAAGCTGCTCATAAAAAGACATAAATTCGTAGAACGGAAGAGTGAGTAACCGATCAATTAAAGAAGTTGAAGCTGTAAATCCTAATGCCTCAATGTTTTTTAACATGGAAGCTACATAAGCAGGGGGTAATATATCTGATCCTTGCTTCACAATTACTTTAGACTGTCTTCTTAAAAAAATATCGTTTTTCATTCAAACACCACCATGTATGATTTGCACAGAAAAAGCCAGGCGCTGTGCTTCCTGACTTTGAATATATGTATAGTTAAGTTAATAGATTAAGGAAAGCGATACCTCTAAATTCTAAGAGTTGGATGAGAAGGAAGAAGTATCATAGCCTTAATCTTTGAATATTGTAACATCATATCAAAAAGATGTAAAATAATAATAGTTTAGTAATAAAAGGAATTTTTTATCTTTTTTATCTATCGAATTCTCCCAATTTTAAACCCATTATCAATCTGATGAAAGCCGACTTTTGGATAGTAGTTCATAGCAGAAGGAGCGGAAAGTAAAATGAGCGCGGCTTCTTCACCGATTTCTGATTGAACGTGCTTGATGAGCTGTGTGCCGATTCCTTGATTTTGATAGTCTTTTACGACAGCTAAATCCGATAAATAGCAGCAGTAGCTAAAATCTGTTAACGCTCTGGCTATGCCAATGAGTTCGCTGTCTTTCCAAGCGGTAACAGTAAGGGAAGCATGATCAAGCATTCTTTGAATCCGATCAAGATCTTGTGCCGGACGTTTAATACCTGAATGTACAAACACTTCAGCAGCTTGTTCGGCACGGATTGAGACGTTGGTTTTGTAAGTAATGGTCATTGTGTCATCTCCTTGATTTATAAGATATAGTCCAGTATATGAAGAATCTGAACTGAGAATAAGTGTCAGAAACAGTAAATTTAATAGGGTCAGTTAGAAAGGAAAGAACATCATGTTAGAGTTAATGCCTTTGCTCGATAAAAGAAAAGCAGATCCCTTATACATGCAGCTTTATACTTACATAAAAAAACAAATTCAAAAAGGCACCATTCCGCCTCATGAAAAACTGCCTTCTAAACGAAAGTTAGCTCTTCATTTAAGCATTAGCCAAAATACGGTTGAAGCGGCTTATGTACAGTTAGAAGCTGAAGGCTATATCGAGATACTAGCCAGGAAAGGAGCATTTGTAAAAGAGATAAAAAATGAAGTCGTGCTTCAAAAACAGCCTCCCGCCTATGTCTCTTTACCGGAAGAAGAAGGGAAATCAACTGTCATTGACTTTAGCCATGGAAAGGTAGACGTAGAAAAATTTCCGTATAACACGTGGAAAAAGCTAACGGTTCAAACTATTTATCATGATGAAAGCCAGCTTTTTTATAGCGGACATCCACAGGGCGAACTGCTTCTTCGTCAAGAAATTGCAGCGTATCTTTATCATTCAAGAGGAGTGCGCTGCACAGCGGAGCAAATTGTGATAGGTGCAGGTACACAGTACCTCATGTGGCTGCTTTCTGTCATTCTAGGAAAAGAAAAGATAATTGGGTTCGAAAACCCAGGCTTTCACCGAACGAGGCACGTTTTTCAAGAACAAGGCATGTCGGTCGTCCCTATTTCTCTTGATAGTTCTGGCTTGAAAGTGAAGGAACTGAAAGAAGGCGGAGCGGATGCGGTGTACATTACGCCGTCTCATCAATTTCCTGTTGGGATGGTCATGCCGATAGCAAGAAGACTTGAACTATTAGAGTGGGCGGCAGAAACGAATGGCTATATCATAGAGGATGACTATGACGGAGAATTTCGCTATAAAGGAAAACCGATTCCGGCCCTTCAAGGATTAGATCAAGACGATCGCGTTATTTATACGGGTACGTTTTCAAAATCGTTGATGCCTTCTCTTCGAATAAGTTATGCCGTGCTGCCACACCGGCTTCTTACAAGTTATATGAAACACTGTGGACTTTTTAAACAGCCTGTTTCAAGGCTTCATCAGCATACGCTTTTTCTGTTTATGAAAGAAGGGCACTGGGAACGTCACTTGAATAAAATGAGAACAGCATACCGTAAAAAACAAGCGCTGCTGCTAGATTGTTTGACTACTATTATGGGAGAACGTGTAGATGTTATTGGAGAACATTCTGGCTTGCATATTCTTCTTAGGGTAAAAAAAGGAATGAGTGAACAGAAACTAATTGAAGCAGCTGCCAAACAAGGGGTAACGATTTATCCAACATCTATTTATTATCATAGTGCGGGTGAAAACAACACGCCCTATGTATTGCTTGGATTTGCAGGATTGTCTGATGGAGAAATAAAAACAGGTGTAAACCTGCTGTTTAAAGCTTGGTTTGAACAGAAGGATTGAGAGGTACGCTGGGGGGATTTCTATGAAAGTAAAGCGGAAATTGTTTGGTTTATGGACAGGAGAGCTTACGGCAGCTTTACTGTTTGCTGCGCTGTGGATAGGGTACTTAAATGAGTTTTCTCATCTGGCTTTTTATTTAACAACGTTTTCAAGTGTGTATGCTTTTATTATACTTGAGTTTATCCTGTTTCAAGGAAGCTTGTACTGGTTTATGAAATGGAGGCGGGTGAGCCGAAAAGAAGATTCTCATTTGCCCTCCAGCTACATTCAGTTGTTTCTGCTTTTTAAAAAAATGAATAAAATTCTTCTTACGTTAGGTTTAGGTGTACTCATTTACCACTATATGCAGTTAGGGGTTAAGGGACTTGCTTTTTTTCTAGGCCTTTACGCGTTTGCTTGGATTGAATATATTAACTACTATGTGATTAGACTTGCTTATCAAAGTCCAAGTGAAATCAAAGAATTTTTTGAGCAAAAAGGCTTTAAACGATCTATTTTAGCGAGAGAAATAGATAAAAACCAGCGCGTTTGATTACACAGACTGCGCTGGTTTTTTTGTCTGGAAATCGAGAATTTTTGAAAATTAGTGGATCTGTAGGTAAAGGAAAGTTTGATAGGAAGAGGATGCTTCTTGTAAGGAAGTAACAAATGTATAAAAAAGCGGTGTTACATTCATGCGGTTGTTTCTCGACCAGTCATGGTTTGCGAAAAATGATTTTCTTAGTTCGGCTGTGAGTTCAAGCTGCACTCCGGCTTTTAGCAGATTATCGTTCACAATGTTTTGTTCGCTTGTTCCCGCTATGTTAGAAGGAGCGTCACGGACGGTAAAGCCGTTTTTGCGCAGTGATTGCTTCATCAGCTCTTTATAAAGCTGATTTTTTCCACCTATATACACGATAGGCTGACTGCCGCTGTAGCCGTGAATCGTCAAAACGGACATGCTTTGCTGAGCCATTCCTCTAGCAATCGGTTCGTCAAAATTTTCTGAGGTTATGTGCAGAACTCCGTTGTTAGTGGACTTGATGCCTTCAAATAAATAATAAGAAGCAGAAAAACGATCGGCGAGTTCTTTGGCAACTTCTGATGTACCTGGTTCAATTCCGCCGCCGTGAATGGCCATAATGGATAAATAGCTAAAGCGATGTTCGTAGCGAATATCGTAGTCTTGATGGAGAATTTCGTGCTGCTGCAGTTCTGCATAGGAAGAGTAATAGTCACCGCTTGCATAAGAGGGAAGGGAAATCAAAAAGCAGTACATAAAACATAGCAAAATGCTTGTACTCCATTTGAATAAACGGTTCATTAATAATCACCTCTATTTATTCTATGATAAATAGAGGTGATTATTAATTTTTTCGCCCGATATAAAGTAAGTGAGAAGACAGTCCAAGGTGATAAGGGTTCGATGCTTGTTGAATAAGGAGCTGAACGATGTTGTTCATTTCTTCAGAAGAAGTTTCCTGCCAGTACGTCCACTCTTTTGAATTAACTGACGAGGCAACGTTAGAGGCAATCAGCTCGATGCATCGAAATCCATGCTTCTTTAAAAACGGAATAATATCCTCAATTTTAGTGTAATAAGCGTGAGTAAATCGCCTTTCTTCTGCATGATTAAAGCAGCCTGATTCATAAAAATCATGAAGCGCTTTTGCCGTGTTGTTTGGTTTTAAACGCTCCGGCGATGTTAAAGAAGAAATGACGTGCTGAACGCGCGGCATAAATGAAATAAAAACAGTTCCGCCTGGCTTTGTTACCCGATACAGCTCTCGAACGGCTTGAATACGGTCTTGTTTCTTCTGTAAATGATACATTGGTCCAAGCATTAATGCCGCATGAAATTGTTCATCTGAACAATAGTGAAGGTTTCGTGCATCTGCCACGTGAAAATTACGAAATACATTATATACTTGCTGTTCTAAAGCTTTTTCTTTGGCTTTTTCAACCAACTGCGGTGTCAAATCAGTTAAAGTTACTTCATAGCCGTTTTCTGCTAGTTTCAAGGCATATCTTCCCGGTCCGGCACCGTTATCTAAAATATGGCCTCTAGGAGGAAGGTGTTTTTTTATGAAATGCCAGTTTACTTGAAACTCAATAGGTTCTCGTTCTAACCGTCCCCACTCATCAAATCTGCTGTAATAATCGATAACTTTATCCACTTTGATTAGCCTCCACTTTAAAAAATAGTTATAGTAAATTATAACAAAAATAGAAATAGTTAATAGGTACATTTGTGAAAAAGTGAAGAGAAAGGAGGAGAAAGAATGACCGCAGCTTTTATTAGTCGTCTAGCCCTATCAGGTTTGTTAGGAGCTTTGGTTGGTTTAGAAAGAGAGTTTAGAGCTAAAGAAGCAGGGTTTCGCACTCATTTTTTAGTTGCTGTCGGTAGCACGCTGATTATGCTAATTTCGAAATATGGCTTTTCAGATGTGCTTCATCAAGATCATATGGCTCTTGATCCGAGCCGGGTGGCCGCACAAGTAGTAAGCGGTATTGGTTTTTTAGGAGCAGGTATGATTATTATTCAAAAGCAGCATATTAGAGGGCTCACAACAGCCGCAGGCGTATGGGCAACGTCGGGAATTGGTTTAACCATTGGGGCCGGTATGTATACAGTCGGCATTAGCGCAACTATATTAGTGCTGATTGGCTTAGAAATATTGAACGTAATGTTTACATCTCTTTCTACTCATTCCATTTTAATTAAGTTTCGTGCAGCAAATCAAGAGGATATTTATGAGCTGCTTGATAAGATTGAAAAAGAAAATATTATGATTTCGTCTTACGAAATTCACCAAGATCATCATCAAGGTGAGCTGCTCTATTTTGTTGAAATAAAAGGAAAGGCAAAAAAGAAAGGGAATAAAGTAGAATTGATTAAATCGATTCACTCTATGGCTCACGTGTTATTTATTGAAATTGAATAAGCACTTATTTATTTTTTCAAAAGAGACTGGAAGAAATGTATTTTAGTTGAAGGAAGAGCAGGGCCGAACGATGAATGGAGGACGTAGAATTCGTGTATGTAGGTGCTTCTAGCGGTTAATTGGAGGGTAAGGCGAAGACTCCTGCGGGAAAAGCGGAACAGGTGAGACCCCACAGGAGCATAAGCGACGAGGAGGCTCAGCAGCCGCCTGCGGAAAGCGAAGCCTTGCACGGAAATCAACCGCGGTGTTAAAAGTAATCCATACTAACTCATTTATCCAATTTGTTCTCTCTATCTTGCTTAAACCGTTTTGCTGTGTTTTATCATAGCAAAAAAAGGCTATTACCTAAATATAGAGAATTTTACTGGAGGTTATAAAATGAAAATTGGAGTTGTAGGTGCTACAGGAAAAGCAGGAAGTTTTATCGTGAAAGAAGCCTTAAATCGCGGGCATGACGTGACGGCAATTGTACGTGATGCGGGCAAAGTAGAAGAAAAGGATGTTCGTACACTGGAAAAGGACATCTTCGATATTACGGCAAACGATATTGAAGGTTTCGATGCGGTAGTGAATGCGTTTGGAGCTCCTGAAGGAAAGGAACATCTGCATGTAGAAGCGGGGCAATCGTTAATTCATGTATTTAAACAAGCTCCGGACGTTCGTCTTCTTGTTGTAGGAGGAGCAGGAAGTTTGTTTGTAGATGAAGAGAAAACGACGCGTCTAGCAGATACGCCTGATTTTCCAAAAGAGTACAAAGCGACAGCTGACAACCAAGCCCAAAATTTAAAAGACTTAGAAAGTACAAGCGATATTAATTGGACGTTCATTAGCCCAGCAGCATTTTTTAATCCTTCAGGAAAACGAACGGATGCTTATAAAACAGGGAAAGATCATGTTATTTTAAACTCAGAAGGAAACAGCCATGTCAGCTATGCGGATTACGCCATTGCAGTTATTGATGAAATTGAGCGAGGAGAGCATGTAAACGAACGCTTTACCGTTGTATCCGACGCTAGATAAAGGAAAAGCCGCTTTATGCGGCTTTTTTTGTGCATGTTATACTATGGAAAAAGAAAAGGAGTCCAGCAGAAAATGGAGAATAAAGAAAACGTAGCCTTAACGTTTTATAGTGAAGCCTACGAGTCATCTATACATAGCTATACGCTGCCTGAAGAGCAGCTCATTTACACGGCACTTCCCGCTGAAGCTATAGCTAAGTGTAAGCAGGAAAGAGATAAAACGCCCGTTTTGATTTTGGCAGAAAACAAACTAGCCGGCTTTTTCGTGCTCGACGCAGGGGAAGCCGTTAAAGAATATACCGAGGGATCCGGCGCGCTTTTAATACGGTCTTATTCCATTCATCCTGATTATCAAGGAAAGGGAGTTGGCAAAAAGTCATTGAAACTTCTTCCTTCTTTTATCAACCATCACTTTCGCACTAAAAATAAAGTGGTGCTAGGCGTGAACCATAAAAACACGGCGGCGCAGCACCTATACAAACGATGCGGCTTTGTCGATACAGACCGGCATGTTTTTGGAAGCCAAGGAAAGCAGTTTGTTTATCAGATGAACATAAAAAAAGCTTGAACAAGAGTTCAAGCTTTTTTCTTATATAACAAGGAGAAAGCTAGAGCAAATAGGCAGCGCTACAAGGGACGTTTTTAATACGGGAGCAGGTACACGATTTGTAAATTTTGCTCCAATATATGAACCGACCATTGTGCCGACAACTACTTGAATCAACAGCGGGATATCTAAAAAGCCCTGCTGATAATAGCCCATTCCTCCGCCAATTGCAATCGGAATAATAACGAGCATCGTCGTTCCGGCGGACTGGCGAATAGACAAGCCTAACACCATCATAAGGCCAAGCTGGATAAATGGAGTTGAGCCAATTCCAAACATTCCGGACAGAGCGCCCGTAATTAAGCCGATTAGTAAAGAGTAGACGACAAATTTAGCTCCTGTTGGAACAGTACGTTCTTTTTGCTGACGGGAAAATAAAAACATTCGCAGCCAAAGTAAAACACCAGATAATAAAAGCATGCCGGCTGTGAGCCATTTTAGCTCGCCTTCTGGGATAAAGGATGAAAGGTTAGACCCAATCCAAGCGCCTAATGCACCGAGGATACCAACAGAGATACCAGATTTTAAAGATACGTTACCTTCGCGGTAATGACTGACGGCACCAGATAAAGAAGAGAAAATCATTGCGGTAAGAGCCGTTGCGAGTGCAACGTGTACAGATACGCCGTACAGCAGCGTTAAAATTGAAATAATAAAACCTGATCCGCCTGCTCCGACAAATCCTAAGATCAGTCCGACGGCTAACATTGTTAAAATAATTGAAACATCCATAAACGAATTCCTTCTTTCAACACTTATTCTATGCAGACACATAACATTTTCGGCAAGTGCTACGTTCTTCATTTAAACATGAATTTTTTATGACGTCCAATGTATAATTTATATGAAATCGATAGTATTATGTAATAAGTAAAGGATGTGAAAAAAATGGAATGGCAGCAGCTCGAATATTTTAATGTTGTAGCTCAAACGGAACATTTCACAAATGCAGCGGAACAATTATCAATTGCGCAGCCTACGCTCAGCCGCTCAATTTCTAAATTAGAATCAGAGCTTGGCGTACCGCTATTTGAACGAAAAGGAAGGCAAGTTATTTTAAATCGATACGGAAGGCTTTTTTATGAACGAACGGCTAAAGTATTAAACGAAATGGAAGAAGCGAAACGTGAGCTTTCAGATTTGATTCATCCTCATCGCGGCAGCATTTCGTTTGCTTTTTTAAAATCATTAGGCGCTTCGTCCGTTCCGAAACTAGTTCATGCTTTTTTACAAGAGTATCCGAACGTTCAATTTCAAATTTTTGAGAACGCGACGAACATCATGCTCGATCAGCTTCAAACGGGAGAAATTGATTTTTGTATGTCTTCCGTAACGGAATCTAGGGCAGGAATTCAGTGGGAATATTTATGGAAAGACGAGCTGTACGCGTATGTCCCTGATACGCATTCTTTTGCCTCAAGACAAGTGCTTTCGATTTCAGAGTTGGCTCATGAATCGTTTATCGCGTTAAAAAAAGGATACGGAAGCCGAACAATTTTTGATCAGCTGTTCGAAGAAGCTGAAATTGTCCCAAATATTACGTTTGAAGGAGAAGAATTTTTGACGGTGATTGGTTTTGTAGCGGCTCATTTAGGGGTTGCCTTGCTTCCTGAAATAAAGGGAGTGGACTTGCGAGGCATTAAAAAAATAAAGCTCAAAGAAGACACAGCTTCAAGGGTAATCGGGATTGCGTGGAACAAGGATAAATACTTAACTCCTGTTGCGAAAAAGTTCCAGGAATTTTTAATTCAGTATTTCAAAGACCATCATACAGGAGGAAAACGATGAAGAAAATTGCTTGCCTGCACGCTCATCATTCGAACATCTCTTATATAGAAAAAGCGCTGCCGTTTGCGAGCTGTATGCATTTCGTAGACCCTGGACTTGTACATCGGGTAAAAACCGATCCTAAATTTGCAGCGGAGTCAGCAGGTGCAAAAGTAGAGAAGCAGTTAAAGTGGATGGAAGAATGTTCAGCGGATGCCATTTTACTTACGTGTACGAATTACATTGCTCTTTTACCAGAAGCATTTACAAGTGATGTTCCAATTATTAAAATCGATGAGCCTTATTTTCGCCGAATATGTGAAATAGAAGAACCGCAGCTTATCGTGTTTACAAATCCGGAGACCGTAGAAGGAACGATGAAGCGTCTAGACGAATTTGCATTTTATCAAAATGTAAAGATAAAAGTTCACCCTGTTGTGATAGAAGGTGCTTTTGAACTAGTAATGACTGGAAACCTAGAGAAGTATAAACAGAAGGTGAAACATGTCTTAGATGAGCTAATAAAAGAGCATAACACTGTTGTTTCAGTGGCGCAGCTCTCGATGGTAGAAGCGGCGGAGGAGGTAAGCGACCGTATTATTACGCCTCTTCAACCGTTAGCGGAAGAAGTAAGAAAAACAATTATTAGGTCATAAGAAATGAAAATAAGGAAAAATAAATGGTAAAATATTCACTTTATTTTGACAAAAATTTCATTTACTTATATGATAAGTAGTGTTATAGAAACCACTTATTATATAGGGGAGGCATCGTTTTGTGAAGAAAGCAAATGCACGCGATAAGATTTTAGAAACAGCATCGCGGCTTTTTCAGCTGCAAGGCTATCATGCAACGGGATTAAATCAAATTATTAAAGAGAGCGGGTCGCCAAAAGGGTCTCTTTATTATTATTTTCCAAAAGGGAAAGAAGAACTGGCGATTCACGCTGTTCAATATACGAATAAATACGTCCAAGTTCAAATTAAAGAAAGTTTAAATAAATCTTCTGACGCGGCACAGGCTATTCAGTATTTTATTGAAGAATTGTCCAAGCAGTTTGAACACGAAGAAAGTATTGCTGGTATGCCTGTTGGACTGATGGCTGGAGAAACGGCGCTTATTAATGAACCGCTGCGCGAAGTCTGCTATGTGGCTTTTCAAGATTGGGAAAAACTTTTTAGAGAAAAAATGATAGAGAGCGGATTTCAAGAGAAGCAAGCAGGAGAGCTTGCAGTTGTAATCAACTGTCTGATAGAAGGCGGTATTTTGCGTTCGTTAACAGAAAAAACGAGCGCTCCTTTGCAGCAGATTCAGCAGCAGATTCCGGTTCTGATTCGCAAATAAAAAAAAGCTTTCCACTTTTAGAGTGGAAAGCTTTTTTTTATGGATTGACGGAATTTGGCATATATTGATAAAATTTAAAGGTATATTTTCTGAAAATTATATTTCTTTAAAAAGAAAGAAAGGAGTAGCTCGTGATTTTTACTATTATTCAAGCTGATGATACGTGGGCACTATGGGGAATTCTAGCGATTTGGGCTTCTGTTAGTATTTTTCTCGAACAAAAGTATAAGTGGGCTTCTTTTCTGTCAGGAGCTATTATTGCGCTAGCAGGAGCGCTTATCCTATCAAATTTAAAAATTATTCCAACAGAGTCTCCAGTCTATGATGCGGTTTGGGCGTATCTAGTACCGCTTGCCATTCCATTATTGTTATTTCAAGTCAATATGAAAGAATTATTTCAAGAAAGCCGGAAACTGCTTTTTATTTTCTTAATCTGTGCAGTAGGAACGGTCATAGGGAGCACAGCAGGCTTCTTGTTGTTAAAAGATTATATTCCTGAACTAGCAAAAATTGCAGCTGCTATTGGCGCTTCTTATGTAGGTGGAGGGGTTAACTTTGCTACCGTTACGGCCAAATTTGAACCATCAAGTCAAATGGTTTCCGCGACGGTGGTTGCTGATAATATGGTCATGGCTTTACTGTTTGCCGTGTATATGTTTGTTCCTTCTATGAAGTTTTTTAGGAAACATTTTAAGACACCTCATATTCAAGAAGTAGAGGCCAGGCAATATGGAGAAAATGATCGTCATACGCTTGCAGAAAAATATTGGGCAAAAAAAGAAATTTCGTTAAAAGACGTGGCGGCTTCCATTGGTACATCATTTTTTCTAGTGGTTGTATCTTTTAAATTAGCCGAATGGTTTGGAACAATCATTCCAGCCGGTCCAAATGCTTCCGTAGTTCAAACGTTATTACATACTATTTTGAGCGAAAAATACTTATTGCTTTCCACACTTACGTTTCTTGTCATTTATCTGTTTCCTTCTTATTTTAAAAACATTAGCGGAAGCCAAGAAATCGGCACATACTTCATTTATATTTTCTTTGTTGTCATTGGAGTGCCGGCGTCCATTCCATTAATTGTTGAAAAAGCACCTCTTTTGATTCTATTTGTGCTCATTGTGGGGATGAGTAATTTAATAGTGGGGCTGCTTTTAGGAAAAGTATTTAAAATTGAGTTAGAACATATTTTACTGGCGAGCAATGCAACGGTAGGGGGACCTACGACAGCAAGCGCGATGGCGATTGCTAAAGGATGGGGAAGTTTGGTTGGTCCTATCTTGGTAGTAGGAACGCTTGGCTATATTATTGGTAACTATATCGGCTTTGCACTTGGCTATTGGTACTTAACATTTTAAATAAAAAAACGCCTCCTCTGATGACTCAAAGGAGGCGTTTTTTTATTTAGCGTGCTTGACTGCTGAAGATTGATAAAAACGACCTTTAAAGATATACGTAGCTGTAATAAATAAATAGATAGCTAATGTAATAGTCGTAATAACAACGGATGTTGTGCAGATAACACCAATTAAAATAGCGCTTAGTGCAATAAGGGCAGCCCACGTTGTATAAGGAAACCATTTAACAGAGTAGCTGCTCGATGCTTCTGGCTGAACTTTGCGGGACTTTAAGTGTGCAATCGCAATAATCAACCAAATAAACAATACCGTATACCCTAAAGATCCCATCAAATAATCAAATGTCTTACTTCCTGCAAATAAGGAAATCAACACGCCCACATAAAGGGATGATGTACACATTAAGATTGCATAGACAGGAACTTTGTTAACAGAAAGTTTCGAAAATATCTTCGGCACTCGACCGTCTACTGCTTGCGTATACAAAATACGTGATGAACCGTAAAGTCCTGAGTTCATAGAAGAAATAACGGCTAACAAGATCACGGCATTCATAATATGATCTGCTCCGGGAATGCCAATCATTTTAAATACCATTACAAAAGGACTTTGAGAAACGCCGTTCACTTCATTCCAAGGAATCAAGCTCACGATGATAAAAAACGGGAACAGATAAAAAGCAATGATACGCGTTAATGTACTGCGCACAGCCTTAGGTACTACTTTTTCAGGGTTTTTTGTTTCAGCTAGCGTTACTCCGATGATTTCAGTTCCACCGTATGAGTAGATGACAACTAACATCGCCGTAATTAGCCCGGTTGGTCCCTTTGGGAAAAAACCGCCGTGATCGCTTAAATTTGAAAAACCCGCTGCGGTATGATGACCGAATGATACAAACAATAATAAAAGTCCAGCGATAATAAAGATCACAATGACCGTGATTTTAATTAAAGCTAACCAGTATTCCGTTTCAGCAAATGCTTTAACTGAAAGCAAGTTAATGGCTGTAACAATAACGGATACGCCTAAAGCAAGCATCCAAATTGGGTAATCAGGAAGCCAGTACTGAATAAAAATAGCGGCTACAACGGCTTCAGCTGCAATGTTTAACACCCACATTTTCCAGTAAATCCAGTCCAAAAAGTAAGCGGGATAGCTTCCTAAAATCGACTGAACTAAATCACGAAACGTTCGTGCTTCACTATTTCGAACCGCCATTTCAGCAAGACCTTGCATGATGAATAGTAAAATAATTCCGCCAATTAAATAGGCAATAATAACTGATGGTCCTGCCATATCAATAGCCGAGCTGCTTCCTTTAAATAAACCAGCGCCAATTGCTCCACCTAGCGCCATCATCATAATGTGACGTGAAGTCATTGTTCGCTGCAAACCTTGGTTGTCCTTCTTCATGACTTTTCCCTCCACTTTTTTATAAAATAAAAAAAGCTTATCGTCTCCTACCTCATTATCAAATGAGAGAAGAGACGATAAGCTTTAGCTAACCGCGGTACCACTCTTGTTGGCTCTTAAAGAACCCTGCTTAAAACCTGATAACGAAGGTTAGACGTTAAAACTTAGAGAACACTTCTGCATTCTTTCTGAATTACCACTCCTGGGCGAGTTCAAAGTATTATTGGACTACGTCACACCAACCCGTAGCTCTCTTGACCGAATAATAAGCTTTTACTACTCCCAATCGCTGTGTTTTTGATTAAAATCTGAAAGTTCTTGATGAATAACCATTACTATACGTGCTTCTTTTTTCTTTGTCAACAGCTATTTTCGAAAAAGCAAAAATGATTCCATTCTACTTTTATAGAACTCAGGACTGGTTATTTTGGTAAAAAAATCAGTCGTTTCACCTAATTTTCACCAACTCTGCTTACATTAAGAAATATAAAAAAGGAGTTGTTTTGACAAATACATAGGTGAGGAGAATGAATAGAGTGAAAAAGATGATGTACGTCCGGTTTGGACTGGATCTTTTAATGGCCGTTACGTTTGTTTTGTTTTTTAACAAGCAAGTATTGGGAGGGTTAACATTTCATGAAATTGCGGGGTTGGCGATTGCCGTCGCCTTTTTTACCCACGTGCTGCTAAACTGGCAGTGGGTAAAGAAAGTTACGGTTAAATTATTTGACCGCAGGCTTCCGCGCAGAACAAAGTTCGGTTACTTTTTAAATATCATGCTGTTGATTACGATGTCATTTATTATGATTAGCGGTATTTTTATTTCAAGAGTAGTATTTCCAAATATTAATGTTGGGAACGAACAGTGGTTTAAGGTTTCGCATATTTCCGTATCATTTTTAGTGTTAATTTTAGTAGCCGCTCACATAGGTCTTCATTGGCAATGGGTTATAAATGTATGTAAAAATATGACGAAATTCAAAAAGTCAAAGAAAAGCTTGAGCATAGCAGCTAAGCTCACAACCGCTGCGCTGTTAGTCATTGGCATATACGAAATAAATGAAACGGGTTTTCTTGGAAAACTTGGAGGAGTAGCGAGAGTACTGAATGTAAGTTCCTCAGATATGCCGCAAAAAGGCGGTGGGAAGCCGAATTTTGATCGCCATTCATTTAGCGAGAACAAATCTTCTGCGACGGCATCTGCTGGTCACGAACGTCCAAACTTTGATCACGATGGCGGAGGTCCGGAAAGAGGAATGAAAGGAAAAGAAAGCGGCTTTGAAAGTCCAAATCCTTTTGTTGTAATCGGTACTTATTTTGCTATTATGTCAGTTTTTATTATTGTTATTTATTATATTGAAAAAATATTAGCAGGTGTGAAGAGACGTAAAAAAATAACGGGTCCTGCTGCGGAAATTTAAAATGAAAAAGCTTTCTATTTCACCGTTTTTTCATCGTATAGAAGTAAAATCATTTATGTAAAAGCGAATGCTTTGCAAAATTAAAATGAGAGAACCTTAGGTGGTGGAAATCGTGAAACAACATACACAGCCTGAAACGGAACATAAGAAAAATTGGTTTATTAATGCGCTATTGAATTTTGGTATTTATAAAAAAGGAAATCGGCATCTATACGAACTGACACTTCAAGAGTTAGAAGCTCAATATGTAAAAGTAAAATCATTTATGTATAATCAGGAACCTCTTTCGCAATGATAAAAAAGCACTCAGTATATGAGTGCTTTTTTGTGTTAGAAAGTCTTATTCTTTGACAGGCAAAACTGTACAGATTAAAATCACAGTATATTTTAAAGTTACAGTTTTAAATGACACATATTATAGGAAAGAAAACAGTCTCTACCTATAATATGCCACTATTTTTGACCGTATCATTTTTGGAGGGAAATAAAATGACAAATAAAAAGTATGAGCCGCTTTTACAGCCATTTACTTTTTCAAATGGCATCAAATTAGATAACCGCGTTATTCTTGCTCCTATGACAAATTTTTCATCAAATGAAGATGGGACAGTATCAAATGCAGAAGTAGACTACTACGTACGACGTTCAAAAGGTGTTAGCATGGTCATTACAGCATGTACATACGGAACGGCGAACGGAAAAGGATTTCACGGAGAGTTTGCTGCAGACAGCGATGAAATGATTCCTAGCCTGCGTCGATTAGCAACAGCCATTAAAGATCAAGGAGCAAAAGCAGTTCTTCAAATTTTTCACGGAGGCCGCATGTGTCCGCCTGAGCTTGTTCCAAATGGAGAGGTTGTTAGCGCAAGTGCTGTTGCTGCAGAACAAGAAGGAGCTCCGGTACCTCGAGAGTTAACAAATGAAGAAATTGAAGGCATTATTCACGATTTTGGTGAAATGACGCGCCGTGCCATTGAAGCAGGATTTGACGGAGTTGAAATTCACGGAGCAAATAACTATTTAATTCAGCAGTTCTTTTCTCCGCATTCTAATCGCCGCGAAGATAAATGGGGCGGCAGCGTAGAAAAACGCTTAACATTCCCGCTTGCAATCGTAGACAAAGTAAAGCAAGCCGTTTCTAAGCATGCAAAAGAATCATTTTTAGTAGGCTATCGCTTCTCGCCAGAAGAGCCTGAAACGCCAGGAATTACAATGGCTGATACGTTGAAGTTAGTCGATGCACTAGCAGAAAAAGACCTTGATTACCTTCACGTATCGCTAATGGAATTCTGGTCAAAACCGCGCCGAGGCGTGGAAGATACTCGTTCACGTATTGAAATTATTCAAGAGCGAGTAGGAAGCCGTGTACCTGTAATGGGCGTAGGTTCTATTCATACAGCAGCCGAAGCAGCAGCCGCTCTTGAAACGGGCATTCCACTGCTTGCGATTGGCCGCGAATTAATTATGGATCCAGACTGGGTTCAAAAAGTAAAAGAAGGCCGTGAAAATGAAATTGTGACAACATTAAGCAAAAAAGATCAGGAAAAGCTTGTGATTCCTGACCCGCTGTGGCAAGCCGTTATTAACACACCAGGCTGGTTCCCGGTTGAAGATTAAAAGAAAGACAGAAAAGCGCAAAGACGATGGGACTGATCCCGTGTCTTTGCGCTTTTTGCTTTTTCATGGAATAGCGCTTTTGAACCATTAATTTACAAATGGGCTTCTTTATGTTTGAATAGTAATAGTTTTCTGAAAGTGAGGTGAGAGAATGAAAGCAGAGCCAATGGTGAAAATGATGATTTCAATGAGTATTTTTGGTTCAATTGGCTTTTTCTCCACACAAACTGGACTGCCTTCTTTTGACTTAGTATTTGTTCGCTGTATTTGTGCAACACTTTTTCTCGGAATGTGCTGGTTCGTAACGGGTGAATATAAAAGGGAAAAATGGAATGCTAAAGAAATAAAGCAGATTTTACTGTGTGGGATATTTCTTGTGTTTAACTGGGTGTTTCTATTTAAAGCATTTGAAATGATGTCCGTTACGGTTGCTATTTCTATTTATCATCTTGCACCCGTTTTAGTATTGCTTCTGGGGAGCTTTATGTTTAAGGAGAAATTAACGGTTCTTGGCGTGATGTCTATCTTCATTTGTTTTGGAGGAACACTTCTAATTATTGGAGTGGAGCAACTTACGATTGACGGCTTCATGTCTTCAGGAATACTCTGGGCGCTTTTAGCCGCTTTGTTTTATGCATGCACGACGCTGCTTGGTAAAGGCATTATTCATACGAGTGCTTATGCTGTTACATTTCTTCAGACTTTTTTAGGAATTTTTCTATTATTGCCGTTTGTTCATTTTACTGATTTTCATTTCCTAACAACGGCCAACTGGACATCTATTTTAGTAACAGGCTTTGTACATACTGGTTTAGTGTATTATTTGTTTTTCGACAGCCTGCGCTATTTAAAAACTCAGGTGATTTCGGTTCTGGTGTTTTTAGATCCAGCCGTTGCCATTTTATTAGATACAGCATTCACGGGATTTCGCCCTACGCTTTTGCAGCTTGCAGGCATTGTTTTGATCTTTTTAGGAATGCTTTTTACTTTGAAGCCAAAACCTTCATCTGAAAAAAATATTTCCAATAGCAGGATAAAAAAGATCACATAGAATTTCTATTTCATCTGCAGGTGTTCATTTATTAGAAAAAGGGGAGCTAGTCATGAAAGTTAGTAAGCAAAACGCAGAACACTACGTGTGGGGAGGAAAATGCGATGGGTGGCACCTAGTGAAAAATAAAGACGTAAGTATTATTCATGAGCGCATGCCCCCTTATACGGAAGAGGTAAGGCATTATCACTTGAAAGCACATCAATTTTTCTTTGTACTAAAAGGAACAGCTGCTCTAGAAATAGACGGAGTTATTTACGATGTAAAAGCACACGAAGGAGTAGAAGTATTTCCTTCGATTCTTCATCAAATGATGAATCGTTCGAGTGAGGAGATTGAGTTTCTTGTGATTTCACAGCCTTTTGCACAAGGAGACCGCATAGCTGTTGATGAAGATAAAGACTAAGCATAGATAAGTCTATTTTTACTAGTCCTAACAGTAAGCGAAGAATACCGTCCAGTACAATAGTACCTTTTCATTCAGCAAGTGAAATATTATGCCTAATAAAATAAAAATACTTTTATTGCAGAGCAGAAATGTGGTAAATTAATATGTATGCAATATAGGGAGAACAAAATTTACAAATTAACAATTGTGTAATATTAACATCACGATAAAAAATAAGAGATTACAAGTTAAAATGTAAATTTTGTAGATGACTAAAAAAAGAGATGAAGATGATATTGTTTGACAAATTGAATCATTTTCAGGTAATCTTTTGCAGGACTTAACCGTTACGATTTAATGTAGGGGACTTTCCTGAGGTTAGCTGAACATGAAATCTCTACTTTTTAGTGAAAGGAATTTGAAAATGAAAAAACTATTTTCAAAGCCGTTGTTTTACTTTTTTATAGCGGTTTTATTCATGTGGATCAAGTCTTACATGTCTTACAAAGTGGAGTTCAACTTAGATATAAGTGACTCAATGCAAAAAACGTTATTGTTTATTAATCCAATTAGTTCAACTTTGATCTTTTTAGGGTTAGCATTGTTTGCAAAAGGAAAAAGAGCCATCGTTTGGACGCTTATCCTTAGTACAATCATGACGGTCATTTTGTACAGCAATATTTTATATTATCGATTCTTCAATGACTTTGTGACATTGCCTACTTTAACGCAAACAAGCAATGTGGGTCATTTAGGAGGCAGTATCGCTGATTTAGTAAAAGCTCACGATATTTTTTACTTTGTAGATATCATTTTACTGATTGCGCTATTGTTTGTTAGAAAAATCGAATGGCCAAAAGCACGTCTTAAATTCCGCTATACGTTCATGGTGTTAGCGGCAGGAGCTGTCGCATTTGCAATTAACTTGCACTATGCTGAAAAAGATCGCCCTGAATTATTAACAAGAACATTTGATCGCAACTACCTAGTGAAATATTTAGGAGCATACAACTACACGGTGTATGATGCAGTTCAAACGTTTCAAAACTCAAAGCAACGAGCATTCGCAAGCAGTGATGACTTAACAACAGTGAAAAACTTCAGTACAAGTCACTATGCAGCTCCGAATATTGAGTATGCGGGTAAAGCAAAAGGAAAAAATATTATTAAAATTCATCTAGAATCATTTCAGTCATTCCTAATTAATTACAAGTTAAATGGACAAGAAGTAACGCCGTTTTTAAATTCATTAGCAAATGGAAATGAATTTATGTATTTTGATAACTTCTTCCATCAAACAGGACAAGGTAAAACAGCTGATGCAGAGCTTATGATGGATACGTCATTATATGGCTTGCCTCAAGGATCAGCATTTAGCTTAAAAGGCCGCAACACGTACCAAGCAGCACCAGCGATCTTAGATCAAGAGGGCGGCTATACAAGTGCTGTGTTACACGGAGATTATAAAACGTTCTGGAACCGTAATGAAATTTACAAACAGTTCGGTGTGGATAAATTCTTTGATGCAAGTTATTACAATATGACTGGTGATAACAAAGTAAACTATGGATTAAAAGATAAGCCATTCTTCAAAGAATCTATGCCAATGCTACAGTCATTGAAGCAGCCGTTCTATGCGCATATGATTACATTAACAAACCATTTCCCATTCGTTCTTGATAAAGGTGATGCTAGCATTGAACCGGCGAACACAGGAGATGGAACGGTAGACCGTTATTTCCAAACGGCTCGTTATTTGGATGAATCACTGCAAGAATTCTTTACAGAGCTAAAAGCTTCAGGTTTATATGACAACTCAGTTATTATGATTTACGGTGACCACTACGGTATTTCTGAAAATCATAACAAAGCAATGGAAAAAGTTCTTGGCGAGAAAATCACGCCATATAAAAACGCTCAGCTTCAACGCGTACCGTTCTTCCTTCACGTACCAGGTGTAAAAGGTGGAGTAAACCATACGTACGGCGGTGAAATTGACGTAGTGCCTACGCTTCTTCACCTAGTGGGAATTGATAGTAAAGAGTATGTTCAATTCGGTACAGATTTATTATCAAAAGACCATGATCAGGTAGTAGCATTTAGAAACGGTGATTATGTTTCTCCGAAATACACGTCAATTGACGGCAAGTATTACGATACAAACACAGGAGAAAGAATCACAGCAACAGACGAAGCGAAAGCTTATAAAAAGAAAGTTGGAAGAGAGCTAGAACTTTCTGATAAAGTGTTATACGGTGATTTATTACGATTTAATAAATTAGATGACTTTAAACCGGTCGATCCATCAAAATACATGTATGGAAAAGACCAAGAAACAGAAAAATAATGTAAGCTTTCACACCATACAATCCAAACAAGCAAGTAGAGGAGCTTTTTAAAAGCTTAGCTACTTGCTTGTTTTATGAGAACTTCATTGAAAAAGAAAGCTGGTGACAGAAACGTGGAGCGAACAAGACGCAAAAGAAGAAGAAGAGTTCGATGGGGCAGAGTGTTCTTTGCTTTGTTGTTCCTTTTTATTATCGTTGGGGGCATATACAGCTATTTCCAATATAAGCAAGGGCTATCGATAGCAAGCGATGGTAAATTTGCGGATGACGGCACGACATTTGAACAGTTTCAAGGCAGTCTCCCGAATAACGGAGAAGTAAATATGCTGCTGTTAGGAAGTGACTCGCGCGGGGAAAAGCATTCTCGTACAGACTCTATTTTAATTGCTCACTACGATTCTAAAAGCAAACACCCGAAAATTGTTTCTCTTATGAGGGATATGTACGTGGATATTCCAGGACACGGCAAGCAAAAGCTGAATGCTGCTTACGCGTTCGGAGGTCCTGAGCTGCTGCGTCAAACGATCAAACAAAATTTTGATATTGATATTAACTATTATGCAGTTGTGGACTTCGAAGGATTTTCAAAAATTGTAGATACGATTGCGCCTGATGGCATTGAAGTAACCGTGCCTCACGATATGTCTTCGGGAATTGGTATGACGCTTCACAAAGGTACCCAAGTTTTACACGGTGAACAGTTGCTTGGCTACGTACGTTTTCGCCATGATAACATGAGTGATTTTGGACGCGTTCAGCGCCAGCAAGAAGTCGTTTTAAAGCTCAAAGATGAAGTAGCAAGCCTAAACAGCGTGTTTAAAATACCGAAGCTTCTCGGCGTAATGGATCCTTACATCGATACAAATTTAGATACAAAAAGCATGATGCTTCTAGCTAAAGATGTGGTAACAGGAAACATGAAAGACGTTCAAAGCCTACGACTGCCTTTAGACGGATCATTTGAAAACAAAACGTATAGCGGCGTTGGTATGGTGCTTGATATTGATTTAGATAAAAATAAAGAAGCGCTGCAAGAATTCTTAAATGACAAATAAAGAAAAGCCTCGAGACGCATGTCTCGAGGCTTTTTCCTTATACATAGACGATGATGCGTTTGAATGACGTAATTAAACTGGTCACTATACCAGAGCATACAACAATGAATAATGAATAAATAGCTGTATCGTTTTGAAGCAGTAAAATACCTGAAATAATAATAGATGCGTCAATCACTAAAATGATGATGCCAGGGTTTAAAGATAACCATTTTGCAAGTATCAGAGAAAATAAGTCGACCCCGCCTTGACTTGCGTGCTGCCGGAGCATGATGCCAGTTCCAATTCCGTTAAAAACGCCTCCAAGGCAAGCGCTTAAGATAATGGGAAGGTGAAAAATTCCGTGAAGCGGAAACAGCAAATCAATCATAACGGCTGAGAGAACCATGCCATAGATAGCATTTAAAAAATAAGAGCGGTTAAAACCTAGAGCGAGAAGGTAAATCGGCAAGTTTAAGCAAAAAATCATCACGCCTACTTTATAGCCAAGTAAATAATTAATGATTAAGCTAATTCCCGTAATGCCTCCTGTTACAAGCTGAAGCGGAAGAATAAAAACGTTAATTCCAATACTAACAAACATACTGCCAATTCCAATTGCAATTAATTTTTTGTACATGCTGTCTCATCCTTGTCTATGAATCTCTTTATATGTATATGAAGACAAGCAGAGTTTCAGCACAAAGACTGCTTTAGAAACCATAATGCACGGATTAAATATATGCAAAGGAAGCTGTTTCGCAATGCAAATGTGTTGCATAAACATTCTTCACCATAGACAATAAGAATTAACGAAGAAGGTAAATGGAGGAGAAAAAATTGATCGTTCGAAAAGCTAGAGAAGAAGAAACATCATCTATTGAAACAGTAACGCTTGCTGCTTATGAGCAATATGCAGCTGTAAAATCGGAAGCACACTGGAAAAGATATCGAAAGGGAATTTTACATACCCTGAGTGAAGAAAAAAAATTTGAATGCATGGTAGCTGAAATCGATGGAGAAATGGCAGGAAGCGTTTTGTTTTATCCGCCGAATACGGATGTATATGGAGGGTTATTAAAACCATTTCCATGGGCTGAAATTCGTCTGCTGGCAGTTGCTCCATCTCATCGCCGAAAAGGAGTCGCCAATGCGCTTCTTGAAGCGTGTGAAAAAAAATCTCGGGAGCTAGGATGTTCTTATTTAGGTTTACATACAGATCATTCAATGGAACATGCCATTAAGCTGTACACTAAAAGAGGTTACGTCCGCTTTCCTGATAACGATTTTTATCCGGTAAAAGATTTGCATGTCATGGCATTTAGAAAATCCGTTTAATAAAAAAGCCTTTGAAATCATTGATTTCAAAGGCTTTTTTGAGATTCTGAATTTAAAATGACAAAAGCGAGAAAAAGAATAGCAGAAGCTAGCCAAATTGCTTTTGTTCCGAGGGTGAAAGTAGAAATAGAGCCTAACAACGCACCACTTAAAAAAGAGAGGATAATGGCCGTAAAACGAAGGCACTGATAAGCAGCATTTTCGTCGCGTTTGAATATAGCATAGTATGCTGCTTGAGAAGCAGTACGAAGGTTTCCAGTTGTCATTGTTGTATTATATGACCATTTTATCAAAGTTCTAAATGAAGAAACTTGAAGAGCAGCAACAAATGAAATTGTTACTGTAACCAACATATTAGGAACACTAGGTGGTAAAAACCCAACAATAATGAGTACGACAATTTCTAAAAGCAATACAATACGAGAAGTATCAGGGAGTACAGATACAAATCGCGGCTGCTTAAATGTTTCGGTTACAGCAACGCCTAGGATAAAGGCTAAAATAGGCGGAATATGAAGAAAAGCTTCTGTCCATTGACCTTGTGCTGCCTTTACACCTAATAAAACGATATTTCCACTTTGTGCATTTGCAAATACTCCGTTTCTGCTTATATACGTATAAGCATCAAGAAAACCTCCCACAATAGCTAACAAAATTCCAAGGATAACTGAATTTGCCGTTGCAGCTTTTTTGAATCGTTTCGTTAATTGTAAAAAGTAAGATGATTTGTTTGTGAGCATGTCTTCCTTTTGCCTCCTGAAAATCTAAGGTGCATTATCTAGTATAAGCAAAAAATCGGCTTTTCTTCAATTGCTGTGACTCCATGTAAAAAAGATAGGGAAGATCCCTATCTTTTTTGTCATTTATATAACGTGACGATTCCAGTGGCGGTGAGCTGAAACAGCTTCAACAAATTCATCTGTAAAACGTGTAGAATCTCCAGTTACGACACCGGGACTACTATCTAAGCCAGCAGCTTTTAGCCACTTAACACCTTCATCTGTGGCGCCAATTGGTTTAAAATGCTCGAATGCTTCTTGAGCAAACGTCAGTGCTTCTTTACGAAACTTCTCATCAGCTGACGAACTTCCGACAACATAAACCGCATCGAATAAGACAGAATCACTTGTTAAGAACGTGTGCTGTACTTCAAGTTCTGACCCGTCTGTTCCTTTTACGTTTTGGAGGGTTGTGCTTACAATTTCAGGCTGAATGCCCTGTTGTTTTAAACTGTTTAACACTTGTGGTAGGTCACCGCTAAAGTCATTAGCTACAATGACAGCTACTTTACGCGTATTCGGCTTTTTAATCGTCTGTTCCTGACTAAGAGCCGGAGACGACTTGGTCACTGGCGCGTCTTCTCCTGATGGAGGCGTTGCACCAATCGCTTGTGCCACTTGTTTAGCTAGCACTGTACTGACGTTGGCAAACATATCAACAACCTGTTGCTGAACAGACTTGCTTTTCACTTTTCCAAGCTCAAAGCTGAAAGCACTGATAATATGCTCTTTTTCAGGGTCGCTCATGCTATTCCAAAATAGCGTTGCCTGTGAAAAGTGGTCTTTAAAACTTTCGCTTCGGCTTCGAACTTTTCTTCCTTCCACTTTTTCCTGATAGTGAGAATAACCGCCCTCTGACTCTGGTACAGGAGCCGGCGTATTGGCTGCAAGAGAGTTTCTGTGATAGCTGACAGGCCCTTTGTTAATCGTTTGACGTCCGTAACCGTCGCGTTGATTGTTATGAAACGGGCACACTGGACGGTTGATTGGAAGTTCGTGAAAATTCGGGCCGCCAAGACGAATAAGCTGGGTATCCGTGTATGAAAACAATCTTCCTTGTAAGAGAGGATCATTGGAAAAATCAATTCCCGGTACTACATGCCCCGGATGGAATGCGACTTGTTCCGTTTCGGCAAATACGTTGTCTACATTTCGATTTAAGGTCATTTTTCCAACCAATTTGACGGGAATGTCTTCTTCTGGCCAAAGCTTAGTTGGATCGAGAATGTCAAAGTCGAATTTAAATTCATCTTCCTCAGCTATGATTTGAAGCCCTAGCTCATATTCAGGATAGTCTCCGTTTTCAATTGACTCCCATAAATCGCGGCGATGAAAATCAGGGTCTTTCCCAGAAATGGTTTGAGCTTCGTCCCAAACAAGGGAATGCGTGCCGAGCACAGGCTTCCAGTGGAATTTGACAAAATGAGCTTTTCCTTCCGCATTAACTAAGCGAAAAGTATGTACGCCGAAGCCTTCCATCATACGCAAGCTGCGAGGAATTGCACGGTCTGACATTGTCCACATGACCATGTGGGCAGACTCTTGGTTATTAGCGACAAAATCCCAAAACGTATCATGTGCTGAAGCCGCCTGAGGCATTTCGTTGTGTGGCTCAGGCTTAACAGCGTGAATTAAATCCGGGAATTTAATCGCATCTTGGATAAAGAACACGGGAATGTTATTTCCAACTAAGTCATAGTTTCCTTCTTCTGTATAAAATTTTGTTGCAAAACCACGTGCGTCGCGAACCGTTTCAGCTGAACCTTTAGAACCTGCTACAGTAGAAAAACGGACAAATACAGGTGTTTTTACAGACGGATTCTGTAAAAATTTAGCTTTTGTATATTCACTGAGCGAGTCATACAGCTCAAATTCTCCGTGAGCAGCGAAGCCTCGTGCATGAACGATGCGTTCAGGAATGCGCTCGTGGTCAAAATGCGTCATTTTTTCACGGAAATGAAAGTCTTCCATAAGGGTTGGACCACGTTCGCCTGCTTTTAAAGAAAATTCATCTTCGGAAAGCTTTAACCCTTGATTGGTTGTGAGCGCTTGGTTTCGATCGTCTGTTTTAAACTGCTCGAGCTGTTCTTGCTTGCTTTTTTCATTTACAGGGTGCTTTTTTGTCATGCTTGTCTTCCTCCTTGATCTTCAGTTAATAATCATTACAAAATGTGTACCCTATCAAAAGTTGAAGCAAACAGAAATGTTGGAATTTTTTCGTAGGAAATCCGTTATTTTCTTGTTATGATTATGAATAAGTATTCATAAATACAAAAATAAAAGGAGAGGGGATACATAGATGAAAACACGGGTAACAGATTTATTAGGAATTCAATATCCAATTGTACAAGGAGGTCTTGCGTATCTAGCGTACGCAGAACTTGCGGCTGCTGTCTCAAATGCAGGCGGGCTTGGACAAATTACAGCTATGACGCTCCGAACACCTGAGAAACTTCGAGCTGAAATTAAGAAAGTACGTTCTTTAACTGAGCGTCCTTTTGGCGTTAATTTTGCTGTTGGAGGTCAAACAGAAGGTTCTTATAAAGAACTTCTCGACGCAGCAGTAGAAGAAGGTGTTCCGGTTATTTCCATAACAGGAGCAAATCCCACACCTATTTTTGAAAGATTAAAAGGAACGGGAATTAAAACGCTCGTGCTGGTAGCCAACGTACGTCAAGCTCAAAAAGCTGAGAAGCTAGGAGCAGATGCTGTCATGGCAGTAGGGCAAGAAGCCGGAGGACATATCGGACGTGAGGATCTAGGCACAATGGTATTAATTCCTCGAGTAGCTGCGGCTGTGTCAATTCCGGTCTTGGCAAGCGGAGGGATTGGAAACGGACAAGGATTATTGGCAGCGTTATCATTAGGCGCTGAAGGGATAGAAATGGGAACACGTTTTATCGCGACAAAAGAATGTGTAGATGCCCATGATGCGTATAAACAAGCTATTGTGGAAGCGAAAGAAACCGATACTGTGGTTATTAAACGTTCGTTCGGGGCACCTGGACGCGTATTGAAGTCCCACTACACTCTTGACATTATTGAGCGTGAACAGCAAGGAGAGAGATACGAAGAGTTAAAAGACGTCATTAGCGGAGGGGCAAACTGCCGGTATATTTATGAAAATAAAATCGATGAAGGCTATGGATGGGCAGGCCAAGTCGTTGGACTGATTGATAGTATTCCAACGGTGCAAGAGCTGTTTAACAGTATGATAGAAGAAGTGCACGCCGGTTCTAAACGACTGTTGAGTATAGTAGAAAAGAAGTAGAGATACAAGCCGTCATACTGTAGCAATTGTTCGCATATTTATAATCTATATCTCTAAATGAGGTGAGAGAATGAAAAGAATGCGAGCATTTGCTATCATGACGTTTTTAATAGTAGGTTCAGGATATGCAGTTTTTATTAAAAAAGAAGAAGTTTCCAAGACTCAGCAAGCACAAGTGTACGAAGAAGCAAAGCCTGTTATTAAACAAATGGACAAACTGGATATTTGGCATAAAATCAGCAGCGGTTTAACTGAAGCGGGCTATGAATCAAGGGGTGTGAATTCTTCCCTTTATTCAAAAGACAGAGTAGAGCTGGATGTGTATATGGAGCCTTCCGTTTCAGCTGATGCCAAAACGCAAGAAACGATTAAACAAATGGTATATAAAATACTGGAAGAAAATAAATTTCAGCAAAAGGCCTTTCATGTAACAATTAAATTCCTGCCCGAAAAACAAGCAAAATAGACTTGTCTCGGCCAGGAATTTTTTTTATTAAAATGCTTTTTCATTGGCTGCTGGAATACTCTCAGGGAGAGAAATTTCAGCATTTTTGGGCTGATACGTAATTTTTCCGTCCAGCACATCATTGGCTTTTTGTAGGTCTAATAAATTTTCCCATCGTGCGATAATAAAAGCGGCTACCGCATAACCAATAATATTAACTGTGGTTCGGTAATTACCCATAAAGCGATCAGGAGCAAGCATCAGAGCAACGGCAGCTACCGGAATGGATCCGGTTGCTGCTGCGGTAGCAGAAAGAGCAACAAAAGCTGATCCTGGAATGCCAGCCATTCCTTTAGACGTAAGAAGAAGAACACCAAGCATTAAAAGCTGATCAGTGAGGCTCAAGTCCACGCCCGTTGCTTGTGCTAAAAAGACGAGAGCAAGAGACAGGTAGATAGAAGCACCGTCTAGGTTAAACGAATAGCCCGTAGGCACAACAAGGCCAACGACTGCTTTGTTGCATCCTGCTTGTTCAAATTTATCCATGAGCTGCGGCATAACGGCTTCAGTAGAACCCGTAGCAAATGCCAGCATAATTTCTTCTCGTATATATAGAATAACTTTCCACAAGCTTAATTTTAAATAGGTTCGTAAAATAACAGCTAAAACAAGAACAAATGCTAGACAAGCAATTGTCATAGCGATAAATAGCTTTCCAAATGCAGCAAGTGTTCCAAGACCGTACTGACTAACCGCAAATGCCATGGCGCTAAACGTGGCAAGAGCCGTTAACTTCATGATGTATCCCATAATTTTAAATAACACATCATTTACTTTTTCTAATACGTGTAGAAGGGTCTCCGCTGTTTTTCCACCTATATGGACAAGAGCGATTCCGAACAAACACGAAATTAAAAGCACTTGAAGCATGGAGTTGTTTGAAAAAGCACCAACTGCACTGTCTGGAATCATATTAAGAAAAAAATCACCTTCGCTCGGAAGTTCGGAGCCGTTTGTCTTCGCGTCCACTTCAGTTGTGCTTAAGCTTGAAGGATCAACATTCATACCGGCGCCGGGGTTCATTACGTTTGCTACTAATAGACCGATAAGTAGAGCGAATGTTGTGACAATTTCGAAGTAAAGAATGGTTTTTCCACCAATACGCCCAACTGTTTTAATGTTTCCAACCTTGGCAATTCCGACAACGACTACCCCAAAGATAAGAGGAGCAATCAGCATTTTGATGAGCTTAATAAAACCGTCTCCAATCGGTTTCACAGCATTTCCAAAGCTTGGCCATAGATATCCTACGGCTACGCCAAGTACAATTGCCATCATAATTTGAAAGAAAAGACCTTTATAAAAAGGTTTTTGCTTACTTTTTGCCGCTGTTTGTGTCATGTGTTCTCCCTTCGTCGTACAATTTTTTTGATGTTACAATAGATGTTATGTTTTTTTACATTTTAACGTAAGGTTATTTGAGGTGTCATTGGTCTCTTTGACTAAAATTCAATAAAAATATTAGTTGAAGTGTATAAGAAGGGAAGAGAGTGGTTTAAAACATTATTATTTTTAATGTAGATCTTTAAAAAAACTAATAAAAAGCACATGCAAAGGCATGTGCTTTTTATTTATTAAATTAGTTTAATTCCGCTAATTAAAATGATGGTCGCCATAATGGCTTGAAGCGGTCTTGAAGGCACTTTCGTTGATAAACGGCTTCCGAGTAACACACCCGGAATAGATCCAGTTAATAGGTTAGCAGTCAACATATAATCAACGCTTCCAAAGCTTGCATTTAAAATACCAGCCACCGTAACGAGAAGAAACGCATGTGCAATATCAGTACCAACCAGCTCAGATGTTTTTAACTTAAATAAGTACAGCATTGCAATGGCAAATAATGAGCCAGAACCAATCGATGTTAGTCCGACAATGAACCCAAAGACTACGCCAATTCCGATTGTTAATCCTTTTTTCTGATTTAAGTCCATTTCCTGAAACCGATTTGGTCGAATTAATTTATCAAAAAAGACGCGAAAGATAATTGAGATGGCAACCAGCGTCATGACGTACCCGAGAGCGTGCTTAATAATCGTTTCTTGATGCTCGTGAAAAGATGGGAATGCATGAAGTGTGACAATAGCCAGCACAGCGCTCGGAATACTTCCGAAAGCTAAATATTTTGCTAATTTAAAGTTAATGGTTCGCTGTTTGTAGTGCTGAGCGACTCCGAATAATTTTGTGATAGAATTGTAGACAAGATCTGTTCCTACGGCAATGGAAGGGTTAATGCCGAGTACAATCAGTAAAGGTGTTAATAAAGCGGCACCTCCAACCCCCGTTAAGCCTACAAGGGTTCCAACGAATAATCCCATTAAGGTAATTGATAGTTCCATATTTTGTCCTCCTACTCTCAAAACCAAGTACATTGATCTGATTATAGAGCATTGTAACCCGTATGTAAATAAAATTCTGAATATTTTTAGTGAAGTTGAAAAGGTTTTCTTAGTCTTCACTATTTTAGGGAACGGACGATAAAGTCATAGGAAGTTATAAAAAAGTAAATAGAATACGTTTATTTATCTATGATTACGCTCTAATTTGTGTTACAAATGTAAATGCAATAAAAGAGTTTATTTTTATCTCATTTGAAAGACCGGTGAATGCATGAGTTTTGTTACGAAAGATTTGTTAATTAATTTTTTATTTATTTTATTGGCGCTGTTTTTAGTGCAGATGTTTTATTTGATCAAGTATGCTAAAAAAGTTCATTGGTGGAAAGATCACTATATCGCGGTATTTCCGATTTTAGCTATTACCTTTTGCCTTTTGTTTCCGGTTAACGGAGCTTATGTCCCGGATGACTATCGAATGGATTTACGAAGAATTCCTTATATTTTAGGAACGTTATATGGAGGCTGGCCGCTAGGAAGCTTGCTTTTTGTCTTTATTTTACTGCTGCGCTTGCTAATTGGCGGGTACGATGTAGGATTTTTATCAACATTAATTGCTCTTCCGATTTTATCCATTCCTTTATTTTTCATAACAAAATACTTTTTACATTTCTCATTAAAAAATAGAATTATCGTGAGCACCTGTCTTAGTGTAATTGGTTCTTTATTAGCTATGCTTGTATCTATTTTCGTCTTACACGTAACAAGCATTCCTATTAGCGTGTGGGTTCAGTTCGCTGTTTTAGATGTGGCAGGCATGTTTGTGATTACCATACTGTGGGAAGCGATACGGGCAAATTTATTAGTGCTGCAGCGCCTGATGAAAGCAGAAAAGCTAGAAATTGTCAGTCATTTAGCCGCCAGCATCTCTCATGAGGTGCGAAATCCTCTAACTGCAAGCAGAGGATTTATGCAAATGCTGCAAGAAGATGAAAAAGAACCTGCTAAAAAACGCTACATTTCGATTGCGATTAATGAACTAGACCGCGCAAAAGAAATCATTGATGATTACTTGCTATTTGCCAATTCCGCTCCAGAACGAAATGAAAAAATGAATATGTCAGAAGAAATTCATCACGTCACCCATATTATGACTCCTCTTGCCAATATGAACGGAGTCGCGATTGATTTTACATTCGATGAAGAAGTGAAGTTCTTCGTAATGGGAGAAAGAAGAAAGCTTCAGCAGTGTCTAATCAACTTATTTAAAAATAGTATTGAAGCCATGCAAAACGGAGGCACGTTAACTATTAAAGTAGGAAAAGAAGGCGGAGTTGTGATCGTTGATATTATGGATACAGGCTGCGGTATGACGCAAGAACAAGTCAACCGGTTAGGCGAACCGTATTTTACAACAAAAGAAAAAGGTACGGGGCTTGGAACGATGGTATCTTTCAGTATTATTCATTATATGAAGGGAAAAGTAAGTGTGTCTAGCGTAAAAGGAAAAGAAACGTGCTTTTCACTTCAATTTCCTCTTTGTGAGTAAAGAGCAGCTTTAGGGCTGCTTTTTTTATATGCAAAAATTTTAAAAATAGATAAAAGTAAACTGATTATTAAAAAAGTATTGAATTTAAGAAATGAAAGCGTTACAATCTATTTAAAGTTATCCGAAACGTTTTGGAGGAATTTTGATTGACAACGATTAAAGATATAGCGCGAGTTGCCGGCGTATCTGTAACAACGGTGTCTCGGGCTTTAAATGGTTATTCAGATGTAAATGAAAAAACAAGGCAAAAGATTGCAGCCGTAGCAAGAGAGCTGGACTATAGCCCCAATACGTTAGCTCGAGGATTGGTTATGCAAAAGTCAAAGACAATTGGACTACTAGTTTCAGGCATCAGCAGAGAGAGCGTAAAAGATAATTTCACTTTTGAAGTATTGTGCGGTGTAAATGAGCGTGCATCTACTTTGGGGTATGACTTGATTTTATTTAATACAAACACGATGATGCAGCGAGAAAAAACATATACTCAGCTTTGTCGAGAGCGAAGAGTGGACGGGGCAATTATTCAGGGCATCAAAAAAGAAGATCCTTATTTAAAAGAAGTAGTAGAAAGCGATATTCCTTGTGTTTTAGTTGATATTCCCGTCCATTCTAGTTCAGTAGGCTATGTCACCACCGATAATGCCTTGGGAGCTAAAAAAGCGGTTGAACATTTAGCGAGTCTTGGCCATCAGCATATTGGGATGATTAACGGACATGAAGACGCATTTGTCAGCCAAGAACGTCTCAACGGATACAGACAAGCCCTCAAAGAATGCGGTTTGTCGTTTCGGTCTGAATGGGTTGTAAGCGGAAAGTTTGAAGAAAAGAAAGCAGAGAAAGCTGCCAGTGAGCTTTTAAATAAGTATGAAGAGCTCACCGCTATTTTTTGTGCAAGTGATTTAATGGCACTGGGAGCATTAAAAGCATGCAAAGAACTTGGCCTTGATGTACCAAAAGACGTTTCGATTGTCGGATATGATAATATTGTTCTTGCTTCTTACTCGTCTCCAAATTTGACGACTGTAGGGCAGGAAGTATATCAGATTGGCTATGAAGCTGCAGATTTACTAATTGAGATGCTAGAAGGAAAAGAAACAAATATGAAGCGTTATCTTGATACACAGCTGATTATTCGAGAATCAACAGCTAAAAACCACGGCTAGTGGTTTTTATATAATGTAAAAACCGAAACGTTTCGGTTTTGTGTTTCGTTTTTCCAAAACGTTTCGGTGAAATTTAGGGGGATGGAAATGGATTACCGTGTGATTAAAGAAAATGACTTATTTTTACTAACAGATCAAGCAGGAAATATCACTGAAAACCATCAGTATGGTTTAGGGCTATATATGAAAGATACGCGTTTTTTGAGCAAATTTCATTTGAAAATTAACGGTACAGATCCTGTGTTATTGTCCTCAAGTGCCGACGAAAACCTGTTAGCCACAATTCTTCTTACTAATCCGCATATGGAAAAAGAAGGAGAACTATCGCTGTGGCGAGAGTCTGTAGAAATAGAAAGAAAGCGCTTTATATATGAGGGTATTTTCTATGAAAAAATAAAATTGAAAAGTTATTTTCCTAAAAAAATTGCTTTTACATTAAGTATCCAAGCAGATGTCGATTTTAACGATATGTTTATCGTAAGAGGTTTTCAAACTGGAAATGTCGGAAAACGAACAGGGCAAATAAAAGGGGAAAGCAGTTTAATATATACATACGAAGGATCAGATGATATCAAGCGTTCGACACGGATTTCTTGGGATAAAAAAGCCTCACACGTGTATGAACAAGGAGAGGTTATGTTTTCTTTCGAACTGAACCATCAGGAAGAAGAAGAAATTACATTAATGGTTCAGCCGCAAATAGGCGAAGACATCAATGAAAATATTTTATCAGCTGGTGAAGCATTTAGTTTACTAACGCAGTCATATAAAAAGTGGGAAAAATCTTCTACAAAAGTGACAACCGACCATCCGACAATGCAGCGCCTTATTACAAGAGGACTTAACGACCTGCGCGTACTGCTAACGGATGTAGGATTCGGTGCTTTTCCTGTAGCTGGATTGCCTTGGTTTGGTGTGCCATTTGGAAGGGATAGTCTAATTGCAGCGCTTCAAATGCTGGCTTTTAATCCGGAAGTAGCAAAAGGAACGCTACGTACTATGGCAGCATATCAAGGAACGGCAAATGATCCATGGCGTGATGAACAGCCGGGTAAAATTATGCATGAAATACGTTACGGAGAACTAGCCAACACAAATCAAATACCTTTTACTCCATATTACGGAACAGTTGACGCGACACCATTATTTTTAATTTTGTTAACGGAATATGTGAAGTGGACGGGAGACTTCGAGTTTGTAAAAGAAATGCAAATGACTGTCGATGGAGCTTTGACATGGATCAATGAATATGGAGATCGAGACGGTGATTTATTTCTTGAATACCATCAAGAATCAAGTAAAGGAATTGCTAACCAAGGATGGAAAGACTCAGGGGATTCTGTTGTCCATCGCAGCGGTGAATATGCAAAAACTCCTATTGCTTTAGTGGAAGTACAAGGCTACGTATATCAAGCGAAAATGGGTATTGCTTCTTTATATGATCAGTTAAACAAAACAAATGAAGCAAATAGTTTACGTGAAGAAGCTGAGCTGCTGCGTAAAAAGTTCAATGAAGCCTTTTGGATGGAAGACGTGTCATTCTATGCCATTGCACTTGATGAACATAAACATCAAGTAGGAACGATTACGTCAAATCCAGGTCATGTACTTTTAGCCGAGATGATGGATGAGGAGAAGCTGAACAAAGTAGCGGAAAGGCTAGTATCAGAATCTATGTTTTCGGGATATGGAATTCGTACAATGGCAGAAGGAGAAGCGGGTTATAATCCAATGAGTTATCATGACGGGAGCATTTGGCCGCACGATAATAGTTTAATTGTTCTCGGTTTGAGTAAAGCGAACAAGCAAACAGAAGTCAATAAAGTGATAAAAGGGCTGGTTGATGCAGCTGAGCATTTTGAATACGACCGTCTTCCAGAGCTATTCTGCGGCTATTCAAGTAACCTTGGCAAGCCTGTCAAATATCCCGTTGCCTGCTCACCTCAAGCTTGGGCAGCCGGCACGCCTTTAGCTTTCGTACAGGCGATGCTGAGACTGTTTCCTGATAGTACAGCAGGTACTATACAGATAAATCCTTTGCTCATAGACGATATGAATGAAATCTCTGTAGAAAACCTTGTGATTGGCAGTGGGAAACTTTCATTAACGGTTAAAAAAGAAGAAAGCGAAACTATTATTTACGTGAAAGAAAATACGACAAAATACGAGCTTCTATCTCAATGTAAGGTAAGAAATTATGTAGGTTAATGTTACTTCGACCGCGGTTTATTAAGCGTCAATTAATAAGCCGCAGGTCAATGAAATGAAAGGAGACAGCTAATGAAGAAGTGGATACTCGCTTTAAGTTTGGTTCTGGCAGTGGCTGGAGCAGCTTTAACTGGATGTTCAAATGTACAAGAAGTTTCCGGGGAAAATGGTCAAGTCGAAATTGTATTAGCCGGCTGGGGAGGCAACCCAACAGAGACGAAGCTGCTTAATCAAACTATTCAAGACTTTGAAAAACTCCATCCATCAATTCATGTGAAGCATGAAGTAATCACTGATCAATACATGGATATTTTAAAAACGCGTTTAATAGGTGGAAATGGTCCAGATGTTTTTTATCTTGATGCACTTGAAGCGCCGGGTCTTATTAATACAGGGGTTTTAGAACCTTTAAATTCTTATGTAAAATCTGATTTTGATGTTCAGGATTTTGAGAAACCATTATTGAAAGCGTTTCAAAAAAATGGAGAGACTTATGGTTTTCCGAAAGATTACTCCACATTAGGCTTATTTTACAACAAAAAGCTATTTAAAGAAGCAGGAGTAGAAGTACCAAAAACATGGGATGAGTTTAAAGAAGTTTCAAAAGTATTTAAAAAGAAAGGGATTCAAGCGTTTGGTGTCACGCCGGAATTAGCGCGTATCTTCTACATGGCGCAGGCAAACGGAGGAGACGTTGTAAAGAACAATAAGGCAAACTTTGCTACGAAAGAAGTCGTGGATTCTCTTCAGCCGCTCATCGATCAGCATTTAAAAGATAAAACGTCTGTACAGCCCTCTGATGTAGGCGCAAACTCAGGTACGGACATGTTTGCACAACAAAAAGTAGCTATGGTGATTGAAGGGAATTGGATGATTCCATTTTTACAGGAGTCCTTCCCAAAACTTGATTACGGTACAGCGGAAGTTCCGACAATAAACGGTCACAAAAATACGATGGCATTTACGGTCGCGTATGTAATGAATGCTGACTCAAAAAAGAAAAAAGCATCTTGGGAGCTCATTCAGTACTTAACCGGGAAAGAAGGAATGGAAACTTGGACAAGCAAGGGTTATGCATTGCCAACAAGAAAATCCGTAGCGGATAAGCTTGGTTTTGCTGAAGACGAAAAACGAGGTCCATTAGTAAAAGGAGCTGCTTATGCAACTGTCTGGCAAGATGGTCCGTATTTGCCTATTATCATGAATAACTTTAATAACCAGTTTTTAAGCGCCTTTTTGGGACAAAGTGATTTAGAAACAGCTTTGAAAAAAGCACAAAAGCAGGCAAATCAAGAGATTAGTATTTATGAATAAGGCTTGGCGGGGGAGTGGAGGAAATGAAAGACGGAAAAATACGAACGTACAAACCTCGTGATGTAGGGCAAGGATATGCTTTTATGACACCTACACTGTTTGTACTATTGCTGTTTGTTATTGCACCTATTTTTTATGCCATCTTTTTGTCTTTACATAAAGTTCAATTGCTGGGAGGAACTGAGTTTCATTTTCGAGGGCTTGAGAACTACATGAAGGTTCTTGAAGATGACAAAGCTAAAATTGCTCTTTGGAATACGGTGAAGTATGTAGTAATTGTTGTACCGGTACAAACCGCATTGGCACTTATACTGGCGGCCACATTAAATGCAGGGCTAAAAGCAGAAAAAGTTTTTCGCATTATTTATTTTTTACCTACACTTACATCATCGGCTGTATTAACGCTTATTTTTATGTGGATGTACAATCAAAATGGAATTGTGAACGAGTTTTTAAAGTTTGTTGGTCTTCCAACTTACAATTGGCTTGGAGATCCTCAGGTCGCTTTGATTGCCATTATGATTATGAACATCTGGGCAACAGCTCCATTTTTTATGGTTATTTATTTGGCAGCTTTGCAAGACGTACCAGATTCGCTTTATGAAGCAGCTCAGTTAGATGGGGCTAATGTGTTTCAACGGTTTTGGCATATTACAGTTCCGAATCTGCGACCGGTTACATCATTCGTAGTGATCATGGGACTGATTGGTACGTTTCAGTTATTTGATCAATCGTTTATTTTCTCAGGAGGTTCAGGAGGTCCTAATAACTCGACTCTGACTGTTGTTCTGCTTATTTATCAATATGCATTTAAAAATTTAGGTACTATGGGGTATGCTGCAGCACTAGCCTTTATGCTGGCGCTCGTGATTTTGGTGGCAACCGTTATTCAGAGAAAGTTTTCAAAAGAAGAAAGTATGTACTAAGGGGGGGGAAGAAAAAGATGAAGAAAAAAACAGGAGTCCTCATTTTATATACGATTTTAAGCATATACGCGCTGATTACTCTGATTCCATTTATTTGGGCGCTGTCCGCTTCTTTTAAAACGCTAGAAGAAATTGTGTCAGGTACGGTGAACTTTATTCCGAAACACTTTACGCTAGACAATTATAAACAAATTTTTGTGGAACAAAAGCTGTTCCCTCGCTGGATGTTTAATAGCTTATTCATTGCCGTAGTAGGAACAGCTCTGAATTTGCTATTTAACTCAATGGCTGGTTATGCCCTTGCACGCCTCAGTTTCCCGGGAAAGAAAAGTTTATTTATTATTATTTTAGCGGTGCTTATGATTCCTGGACAAGTAACGATGATTCCTAATTTTTTAATTTTAAAAGAGTTAGGCTGGTTAAATACCTATCAGGGAATGATTGTACCGGGAATGGTAAATGCGACTTTTATATTTATGATGCGTCAATTTTTTATTAATTTCCCAAAAGAGCTTGAAGAAGCAGCGGAGTTGGATGGGTTATCGAAGTTTGGAACATTCTTCAAAATAGTCCTTCCACTTGCAAAACCTGCCTTAGCAGCACAAACGATTTTTGTATTTATGGGGTTTTGGAATGATTTTATGAAGCCTTTAATTGTGATGTCTGATGAAAATATGTTCACGTTGACTTTAGGCCTTAACACATTTAAAGGTCAGTATATCAGTTATTGGAACTATATTATGGCAGCTTCCATGGTTTTTACACTTCCAATTTTGCTCATTTATGCGTTTTTTAACAAATATTTCATTAAAGGAATTTCGTTTACTGGAGGAAAATAAAAAAGAGGCTGGGATAAAAGTATTTTAGTTGGAATTACAAACGAACGATTAATTAAAAAATCATAATCGTTCGTTTTTTGTTGTTATGGTGAGCGTGAATTTCATATGTTTAGTTGCTTCTAGCTGTTGATTGAAGTTCACTCACATACTGATCAATCATCGTTTGCAGTTCCTCTAGGTTCGTTTTACGGTTGTTAACAGGCAGCTGCTTTAATGAATGAAGGGCACTATCCACAACAAACTTGCGTGGATTCGATTGTTTAAACATCTCTTCTTCAATAAAACTAATAAGCTCTGTGCATTTTTGACGTTCGAATTCATCCGTAAATTGTTTGTGAGCTTGCTTTTTTAAATCGATAAGTGCTGCGGAAATGTCCTGTTCTATTTGATTTTTAGTATTTGGGCAAGATGGAAGCCATTCTTTGATCGTTTGCGGATCGAGCAAAATGTCTCCTGAACTTGCTACTTCGTCTACAAGAGGAAGCAGACGCTTAACGCTGTAAGTTATAATCTCATGGGGATCAGTATTTGTACCGTTGACCATAAAATTATAGTGAAAGTTGCGGTGAAGCATGCCAAGAAACATAATTGCACAATCTAGCAGATAAGGTTTCTTTTCTTGTCCAAATAAATCAATAAACCGTTTGTAGAACCAGTTTACTTCAATGAACTGGGTTTTTTTTATGTATGCTTTTAAATCAGGATCATTAGAAACAAATACTTCTTCAAGTAACGTAAAAAATTTATGTTTGTGATGGTTTTTCATCTGCGCATCGATCTGTTTAATAAATACATCTACATCGGTCAGACTTTTACCAACCAGCAGCTGATTGCGCTCTTGTTCAATGGTCGTATGAAGCCATGTAAAAACAGCGATTAATAATTCATTTTTTGAAGAAAAATAGTTGTAGAATGTTCCTTTTGAAATGCCGCTATAATCAATGATGTCTTGAATAGAAGTAGCTTGAAATCCTTTTTCAACGAAGAGATGGTGTGCATTTTTTACAACTTGCTGTTTTCGATTATTCATTATTATCACCTAAATGTAAAATTAGACTCATGGTCCAACTTTATGATACATGATTTAAAGCGTTTACACAAATGTTCTTTTCAGAAAACTGAACGATATCACGACAATATATTGGTATAAAAGGATTATAGGACTAAAAAAGTTGAGAAAATAAAGAACGTGAACGTAAGATTTTTCACTTGCATAAATTGAACTCACAGTATAATATACTCTATGTAGAACACGTGTCTAAAAAAATGAACCTAAAGTATAAGGAGGTACAATAATGAGTCGATCGATAAATCAAATGGAAAAGCCGCCTTATGGCATAATTGCTATTTTGTTAATTGGCGCTTTTATCTCATTATTGAATGAAACGTTATTAAATGTGGCGCTGCCGTCTATTATGAAAGACTTAGATGTGACAACGTCAACTGTCCAGTGGCTTTCTACTGGTTATATGTTAGTGAATGGTATTATGATTCCAACTACCGCTTTTTTAATTCAGCGCTATTCTGTCAGAGGCTTATTTTTAACGGCGATGACTTTATTTACAGCAGGAACAATACTTGCAGGTGCTTCGCCAGTATTTTCTGTGTTGTTAACCGCTCGTATTATTCAAGCGTCAGGCGCAGCTATTATGATGCCGCTTTTAATGAACGTATTGCTCACAAGTTTTCCATTAGAAAAACGCGGAGCTGCGATGGGGATTTTCGGTTTAGTTATGATTTTTGCTCCGGCAATTGGTCCTACATTATCAGGATGGCTAATTGAACACTATGAGTGGAGAATGCTGTTCCACCTTGTTACGCCAATCGCAGCCATTGTATTAATAGGCGCTTTCTTCCTATTAAAAGACAAAAAAGAAAAAGTGGAAATCAATTTGGATTTTTTATCCCTTTTGCTATCTACAATTGGATTTGGCGGACTTCTATACGGGTTTAGCTCAGCAGGGGATAAAGGCTGGGATTCTGTGGAAGTATACGGTACCATTATCGTAGGAGCTGTGGCTCTGATTTTATTTATTACGCGTCAGTTCAAGCTTAAAACACCGATGCTTGAATTCCGCATTTTTAAATATCCAATGTTTGCTTTATCATCAACGATTTCGATGGTAATTACAATGGCATTATTCTCAGCCATGCTGCTAATGCCAATTTATGTTCAAACGGTACGAGGCATCTCTCCGCTTCATTCAGGATTACTAATGCTTCCAGGTGCGCTGCTAATGGGTGTGATGTCACCGATTACCGGAAAATTATTTGATAAATTCGGAGCGCGTGCATTGGCTGTAACGGGTCTAACGATTACAGCCGTTACGACGTATTTCTTCAGTAACTTAGAGCTTGATACGACCTATACAACGCTCATTACGCTTTACACGCTTCGTATGTTCGGAATGTCTATGGTGATGATGCCGGTTATGACAAACGGATTAAATCAGCTTCCGCAGCGTTTTAATCCGCATGGTACTGCGATGAACAATACGCTTCAACAAGTATCGGGAGCTATTGGTTCGGCTCTTTTAGTAACGGTGATGTCAAACCGTACAGCTACTCATGCAAAAGAGCTCGCTCAAGATGCAATGAGCGGAGCAGGAGCAGCTAATGCAACCGCAGCCGGGGCAGCTCAAATGAAAGAACAGATTGGGATGCAGGCAATGGTACAAGGGATTAACGATGCGTTTGCTGTCTCAGTAGTCCTAGTGGTGGTTGCCTTAATTCTTTCATTCTTCATGAAACGCGCAACGCCGGCAAGTGAAGATGAAGTGATAAAGGAAAAAGCAGCACGCGAGCAGTTTGCTAAATAAAAAAAATCCCCGCTGAGACAGCGGGGATTTTTTTAGCTTGTATATCTAAAGCTTAAGCCCATTTTCTTTAATAATTTCCGGTAACCGATGGACGTTTGATCAGCCATAATATGCGCTTCCATCTGCAGGTCTAAAGGCAAGTCTTCAGGTTTTTGGTTTTCCACCATTTCACGGTCTTCGTCAAAGACGCGAAGGTTAAAGTCATACACACCTTCAACGGGAGAATCTTTGTCAAAGTTTCGAGCGATTGGCGCGAATAAACGTGTTTCGCGGGCTGAAATAGGAGAGACTGCATTCATAATCCACAGCTCTGCGCCTTCTGGGAAGTATACTTTTAGCGTAGCTGTAAACGGGGGATAAACATCAAAGACGCGAAGCCATTTAAAATCAGTTGGATTTAAATGCTGCTGTTCTTTGGAATAATTGCTCACGGTGCTCGTATATTCTACATGAAGCCCATAGTCTGTATCGCTTACTTTATATTTAGGCACAAAGGCGTTGTTTCGATCACCAAATGTGTCTGTGTGAACCCAAGCAAAATGAGCTACGTCTAAAAAGCCTTCCATTTGACGACCGGCTGAACCCATGATATCAAAGCTCGGACAAACAATTTGCTGAAAATCAGGGTCCTCCCACGCATCGAAATAAGGCAGGTTATCTTGTTCTCCTGTCAGGGACGTCCACACTAATCCATATCGTTCAATAACTGGATAGACGGCCATACAGAGACGGGGAGAAATGTTGGCGTCAGGGTGAGCTGGAATTGACGTGCATGCGCCGTCCGTTGCGTAGCGGAAGCCGTGGTAAGGACAGACAATTTCATCATCTTCCACCCAGCCCATGCTAAGCGGGGTGCCTCGGTGAACGCATAAATCACGTGCCGCTACAACTTTGTGTGTGGTGCGGTATAAAACTAGATTTACATCTAGTAATTTTACGGACGTTGGTTTTTCTGTTACATCACTGCAGCGTGCGACGGGGTACCAATACTTAGCAAGCGTCGTCCAATCTTCCAGGCTGAACGTGCAGTCTCTTGGGTAGGGAGTTGCCGTTTTTGATTTTGTCATGGTTGGTTGTTGTTCCATCTATTTTCTTCCCTTCTTTTGTAAGCTCTTTTACTAAGGGTAATATAAAAAAAGAAAATTCACACAATTTATGTAAGAAGTTCTAACATGAAATATGGAACTTTGTAGAAAGTGCGAATTTCAGAAGACGCAAATTAGAGAATATACCAATAAAAAAATTTAAAAAAGCGCTTCCTAAATAAATTTAAACGTGATATAATTTTCCAAGACGCTGGTGTAGCTCAGTAGGTAGAGCACTTGCATGGTAAGCAAGAGGTCGCAGGTTCGATCCCTGTCGCTAGCATACTCAAAAACCTTCTTTCTTGTTGAAAGAAGGTTTTTTTATTTGGATTGGCTTTAAATTTATTCTCCGAATTATTCTTCCCCGCCTTGTGAAAACTTTAACAGTTTGATAGCCTTATTAGGAGGCTGTTAGAAAACATGTGTATCTTTTCCACTATGTCTTATGAATCATATTTAGAAATATTCTTAAAAGAATGTTTATTGCCTCTAAGTATTGGGTACACGAAACTAGGGGTTAAATTTCAACAGGGAGTGTGAACGATAATTTGATTACGTTTAAGAATGTGTCAAAGCAATATCCAGACGGTACGACCGCCGTGAAAAATATTAATCTAGAAATAAAAGAAGGAGAGTTTTTCGTTTTAATTGGTCCGAGTGGATGTGGGAAAACAACCACCTTAAAAATGATTAACCGTCTTCATGATATTACCGAAGGAGAACTATACATAAAAGATAAGCTCGTATCGGACCACAACATACATGAGCTACGCTGGAACATTGGTTATGTGCTACAGCAGATTGCTCTTTTTCCTCATATGACCATTGCTGAGAATATAGCCATTGTACCGGAGATGAAGCATTGGAAGAAAAACAAAATCAAAACGCGTATTGATGAACTGCTTACCTTGGTAGGACTAGACCCAAAGCAATATCGAAACCGAAAGCCGTCTGAGCTCTCAGGTGGCCAGCAGCAACGTGTAGGTGTAGCACGTGCCCTCGCAGCTGATCCCCCCGTTATTTTAATGGACGAACCCTTTAGTGCCCTCGATCCGTTAAGCCGCGAACAGCTTCAACAAGATGTTATTAGCTTAAAGGAAAAAATCAAAAAAACATTTGTGTTTGTTACGCATGATATGAGCGAAGCCATGACGCTTGGAGATCGTATCTGCCTGATGAAAGATGGGGAAATTGTTCAAGTTGGCACCCCGGAGGAATTCATTCAAAAGCCTAAAAATGAGTTTGTAAAAACATTTATTGGAAATCAAGGAAATGCTTTATTTGAGACATTGGATATGTTTGTCAAAGAAAGTGAACAGCCAGACGTAGAACCTACTGAAGAGCTAGCTTCAACCGCCACTGTTCAGCAGGCAATGGACGCCCTTTACGACCATGAAGCAATAGCTGTGAAAAAAGGGAGCAAACGCATTGGCGTTGTAACGCGCAAAACTCTATTAGCGTTTCTTTCTGATAAAACGAAAGAAGGAGGAACGCTGTAATGAATGCACTAAGCGCATTATTAGATCAACGAGGAGATGCCCTGTTTCAAGCTCTTCTTGAACACATTCAAATTTCAGTACTGGCTCTTGTGATCGCCGTATTAATTTCAGTGCCGCTTGGACTGTACTTAACGAGGCATGACCGCATTGCTGAACCGATCATTGGCGTAACAGCCGTACTGCAAACCATTCCTTCACTCGCTTTATTAGGATTACTGATTCCTCTTGTCGGAATTGGAACCTTTCCCGCGGTTATTGCACTGTTTTTATATTCGCTTCTTCCTATTGTACGAAATACATATACCGGAATCAAAGAAGTGGACCCATCTTTAATTGAAGCATCCAAAGCCATGGGGATGAACTCGTGGAGACGATTAATCAAAGTAGAACTTCCTCTAGCGCTTCCTGTCATTATGGCCGGAATTCGCACAGCGATGGTACTCATTATTGGTACAGCGACAATCGTGGCTCTTATCGGAGCAGGCGGACTCGGAAGCTTAATTTTGCTTGGTATTGACCGAAGCGATAATAGTTTGATTTTATTAGGAGCCGTTCCAGCAGCATTATTAGCGCTTATTTTTGATGGAATTCTGCGAACGATTGAACACTCTGCTAAAAAAGGGTCCAAAAAACGCTCGTTCATCATGATCATCGTATTAGTACTTATTCTTGTTTCTCCGTTTGCAGCGATGAGCGCAACAAAACCAGACCTTGTTATCGGAGGGAAAATTGGCGCAGAACAAGATATTTTAATCAATATGTACAAAGAATTAATTGAAGATCAAACCGATATGAAAGTAAACCTTCGTTCGTCGCTTGGGAAAACGGTATTTGTATTTGAGGCTCTGCGTAACAAGGAAATTGATTTGTACCCTGAATATACGGGGACAGCCATTGTGACGCATCTAAAGGAACAGCCGGACAGCAAAGATGAAACACAGGTGTACAAGCAGGCAAAAGAAGGATTTAAAAAGAAATTCGGGCTTGTCTATTTAGATCCAATGAAGTTTAATAATACGTACACATTGACCGTGACAAAAGAATTTGCCAAAGAAAATAATCTAACGACCATTTCAGATTTGGCAAATGCAACAGATAAAGTAAAAGCAGGATTTACGCTTGAGTTTAAAGATCGTGAAGACGGCTACGTAGGCATTCAAAAAGAATATGGCCTTACTTTCCCGAATATTAAAACGATGGAGCCGAAGCTTCGCTATCGCGCTGTTGAAAAAGGCGATATTAACATGCTTGATGCTTACGCAACGGATCCTGAAATCAAACAGTTTGGTTTAAAAGTCTTAAAAGACGACCAGCAGTTCTTCCCTCCGTATCAAGGAGCGCCTGTGCTTCGTGAAGATACACTAAAAGAGCACCCTGAACTGAAAAAGATCTTAAATCAACTGGGTGGCAAAATCAGTGACGACGAAATGCGTGAAATGAACTATCAAGTAAATGCAAAAGGAAAAACGGCTGAAGAAGTCGCTCATCAATTCTTACTGAAAAAAGGATTAATTAAAAAATAAAAATGAAGACAAAAAGATTAGTACAAAATTATTTTAGTTAAAAGAAGATCCGAACGATAAATCGTTCGGATCTTTTTATTAGCATGGTGGACGTAGCTTTCATTATGTTTCAATCTCTTTTTAATGTGAGAGAAGCGTTAATGAAAATGAGGTCTTATGAACAAGCTAAAGGTACCAAATTTGTTTTCTGATGGAGAGGAGGCGCCGTTATGAATTCATTTTTTACATGTCATCCTGTACAGCATTCTTTTCAGCTTTTTTCAGTTGAACATCTTGTAACTTTAGCCATTATCGTAATCATAGGAGCATTTATTTTTTTATGTCGAAAGCAGCTGCGAAAAAAGAGGTTTGTATTCGTTTTGCTTTCATTCATTCTAATGGTTTCAGAAACGGCCTACCAGGCTTGGGAAATCGGATGTCATCAGTGGTCCGTTGAAACTTCCTTGCCTCTTCAGCTCAGTGATATAGTCGTGCTGCTTGCTGCTGTTATGCTGATAACCAAAAGCAGATTTCTTTTTTATTTTGTGTACTTCGCAGGAATCAGCAGCTCTGTTCAAGCGATGATTACCCCAGACCTTGGCGGCTATGCGTATGCCCAGTTTCGCTATGTGCAGTTCTATGTATCGCATGGCGGTGTGGTACTTGCTTGCTGTATGCTAATTGCTGCCTGCAGATATGAGCCGACGTTTCGTTCTTTATGGGTAAGCGTAGTATTTGTTAATCTGTACGGAGGTTTTATCTATGTCATGAATCGTTTACTGGGTGCGAATTATTTATACATGATGAAAAAGCCAGAGCACGCTTCCTTGCTGGATGTTCTTGGACCTCATCCTTGGTATTTAGTATGGATTGAAGGAATCATGATTCTTAGTTTTCTTGTCCTTTATCTTCCGTTTTGGGTACATAAAAAAATTAAAGGTGATAAAAGCAAAGTCAATTTTATTGAAGCAGAATGATAATACTGGTAATTTATAAGTGTAAACGAACTCGGATTTCCTGAAGGAAAAGGAAAGAATGAGTGAACAAGCCGTGAGAGGCAAGCGTAAAAAATAGAAAAGAAAAAAGCAAGCACAGACATCAGAAGGAGAGTATCAAAATGAAAACACTGGTTATTTTAGCGCATCCAAATCTAGCATCTTCTCGTATTAATAAAGCGTGGGCAGAGCGAGTAAAAAAAGAGGAGGATGTGTACGTTCATGATTTATACGCAAACTATCCCGATTTCAAAATTGATGTAGAAAAAGAGCAGGAGTTAGCTGTTCAATTCGATCGTATTGTTTTTCAATTTCCATTTTACTGGTACAGCTCACCAGCACTCTTAAAAGAGTGGCAAGATGTTGTTTTAACATACGGATGGGCTTATGGAAGCAAAGGTACTAAACTTCAGGGAAAAGAGTTTGTCGTAGCTACTTCGACAGGAGGCCCTGCAGAAGCTTATCAAGAAGGGGGATACAACCGTTACCCAATGAATCATCTGCTTCTTCCTTTCCAAGCTATGGCAAATTTAACAGGTATGAAGTTCCAAACTCCATTTTTATTTCAAGGAGCAGGCGGTGACCTGAGTGACAAAGTTATTCAAGATAGCGCAGAAAACTACGCTCAATTACTAAGATAATAAAAAAAGCCGCGTCAAAGCGGCTTTTTAATTTGCGTTTGTTCGTGAGAAAGAAGTAAGCAGCTTTTGAGGAGCAATATCTAATCCTTCAATCAGTAGTCCTGTCATAGCCGTTAGACTCCCGACTTCAAAAGATTCCCCAGCTCTCCAAAATGCTGATTCACCTTGTTTGATATAAATTTTCAGTCCGTTATCGCCAGCTACCCAGCCTTCCCCGTGAACGACTAAAAGAAGCTGTGGAATCGTAGCTTCTTGACGGGGGGTATAATCATTTTCTTGAAAAGATAAAAAGCTGATTTTGACATCTCCAGTATGAGAAAGTAATGGGTTTACTTTATAGGTAGAATGAAGAAAGGAACGCTCTTCTTCAGATTGAAAACCATATAATTTCATCATTTCATCTCCTTGACTAAAAAATATAAAAAAGAAGTCCTTCTCTTTTCATATACGCATACAGGAGAAAAAATAGAACTCCAAAGAAACAGCTGTTTTCTAGAAAACAACTCCATTTTATCTCCATTTTTTGTCGAAGCTGAAAATTTTTTGAAGGATAGGGAGGAAAAACAGAAGTTTTTTTGAATAGTATAAAAAAAGGTGTCCTCTAATGGACACCTTTTCCTAATTTAAAAATGACTGTAACGCTTGTTTGTTTTCTTCAAGGTCGATGCTTAAAACAGCACCAATACCGGATATTCGTTCATTTGAATAGGAACCTTCAACCGGTAAACGAAGAGATTTTAAATCTGGCTGATTTCCAACTAAAAAATCTTTTCCTATCACAATAAATGTTTTTGGCGGAATATTTGTATCCACATATGGATCAATGACACCCCATAGCTTAGGAGCTTTCGCCAGTGTCTTTACTTGAAGAGCTTCATCCATTAATTTACCAATCACTTCTTGTTGACGCTTCACGCGCCCGAAATCACTTTGGCTATCATGGCGGAATCGCACGTATCCTAGTAATTTATCTCCGTGAAGAGTTTGTTTTCCAGGTTTTAGCGTCATGCCAATTCCTGACGACATTTCATGTGGCACGGTAACCGTAATTCCCTCAGGGGCAATCGTATCGGCAACTTTAGAAAAACCTTTAAAATCAACAACGGCATAATAGTTTACATCTACGCCGAAATTTTCTTTAATTGTCTTACGCATTAATTCGGGCCCGCCAAATGCATAGGCTGAATTTAATTTGTTTTTGCCATGTCCAGGAATATCCACATATGAATCACGCATCAAAGAAACAATTTTAGGCTGATTGCTGTCTTTGTCATAATGAGCAATCATGATTGTATCGGCACGCGAATGTTCTTCACCGCGAGAGTCAATTCCGAGAAGCAGCACATTCATGCTATCTAAATTGGCACTTGCACCATTAAAATCAAACTGTCCATCTTTCCCAAAAGCTCCGTCTGCTTCTGCTAATCCTTGTTGGTATTGATAATACACATATGCACCAGCGGCGATTACAAGAATGAGAAAGAAAAGAAGTAGCTTTCTAAAGCGTTTCTTTTTTCTTTGCTTTTTTCTTTTATGTTGTTTACGTTCTGTACGTTCTTCCAAATGTCTCACCATCGCATTCAAAAATATTAATACTTTTTTGTTTAAAACCAATTATGCAAAAAATTATAAAACGACATAATAAAATTAACACTAAGGAATTAGATTAGCAAGTACGTTCACTAGTAAATCTGCGAAGACAGCTAAAATAAGAGAAGTGTACAAATAGAAGAAAGAGGAAATAAAGGTTATTTTTTTCGAGGATATTTGTTATAATCTATCATAGTTAGGGAAAAAGTTCTGTCTTTTAAGAAGGGTATAAGAGAAAAGTCTCTGTTTGTTGAGAATTAAATATAGGTCTAAGTGTAGAAAAAAGGAGTGAAGCGAATGAGTATATATGTGTCATCTTCGAACCTTGTGCTGATTCCAGAAGCGGCGTTAAGTCATTGGAAACCTTATGGCGCGGGGGAATTGACCGGAGCTATTATTTCAGGTAAGGATAGTGCTGAAATAATTAGAGAGCTTAATCAATCGTCTATTCTGCCTTTTACAAGTTTTTTCTATCGAAAGCATTTTGTTATTCTATTTGATAAAGAACAAGTGAAAAATCATTTTGAACAGCTGCTTTTATTATATAAATCTCAGGGCTATATTTTTTATTCTTCTACTTTATACGATGATCATTGGTCCCAGGTCCTTGAAGGAACCAAGCAGCTGCTAACGGTAAATGGACAAGTGGTACCGGTGCTTGAGCTTGAACAAAACGGTGAATTTGACGTTGTGCGTGATGAAGGTGGTCTTCACATTGTGATAGATGATGACGAAGACGAAGAGAAGCAGCTAGAAAAAAAAGTTCATGAGCTCCCGCTTGAAGAAGGTAGCTATTTTATTGGCGATCCGGGATTTGTTGAAAACCGAGACATGCTGGTAAAAGAATATTTTCCTAAAGGTACGTACGAATTTATTTATAGATACGGAGAAAATGGCTGGCTGATGAAAGTAAGTATTCAGCGAAAAGCGATTAAAGAGCAGCTTACTACTCTTCACGCGGCTTTGTCTTAACCTCTATTCATTGTACAATGTTGCTAAATAACTATGTTATAATAGTAATATTGCACAATGAAAGGGGTTTTTTTAATGGAAGCACGTTTGCAAAAAGTCGTATCATGGCTGAAGGAAAAGAATGTAGAAACGGCCTTTATTTCGTCAACTGAAAACGTATTTTATTTAACTGGATTTCACACGGATCCGCATGAGCGTCTGCTTGGTTTATTTTTATTTAATGAAGCGGAGCCGATGCTTGTTTGTCCATCAATGGAAGTGGGTCAAGCAAAAGAAGCCGGCTGGAAATTTGATGTGATCGGATATGAAGACCATCAAAATCCTTGGGAACTTATTAAAGAAGCTTTACATAAACGAAACGTAATGGATGTGAAAAAAGTTGCTGTAGAGAAAGAGCAGCTGCTGTATGCGAGAGCTGAAGAACTGCTTAATTTATATCCAAATGCTGAGCTAGTCGGAGCAGAAGAGAAATTAAATCAGCTGCGTTTAATTAAAGATGAGCGTGAAGTTGAGATTCTGCAAAAGGCAGCTGCATTAGCTGATTTTGGCGTAGAAGTAGGCGTAGCTGCCTTAAAAGAAGGCGTTACGGAAATGGATGTTCTGGCTAAAATTGAATACGAGCTAAAGCGAAAAGGAATTCGTGAGATGTCGTTTTCAACGATGGTGTTATTTGGTGAAAAAACGGGAGAAGCGCACGGGAACCCAGGTCTTCGCACGTTAAAGCCAGGAGATATGGTTCTCTTCGATTTAGGTGTAGTGCTAGATGGATACTGTTCAGATATTACGCGTACAGTCGCGTACAAGTCGATTAATGATAAGCAAAAAGAAATCTATGAAACGGTACAGCGCGCCGAGCAGGCAGCTCTTGAAGCTTCCAAGCCTGGCACTCGCATTGGCGACTTGGATATGGTAGCACGCAATATTATTACAGAAGCAGGGTATGGAGAGTATTTCTTGCATCGTCTTGGTCATGGCCTTGGTATCAGCGTGCATGAGTTTCCTTCAATGAGCCGCAACAATGATGATGTGCTTCAAGAAGGCATGGTGTATACGATTGAACCGGGTATCTATATTCCAGGACTCGGAGGCGTGCGTATTGAAGATGATGTAATCATCACAAAAGATGGATACGAAACGTTAACGAAGTACCCAAAAGAATTACAAATTATTTCATAATAATGTCATAAAAAATAGAGGCTGCCATGGTGCAGGCTCTATTTTTTTATGGGAAAAGAAAAAATTGGTTAAGGTTTCTTGTTTGCTTCTTGAGACAATTTCATAGTATGTTACGAAACGATAACATTTCTATCACATTTTCTAAAAACTATATCGTAAGCGAGTGCGGTAGTATATGCTGTACGGTAGGGGACTTTTTAAGGTCGCAAGCAAGGAGGTTTTTTATGAGTAATTTTACAAAAGATGAAGAATTAATTATACATAAAGCAATAGATGTATTTGGTCAAAAGGACCGAATTGAAGATTATTCAGATGAACGAAAAAAGCATGGTATTCACGTTGTGGCATGTGAAAATCATCCGCGTCAAGACGTAACCGCGTATGCAACGCTCGGTGGACATCAATGTCCGACAGGTTATACAGTTGGAGGGATCCCGCTTCGAATTGAAATTGTTGGGGCTTGTCATGAGGAGTTCGGTATTTATTCTGCTATTTTAGCAAACTGTATTTTCCATATGATGAAATCTCATGTCTCCATTTTCCCAGGAGCTATTTATAAAGACGTTATTGCAGTCCTTGATGACAGCTTTCATATGCAGCACATTTTGCTGATTCCGCCGTTTTTATGGGATAATTTTTCAACGATTGAACTATCTGATAAAAAAGTAACGTTCCTGCAGGCCGTTCCGATTTCAGAAAATGAACGTGCTTTTGCACTTGAGTACGGAGTAGATTCGTTGCTAAGCCGCTTTGATGCTGAGCAGGTTAATGTCTTCAATTTAGAAAGAAGATCTGTTGTATAAACAAAAAGAGCGCCGACTGAGACGCTCTTTTTTGTTATTGATTAGTAGGTCAATTCTTTTTGAGGTATAGCTTTTTTATGACTCGTTTGGTAGCTGTGAAGCACCATGCCTGCTACGATAACTCCCATTCCAACCCAAGAAAGAATCGATGGCAAAGGACTTGATAGAAGGAAGACCTCTCCTAGCAGGGCAAATAAAACTTCCATCGATTGTGTAGCTTCAACTGCACCTAACTTGTGAGAATCTTTTTTCACAAGGTCAGTTGCCGCAAAAAATAAAATCGTTGCACACACTCCTGAAAGTAAAGCAACTAAACTGCTTTGATACATCTGAGTTGGTTTTGGTAGTCCATCGGTCAAGTAGGCATAGACAGAAAGAATAATCCAAAACGGCAGGCTTGAAAGCGTCATTCCAAGCACGCGCTGAAACGTATTAAGCGACGACAGCTCCATCATCTTACGGTTGCCAAGCGGATACGCAAAAGACGCAATTAAAATGGGAATCGTACAAAGCAAGGCAGTAGCCGCCGACAGTTCAGTCGCATGCTCAAGCTGCATGAGCACAACTCCTATTAAAATAATAAGCGAAAAACCTAGCTGCTTGAAAGGAATGGCTCCTCGCTTTTTTCCTTCCTTGTAAAACAAAGGAGCTAGGAGAGACCCCGATAAAATCGTGATTTGCCAAGTTCCTGCAATAAGCCAGCCGGGACCGTAGGCGGAAGCAAAACAAAGAGGAGCGTAAAATAAGCCAAATCCGACCGTGCTCCATAGCAGCCATTTTTGCGGCTGGGCTTTTATTTCTGCCACCACAGGTTTGATGCCACCCCAAAAATAAACAAGCATAAGCAAAAGAGGTACCATAAAAAAATAGCGTAGAGATGCGCTCCACGCCCAGCTGCCTCCAGATAAATCCATCGCTCGATTTAAAACGAATGTAAAAGCAAAAAAGAATGATGCAGCAACGCCTAATAAAAGAGGCTTCACTTTGCTTCCTCCTCACTTGTCAGCGCTTCACCTAGTGTCAGCCAGTTTGTTTCGACAAGCTGTGATGTCAGTGCGGAATCTTTTTGACGGCAAGCATTTATGATTTCTTTGTGCTGATCAACGGAAGCAAGGCTAGCAAGAGAAGAAAAGCGAGCGATTTCCAGACGTTGAATTTTGGCGCTTGTTTGTTTTACAACACGTTCTAGCTCTAAATTATTCGCCCGGTTTAAAAAAACGGAATGAAATGCTTCATCCGCTTCGATCGCTTTCAGTACATTTCTTGTTTTGATTGCATGTTCTAGAGATTGATTATGTTTGATTAGTTCGCCCATATCTTCTTCTTGTAACGAAGTACAAGCCAGCTTAGCAGCAAGTGCATGAAGAGCTGCGACGACAATAAAGGATTGTTTTGCCTCCTCAAGGTTTAATGGAGCCACTTTTGTAGAAGAACCAGGTGTCGTTTGTACAAGGCCTTCATCTTCGAGCCTTTTTAATGCTTCTCGAACAGGAGTGCGGCTAACTCCAAATTGCTCAGCCAGTTCTTTATCCTGAAGCTTTTGTTCCGGCTGAAATTCAAGCATAACGATATTGTGTTTAAGTGTTTGATAGACTTCCTCCCGTAGGGAAAGTCGTTTGAGAGGTTGAATGTTATTTTTCATAAAACCAATATATCGCATATCACATTAAATAACAATGTGAAAATTAAAAAACTTCGTCTAAAAAGCAGACAGCTGCTTTTTAGATGAAGAGCTTAATTACTGCTGCGCAAAGATTTAGATAAGATGCGCGCAATTGCTTTGCTGTGCTCAACCTGCGTTTTTTTGGACTCTTTTCGTTCAAGAGCTACTTTTTGAAGGCTTTTTTCTTCTTCAGTTTGAGCAATAACTTGAGGAACGGGAGCAGGCTTCCCATTTTCTAATGCGACGAAGGTAAGAAAAGAAGTAGCAGCAATACGTTTAATGCCCGTTAACAAATTTTCGGCAATGACTTTAACAAAAATAATCATGGAACTTTTTCCTGTGACAACAACGAATGCCTCATATGAAATAAAATCTTCTTCTGTGACGGGCTCGATAAAGTCAACATGATCAATGGAAGCTGTAACACACGACTTTCTGGAATGTTTAGCTGCTGAAAGAGAAGCCGTCATGTCCATGTCAGCGACAATTTTGCCGCCAAAAAGGGTGTGGTGATTGTTTAGGTCATTTGGAAAAATGTGCTGTGATTTGACTACTCGTGAGACGCTGCAAAGTACTGCTTTTTCACTCATTGAAAACACTCCTTCAAACTGTTTATATGGTTTAATGTATGTTGACTACTTGTTCTTATGTATACAAGTTATAGAAAGCCCTTTCGTAAAAAGCTCTTCAAAAGCTTCTATATGGTAAAATAGAACAAATATGAAAGAGAGGATGAGAGCATGAACTTAACGCAATTTTTTAGAAGAAAATATACGGATTCCCCTACACCTTTAGAAAAGCTATCGGTTTTATCTCAGCAGTTAAACGGACCTTCAATTTATATGAAGCGCGATGATATGCTTGGACTGACAGGGGGCGGAAATAAGACGCGTAAGCTTGAATATCTAGTAGCTGATGCAAAAGCACAAGGGGCAGACGTGCTTGTAACGTGCGGTGCGATACAATCCAATCACTGTCGTTTGACGCTTGCTGCTGCCGTAAAAGAGCAAATGAAATGCGTGCTCGTATTAGAAGAAGGGGAAAATAAAGCAAGTGATCAGCCGACGGGAAACTATTTTCTTTATCATTTATTAGGGGCTCATGACATGCGGTTTGTCGCTGAAGGTTCGGATTTGACAGCGGAAATGGAAAAAGTAGCGCGCGAGCTAAGTGAAAAAGGTCATAAGCCGTACCTAATCCCCGTAGGAGGTTCAAATGTTATCGGTGCAACAGGCTACGCTGCCTGCGCACAGGAGCTGCTTATGCAAAGCTATGAGCAACAAATAAAGCTTAGCCACGTAGTTTGCACAAGCGGAAGCGGAGGCATGCACGCAGGGCTAGTGGCAGGCTTTCAAGGCCTTCAAAGCGGGGTGTCTGTTATTGGAATGAATGTGAGTCGTGCTAAAGAAGAGCAAGAAATGAAAGTTGCCAAGCTGACGAGTGAACTTTATGATCATTTACATAGCAAAACGCCTTTTAAAAAAGAAGATATTGTTTGTATGGATGAATATGTCGGTCCAGGCTATGCTGTTCCAACAGAAGAGATGGTGGAAGCAGTCAAACTTGTGGCCGGTACGGAAGGAATTTTATTGGATCCTGTGTATACGGGAAAAGCGATGGCCGGCCTGATTGATTTAATTCGAAAAGGTTATTTTAAAAAAGATGAGAATGTGGTGTTCATTCACTCTGGGGGTTCACCAGCTCTTTATGCATATACATCGGTTTTTTCATAAAAAAGCAAGGGAGTCGACTCCCTTGCCTTTTTAGTTTATATAGGAATAGTAAGTGAAAACGTCACTCCGGCGTCTGTGTTTTCAGCCGTAATGGCTGCATCGTGCATCGTAACAATACGCTTTACGATACTTAGGCCAATACCGAATTCACCGTTTGCTCCTTTTTTAAACGGTTCAAACAAGTGTTGAAGCACGCTTTGATCAATCGGCGGACCATCGTTGCTGATGGTACATTGAACGTTCGTTTGGTGTTTAGTAAGTGAAAGTGAAACCTTCGTATCAGCATAGCGCAGCTGATTGTCGAGTACATTTTCAAGGACTTTTGTCCACAGCTCTTTGTCTCCTTTAATCGTTGCATTTACGTCGTCAAATTCCCACTGTATTTCAGGGCGCCTCCACCGCAAGCGATCCACTACTTCATGAAGAAGTGCAGTAAAATCAAAGTCGTCTTGTGCAAGCTGGTGAGTGGACATATAGTCAAGCTTGGTTAAGTAAAGCAAATCGCGGATTTTTTTCTCAAGATTTTTGGATTCATCTTCAATGACTTTTACCGTTTGGGATAAATCACCTTTTGGATAAATGCCGTCTTGAATCGACTGAGCGTAGCTTTGAATAACCATTACCGGTGTTTTTAAATCATGTGAAATATTTTGAAGCAGCGTTTGCTGTGCTTCATCTTTAGATACGAGCCTTTTGCGCATTTGCTCGATGGACGCGCCTAGCTTGCCGATTTCATCGGAACGGTTGACTGTAACAGGTTCATGCCAATTTTGTTCGGCGATTTTTTTTACATCTTTTTCAAGCGATACAAGCGGCTTGCTTAAGTATCTTGATAGCCAAATAGATGGAAGCCAGCTGAATAGAAATACAATTGAAATGACAAGAAGCAGCTGTTTAAAAAGAGTAGAAGTGAGCGCGTTGCGATACGTATCCCACGAAAATGAAAGTAAAAAAGCAGGCTGTCCGTTTACGCTTACTTTTCGAATCACATAAAAAAGCGTCCGGTTGCCGAGATCTTTTTCATAGCGAGCGACGATTTTCCGCTGACTGATTGCATCTTCCTGTGCTTTTCTCAAAAAGTCTTGAGGCAACACCCGTGATGAAAAATAAGAGATATCCGCATGTTCAGGCAATAAAATATGATCCACGGTTCGATTGCCAAGCGTTGGTTCACTGTCTTCATTGCTAAAGTAGTATTCACCTGAGCGGCTTGGCAGGCCGTATTCTTTTAAAATATGCTGTTCATTTTCAATAGTGGTATAAATTTCATTCGTGAAGAACTGCCTGAGCGTCGTTGGGAATAAAATAGCGAGCAAAATTGAAATGAGCAGTAAAATACCCGAGATGACGAGCCAAATTTGAAATGCAAGCGACTTGTTTTTCATGCTTTCATCATCCGGTATCCGTATCCGTAAATCGTTTCAATTCGTGCTTGCGGCATTTTTTTACGCACGCGCCTCACTAAATCATCCACCACTCGGTCTGTGCCGAAATAATCTTCTCCCCAAATGAGATTCAACAGCTGCTCCCTTGAAAAAGCCTGTCCAAGGTCTTTTGAGATAGTGACAAGAAAATCAAATTCTTTAGACGTCAAATCAATCGGCTTTCCATTTTCACTGACTGTACGCGTATGTAAATCGATTTCATAAGGAGTCAGCGTAATGGTATCGGTTTTCTTTTGATTGGAACCATATACGAGGTTTAGCAGTTTGTTTGCTCGAATAACTAGTTCACGAGGCAAAAAAGGCTTTGATAAATAGTCGTCGCTGCCCATTTCAAGTCCAAGAACCCGGTCAATATCGGCATCGCGTGCTGAAATGAAAATAACAGGCACATGTGGCGTTTGCTGCTTGATTTCGCGAATGAGCTGATACCCGTCAATATCAGGCAGCATAATATCTAAAATCCACAGGTGCGGAGGAGTTGCAATCATTTCTTTTGCGTCCGTGCCGTTAAAAAATGAGCGAACGTCCCAGCCTTCTTTTTGAAGGTAAAGGGTTAAAACTTCGTTTAAATTTTGTTCATCCTCTACTAAATATAGTGTAAAGCTCAAATTTGACACCTTCCTCTGAATATATGAAAATTAAGGTAAATAAAGCATATTACGCCATCTATGCGCGTTTCTTTAAAGGTTTATGTACCCGCTATTATACTACGTGTTTGCTGTTATAAAGAAATTTTTCACAATTTCACATATTGTTTTGATACTTATCCCAAACTTTTATTTTATAGTATAGATAACATAAAATTTGCTACGTTAAAAGGAGTGATTTTCATGGATCCACGTGATTATGAAAGAGAGGAAGAACGAAAAGAAGAATATGAAAACCGCCAGCGGCGCTATGATCAGTATCAGCCTGCGTCATCATCACAGCCTCCAAAAAGACGCTTATTTCCAGTGATCGCATCTTCCATCGCGGGAGCAGTGCTAGGGGGAGGAATTGTGCTATACGGCGCTCCGCAGCTAGGGTTAATGGATTCAGCGGATACGCATACAGTGAATCAAACAACGCAGACTCAAACCGCAACAACAACGAGCACAACGCCTCGAACAGTAAGCACCACCGTGAATCAGTCAGATCTTGTTTCAGTTGTAAATAAAGTATCAGCCGCTGTTGTAGGCGTGAACAACATCCAGCAGCAAACAAATCCATTTTCTGGAGATACCCAAACGCAAGAAGCAGGAACGGGTTCCGGTGTTATTTTCAAAAAAGAAAATGGAAAAGCATACGTTGTAACAAATAACCACGTTATCGATGGCGCAAGCGAAGTAGAAGTGTCACTTTCAAACGGGCAAAAAGAAAAAGCTAAAATTGTGGGAGCTGATGCGCTAACGGATTTAGCGGTGCTTGAAATGTCCGACAAAAATGTTGAACAAGTGGCGAAGTTCGGAAAATCATCAGATTTAGTGGCGGGTGAAACGGTTCTTGCAATCGGAAACCCTCTTGGTGAACAATTTTCTCGTACGGTCACACAAGGTATCGTGAGCGCAGCAAAACGCTCTGTCCCTATTTCAGAGAATTGGAACGTAGATGCAATTCAAACGGATGCGGCGATTAATCCAGGAAACAGCGGCGGTGCCTTGATCAATTCTTCCGGTGAAGTAGTTGGTATCAACAGTATGAAAATTTCAGAAGACAATGTAGAAGGAATCGGCTTTGCTCTTCCAAGTGATGAAGTGCAGCCAACGATTGAACAGCTGATGAAAAACGGAAAAATAACGCGTCCATATATGGGGGTAGGTCTTCAAGATGTAGGTCAGCTTTCAGCTGCAACAAAACAAGATCAGCTAGGCCTAACAAGCGATACGTCTGAAGGAGTTGTCGTAACGACGGTTGAACCGTTCTCTTCTGCTTCTGATGCTGGTTTACAATCAAAAGACGTGATTGTTGCCATCGATGGAAATGAAGTCAAAACATCCAGTGATTTACGTCAATATCTATACACAAAACGCAAAGTAGGAGACACGGTAAAATTAGACGTGTACCGAAATGGAAAAAAACAAACTATTTCTCTGAAGCTTTCAGAGCAGCAGGATAACAATGGATGAGTTCAGCACCGTTAAAGCTGCTGCTAGCAGTATTAACAGCGTTCGGATTTTTAACAGGCTGCGGAGGGAAGCATTCAAACACGATGTTTCCTTCTGTAGAAATTAGTCAGCTATCTTCTGCCAAAGAAGTGGCAGCGTATGAAGGAGGAAAGGTGACAGGAGCTGAATTCAATCGTTTTTTAGCAGTTGAAGGGTTCTTAAATCCCGATGCGCCGCTAAATGATACAAGCTACCGCAAAGAGTTGTTGCGGCAGCTTGTCATGCAAAAAATCTTAATTTCGCATCTAAAGACAAGTGACAGGGTACAGAAAAAAGTCGAGGATATGTGGAAACAAATCAAACGTTCATATGACGAAGATACAAGAAAACAAGGCTATGAAGTCTTGCACATTCGTTCTAGCGATGTAACTAAACAGCTAATAAATCAGTTTAAATTAGAAGAATATTTCCGTAAACAAATTACGTCTGATGAACTAGACGCTTACTATACACGTATTGAGAACGATGTAACGCGCGTATCTTTTTCGCAGCTAACTTTTACAACTTTACATGATGCCGAGACCGTTGCGGCTGAGCTGCAAAAAGGAACATCGCTTCAAGACGTTCAAAAAAAATATGCTGATGTCCAGACCATCAGCAAAATAGAGAATGATGATAATCTAAAGCTTTCGAATCTATCTCCCTCTTTTATAGATGTTTTAAAAAAACAGCACATCGGAGAGTGTAGTAAGCCCATTAAAATGGGTAAAGTCTATTATATTCTTATTTTAAAACAAAAAGATAAAAAAACGGAATCAGAAGTCAAAGAAGAAATGATGAAAGAACTTGTTTTGAATCATATCAACCGGTATATCCAGGATCAACTGCCAAGGTTTCACGTGACTTTCAGCCTTAGGTAGTTCCCTTTTATATAGATTGATTGTTTTCAAAAAACAAGCAGGTAAAAGAGCTTTCTATTAATAGAGAGCTCTTTTACATTTTTAAGTAGACAGAAATGTCGGTACCTGATAGAATGAAGTTGTAAAACTTTCATTATTCGGAAAATTTATACCCTCCAGCTTTGGAGGGTTATTTTTTATGCTTTTGGACGAATAAAAGAGGCTAGGACAGAAGTAGTTTAGTGGAAAGAAGATCCGAACGATGAATCGTTCGGATCTTTTCGTTAGTACGGTGAACGTATGTTTCAATCACTTTTCATCTTTTAAATGACTCAATAATGCAGAAGACATCTCCACGTGAGAAAGGGCGATGTGTGAAATCGTTTTGGCATAAGGTGTAATTTCGTTAATAAATTGCTCGAGTACGTGCAGGTGAGGAAGCTGAAGCTTTGTAATGAAGCAAGCCTGTCCGGCGATGCGTTCACAGAATAAAGCATAGGGATACTGAGAAATAAATCGTTTAAAACGCTCGTGCTCTCCGTTTTTCATGGTTACTTCAATAAAACACGAGACGGGCAACTGCAGCTTTTCATAATCAATATCGATTGTATATCCTTTTATAATACCAAAGCTCTCTAGCTGTCTTACTCGCTCTGCCACTGAAGGAGGAGACAGGTTAATTTGTTTTCCTAGCTCTCTTAAGGAAAGACGGCTGTTTTGCTGCAGTGCCTGCAAAATCGATAAATCAATTTCATCAATTTTCAATTGAAAACCTTCTTTCATATTAATGTTTCATTTGATTAGTAACAGCAGATAATATGTTTTATTTGTTATCTGAAATCTCCATTTTTCTTACTATAATAATTAAAAAGGAGTGAGTAAAAAATGGCAAGAGTTTTGTTAACAAACGAAGAGGGAACAAATTTTGAAAAAGCACTGAATTTAATTCCAGATGTAAAAAGGTTGTATGATGAGCTATACGACAAGCTTTGGAACAGTGATATAATAAAAAGAGAGACTAAGGAAAAAATCAGGCTTTATCTAGCAGGTGTTAACGGCTGTGAGACGTGTATGAGCATGTCATATGTAGGCGATAAGACGCTTAATCAAAAAGTGTTAAGAGAAAAAGAGCTGGAAGAAAAAGATCGACTGCTGTTTCGATTTATAGATGTATACCGAGTGCGTCCAAGGGATTTGACGGATGCTGATATGGATCAATTAAAGAAATTTTACAGTGATACGCAGCTATTAGAGCTTTTGGCTGTTATTAATTTGTTTGATCAATTTCACAAACTGATTGTCAGTTTAGATTTATATGATTTTTGCAGTTTGCAGCGCAAGTGATGTCTTCCCTAAAAATATCTTGACAGACAAAATCCACAGGAGTAAGATAGCTTTCGTGAAGTGAAACGTATCATGAATCGAATCGATTATTCTAAAAAATAGATCATAGACATTTGAATAAAAATCGCTTAATCCATTACGGAGCGGAGGACCCATTATTTACGCACATATTGTGCTCCGGGGTGAATCCTTAAAAAGGTAGGGTTACTCTTAAAACCCGAACCCGACAGCTAACTTCGCAAGCGTTTTGAGGGGGAAGAGTGTGAAAAAACACAGGAGCCTTCCTGTGTTTTTTTGCGCTTTTTTTAAGAAAAACATGTAATTTTTTAGAAAAAGTATAAGCTAAGAGAACACACAGCAGTTGAAGAAAGGAATAAATACATTATGAAAAAACAGTTTGCTGTATTGGGATTAGGTCGTTTTGGAGGCAGTTTGGTTGAAGAGTTTGCTAATTTGGATGTGGATGTGCTCGCTATTGACCGCAATCAGGAGGTAGTAAAGAAATATAGCAACTCAGCTACATATGTCGTGCAAGCGAACGCAATTGATGAAGCTAGCTTAAAAGGGCTAGGCATTCGTAACGTTGATCATGCTCTTATTTCGTTTGGAGACGATATCGAAGCAAGCGTGCTTGCAACGATGCTTTTAAAAGATATGGGCGTTAAGCAAGTATGGGTAAAAGCGGTGAATATGTATCATCAAAAAGTGCTGGAGAAAATAGGAGCGGACAAAGTCATTCATCCTGAGCGCGATATTGCGAAGCGGATTGCTCATCACGTGGTGTCAGAAAAAATTATTGACTATATTGAACTGTCTAAAGACTATAGTATTGTTGAAATTGTCGCTTCTAAGAAACTTCATAATAAAACGCTGTTTGATTTAAATATTCGTGCAAAGTACGGCTGTAATATTATCGGTTTTCAGCGAAAAGACGGGGAAATGGTGATTTCGCCTACGGCGCATGAAACAATTGAACAAGGAGATATGCTGATTGTTATCGGACATAATCGCGATTTAAACCGTTTTGAAGAAGAAGGAGTTTAACTTATGAAAAAAAAAATTGTTAGGCTTACGCCGCCGCAGCTGCTTGTCTCCATTTTTGGCGGAGGAATTATTATTGGTGCTCTTTTATTAATGATGCCTTTTTCTACTACTGAGCCAATCCGGTGGGTAGACGCCCTTTTTACATCTACTTCCGCTATGACAGTGACCGGCTTAGCCGTCGTAGATACAGGTACGCGTTTTACCGTCATCGGTCAAACGATTATTATGCTGTTAATTCAAATAGGCGGTCTTGGCATTATGTCATTTGCCGTGCTGATTTTTATGATGCTAGGTAAAAAAATTGGATTTAAAGAGCGTATGCTCGTTCAGCAGGCATTAAATCAAACGAGCGTCGGCGGAGTTGTCCTGCTAGTTAAAAGGCTGTTTATCTTTTCATTTTTAATTGAGTTTGTTGCACTTATCTTTTTAGCGATACGCTGGGTTCCGGAATTCGGATGGTCTAAGGGGCTATTCTTTAGCTTGTTTCATTCAATTTCAGCTTTTAATAACGCAGGGTTCGGACTATTATCTGACAGCTTAGTTCAGTATGTAGGAGATCCCGTTATTAACATAACGATTTCCTTTTTGTTTATTATTGGTGGGTTAGGATTTACCGTTCTTGCTGATATGTGGGTAAAAAAATCGTATAAAAAACTAACGCTGCATTCAAAAATTATGATTATCAGCACGTTTGCCATTAACGTGATTGCCATGCTTTTTATTTTTTTCTTAGAGTACGGCAATTCACATACACTTGGAAGTTTGTCATTAGGAGACAAAGTGTGGGCGTCTTATTTTCAAGCGGTAACAACACGCACAGCAGGTTTTAATAGTATCGATATAGGAAGTCTACATGATTCCACCATATTTTTAATGGTTATGTTAATGTTCATAGGTGCAGGGAGTGCGTCAACAGGAGGAGGTATTAAACTAACAACGTTTGTGGTGATTGTCTTTTCTGTATGGGCATTTTTACGAAGCAGGGAAGATATTGTGCTGTTAAAGAGACGGCTTCTTCCTCTTCATGTGTTTAAGGCACTAGCCATTACGATGATTTCGATTATGTTTGTGTTTGGGGCCATTTTTCTATTAAATATCTCAGAAAACCTGCCGTTTATAAAAATTATGTTTGAAGTGGTTTCTGCGTTTGGAACAGTGGGGTTATCGATGGGAGCAACTCCTGAGCTTTCATACTTTGGACGCGTGATTATTATCTTTATCATGTTTTTAGGAAAAGTGGGGCCATTAACCCTTGCGTTTTCATTATCTAAGCAAAAGCGTGAAGCCGTTCGCTATCCAAACGAAGATATAATGCTAGGATAGAAAAATCGCCTTCGATGAGGCGATTTTTTTATATTATTTATACGTTCAAGACATATAAGAGGTTACGCACAAAACAGTTGCGATGAATAAAAAGAAGGCAAAAACAAGAACAATGGGCAATTTGGAATGTCGGCGCATTAAAGCCCCTCCTTTTTTATAGTAAAAAAATCTCTTACTATATATAACGAAAGAAACAAAAATATGATTCACTTTTTTTGGCGAAATTTGAAGGTTTTTCTCATTGGAAAAATCCGCACCCCTGTCCTAAACATTTTGCCAAGCTGTTGCATACACTAAAAGCAGATAACAGGAAGTGAGGGATGGTACGTGGGAAAACAAAATTTTGCGTTAATCGTTGTGTTATTTGTTTTACTTGTTATTGTAGGTGCGTCTGGCTTTCGCTTTTAAACGTTAACTTTATTTGCGCATAGTCCCCTTCAAAAAAGGCATACTAGGCGGAAGTAAAAACCAAAAATTTCTTCAATATTGCCGAACAATGAGTTCCTCTACTCATTCATCTAATCGGTATGTAGCCATGCGAAAGCATGGTTTTTTTGAAATAGGAGAGGATGAATGATGTTCATCCTCTCTAGAAATTAGTAGTAGCAAGAACACCCTACGATTACTAATAGGATAAATAAAACAACGATAAATGAAAAACCAAAACCGCCTTTTGCGCCCATATGTGTAACCTCCTTTAATAAAAGTCTCTATATCCTATGTACTAATTGGGTTAAGTGATTGAGAAATTTGCCTATTTTTTAATGGTAACGTTTTTTGTGAAGAATGAAGAACACTTACTTTTTTCATTTGCGCAGAAATCCTTTATGATAAAGAGGAAAAGGAGGGCAAACAGGTGGGAATACATGCACAATACGTCATGAATCAGCTAGAAGAGGGAAAGTGGAAAGAGATCAAGCGCGAAATTCAACAAGAAATGAAGAAAAAACCTCAAGCATCTGATTTGTACTGTTACTTAGCCGTTTGTTTAGCAAAGCAAATTGAAGAATCAATTATCTTTGAAAAAATGGTATTGAACTTAGAAATGGACCGGGCTCTTCATCAGGCATTAACATTAAATCCATCTTCAAGCTTGGCGCACTTCGTTCGAGGAATAAAATATCGGGAAACTCCGCTTATGTTTGGAGGGAATTACGAAAAATCGCTGTTTTATTTGCAGAAGGCGCAAGATCTTGGTTTTGAAGGGATTATGCTGCCGCTCGAACTCGCCAAAACCTATATTCAATTAAAAGAAATGGAAAAAGCGAAAGAACAAATCGCCTATGCTCGGGAAATCAATCCTACGCACGCGGACATTAAAAAAGTCGAAAACATGCTCCAAACAGGACGATGAATCTAAAGTCCTGTTTTATTTTTGATTTTCAGAAAACGTATGCTGATTTTCATAAAGGATTGCTTTTTATATAACAATAAGAATATTTATAAAAAATTTAAGAAGTGCATGTAAGTCGAACGACTTCTTAACTGCTAGATTTTCTACATTATTAGAGCGTTCAGTCTACATAGTTCCAAAAATAGTAAGAAACTATCAGCCTATGGATAAATTGTTAGAAAATATAGATAATTGTAAATGAATAGAGAGAAAAGTTAAACATGCGATTAACTAAAAAAGCAAAGGTATGATTTACTTTGCTTTTTATTTATACGCATATGTAAAAAATATCATAATAAACCAATTTATTCTTCGTGAAATCCATCGTCTCAGGCGATGTGAAATAATGTATTTGAAGGAGGAGACCCAGATGAAGGTTATGAAGATGTTGGCTATTACGTTATTTAGTTTATGTTTAGTTGTCACACCAGCTGCTGCTGAAGTTCCGGGTGTCGACCATTCAATGAAACGGGGTGCTACACAAGGAATTGTAGCGGCATCTCACCCGCTGGCTGCTGAAGCGGGGAGGAAAGTGTTAGCTGAAGGCGGAAACGCTGTAGATGCGGCAGCGGCCATTCAACTATCTCTAAACGTTGTGGAACCGATGATGTCTGGTATCGGCGGCGGCGGTTTTATGATGATTTATGAAAAAAAGAAAGATAAAATTACGATGCTAGACAGCCGTGAAATGGCACCGGCTGATGTCACGCCTAAGCTGTTTTTAGATTCAAAAGGAAAAGTCATTCCTTTCAGTAAGCGTCACATAACAGGAAAAGCAGTTGGAGTTCCTGGTACGTTAAAAGGAGTAGAAACAGCCCTTGAAGATTATGGAACCATGGACTTATCAGATGTTATTAAACCTGCTATTACTCAAGCGGAACAAGGAATTAAAGTGAATTGGTCGATGGCTCAGTATATCGATGAAAATGCGGACAAGCTTGAAAGATACCAAACGGCCGGTAATGTATTTGTACCGAATGGCAAGCCGTTAAAAGAAGGAGATAAGCTTGTTCAGCCTGATCTTGCGAAAACATTAAAGCTTATTCAAAAAGAAGGGTCAGACGCTCTTTATAAAGGAGAAATTGGAAAAGCGCTTGTTAAAGAAGTTCAAAAACGCGATGGAAGCATGACCATGGATGATTTAAAAAATTATGTTGTAAAAGAACGCGAGCCGGTCAAAACAACTTATCGAGGCTACGATGTGGTTAGTGCGGCTCCTCCTAGCTCCGGCGGATTAACCGTGCAGCAAATTTTAAAGCTAATGGAAGGTTATGATGTAGAAAAAATGGGTTCCAATACGCCACAGTATTTGCAGCATTTAACGGAAGCGATGCACTTAGCTTTTGCGGACCGCGCGGCGTATATGGCAGATGAAGACTTTTACGAAGTGCCGAAAAAAGGCCTGTTAGATGAAGATTATATTAAAGAACGTCGTAAATTAATTAATCCAAATAAAGCAACGCCTAATGTTAAAGAAGGAGACCCTTGGAAATATGAAGGAAAAGAAAATCCAAATAAAGCAACGGTAACGGAAGAAAATCCAATCGGCCAAACGACTCATTTCTCTGTTGTAGACAAATGGGGAAACATGGTTTCTTACACGACTACCATTGAACAAGTTTTTGGTTCAGGAATTATGGTTCCTGACTACGGATTTATGCTCAACAATGAAATGACGGATTTTGATGCCACTCCGGGAGGCGTGAACCAGGTTGAGCCTAAAAAACGCCCTCGAAGCAGCATGTCTCCAACGATGCTGTTAAAAGACGGAAATCCGTTCATGGCAATTGGTTCACCGGGAGGCCCAACCATTATTGCGTCTGTAGCAGAAACGATTATGAATGTTATTGACCATAAGATGCCGATTCAAAAAGCGATTTTAACGCCTCGTATTTATTCAAGCGGCTATCCAACCGTAAGATGGGAACCTGGTTTTAGCCAAGATACACTCCTTGAAATGATGGCTAAAGGACATGCGTTTGAAGAAAAGCCAGAGCATATTGGAAATGTCCAAGCGGTTATCTATGACTATGAAACGGGGAAAATGTACGGAGGTGCTGATAATACGCGCCAAGGCACGGTATTAGGAGTAGACGCAATTAAATATGTATCCAAACAGCCAAAACCAATTAAAGAAGAGAAAAAAGGAGAGTTTACGGTCGAAGTCAACCGTGCCGTGTATCCATTTACTGATAAGCAAGTAAAACTGATTGATGGAAAGCCTTACGTTCAGTCCGACCGCCTGCTGCTAGGATTAGGCGTCATTGATTCGAGTGATTTAAAGCTGTATAAGCCAAATCACCACTCCTATTTATCGGTTATCAAAGTAGCCAAATCACTTGGCTACAAAGTGAAATGGGATGAAGAAAAGAAAGTAGTCTCATTAGAAAAAGATCCTGGTGAAAACGATACCGGCGATGATGAAGACGGAGACGTTATTACAAATTAAATGGAATAAAAGTAGCTTAGTTGAAGGAAGATCCGAACGCGTTTGATTCTTGATAGAGAATCTAAAGCGTTCGGATTTTTTATTGCGATGGTAAACGTAGGTTTCATTTATATATTGGCTCACTCCTTTTTAAGAAAGCAAATAAAATTGGCGATTTTAAACCAAACGACAAAAAAATTTGCGTAGTTTGCCAAAAAGTTGTAGAAATCGACAGTTTTTTTGGCATGTGTAAGAAAAACTGTGATAAAAAGACTGATAGAATGCTACAAACAAAGTTGGCATCATTTTTGCATAAGAAATAGATGAGGGGCTGTATCAATGAAAAAATACATAGTTAAATAAACGCCTATGTTTACTTCACACAGACTAACATGCAACGGAGGTATAGAAAATGAAAAAAGAAATTTCAATTATCGGTGTACCAATGGATTACGGGCAAACAAGAAGGGGCGTAGACATGGGGCCGAGCGCAATCCGCTATGCGGGCATGAATACACGCTTAGAAGCTCTTGGCTATACCGTACATGATGAAGGCGATATTAAAGTAGAGATTAAAGAACGGGCAGACGTGGATAAAAATACGAATTTGAAAAACTTAGCGGCTGTAGCCAGCGGAAATGAACAGCTTGCTGCAAGAGTTGAAGAAGTGAAAGAGCAAGACCGCTTTCCGTTAATATTAGGCGGAGATCACAGTATTGCAATTGGAACGCTTGCAGGAGTGGCGAAAGGTTCAGAAAATTTAGGCGTTATTTGGTATGATGCTCATGGTGATTTAAATACCGCTGAAACATCTCCATCGGGCAACATTCACGGCATGCCGTTAGCGGTGAGCCTGGGTATAGGACATCCTGTACTTTTAAATATTGGAGGGTATACACCAAAAATTAAACCTGAAAATCTAGTTATTATCGGTGCACGCTCACTAGATGATGGTGAAAAAGAGTTAATTAAAGAAAAAGGAATTAAAGTGTATACGATGCATGAAATTGATCGTTTAGGTATGACGCAAGTGATGAAAGAAACGATTGATTATTTAAGCGGTACAGACGGTGTGCACCTGTCGCTGGACTTAGACGGCTTAGATCCAGATGATGCACCAGGCGTAGGTACACCTGTAAAAGGCGGCATCAGCTACCGAGAAAGTCATTTAGCAATGGAAATGCTAGCGGAAGCAGACATGGTGACATCTGCTGAATTTGTAGAAGTGAACCCCATTTTAGATCAGCATAACAAAACTGCAGAAGTAGCGGTTGCGTTAATGAGTTCATTGTTTGGCGATAAGCTTTTATAGGAAAAAGCTACTTACAGGTATCGTGTGGAGAAAATCTGTTGTGATCCAAGAAACGGTCATGCAGGACTAAGCGGCTGCCATCTTCGTTACGGGGGTGGCGCCATTTGAAAATCATCCGGCACCAATTGACTTCAGTCAGGAAGAGCTGCCTAATAAGCGGCTATAAAAACAAAATAAACCTAAAAAAATGAAAGCGATTTCATTTTTGTGCAGCAAAGGGAGGAAATGGGATGAATATTCCACAGGGACAGCCAGGAGAATTAAAAAGAACGATGAAAACAAGGCATCTTTTTATGATATCACTAGGAGGATGTATTGGTACCGGTTTTTTTCTTGGTTCAGGTTATACCATCAATGAAGCAGGTCCGATGGGAGCAATGATTTCCTACTTAGTAGGAGGGATCATTATGTATCTAACGATGCTGTGTCTTGGAGAATTATCCGTTGCTATGCCAGTTGCAGGATCGTTTCAAACGTACTCCACTAAATTTATCGGCCCTGCAACAGGTTTTGCGATTGGATGGCTGTACTGGCTAGGATGGGCAGTAACGGTGGCACTTGAGTTTTTAGCTGCCGGACAATTAATGCAAAGATGGTTCCCAGGCTCGCCCGTTTGGTTATGGTGCGCCATTTTTGGAGCGTTAATTTTTTCACTAAATGCACTTTCAGCCAAAGCATTTGGTGAAACAGAATTTTGGTTTTCAAGCGTTAAAATTTTCGCCATCATTATGTTTATTGTGGTAGGCGGAGCGGCAATGTTTGGACTTATTGATATGAAAAGCGGACAGGAAGCACCGCTTCTATCAAACTTCTTTGCCGAAGGGCTGTTTCCAAACGGTGTAACGGCTTTACTGATTACAATGATTACGGTGAACTTTTCGTTTCAAGGAACAGAATTGATTGGAATTGCGGCGGGAGAAAGTGAAAATCCGGAAAAAACAATTCCAAAAGCGATCAAGCAAACGGTTTGGCGTACGCTTTTCTTTTTCGTCTTATCCGTGTTTGTCTTAGCAAGCATGATTCCTCGTGAAAAAGCAGGCGTTGTAGAAAGCCCGTTTGTTGTTGTGTTAGATAGTGTAGGTGTACCTTACGCGGCGGATATTATGAACTTTATCATTTTAACAGCTCTTCTTTCAGTCGCAAACTCTGGGTTTTACGCGGCTACACGTATGCTTTATTCTCTTTCAAGAGAAGGAATGGCAAGTCCTGCGCTTGGAAAAGTCAACAAAAGAGGTGTACCGTTTAATGCACTATTAATTACGCTTGTGATTTCATGCTTTTCGCTGCTTTCAAGCGTAGTGGCAGCTAAAACCGTTTTCGTATGGCTGATTTCACTCGCTGGACTTGGCGCTCAAATTGGCTGGATTGCGATTACAGCTTCACTGCTTGCATTCCGTCGTGCTTACGTGGCTAAAGGTGGAAAAGTAGAAGATCTGAAATTTAGAACACCTCTTTATCCGGTTCTGCCTATCGTAGCGCTTATTACGAACTGTATTGTTATGATCAGTCTTGCGTTTGATCCTGAGCAGCGAATGGCGTTATACTGCGGAGGTATCTTCTTTATAGGCTGTTATGTTTATTATTATTTGAAAATTCGAAAACAAAATCAGTCAAAACAGGAGCAAGAAGTTCAGCTTGCGGAAAATAAACGAATGATTATTTAACATAAAAACCCGAAAAATCATGATTTTTCGGGTTTTTTATGTACTTGTCTTTAGCTATCTAGTGTTGTATCTTCATTTTTACGGCGGCGAAGTCTCCATAGCGTGATAAGGGCAAGCAGTGTAAGAACGATACCGCTGCCGAGCAGGATATGACTCACTGTTTTATCCTGCTTTTTTTGGCCTTGTTCAAAATATTTCTTGTACATCGCCACCGCAGCTTTATTTTGCTTGTATTTTTTCGGAACGCTCATTTCTTTTCCTAGTTTCCAGCCGTCTTTATAAGCTTTTTGCTGTAAAGATTTCACATCTTTATTCGAATAAAAACCTGCTTTGTACCATTTTTCTAGTTGAGGCTTGTCCTGAAGACTTTTAGGCGCTCTATAGGTCTGATAAGTGAAAGCTGAGTCGTATCCATCTGCTTTTACGTCTTTTTGTTTTTGTTTCTGTCCTTTTTCATATCCTTGTTCAAAGGCTGTTTGCAATTCGCCCTCTGCTTCTGCAGGTACTTCGAGTGGAAGGTCGTGATAGCCTTGTACGTAGCCTTGCTTTTCAAACTGCTTTTTTTGCTGATTCAGTACTTCGGCTTGAGCGGTTTCAAAGCCTTCTGTAAAAGCCTGACGTGTGACATCCTCATCATCATACATGCTGGGAACACTCATCGAATCATTTTCAAGACCTTGTTCATAGCCTTCTTTTTTTGCTTTAACAGATAGGTCCATTAAAGAAATAGCTTTTTTGTAGCCTTGAACATAACCTTTATTCCAGTCGGATGACTTAGAAGGGAAAGGGTCGATTTCCGATTGAATAGTAGCATGTTTGTAATCAAGGACGCCTTGCTGATAGCCTTCCTCTTCGCCGGCAGCCATTTCATTTTCTTGTTCAGTCTTGAGTTCTTCCTCTTTTTGCTGCTGTCCTTTTTTATATCCTACCGTATACCCCATCATAAACCACGTGAATTCTTCAGAAGATTTGTCCAGTCCTGTTGTTTGATCGAACTGCTCGAATTTTTTCTGTGCGTATCCATCTTCTTCTCCGAGCGAATAGCCTTCTTGATAGAGAGAGTCAAAAATAGCTTTTACATCTTCAGTTGTATCCACGTCCGTTGACTGGTCCAAAACATCGGAAGAGGAATCCGGGGAATCAGGAGTAGCATAAGAAGAGATGGGGTCACTTGCAAGAATAAGTAAGCAAGCTGTACTAATAACGGCTAATTTTTTTTTCATCATTTCTTCACCTTTTAGTTCAAAGTTAATATTTATTTTGTAGTTTAAGCGTACAGCTTTCCATGAAGAAAGGCGTGTAAAAGTTTCTCCAATTATGAAAATTATAACATTTAAATGGAAAGGAGAATAGGTGGTAAAAAGGAGAAATATGTGTTTTTTACGGAGTTTTATTTTTGCTGCTGTTTTGCTTTTTTTACTTTAAATGAGCGGTAAAATACTTCAACTACAAAACAGAACAAAAGGAAAAAAAGGACAAATAATTCAGCAAACTCCATAACACGAAACGGACTGTAGGCATTTTGCAAGGCCATGGAAAAACTAAATCCTTGCATCATATCCACACCGATAGAAAATCCCATTAAGCATCCTAACAGCAAAGCTGATATCCAAACGATTTTCATATGTCTCACTCTCCGTTTTTATTTTTTTCTTAAAAACATTCTACTGATAGTTTTTGTTATTTTTTTGGTCTTACGCTTTGATTGTTCTATTAAAAATTGCATACAAAGCATTTATTTGGAAAAAGCTAAAAAAAAGAAAAGAAAGGTGTTTTTAATCGTGCCTTCTTTATTTAAAAATAAAAAAAGCAAAGACAATAAAAAGGAAACAGAAGGTTCGCTACCAGAGGAACAAGAACTGCTGATGCAGTCGCTTGAAGGTAATATAGCTAACATAAAAAAGCGAACGGGGAACAGCTCGGATATGGTGATCCGCTATATAAAAATTGGGGAAAGGGCAGTCATTCAAGCCGCTGTTATCTATATAGACGGAATTGTAGACAATCAGTCTATCCAAGAGCTTTTAGTAGACACCATGATGAAAGATGACGTGTTTTCTGAACCAATAACACCTCAAAATGCTTTTACGTTATTAAAAGAAGATGTAGTAGGAATTGGAGACATTGCGATTTTACATACGTGGAGTGAAGTGTTTCCCGCCTTGATGTCAGGAGACACGCTTATCTTGATAGATGGAAACAACCATGCGATGAGTGCAGGTACGAAAGGCGGGGAGTGGCGTTCCATTCAAGAACCGACTACACAGCTTGTCGTTCGGGGTTCTAAGGAAGGGTTCACGGAATCGATTGCTAAAAACATGCCCATGGTCAGGCGAATTATCAAATCGCCTGACTTATGGGTAGAAACGATGAAGATTGGGAAAGTAACGCAGACAGACGTTTCAATGATGTACATTAATGGGATTGCCAATGACAAAATCGTAAAAGAAGTAAAGAAGCGTCTTAACCAAATTAATATCGATAGCATTTTAGAATCAGGCTATGTAGAGCAGCTTATTGAAGACCAAACGTACACTACTTTTCCTACAATGTATCACACGGAGCGTCCCGATATCGTTGCAGGAAATCTCTTAGAAGGGCGTATTGCGATTTTTGTAGACGGAACGCCATTCGTGCTGATTGCACCTGCTGTCTTCATTCAGTTTTTTCAGTCTCCTGAAGATTATTATTCACGCTTTGATATTGCCACGTCGATTCGTTTTTTACGCATTCTTATTTTTTTTATTTCACTGATTGCACCGGCTACGTATGTAGCGATCACAACTTTTCATCAAGAAATGGTTCCGACGAAGCTGCTCATCGCCATTGCTGCACAGCGGGAAGATGTTCCGTTTCCTTCCTTGGTTGAAGCGCTCATTATGGAAGTCACATTTGAAATTTTGCGAGAAGCTGGTATTCGACTTCCAAGGGCGATCGGTTCTGCAGTTTCAATTGTAGGAGCGCTCGTGATTGGGCAAGCATCGGTTCAAGCAGGGATTGTATCTCCAGCGATGGTTATTGTTGTAGCGATGACGGCGATTGCAAGCTTTGCGACGCCTTCATTTGCCATTGCGATTTCTGCTCGGCTCATTCGCTTTGTTTTTATGATTGCAGCGGCTACTTTCGGGTTTTATGGCATTATCCTGTGCTTTTTAATGATGATTGTTCATCTCTGCAGTCTTCGTTCATTCGGTGTTCCATACATGACGCCTCTTGCTCCATTTATTCCGAGCAATTCAGGTGATACCATTGTTCGCATGCCGTGGTGGACGCTTAGACAAAGACCAAGGCTCATCAGTAGTGGAAATATGGTGAGAGAAGGAGACAACCAGCGCCCAATGCCTCCTAAAAGCCGGGGAATGGCAAACACTACGGTGAAAGAAGGCGATCAAAGTGATGCGTAAAGGGCTTTTATGTACAGTTATGGCATTTTCGATTTGCATCCTTTCAAGCTGCTGGAGCAGTAAGGAATTAACCGATTTAGCGATTGTCGCAGCGATGGGAATTGATAAAACAAAAGATGGTCAGTATCAAATCACGCTACAAATTATTAATCCAGGTAACGTAGCCGGCGGTCTTCAAGGCGGCGGGGGTGGTACCCAAAGTCCGTCTGTTTCCGTATACGGAGCAAAAGGCGCAAACTTAGTAGAAGCAAGCAGAAGAGCATCGAGCACGGTATCAAGAAGACTGTACTACGCTCATACAAACTTAATTGTGATCGGAGAAAGCCTAGCGAGAACGGAGGGCATTGATGTTATTATTGATGGCATTGACCGAGATCCGGAATTTCGAATTACATCTGATATGGTCATTGCAAACGGCGTAAAAGCTTCCAGTTTTGTAAAATCTCTTACGCCAATTGATAAAATTCCAGCTAATAAAGTCCTTAAAACGCTGGAACTCACCGAACAAAAGTGGGGAGAACATATGAAAGTATCGGCTCAAGAAGTTATGAAAAACCTTGAATCCCCGGGAAGTCAAGCGCTGATGTCAGGGTTTGGAATAAGAGGTAGCGCTCAAAAAGCCCAAACGCTGCAAAATCTTCAGCAAACTGCTCCTGAATCGACTCTTCGTGCAGAAGGACTCGGCATGTTTAAAGATGGGAAGTTGATTACATTTTTATATGGAAAAAAAGCGCGAGGCGTGATGTGGCTGCGGGATAAAGTGCAGGGAACAGATGTGAATATTTCATGGAAAGATAAAAAGAAAGCCATTGCTTATCAAGTCGTCCGTCAGCGAACAAATGTGAGTGCAAATATGGTAAACGGCAAACCAAAGATGATTGTACGAACTAGAGTAGAAGGAGATATTGGTGAAATGGAAGTACCTATAGATATTAAAAATCCATTTGTGATTCTTGATATTGAAAAAAAAATAGAAGCAGCGATTGAAAACGAAATAAAAGAAGCGTTTGCTTTTGCTCAAAAAAAACAGACGGATGTTGTGGGATTTGGAGAAGTCGTGCACGAAAATTATCCGAGGCAGTGGAAAAGGCTTCAGCATGAGTGGAGCGATGTGTATTTTCCTGAAGTGGAGATGGATGTGAAAGTAGAAGCGTATGTAAGACGAGCAGGTTTGCGAAACAAGTCGTTTATGTCTGATGCGGTAAAACAACGCCAGTAAACAGGAGGGAGCAATGAGTGGAAAAAGTGAAAATTAGCTCTGTGCAGTTTTTTATTTTAATCGTCCTTTTTGAACATGGAAGCGCATTGCTCATTCCGCTTGCAATGGATGCAAAACAAGACGCCTGGCTTGCTATTTTACTCGGTATGTTTGGGAGCTTATTGCTTTACCTCATTTACTACCGGCTGTATAGGTACTATCCTAACATGCTGCCGACAGAATACATGCAAAAGCTGCTAGGGAAAGTCTTGGGATCTGCACTTGCTTTTTTATATTTGCTTCATTTTTCATATGCTGCCGCTCGCGTACTTCGTGATTTTGGAGAAATGCTGCTGACATTTGGCTACCCCGACAGCCCTTTGTTTGTCGTGAACGCGATGCTGATGCTGTTGATTATTTATACTGTGCACAAAGGACTTGAAGTAGTGGCTCGGGCAGGAGAGCTCATGTTTATTTTGATGTATATCTTGGCTGTAGCAGGATTTGTGCTTATTTTTGTTTCAGGATTAATTGATTTTACTTCTTTAAAACCGATACTTGGAGATGGGATTTGGCCGGTTTTAAAAACAGTCGCCACTCAGACTCTGTATATTCCGTATGGAGAAGCTGTTGTGTTTACGATGATTTTTCCATATGTAAAAGATCCTAAAAAAGTAAAGCTTGTAGGCCTTTGCGGCATTGTGTTAAGCGGCATTAATTTAGCAATTACAATGGCGATCAACGTGAGTGTATTAGGGATAGGGTTGACTAACAGGTCGGTCTTTCCGCTTTTAAGTACGGTAGAGAGCATTAGAGTAGCTGATTTTTTAGAGCGGCTAGACGTGTTTTTTATGATTGCGTTAGTCATTGGAGGGTTTGTTAAAATCAGCGTCTTTTTTTACGCGGTAATTGTGGGGCTTTCCACGCTGTTTAAGGTAAAACGACCTTCTGCGCTGACATATCCTGTTGGCACGGTGATTTTATTTTTTTCTCTGACGATTGCAAGTAATTTTCAAGAGCATTTAAAAGAAGGCTTAACGATTATGCCGGTGCTACTTTTTATCCCTTTTCACGTAGTGATTCCGCTTACGCTGCTCTGTATAGCCTTTATTAAACATCGCATAAAAAAAACAAAAGCGCTGCAGCCATCCTAATGGCTGCAGCGCATTCGTCTGCGATCCTCTACTGCAAGTGCAGCTGTTCCCGCTCTTTTTTTACTTGTTCTAGCTGTGAAATCGTAACAAGCTGATATCCTTGTGCGTGAAGCTGCTTCATAATTTCAACCGCTGCTTCGGCACTTGTTTGATAAATATCATGCATTAAAATAACTTTTCCGTCTCCGACTTGGCTCATAACTGCTTGAACGGAGTGAGGAACGTTTCGATATTTCCAGTCTTCAGGATCGATATCCCATAGAGTCACGCCAACATTTCCGACATAACGTCTTACATTTGCATTCACAGCTCCATAAGGAGGACGTACATGCAGTGGTTCATAGCCGCTCACTTGTTTAATAAGGGCTTGGGTATCGCCTATTTGGTGTTTGACCTGCGCTTCATTTAAACGTGTGAGCTGAGGGTGGTCCCAAGAGTGATTTCCGACTTCGTTGCCTTCCTTCACCATACGTTCGATTGTTTCAGGATAATATTGAACGCGGCTTCCTAACACAAAAAAGGTAGCGTGTCCGTTCACTTCTTTTAATCCATCTAAAATCACATTGGTAGATGCAGGGTTAGGTCCATCATCAAAGGTCATCGCAACGACTTTTTTAGTTGGATCAATAGGCGCTCCTTGCTGCGGCATTTCGTTAACGATATGTTTTGGAGGCGTTTCTTTGACTTTATTTTTATTTGCTGCTTCGTCTTTGTAAGCATCGCTCAGCATGTCTTTAAATAAATCTTTTTGGATAGCGATCGTTTTGGTTTTCGTTTGTTCAGCACCTAGCTGATAAGGCTTAAAGTAGATCACAATACTGTTTTCAAGCAGCGCAAACTGACTGAAATTTTGATTGGCTGCCTGAGTTCCTTTTTGAAGGCCCGGGTCAAAATCAGCTTTTTTCATTTGTTTTTTTAATTCAGCATATGAAATAGCCGAAAGGCGATCTAAATAGTTTGCATTCTCGTTAAATAAATCTTTTAACGTCATTTGTTTTTGAGCAGGCAGGTCAAATGTAAAGGTTTTGAGAGAAGACGTTCCTTTCTCTCCATTTACAGATTCATATTCATCAAAGACAACGCTTAGCGTTTGCTTGCTGTAATGGACGATTTTATATGTAATCGTTAATTCAGATTTTTTCTTTTTTGACTGCTTCTTCAGCTTTTTTTCATAGTGTGCCACTTGATCTATTACGTAAGCTTGAATGGATTGATCAATTTCTTTTTTACCAAAGGAAGGGTAGCTAATGGCATAGCCTCCGTCGGTAAGGTCCTTAACTAGCGTTTGAATTTCAACGTCTGGATAGGTTTGATCTGTTTGAATACTTGCCGTTTTTTTCTCTGTACTGTTTGCTTTGACGATATACCCTGCTGTACCAAGAAACAAAATACAGCATCCAAGCAGTGTCAAAATACGTTTGTAGCCCATGGTTTTCATGTAGTAATATTCCCCTTTTTGTATATATCTACCTAATAGACGCATGAGACCATCATTTAGTTTTACTTTTTTTTTAAAAAAACCAAACTATTTTTCTACTCATTCCGTCTACCTTATAGATGTACTTCAGCAAGAGAAAATAGAAGGGGTATGAAAGACAATGAAAAAACACGATGCACATCAGATGCTCGTAGCATGCATAACCGAGCATAAAGCAGATTTTTACCGGCTTGCTTTTAGCTATGTAAAAAATCAAGAAGATGCGCTTGATATTGTGCAAGAATCGATTAAAAAAGCACTCATTTCAATAGACAGTATCAAAGATATTCAATCGATTAACAGCTGGCTTTATAAAATTGTTGTACGAACAGCAATCGATTTCCTGCGTAAGCATAAACGTTTAACGCTTATGGGCGATGAAGAGCTTGAGTATCTGAGCAGCGGACGTGAAGATCAGTATGAAGATATTGATTTAAAGCAAGCAATGGATCAGCTGCCGATTAAATATAAGACCATTATTATTCTGCGGTTTTTCGAAGATTTAAAAATGGACGAAATTGCGGAAATCATTGAGGAAAATGTAAATACAGTAAAGACAAGGCTATACAGAGCGTTGAACCTGTTGCGGATTACGATGACGGAGGAGGACTTAGAACAATGAATGAAAAAATAGAAAAGTTAAAGAAGCAGTATCATGACATTCCTATTCCAGACGAATTAGATGGTGTTGTTGCACAGGCACTTTTTTCACACCCTCGTAAAAAGAAATTCTATATTTGGCCGAGCTCGATTGCGGCAGCAGCGATGATTTTTATCACAACGGTGAATGTAAGTCCAGATGCGGCAAATGCAATGGCAAAAATTCCTGTACTGGGAAAAGTAGTAGAAGTAATTACATTTGAGGAACTAAAACAAGAAGAAAAGCATTCTCGTATTGACGTGAAAACACCATCGATTTCAGGCTTGGAAAACAAAGGTCTTCAAACAAACTTAAATGAAAAGTATATAAAAGAAAATGAACAGCTGTATGAACAGTTTAAAAAAGAGATGAAAACATTACGAAAAGAAGAGAAAGGAAACGTGGCTGTCAGCAGCGGCTATGATATTATGACGGATACTGATGATTTGCTTGTGGTTCATCGATATGTGGAAGAATCGAGAGCTTCAACGTCGAGCGTTAATCAGTACGACACGATTGATAAAAAACACGAAGTGCTCGTTACGCTTCCAAGTTTGTTCAAAGATAAAAGCTATATAAAGGTCATTAGTGAAAATATTAAACAGCAAATGAAAGATCAAATGAAGCATGAAGAAGGCAAAATCTATTGGCTGACTGAAGAAGATATGGATCCTTTTAAAGAGATTGCTGAAAATCAAAGCTTCTACATTACAAAAGATCACAAGCTTAGAATTGTATTTGATAAATACAAAGTCGCTCCAGGATATATGGGAAACATTGAGTTTGAAATTCCAACGGACGTTATTTCAAACCTTCTAGTTGGTAAACGGTATATTCATTAAAAACCAGGCGTGAACACTGAACGTTCACGCCTGGTTTTTACATAAAGAAACGTTTAAATTTATTTTTATGCAAAATAAGTTGAAATATATAAGCAATCATGTATAATATTCTGTATATATTTTCATTCTTTTTATTTATAAAGTCTTAGGGACAAATGATGTGAACGGTTGCATTTCTAGAGAGGAAGTGAAGAGGTGAAACGCACGTTAAATCAAGATACGATTAAAGATGCCATGCTGTTTAATCAGCTTGTGATGCAAGTAAGCAAAGCTCTTTGGAAGTCTACTGAAAAGGATTGGGAACAGTGGGTTAAGCCGTACGATCTGAGCATTAATGAGCATCACATTTTAGGGATTGCTTATCAGCTGGAAATTGCGTCGATGACCGACATTTCAAAGCTAGGCGTCATGCATTTATCCACAGCTTTTAACTTTGCAAAAAAATTGCACCTGCGGGGCTATCTTACCCTTTCTAAAAATGAGAAAGATAAGCGGAATACATACGTGCAGCTCACAGAAGAAGGAAAAAAGATGTTTTTAAAAACGATCGAGGATTATAACCCTCTTGAAAATCCTTTGTTTCAAGGAGCGATGCCGCTGCGAGATGTTTATGGAGAGCTGCCTGACTTTGTTGAGCTGACGGCTCTGATTCGAAGCATATACGGAGATGATTTTGTCCAGTTCATCGAACGTTCTTCTCAAGAGCCCGCTAGCTTGAAAAAATAAAAAAGCCTTCTTGTGCAAGCTGAGAAGGCTTTTTTGCATATCAACTTTTTTCAGTTAACCGTTCAAGTTCTTCTGAGGAATGGGCCATCTTCTCAATCCGCAGAGATAGCTGCTTCATTGCGTCAGCGATTTTATCAAGCTCTTTTTTTGTTAGAACGGTTTGCTGTTTGTTCTCGGTTGTTATGCTAAGGACGTTCGTGAAAAAAGAAGTAATGTTGTTCATATTGTCAGCTGTATCTTTTGTTAATGTAGCGACTTCTCCACCTAACGCCGAAACGCTTTCGATTTGTTTTTGAATGTCTCCGATAAAAGTAGAAATATTAGAAATCGATTTCTTCGTTTCTTCTGCAAGCTTCCGTACTTCCTGTGCCACCACTGCAAATCCTTTTCCATGCTCACCTGCTCGAGCAGACTCAATCGAAGCGTTTAATGCCAATAAATTCGTTTGCTCCGCAATAGAAGTAACAATGGAAACAATTTGATGAATTTGCTGTGATGTATGTTCGAGCGTTTTCATTTTGTTTTGAATGAGCGACGTATTTTTTTGTATGCTTCCAAGCATGTTTTGTTCTTCTTTTAATTTTGCTTGACTCGTAACGGATTCCTTCTCAATGACTTCTGCTAGTTCAGAGCTTTTGTTTGCATAAGAAACGACGTCAGAAGACTGACTGTGCATTTGATTCATAAATTTCTTCGTTTCTTCAGATAACGAAGAAAGGATAGATGATGTACGAGAGATTTCTAGCTGAATTTTCTCTTTTTGAGTCTGAAGTCCAGCGCGCTGCTCGTCATATTCAAGCTCATAGGCTTTTAACACAATTTGCTGTTCTAGACTAATAAGTTTTGTCATACTTGCGATAAAAGCTAGACATTCTTCTTTTGATTCCATCGTACGTTCACATACTGAAAGAAGCGACGTAAATAAATTTTGGAATGCGCACAAATACCAGTTTGGCTCAAGTCCAATTTTAACGTGCATCTTGGAAATTTTTTGACGTTTTACCACAAAAGCGTCGTCTATTTGTCCATCAAACATTTCTAAGATGTGCTGTTTTAACGTTTGTTTTAATGCATGGACGCTGCTGTGCTTTTCGATAATCGCAACCAAATGAGCCTGTTCGCCAATAGCTTTATAAAAATCATTCACGATTTCTTCGATGGCGTTCAGCGCGTGAACTTGAAATCTGGCAATTCGTTCGAGATCCTCTGCTGTTAAGGAAATCATGTTAATCTGCTTTTTTATCATCGGATCCGATACATGAAGCTTTACAGTGATGGATTCGACAGCCGCGGCTTCGGCGTGCACGTTGTTTCGTTTAAACCAATTCATGTTTATCACCTTTATTTGCTAGAATAGTTGTTTTTCTCTTCTTCTTATATTTCGGCGTTTTACGTCCAAGAGTTGAGGCTGTTTAAAAAGATTGTTATCAAATTGTTATCTTCTATTAATTGAATTGTTATCCGCAGATGGTATGGTTGTACGGTGCTTAAAACATGATTCGGGGAGGAAACGAAATGAAAAAAATGCTATCGGCGCTTCTTGTAGGAGGAGCTTTATTTGCAAGTCCGGCAATGGGACATGCTGCGTTTGGCGACATGGTTTTAAAACAAGGGATGACAAATGATGATGTTGAACAAGTTAAAACGGTGTTAAAAGATAAAGGATTTTTAAAAGGCGAAGTATCGCGTTATTTTAATTATGAAACAAAAAAAGCGGTTATGGCTTTTCAAGAGAAACATAACCTAGAAGCAGATGGAATTGTTGGAGAGAATACATACAATGCATTAGGTAAAGGCGGCGTTGTAGAAGGCGAATCAGAAGTGAATACGGATAAAGTAATCAGCAAAGCAAAATCCTTAATGGGCACGCCGTACAAATGGGGCGGCACTACACCTTCAGGATTTGACTGCAGCGGATATCTTCAGTATGTATATAAAGAAAGCGTAGGCGTTGATATTCCAAGAACGGTTGAAGATATCTATAAAGCAGGTGAAAATGTAAGTGAACCGCAGGTAGGAGATCTTGTGTTCTTTGAAACGTACAAAGAAGGTCCTTCTCATGCAGGTATTTATCTTGGAGACGGAAAGTTTATTAACGCATCGTCTTCTAAAGGCGTTACAATTAGCGATAAAAATTCAAGCTATTGGAAAGAGCGCTATATAGGAGCAAAGCGTATTGCAGCCAACTGATTCTTCATTTAATAGATAAGAAAAGACAAAGCTTAGGAGCTTTGTCTTTTTTTGTTTGGGTTTCAATAGGTAGGAGGAAGTAGGGAATAATCCTATGCAAAACGGGCTGGTCATGTGCGTATTTGTATAACAATGTGATAAAAGTTCTGTCACCTTTATGATAAAGCTTGTATATATTGGTAAAGTAATCTCTTAAGTTACGTCAATGGTTGTAGGTAATTTGAAGGGAGAACCGTATAAAAAGGAGGAACAAAATTTATGTTTTTTTGTTGTTACCGTCGCTATGTAGAAAAGATAAAACACCTGTTGTTTTCAAATCGATTTGCTGAATTTATTCAGGAAAACACAAAGAAAGCGGTAGAAGAAGTCGTTTATTCTGACACGTTCAAAGAATACGTAATAAATATTATTAAAGAATCTCAAGAATCACCTTTTAAAGAAATTGCCGAGCAGTATATTGGAAAAGAAGTTGTGATTGAAACAACGGCTGGTCCACTAGAAGGTGTTGTGATATTTGTAGGAGATGATTATTTAGAATTAGTAGAGTCTCCAACATCAACAGTATTACTTCCATTTACAAGCATTGTTACTATTCAAAGCGCTTAAACGAAAGGAGAGAAAAGTATGTTTCAAGATGCATTAAGAGAAAATGTGGGTTCATTTGTGCAAATCATCACAGCTATCGACGTTATTAATGGAACACTGCTTGCTGTTACGGACGCAGCGGCTGTTGTGCGTACATCAAGCTCATATGGTGAGCCCACGGACGTAACCATCCCACTAGTAGCCATCACGTATGTTCGAATTTTCAGCGGAGTTGAGTGAGATTGAAAGTATCAGTCATTATTCCAGTCTGTAACGAAGAAGATTCATTATTACCTGTGCTTAAAGAAGCTCAAAAAATAAAGCCGTTAGAAATTATTGTCGTAGTAAATGGATCTAGTGATGCAACTAAGGCAATAGCCGAGGGTGCAGGGTGCCGCGTCATTTACTATGAAGAAGCTCTAGGTATTAATATTGGAAGAGCCATTGGGGCTAAAAAAGCAAAAGGAGATATTTTGCTTTTTTTGGACGGAGATATAGCGGTTTCTCATGAGGAGCTGATGAAATATACTCAAGCTATAGAAACCGGTCATGATATCGCTTTAAATAATCTAACATGGATTATGAAACGAAAGGTGCGTCCTCATCCTGTTTCTGTTGCCAAATATATGCTGAACTTGTGCTTACAGCGTGAAGATTTATCTGTTCAAGCCTTAACAGCTATTCCTCATGCCATCAAAAAAACATCAGCAGCTAAAATCGGATACGAAAACTTAGCTCATCCACCCCTCGCTCATACGATTGCTCTTTTAAAAGGAATGTCAATTGTTGCACCGTGTTCTTCAGACGTTATTTATACAAACAAGATTCGAAACACTCATAAAACCATTCCTACCAATTCCCCTTTTCCTATTTCCACTAACTATATCATTGGAGATCACATTAAAGCGTTAGCTCATCTTATTGAAGAAAAAGGAATAAGAGGCGGACTAACAGACGGCAATCGAAACCGAGAAGTTGTTTCCGCTTATACACCAAGCGTGAAGCGGAAAGCAGGCGTTAAGTACAGTGCCGTTATTCCAGTAGGTGAAGAAAAAGAAACGATTGCAAGCGTGATCCAAGAAGTGAAAAAAGCAGGAGTGGAAGAAATCATCGTGGTTGCTAACGGAGCCGATGAAGTGACGGTTAAGCGAGCAATTGAAGCGGGTGCTACTGTTCTTCATTACAAGCAGCGGCTTGGACATAATGTACCTCGAGCAATCGGTGCCATGTACAGCAGCGGTGAAGTTTGCTTGTTCGTAGATGGGGATATCGTCATTTCTGCAGAAAATTTACGTCCGTATCTAGAAGCAGCTGATCAAGGAATTGATGTAGCGCTTAATAATTTAGAGTGTCTGCTGGATGAAGTGCATCCTATTCACTCTGTAAGTGCGGCGAAATATTTTCTTAATATCATTTGCAAACGTCCCGATTTGACAATCAATACAACGACGGCGATTCCGCATGCAATTAAACGGGATGTAATGGAGAAAGTTGGCTACGAATCTCTTATTATTCCACCTTTATTTCAATTAAAAAGTATTATGTACGGCTTTATGGTTCAGCCCGTTCATTTTGTTGATGTGGCGCGAACGAACCGGATTCGAAAGGAGCACATGAAAGTCAAAGGTTTGGCGGCATCAACGCAGCGCATTCTAGGAGATTATGTTGAGGCCCTTGCATACTATATTAGCCAAACAAGTGAAAGAGGCGAGTTTCTTCCGGACATACGAAGACATGATATCTTGTTTGAGGTGTTGAAGAATGAATAAAAAAGTTGCTGTTATTGGTCTTGGCTATGTTGGATTGCCGCTTGCTCTTTTATTTGCAAAGAAAAACTATAGCGTCGTTGGTCTTGATATTGACGCACGAAAAATTGAGGCGCTAAAACAAGGGAAAAGCTATATTCCAGATGTGCATAGTGATGTGATTCAAAGCGAGAAAAATTTTGAAGCATATGAGTTACAAAAAGGTATCTCTGCATTTCAAGCATGCGATTATGTAGTTGTGACCGTGCCAACTCCTATTACAGAAAATCATAACCCCGATCTAGGACCAGTCATTAGCGCATCTGCATTCTTAAAAGAACAGATGGTAAAAGGGCAAACCGTTATTTATGAAAGCTCTACTTACCCAGGCACGCTTGAAGAAGTCGTGTTGCCTATTTTGAAAGATTCCAACTTACAGGCAGGTAAAGATTTTTATCTAGCTTATTCTCCAGAACGAGTTGATCCGGCAAACAAATCATACGATATTGAGCATATTCCAAAAGTAATTAGCGGCTACAGCAAAGACTGCCTTCATCACGTGCAGACGTTTTATGAAAGTATTTTTCAACAGGTGGTGCCTGTTTCTTCTCCAAAAGTAGCAGAAATGTGCAAACTGTTTGAAAACATTCAGCGCCTGGTCAATATTTCGTTGGTGAACGAAACAAACGAGCTGTGTGAGGAATTAGGAATAGACTTTTATGAGGTCTTACAAGCTGCATCTACTAAGCCATTTGGATTCACTCCTTATTATCCAGGTCCTGGAATTGGAGGACACTGCATACCCGTTGATCCGCTTTATTTCCTATGGAAACTAAAGCAAAATGGCTTAACGAGCGAACTTATTGAAGCCGCTCATCATATTAATGAAGAAATGCCAAATAAAGTGATTAGACGTGTTGAAAAGCAGCTGGCAGCAAATGAGAAACGAGTGTTTGTTGTAGGCATGGCGTATAAAAAAGATGTAAATGATATGCGTGAATCGCCGGCGCTGACGGTATGTGAAGGTCTTTTAGCAAAAGGATATGAGCTGACGTATCATGACCCTTATATTGACTCCGCTATATTAAATAAGCAAACGTATTTTTCTGTACCGCTGACAAAAGAAGAAGTTGAAAAAAGCGATATTGTACTTGTATTAACCGATCACAGTCAAATCGATTGGTCAATTGTAAAATACGCAAAAAAAGTTGTGGATACAAGAGGTATTTTAAATGAATGAAACCGCTGAATTGTTCAGTGGTTCTTTTTTTAGGGGGGATATCAATGAAAACTCTTTCTGTCGTTCTGCCCGTTTACAATGAAGAAGAAATGTTAAAAAACGTGCTTAAACAAATTAAAAAAGTGAACGTGCTTGAGATTATCGTAGTTGCAAACGGCTGTACCGATGCTTCAGTTAAAATAGCGAAAGAAGAGGGATGTACGGTAAAAGTAGTAGAAAAACGCCTTTTTCCACATGAAGCGAGAATGGAAGGGGCAAAGGCTGCTAAAGGAGATGCCGTCTTATTTGTAGACGGCGATATTATTCTTTCGGCTTCCGAGCTTGAGCGTTTTGTTCAGCCGCTGTTATTTGAACATAGCGATGTGGTGCTAAACAAGTGGGAAAAAACAAAGATGAATGCTTTTAACCGCAGCGAGCTGACGTGGAGTACGGTTCTGCATCATGCACTTGGAAAGCCTCATCGTGCCAACGCTTGTTTAAAAGCGCCTTACGGTGTGCTAGTAAGCGTATTAAAGAACCACTGGGAGTTGCCGCCTCTTTCTTTATTTGTGACGTTCTTAACACAGTATCGTGTAAGCTCGCATATTACGATCGAAACGCAGGGAAAGGGAAGCTTTCGTCCGTTTGATCGGCCGCTGCGTAGCAGAGAACGAATTCAATCCTACCAGCAGCTTCTTCAAACATATTATACGCTTGCGTCAAATCGTAAAAGGCGAGTGGATATGCTCGCACAGCCTCTTCCAGTTGTGGAGCACGGCTGGGGGAAATTATCTTCTTTTTATGGAGGCAAACAGCTGTCTGTTATTGTTCCGGTTTGCAACGAAGAAGGAACAATCAAACAAGTGATTGCAGAAGCAAGAAAACTTGAACCGTTAGAAATTATTGTTGTGATTAACGGCTCTACGGATCAGTCGGAGAAGTATGCCAAAGAACAGGGTGTTAAAACTATTGTTTACGATGAGCGGTTAGGGCATGATTGCGGAAGAGCTGCAGGAGCACTTGCAGCAACGGGAGATATTCTTCTCTTCATAGACGGGGACTTTGTTCTTTCAGCTCAGGAGTTGTATCCGTTTGCTGCAGCGGTAGCGAGCGGTGTCGATGTAGCTTTAAACATATGTGAAGATGAAGAAAAGCTCACGCATGTGGTCCAGGGGTGGAAGTACGTGTTGAACGAGACAATAGGAAGAAAAGATTTATTAATGAGCTCCATGACAGCTGTTCCTCATGCCATAAGCAGAGAGTGCCTCGAGAAAATTGAGCCCGAATCTCTTGCTGTACCGCCTTTTGCCCAAGTAAAAGCCATAGTAGGGGGTTTCCATGTGCAGGCCGTTCACCATGTTGATGTAAATAAATTTAACAGATTTCGATATTCTGAACACTTATCATTAAAGAGCCATTCTGCTACGGCAGAACTCATTATTCAGGATCATATTTTTGCATTTCTATCGTATCTTCAGCGTGACTGAGCAGGAAGCATGGTCTTATTTTCAAAAAAAATGTTTAAAATGAGGTAAAGAAATTTGCTGATATCTTGTTTTTCTGTTCTAACCTCTTGAATTTGTTCACAGTTGTAACTAAAATTGTTACATGTGCAGACAAAAGTAAAAAAGGAGGAAAAGAAATGAAAAGCTATCAGCTTGGAACGTTTTTACTTCGTCTTATGTTAGGACTAACGTTTTTTATTCATGGACTTGGCAAATTTCAAAGCGGTATTGATAATACGGTCGGTTTTTTCCACAGCATGGGGATTCCCGCGTTTTTCGCTTACGCAGTTGCTGTTATTGAATTCGTAGGAGGAGCTGCTATGATTCTTGGGTTTCAAACGCGCTTAATAGGTGTTCTGTTTGCGATCGTGATGATTGGCGCTATTTTTACAGCGAAAAGCGGTGCTGGTTTTACAGGCGGCTATGAGCTTGAGATTGCCCTTTTTGCTGTTTCGCTTCATGTGATTCTAGCAGGAAGCGGCGCGTACGCGTTAGACAACCGATTACAAAAGCCAGAAGAACATTATTCTTAAAAAGGGTAGGCGCTATGCGCCTACCTTTTTTTTGTAAAATATATCCTTCTATCGATTCATTTTTACTAAAATATACAGCTATCATTTTTAAGGAAATTCGTATATATGGTACTATTTGGTCATAGATGACTACATAGTCAGTCTATTTGAACGATACGGGGAGGTTTTAACATGAAAACCGAAAGAGAAAACGGAATTGTCCGTCAAGTGAATACGATTCAATCAAAAGAAGAGCGCTTTAATCCTTTTTCATGGTATGAAGAGATGAGAAACAGCGCGCCTGTGCAATGGGACGAAGAAAGGCAGGTATGGGATGTTTTTCACTATGCTGGAGTCAAAGAAGTGCTAGAACAAAAGAATATTTTTTCTTCTGATCGAAGACCTCCACAAAACCAAAGACAAACTGCTCTAGGAACGAGCCTAATTAATATTGATCCGCCTAAGCATGCTGAAATGAGAGCGCTTGTTAATAAAGCTTTTACGCCTAAAGCAATGAAAGCATGGGAGCCTAAAATTGCGCGTATTACACACGAATTATTACAAGAAGTTGAGCATCTTGAAGATATTGATATAGTCGAGCATCTTTCCTATCCGCTTCCGGTTATGGTAATTGCCGATATTTTAGGCGTGCCGATAGAAGATCAGCGTCAGTTTAAAGATTGGTCGGATATTATCGTAGCGGGTCCGTCGAATAATGAACGCGAAACGCTCGAAAAATTGCAGCAAGATAAAATGAAAGCAAATGATGAGCTCGAAACTTATTTTTATAAAATCATTGAAGAAAAACGCACGCATCCAGGGGATGATATTATCTCCGTGCTTCTTCAGGCAAAAGAAGAAGGGAAGCAGCTAACGGATGAAGAAATCGTCGGGTTTTCCATTTTGCTGCTGATTGCAGGCAACGAAACAACCACGAACTTAATTTCAAATACGATTTATTGTTTAATGGAAGATAAAGCTTCTTTTGAACGACTCAAACGAGAAAAAGAACTTTTACCTTCTGCGATTGAAGAAGTTCTTCGCTATCGTTCACCCGTTCAGGCTCTTCACCGAATCGTAAAAAAAGATGTGGTTCTTGCAGGGAAGAAATTAAAAGCGGGCGAACACGTCGTTCCATGGATGGGATCCGCGCACCGAGATGCGCAGTATTTTGAAGACCCGGATGTATTTCAAATCGATCGAAAGCCAAATATCCATATGGCATTTGGAAGAGGGATTCATTTTTGCTTAGGAGCACCGCTTGCTCGAATAGAAGCAAAAGTTATGCTGGCTGAACTGATTGACCGCTATCCGCATATGGACTGGAGCCCGGCATTTGAGTTAAAGCCGATTGAAAGCACGTTTGTGTACGGGTTAGAAGAATTATTGATTCGTAAACATGTATAAAAAAAGCACGCTTTGCGTGCTTTTTACTCTTTCTCTGCCTGAATTCTCGCTTCAGCAATTTTATCCGTATGATCATATCCCCATTTAAACATCAGCTCGATAATAGGAATGAGAGTTTCTCCAAAAGGCGTTAAATAATATTCTACTTTAGGCGGAACTTGTTTGTAGACTTCGCGGTGGATAATTCCGTCGCGCTCAAGTTCGCGAAGCTGCAGCGTGAGCATTCGCTGCGTCACGCCTGGAATGAGTCTGCGCAGTTCATTAAAGCGCCGGCGTTCCTTCGATAATTGATATAAAATGACGCTTTTCCATTTGCCTCCGACTACATCAACGGCTGCTTCCACAGGGCAAGAATAGCCGTGAGGCTCCCATTTTGTTAAGTCGTATTTCATAGTGATTACTCCTTTTATCCGTGAGTCCAGCTGAATTTGTGCTGTCTATACTATAGCACGTCTTATTTGATAAAAACATGGAAATGATTCATGGAATTATTGACGGAAAATTAAAAAAGTAATGGAAATAATTATGAGTTTGTTGTATGATGAAACTATGAAAATAACTTTTCTATTAAAAAGCGAAATATTTTGAAAGCGCTTTATTTATAAAGGACGACAGGGGAAAGGGCGGAGGAACGATGAAAAGATTTATCAAAGTAGAAAAAAGAAATCACGTGGCGGTTGTACGAATGAATCAGTCGATGCTTAATCGTTTGAACAGTGAAGTTATGTATGAGCTGCAAGAAACGATGAATGAGCTGCAGCACGATGCGTCGGTTGGATCTATTGTATTTATGGGAGAGTACTATAAAATGAACGGCGATCATAGAACAACTTCTTTCCTGCGTGAAGAAACAGGAAGGCTTTATCAGCCGATTCATGCAGTAACAGCTCGAGCGATTTTTCAGCGCATTTCATGCAGCTCCAAACAAACGATTGCGCTTCTTACAAACTTTACGTTTGGCGGAGGGTATGAGTTAGCTTTAGCATGCGACGTACGAATTGCAGAAGAACCTGTGCAGCTGAAGTTAACAAACGGTATGACCGTTAGTGCGCAAGAAGCATGCAACATGGGTAAAGTGCAGCATATTGTGCAAAAAGGGAAAGGATTAGAATATTCACTTGCGCTCAATGCATTAGAAAAGGAAGCTTAAAAAGCGCTTTCACTTTATTTCCTATAAAGTGAAAGCGTTTTTATTTTATTTCATTGGCAAAATGGTATTGAAAATTCTGAAAAAAGGAGTAGAATGATAACAAATCTACTTATTTTAAATAAGCAAAGGAGCTGGTATCAATGCCATTCATTTTTAAAGAAGCGGTAGTCGGATTGTTTACAGCGGCAGCAGCAGGTTTACTGGCGTTTCAAGGAGTAGAAGTGGTGACAGCCATCATTCATATGCTAACTTTTTGGAAACAGTAATAGCTAATAAGTAGAGGAACAACTTATAAAGATAAGGGGCTTGAGACTTTCTCAGCCCTTTTTGTTGTGGAGCTCATTATTTTTCAGTATACTAACGGTGGAAATTAAGACATAATATGGTTACATAGCAGGGATTTACGAACTTAGTAGGGAAGTATGTAGACTCTGAAAAAATAAACAATGATCGCTTTTACCCGGTAACAAGTTTTGTTATCGGGTAACGTGTGTAAGGGGTGTGGATAAGTGAAAGATAAAAATTTAACAGAAGAACAGCAGCGAGTTGATTGGGTAGTCGAAGAAATCAGCCAAAAAGCTGAAAAAATAGGCAAAAGCGTAGGAAGCGTAAAAGGCGAAATTGTCGATTTGCGAAGCACGTTTTGGGACGATGTCACGGTTAATATGGATGAGCCGGATGACGTGATTGAGACATTTACGAGCATTAAGCAGCAGGCAGAACTTTTAGCTGAACGTGAAATTACCCATAGACAAGCGTATGATCAATTAAAAACATTAAAAAAGCTAACGCAATCCCCTTATTTTGGACGTTTTGATTTTATAGAGAATGGTGAAAAAGAAGCGGAAGCTATTTATGTGGGCGTGGGCTCTTTAATGGATCAAAAAGATGAAGAGTTTTTAATTTATGATTGGCGTGCGCCTATTTCGAGTCTTTATTATGATTATTCACCGGGAAAAGCGCAGTACGAAACGCCAGGTGAAGCGATAAAAGGCGAGATGAAGCTAAAGCGTCAGTTTATTATCGAAAATAGCGTAATTAAAAGCATGTTTGATACAGGAATTACCATTCGAGACGAGCTGCTTCAAGAAGTGCTCGGACACAACGCAAGCAGTCAAATGAAAAGTATTGTAGCGACCATTCAAAAAGAACAAAACCAAATTATTCGAAATGAAAAAAATAAAGTGCTGATCGTCCAAGGAGTAGCAGGGAGCGGTAAAACGTCTGCAGCTCTTCAGCGGGTGGCTTATCTTCTCTATCATCACCGAAAGCAGCTGACTGCAGAAAACATGATGCTGTTTTCGCCAAATCCGCTTTTTAACAGCTACGTCTCAACTGTTCTTCCGGAGCTTGGAGAAGACAATATGAAACAAACAACGTTTCAGCAATATGCCGACGGACGGTTAGGAAACGAGTTTGACGTGGAGGATTTGTTCGTTCAAATTGAATATTTATTAACGGAAAAAGATGCTGCGGTAAAAAAACAAAAAATGCAGGAAATCCGCTACAAAGCAAGCCGTGAATTTAAAAAGCAGGTAGATGCGTATATCGAAGAGCTGTCTACTAAAGACATCATTTTTAAAAATATTAAGTTTCGCGGCGAAATCGTGTTATCTGCTCGGCGTTTGTTATCTTATTTCTATTCGCTTGATACGGGAATTTCCATTCCTAACAGAATGCAGCTCGTAGCCGAGTGGGCGCTTAAGCTCATCAACCAGCTTGAAAAACTTGAACGTAAAAAAGATTGGGTTCAAGAAGAAATTCAGCTTTTAGAAAAAGAAGATTATGTCGAGGCCTATCAGCATCTGCAGAAAAAGGAAGGCTATACGGAAAGTTCATTTGATGACTTTGACCGTGAACAAGCGTATTTAGCTAAAGCCGTTGTAGCTAAGAAAATGAAATTTATTAAGCAGGCCATCAAACAGCTTAAATTTATCGATATTCGCCGTATCTATATGCAGCTGTTTGAAAGACATCACCTTTTTTCCCACGTAGAAGGGTGGGACGAAACAGCTAAAAACACGGTGGAAAGAGTTATGAACATGAAGCTGTCTTATGAAGATGTAACGCCTTACTTGTATATAAAAGATCAAATTGAAGGGCGAAAAGCCAATCCTGTCATTCGCTATTTGTTTATTGATGAAGCACAAGATTATTCACCGTTTCAGCTAGCGTTTTTAAAAGAGCTGTTTCCGCATGCTAGAATGACGCTGCTTGGAGACTTGAATCAAGCGATTTATGCGCACGCCTTGAACGCACCGACCATTCTTTCAAGCGAACTGTACGAAGAGAAAGAAGCAGAAACGCTGACTCTTACAAGAAGCTATCGATCAACGCGTCAAATTGTCGAGTTTTCAAGGGATATGGTGGCAAACGGCCATTTAATCGATCCGTTTAATCGAGACGGAGCGAAGCCGACCGTGACGGCTGCAGGTAACGTCAAAGATCTGCATGAGGCAATTATACACAAAATTAATGAATTGAAGCAGCAAAACTATAAAACAATTGCTGTTATTGCCAAAACTGCTGAAGAAAGCCGAGAAGCATTCCAAGCACTGCCTGATTCGATGTCTGCAAGGCTACTGACAAAAGAAACAAGTTCATTTGAAAAAGGCATGCTTGTCCTGCCAGCCTACTTAGCAAAAGGAATTGAGTTTGATGCAGTCATCATTTACAATGCCTCGAGTGAATGTTATCAGGATGAATATGAGAGAAATTTATTTTATACAGCATGCACAAGAGCGATGCATGAGCTCCACCTGTTCTCACTTGGTGAAATTAGCCCGTTTATATCAAATAAAGAAACTTATGAATACCACGGTAAATAAACAGAGAACGGTCAGTGTCTTGAGTGTCTGAAATAGTAGTACGAAAAATCGAGAGTGAAATCGCAAAGGTTTTACCCTCGATTTTTTATTTTTATGGATGGATTCAGTTTATTTACATTGCTTGAATAAAATTTCTTTGGTTAAAGTCCAACTACCATAAAGCGAATCAGAAGGACAGTGAAAGGAGGAGTTTTATATCCAATATTTACGAATAAATGTATTACTCATCTTTATAATAAGTTTATTTTTCTCGGGTATTATTCTTTTTTCTTATAAGTTATTTGCTGCGGGACTGTTGCCTATCATAGGCTTGCTTTTTATCTATGCTTTAACCTTTAAATATCGTTCAACGGTTTCTCTGTTTCTATTCTTTTTAGTAGGGACATGTATGTTTCAAGTAGGAAGCAATTATTTCATTGAATGGGATCTATCTAAAGAGATGAAAATCATTGTAAACAGAGTTTTACTTTTGTTTATCATAGGTGGACTATTGCTTTCAATTTTATTGTCCAAGCAAAAGGTATTTCTTTTTGCATCATTACCAGACTGGCAGAAACGTATAGTGATGGCACATCATTCAATTAAACTAACGTATTTTTTACTGTTTGGTCTAATTGGTTCGGCTACAATTTTTGTACCTTTACTATTCGCTGAAGATATAAGCTATACAAAATCATTCGTCATATACGGTATAGTATTCTCAATCATAAACGCTATTTTAGAAGAGGTGCTTTGGAGAGGGATCATGTTATCTCAATTAAAAAGTAATCTATCGACTTTTTACGCTGTTTTTATTACGAGTATTGGATTTGGTCTCTTGCACATATCAATAGGAATTCCTGTGGTAACAAGTTTACTTTTTTCTTTTGGTGGACTTTTCTATGCATTTGTCGTTTTAAAGACGAAAAGCATATACCCAGCCGTAGTTTTTCATTTTATTATTAATTTAGGCATGGTCTTTAACGGATGGATATTTTAGTATCTTGCACCAAAAAGCTCAGAGCTATATATCGCTCTGAGCTTTTTATGAGTTATTAGTGTTGTATATTACCTGAACTGTCTACAGTAGGTCGTCTTTTTTTATTGACTTTCAAAATGCAGCAAATACTTCACTAAATAAAGGCCTGAGTTTGTTTTTTCTTGAAGAGGAATGGTCAGGCACGTAACGTAATAATATCCTTTTGGAATATCATAGCTTAAAGTTTCAGATAGGACGCTTTTGATTTCAATCCCATCGCTTTCGACGTGAAAAGGAAGGCGAGTGGTCTTTTCAGCCTTTGATGCGTCTGGAGTTTCGTTTACCCACACTTCGACAATGGCTTTTGTGTTCGACACGGCTTCAAATGAAATAGCTTTATCGTCTGCGACATATCCTTTTTGAATATCTTCATCACTCCAGTCGTGATGGGGCTTTGGCTGTCCTTTTTGAAACAGCGTAAACTGATGATATGACATCGTTAGCTCTTGTTCTTTCCATTTTGTTTTCATCTTTTCACCTCTTCAAAGTAAAGCTTGTTCAGCTATTATTGCACGATAAATTGTACGCGTGTACCATCTGGGTATTGTTCTAATTGATTTCCAACCCATGAGCCCGCTCCGCGGTTATCAGAAGGTGAAATATAGCGAATATCAGCTCCCGCTCCGCCTTCTTCGCACATAGCCATTGGCCATTCGTCGCGGTCATATCCTGTTTTTGTTGGGTATCCTTTCAGCGATTCTTCCCGATTCGCTTCAGCACCGTCGCGATCAATTGTGCAAACGGAAGAGTGACCAGCGGCAATCGCGTCGCGAATATGATCACCCGTTTCAGGATATCGGTCCAGTGGAAAATAAAGCGTTGCATCATAGTTTACTTCGGCTTCCGTTTTTTCAGGAGCTAAAAACGCCGCATGTCCTATAAACCCTAAAACGCATGCAATGATAATGAATAGACTTGCCATTAATTTTTTCCCGTATGTACTCATCTCAAACCTCCAGTGTAGTCGTTTTTACAGCTTAACTATACTCTCAGATTGCTAAGTTTAGATTACAGGACAATAAATACGGTGTAAACAAGTATTAACAATTATGTAAAAATGATCATTTTGTCTTATCTGTAAGATTCAAAAGGCCTCAGAATATTCTAGGAGTTATACTTTACGGTGTGTACCTTACTTACGATTCAGTTTAAATGGAGTGTGAAGTGTCTAATTGTATGTCTATGGGTCCTAGGTGAAAAAAAAGAGTCAACTTCCTTTACTTGACATCATACCCTAATAGGTATAAAGTTGTGTGTACATTTACTTCTTGTGTAAGCTTAAAAGCAACAAACGCAATCATGCATGAGCGGAGGTAGTAGTATGATGGAATATGATAAGCAAGTTAAAAATCGGTTGAAACGTATTGAAGGTCAGTTAAAAGGCGTCTTAAATATGATGGAACAAGGAAAAGACTGCCGTGACATTGTGACACAGCTCTCAGCAGCCAGAAGCGCAATTGATCGCACGATGGGTGTTATTGTCAGCACAAACCTTGAACAATGCGTAAGAGAAAGCATTGAAAAAGGCGAGAACACGGAAAACTTAGTAAAAGAAGCAGTAGAGCTGTTAGTAAAAAGCAGATGAGACATTCGTTTCATCTGCTTTTTGTTTTTTCTGTACGCTGCTTAAAAGGATAAAAAGCGCTGTTCCTAAACACAATACGGATAGGAACAGCGGTTTTTTAGGTTTATCTCGTTTTAAGAACAGGAAAGATATATGAAGAGAAAGGAGGAGGGCAAGGTGAATGATGACAAAAAGTCACCAACATATAACCATACGGAAATTCATCATAAAATTGAAGCTTCTCCAAAAGCGCCGGGAATCAAAGCTGCTTTTCGCTTTAACCACGCTTCTTCTCCGTGGGTAAGAGGAATCAGCTCGGGCTTGTCTTCAAGTTTGCCGATTTTAATAGGCATTTTGTTTGGTCATTTGCAGTACGGACTCATTGCAAGTATTGGCGGCTTTACATATTTGTATACAAAAGATGAACCTTACGCGCAGCGTGCCGTTAAGTTATTTTTAGCTTTGCTTGGCGTTACGCTGTGCTTTACACTCGGCTCTTTATTTGCTGACGTGGAGTGGATGAAAACTATTTTATTTGGTGTGATTGGAGCCGTATCGGTTTATATCTTCGGAGCTTTAAAAATTCCGGGACCTTCCGCGATGTTTTTTGTCCTTTCATTTGCAGTGAGTACAAGCATTCCAGCTCCGAATTTACAGGCAGTTTTTTTGCATGCAGGCCTCGTTTTTTTAGGAGGAGCACTATCTTGGTGTATTAGCATGAGTGGCTGGCTTATTAATCCGCGAGGGCCTGAAACGGCCGCTGTGGCGAAAGCTTATAGGCAGCTAGCTTCATTTGTTGGATCACTTGGCACGGAATCGTTTCACGCTGAGCAGCACAAAACGGTTGTAGAGCTTCGGGCAGCGGAAACAGCGATGAAGCAAGCGAAAATTAATCGAAAAAAATCATCGTTTTCTCACCGGCTGTTTTTATTAAACCAAAAAGCTGAAGGGCTGTTTATTTTTGTGATGGCCGCTGCGAATGATTTTAATCCGGCTGTTTCGAAAAAAGCACAAGCGGTAATTGAAACGTTCGCATCCGAAATGGCCACGTTAAAAAAACATAAAAAAATTCGAGACGTGCGAGAAGAAATTGAAGAGCTGTCCATCAAAGAAGAGCTGCGCACATTATTACTAGATGTAAACGACGTTCTTCAAATGAAGGAATTAAAAGAAACGGAGTATATTCAATTTTCACAAGGCAGCGTAAAAGCACGGTTAAAAGCTGCTTTTCACAAACGTTCGTATGTACTTAAAAACGCTTTGCGCTACGGAATTATTATGATTATCGCCGCAGCTGTTGCCTACACGACAGACATTCCAAGGTCTTACTGGATTCCTCTCACGTGTGCAGGAGTGATGCTTGGGGCAACCGTTCGTGCAACGGTTCAGCGAGGTATTCAACGCTCTGTCGGAACCATTTTAGGTATTTTAATTGGAACCGGGATTCTCATGCTTGAACCAACGGGAATTGTCATTGCGCTCATTGTCTTTGTGCTTCAGTCAACGATTGAAATTGTGATTGTTAAAAACTACGCGCTCGGTACGCTTTTTATCACACCGAATGCTCTTTTAATTGCTGAAAGCGGTCATCCGGACAAAGCGATTAGCTATTTTACGTCCGCTCGGGTGATTGATATTGTTATTGGTTCTGTTATTGGAGTGGTCGGTACGGTATTAGTTTTTAAACGAGCTTCTTCGCTTCGTCTGCCGTATTTACTTGGAGATGTCATTCGAAAAGAAGGACAATTTTTAGAAATGCTAAGCACTGAACAAGATGAAGAAAGAATTAAACAAGAAAGAAATAAGCTTCAAGGGGAACTAGTTAATCTTCGGGCGCTTTATGATAATGTGATTGGAGAATATTCTAAAACGGCCGTCAAGCTTGAAGGACTGTGGCCGGCAGTTGTCGCTACGCAGCAGTTAGGTTATATGCTTCTTGCGTCGTATGAAGGATATGAGCTGTCAGAAACGGAAAAGCGAGAGCTTCAAGAAACGTTTGCTCAGCTAGCCGCAGCAGCAGAGCAAAAGCGAGCGCCAAAGCTTTCAAGTGTTCCGACCCTGAAACGCTACCCCATTATTCAAGGGGAAATCACTGCTTTATATGAAAGTCTGCAGGTAGAAATATAAAAAGCACGGAACCAATGGGCTCCGTGCTTTTGCTTTTACATATCCACAACTTCACTTACCGTTTTATTTACATCGTCACGCGTCATTTTTTCTTTTCCTTTCATTAAGGCGTTTAACGTTCCATCGGCAAGCGCTAACGGAATTTTACAGAAATGAAGAATCGGAAGCGATTTGACATCTTCTAAATATTTCTTTCCTAGTGACAGATTGCGGCGAGCATAGGCAAACATATCTTCTCTGCTCCAGTTGTTAGGGAAGAAGCTGACTCCACGCTCTGAATCTTCCGAGGTATTGCGCAGAATATTTACAGACTGCAAGCCGCGTCCAAATGCAATGGCTAATTCTTTGTCTGTATCCGTGCCGTCATACCATTTCCAAATGTCGTTAAGCATCACGCCTACTAGACCAGCTACATAGAACGTATAGTCATCTAAATCCGCTTCATTTTGAATATGCCAGTCTTTTTCTACCCAATCGGCCATTCCTTTGGCCATAATAGAAGTTGCATCTAATACTTGATCTGCAACTCCAGTCGGACAAAGCGCAATCCAGTTGCCGAGCTGAAGCGTTACGTCAGGTAAATCAGCTTGATAAGGACCTACTAATGCCATGTAGTCGTCTTCGTTAAAAGACTTTTTTAACAGGTCACTAATGGCGTAAAGCAAGCGGCTTTTTACACCGGCTTCTAGCTCAGGGTGATCTTCAATTTCATCAATTGCCCTCATACATAAGTAAGCAGATCCTACTGCATCTTGCAATTCTGCCGGCAAGTGGCTAATTGGAATAAAAAATGTTCGGCTTGTCTCTTTTAACATCACCATTGCGTTGTCGCGTAATTTGTTGGGTACACTCATTGATAACTAGCTCCTTTTTACATATCCACATGTCAAATTAGTTTAAGTTTTCATCTTATATACTATAGTAACAAAAAATGAGCATTTAATGGAGTTTAAAGATTACTTATTAACGATATTGTCATTATTTTGTAGTATTTAAACAGAGATACTTGTATCATGCACAAGTTTACACTACGATAATACTCGTTCATTCTTCATTTTACAGACATAAAAAGTTTATTTTTAAGAAAATTGCCGTCATGCTAATGGGTTAGATGAACTTTTAAGAAAACCCTCAACAGTCGGGTATACATAATACATAGGAGAATACAGAGGTGAAGGTATGAAAATTTTAATTGTAGAAGACGATAGCAAAATATATGAATTAGTGAAAGAAAAATTCGAACAGTGGTCATTTGAAGTGGCTGGAGTAGAAGATTTTCAAAAGGTAATGGAAGTATTTATTGCAGAAAGCCCAGAATTGGTCATTTTAGACGTGAATTTACCTGTATATGACGGGTTTTACTGGTGTCAGCAAATACGTACAGTTTCAAAAACTCCTATCGTATTTCTGTCGTCTCGTGAACATCCAATGGACATTGTTATGGCAATGAATGTTGGGGCGGATGACTATATCCAAAAGCCGTTTAACTTGGATGTTCTTATTGCTAAAGTGCAGGCACTTCTGCGCAGAACGTATTCGTATGGAGACACGATTTCAGACGTTATCGAGTGGAACGGCGCGGTGCTAGACTTAAAAAAAGGAAGTTTGCATTATAACGATCGAGAAGTTCATTTAACGAAAAATGAATTTTTTATTTTACGGCTTCTTTTGGAAGAGCGAGGCAAGATTGTATCGCGAGAAGAGCTTATGCGAAGATTATGGGAAGATGAGAAATTTGTAAGTGACAATACGCTTTCAGTCAACATCACACGCATTCGTACCAAGCTGGAAGAAATCGGGCTGAATGATCAAATCGTGACCAAAAAAGGTCAAGGATATCTGGTGAATTAAAATGTGGAAAAGTTTTTTAAGAGAAAGGCTAAGCTGGATTCTATTCGTTCTTCTATGGCTGAGTGTAATCGATGCTCTGCTGCTTCTCGAGTATGATATTAAGGTATCGTCTACTTCGTTTTGGTACTTGAATCTTTTAACGCTGTGTATGCTAATTCTGTTTCTTTTATGGAGAGGAGTAAAAGAAAGAAGATTTATAAAAAGATTAAGTTTAATGCTGCAGAATGACGCGTACGATTTACAAGAAATGCATTCATACGTGCGAACGAAAGCAGATGAAGACATGCTGAGTCTGCTGCAGCGTATAGATCGTGTCTATCGCAGACAAACTCACGCTCTTCACGTACAGCAGCGAGAACAGCAGGAATATATAACGACGTGGGTTCATGAAATCAAAACGCCGCTTACTGCTATGAAGCTGCTTATTAACGCTCGTCGTACAGAGCTTTATAAATGGCCTTGGCTTAAGGATATTGAAGATGAATGGATGAAAATTGATGGGTTAGTAGATCAGAATTTATATGCCGCACGTCTGCGTCACTTAGAAAAAGATTACCAGGTGCAGGCAGTGTCGCTAAGCGAACTTGTTTTTCCAAACGTTGCGTATTTCTCGAAATGGTGTATTGAGAAAAGACTGCATATTGATGAAAAGAATCTAGATACGTTAGTGCACACTGACCCAAAGTGGATGCAGTTTGTTGTGAAGCAAGTGTTATCCAATGCAATTAAATATAGCCCTCTAGAAGGAAAGCTTTCTTTTTTTAGTGAAGAAACGCCGAAGTATGTGAAGTTATTTATCGTTGACCAAGGGGAGGGCATTCCACCACAAGACCTTCCGCGCATATTTGAAAAAGGATTTACAGGAAATGTCGGAAGAAAATCGAAAGGAGCTACGGGGCTAGGGCTGTATTTTTCAAAAAAAATTACAGATGCTCTTGGCCATCGAATAGAGGTACATTCACTTTTACACGAAGGAACCACGGTAATTTTGACCTTCTACAAACCGAATTCTTTTGATAACCTTTCAAAAATGTAAGGTTGAAAGCCGAGATTGTCATCTGCTTCAAACGAATCTTTCCTTGTTACGAAGTAAGATAGAGCTATACACAAGGAGGGAACGTACATGAAGCGAAAGTGGATTAGCCTTTTAGCCCTGATTTTTATTGTGGGAGCATGTATAGGAGGAGTAAAGATTTATCAAAACGCCGCAACGGAGCATCAATACGGGATCATCCCAAAAGAAGCAAAAAAAGTGGACGACTATGGACGAGTTCAATATACCATTTCAGTAATAAACGAAAAAGGACAAACAACTTTTCAAACGTTTACGACGATTAAACAGTTAAAAGAAGGAACGGTTATTGACCTTTTTGTTCGAGGTAACGAAGTTCGGAAATATGACATTATAACAAAAAATGAGCTGCCGCAGCGGGTGAAAAGCGTGTGGCCTACAAAAGAACGAAAGGAGGAAGGGAAATGAGTATTGTCCTTGAAGGGAAAAATGTAACCAAAACGTTTGGATCAAGAGGAAACGTATACGAAGCGCTACAAGGAATTGATTTTACAATCGAAGAAGGAGAGTTTGTCGGTATTATGGGACCATCTGGAGCGGGAAAAACGACGCTGATGAACATTCTTTCAACGATTGACCGTCCCACAGATGGCGAGGTATGGATTCAAGGAGAAAACGTAGCGCTCATGAAAGATAAGAAGCTGTCTGCTTTCAGACGCAATCATCTAGGATTTATTTTTCAAGATTATAATTTACTGGATACGTTAACAGTAAAAGAAAATATTCTTCTGCCGCTTACGGTTACAAAAATGTCTAAGAAAGAAATGGAAGCGAAGCTGAAAGACACCGCAACGCGACTAGGCATCTATGAGCTGGCGGGTAAGTACCCGTATGAGATTTCTGGTGGACAAAAACAGCGCGTTGCAGCAGCGAGAGCAATTATTACGAATCCAGCCGTTATTTTCGCCGATGAACCTACCGGAGCTCTTGATTCCAAGGCCGCTTCAAGCCTGCTTGAAAAGATGTCCCAGTTAAATCAAGAAGACCGTGCCACCATTATTATGGTGACGCATGATCCGCTGGCTTCAAGCTACTGCAGCCGCGTGCTGTTTATTAAAGACGGACAAATTTACACGGAGCTGTTTAAAGGCGAACAAACGAGACAAGAATTTTTCAAACGAATTATGAACATTCAAGGCGCATTAGGCGGTGAAGGCTATGACCGTATTTGATCTTGTTAAAAAGAATATGCGCAAAAATATTAGTCGGTACAGCCTTTATTTCTTTTCAATGATTTTTAGTATTGTTGTGTACTATGTGTTTGCTACGCTTCAGTACGACCAATCGATTTCAAAAGTGATTGGAGAAGAGATGAGGCTGCAGGGCATTTTTAATGCTTCAAATTACGTTTTGCTTACTTTTATTGTTGTCTTTATTTGGTACACAAACTCATTTTTTATCAGACAGCGTAAGAGAGAGCTCGGACTGTATCATTTAGTCGGTATTGAAAAACGTACGATTGGGAAAATGATTTTCTACGAGAATATGCTGCTGGGGATTTTTTCTTTGGTGGTCGGTATTTTACTAGGTACCGTGTTTTCAAGGCTGTTTGTGCTGTTTTTACTAAAGCTTATGGGACTGTCGTTTTCTATTACGCTCACATTTTCTCTTCAAGCGGTTTTGAAAACAGCCGTAGTGTTTTTGATTGTTACCATTTTTATCTCGTTTCAAGGCTATTTTATTATGTACCGCTATACGCTATTAGATTTGTTTCAAGCAGAAAGCAAAAGTGAACGCGTAAATAAAATGAATTCGAAACGCTCAATTGCAGTGGGAGGACTGGGTATCTTACTCGTTGGCTATGGGTACTACCTTTCATCGGGAAACATTGTGACGCCTAATTTTTTTCTAATTGTAGCCGTTGTACTGTTCTCGGTCATTTTCGGTACATTTTTACTTTTTAAAGCCACAATTGAGTGGCTGATGGGACTTTACCGAGAGCATGCAAGCCGATATTATTCGTTTGCAAATATGCTAAGCGTTTCTACGATGATGTATCGCATTAAAGCAAATGCACGAGTGTTAACCCTAATTACGATTTTGTCGGCTACTACACTTGTAGCAGTTGGTGTGACGTATTCCTCGTACTATAACACAAAAGCCGATGCCAGAAGCATGCAGCCTTATGACTATACGCTGCACAGTAAAAACGCAGCGCAAGGCTTTATGGATGTACTGCGTGAGTTAGATATCCAATCAAATCAGTATGTCTATCATATCGTGAAGCATTCCGCTGATTTATCGGATTTTCGATTTATTACATCGGGCTACTATAAAGATAGGGAACAAATCAGCTTTTTAGATGAAGAAGAAGTGCGGAAAAATGGCGTTTCGGTTCCTGCGCTAAGCGCAAATGAAACCGTTATTTTTGATTCAATGGCAAAAGGAAAAGTGTTTAAGCCTAGTACAGGTAAAACCGCAGCTGTGCAGCTGAAGGAATCAGAACAGCTTGCTTTAAAAGTCGTTAAATCCGAGCCTTTGCTCATTCTTGATTCTGACAGTGCCGGCTATCAGTTTGTAGTCAATCACGACACGTTTATCAAACTTTCAAAGGCTGGAAAAAAGCAAGCGGTGTACGTATTTAATACCGATGATGGAAACAAACAAAACGAACTTACTAAGAACTATCATCAAATCGCAAAAGAAGCTGGAGAAAGCCGTACTTCATACTATGATGTGTTTCAGGCAGGCTTAATGAGTAAAGGATTGTTTATTTTTATTGGAGGATTTTTAGGGCTCGTCTTTTTGATGGCAACGGGCAGTATTATTTATTTTAAGCAAATCTCCGAAGCCGAACAAGAGCGCAAAAGATTTGAAGTACTGCGCAAGCTTGGGTTTTCAGTGTCTCAAATGATGAGCGCCGTTCGAAAGCAGCAGCTGTTTACGTTTGGTTTGCCTTTAGTAATTGGCATCTTGCACAGTCTATTTGCGCTGAAGGTCATTACGAATCTAACCGGTGAAAGTCTGATCGTTCCTGTTTTAATAGCGGATGCAGTATACGGGGTTATTTATTTCATTTTCTACTGGCTGACAATGAATTACTATCGAATGGTAATAAAGCGACTGTAAAGAAAAGACTGTTTCGATCAAAGAAACAGTCTTTTTTTGTTAAAAAAATAAAAGGTATGGAGTAGCGAAAACCTGAATATAAAAAAGGGTATATAAAAACTAGAGAGTTGTATAGGAGGGGAAAGATGTGAAAGCAGATGCTGTGTTTGAAGGGGGAGGAGTTCGAGGAATCGCATTCACCGGTGCGATTGAAGCGATGGAAGAAAGCAATGTAGAATGGCAGCGTCTAGCAGGTACGTCAGCCGGAGCGTTGATTGCGGCACTTTTGGCGAGCGGCTATAAAAGCGGGGAAATTCGCAAGGAGCTTCAAAACATGGACTATGCCAAGTTTCGCGGAAAAACGATCATTAACCGAATTCCTCTCATTGGCAACTTGATTGAACTGATGGTTCATTTAGGTTTTTATAAAAATGATTATTTGGAAAAATGGGTGTACGGTCTGCTGCGTGAAAAAGGAATCGAAACGTTTGCAGATTTGCCTGCAGATAAGCTGAAAATTATTGCCTCAGATATTTCGAACGGACAGATGCTTGTGCTCCCTGACGATTTGCCCCGATACGGAATGCAGCCAAGCGATATGAAGATTTCACAAGCCGTGATGATGAGTGCGTCCATTCCTTTTTTCTTTCGTCCCGTCATTTGGAAATCCAAAGGGTTCAAGAGGTCATACATTGTCGATGGAGCGCTTTTAAGCAATTTTCCGATTTGGCTGTTTGATACGGAGCATCCGCGTTTCCCGACGTTTGGTTTTCGATTTGTAAAAGAAGAAATTGATACAGCTGCTATTATTCCAACACCTGTCCATTTATTTAAAAGCATGTTTACAACGATGCTGCAAGCTCACGATTTGCGGTATTTGAACGCGGAGACAAAAGAACGAACCGTACAAATTCCAACGGGTGTGATTACGGCAACGGATTTTGCATTAAAAGAAGAAGAAATCGAGTTTTTATATGAATCTGGTTATATATCAGCAAAGCGCTTTTTAGAAAAGTGGGATTTTGAACAGCATAAAATGAATCGGACCGAACGTCCGCTGACGCGAAGGAAGCTCCTGTAACAGGAGCTTTTCTACGGCTGTTTTAAAATGTTGACTTCCACAGCCTCGCCTTTTGCGGGAACAGAATACTGAACGCTTTTGTCTTTTTTGAGCCATGCTTTAACGAGCTGTCCTTTTTTGTATGTTTGATCATCTGCAACTTTTACATAAATAGGCTGTACATCGCTAGAACCAAGTATTTCTTTGGTTGTATAGTCAAGCGCGGTATCTCGCGGAATGACGTTTGCAATGAGAATTTCATTCTGTTTCACTTGTAAAATGCGCCCTTGAACTAAATAGCCGGCCGGCTTTTTTGACTGCTCGGCGTTATCCGAACAGCCGCTTAAACAAATAAAAAAGAGAAGAAAAAGTGCAGCTGATTGAACGGTAAACTTCATAAAATCTCCTTTCCGTTTTAACATGACTACCATTATAGCGCGTTTGACCATTTCTTTTCCAGTTTTCGGAGAAAGCAAGAGGTAATCATTGACGTTATTTCAGCGCGCGTGATATGTTTTAACTCATAAACGCTATATTACTAGAAGCTATGCTTAGTACGGGAGGTCCTTGTATGGATGTTACCTTTTTAACCAATGTTATTCGACATATATTAGAACGAGATAATTTTGTCATAGACTTTGAAGAATCAGACGAACAGAATATTCATTTTTGGCATCGAGACGAGCCGTTTCGCCTTTTTATTTCAGAGCAAATGGAGGATTATTTAGTATGGACCGTGTTTGAAAATGAAAAAGAACAGTGGAGCGGCAAGACATTTCTTCAAGAAGTGACGAATACGTGTAAAGACTGCAGTGAGCCAATCGCACACTGGATTTATAAAGATGGAGGCAAAGCAGGTTATTGCGATCGTTGTCTTCAAACGTTTGGAAATGCGTATTTTACCAATGCTGATGATATCAAGCAAAACCTTCATTTAATTGACGGTTCTATTTGTTTTATTACCGATGAAACCGGAAGCGACTGGTGGATTGCATATGAAGGATTCAAACGAGTAATTGCAAGATTAGAAGAAAATCCCAATCAGAAAGTCGAAATGTACAAGCCTGAATATCCCGTCTTTAAATGGGAAATACATTTTCTAGAGGAAAACAATTCTGCTAGCTTTAAGTTCAAAGATGACTTTGCATCTGGAATTGTACCGAAGGGAAGAATACTCTAACATCCTTGTTATAAGGGTGTTTTTTCTTATAATGGGAAGTTTTTTTGAAAAAAATAATTAATTTAGGTTAAAAAGAAGGAATTAAAGGGTAAAGAATAGAAGATATATCACTATAGGAAGAATGGGGGAAATAATTATGACAACTACAACAAATTTAACACTGGGGTACAAAATGTACACGATTGATTTTAGCCGTCCAACGCAGTCTAACGAGGCACTGCTTGATTTCTTTAAAGATGTGCAGCACAGACAGGGAAATAATGCAGAAAGCTTTTCTAAAACATTAATGGAAATTGAAGAAATCAAAACAAAATATGTAGATCATGAAATTGTCCTGCTGGCTAAATCGCTTGAACAGCAAATAAGCCGCTCAAATGCAGAAAAACTTGAGGTCTGATAATCACCAGAAATGGTCGATTTATCAGACCTTTTTTATTTTTATCGATGTAGCTCTGTCTCCGTGGCTGCTCTTTAGCCACGGAGACAGAGCTAGACCTAAGCGGAAGTTGTCCTCCCTTGCGGGCTGCCAACTTCCGCATAGGTGGACCTTTTTGGGGGAATTCAAGGGGTCAGGGAATCTGGTAGCGTAGGTTTTTGGTCGACGTTAAAATGCTGTACATTTCTCAGGACGTTTGATTTCATCAAAAGTTGTAGATGAATAGACTATTAAGTCGTTGGAGGCGTTATATGGTTGGAATTTGCAGCTGGAAGTGTGCAGTGAGTGGAATAAGTATTGCGAGTGTCTACAGTAAGCAGCCGTCGTGGCAGCGGGAGTGTTATTTGGTGACACCTGGTAAAGTTTATTATGAGTCGTGCTATCAAGGGTACGGAGAGTTTGCGGGAATGGATATTTTTTGTTTGATGAGAGAAAGCGGAGCGGAGCAAGAAGACAGTGAAGGGATAGCGGTTTTGAAGCCTAAGATTGTGCTGGCGAAGTATTACAGCGGACAGCGTTATGAAGAACTGCCGGAATCAGAGCCGTGTCCATATGGAGGCTATTTTTTTGAAGGGTGGAAGGAAGGATAGCGAATATACATAAAAAAGCTGTAGAGATATCTCTACAGCTCGTTATTAACGTCTTGTTTCATCGACAGATTGTTCTAAGTCACTTACTTCTTGCGTAATTGTATTTAATTCTTCTTGCACCGCTTCAGCTTCAAGAACAGGATCTTGAACGATTTCTGTCGTTTCAAGCTCTTCTGCTGCAGCCGTTTCTGCAAGCGGCTGTTCTTTAGCAGTGCGTAGAGATTTCACTTTGTTGACAACTTGCGAAGATTGTTCGGAGACTTTTTGTGAAAGACGAGCCGTGCGCTGTTTGAAATCTTGGCCTTTTGCATATACCGTTTCTTTCACTTGACCTGTTTTAGCAAGTGCTTGATTCGCTCCGTCTTGAATAGAAGCACGCAGCTCTTTTCCTGACTTTGGCGCTACTAGTAAAGCTGTTGTTACACCCACTACGCTGCCTACTAAAGTGCCGACTAATAACTCTTTGCTTCCACCTTTTGTTTCTTTACCCACTGTTTCTTTTACGTTTTCTTTTGTCATGACATTTCCTCCTTTTATAATATGTAATATGAAGGGTTTACCATTTTGTTGAATACTTCCTGCAAAACGCAAATGATTCGCTAAAAAAATCTGCAAGTGCCGTCGGACGCTCGTACAGGCTGGTGAAATTTGATTGTATATAGTATTCAACCACCTGACAGAAAAACCTTCTTTTCTGCTATAAAAACAGAAAAAAACTTATCTATAAAATCCGACACAAGAAAACGACAACATTCGTTCTTTGGTAGCATTTTCACTTGAAATTTTATATCATAGAGTGCAAGGAGAATACGTTCTCTTTTTTTAGATGCTGGAGGGATTGAAGAAATGGCTGAATCGAAGTACAGAACGATTTTAGAAGCAAAATCTGGAGAGTTAGAAGCATTAAAAGACAAAGCAATCAAAGACAGCTGGCAGCCGATTTATCATATTCATCCACAGTACGGGCTGATGAATGATCCAAACGGATTGATTCAATTAAACGGTGAATATCACGTGTTTTATCAGTGGTATCCGTACGGTGCGATGCATGGAATGAAGCACTGGGCTCATGTGAAATCTACGGATTTAGTAACGTGGGAACGCCTTCCGGTTGCCCTAACACCAACGGAAGAATATGAATCGCACGGCGCATACTCAGGCGGCGCTATCAAAAAAGATGGTCAAGGGCTGCTGTTTTATACGGGGAATGTAAAATACGAAGACGGCTCACGCTCAGCTAATCAATGTATCGCGATGCTAAAAAGGGATGGAAGTGTAGAAAAATACACGCATAATCCAGCGGTACGAGGCGTTCCTGATGGGTATACAGGACATGTGCGCGATCCGAAAGTATGGAAAGAAAATGATACATATTATATGCTGCTGGGCGCTCAGCGTGAAAACGAAACGGGCGCATTAATTGTGTATGAATCAAGCGATGCGCTTCAGTGGTCATTTAAAGGCGAAGTTCAAACATCGCTTCCTGACTTTGGCTATATGTGGGAGTGCCCGGATTACTTTAAACTGGACGGAAAAGATGTGTTTGTCTTTTCACCGCAGGGAATCAAAGCGGACAGCCACGATTTTCATAATATTTATAATGTGATTTACGCGGTGGGAACCTTTGATGTGGAAAGTTTAACGTTTGAAATGGAGTATTACCGTGAAATTGATAAAGGATTTGACTTTTATGCACCGCAAACGTTTCAAGATGAAAGCGGACGTCGCTTGCTATTTGCATGGATTGGAAACCCGGACGTTGACTATCCATCAGACGAATACGGATGGGCCCATGCATTAACGCTTCCTCGTGAGCTTTCCCTTGAAGGTAATGAACTTGTTCAAAAGCCTGTAGAAGAGTTAAATAAGCTTCGAGATCAAGCGGTTCATTTTAGAGGAACGCTAAAAAATGAAGAAGTGATTATTGATGAAGCAACAAACAATGCCTATGAAATCAATATGACGTTCCGCGAGATAGGGGCCAAACAGTTTGGTTTAGAGCTGTTTAATAGTAAAGAAGAAGAGCTTCGCCTTGTGTTTGATACAGAAAAGCAAGAAGTGAGACTCGACCGCTCTTCATTCCACCATCAATATGCAACGGAATACGGTGTCGTTCGCTCTGAAAAATGGACGGCGTCAAATGAAGTCGATGTTCGCGTATTTGTCGACAAAAGCATTGTCGAAATTTATATAAACGGCGGTAAAATTGTCTTCACTTCCCGCGTATTCCCGAAAAAAGATTCTAAATCAGCTGTAAATGTATTTGCAGAGGGATCTGTGGACTACCGTATTGATTATTACGGTATGTCGCGCGGCATTTCGTAAATGAGAAAAGAAGCTGTGACAAAAGTACTTTAGCGCAAGTGAAAAACGAACCACTAATTAACATGTTTGATTAGTGGTTCGTTTTTTTTACGATGGTGAATATAGTTTTATCTGTTTCGTTCCTTCTAGCAGTTGATTGGAGGGCAAGGCGAAGACTCCTGCGGGACAAGCGGAAGAGGTGAGACCCCGCAGGAGCCAAGCGACGAGGAGGCTCAGCAGCCGCCCGCGGAAAGCGAAGCCTTGCACGGAAATCAACTGCGGTGTAACAAGCGGTTCAGCTCATGTATCTCATTTATTCGTCTTTAGGTTAGCTTCATTTCGTTATGTTTTAACCTTTTTTTGAGCTCTATAAAAATAAAATACAAATACAAGAAGCAACTAAATGAGGAACAGCTGCAATAATAAAACGTTTCATCCATTCTGTATCCTCTCGCTGCCGGACCGGGGTAAAGTAAGGTCCTCTCGTTTCAAATCGAAATGTATCCAGTAAGGTTACGAGTGCAATTGCCGTAAGTAATATGCCAAGAGGGCCTGAAATATAGTAAATATACTGCCAGTTGCCTGCTGTAATAGAAATGATAATCACAATAATTAAAGATATAATGCCAGATATTAATCCCGTTTTCAAACTAAAAATCTCCTTACATCCAGTTTTTGCTTATCTATTTTACCATAACCGAATGAAGGTTTGTATATACGGCTCCGGACTGATATTTACTTTTTGGCTGTTCTTCTATGTAAGTATCTTCTCGTATAAAAAGAGTTTCCTAGCAAAAGCAGTGTCCCTAGAATCCAGCCGGCTGCAGGGGAATAAGGAAAGATATTTTTTATGCGTCAATCTGAACGTTTCTTTCCTGTTTATCACGCAGCGACATCACCATACTCACAAATCCAACGCTTACGATGATGATTGCCGCCGTTAAAAAAGTCGTCTGAGCACCTGCAAGCTTTACGACCATGCCTCCAAGAAGAGGAGCAGTAAGTAAAACGGCACTCGTTAAGGTGTTAATGAATCCGTACACTTTTCCGAGGTGTTCCTTGTCGCTATATGCTTGAACGATATAGTTAAACAGCAGTAAATTAAGCCCAACTCCGGCCCCTCCAATAGGTGCAGCAATCAAAATAAAATAGCGTGACATAACGGCTGGGTTAAAGCAGCTAATGAAAAATAAAGCCCCTCCAAATAGAAGCAGTCCAAGTGATAAAAGCCTAAATGGATGATGAACGTGTTTTTTTCGATTAAGATACACTCCTGTTGCTAGCGCTCCTATCCCGATTCCAGAAAGCAGCCAGCCGAGCATTTCCGGGTTATGAGGGAGCACATCTCGAAGAAAGATGCTAATTTGAGCGTCAACAAGCATGACGACAAAGTATGAAACGTGAAACAAAACAACGACACGTAAAAGAATTGGGTGCTGAAAAACGAGTTCCCAGCCGTTTGAGTACGCTTCTTTCGCTTGATGGGAAGAACGAGCAGCTTGCCCTTGAATATTTTCACCTGCTTTTTTAAGTGAAAACAGCAAGCCGATAGAAATCATACAAGCTGCGGCGTTAACTAAAATACATGCTTTAGGCGTTGTAAACGTCAGCGCGGCGGCTCCGAGAAACGGTCCCACAACTTTGGCAATTTGAAACATAATGTTTTGTAAAGTAGAGGCCTGCAGCAGCTGGTCTTCTTTGACCACTTCTCGAACGTAAGCGAGCTGTGCGGGCACTTTCATAACAGAACTCATAGAGCGCAGCGTCAGCACCCCTAGTGCCAAAAGCGGTTCATTTGTGAAAAACAACAGACATGTAAACAGAAGACGGACTAGTTCAGACAGAAACATCAGCTGTACTTTATTGTAGCGGTCTGCTAAATTTCCAGCTGCTTGACTTAGCAGGATGCTAGGCAAAGCGTACGCGACAGGAATAAGCGTAATCCAGAGGGAATTTGCGTGCCACACGTATGTAAAAAGCGTCATCACCGCAAACATATCAAATAAATCTCCGAAGCTTGCCGCAGTACTTGAAATAAATAATTTTTTATAAGAAGAATTAGCAAACAGCTTTTCTTTTTTCAATACTTTCATTCCTTTATGTGTTGTTCGTAAAAAATAATCGCATCTTCAATAAATTGAAGGACTTCGCTGTCAATAGGATAGAGATTAAGTGAACTGGATGCCTCAGGAGATTTGCGAATATCCCAAAAGGCTTTCTCTAAATCGGTATGAGGGCCAAATAGCTCACTTGATAAAAGCAGTATATCCGCCGCAATCAGCTGGCCATCTTCAGACTGTGGTGAACGCTGATGCTTTAAACACAGCTGAATTCGTTTAATGATGCTGATCCATTTATCAGCACTCTCATTCTCCAGTTTAGGCATATCACGCTGCAGAATCTCACTTTCTTCTATTGAAAGCAGATCAGTCCAGCTGCTTTGTGTAGTAGGCTGATTGTGAACTAAAGGAAGGAGCTGCTTCCAGTTTAGTTCACCTTCTATTTTTATACTGTTGCGAAGAGTGTGGGTGTGTTCTAAAGCTCGCTGAATTTCTGAAGCTTTTTGCTGAAGTTTTTGCTGATGAATCGCTAAAAGTTCATCAATACTTACTTGATGAAGAATAAGTTCAATATCTCGCAAAGGAACGGCTAAGTTTTTTAACAGGGTAATTTTCTCTAGTGTGACTAAGTCCGTTTCTGAGTAGGAGCGTTTTCCATTTTCGGCTTTTGACGATGGATGAAGCAATCCGATTTGATCGTAGTAACGAAGCGTACGCACCGTGAGCCCTAATTTTTTAGCGGCTTGCCCCGTAGAAAAATAAATCATGTTTAATCCCTCCAAAAAAATGCTTGCAGGTAACGTTACGTCACCTTTTACACTGAATATAGGTAAAAGGGAGGCGAAGTAAATTGAAACAACAAAATCAAGGATTATGGACAATAAAATCATTTGTAATTATGCTAGTCGTTACGTTTATTGGTGTTCCTGTTTTCATTGAAGGAGCATTGCAGCACGTTTTCCAGTCGCTATTTAAAAGTGAGCTCTATGCTGGAACAGCTACTGGATTTGTTATGGCAACTGTGTTTTTATCAGCTCTGTATTGGCTGATGGTGCAGGATGGTGATAGAAAAATTGGTTTTCAATCGTTTTCAAAACGTCACTGGCCGCTCATTCTTTTTTGGCTTTTTGTGCTGATCTTAGGAAGTGTGGCAATTGTTGTACTCATGGAATGGTTTGGTATGACGTATGAAAATAAAAAAACAGCCAGTTTACAGCATGACCTGTCGCTGTTTTCATTTATACTTGCTTTTGTTTCAGCCGCTGTGATCTCACCTTTTTATGAAGAGATTATTTACCGAGGTTTTTTTTATACGTGGCTGAAACGTAAAGGAGGGATTGTATTTGGATTGGCGGGAAGTTCGTTTATCTTTATGCTGGTGCATATTCCAACGTACAATACCTTGCCCGTTAACTTTTTTTCAGGTCTCGTATTCGCTTGGGTGTACGAAAAAACAAAGTCGTTGCTTCCTAGTATGATCATTCACGCTTGTTTTAATGGAATTGCCGTGATTTTAACGGCGGCAGCTTAATGTAGTTTCGATAATGGGTAAGCTATGATTTATCTTACCATATTATGTCTACTGAAGAAGCGAATTGTAAAAAAATAAGCGGGAAATGAACCAAAAAACTGCTAGAAGCACTGCCTGTTCCTAACAGTTTTTTGTATATGCACGCACGCTCAAGGCTTGTCTTAAAGTGCACATTAAGGTGTATGATAATAGTGACTATAAACAGAAATAAAAAGGAGAGGGTATCGATGCAATATCGAAAGCTTGGAACAACAGGTCTGGAAGTATCAAATTTATGTCTAGGTACCATGGCGTTTGGACGATGGATTGACGAAAAAGCGTCGGCAGCTATTTTACATAGCGCCATTGAAAACGGAATTAACTTCATTGACACAGCCAACTATTACGGAAAAGGGCAGGATGAAGAGTTTAGATATGGCACAGGGGAATCTGAAGAAATTATTGGACGCGCGTTAAAAGGAAAACGAGATGATGTTGTGCTTGCAACAAAAGTCGGCATTGCCGTAGGAAAAGGCAAAAATGATAAAGGTCTTTCACGCACACATATTATGAGAGAAGTGGATAATCAGCTGCGACGACTACAGACGGACTATATTGATCTTTATCAAGTTCATCTTTTTGATCCGAATACACCTATGGAAGAAACGCTTCGCACGCTAGATGATTTAGTTCGTCAAGGCAAAGTTCGTTATATTGGCTGCTCCAATTATGCCGCGTGGCAAATCGCAAAGTCTCATCATATTAGTGACAACATGAATCTTGAAAAATTTATTTCCGTTCAGCCTCAGTACAATCTTCTCTCTCGTGAAATTGAACAAGAGCTGCTGCCGTTTAGTCAATCCGAAGGTGTAGGCGTTATGGTATACAGTCCGTTAGCGCGCGGCATGCTTTCAGGCAAATATAAAACACCAAATGACGTGCCGCCAGAAAGCCGTGCTGCACATGGTGAAAAGCTGCTGCGAAACTACTTTACTGACCGAAACTTTCAGCTGGTGGAGCAGTATCGCAAGTTAGCAGAACAACATGAAGTAAGCTTGTCTCAGTTTGCTCTTTCATGGGTGCTAAATCAGCCCGCTGTGACATCAAGCATTATCGGAGCTAGTAAATTGCACCACGTAACAGATGCAGTTGAAATCAGCGATTGGACATGGTCAGAAGAACTGCTAAACACCGTAAATTCACTGTATTAATAAAAAGTCCGCAGGTGCACCTGCGGACTTTTGTGTTTATATTTTAATTTCTTTTTGCTCTAACCTTGCTTCTAGTGAGTCGTACAAAGCTAACTTGTAGTTAATTTGCTCGAGGTATTTAAAAGTTTTGGCCATTTCTTCTTCTACCGCTTCTTTGTGCTGAAGCATCATGTTTTTTCGTTCTTTAATCGTGCTTTCGCCTTGTTTATAGAGCTCTACATAGCGCTTTATTTCTGCAAGCGGCATGCCCGTTGAGCGCAGAGCTAAGATAAAACGGATCCACTCAATATTCGTATCGTTATAGAGGCGCTTTCCATTCTCATCACGTTCTACAAAAGGAAGGATTCCTTCTTTTTCATAATAGCGCAAAGTCGGTGCGGAAAGCCCGGTTTTTTCATTCATTTCTTTCATGCTATAAGACAAGATTGTTCACTCCCACTTATGAATCGTAAAGCTTACTTTAAGGTATATGATAATCGATAGTTGAACGTTTTATCAAATTCTTTTTCGGTTATTTTTTAAAAAAATGGAACTTTTATACATTTTGTCCGTAATAACAAGTAGACAATAAGAAACTTACTGTAAAAGGTTAAGTAAAGGGGATAGAGTAATGAAAAAAATAAAATGGATTAGTTTTATACTGCTGCTGATTTCAAGCGGAGTGTTTTTTATCAATCATCAGTACGCCATTTTACTAGCGGCTTGGACCGCTTACGGAATGGCTTTATCAGTCCTGGTTTATTTCTTTTCATACGGCATGAGTGATTCAAATCAAGAATAAAAACCGTATGCGCGTTTCTTATTGTCTTCAAAATAAAAGCAGAAAATGAAAGGATGGAGGAAATGGGAGAACTTTTTTGGATGATTTTTTTCGGAGCGTGTATTTGGGTTCCACTAATTTGGAATAAAATTGCGATTGGCAAGCGCATCGCACATGAAGAAAAGAAAGCAGGACGTGATTTAACAGGGGAAATCAATCCGTTTACTGGAGGAAGAATGTAAATAGGCGTAAAAAAGAGGCTGTGATAAAAGTATTTTCGTTGAATGAAGATCCGAATGATGAATTGAGATTCTTAATGCAGAATCAACGAGGAGGCTCACCGGCCGCCCGCGGAAAGCGAAGTCTTGCACGGAAATCAACAGCGGTGTAACAAGCAGTCCAGCTTATTTATCTCATTTGTTCATCTTTAGGTTAAAGTAATTTTGTTATGTTTCAGCCTCTTTAATTAATAAAGAAAACAATAGTTTAATTTTGTAATCAATAGTATAATTAACCATATTTATTTTAGGCAGAAAGGCTGATGAAAAGGTGTCAACATTCTTTTTAGCCGGCGTGGTACTTGTGCTGGTGATGATTATTTTTTCGCGTACGCTGTGGGTGCCCAGCGGAATGCTAGAACGTCTCAGCAAGAAAAAGTGGTTTCAAAACCACTGGCTGAGCGGAGGCTATTTGTTTGGCATTAATGTTTTATATTTTGGTACTACGATATTTTTACTCTATCTTCTTATGTTTACAGATATCCCTTATTTACATCTTGTTCTTATGTTTTTAGCGACGATTGTAAGTGTTCTCACGTGGAGCGCTTTTAGTACAGCGTGGACAGGGTCATTTAAAAACCGTCTTAAAATGGCTTTAACAGGAAGCAGCTTTTACTTGATCGTAGCATTGATTATGGTGATCCAGTGGCTAAGCGTTAAGCCTCTGTATCCCAATGAAGATACGTTTATGCGAGCTTTAGGGTGGATGCTTGGCTTTTTCGTTTCAGCCGTCGCTTTTAGTATATGTTTTATCTTCACTGCTTTTCTTGGAAAACGTTCAGCACGTGTGTAAGGATATCATCCGTTTATTAACGTTCTTTTCTAGTTAACTACTATTGACGAAAGCAGGGGTAAACGTGATTCGAGAAATTTTAGCTTCCGATGCAGCCGCTTTTTTAGCGTTAAATAAAGAGCTTGATCGAGAAACAGCCTATATGCTGTACGAGGAAAATGAGCGTGCGACTACGCTTGAACAGCAGAAAAAAATGATTACAACTTCTTTAAAGATGCCGAACTCGACCATTTTAGTGGCGGAACAAGACGGCCAGCTTGTCGGACATTTATCTGTGATTGGCGGAAGCGTTAACCGAAAAAAACACAGCGCATACTTAGCTGTTGGCGTGCTTCAATCTTATGGAAACCGGGGCATCGGCACTTCGTTGTTTAAGGAATTGGAGAGATGGGCAGAGCAGAGCGGCATTAAACGAGTGGAGCTAACGGTTATGACCCACAATGAACCGGCCATTTCGCTGTATAAAAAGATGGGTTTTGAAATAGAAGGGAAAAAAGTATGTTCGCTCGTTGTAGATGAAAAATCAGTCGATGAATATTATATGGGAAAGGTTTTTGAAAAAACGTGCTTAAAGGAGAAATGAACATGGAAACGACGATTGCTCAGTTAGATGAATGGGTGATAAAGCTCCCTAAAAAGCTTGAAGTATTCTCTGAAGCAGCGGCGTCAAACCGTCCTGCTCCTAAGAAATGGTCACCTAAAGAAATTGTGGGGCACTTATGTGACTCAGCCATTCACAATTTGCAGCGCTTTATCAATGTGCAGCATGAAAAAATACCTTTGGCCCTGACTCCTTACAAGCAAGATGAATGGGTAGAGCTGCAGTACTATCAAGCTACGTCTATGGAAGAAATAGTTGCCCTATGGCGCAGTTTAAATAAGCAAATTGCTTCCGTTCTTTCGCATATACCAACAGAAAAGCATATGTATCAATTCAAATTAGAAGATGGAAACTTCGTTTCGCTCCAGTGGTTGGCTAAAGATTATATTGCTCATTTAGAGCATCATATTAAGCAAATTGACGCTCAACTGCCGCTAGGAGGCAAAGAGGATGAAAAAAGAACATAAAAAAGAAGAATCTCAGGTGAAAGTAGATTTGAGAGCAGGCCGCGCCTATGGTGATCATGAATACATAGGATCTTCGAAAAATGGCGTGCTTCTTGCTTTGTTACCCGTTCTGATCATTGCTGGAGGTATATTTTTTTTGATGGTAAAATGATAAAAGCCGCATTATAGCGGCTTTTTTTCATAGAGGTGCTGGGTTTTGCTTTCTTCGGGATTGTTGCGGCTTTCTAGAGTGGAAAAGCCTGCGTGTTCTGCGACTATTTTAGCTGCGGAAGGAAGCGTTTCGACTCTTTCCCAAGATTCTGGATTCCACAGCTTTGATCGCTTGAATGCTTTGCTACAGTGGAGAAAGCATTCTTGTACTTCGACGCCGATAGCGAGCAGCGGAGCTGTATTGTGAACCGCCATTGTTTCAAGCAGCGCTTTTTCTTTTACAATGCAAGCTTTGCCGTTAATCCGCAGCGTTTCTTCTATGCCTGGAATCAAAAAAAGCAGTCCGATTTGAGGATTAGATAAAATATTTTCCAATGAATCTACTTTTTGATTGCCGCGCCTCTCTGGAATCAACAGCCTTTTCTCATCGACGACTTGTACAAAACCAGGGTGATCACCCCGCGGAGAGCTGTCGCAAATTCCTTTATAATCAGCTGTAGCAATGATAACAAAAGGGGAATGTTTAATAAATTCCCGGCAGTGTCGATCTAAATAAGGAATTATTTTTTGATGCGCCAATTTGTTAGGCGTGCCGACTATACGGCGAAGCTCTTCTTTCGTTTTTACTTGTTCTTTAAAGTGACCGTTTTTCATTCCTCTTTTCACTCCTACTGTATGCGTATACTGAAAATACCATTTTTATATATGAAATACTATATTTTTATATTAAAAAACAGAAAAATCAGTATATTTAAATGAAGTAGAAGTGTTATAACGCTAGCTTCGGTCTTTTTTTAAATTTTTGATTGCGTTATCAAATATGTCATTAACCGTTCTCATATGTTCGCTGACAAGATGATTCGAGTCTTTTTCTCGCTGGCGCATGTCTTTTAACAAATCATCCATATCATCTAGCAAACTTTGAAAATACTCATCTTTTTGTTCTTCTTTCATTGTGGAATCGTCCATTTCATCAAGCTTATCGAGCTTATCTTCAATTTTTTTGAAGTATTCATCTCTCAAGAGTCTCACCTCATTTATAAAGTAGCTTTCTGCTTATTGTATGCAAAATGTTTGTTTGCATGAGTAAGAAGTAGAAAGGGTATAAAGAAAAAAGAGTCTAAAAAGCTCATTTGCATCTTAGTAGGTTACTTTTTAGTTCCCATATTACTTTAAAGTGCGTACTTTTTTTTCGTGTTTGTATGCTTCATAATAAATTTTGTCAGGGAATAATAAGACATTTAATAAATTGATTATACGAATCAAATTCTAAAATAGAGTTATAAAAATTTCAGGAGGTTTTATGAATATGAGAGAGATACTTCAGGGAAAACTAGGTTTTGGAACAGCACCACTAGGCAATATGTATCGCAATATTCCAGAAGAAGAGGCCATCGCAACGGTTGATGCTGCTTGGGAAAGCGGCATCCGTTACTTTGACGCAGCCCCTCTTTACGGAGCTGGCTTAGCAGAAATGCGACTTGGTGAAGCACTATCAAAAAGAAATCGCGATGAGTATGTGCTAAGTACAAAGGTAGGTCGCGTTATTTCAGATGAACTAGAAGACACATCTTCACGTGATATGGGAGAAAAAGGCGGGCTTTTTGAATTCGGCCGTAAAAATAAAATTATTAATGACTATAGCGCTGATGCAACTCTTCGTTCAATTGAGCAGAGCTTAAACCGTTTAAAAACAGATCGCTTAGACTTTGTGTATATTCATGATGTTGCGCAAGATTTTTATGGAGATGAGTGGGTAGGACAATTTGAATCTGCTCGAACGGGCGCATTTCGTGTGCTTACACGTTTGCGCGAAGAAGGAGTTATAAAAGGATGGGGACTTGGAGTAAACCGAGTGGAACCAATCGAAATTATGCTGGAGCTAGAAGAAGCAAAGCCTGATGTATCGCTGCTCGCTGGCCGATACACGCTGTTAGATCATGAACGTGCGCTGCAGCGAGTGATGCCCGAAGCTGTAAAGCATAATATGGACATCGTTGTCGGCGGACCATACAGCTCAGGCGTTCTTGCTGGAGGTACACACTTTGAATATCAAAAAGCGTCTTCAGACATTATGGCAAAAGTAGAAAAAATCAAAGCCATTGCAGATCGTCATCAGATCAGCATTAAGGCTGCTGCTGTACAGTTCTCGCTTGCTAATCCAGCAGTTGCTGCCGTTATTCCTGGCGCCAGTCGTCCAGAGCGTATTGCAGAAGACAAAGCGGCATTAAACACTGTAATTCCGGCAGCCTTCTGGGAAGAAATGCGTGAACAGCAGCTTGTAGCGTCTCATGCACCGCTGCCAATAAACGTTAAATGAAGGTAGAACGGTAAATAGTAAGTAGAAAAAGAGGCTGGAACAAAAGTATTTTAGACGAAGTGAAAAACGAACCATTGATCAAAATTTTTGATTAGTGGTTCGTTTTTTTATTAGGGTGAACGTAGGTTTCACCTGTTTAGATCTTTCTAGCAGGTGATTGGAGGGCAAGACGAAGACTCCTGCGGGAAAAGCGTAACAGGTGAGACCCCGCAGGAACGCAAGTGACGAGGATTCTCATCGACCGCCCGCGGAAAGCGAAGTCTTGCACGGAAATAAACTGCGGTGTCACAAGCGGTTCAGCTCATGTATGCCATTTGTGCGTCTTTAAATTGGATTCATCTCGTTATGTCTCAGCCTCTTTTTTTGTTTTGAGATAGGGGTTTGTCATATATTTAGTAAGAAATGGTTAAATGCGAACGATTTATATGAATAATATTAAAATATTCGCTTTTTATATTGAATAACCATTTTGTATTTGATACATTTAGAAAGTGAAAAATATTGCTCGTATATGCTTGGAAATATGGTCTAAGTGTCTCTACCTGGTTCCCATTCAAAGAACTGGACTACGAGTTAAAGTATAAAAATGTTCGGTTTACCCAGACAGAAGCTGTATTCCGTACTTAATTTCTTATACTTTGACTCTAAAAAACGTAGACCATGAAACATGCTCTAGGTTTTTTTCTTTTGTCCAATCATCGAGTGTATGAAACAGCAAAACGAAATGGAGTGAAAGTAACGATCTATGAAAAACAAGATGTTAAAAACAGGTGCTTTATTTACTATTGGTATGGTTTTACTGCTATCTATACTTGCCGGGTGTAATTCAGCTTCAAAAAAAGAAGCCGGAGATAAACAGAAGCAGAAGCCTATTATTGTGCAAGGGCCGATGCCGATAGAAGCGCAGAAATTCGCTAAAAAATTAGAAAATGTAAAAGAAGAAAAGTCAGGGAATTTTGTTTTTTACAAAGGAACTGTCGACAATTATCCGGTCATTGTGGTTAAAACGGGAAAAGGAATGGAAAACACGGCAGCTGCTACAGCGATAGCTATAGAAAAATACCATCCTAAAGCAATTATCAACCAAGGAACATCAGGCGGGCATGATGAAAACCTGAACGTGTTTGATATTGTATTAGGAAAGCGAACAACGAATATAGGCTCTTTAAAAACAGAAGATAAAAAAGAAGGCGAAGGAATGGATCCTACTGCGTGGAAGCCGATGGATTTAATGGCTTCTGAAGGAAGCGCTGGAGAAGATCCTGATGCTGAAAAAGCTCGTTATTATGAAGGAGATAAGAAGTTACTTGCGGCTGCAAATGCAGTAAAAGATACATATAAAAAAGGAAAAGTGGTTGAAGGAACGATAGGATCAGCAGACACGTGGAATAACGAAGTGGATCGAATTAAGTGGTTCCATACTAAGTACGGGACGTCTGTAGAAGAAATGGAAGGCGCAGCGGCAGCACAAATTGCAGGAAGCTACGACGTTCCATTCTTGGGTATCAGAGTGTTATCTAACAACAAAGTAAACGGTGGAAAATATAATCCAAATACAGCAGCCGCTTGCCAAGACTATGTTTATGAAGTAATTAAACATTATATCAGCACAAACGCTAAGTAAATCTTTATTTAAAAAAGCATCAAAGCTTTTGTTTCTCTAACAAAAGGCTTTGATGCTTTTTTCGTCATGTCTATAGGGGTTTACTGTATTTACGCTATCAAAATTTTATAAAATAAATGGATTGGTAAATTTAAAGTTTATACAACTCTTCATACTTTTTCGTCAAATAATTAATTAACGGCTGAGCATCAATTCTATCTATAGAAAGACCAGTTAATATCTCTTTTGGCGTCTTTAGTTTTCCATACTGGTGAATATGCTGTTTTTGCCAGTCTGCTATAAGCGATAGATTTTGACTCGAAATGATTTCATCAAAGTCAGGGTGGTCTTTGATCACGGCTTCTCTTAGCTGAGCTGCATAAATGAAGCCTATATTGTAGGAAGGAAAGTAGCCAAACGCTCCTCCGTACCAGTGGCCATCCTGCAATACTCCGTCAATGTCCGTTTCTGGTTTGATTCCTAAGTACGCTTCATATTTTGTATTCCATGCGGAAGGAAGATCCGAGACGCGAAGCTTGTCAGCGAATAAATCTCTTTCTAGCTCGTAGCGAATGATAATATGCAGCAGATACGTAAGGTCATCTGCTTGCAAACGAATAAGAGAAGGTGTGACTTCATTTAAGGCAAAGTAAAGAGTTTCAAATGAAATATTACCGTAGATCGCAGGTTCTAACTCTTTGAATAAGTGAGCGTGATTTCTCCAAAACCCTTCATGTTTTCCGATGATGCGTTCCCAAAAAAGAGATTGAGATTCATGCAGTCCCATAGACGTGTATGCGCCTAACCCTGTGTCAAGCAACTCAGAGCTAATTTGCTGATTATAAATAGAATGTCCGCCTTCATGTAAAAACATAAAAGCTGCCAGTTTTACATTGTGTTCGTCGTATCTTACTGCAAGCCTTGCATCGTGAGGGTGAATGCCTGCACTAAACGGGTGGCTAGTGGTGCCTATTTGTCCCGACTTAAAGTTATAGCCAATCGCAGTTAGCAGGTGTTTTCCGAGCTTTTGCTGATTTTCGACCGAAAACGATTCGTGGAGAAACGATGTATCATGTGTAACCGAGGAGCGTTTGATTTTTGTCAGCAAAGGAAGAATAGCATCTTTAATTTGTTGAAAAAGCGAATCGATGGCTTCACTAGAAATTTCAGGCTCATATTCTTCTAAAAGCTGTTCGTAAGGAGCGAGGTGAGGATTACGGTACTCCGCAAATCTTTTATGCATATGAATCAGCTGCTGCAGGTTGTCTTCAACGAGCTTAAAGTTATTTTGCTCTCTAGCCTGTGACCAAAGAGCATGAGTAGAAGCTTTTAAAACAGAAAATTGATGATAGTCTTCCAGTGGTACAGCGGAAAGTTTTTGATAGATATTCCAATAGTGCTGTACTTGTTTTTGCTGTATTTGACTTAGATTTTGTTCTTGAAGATGCTGCAATTCTTTTGCAAAGGCTGGATCTGTTTGCAGCAAATAAAACTCTTTGGAAAGCGTGCCTTGAATGGTTGCATGCTGCTTTTGACTGTTAAGAGGAGCGGATGTTTTTGCGTCCCATGATAGAAGAGATAAAGCTTGTTTGTAGTGTTCAATCGTTGCAATATGTTCTTTAGTATGAAGACGGATGGCAGAGTTCATAATATCCTCCTTTAGATAAAATACTTTACTTATAAACATACTAAGAATTGAGAATTGAAACAAGACAAATTGAATCAGTAATTGCAAAGAAACAGTTTAATTTTGCTAATTTCACAAACAAATGGAAAGGTGGTAGGATGGTTTATATTCCTACTAACCTTACAAAAATAGTGGGTTTTAAAAAGTGATTTTAATTATTGGGGGAATGACGTTGAAACAGGTTAAGGTGAAATGGTTATTATTTATTGTGATTGCTTTATTTGTTGCCGGGTGCAGCAATAATCAAGCAAGCTCAGGCGATAAAAGCACCAGTGCCGCTCAAAAAGACGGAGGTACGCTAAACATTGCGTTTCAAAGCGAGCCAACAACTTTAGATTCTCAGATTACTGGAAATTCTTCAGTTAAAGATGCGGCGCGAAATATTTACGAAGGACTTGTTATTTTTGATAGTAAAGGCAATGTAGAGCCTGATTTAGCAGAAAAAATTGATATAAGCGATGATAAAAAAGTCTACACGTTTCAGCTGCGAAAAGGCGTAAAGTTTCATAACGGAAAGGAAATGACAGCGGACGATGTAGAAGCTTCGATTAACCGCTGGATTAAGCTGTCTTCACTTGGCAAAACAAACTTTGTTGGTGCACAAGTTAAAAGAACAGGAGACTATACGGTTGAGCTTCATTTGAAAACACCGAACGTGAATACGCTGGCACTGCTAGCAGATCCAATTCCGGCAGCCGCTATTTTTCCAAAAGAAATTATCGAAAAAGCACCTGCTGAAGGAGCTACTGAGTTCGTTGGCACAGGGCCATTTAAAGTGAAGGAATGGAAAAAGAATCAATATATCACGCTAGAGAGATTTAAAGATTATTCTTCAAAAGGACGAAAAATTAAAAAGACTCCTCACGTAGATGAAATTAAAATTAGTTTTTTAAGCGATGAATCTACTAGAATTTCAGGCATTACAGCTGGACAGTTTGATATTGCCTTAGGTGTTTCAAGCGACAATGCGGCACAAATTGAAAGTACGCAAAACGTTAAGAACAAGCTGGCTCCAGGAGGATTTATTGGTTTATTTTATAACACGCAAGAAGGGTTCTTTAGCGATTTAAATGCTAGAAAAGCTGTAAATGCCACGATTAATGCAAAAGATATTTTATCAAGTTCATACGGCGATTCCGATTATTATGAACTGACTTCATCGATTGTGAATAAAAAATTTCCTAACTATTACAGTGAAGCAGGAAAAGAAGAGTACAATCAGCATGATGAAAAGAAAGCAAAAAGCTATTTGAAAAGAGCTGGATACAGCGGGCAGGAACTGCGTCTTTTAACTTCACGCGATTATCAAGATCAGTACAATACGGCTGTTATCGTCCAGCAAGAGCTTGAAAAAATCGGTGTAAAAGTAAAGCTAGAAGTGTATGACTGGGCAACGTTTACAGATAAAGTAAATGATCCTAAAGCATGGGATATTTACCCGGTAGACTGGGCGGCGCGTTCAACCATTTTCCAAGGATTTTGGACGTCAGGGGGCGCTCCTGTTGAGAAATCAACAAAGTACTTAGATAAAATTAAAGCGGCTGCTTCTGTAAAAGATGCGAGACCAGCCATTGATGCTACGCAGAAATACGTATGGGATGAGCTTCCGTTTACGTTAATTGGTCATAAAGTCAATATTAACGCCGTGTCTACACATGTAAAAGGCTATGATTTTAATTTAGGCCCTGTATTTTATAACGTGAGCGTGAATAAATAACATATATTAAAGAAAGTTACGAAGACCCTTTGCCGGAAAGCAAAGGGTCTTTCGTTTATCTATTTTTCACACCGCTCATCAGTAAAAACAAAGGAATACGCATTCGACGCTCGTAAGTTTCAGCGCTGTCGAAATGTTCATTTTGAGGACATGCTTCTGTTAAATTTGTAATGGTGAATCCACTTTGCTGCATCAAAGAAAAGTACTCTTCAAGCGTGCGATGATACTTTTGAACGTATCCACCCATCCAGTGCTGCTGACGGAATCCCATGAAGAAATAGTTGTCCACGGTCCAGTTTGTGCGGAGAGCGGAAGGCTGAAGAGTAGACGTAATAACTGGATGTTCAACGGAAAAAATAAACCTTCCTTCAGGTTTGAGTGCTTGATTTACTTTAGTGAAAATGGAAGCTAAGTCTTCTATATAGTGAAGAGACAGTCTTGCGGTAACTAAATCATATTTGTCACGGGGCGGAGTATAGTGCTCCATCGGTTCATGGATCACTTCTGCATTTGGATAGTTTGAAAGCTGTTGCTGAGCTGCATTTATCATATTGATAGAGCCGTCTACTCCGGTATAAGAGAAACAGCCTTGTGCAAGAAGCTCCGCACCAAATCCAGCGTTTCCGCACCCTAAGTCTAAAACGTTTGCATTTGCAACATCACCTAGAAGCTGTAAAATGGCCGGTTTTTCAATCGTATCGTTGGCATTTTCTTTTTGCTGCCGGCGTTTTGTATAGGCCAAAAACGTCTCGTCATTATCATAAAATTCAGCTCCTGTTGAGATCTTCAACTAAATCAGCCTCCTTTGTCCAAAGTACCTTATTATAGTCATATATTCAAATTAGTTACAATGATTTTGATGGATATGGAAATGGTGTATTATTTTGGAGATAGTGCTATCATGTGGAGTAACCGGCTTGTACACGTTTATGGAAGATAAGTCTAAAAGCTAAGAGTTGAGTATAGAAAGGGTCAGTCTATACTCAACTCTTAGCTTTTGCTTTGAATCCATAGGAAACCATTTGTTTTTGGCGTCGTTCTTATTTCGGTAATTTTTCAACAATTGCTGCGTCTATTTGCTGAGATAATACGCTGCTAATCTCTTTTTCATTTTCCACTTTTTCTAAAATTAGCTGCTTATTGCCCTTCTTTATTTTTAACATTGTACCTGAGTGAATAGAGAAATCATCTCGCAGCTTTTTAGGAATAGTAAGTCGAAAACGGTCATCAATTTTTCGAGATTGAGCCGTAAATGTTAAAGACGTTTTCTGACCAAAACTCATTTCATATTTTCGAATCACAATGTTATTTTCTTGGTTAATAAAAAATTGAACCTCCATGTTTGCACCCAATTCGACTGACGTTAACAGTTCAGAAGTGAGCTGAATCTGCCGTCCGGTTAATGTTGCATAATAAGGAGGAGGTGCCACAGGTTTTTGTGAAAGCGCTATCGTTTTTTCGTCTCTTTTTTTCATAACAATTTGCTGTTCTACTACGTATAGTTCTACATAATCAAATGGCTTAAGTTCATAGTCATCTCGCAGGGATCTTGGAATGACTATTCTACCCATATGGTCAATTGTTCGAATGAAGATATGAGAAGGAACGGGGACATTTTCATCATGATGATCAATAATAATCCAATCATCACAGCTCCGTAAAAGAACTTTGTCGTTCGTCTCGAGTTTCGTTAGTTGCATAAACAAAGAAGGAAGGGATACTCTTCCCATTTCATCAATTATACACTCTTCTTTTTTTGTACGCATCTTGCTACTTAATCCTTTCTAAAAACAGTTTAGATGGGGTATGTTACTTAAATTACACAGCATTTATTTCTTTGTCAAATGAAGCAAATGAGTATTTATTCATCCTACAGATTGAGAAATACAGGAAGTTTGACCTCATTCAGTAGATGCACAGCTTTCCCGTGTAAATGGTAATCATCTGAAGAAAACAAGTTAATCTATAATTGAAAAAGCATAGAATAAAAGCGTTATTCTTTCTTTTGGTTTTATTGCAAGAAGAGAAAGAAAAAAAGGCTTAAAAAGGGCCAATACCCTATTTCTAAAGAGTAGATGTAGGTTTTTAATCAAAAAATGCCGCGGAACTCAGTCTGAATGATGAATAGATTTATGCATATTAAGCCTAGAAAAAAATTTCAAGCAGTGCTTTTTTTACTTGTTTTGGAGAGCAGTTATAGTTGAAGAATAAAGAAAAAAGCTCAATGTAATGAGCTTTGAGCTAATTTTATCGTTTTTCAACCAGCAGTAAGATGAAGGTAGCAAGCGGTCCTAAAGCAAGAGATAATAAGAACCAGTTCAGACCGGTTCGATTTTTACCTTGCGCTAATCCGGCATTAATTAGAGCCAGCGTTCCCCATCCTACAACGTATTGATTATCCATATGACACCCCGCTAATATTATTTCTTTATATGATTAATAAATTTTATATTAGCATAAATATCCATATTTTTGATTGGAATTCCTGAATTAGGTGGAAAAGCAGTGAATTTCTTCATGAAACAAAATTCCTGTTTTCCTCCACTCAGTGAAGGTAGTAGTGAATAAGAGAAGGGTGCACGTAGTACACGTGAACGTACTGAGGGCGATGATAGTGAAGCTGATGCATATATTGATTCATAAGCCTTTGAATGGCGTCGTACACATTGGGCGGATAGCCGTAATAGCCGTGATGAATCCCAACTCGAAACAAGGAAACGGGAGGCGTGGTATTGTTTTTGTACATTGTTCGGCAATCTTCTGCGCGTTTAACCTTGCGCAGCTGCTCCGCCCGCTGCCGGCGCAGCTTTTCGCTGTCCTAGTTCTTGATCGAGTATAAAAATAGCTGCAGGGTTATTTTGAGCAATTTTTAAGCGGTCTACGATTGTCTGAGCCTGAGCTTCTTCATCGACTTGTTCTCTCAAAAAGTCCTGCACGATGACTAGGGTTTGAGGATCGTTCGCTTGGCTGATAAATTGAAACGCTTGACGATAAGAATTTGTGACGAACTTTTCATGCTCCAATACTTTTTGAAACGTTTCTAACGGTGTCCCAAACTCACTTGGCTGAGCAGGTAAAGAACTTAATTCAACCGTTCCGCCGCGGTCAACTAAGTAGTCAATAAGTTTTAGCATATGAGTGCGTTCTTCTTCAGACTGCAGGCGTAGCCAGCTGCCCATTCCTTTATAGTTTAATCGATTCATATAGTTAGACATAGCTAGGTACAAAGTTGAAGAGACGTGTTCAAGTTGAATTAAGTTATTGAGCAGTTTTTGAATTTGTTCGTTCATATTTGTTATTCCTCCTTAGGGAAAGAATTTCTTTCATATACTAGCTGCAACCCTCACGTTTTTTATGGTGAAAGAAATCTATAGTGATACTATATGTCACTTCTTTAAGTAGGTAACTTGCCCATCCTTTATTGGTGCTTCTTACTTACATAAAGGGGTTGTATAATATAGGAATAAACGTAGTTTAAAAGACTCTTTTTTTAGATGGTTAAAATTACTATGTTCTATTTAACCAATTTAATGATAAAATTGTCACTCTGTGCAATTTTAATTGGTATGAAGGAGTCAGAAAAATGAATATGCAACACGTATTAATACCTGGATTTGAAAAGCTCGCGAGCTTTGTTTTCTGGTATCCATTTATTATGTCTTTATTTTGGATTGCGGGCACGCTTATTTACATACGCTATCGCGACCGAGATCCTAAAGTTGATTTTTCAACAGTTGATTGGCCGTTAGTGAGCTTTTTAGTGCCTTGCTATAATGAAGAAGAAACGATTGAAGAAACGCTTAAGCACCTTTTGGCGTTAGATTATCCGTCTAAAGAAATCATCCTTATTAACGATGGAAGCACCGATGGAACAGCTGATATTTTAAAGGAAATCAGCAGGAATCACCCTGAAGTTCGTGTGATTCAGCTTTATGAAAATAAAGGAAAAGCCAACGCGTTGCATTTAGGTGCGCACGCATCTAAAGCTGAGTTTTTAATCTGCTTAGATTCAGACGCTATTTTAGATCAAGACGCTCCGTATTATCTAATCCATCATTTTCTTCATAAAGGGGAACGGCTGGGAGCCGTTACCGGAAATCCGCGCATTCGAAACCGTAATACGCTGCTGAGTCGCATTCAGCTAGTTGAGTATTCTTCTATTATCGGTTCTATTAAACGAACACAGCGAATTTTAGGAAAAGTAATGACGGTCTCAGGCGTAGTAGTGGCTTTTCGAAAGAAAGCACTTGTGGACGTCGGGCTGTGGGATCGTGACATGATTACGGAAGATATCGCCGTAAGCTGGAAGCTGCAGCAGCGCTTTTGGGATATCCGCTATGAACCGCGGGCATTGTGCTGGATGCTTGTGCCCGAAACCTTAAAAGGAATTTGGAAGCAGCGAGTACGTTGGGCTCAAGGTGGGCAAGAGGTAATGCTTCGCCACTGGAAAGTGTTATTAAAATGGAAGCAGCGCAGAATTTGGATTGTATACCTAGAGCAGTGGATCAGTACTCTTTGGTCATTCGCATGGCTGTTTGTGACGATCATGCTGCTTGTTACCGCGAACAGTCCTCAAGACATACTGTTTTGGTTTACGTTTACGTCATTTTCCCTTGTATTTATGAGCTTAATTCAGCTGTTTATTGCGCTGAAAATTGATTCGAAATACGACAACGTGAAGCGGTATTACGTCTGGGCTGCATGGTACCCAGCGCTTTACTGGATTGTCAATACGATTGTGGTAGTGGGCGCATTTCCTCGTGCTATCAGATCTAGAGTGAAAGGAGGCTATGCCACATGGAGCAGTCCAGACCGCGGCTTAACGAAGAGCAAATCATGATTCAAGCTAAGCAGCCTCTTGCTCGATTCGTGATAAGCATCATTGTTTCATCTGTTTTTTGGATGTATTGTGCCATTGTTCTTTGGTTTTTCCTTTCAGCTGTTATCGGCGTAAATGACCGTTACAGCGGGGTATTAAAAATTGCGTTCAAAACGACGAACGGCGAAATTCGAACGTTTTTAGTAATTGGACTCGCTATTTTTTGCTTCTTTTTCCTGGCTCTGTTTTTATGGAGATTCTACAACAAAAAGAGATTTGGAAGCTTAAACCGACGAAAAGAGCCGGCGTATACGAGTATTAAAGATTTAGAGCGTCTTGAGCTTTTATCGAAGGATCAAATTCAAGAGCTTCAGCGTGCACAGTACATCGAGTTTGATGTTAATCCGTTAAAACATACTGAGGAGAGGAAGCACGCATGAAGAAATATGTATTCTTTCTTTTAATTGCGGCAGCGGTAGTTGGCTTTATTTTCTTTAAAGTAGTGAACTGGGAAGATAAGGCGAAAGCAACAACGACCGTGGAGCCAGCGCTTGAGACGAACGGATGCTTAGGCTTAAATTATCATCGCGTGCGCAAGCATAATTGGTTTAATCGAATTGTCAGCTCAGTTACAAAGTCTGACGAACTGACAGAGTACAGCGTCTACAGCAATGATTTTGAACAACAGTTAAAAAAGCTGAAGGAACTTGACGCTACGTTTGTTACGCCAAAAGATATTGAAACGTATCAGCAAAAAGGCACGTTTCCAAAACGCTGCGTATGGATTTCATTTGACGATATTGACCGTACCGTGTATCAAAACGCTTTTCCAATTTTGAAAAAGGAAAACATTCCGTTTACGCTATATGTAATCGCAGGACAAGTGGGAGCAGAGGACTTTCAAAATTTAAATATGGCTTCATGGAGTCAGCTAAAAGAAATGAAAGACAGCGGCCTTGCGACAATCGGTTCGCATACATATGATATGCACCGTTTAGAAGAAGACAAGCCTTTATTTCTGACGCCTGCTAAATACAGCGCGTTTGCTCGTGATTTACGAAAAAGCAAAGAAACGATTAAGAACCATTTAGGAATAGACCCCGTTTACTTTGCCTATCCATACGGCAATACGAATGATGACGTAGCTAAGATTGTGAAAGATGCTGGTTTTCACCAAGCAGCTATTTTAGCCCCTCATGTTATTACAAAAGACAACGATCCGTATTATCTTAACCGGATTGTTGTGTACAACAAAACCTTTCAATATCTTATTCTTCCGTGGCTGACGCGTACGAGCTCATGAGAAGAAAGTGAAAAAAGCCTCTGTCTAAAGCAGAGGCTTTTTTCTGTTTACCATCAAAAGGTATGTCAATTACGTGAAGAAAGTACACTTTCATTTCTATAAAAATCATTTTAATGTTACCATAGAAAAGTTGTGATAACAGATATGGATAAACGAAACTATCTATCAATCCTTTTACAAACTGCGTGTAAGAAGTTTGTAAAGGTGTAAAGAGGAAAAGCGGCAATTGTACGCTTACTATTTTACGAATGTAAGGCAATCGGACAAACTAATTCACTGTCCATTGCTAATTAAATTGTATTCATTATTCACGATTCCTCTCTATCATTTCGTCATGGGTTTTGTTTTATCGTTAAAATTTTGATAAAGGTGTATAGGATATGGAAAACAGGCATTTTGAATATAAATTTAAAGAAGCGCTGAAAAAACTAAATGATATTGAACTTGCGTTAAATGAATCATCGATTGTAGCGATTACAGATAGTCGCGGATTCATCAATCACGTGAACGATAAATTCTGTGAAATTTCTAAATATGAAAGACATGAGCTTCTCGGTCAAGATCATCGTATTATTAATTCGAAACATCACTCAAAACGGTTTTTTAAAGAGTTATGGAGTACAATCAGCTCAGGTAAGGTCTGGCACGGAGAAATAAAAAACAAGGCAAAAGACGGTTCGTATTACTGGGTGGATACAACCATTGTTCCATTTTTAGATGAACGAGGAAAACCGTATCAGTACGTATCAATTCGCAATGATATTACAAAGCGAAAAGCATATGAAGAAAAAATTAAGCAAATGGCTTATTATGATCCGTTAACTAATTTACCTAACCGCTACTGGTTAAACAAACAGCTAAAAAAACTGTTTTTAGATGAAGAATCTCCAGAACTGCTGGCTATTTTATTTTTAGATTTAGACCGCTTCAAATCAATAAATGATACGCTTGGCCATCATCACGGCGATGTGCTGCTGAGGCGCGTAGCAGAAAGATTAAAAAAATGTATTCCGTCCTCTGATTTTATCTCGCGGCACGGGGGCGATGAGTTTATTTTAGTGCTTCATACACTAAAAACTGTTGAGGAAATTGAAGAAATGACCGAGCAGATTGTAAAAGAAATGTCGCTTCCTTTTTATATAGATGGAGATAAAGTGCTAACCTCTACAAGCGTTGGCATCAGCCTATTTTCAAAGGAATGTCAGCAGCATATTATTCCAAAAGACGCAGATGAACTAATTGACAGGTTAATTAAGCAAGCAGATATTGCGATGTATGTAGCAAAACGAAATGGGCGAAACACATATGAAATGAGTTCTTCTTCATCAAATGAAAAAATCATTAAAACGATTAGCATGGAGAATGAGTTAAAGTATGCGTTAGAAAGAAATGAGTTTCAGCTCGTTTATCAGCCGTTAATCGATTTGAAAACGTCTGATGTCATAGGGGCAGAAGCGCTTATCCGCTGGAATAGCGCAAAATTTGGTACTGTCTATCCAAATGAATTTTTGCCCATTTTAGAAGAAGTTGGTTTGATTGTACCGGTTGGCAAATGGGTATTAGAAGAAGCATGTCAGCAAATGAAAGCATGGACGGAGATAAATTTAAAAGCGAGTAAAATAGGGGTGAACGTGTCACCTATTCAGCTGAAGTCCTCACGATTTGTAACGGACATGGAACAAATTTTGAAGAAAACGGGCCTTGAGCCGCACTTTCTAGAACTTGAAATCACCGAAAGCGTTATTCAAAACAGTCAAGAATCGAAAAAAGTGCTAAACCGCCTGCGGAGTCTAGGGATAAAAGTGGCGATGGATGATTTCGGAACGTGCTACTCTTCTCTCAGCTATCTTAAACACTTGCCAATCAATACGTTAAAAATTGATAAATCATTTATTGATGACTTAGATGAAGTTGGAAAAGTGCTGGTGGAAACGATTATTCAAATGGGGAAAAAACTTAATTTTGCCCTAACCGCAGAAGGAATCGAAAACGAAGAACAGCTGCAGTTTGTGACGGAACAAGGCTGTCATATCGGTCAAGGCTATCTATTTGATAAGCCGCTTTCTCCTGAGGAAATGAGCCGTTTGTTGAAATGAAGGAAAATCCTATGTACGGAAAGAAGCTCTTTAATAGAGCTTTTTTTATGGTTTTTAATCGTATGTAAGGAGTGAGAAAGTCGTGAAAGAGTACGTTGGAATCTGCACGATATGTCAAAAGAACGTGTACTGTTTAGAGGGATTTTTGAACGGTGTGGTTGTTGAAGGGAAGCTTGTCTGCTTTGCGTGTGAAGAAAAGGAGAAGCGTGACTCTCATAAAAACAAAAACTAGCTACCTGGGGTAGCTAGTTTTTGTTTACTGCGCATTCACTTTTTCAGCTTGCCAGTAATACTCGCTGAACACATCAGAAAAGGCTTTGACGGTATTTGTGAGTTCTTCCATATTGTTATCGACGCCGCCTACTTCAATTAAAATGGAGCGATCGGATAAGTCTTGATTATACAGGCCGTTATTGCCGCTTGTTTTCTTTTTACTTAACACTCCGCGGCTAAGGCCTGGATATTTTTCCTCTAGCTTTTCATGAATCGCTTTGGCCATTTTTACATTTTCATCAAATTTCGGGTTGGCTTCACCTAATACAATCATTATTTTAGCGTACGATTTGCCGTTGATAGTAGCCGTTGTTTTTTCTTGGCGCAGTGAATCTCGATGAATATCAATTAAATAATCGACGTCTTTGTTTTGCTGAAGAGCCGTTTCCACCACGCTGCGAGACATCGCATAGGCTCGTCCTGTACCCCAGCCTTTTTCATTCAGCTTTTGCGTCATATTAGTTGTATCTACTTCCGAACCGATTCCGTCTGCTTTTAATTCCATTCCTAGCATTTGACCAACGAGCGTGATGTTGGTTTTGTTATCAACTGCTTTATTTTCGTTCGCTTCACCTTGCATACCAAGTAGAGGGAAATAAGATTCCCAGCTGTGCGTGTGGTAGATGTATACAACTTTTCTGTCTCCCGTACTTTGCTTGGCCTGTGTTTGAGACTGTTTTTTATTTTCTTCGTACGTTTTGCTTTCAGCAGGATCTAAATCACGTTCTCCTGAAATGCTTTCGAGCGGAGGAGCTGATTCATGAGGAATGGTTGTATAATCCGTTCCTTCACCGGCTAATAGAATATGAGAATCAAAAATAGAAAAGCCGGGCAGTTCTGATCCAAATAGACTTCTTGTATCTGCCACGCGAATGTTCGTCGCCAGCTGCAGAGCGACAGAAGAGAGAGGAGGCGGAGAGAAATCTTCTTCAAAGGCATGAGAGAAATGATGGTTTTCCGTATGCATGAAGTAGAACAAGCTTTGGGCTTTATAATTTGATAGTGCTTGATAGACAACGTTCGAGCGCAGCGTATGCTGAAGAGTTGAATACGTGACGGTAAAAATAGCGGCAGATGTTAAGAGAACAAATAGTATAGCGATAATTAATGATTTATAAGAAAGAATCCAAAAAAGCTTTTTAGGCTTTTCAGTGAACTTGTTTTTCATAGAGTAAGCCTCCTCTAATAAAATTTTGAAATCAGCGGATGAAAACTCTAAGAGGAGAATGTTATGTATCTACTATTTACTCTATTAAAAAGAAATAGAAATATGATAGAAACCACGATATTTAACACAACATAAAAAAGTTTATATTAGGGCATACTGTAAAAAAACGGTGCGTATTGGAGCTGGTTAGATGAACGACTCATGGGTTTATCATCATTTTATTAATACACTTTTATTTCCTTTAGCAATGTTTGGCGTGGCATTTTGTTTGCTGGGGCTGTTGCTATACATGCTGTGGAAAGAAAAGCAAAAAGAAGGACCAAAAGAAAACAAGAGCTCTTAAATAAGAGCTCTTGTTTTGTCGAACATTCAGTTAGAAAAAGGGAGATTCACTTTCTCTAAAAACTCTATTCGGTTGTCAAAAGGATCAGCCACGTAAATTCTTTCGACGCCGGGAATGTTTTGGTCTTCTATAAAAAAAATACCGAAGCTAGTCAGATGATCTTTGAACGCAGGTAGATTTTTAACGTGAAAGCCTGGATGCGCTTTTTTAGCGGGTGAAAAGGCAGGTTCCACACCAATATGCAGCTGATAAGAACCGAATTCAAACCACACGCCGCCGCGTTTTTTAAGACTTTCCGGCTTTTCAATTTCTGTTAAGCCAAGAACAGTTCCGAAAAAGTGTCGTGCTTTGCTTTCTGAATGCGGTGGTGCAGCTAGCTGAATATGATCAATATGCGTCAGTGTAAAAGTCATAAACATTCCCCCTTAACTAGTAGAGTACTAGTTAAGTTTACGTGATGTATCACTGTAAATAAATGATAAAAAGTTGATGTGTTTCATAAGAAAAGCTTATTATTTTATATACATATAACACCAAATGAGGTATATTTTATTTTGTTGTTATTTAGAAGAATTGGAGATTAATATGGAATATCACTATACGTTAACAAAAGATGATTATGTGGCTTTTAATATGCATCATGCTCAACATTCGGAAAGAGTACAAAAAGTGCTGAAAGTTCAGCGATGGATGTCACTTATTTTTCTTCTTATTCCTTTGCTTGTTTCGTGGGTTGAAGGAGAGTTTTTACTTGGCATGTTCGTAGCATTTGCGCTGCTTGCGGTTCTTTGGTTTTTATTTTATCCGAAGTATTTTTACGGAAGTATTAAAAAGAACATTATAAAGGTAATAAATGAAGGAGATAACAGCAGTCTGACAGGTGAGCATACTATGATGGTTACGGAAGATGGCTTGGTAGAGAAAAGCTTAAAAGGAGAAGTGAAGACTCCTTGGTCAAGCATCACTCAAATTAGAGAAACCGATGAACATATCTTTATTCTTGTTAGTGCAATGAGCGGATACGTTATTCCTACAAGCGCATTTGCAGATGTAAAAGCGCTACAGCAGTTTAAAGAAACGCTGAATGCTGCAAGGGCTGGAAAAACAGGCTGAGTAGTAAATAATAATAATGTAAAAAAACGCCCTCCTAGATACTTTTCTAAGAGGGTGTTTTTTTAACAGCAGTCCCAGTTGTACAAAACATCTTTAAAGTTACGGTTGCGAAGGTCTTCTTCTTTAATGAAGAAATTGGCCACTCCCGCATCACCAAACATAATATCCGCTTCGTCGTCCATGGCGAATTGAAGAAGCAGAACGTTATATGCGCGCAGCGCTTCATCGTAGTCCCTTGGATCAGTTTGAGTGAAAAAAGCGTATCCGCCCATTTTATGATACTCGCCCGTCACTTCATCCCAGTAGATTTCTTCCGTTTCTTCATCGTCAAAAAAACCTGGTTCTACAGCGTTATAGCGATAGTCAGTAGGGGAAACGGGTTCGCTTCTTATTTCAAACTGTAAGCCCACTTCTTGAGGAATAGGAAACATATCTCGGTCAATGTCTTCAAGATACGAAAAATCGGTTGTTAACTTTTTTTCGTCAGTTATTACGTCTTCATAAAAAACGACGCGAAAGTCTTTTTGAGATGTAGGATGGTCAAATTCAAGTCCGTACACATCGCCGGCGTTTTCATTATCAGCTCCACAAATAAAAAATTGAAGCATGCCTTGAGAGGGCATATTTTCATAGGAAGGCACGTCAGAAAAATTGATTTGTGCCATCAGGAGCATCGGCTTGCCCTGAGAATCAAGAGGATGATTTGCTTCTAGAGGAAGGTAAGGGTTGCCGCCAAACTTGCTTTCATATAATTTTGGACTGTTCATAACCGTATGGATGTGGATGTAAGGCTTACATGTTTTTTCGATTTCTGTTCGGTAAGGTTCTAGCTTAGGAGGCAGTTCTAATTTTGATAGAGGATTCATGTGTATTCTCCTTTTTGTTTGGAATTAAAAAGAACGTTTGTTCGTATTTTGATTTTACCTTAATACATACTGAAAGGGAAGAGAAATCGTATAAAAAAATCCCTTTGCAGATGCTTCTGCAAAGGGTACAAAGAAATGATAGCGTTTTCATTATGATACTTACTGAATAGATTGCTTATTTAGAAAAGAATCCTTTTAAAGCAAATGCGACGTTTTGCGGTCTTTCGGCTAAGCGGCGCATAAAGTAGCCAAACCAGTCGTTGCCAAATGGAACGTATACGCGCATTGTATAGCCTTCTTTTGCAAGGCTAAGCTGCATATCTGTTCGGAATCCGTACAGCATTTGAAACTCAAACTGCGTGCGCGGGATGTTGTTTTTGTGAGCGAACTCTTTTACTTTTGCAATAATATTGTGGTCGTGAGATGCAATAGCCGTGTATGTTCCGCTAAGCAGATGCTCTTCAATAATTCGCATATAGTTCTCATCAATTTGGGCTTTGTCTTGAAACGCCACGGTTGGTGATTCTTGATACGCGCCTTTTACCAATCGAAGAGGAACTCCTTTTAGCTCTTTTACGTCTTGTTCAGCGCGGAACAGGTAAGCTTGAATAACTGTTCCGACATTATCATAGGTCTCGCGAAGCTCTCGTAAAATATCTAGCGTCATTTGACAGTGAGCGTAGTCTTCCATGTCGATTCGGACAAAGTTATCGTATTTTTTCGCCGTTTCAACAATACGGCGCATGTTCTCAACGCAAAAACTGCGGTCAATATCTAAACCAAGCTGCGTCATTTTTACGGATAAGTTACATGTTACACCGGCTTGGCCCATAGCTTCCAGCGTTCTGACGTTATATTGAGTTGCTTCGATAGCTTCTTCTCTGCTTGAAACAAATTCCCCTAAATGATCAAGCGTACAGACAAGTCCTTTTTCATTCAGTTCTTGCACTTTTTTAATCGCATGTTCAATTGTGTCGCCAGCTACCACTTGAGCTGCACCAAAGCGAAGACCCCATTTTTTCGCCGCTTTGTTTAGCGCTTTATTTTGGGAAGCGTGAAGAAACACATTTTTAGATACCTCTGCTAACATAAATATCTCCCCCTATAGAAAAAATCCCTTGTTGTTTTAAGATAGAGCAGCCTAGGGCTGCTCTACTGAGTATTAAAGCGTTGTGCTTGTTGTTTTTGCTTGTAAGTGCAGAATCAAGTAATCAGGACCGCCAGCTTTTGAATCTGTTCCTGACATATTAAACCCGCCAAACGGCTGGTACCCAACGATGGCACCTGTACAACCGCGGTTGAAATAAAGGTTTCCAACGTGGAACTCTTCTTTCGCACGCTCAATGTGTTCAGGCGTATTTGAAAGAAGGGCACCTGTTAAACCGTAGTCAGTGTTGTTCGCAATTTCCATCATATGATCGAAGTCGCGCGCTTTGCAGAATGCTACGACTGGGCCGAAGATTTCTTCTTGCATTAAACGTGCTTTTTCATCTACATCTGCAATGATCGTAGGCTGGATGAAGTAGCCTTTTGAATCATCTGCTTCTCCGCCCGTCATTAAACGGCCTTCTTCTTTACCGATTTCAATGTACTTTGTAATTTTGTTGAAAGAAGCTTGATCAATAACAGGTCCCATATACGTGTTCACATCTTCAGGGCTGCCCATTGTTAATGTTTTTGTGAGCGCAACTGCTTTTTCAAGAACGATATCGTATACGTCTTGGTGAACAACCGCACGAGAACCTGCTGAACACTTTTGTCCAGAGAAGCCAAATGCTGAATACACAATAGAAGAAGCAGCTAAATCTAAATCAGCATCTTTATCTACAACGACCGTGTCTTTACCACCCATTTCAGCAATAACGCGCTTTAGCCAAATTTGACCAGGCTGTACTTTTGCTGCGCGTTCATAGATGCGGCAGCCTACTTCACGCGAGCCTGTAAATGAAACAAAGCGTGTTTTTGGATGATCTACTAAATAGTCGCCAATTTCGCTTCCGCTTCCCGGCACGTAGTTCAGTACGCCGTCTGGAAGGCCGGCTTCTTTCATTACTTCTACAAATTTTGCTGCGATAACCGGCGTGTTGTTTGCTGGTTTTAATAGAACTGTATTTCCTGCTACGATCGCTGCTGCTGCTGTTCCAGCCATGATCGCTAGCGGGAAGTTAAACGGTGAAATAATAACGCCGACACCAAGCGGAATGTAGTTAAATTTATTTTCTTCACCTTCGCGGCTCTCAACAGGCGCGCCGTCTTTTAGCTGCACCATTTGGCGAGCGTAGTATTCAAGGAAGTCAATTGCTTCTGCTGTATCAGCATCTGCTTCATTCCACGGCTTTCCTGCTTCTTTTACAAGGTAAGCTGAAAATTCATGTTTGCGGCGGCGAATGATGTCCGCTGCGCGGAAAAGAATGTCAGCGCGAGCTTCCGGCGCTTCTTTTTTCCATGTATTAAATGTAGAAAGTGCTGCTTGCATTGCTTTTTCAGCCAGGTCTTGATCTGCTTTTGACACGCGTCCGATAACTTCTGCTTTATTTGCTGGGTTAATGGACTGAATTTGATCTTCTGTTGTAATGAATTCTCCGCCAATTACAAGAGGATAGTCCTTTCCAAGCTCTGATTGTACAAGTTCTAATGCAGATTCAAACGCATCTTTGTTTTCAGCAACCGTAAAGTCCGTGAAAGGCTCGTGTTTGTATTGTTTGATTTCGTTAATATTCATTGTGTTCATTTTCATTACCCCTTTTTTAGAAAATTTACAACATAATTAATATTCCAACACCCTATACCTGTATTATAATCACCTTATTCTCGTTTTGTACATAGTTTTTTAACAAAAATGTTCAAAAATTTTTAAAATAAACACTTTTGTTTAAAAAGCCAATAAAACGATGTTTTTTATAGCGATTTTGAACAAAAAGAAAAGAAAGGGATATGAGTAAGTAGATGAAAAGATGTTTTGAAGTGAAGAATTACGATAAAAGAAAGAGTTTATCGATAGTAAGGTAAAATACTTTTTCGATCAAAAAACAATAGACAAAGTTGTTCAAAATAAATTATCATATAATTCGAAAAGTGATTTTGTCGAATGAAGCTGACTTTTGCGTTAAGTGAAAGCTTCATTTGCATGCACAGATAGAAGGAGGGTAGGAAAACGGCAGTTATTTGTCCATGATTTTGTAAGGGCTTACATATTTAACGCGCGATGCGAAGAACGTGTAATTCTTTAAATGACGGTTTCTATGAGGAGGATTTTAATATGAGTCATCAACCGCCTGAGTTAAAAAAAGAATTAAAAATTCGACACATAACCATGATTTCTTTAGGAGGAATCATTGGTGCCGGTTTGTTCATTGGAAGCGGATCGCTTATTAACGCAGCAGGTCCTGGTTCCATTTTTTCGTACGCGTTTGCCGGTTTGCTGGTGATTTTAGTGATGCGAATGCTGGGGGAAATGTCTACGGCTAATCCTTCAAGCGGTTCGTTCGCGACATATGCCAGAGAAGCGCTTGGACCGTGGGCTGGCTACACAATCGGCTGGCTATACTGGTTTTTCTGGGTAATTGTTATTGCTGTTGAAGCGATTGCTGGTTCAACGATTATTCAATACTGGTTTCCATCTCTACCGTCTTGGGGTGTGAGTCTGCTCCTGACATTTTTATTAACGTTAACGAACTTATACTCTGTTAAATCATTTGGTGAATTTGAATACTGGTTTTCGCTTATTAAAGTAGTTAGTTTAGTGCTGTTTTTACTTTTAGGGGGAGCGATCATCCTCGGTTTAATACCGGGAGTAGAGTCTCCGGGAGCGTCGAACCTTCTTCATAGAGGAGGATTTCTTCCAAATGGAATCAGCTCCGTCTTTTTAGGAGTGGCGATTGTGATGTTTTCTTTTATGGGAACAGAAATTGTCGCAACAGCGGCTGGAGAATCGGCTCAGCCTGAGCGAGCGATCACCATCGCAACAAATACCGTTATTTATCGTATTTTAATTTTTTATCTTGGGTCCATTTTAATCTTAGTAACAATCCTTCCGTGGGATTCTTCAAGCTTGATGAAAAGTCCGTTTGTTTCGATATTAGAGCTGGTAAACGTTCCGGCAGCTGCTCAAATTATGAACTTTATCGTACTGACTGCTGTTCTTTCTTGCTTAAATTCAGGTCTATATACGAGTTCTCGTATGCTTTACTCAATGGCGCAAAAAGGAGACGCGCCGCGCATGTTTTTGAAAGTGAATAAAAAAGGCATTCCGTTTAATGCCATTGTAGGATGTACCGTGATTTCTTACATCAGCGTTGGGTTTAACTATCTTTCACCTGATAAAATCTTTTTATTTTTAGTGAATGCATCTGGAGGCGTAGCGCTTCTTGTGTACCTTGTTATTGCTTTTTCACAGCTTCGCATGAGAAAGAAATACGAAAAAGAAAAGCCAGAAGCTTTAAAAATCAGAATGTGGCTGTTTCCTTATTTAACGTATGGAACGATTGCGGCAATCACAAGTATCTTTATTGCGATGGCATTTATTGATTCACTTCGCACTCAGTTTTATCTCACGCTGCTGATTGCTGTATTTGTGGTATGTTCGTACTTCTTTATGAAAAAGAAAAAAGATGATCATTCCCTATCAGGACAGGGGAATAAAAGAATCTCTTAAATAGAAGAGAAAATCATCACGAGGGGCTAGGAGGAAGTAAATTGGCAAACAAAGAGTTAAAAAGAGGGCTTGAATCTCGTCATATTCAAATGATTGCTCTTGGAGGAACGATCGGGGTAGGGTTATTTATGGGTTCAGCAAGCACCATTAAATGGACGGGGCCATCCGTCCTGCTTGCGTATGCTATTTGCGGCGTTTTTATTTTCTTTATTATGCGTGCAATGGGTGAAATGCTTTACTTAGAGCCAAGTACGGGTTCATTTGCGACATTTGGTCATAAATATATTCACCCGTTAGCTGGCTACATTACGGCTTGGAGCAACTGGTTTCAGTGGGTCATTGTCGGCATGGCAGAAATTATTGCCGTCGGAGCTTATATGCAGTACTGGTTCCCGCATTTGCCGGCGTGGGTTCCGGGAATTATCGCCATGATCATTCTCGGTGCGGCAAATTTAATCTCAGTAAAATCGTTTGGAGAGTTTGAATTTTGGTTTGCAATGATTAAAATCGTGACGATTGTTCTCATGATTATTGCCGGTCTTGGCCTTGTTTTCTTCGGTCTTGGAAACGGGGGAGAAGCGCTTGGACTATCGAATTTGTGGGCAAACGGCGGTTTCTTTACAGGCGGATGGTCCGGCTTTTTCTTTGCGCTGTCGCTTGTGATTGCTGCCTATCAAGGAGTAGAGCTTATTGGAATTACAGCAGGAGAAGCCAAAGATCCTAAAAAAACGTTAACAAGCGCGATTCAAAGCTTGATTTGGCGTATATTAATCTTTTATATCGGTGCCATCTTTATCATTGTAACGGTATATCCGTGGAACGAGCTGGACTCACTCGGCAGTCCGTTTGTTTCTACATTTGCGAAAGTAGGGATTACGGCAGCTGCGGGAATCATTAACTTTGTGGTCATTACAGCGGCAATGTCTGGATGTAACAGCGGAATTTTCAGCGCAGGACGCATGCTTTATACGTTAGGCGTAAACGGACAGGCTCCAGCGTTTTTTACAAAGGTTTCTCGAAACGGTGTACCTATTTATAGTACCGTTGCGGTAATGATTGGGTTAGCTGCGGGCGTTGTCTTAAATTATATTGCTCCGCCAAATGTTTTTGTGTACGTGTACAGCGCGAGCGTGCTTCCAGGTATGATTCCATGGTTTGTCATTCTTATTAGTCAAATTCGTTTTCGAAAAGCAAAAGGAGCGGCGATGGATCAGCATCCATTTAAAATGCCTTTTGCTCCTGTGACGAACTACGTAACCATCGCGTTTTTACTTATGGTGCTTGTAGGCATGTGGTTTAATGATGAAACGCGCATATCGCTGATTGTTGGGATTATCTTTTTAGCTATTGTCGTGCTGAGCTACTATGTACTAGGTATCGGTAAACGCACGGAAGTACGGTCTTCTGAAAGACGTAAGCTAGTGAAATAAATGATTTTGTAAGAGGGGCTGAAAAGCATTTTCTTTTTTTACTAATGAGGTGCATGGCAAGAAGGAAAAAGAAAAAAGAAAAAACCAGAGTCAAATCGGCGTGTTCAGGCATAAGATAATCCAACTCAAGTGAAATGCAAGCGGCGTTTTTCTTGAGGAAAGAGTAATTAAAGAAAAGGAAGTGTTCTTATGTCTGGAAACCCTGGATATGGTCATGGATCTGGTTTTGCTTTATTAGTTGTATTATTTATTTTATTAGTAATCATCGGCTGCAGCTGCTACGGCGGAGGCCTTGGCTGGTAATTCACTCATTTAAAAAGCCCTATAAGGGCTTTTTTCAATGCTTATAAATAACGCTTTTTCCCGTTTTGATAAATGTTTACGTGAAAGCCGTTCATTTCTCCGATATAGAGTTTAGAGGGTAAATCAGCTACTTTGACAGATGAAGTAATTTCGACAGTTTGATACCCCTTTGATTCTAGCGTAATGGTATGAAGTTTAGGCTTATTCATCATTTGTAAAAAAGGCTGTTCATCTTCAAAAAAAGCGCGCTTATCAATTGCCACTTCAAACGTAACAGGCTTTGAACGGTTATTTTCAAAGGAAAGCTTGCAGTTTCCCGTTAATATGGTTTCTCTTTTATTAGTCTCGAATGTACAACTGCTGTTTTCAGCATCGTAAGAAACAGCATACATTCCTGACAACACGGTCTTTTGCATGACTTCAATCATAAACCCAGGGCCGGAAGTAACGATGAATGCAGCTAAAATCGTTAGTTTTAAACGATGACGGTTTAAACTTTTATAAAGTAAAAAAAGACTTATTAAAAGTATGATTGCCCAAGCATTGTTAGCATAATAGAATCCCGTCATTGTTTCTTCATCTCCATAGAGGGGAAGACCTAAAAAAGAAAAGACAGAATGACTGAGCGGTGTTGAATTAGGAAAAGGGATGTTTAAAATAAAAACAATCAGTAAAAAAATGAGTCCCTTTGTAAAAAGTGATCGTTCACGAATCATGTTGTTCCTCCTTAGCTATAAATCACGTATCATTATATACTATTATTATCTTTTTTTGTAATTAATGGTTATTTTATTGCATGGGAGAAGAGAGAGTGGAAAATAAATTGATGAAAAATGTGCATGTCCATTTATAAGCGTCGTAGTTTCTTAGAAAACAGGATATGAAATATTTATTTTTGTGCAAATGATACATATTGCTGAGTGAAAAAACGTTATGGCGCATCACAATCCAGAAATGTCGGTAGCCTCAAAGCTTACACAGAGGGTTTTAACAGATACATAATTAGGATAAAGCCTGTCTTAGAACAGAAACTTGCTATTTCTAAATTGATATGTTACACTAGGGTTAATTATTTTTGTTCGGTATGAAATTGAAAGAAGAGAAATATTCTTCAATAGAAATTTTTATCTGGAAATAGTACGATTGAGCAAGGGTAGTAATATATGTGTGGAGTAATTCCACCACTGGAGGAAATAGTATGACTGAAGGTACAGTAAAATGGTTTAATGCAGAAAAAGGTTTCGGTTTCATCGAAATTGAAGGCGGAGAAGATGTATTCGTACATTTCAGCGCAATTCAAGGCGACGGATTCAAATCTTTAGACGAAGGTCAAAAAGTGACTTTCGACATCGAGCAAGGTCAACGCGGTGCACAAGCTGCTAACGTTGTAAAAGCATAATTTTATGCAATCCAAAAAAGACTCCGACTTTGGACGGGGTCTTTTTTTATTGTAGCAAACACGCAGGTAACGGAGGAATACGTATGAGTAAAGCAAAAGGTAAAGGCGGCACGGGGCGAGGCACCGGCAAAAAAGGATGGAACCGCTGGCAGGCGAGTGCAAAAAAGAAGAAAAATGCAAAGCCTTATAAAAGCAAGGGAACAAAAAATGCTGATAAGCCGGAAGGCAACTAACCCTATATGCGCAGTATCATCTGCAACTTCGACTTACTCTGCTTGAGTAAGTTTATTTCATATTGGAAGTATTTTTTTATTGCTTTTTTGACAGTTTGCTGTCACTATATGAAATAATAAAGTGATTTGTGTGAATTTTCTATAAAAATTGATTTTTTTTGCAAACACTTTCATATTTCGACAACCTTTTTGATTTTTATCGGTTATACTTCTTTATAATAGATTATAGAAAGATGCAGGGGAGCATAAAGTGAGAGAGGAAAGCGACAGTTTACTCTGTACGCTTTTTACGTTTCTGGACCGTATTGCAGTAGCGTCGTAACAAGTAGATCATGCATCAGTTTAGAACACATCAAAACTCAACTAAGTGTAACGGGGGGATATGAGTGAGCGTAGGCATCGTAATTGAAAAAGTTCAAAATTATGCTATGTTAGAAGATCATGTTTTGGTTGAAATGGTTCACAGCGGAGACGAAAAATCATTAGAGTATTTAATCAACAAGTATCAAAATCTTGTAAGGGGAAAAGCAAGAAAATACTTTTTGATTGGTGCTGAAAAAGAAGACATCGTCCAAGAAGGAATGATTGGACTGTACAAAGCAATTCGCGACTTTAACGAAGACAAGCTAACATCTTTTAAAGGGTTTGCGGAGTTATGTATCACAAGACAAATTATTACGGCGATTAAAACGGCTACTCGTCAAAAGCACGGTCCGTTAAATTCGTACATTTCATTGGACAAGCCTCTGTATGATGAAGAATCAAACTATACGCTGATGGATATGATTCCTGGCGATCAAATTGCTAATCCGGAAGCGGTGCTGATTCATCAAGAAAAAGTGGAAGACCGCGAGTTAAAAATTGCGGAAACACTTAGTGAATTGGAAAGAAAAGCGCTGACGCTGTATATGGACGGCCATTCATACGCTGAAATTTCGAAAGAATTAAATACGCACGTTAAGTCAATTGACAACGCGCTGCAGCGTATCAAAAGAAAGTTAGGTCGAGACGTAGAAAGCAGACAAGCTATTTCATAATAGGCAAAAAACAGCCGGACCTCAAAGGGGTTTCGGCTCTTTTTCACGGTCTTTTAAAATGTCTTGAATAATTTCAATATGAACAGAAGCCCACGATTGTTCACGGAAATGGAGAAACACGCTTGGAATGAGAATAAAAACATACAGCACGACAAAAATAATCCAAAGCCAGCTGCCGTCTTTAAATAAAAATTGCTGCAGCCGCTGCGAAAATAAAAAAAAGAGCCAAGGCAAGGCAGAAACAAGGATAGGGATGACGCCGGAGCCGTTTTTTTCTTTGGTCATTCGGTAATACACTTTTCGCAAAGTAGCGCTTTCTAGCGTAAGGTAAAGCTGCCGGATTTCTTCCATTTCCGCTAATTCATCAATATCTGCTGCGTTTTGATTTTGATGAGCCGCTTTTTTCAGTTTAAGGTAGACTTTATGAGCATCGCCGCGCAGTGAAAACATATACCAGCCTCCCGCATATTGTTTCGTCTTCTTTAACAGAGTTTGCAGGTGCATGTAAATCTATACAAAAAGTTTCGTGATACGAAAGAATAAGAAAACAGAAGTGTAAGCGTAAATCATTAGTAGAAAATAAGAGAAAACAGCTGATTTTTACTCTTTTTGGCCGCCTTTACACATCAACTAGCAGCACATATACTAATAAAAGAGCAATTAGTTACCTAGGTAAATAAAATGAAAAGGTGAGGTGAGAAAAGTGAATAACTTGGTGTTTCATGAGCTTCATCAAAAGTCGAGATTGTCTATTAAAGAAGTAAATGAAGTATTAAAAGCGTACGGGCTATACAGCTCACAGTATTCGATTTTATTTTGTTTAAAGCGATTCGGCTCGATGACGCAAACGGAGATTTGGCAGTATTTAAATGTCGAAGCGCCAACGGTTACCCGCACGTTAACAAGGCTTGAAAAAAGCGGATGGATCGTTCGAAAAGCAGGCAGTGATAAACGAGAGCGCATCGTTTATTTGTCTCCTCAAGCGAAGAAAAAGCTTCCAGAAATTCAGCAAGAAATTGAACGTTTAGAAGAAAATTTGCTGATTGCTTTATCCGACAGAGAACAGGATCAGCTTATTTCGTTATTAAAGAAAATTTGTAAATCTACAGAAAAGGGTGAAATGAATGACGAACCAGCAGGAGCCAATCTGGACTAAAAGCTTTATCAGCATTGCGATTACCAACTTTTTTATTTTTGTCGTGTTTTATGCATTGCTGACGCTGCTGCCGATTTATGTATTAGACGCCTTGGACGGCACGAGTACGCAGGCAGGGCTTGTTGTTACCATCTTTTTATTATCTGCGATTATTGTTAGACCGTTTTCAGGGAAAGTCATTGAAAACATTGGAAAGAAAAAAACGCTTGTATTTAGTACCCTCATTTTTGCGCTTTCTTCCTTCTTATATATGTTTATCCACCATTTTAACGTGCTTTTATTACTGCGCTTCTTTCAAGGAATTTCATTCAGCTTAGCGACAACCGTCACCGGAGCGATTGCAGCGGATTTAGTTCCCACTAAACGACGAGGAGAAGGGCTTGGCTACTTCGGAATGTCAATGAACTTAGCTGTAGTTGCAGGGCCGTTTTTAGCATTAACGCTTCATCAATACATGGCATACAACATTATTTTCCTTGTATTTGGCGTGATTATGCTCGTTGGTTGGCTGTGTGGAATGATGGTCAAAAATCTTCAAGAAAACGCTGCTTCGCCAGTGAAGAAATCATTTTCACTGAGCGACTTGTTCGAAAAGAAATCCATGCCGATTTCATCTGTAGGTATTCTCGTTTCTTTTTCGTATGCAAGTATTATTTCGTTTATTTCTGTGTACGCACAGTCGCTTGGATTAATTAAAACAGCAAGCTTTTTCTTTGTTGTGTTCGCAGCTGCGATGCTGATTTCACGACCGTTTACCGGAAGACTATTCGATAAATCTGGTCCAAACATCGTGATTATTCCATCATGCGTTGTCTTTGCGATTGGTCTATTTAGCTTAAGCTTTACGCATTCTTCTTGGATGTTGCTGTTTTCAGGTGCATTAGTAGGACTAGGCTACGGAACGCTGCTTCCTAGCTTCCAAACGCTGGCGATTCAAGCAGCGCCTGCTCACCGAAGCGCATATGCAACTGCCACGTTCTTTACGTTTTATGATAGCGGAATTGCAGTTGGTTCGTTTGTATTAGGAATTGCAGCAGGTGCTTTAGGCTATTCAAAATTGTACTTTGCGCTTGGTATTTTTGTTCTTTTGATTACACTTTACTACAAGTGGATTGCAAATTTACGTCAAAAACAAAAAGCAGCAAATATCCAGGTGGGCATGAAATAAAAAAGCTCGGCGTAATATGCGCCGAGTTTTTTTATGGATTTTTTACAGGACTTTGGAAGGGAAGCATATTTAAGTCAAAAGGTACTAGCCAATTCCTATCCATCTGCACCATACTTTAACAGGGGAACCATTTACATATAAAACTTCTTGGATGAAATAAAAAACAAAGGAGAACAAACATGAAAGTAATGAAACCTCTTATGGTCACAGCGTTAGGGCTTAGTCTTGCCACTTTTTATGAAGGCGCTTTTCCTGCAGAAAAAGTTGTGCAAGTACAGGCTGCTACAGATGAAAACGTGATTGCTGATAAAGCAAAAACGTATGAAGGAGCCGATTATACATCTGGAGGAGAGACGCTAAGCGAAGGGTTTGACAGCTCTGGCTTCGTTCAATATGTGTTTAAGCAAGCGCTGGATACAACGCTGCCTCGTTCCGTGAAAGAACAGTCAGCGCTTGGGACAGACGTTGATAAAAACGAGCTGCAAGCGGGTGATGTATTGTTTTTTGACACTAATGAAAACGGTGAAGTGAACGTAGCCGCTATTTATATCGGAGACGATGAGATGATTTATGCATCTTCTTCAGATGGAAAAGTCGTGGTGAAAAACATTTCAAGCAGTGCCTATTGGTCATCACATTTCGCTAAAGCAAAGCGCATTACAGGAGCACCGGAAATTGCAAAAGATAATGAAGTCATTGCAGAAGCATTAAAACATCTCGGCACGCCATATGTATTTGGAGGCGAGTCGCCAACAGACGGTTTTGACTGTTCCGCATTTGTTGCCTATGTATTTCAAGATGCATCGGACGTCTACCTTCCGCGATCAACCGATCAGCAGTGGCAAGTTGGAGAAGAAGTTGCACGGGCAGATTTAAAGCCAGGAGACGTTATCTTTTTTAAAGACACGTATCGTGAAGGGATTTCACACGTAGGCATTTACGCAGGCGGCAATCAGTTTATTCACGCCAAGCGCAGCGAAAATGTGACGGTTGATTACCTAACAAGCAGCTACTGGACGTCTAAGTACGCCGGAGCAAGGCGCTACGATGACTTATCGCTGTCAAAAGACAATCCATTTGTGACGGAATCTCTTAAATATGTAGGAGAAGTACCTTACGCACAAGGTGGGACAAGTCCTTCTACAGGCTTTGATACAGCAGGTTTTGTTCAATACATTTATAAAGAAGCAGCTGGAAAAGACATTCCGCGCTATGCAAGTCAGCAGTGGGAAGCAGGAGAAACCATTTCACAATCTGACTTGAAGCCGGGAGATCTCGTCTTTTTTGAAGGAAGTTCACTTATTCCATCTATCTATATTGGAAATGACTATGTCGTTCACGTATCCACATCTGAGGGCGTGAAAATTACAAACTATAAAGTAGACAGCTACTGGGCGCCTAAATACTACGGAGCAAAGCGCATGCCATAAAGGTAAAAAACTAAGACAGTCTGGGGCTGTCTTGGTTTTTTAATAGGTAGCCAATTGTTTTTGTATATCTTTGATTCGCTCTAGAGTTATCCCTTCCCGCTGCTCGATGGCTAAAGGATGATCGGTTGGTTCTAATTCAATGAGAGGTCTCGTTCCAACAGGTCTTGTATGCACATTTGTTTTTAAATTTAACGTTTCAGGATAGCCTGGAATTGAAACTGAAAACCAGCCGAAATAAGGCGGTTCATGTTCTCTTTCGTCACTTTCCCATAAATTTATCATTCGATGAAAATTTTCTTCGCTTAAAGAAACCCAAATGTTCCAAATGAAAGGGTCTTCTTCATTAAGAACGGGAATTTCAACGCAGCCTTTGACGAAAAAATGTTCTTGATTCATGATACAAATCTCTGAATATAGTTCAAAGTCGTTTTGTTTTTCGTCTTCTGACGCCTCATAATAGTAAAAAGGAGCTTCACTTGTATAACTCATAGGCAAAGCGGGCAGAGGGTGTTCACAAGTTAAGTCTTTATAGTGAAGTTTGTTCGTTTTCTTTTTGCCGTATAATCGTCTTCTTCGCATATCATTTTAGACTCCTTAGATAAAAGTATCTTCATTATAATACAAAAAAATGGCTGCTTAAGCGTATAATGTATAAAAAAGTTTGATTCCCCGTATCTTTTGAATTTCCTTTAATCGTTTAGTAAATAGAGAGTGCAAAAGGAGTGAAAACCATGTCACATTCAAAAAAAATTGAAAAACAAACAGAAAGCTTTGATGAGGCTTGCTGGAACGAGCATTACCCAAAACTGCAGCAGTACTGCCGCTTTTTAGCACAAAATGTGTGGGACGGAGATGATATCGCGCAAGAAACGTTTTTAAAAGCTCAGCGATATAAAGGCGAAGAGCACAATTTGTCTTCTGCGCTGTTAAATAAAATTGCGTACCACCACTGGATTGACCTGCTGCGAAAACGAAAGCGTGAAGGAATAGTCGAAGAAAAAGCTTTGGAACAACAAGCCGATAAGCATGCGTTTGATAGTAAGGGACACTCGGTCGAACTGCTGCTTAGTCAATTTACGCCGAAGCAAGCGGTTATCTTTTTCTTAAAAGAAGGCTTTCGCTATCAGCTGAAAGAGATCGCTTCGATTTTACAAACGTCAGAAACAGCGGTGAAAAGCAATTTACATCGTGCTAAGCAGCGATTAGAAAAAGACAGTGAGCCGTTTTCTACAGATTCTTTTTGGGATGAAAGAGAGCGTAAAAAGCTGTCAGAACTGTTTTATAAAACGTTAGAAGCGCAGGACCCAGCACTTTTGATTCGGGAGTTGCCTTCCTTAAAAAGCGTCATTCAAAAACCAACGTATACTCCGACATGCACTCTCTGCATGGCTGCATAGCCATATTACGCGTGACAAGGAGGATATATATGAGTACCATTCCATATGTAATTGAACAAAGCAACCGCGGTGAACGTTCGTATGATATTTATTCGAGGCTGTTAAAAGACCGGATTATTTTAATTGGTGATGAAATCAATGATCATATTGCTAACAGCGTGGTCGCGCAGCTCTTATTTCTTGCGGCAGATGATCCTAAAAAAGATATTTCACTGTATATTAACAGCCCCGGAGGTTCGACTTCCGCAGGGTTTGCGATTTATGATACGATGCAGTACATTGAGCCGGACGTTCAAACAATTTGCACGGGCATGGCCGCTTCTTTTGGCGCACTGCTTCTCCTAGCAGGAGCAAAAGGAAAGCGCTATGCACTTCCAAATAGTGAAGTTATGATTCATCAGCCGCTAGGAGGAGCTAGAGGGCAGGCGACTGAAATTGAAATTAGCGCTCGGCGGATTTTAAAATTGAAGCAGCATATTAATGAAATCATATCAACACGAACGGGACAGCCGGTTGAAAAAGTGGCAAACGATACGGAACGAGATTATTTCATGAGTGCTGAAGAAGCAAGGGAGTACGGAATTATCGATGGTATTCTGTTGCCGAAATAAAGAGGTGACAAGAAAGCATAGACGGCAGCGTCTATGCTTTCTTGTCTATAGAAATAAGAAAAAAGACCTCAGTATTATCTTTATTTTTCTTGAAAAGGTAGGTATTATATAAAATATAACAGATTTTAGAAAGAAGGTTTTACACATGCAAGAAGTGATTGGAGTAGAGCAGCGGTCTCTGTTTCAAAAAGTATTAGTCACATTTATTTTTTCGTTATTTATTTCAACAGTTGGCTTATACGTAGGTCAATATGTGCCGCCGGCTTATTTCCTTCCGTTAGCGATTGCTGAAATTGTGATGCTGGTTGCCGCATTTATGTTACGAAAGAAAAAAAGCGTAGGATATGGCTTTACATATGCTTTTTCATTTATATCAGGCATCACGCTGTTTCCGATTGTCAGCTACTATGCATCAGTAGCGGGAGCGCAAGTTGTTCTTTATGCGTTTGGAAGCACGTTCGTTATTTTTACGGTGATGGGTGTAATTGGCGCAAAAACAAAAAAAGATTTAGGGTTTTTAGGTAGCTTTTTATTAGTGGCGCTGTTAGCATTAGTGTGCATCAGCATTTTCTCGCTGTTTAGTCCATTAACAACGCCTGGACTTATGGCATTCTCAGTGATTGGTACCATCGTTTTCTCACTTTACGTACTATATGATTTTAACAAAATGAAGCATGGTGAAATTACAGAAGAGCTTGTTCCACTGCTGGCACTATCTCTTTATTTAGACTTTATTAATCTATTCATCAACTTGCTTCGCTTTTTTGGTATTTTAGGCAGCGATGATTAATAAGAAATAGGCTGGGACAAAAGTGTTCTAACTGAAGGGCGATCCGAACGATGAAGATTCTTGATGGAGAATCAACTTCGTTCGGATTTTTTATTGGTAGGATGAGCGTAGGTGTCATCCATTTAGATGCTTCTAGCTGTTGATTGGAGGGCAAGGCGGAGACTCCTGCGGGAGAAGCGGAATAGGTGAGACCCCGCAGGAGCGGAAGCGACGAGGAGGCTCAGCGGCCGCCCGCGGAAAGCGAAGCCTTGCACGGAAATCAACAGCGGTATAATAAGCAGTCCACCTCATGTATCCAATCTGTTGATCTTTAGATGGGATTGATGTAGTTATATCACAATCTCTTTTTTTTGTTTTAGTTATTCTCCGCCATCCCCATCTTCATCCTCGCTAACGTCATCCTCTGTTTTTTCATAGTTTGGTCCGGTAGCGTAAGGTTCTTTCAAAAACTTTTCAAGCCACGTAAAGCCTGTAGCGACCGCGCCGTTTTTAGCATGAATAAATTCACTGATTGTATATATTTCAACGACTTGCTTTCGATATTTACGAAATAAAAATGCGCTGGCAGCAACGCCAATACTGATGATTATATACGTATTCATGGAATCCTCCTTATAAAAGGGTTAGTGTTACGTATGCCGCATAGTAAAAGAATATGCATAAGGGGTTGTAACCAAACAGATTGATGTAAATCATAATTGTGACGATTTTTCATGGTTTCTCTTATGGATATTTTTGGTATTATATATTTGTGATGAAAAATAAGATGAGGAGAAGAGCGAGTCTTAAGAGGAGGGAAAGTATGAATAAAGTAGTTCTTACATCGTTATTCTTTTTCTTACTAGTTGGTTGCAACCAAGAAAAGGTCAATGTATCTACACCTAATGATGAACAAGTTCCAGTGTCAGGAAGCATTGTGGTTAATGACAAAGAGTATGAAATGCGAGTAGGAGAATATGAATGGAACGGTGACGATGGTGCGCACATAACCAAAACGGATTCTTACTCACCAAAAGAGGTTGCTAAAGAATTTGATGACCTCACGCTAGAGAAAGATACCAAAGTTACAATTCTACTAAAAAACAATCCAAAACTTACAATTTATCAACTAAACAAAAATAATCAAAAAGAAAAAATTAAAATAACGGATAATCATATTGAAGTGTCTTCAAAGAGCGGTTACTATCTTTACGAAGTATCGGGTAAATGGCCTCATGGAAAGGCAACTTATTTATTTGATGTGAATGTGAAATAGCGAACTGATCGGATATTTGGGAGTTATAGTGAACTGCTATACATGCATGAATTTAAAAGAAGTTCGTTTAGTGGTGCGAGCCTTTGAAAAAATGGTAGTATAGAGCAGGTACATAGAGAACGCAAATTTTTTGGAAGGATGCATGCTAGTGGTGAATTTTAACGAGTTTTTTACCATTTCTTCGTATGAAGTAATGGAGCATTCGAGTCGAAAAGAAAACGGAAAGAATATAGATGAATATGAAGTGATGTTGTATAACGAAAACGTTAGTCAAACAGAAAATGTGATGATCAAATTTAAAAAGGTGAGCGATGAAATAGCAGTGGAAAAGGTACAAACTCTCTCTTACTTTGATCAACAGCGTCCTAAACACCCCTGTAAGATTTGCGGCAGTGAAGTGATGGTAAAAGAGAACAGCACTGAAGAACTGAATGTTTACGCACATAATTGTTCATTTAACGACGAAGAAATAGAGGATTGTTTAAGAGCACTAGTACAAAATGAACTTTTGCAGGATGGGTTTACTCAAGAAGAATTTGAACGGAACTATGGAGTTAACTACCGTGATGACAGTAATAAAGAATATGGCTTTTACGACGCACAGCAACGAAATACTTTTTATACCATCTTTAACGATAGTGTTTATCACACCTCATACGCAGGACCACAAGAGCTCCGCTGCAAGTTTTGCGGGATGGACGAAGAGCTGCTTGTTGTAGACGGAGCCTTCTATCAAAAATGTACAGCATTAACTCCACATACTAATCGAATTATTCATATGATTGAAGCAAGGAAACAAAACGAACCAGACGTAACAAAACGTTGATGAGAGAAAAGGGCCGGAGCTTGAGAAGAACATAAAAAAGAAGCTTCCTTTTGAGCGAAAGGAAGCTTATCAAATTTGTACCTATAGGGTTGAGTGGTGCATAATTAAATAGCTATCGGAATAACCGATGAATCATTAAAGTAAGCAACTTCTGAAAGAATACTGCAGCCTTTCAGCTTTTTGAGCTGAGAAAGCGCTTCTTCTTTACTATCAAACTCGTACATTTTCATTTCACCTTTTCTGACATAACACGTAATCACATACATTTTAGAAGTACCTCCACCTATCATGTAGAATTTATTAATAAAAAGCTATAGCAGCTTTTATTCCCTATTAAAATAGCGTAAGTGCGCCTGTGACAATAGCAAGGACAATGAGAACAAGAGACGTTAAAACGGCCCATTTAAATGCAAAGCGCTGATGTTCACCAAGATCAACACCTACCATACCTACAAGTAAGAAAGTAGAGGCAACGAGTGGACTTAATAGATGAACAGGTTGTCCGAGTACTGAAGCTCGCGCAATTTCCATTGGATCAATTCCGTAAGAAGCAGCAGTTTCAGCGAAGATTGGTAAAACACCAAAGTAATAGGCGTCGTTACTCATCACAAATGTAAACGGCATGCTTGTTAAAGCAACGATTGTTGGTAAAAACGAACCGAGTGAATCAGGAACTAAATGAATTAACAGGCTTGCCATTTCGTCCACCATTTTAGTGCCGGAGAGTATTCCTGTAAAAATACCAGCTGCAAAGACAAGGGCTGCAACGGTTAACGCGTTGCCTGCATGAGCCATTAAACGTTCTTTTTGATCCTCAAGTTTTGGATAGTTAATCATAAGAGCAAGCGCAAAACCAATCATAAATAAAACAGAAACGGACCAAATACCAGAAACTAATACGACCATAAGTGCAATGGTTAAGGCTAAGTTAATCCAGATTTTTTTAGGCTGCGTAATATCTTCTTGAGAAGTTAAAGACGCGTCTTCAGCAAAAGCAAGCGAGCTTTTTAATTCAAACTGCTCGATGTCAATAGCACCAAGTCGTCTGCGCTCTTTTTTTCCAAGAATATAGCCTGTAAAAATCACCCACAAAGCTCCGCCAATTAACGTTGGAAGAAGTGGAATAAAGAACTCTGATGCATCGAGGTTAAGAGCAACAATCGCGCGAGTAGCCGGGCCTCCCCAAGGCGTCATGCTGCTCATAATACTAAGAGAAAGCATCGCAACCGTCGTTAACACTAACGGGCTCATATTCAAACGTTTATACAGTGGAAGAAGAGCAGAAACCGTAATCATATAAGTAGTTGTACCGTCTCCGTCTAGTGCAACTAAAAGCGATAGAAGAGCGGTTCCAATCACGATTTTGAGCGGATCGCCTTTTACGATTTTTAACAGCTGCTTAATTAATGGATCAAACAGGCCGGCATCAATCATAACGCCGAAGTATAAAATGGCAAACAGCAGCATCGCAGCTGACGGAGCTACTTGTTTTAACCCTTCTAGCATCATGTCTCCGACGCCTTTGCCAAACCCTCCAATCACCGCAAAAAGAAGTGGAATAACCATTAAAGCTACGATAGGAGACATCCTTTTTGACATAATGAGATACGTAAAGACAATAATCATTGTAAAACCTAGTAGTGCTAGCATTCAAACAACCTCCTTTATTTTCCCTCTTTTCTTTGAAAGCGTTTACTTTTAGAGTAAAAAAACGTGACTAACATCTCTCATCCCCATGTATGAGCCGTAGTTTGATTATTAAGAATTTTTAAAGCCGCTCTTTACCCCCGCTGATGTTTCTTGTTTTCATGTTAGTACATTTTGAAAAATAAAGGAAATATAGGTTTTTTTAGAAAGTTCATAAAAATTTTTTATAATGGCAGTCCAGAAAAAAGCTTGGTCTAAAAGAAAGTTTCTTCCAAGACCCAAACTTTTTAGCTTTTGCTTTATTTTTCACTTAGCTTTAAAAAGTCAATAAATGCTTTTACGACCGCTAGATTCAAATAAGAAGGATCATACATGAGCCACGTGTTTCGAAGCAAAGGTGATTCATCTCGGTATGAAAGTCCGTATGTATATAAATTGTCGCTGGAGTGAAGGCAAATTTCTGGTAAAATCGCAAAGCCTAAATCATTTTTAACCATTTCTTTGGCCGTTTCTTGCCGGTCAACTTCCATCGCTACAAACGGAGGCTCTGAAAACTTGTCATGCCACCAGTCTTGAATGAGATCTTTTAGCGACGTATCCGTTTTATAATTAATATAAGGCAGGCTTGGCAAGTCATCAATCGCAATTTCTTTTTTTGAAATTAAGCAAAGCCGCTCTTTCGTCAGCAGTGATTTTTCTCCGTTCCACGGGTAATTGCCTCGCAAAATACCAACGTGCACACGCGAAGAGTCTAATAGATTCATAACTTGCGTACTCCAGCCTGTATTGACACTGAACTGTACGTTTGGATAGTGAAGAGAAAACTGTTTTAAAATCTTTGGAAGCTTATGCTGTGCGAAGTTACTCGATACCCCTAAGCGAAGCGTGCCTGTAACGGTTTCGCTCATATTACGCATGCTGTCTTTTGTTTCTTGCAGCTGCTTCCACATGTTTTCTGCATAGCGAACAAGATGCTCACCTTCAGATGTAAACTCAATTCCTTTTTTCGTTTTAAAAAACAGCGTCACGCCAAATTCTTCTTCAAGATTTTTAAGCCGGTAGCTTAAAGAAGGCTGCGATACGTAGAGCCTTTCAGCCGTTCGCGTAATGTTCTTTTCTTCGTGAAGCGTTTTAATTAATATCCAATCTTTTTGATCCATCCCAATTCCCCCTTGTATTTAGATTATAAAAATTTTTTTAAAAAGACAATAAATTTTATGTATTTTACTTATGACCACCTCTATTATACGATAAATGGCAAATGAACCGGTTCTAAATAGTAAAAAAATAAAATGGTTTGATGAACGCCTGGGCGTTTGTTAGTAGGGGAGAAAGGTGATTAAGATGACGCGTATTCCTGTAACGGTTATGAGAGGTGGAACGAGTAAAGGGGTCTTTATCAATCATGAAGAAATGCCTGTGAACAAATCGGATTGGGAACCGTTTTTGCTAGATATAATGGGAAGTCCGGATCAACGTCAAATTGACGGGTTGGGCGGAGCTAATTCGCTGACAAGTAAAATTGCGATTATTAAAAAATCAGATTTAGAGAAAGCTGACGTAGATTACACGTTTGCGCAGGTCAGCATCAGCGAATCTCTCGTTGATTTTAAAGGAAACTGCGGCAATATCTCCTCAGCAGTGGGGCCTTACGCAATTGAACAAGGACTTGTACAAGCTGTGGAACCGGTGACCAAAGTGCGGATTTATAATACGAATACTAAAAAAGTAATCGTAGCGGAAGTAGAAGTAGAAAACGGGAAAGTGAAAACAGAAGGGGAATGTATGATTCCTGGAGTGCCAGGTACGGGTTCACCTATTTATCTTTCGTTTGAAAACGGAGAAGGAGCCGTTACCGGAAAACTGCTTCCGACCGGGAACGCTATTGATCTTCTGCAAACATCCATCGGAACAGTAAAAGCATCAATTGTTGATGTAGGAAATCCGCTTGTATTTGTTAAAGCAGCGGATATTGGCCTAAAAGGAACAGAACTTCCGCATGAATACACGGACAAACAGCTGAAGCTATTTGAAGAAATTCGCTCCATTGCAGCGGAAAAAGCGGGGCTCGCACCTCAAGGCAAAGCAACTAAACTATCACCAGCGGTTCCAAAAATGACGATTATTGCTCCTCCGATGGACCACCGCGACGGGACTGGCAGAGAAAAAGCTGCTTCTCAAATGGACGTATTAATTCGCATGATGTCGATGCAAAAACCGCATCAAACGCTTGCGATTACAGGAGCAATTTGTACAACGGCGGCTATCTATACAAAAGGCACGCTTCTGTCAGAAATGGTTCAACTAAAAGGCGATACGGTTCGACTTGCTCATCCAATGGGAATTATGGAAACCAGTGTAGATCTAAAAGAAGGACAGGTTAATGGAATCAAAGTAGTGCGTACGGCCCGTCTTATTTTTGAAGGATTTGTTTATACAAAGCACGCGTACGATGTATGTTTATCAAGTTGATAACGTTCTCAAAAAAACTCTTTCTAGGAAACTAGGAAGAGCTTTTTTATGTTAGACTATTTTTACTGAATATTGAAAAAAGTAGGTGGTAGTATGAAAAAAAGAACGTATATTGATTTAAGCCACGTCATTGAAGACGGAGTTATCACGCATAAAGGCTTGCCGGCACCGATTATTTGCGACTATTTAAGCCGAGAAGAGTCTAAAAAGCTGTATGAACCAGGGACTGAATTTCAAATCGGTAAAATTGAAATGGTCACGAATACCGGTACGTATATTGACGTGCCGTTTCACAGATATAAAAACGGAGCGGATTTAGCTCAAACGGCTATTGATAAAACAGCCGGACTGGAAGGAATAGTAGTTTCAATCGACCCGACTTTAACGGCTATTGATGAATCTCATTTTCACCATATAGACGTAAAAGGCAAAGCGGTATTAATTCACACGGGATGGGATCGCTACTGGAATACAGACGATTATTTAGAAAACCATCCATACTTAACAGAAAGCGCGGCAGCTTATTTAGTGTCTCAACAGCCCGCTCTTGTAGGAATTGATTCGATGAATATTGACGACACAAAAGGAAAAGCAAGACCAGCTCATACGCTGCTGTTAGGAGCGGACATTGTAATTGCTGAACACTTATGTCACTTAAATCAACTAACGCAGTCCTTTTTATTTTACGCCGTGCCTCCTAAAATAAAAGGAGCCGGAACGTTTCCCGTAAGAGCATTTGCGGAGGTAGAAAGAAAATGATCCAGTTACATAGATATAGAGAAGTGCAGGAATTTAAAAACCAAGTAGAACCGCTTTTATCGAAGAATGAAGTTCTTCATAACTTAGCGCTTGGCATTTTACACAGCTTAAATGAAAGCAGCAAACCAAATTTCATGGGTGTTATTTTAAAAGACAGTCGTGCTGCGCTTGTGTTACTGCAAACGCATCCTAAGCAAATCATCCTGTCTCAAATACAGAAACTAACGGAGTGTGAACTAAGCGAAGCGGCAGAGCTGTTACAAGAAACCGCCGTACCGGGCTTAGTTGGAGAAAGGCAAACGGCTTTATATCTTTCTCAAAAACTAGCAACGCTAAAAAATCAAGAAGCTTCTTTGAAAATGGATCAGCGCATTTACCGATTAGACAAAGTAAAAAAAGCTGTGGACGCGGACGGAGTGCTGGTAAAAGCAAGGTTGGAGCACCTTCCGCTCGTGACAGAATGGATTTGGGAGTTTATGGGTATTGTTGGAGAGCCTGTGTCAAAAGAACAAGCTGTCAAAACAGGCGAAGCTTTTATTGAAGCAGAACGGTTATTTTTATGGGAAGTGAACGGGAAGTATGTGTCGATTGCCAATGCTACGCGTCCAACGACTCATAACATTACAATTAACTTTGTATACACGCCGCGGGAAGAACGTAAAAAAGGCTATGCCTCAAGCTGTGTGTCCACGCTTTCTCAGCTTATGCTAGACAGCGGTTTTCAAACAACAAGTCTATACACGGACATGACAAACCCTACGTCTAACAAGATTTATATGGAGATTGGGTATGAACACGTAGCTGATTCAGCACTAGTTTTATTTCATGAAAAAAAGTAGCAGGCTGTCTGCTACTTTTTCTATGAACTAAGGTTTCGCAACTAAATTTACGTGATTTAATGTTTTGCTATCATCAAAAATAAATTCAAGGTCATAGGCGCCGGCATGATACGTGTATCTCGTTTGAGTCGTACCATCACCTTTTACTTTACCTGTAAAGTTTGGCTGACCTAATTCTTTCTTTAAGTTAGCTTGCGTGATGGACCCTAAGTTTGTTTGACGCTCTACATTCGTACCAAAATAGCGAATTTCATTGATGACGTTATTTTGGTCATAGCCGAATGCATACCCAGGATGGCCCATTTCCGCATGATAGTAGTCAAAGCTATTTGATGAACCTTCAGGCGGCGGACCGAACTGATCGCGAACGTCTTGACGCAGGGTTTTGCCAATTTTAAAGTCTGCTGTTAATCGTGGTACTTCACCTTTTACTGCGGCGTTATAAATTTCGTTAATGTTCTTTACAGCTGTTTGACTTTGACTGCTTGTTTCTTGAGATGTAGCTGCATGTGCTGGTGTATCAAGCTGAGCGACAGGAGCAAATCCAAACGCAGCAATTCCTGTAATCGTCGCAGCAGCAGCCGCTTTTGATAGTCGTTGTTTCATTTTCATGATTTTTTCCTCCTATATATAACGATTTAGCAACCTCAGTCTACCTAAAAGAGAAGGTAGGCCAGAATAGTCAAGGAGTCTTAGTTGAGTTGGTAACTGATATATATATAATGTAACACGTCTTTTAGAATGTAAACGTCAGGTAAAGCAAAAAGCAAAAAACGATTCATTTATCATAGGTGAAAAGAGTGGTTTATATTCCTTTATTAGGTAAAAAAACGCAATATGAAGAAGGTTCTAATGCTTTATAAAAAACTGGATAATAATTGTAATTATGATACAATAAATCAAGTATTTGTTAAAAATATAATATTTATTGCTGGAGTTTTGATGTATGGAAAAAAATTTGATGAGAGGTACGCTTTTATTAACAGCGTCTTCTTTGTTAACAAAGATTTTAGGCTTTATTTATATTATTCCTTTCACAGCCTTAGTGGGAACGTCAGGTTATGCACTTTATAAGTATGCATACGGTCCATATACATTGATGCTAAGCTTTTCGACAATGGGTCTTCCGCTTGCTGTTTCTAAGTATGTATCGAAATATAACGGTCTTGGAAACTACCGTGCGGGACAAGATCTGTTAAAAGCAGGACTTCTATTAATGACGATAACGGGCATAATAGGTTTCTTAGTCCTCTATACGATGGCACCGTGGCTCGCTGAACTAGTTATTAACGGAAAAGATTCCTCAGGAAATAGTCAAAAAGACGTAGTGTACGTCATCCGAATGGTAAGCTTTGCTTTAATTATTATCCCGCCTATGAGTCTATTACGAGGCTACTTTCAAGGTAACCAGTCTATGGGACCGTCCGCGCTAAGTACAATTATTGAACAAATAGTGCGAGTGTTGTTCATTTTAGTAGGAGCATACGCTGTTATTCACCTTTTTCATAGCACAATGACAAAAGCTGTTGGAATCGGTACGTTTGGAGCGTTTATTGGAGGCGTAGGGGGAATTGGGATTCTTGGAGCGGTTTATTTGAAGCGCAAGCGGTTGATTATAAAAGAAGTGAACAGCGGAAAGAATAATAAATTCGTTCCGTTCTCTTTAATGTTCAAAGAGCTTGTGACGTACGCTGTTCCGTTTGTATTAGTTGGTTTAGCTATTCCTATCTATCAAAATATTGATACGTTTACGATTAACATGCTTTTTCAATCAATAGGATATGGACAAGCTAAGGCTGAAACGATTAACTCCGTCATTGGATTAGCGCAAATTTTGGTGATGGTGCCGGTATCGTTAGCGACTGCCTTCAGCATGTCGCTAATTCCGGGCATTACATCTTCTTTTGTGCAAAGAAATTTACGGGAAGTAAAAGGAAAGATTACAAAAACGCTGCAGCTGCTGTTGTTTTTTACTCTTCCTGCTGCGGTAGGGCTTTGTTTATTGGGTAAGCCGGTATATATGATGATTTTTGGAGCGAAAAACAGTCCTGAAATCGGTGGAGTTGTTTTACAATGGTATGCGCCTGCTGCCATTTTATTTGCTCTTTTTACCGTAACAGCCGCGATTCTTCAAGGAATTAATCAGCAAAAGAAATTAATTTTTGGCTTGGGTTTAGGTATTGTTGTGAAGATAGTATTAAACGTACTGTTGGTTTCAAGCTTAAAAGAAATTGGACCTGTTGTCGCGACGTACGGAGGATATGGTGTATCGGTTATCTATAACTTTTATTTAATTGAAAAATCCATTTCTTACCGAGTTCAATCACTAGGAAAAGCCGCGTTGACTCCTGTTTTATTAGTAAGTGTGATGTCAGCCGCTGTGATTATCGGCAATTATACTTCTCACTATTTTTTAGAAAATAAGCTGTCTGCATCTTCACTTGCGATTAGCACATCTTGTATTTCAATTGCTTTAGGTGCTGCCGTGTATCTAGGACTTGGCGTAAAAACAAGTTTAGGGCAATCTGTTGTGTTAAATAGAAGAAAAAGAATGTAAATGTAAAGGAGAGAAAGGTGTGTCAAAACGATTTTTACTAACCGTAGCGGCTGGAGGATGTATCATAATTTTCGGCGCGCTGCTGCTATTAAATTGGGAAAGAGTGTTTGGCGATTACCGTCCGATTCAAACAGCAACAGCTGTATTCAAGTTAGAGGTGGGAAGTCAAGGTGTAGCAGAGACTACGGATTCAGATGATGCTCTTCACTATATGGTGAAAAAAGGACATTTAGATGAATATATTCAACTGATGAATGAAAAAGGCTATGTGTTAAAAGAAAAAGATATTGATCATAACCGACTTGTTTTTAACGATGGGCAAGAGGATGAGCAAATTTACTACAAGCGCTTTGCAAGGAAGTATACGATGATTGATGGAGAAGGGTAAAGGCCTTCACTTAGAATTACTACATACTAAAATCATTAAAAGAAAACACCACCTTGCGAATAAAAGGTGGTGTTTTTTTGTTAGATTATCTCATCTTAGTTTTGCTCTTGCTACCCCTGTTACGACCATACTCGTAATAAAAATAACTACGATTCCAATGTTGGTCGGGGTATCAAAAAATATTTTTGAAACGGCTAAAGCGATAATAAGCCCAATGGCTATGCCAGATAATTCTTTCATTAATTTCAACATTAACACCTCTTAATAATATCGCTAAGGAAAAGTCTAACATTATTGGTAAAGTGGTTTCAATTAATAACACATTAACCGAAGAAGCATAATAGAATTTATTTGCTACCACTAAATCCTTTCGACAGTCAACAAATTCAGTATAAGCGCTTTGTGAAGAAGTATAGAATGATTCAAGAAATGAGGTAAAGGCTTTAACTTCTATTTTAGTAGACTAAAACCATATAATCCTATCTGTTTTTAAAGTTTTTTTGTATGAAAAAGAAAAATAATATTGACAATTATTAAAAAACTATTAATATTGACTATATTACATAAAACAAATAGCTATTGTTTTCCTTATCAAGAGAGGTGGAGGGACTGGCCCTGTGAAACCCGGCAACCGCTGTCTATGACAGAATGGTGCCAAATCCTTAAGAACAGTATGTTCTTGAAGATGAGGAAGAGACGTTTGGTTAACGAGCTCTTCCTTTATATAAAGGAAGAGCTTTTTTTATATTATAGGGGGAGTAAGTTAAATGAAGAGATTTCTTATTTTAGCAGTTGCGCTTGTACTACTCGTAACTGGCTGTCAGTCAAAAAGCACAAAAAGCAGTGGAAGTGAAGAGAAAGGAAAGAAGCGAATTGCTCTTGTTTTGCCTGAAAAGATTGGAGTTAACCCGTTTTTTCAGCAAATGGATGAGGGAGCAAAACGAGCTGGGAAGAAGTATAACATTGATGTAAAGACAATTGAATCTACAGATCAAGCAGCCATTGAAAGTAATTTGCGTGCTGCCGTAGCAGAAAATTATGACTTGATTATTACATCTTCTTTTGAATCCGAAGATGCGTTGAAAAAAGTAGCTCAAGAAAATCCGCAGCGTCAATTTGCGATTATTGATACAGTGGTTGATTTACCAAATGTAAGAAGCGTTGTATTCCGTGAACAAGAAGCTTCATATTTATTAGGAGCAGCCGCAGGATTGATTACGAAAACGAATAAAGTAGGAATGGTTGCAGCTGATGATATTCCATTATTAAAAAAATGGACGGTAAGCTTTAAAGAAGGACTAGAATCAACAAATCCAAAAGCAGAGTTTTTAGTAAACTATGTTGGAAGCTTCTCTGATCCAGCTAAAGCAAAAGAACTTGCTATTTTACAGGCTTCAAAAGGCGCTGATTTTATCGCTGGAGCATCAGCTGTAGGCGACTTGGGTGTATTTGAAGCAGCAAAAGAAAAAGGTTTTTATACGGCAGGCCAAGATATTGACCGTACGGAAGTAGATCCTGAGCATATCATTTTATCGCAGTTAAAAGGATCTGATGCGGCTGCTTATGAAACGGTAGAAGCACTAGCAAATGACAAATTTAAATCGGGCGTAGTGACATACGGCTTAAAAGAAAAAGGTGTTGGGTTAACGTATGTGACTCAAGACAGCAAGACACCTCTTAATGACTTTGTAGGACAAGATGTAATTGATCAATTAAAAGAAATTAAAGATTCGATTATTGATGGAAAAACAGTGGTAAAAGATCCGTTAGCAAAGTGAGTTGAGAAGAGAAGTCGAGTAAGGCTGGCTTCTCTTTCTTATTTTTGAAAAAAACCTAAAGGGAAAGGAGCAATGAATGGAATGAGTGAGCTGTTGCAGTTAACGAATTTGACGAAGAAATACGGTTCATTTTTAGCAAACGATAACGTGTCTTTTACGCTGAAAAAAGGGGAGGTTCACGCGCTGGTCGGAGAAAACGGTGCTGGTAAAACAACGTTGATGAGGATGCTTTACGGAATGGAAAAGCCGAGTTCAGGAAGTGTTCAGCTGCACGGGAAACCTGTTTCGTTTTCATCTCCTGCGGATGCGATTAAAAACGGAATAGGCATGGTGCATCAGCATTTTATGGTTTTTCCTCATTTTTCAGTGGCTGAAAATATTGTCTTGGGGCATGAGCCAAAGAAAGGTCTCTTTTTCAACAGAAAGCAGGCGAAAGCAGATGTACGGCAATTAACCCAAACTTATCAAATTTCAGTGGATGTTCATAAAAAAGTAAAGCATTGCTCAATTGGGGAACAGCAAAAGATTGAAATTTTAAAAGTGCTGTATCAAGGAGCAGAAATTATTATTTTAGACGAGCCTACCGCCGTTCTTACTCCTCATGAAGTAAAGGAACTATTAAAAACAATCCGGTTTTTGGCTTCTCAAGGAAAAAGCATCATTATTATTACACATAAGCTGCAAGAAGTGATGGAAGTAGCGGACCGAATTACAGTTCTTCGAAATGGTAAAGTAGCCGGCGTCACAAGTAAAGAAGATACCAATGCTCACCATTTAGCGAGACTAATGGTAGGGAGAGAATTAAAAGAGCGTCCTGCAAGAGTGCCATCACAAAGCACTTCTCATTTAAGCGTACAAAATCTCTTTTTAAAAGGAAAAGGACAAAAAAACGTATTGCAAAATGTGTCTCTTCACGTTTCTGCAGGCGAAATTGTCGGTATTGCAGGGGTTTCAGGAAATGGGCAGTCAGAGCTGCTTCAAGCAATTGCTGGATTAGTAGAAACAGACACCGGAAGTATCAAACTTGGAGATGAAGATCTTACAGGGCGATCTGTGCGTGAAAGAAGAGAGGCAGGAATTGCTCATATTCCAGAAGACCGCTATATGTGGGGAGCCTCTAAAGACGATACGATCGAGGAAAATGCGCTGATGGGCTATCAGTATAAAGCTTCTTACTCGAAGATGGGCTGGCTGAAAAGAAAGATATTCAAGTCGAGCGTGGAGGAACGGATAAATGAATTTTCGATTAAAGCCACTTCATCTAAGCAAAAAGCAGGAGAACTGTCTGGGGGAAATCTGCAAAAATTAATTGTTGCAAGAGAGCTTGGCCAAAACACCTCTTTTCTACTTGCTGCCGAACCAACGCGAGGAGTGGATATTGGGGCAATGGAACGTATTCATGATGCCTTGATTCAAAAAAGGAATAATGGCTCTGCTATTTTACTTGTATCGTCTGAGCTGTCGGAGATTATCTCACTATCAGATCGAATTTTAGTGATGTACGAAGGCAGTATTGTCGGAGAGCTTACAAGAGAAGAAGCGACGGAAGAGAAACTAAGCATATTAATGGCAGGAGGAACGGTAGAAGGTGATACAGTTGCAGAAACTTCTTAAATCATTAATCCAACCGATTATTGCGGTCATTTTTGGCTTAGCGATAGGAGGCATTATTATCTCCTTAACAGGTGGTTCGGTTTTCCAAACATATACAGAGCTCTGGAATGGAGCGTTTGGTAATTTTTATTTCTTCACCACTACGCTGGCTCGCGCTACGCCTATTCTGTTAATTGCATTAGGTGTGGGATTTGCTTTTAGAGCAGGTGTGTTTAATTTAGGGGGAGAAGGACAAATGGTCGTTGGAGCGATTAGTGCAGCGATTGTTGCTTATTACCTGCCGGCTCCAGGGATAGTCAAGCTGATAGCAGCCATTGCCGCTGCTGTTGTGGCAGGGGGATTGCTTTCCGTTTTAGCAGGATGGATGGAAGCCGCGTTTAAAATTCAGCTTGTCATTTCGACCCTTTTATTAAATTATATCGCTGTTTTATTTGCAAGTTATTTAGCAGGTCACCCTTTTCAAGATAAAACAGGCTCAGCTGCTCTCGCTCAGACGCCTATGATTGAGCAATCAGCATGGCTTGGAAAAGTGTTTCAAGGAATGCCTCTTCATGTCGGATTTATCATTGCTCTAGTGGGTGCGCTGCTGCTATGGACGGTGCTTCGCTACTCTGTGTTTGGCTATGAAGTAAACGCATCCGGGAAAAATCCGTTGTTCGGAGCGTATGGAGGCATTCATCAGGTAAAAGTCATGCTGTTTAGCATGTTTATTAGCGGAAGCTTGGCTGGATTAGCAGGAGGATTTGAAGTGCTTGGTTCACAGTACCGATTTGTAGACGGTGCGCTCACCGTTCCTGGATATGCATGGACTGGAGTGATGGCTGCTCTGTTAGCAAATTCAAATCCAATCGGCATTGTTTTTACGTCTCTTTTACTTGCCGCTTTGCAAACAGGAGCGATGGGGCTAGAGCGTAATACAGAAATTCCGTTAGAAATTGCGAGTATTATGCAAGCTGTTCTTATTCTATTTATCTCAGCGAAATTTACAAAGCAGTGGTGGAAAGCCAAAAAGAAAGGAGCTGATATTCGTGGAGCTGCTTGATTGGTCACTGTTAAATGCAACGCTGCGAATGGTTGCACCGATTTTATTAGCGGCGCTAGGCGGAATGCTTTGCGCGCGCGTAGGCATATTTAATGTAGGGCTAGAAGGTCTAATTTTGATTGGAGCTTTTAGCGGGATTGCGGGCAACTATTATACTCATAATGTCTTTTTTGCGATCGTGATTGCGGCTGGAGCAAGCTTACTTTTTGCTTTGCTTTTTGGAATGATGGTCGTGATGTTTAAAGCAAATGAAATTGTCGTTGGGGTGTCTATTAATTTTTTAGCACTGGGCTTAACGACATTTTTACTCCGGACTATTTTTCATACAAAAGGTGCCTATTACGATAAAAACATGCACGGGATAGGTACATGGGATATTCCTTTAATTAAAGACATACCTATAATCGGCGACATTGTTTCCGGGCAGTCACCGCTTGTCTATTTTGCTTTTTTAGCAGCTATTGCTTTTTATATCTTCTTTTATCGAACGATTTTTGGTTTTCGTCTTCTAGCAGTAGGCTACAATAAAGTAGCAGCAAGTACGCTTGGGTTGAAAGCAATAAGATATCAGCTGTTTGCGATTGCAGCATGCGGAATCCTGTGCGGGATCGCGGGAGCACAGCTTTCGTTAGGGCAAGTCACGATGTTCTCAGAAGGCATGACTTCAGGGCGTGGATTTATCGCACTTGTTGCGATGATGCTCGGTCAGTCTCATCCGCTCGGTATTTTAGCGTCAAGTATCCTTTTCGGCTTAATGGATGCCATGAGCACACGACTGCAAGGTTTTTCAATACCGACTGAGTTTACGATGATGGTCCCTTACGTACTTACATTAGCCGCGATGTTTTTCTTACGAGATAAAGGTGTCGAAACGAATCAAACAAGTCAGCAAAGTGCACGCTGATAAAAAAATAAAGAGGTGGTACCTATGAACAAAGCAGACCGTATTAAACGAATGAAAACACCAGAAATTGATCCAAAGTATGAAGGACGAGTGCCTCCGGGGCAAGTAGTGACAGAGCGCTTTCCTATTTTACATGAAGGCGACGTGCCGGAGTATAACTTAGAGGAGTGGACGCTTCGCGTGTTTGGGTTGGTAGACAAAGAAGTGACGCTTTCGTATCAAGATATATTGAACATGCCTCAAACAACGGTGAAATGTGATATTCATTGCGTAACGAGATGGACAAGACTTGATAATGAATTTACGGGCGTGCTGTTTACAGACTTTTTAAAAGCAGTTGGCGTGGAGTTGAAAAGTAAATACATCATGCTGCACGGAGATAATGACTATACGTCAAACATTGAAGTAAAAGATTTACTGAGAGACGATATTCTTCTCGCTCATTCCTTTAACGGAGAGCCGCTTACACCTAAGCATGGATATCCGCTGCGATTGGTTGTGCCGCATTTGTACTTTTGGAAAAGTGTCAAATGGCTTCGAGGCTTTGAAGCTATTGATGAAAACCATCCGGGCTTTTGGGAGCAAAACGGCTTTCATCTTAGAGGAGATCCGTTTAAAGAAGAGCGTTTTTCTGGAGAAGATTTAGGCATTCCAGAAGATGAGTGGGTACATAAAGACTATGATTAATGAAAATGCCTATGCGCAAGCATAGGCATTTTGTTAGCGCTGGCGGTTTAATTCCCACACAACGTGGCGAAGTTCAGGCAAAATCAGTTTGGTCATAGCTAGGCGAACAGCACCGCTTGATCCTGGTGTAGAAAAAACGGCTTTTTCGTTAATCGTCCCGGCAATTGCTCGGCTCATAATCGCTGCGCTGCCAATGTCTTCGGTGTAGCTCAGCATGCGAAACAGCTCGCCAAACCCGACGATTTCTTTATGAATCAGCACTTGAACGGCTTCAATTGTGACGTCTCGTTTTGTAATTCCGGTGCCGCCGTTTGTGAGAACAACGTCAATGTCCTCAGCACTGCATCCGGCAAGTATCGCTTGTTGAATCGACGTTTGATCGTCTTTTACAATTTCATAGGAAGCGACCTGCATCTCGTGTTCTTTCAGAAGTTGGATCATTAGCGCGCCGCTTTTATCGGTTTCTTTTGTACGTGTATCGGATACCGTAATGACTTTGCAGCGAACGGGCTGAGTTGCTTTGGATTTATGTTCATGTACGCTCATTATGTACCTCCTTTACGCTTCCGTACGTTTGTAGTCACCGTTTTTGCCGCCTGATTTTTCAAGCAGATATGTTTCGCCGATAATCATGCCTTTATCAATGGCTTTGCACATATCATAAACGGTTAATGCGCAGGCAGAAGCGGCAGTTAAAGCTTCCATTTCAACGCCCGTTGAGCCTTCCGTTTTAACAGTTGCTTCTATTAATAAACGGTACTCGTTATTGCTTGTATCCCAGTCAAATGAAAGGTTTACGCCTTTTAATAAAAGAGGGTGACACATCGGAATAATGTCAGACGTGCGTTTTGCTGCCATAATCCCTGCTACTTGTGCGACAGCAAGCACATCGCCTTTTCCGATCTTATGTTCTACAATGGCTTCGTGAATTTCTTTGTTAACAAGTATGCTTGAACGAGCTGTTGCAACGCGGCGAGTGATAGATTTTTCGCTAATATCGACCATATTGGCCCGGCCTTGATCATTAAAATGAGTAAAAGAAGACATCGGTGTTTTCATCCTTTTTCAGTAAATTTTGTTGTATGATAGAAATAGTGAGATATGCTATGATTTTACACCATAGCGCAAAAAGTGAACAGACATAAAGGAAGTGAAGAATGTATGTTAGAAAGCAGAACACCTATTTCAATTCCTGAAGCAATTGAAAAAGTTATGACATATAAAAGAAAAGGCAGCATCGAACGTGTATCGATCACCGAAAGCTACGGACGCTATTTAGGAGAAGATATTATCGCCGACCAAAACGTGCCTCATTTTAATAAATCGCTTTATGACGGCTTTGCGGTTCGAGCACAAGACTGCGTAGAAGTATCAAATGAACATTCTGTCGAGTTCGAAGTTGTAGGTGAAATCGGCGCTGGCTCTGTCTTTGAAGAAGAACTAAAGCCGTTTCAAGCTGTGCGCATTATGACAGGAGCACAAGTGCCTCATTCATGTGATGCGGTTGTGATGCTTGAAGTAACGAAGTCGTATGAAAAAGAAGGCAAAACGTATATGGCGTTAAGCAGGCGGGCTTCAAAGTGGGAACACATTGCGTTAAAAGGAGAAGAAACAAAAAAAGGAGACGTGCTCGTTTCAAAAGGAACGCGCATCAATCCGGGCGTCACCGCTTTTTTAGCTACGTTTGGCTATGCGGATGTAGCCGTGGTGAAGCAGCCGATTGTTGGCGTGTTAACAACAGGAAGCGAACTGCTTGATGTGAACGAGCCGCTAGAACCAGGGAAAATCCGCAACAGCAACTCCTATATGGCACTTGCACAAATCGTAAGAAGCGGGGGAATTCCGAAATATTTAGGGAAGCTTGAAGATGATTTTGACCGCTGCTATGAAGCGGTAGAAAAAGCGCTTGAAGAAGTGGATATTTTACTGACAACCGGCGGCGTATCCGTTGGGGACTATGATTATTTACCGGCTATTTATAAAAAGCTTGGCGCGAACGTGCTGTTTAACAAAATTGCGATGCGACCGGGAAGCGTCACAACAGTCGCAGAACGAAACGGACAGCTGTTGTTTGGATTATCAGGAAACCCATCTGCTTGCTATGTCGGGTTTGAACTGTTTGTACGTCCGATTGTTCGCAGCTTTTTACATTCACCGGCGCCTCATTTACATAAAACAAAAGCGGTGTTAAACGGCCGTTTTAAAGAGCCTAACGCATTCACAAGAATGGTGCGAGGAAAAATTACAGACGAAGGGGGAAGGCTCTTAGTAACGCCTGTTGGCATGGACAAGTCGGGTGCTATTTCATCTTTAGCTGCGGCGAACGGCTTGATTGTTCTTCCGGGTGGAGAGCATGGATACGATAGGGGAATAGAAGTGGATGTGCTGCATCTTGAAAAAGAAGGTACAAGTTCGCTTTGGGTATAAAAGCAGAAGTCTGCTTATTGCTTGTCCTTTTTTTCAATAAGAATTTGAAGCAGTTCTGTAATTCGATCTAATTTGCTTTCAATGCGCACGAGTAAGTAAAAAGATAGCGCAACTGGAAAGCCTAATTCTTTAATATAACTAACCAAGTTTTCTATAATTGCATACCTCCTTCAATTAGAAGATACACTATAATATGTGATTTCTAAGTATTTGTTCACAGGACATACATCCATTTTTAAGACAAAAGTCCTTAAGAAATAAGAAAAAGCAGCCTCGGCATTGGCAAGCGAGGCTGCTTTTTATAAGGGTTCATTCACACGTATTCAAGTATGAACGATTATTGGAATTAAACTATAACATATTTTAAAATATAAATAATACTTTTGATGTGTTCTAACATATGAATAAGAGGTGCACTTTTAATTCATCGATTTAATTGGTCCTCCTAATGAAAAACCAACTAAATGAAGGATGTATAAAAAGCTGCATATTCTATAAAAGTGACTTTTTCAGAACTCTTACTTCCCTAAGGGTTCTCTTTTTTGCTGTGTGCCTAAGAGAATGGTTGTGTACACAGTTTATATTTTAATCCTGAGATAAATAAATCCAGTTGATTTCATCAAATTCTTCAATACTATAATTTGAACCTATATTCTTTAACATTTTATTGAAGAATTTTAGATTAACTTCATGATCATACAAATCTTCTTGAATGTATTCCTTAATAATAAAGTTTGTTAAATTTGTATTATTAACAAAGTCTGAAAAGAACGATGTTATAAGGTCTGAATCTTCTTCGTTTAATTTTTCATCATTAATGATCGAAATCCTAAAAACGTTTAAAATCGCGTCAATATCTTCTGCATCCATATAACATAATGGATCTAGTTTTTTATCTTCTTCTGTAAATGGATTTCGAGTGTCTTCAATAACTACATAAGAAATAATTCTTCCATTTCTTGATACATGGAAGATTTCTAAATCACGCAATTTTAAAATTCTATGAAGCGATATCATAAGTTCCTCCTGCTAACATGTTGATGTACGATATTTTTATAAATTAGATATTGTTAAATCTGTAGTATTCAGTTTACAGTAAAATAGTCTTGTGTGGTATTAATTAACACATATATAAACATATACTTTGTTAAGGAGGAGTAGATAAAATGTATTATTTAGAACCAAAAGATTATGATAAGATACATAACATTTTAAAAGCATCATTTAAGACTCCTACATTTGCTTTTTCTGTCGTTAATCATGTTATTGAAGGATCTGTGTATGTAAATGATCGTATGAGGCCAACGTCAGGATTTCTTAGAATACCTGCAGGTGACTATTATGTATTTGGTAAAGGAAATGATGGGGTGTTTAATAAATCTCTCTATCGTTACTTCGTTGAGAATGTTTATGGTAAGGAAAAACGTTTTACTGTTTTTACTCCATCGACCGACTGGGAGGCTTTTTTTGACGAGACTTTCGAACCGTACGTAAAGAAAATGATGCGTTCTAAGTATAGATTTGTTGCTTCAAAAGTTCCTTCTAAGTATAATCTTCCCGATCTTTATGAGTTAAAAGATTTTAACTCCGACGCTTTAAGAAAAAGTAAGAATTTGAATGAATCATATATAGTGGATTACTGGGGATCAGAAAGTCATTTTCTGAAAAATGGATTAGGCGTTTGTGTTATCCATAAAGAAAATATTGTCGCTGAATGTGTGTCGATCTTTCATAGTGGAACAATAGCTGAAATCGATATTGTGACTAATCCTAGCTATAGAGGACGGGGACTGGGAAAGATAGTAGGTCAAGAGTTTATAAAAAAGTGTTTAGAAAAGAACGTTATGCCTGCTTGGGATTGCGATAATAATAATGAAGCGTCAAAAGTATTAGCTAGTAAACTTGGATTTTCTAATGAAGAGAGTTACGCTCTATATGTATTAAAATGAAAAGCCCTAGAAATATGGTTTTTTTCTTTGTACCAACAACATATTTTAAGTTAACTAAGTCTAATTATGATAGGTATGTTACAATGTAATTATAAGGAAGAAGAGGTGGATATAGGGATGTTGACGGCAGTAGTTGTAACTGTTTCAATTTTATCTTTAGCTTGGATTGTAGGGAAAAAAGAGCAGCCGAGGAAACAATGATTAGAAGAAAAAGCATCTGAGGTGGTATATATGCAAAGACAGCAAGGCATTACTGTCCTTTTATTAATGTTAGGAATGGCAGCTATTTCTTTAGGGATGGCTTTGAAAAATGTATTTGAGTACTCTCCTACGGTGGGATGGCTTTTAGGAACCGCAATATTAATAGGTAATTCTATTTATACAGGTGTACAAATTAAAAAGAAAAGTCATACATAATTAATTTCAAAAGTGCTTGGATAAACATTATCCAAGCACTTTTTTAGCTTATTACATTACAGTAACTACTCGTGTATAGGCTATATCTAAAGTACACGAATCTATTAATAAATATAATTTATATTTAAATTTCTTCTTTTTTCATTGCTCTCGCATTAATAATTCTGTTCTTATGCGTTTCTCCCCAGTCTTTCATAAGTAAAATGATTGGTTCGAGAGATCTTCCGAATTCGGTTAGGGAGTACTCTACTTTTGGGGGGATTTCTTTATAGATTTCACGGTGAACAATCCCGTCTTTTTCTAACTCTTTTAATTGAAGGTTTTGAGAGGACATAAGTGAATATAGAAGAAACGTTGGAGCTTCTCTTTTAAGTTTAATTCCATAATTACTTCTTGTTAGGTTTTAATCGTATTTGAAAAGGGTATAGTATCCTTTAGTCAAGCTGCTAGAATAATTGTCGCAAACGTTTGCAATCAATATAGATACACTGTTCTAAAAACAGCTGTCCACCCCAAAACAAAGGGAAGAACATCCAATTTTGACATGCAGGAACGCAAAGCGTAGAATCTTTCTAACAGATAAACAAATTACTATTTCAAGAGGCTTAAAATTTAGGTTGATTTTATATAAGGGAGCGTACATATTTGAAAAATCAGTTTGCTCAATTAATACAGAATAATGAAAGCGTTCATATTTACTACAACATTGACGATATGAAAAGTTACTTAGACAATCTTGTGTCTTATATTGTTTCGGGTATTGAACAGAAGAGACATACTTTAGTTATAGAAAGTGAAAGATTAATTCCATTAATTTTTGAAAAATTAGAGGGAATTCTAACTAAAGATCAATTAACCTATATACATACTATTAATAATTTTGATTATTACTGTTCAAGTGGAAGTTTTCAGCCTGCCATAATCTTTGAACACCTTTCTAGACACTTAGATCCTTTCTATAAAAACAATACATCTTTTCAAATATGGGCTCATGTAGAATGGGGACAGCAAGAAGGAATTATACCTATTCTAGAAGAGTTTGAAAATGAAGCCGATAAATTAGTAAATAAAGGCGGATTGTATTTAGTATGCGCTTATGATGAAGAGAGAGTACCAGAAGTTCTTAAGCTCGCTTTAATGAAATGCCATCCATACGTAATTTTAGAAAATAAAATTGCGCCATCCCATTTATATGTAATGACAGATGCAGTGTAATTGCTATTTTGGTTGGGATTTGCTCATAAAAACACAGGTGAATAGAGAACCAATAAAGAGCCTTATACTTTAAGGCTCTTTATTGGTTGTTTTCGAAAGTTATTATGTTAACTAAAATTGCATTTTGAATAGCTTGTTTAAGTTTGTGAAAACTTATGAACAGAAGAAAAAAGCCTGCATAACTGTGCATGAAATGTCGGATAGGTCTATTCAAATCCTGCTATTCTGATAATAAGGGAGGTCATATAAATGGATTTGCTTAGAAATATGAATAGAGCTTTAGACTATATTGAGGAGAATTTAACCAATGATATCGATTTTAGAGAAGTAGCAAGACTGGCTCTTTGCTCTGAGTATCACTTTAAAAGAATGTTTTCTTTTCTTGCAGGTATTACTTTATCAGAATATATTCGCCGAAGACGACTTACACTTGCAGCATTTGAACTTAAAGATAGTAACATCAAAGTCATTGATGTTGCGATCAAGTACAATTACAGCTCACCCGATTCGTTTACAAGGGCTTTTCAAAATCTACACGGTATAACTCCTTCGGAAGCTAAAAAAAATGGGAGTTCACTTAAAGCATTTCCAAAAATGACCTTTCAGTTATCAATTAAAGGAGGAAATGAAATGAATTATCGAATTGAGGAAAAAGAGGCCTTTCATATAGTCGGTATTAAAGAAAGAGTTCCAATAATCTTTCATGGAGTCAATCCAAAGATTGCTGCTATGTGGGAAAGCTTGAACGATGAAACAATACGTGAATTAAAAGAACTTTCTAATGTTACACCATTAGGTTTGCTTAGTGCATCTGTGAACTTTTCTGAAGGGAGAATGGAGGAAAAAGGGCAGCTGGACCATTATATCGGTGTAGCCACAACTAAGGATTGTCCCGATCATTTAGTACAACTTGAAGTGCCAGCTGGAACATGGGCTGTATTCGAAGCAGTCGGACCATTTCCTGACACATTACAAGATGTATGGGGACGAATTTATTCAGAATGGTTTCCGGCCTCAACTTATGAACAAGTAGAAGGACCGGAAATCTTATGGAATGAACATAAAAATGTAACGTCGCCAACCTTTAAAAGTGAAATATGGATACCCGTGTTAAAAAAGTAATGATGACTCCGTAATGGAGAGCAAAGGTAGATCGCAAATGTGATCTACCTTTGCTACTTTATAGCTTTCTATCAACTACATTACGTTGACTAAATAAATATGTACCGTCCTTACATAAAAAGCAGAAAAAGCTCCCTATTTCCGTAGGGAGCTTTTCTGCTAGGAGAATTATTTCTCACATAGTCGATACGTTGCGGTATCTTGAGTAGTTTAAGCAAACACTGGAATATTATTCGCTTTTTAACTTACAGCTTTTAATTTTAATCTTGCTTTAGAGTTCAAGCTCCATAAACTAAGTAATACGGTCATTAACCCAAGTATGACGCTAGACCAAAACACACCGTCTGTTAATGAATAAATAAAGGGAAAAAGAATAAACCATAATCCGGTAATGAGCGAAATCCAATTTTGCCATGAATTCCATCCGGGTTTAGTAACTCCCCAAAAAGACATAATCACTTGAAGGGTTCCAAATACAATACTTGCTGACGTAGCCCCTGCATCGTATGAAAACCCAAGCATCCACGGGGCCATAACAAACCAAATACCGATTAAAGCGTTAGCAATTCCTCTTGCTTTCATCATTATCTCTCCTCAAATTATGACACTCGTAGTGATGTCATGATTAAACTATATGTTTGTAAGTAACGTGTGTTGAGTATTCATCAACGCCTGTTGAGATTTTTTCAACTTTTCATGTAGGAACAAGCACTTCTGTTGATGAGTTCTCATAAGATGTTTCAAAATCAAGTATAAGAAAGAGAGTGAAAACAAATGTACTATTGTGTTAATTGCTGCAGATTGCAAAATGAACATCTTATTAAGAGTAAGTTATTTGAAAATGGAGTCTATATAGATCCATTTGTAGGAGAGAAAATCCCTTTAGGTATGTGTGCACATAGATGCAACCATGAGTCATGCGAGCCATGTAAAAAAGAAAAAATTATTAAAAAGATTGTGCCAAAGGAATTATCTAAATTAAAGAAGGCAATAGAGTATTTACCTGCTCATCGTCATGGTTCAGAAAAAGTTCCATTTTCACAATAAATAGCGGAATGCCGCGTTCAGTTCCCTTAATAAAACTCAGTTTTTATTCCGTAAGTTGATTCATCACTAGTTGTACAGCTATTGCATCGTCTAAATAACCGATTGGAAAGACGTAGTCTGGAATAATATCGGTAGGCAAAATAAAATACAATAGCGCACTTCCCAATATAGAGCGCTTGGCGGCTGAGGTTTCTTCGCTACAATATTCAAGATACATTTGCTTTAATTGGTCGATGAAAGTACCAACGCTTCCTACTTGCTCTATTTTGGATTGAAAGTTATTTATGATCATGCTGTGTCCTTCGTCTGTCTGTGCATATTGCTTATATTTTGTTAGTTCTTGTTTTACACGTTCAATCGTAAAGTTGGTATCTGCTATATTAAAAAATTTAAGTATTTCTTGAATTTTATCGATGGAGTAATGAATGCCTGTTTCTAGTTCATTTTCTGTATGGTTTGAAGCAGCTTCAGCAGGATCAATCAATGCTTCAAGAGGCGTATTTAAATAGTGTGCAAATTGCTTTAAATGATGTAGATTTGCTTGCTGCTTTCCATTTATAATCCGTGAAATAGTTGCCGTATCAATCCCCGTAAGTGAGCTTAGTTTCCGCATAGATAAAGCATTTTCCTTTAATAAAGACCGTAATAACAGACCAAGGCTTTGTTCATTTTGGATGTTAGACATTGCGATTCACCTCTTTATATTTTTCAACGCGCAGTACTCATTTTATTGAAGGTTTATCAACAATATATGCAACAAGTAAGCAAATTTCCTCAATATTATCATCAAAAGGAGAATACAAAATGGAATGGTTATTCATTTTAGGTTTTGCCCTATCATCAAGTATAGATAACTTTGGTGTAGGAATATCTTATGGAGTACGAAAAATCAGGATCAAATGGCTTTCGAATTTACTAATAGCAGCTATTTGTTTCCTCTTTAGCATGGTGGGAATTATGTTTGGCAGGTGGATTTCAACAATCTTACCGGGAGTGTTCCATGTTATTGTAGCCGTCGTATTATTAACGCTAATTGGAATTCGAATTATTTTATTAGTTGGTTCCCAAAAAAATAATGGAATTGATGAACTAGATAGTAGTGGTCAAGAAAACGTACGATATATTGGCTGGGTTGAAAGCAGTGTGCTAGGTGTTGCACTTTCAGCCAATGCACTTACAAACGGTCTAGGAGCGGGTTTACTTGGTTTATCACCTTTAGCTATTTCGCTTACATCAGCATTTGGTAGTTTTATAACGGTATGGCTAGGAGTAATGGTGGGGCAAAAAGCAGCAAATGTTCAAATCGGCAGCTTTACATTAGGTCAATGCGGAACGTTGATAAGCGGGATTACGATTTTAATTGTAGCTTTTACTCAAATATTTTAAAAGAAGACACGCCATTTAAAGCAAGTGGCGTCTCTTCCTTATGTTTTAAGTTAGTACATTATGTTGATCAAGTTCGTATATCGTATACATCTTGTCTTTATATTTAATATGAATTTTTAATTAAAATCTCTATTCCTTAAAATGAAGTTTTTACGTATCAGGTCTGTTTCATCCTCTGTAACTTCCGGATAGTACCTAGATAAGACATTAGCTAGACTTTCTTTTTTAGGTACGTGTAAAAAACGTGAATATACTTCCGTACCATTTGGTAACTCCTCTTCTTCACATAAGAGGAAGGCATCTAAACTCTCAATAAATTGGAACTTTACAGTCTGATCATAAACGTTGGTATAGCTGTCTTCACATTCTTTTGCTTTTTTTTCTGCAATTTCATAGGCTTGATCAAATGATGGAGCGTTAATTAATAAAATGCTTTCTTCAAATATCTGATGTTCTTCGTAGTTTTCATCAATGTTTTCTGGATTAGGTTTATCCACCATGAAGTACTGATAAAGAACCTTTACTCCATACCAGTGGCTATCTAATTTTCCGGTTTTATTCGTTTTCATACCAACTCTCCATTCTTAACTAAAGGAACCATAATTATTAATTTTATCATCGTATTCCTTATTGTCCTTCTTGCTTATATAACTGAGTTTGTATATCGTGTTCATCCACTAAACTATGATAAAATGGAAATATAATCAAGGTATTTCTATATATTAGGGGGATGTAAAGTGGAATATATTGATCAAATAACAAATGCTGCAGTGAATGGGAAAAGCGAAGAGATAAGAGTTTTATTAAATAAAGAGCCATCTTTACTTAACGCTTTTAATTCAGATGGATGGACGCCTTTACATTTAGCTTGTTATTTTGGACAAGTGGATAGCACTAAGTTATTGTTGTCGCTAGGGGCGGATATTCATATTAAGGCTAAAAATTCGAATGAAAACCTGCCTCTTCATGCAGCAGTAGCAAATCAGCAAATTCAAGCTGTAGACTTGTTGCTTACAAAAGGCGCAGATGTAAATGCAAAACAAAGCGGTGGATGGACTAGCCTTCATGAGGCCTCGTTGCTAGGAGATGAAAATATGATTAAACTTCTCATCGAAAAAGGTGCAGATATCGATATACAAAAAGATGATGGTAAAACACCTTTAGAGGTTGCAGTAGAGAAAAAACAAGACGGCGCAGTTCATTTACTTACTCAGTATTTAAATCATAAAGCTTAATATAGAGTAGGAGATTTTATGTTAATGAAATTAGCGGAAGTTTACATGAAGGAGAGGGAACGCCTATTATCATTTGGTTTCGTCACTTGCCACAAATAAGCATGGACTTTTCTGAATGGACACCTTTTATCCAGAATACGTGGTATCGAAAACACTATATGAAGTTTGTACATTTGCTTCAGATTATTATTCTATCAATACCTTATTTCTTTGGAGCAGGCTTTACTCACATCAATCTCTTTTATCTTATTATAATGGGTATGATTGTCTTTGCTATTCATGAATGTCTGCACGTTTTAGTCGTATATAAAAAAGGTGATGTGAGCTTGACATTTAGCGGAATATTTTTCTGGCTCAATACAAATGCAACTCTATCTAAAACGAGATATTGGATCTTTATGAGCTTGCCTTTTCTTGTATTATCGATAGTTCCTGCTATTACGTCGTTCTATGTATCAGGAAACATTAGATCCATCCTATTATTTGTATGTTGGATAAATACATTCATTTCTGGCTCAGATATCTATAACTCATTTTTAATTGCTATTAAACCGAAGAACTCGTTTTTTTGCAGAGGTTATTACCAAGTAAAGTAGTAGGACAGGGGTCTAGTTGTACTAATACCTAAAAAAGGAGCACTTATAGTAATTAGATGCTCTTTTTGTGCTGGTAATCCGTTTTATACTAGTCAGTTTCGGATAATCTCCGTTCCAACAGTATTCTAAAACTATGTTAAAATGTAATTATAAGGAATAAGAGGTGGATATAGTTATGGTGACTGCACTAGTAGTAACGATTTCTATATTAGCGTTAGCTTGGAGTGCTGGACAAAGAGAACAGAGGGAGTAACTATATGTATTATTTGTATATAGAATCGAGATGATTGGGTAAATGAGCAAAAGAAATGTTTTAGTCAAGTTGATGTTCTTTTTAGGATCATTTTCTATTATAATCTTTGGGTTTATTTTAAAACAGGGATTAACAGGGTTGCTTTTATCTGCTGCCTGTATTATATCCGCAGGGTTTTTAATGAAAACTGGAGTTACAAAAAGAAGGGGAAACTAACATAGCTTAGCTTCTCCTTCTTTTTGATAAGTGAAATAATTATAATTATGTTAAAATATAACTATATTTATTTTTTTGGTGGTGAAATAGATGGATAATCGAAGCTTGGGATTATTTTTAGTTGGTATAGGAACAGTCTTTTTGATTTTAGCTTTAACATTACATATAGCTGGATTATTATATGGTGTTATTTTAGGAAGCAGCATATTATTAAATGTTTCAGGGGCAGGTATACTTATGAAGTTTATAGCTGATGAAAAACTGGCTAATTTGTAGAGATCTTATAAAGTAAGATCTCTTTGTTATGAATCTTACGCTAGAATGTATTTATTAGAAATGTTTGGGGGGTATCCTGTTTTGGAAATGAACTTTTTTTGGTTAGCGTTAGGATTAGCTGCCCTTGGTTATTTTATAGGCGATGGTTTAAAAAATTTTAGTAAACCTCAAAGGAAATCAAAATATCCTTATTTGATTAAAGAAAAAGATCTACACTATCACTTTCATTTGAGTAAGGGTGAAATTGAAGAACTGTTAACTAAATATCCTGGAGCTCCAAAAATAGAGCTGAAAGGGACTACATATTATCCGTATCATCAATTCGTTGACTGGCTGTCGTCTAATGAAATCTATAAGGTGTAAAGGAGGAGAAGCATTTAGTCTTTAAAGACTAGATGCTTCTTTTTTTGAGGATTGGATTTTAATGCCATCGTCACTAGAAATAAACGTATGTCATCGTTAGCTAGGTTATCTTTGTCTGGAATCGTTGTGGTATATTACATAAACTTTCAATTTTAGGTAATAATATTTACGAAAATACAGTTTGAGGAGACAATTCATGCGTAAGTATAAAAGAAAATTGATCATTTCTTTAAGCGTGCTAATCTTTCCATGGTTAACTGCGCCTTTTATAGGAACAAAATCATTTGTCCGCTTTTTGCCTGTAGCTACTTTCGCTAACTTATTCATCATTGTGTTTACCGTCATTGCTAATCAGAAAAAATGGTTTAGAAACAACAATCCTTTATTTCCTAAAGCACCTATAGATTTTACTTATATTTTAGGTCCGCACTTAATAGGAACGCTTTGGATATTTAAGCTAACGTACGGCTCTTTTCTAAAATACATACTTGCCAATACGGTGTTAGACTGGTTTAATATTTTCCCTTTTGGCGGTGCTTTGAAAAAAGTGGGCATCTTTAAAATGAAAAAGATGTCGCCAAGCATGTACTGGGGGATGACTACGGTTTTAGCCGTTGTTTTATATGGATATCAGTACATTGTGGAAAAAGTAATTAGGCAAACCAATGATTCTCAGTCAAGATTACAAGTGCTTAAAGCAACTATCCAAAAAGGATCTTCCAATAGCTGAAGATCTTTTTTTATTTATTTTTAACACTTTATCCGTCTGTTGTTTATTCTGAATATTCAAGTTTATTTTCATATAGAGTGCTATACTAGATATTAACAAAATTAGAAAGGGAGGAAGAAGTATGTTTAATCAATATCCTATTGGAAAATTTACCGTGAAGGAAAATATTCAGAAAGAAGATATTCAAGGTTGGATTCATGACATTGGAGATGCACCAAAGCAATTAGCTTATGCTGTAGAAGGGCTGACAAACGAGCAGTTAGCTACGCCTTATCGAGAAGGCGGTTGGAAATTAAGTCAAGTTGTCCATCATTTAGCTGACTCACATATGAATGCTTATACTCGTTTTAAATTAGGCTTAACAGAGCAAGCACCTACTATTAAGGCCTATGATGAAGTAGCTTGGTCCACTCTGCCTGATAATGATTTACCGATAGAAGTTTCTCTTCAACTTTTTTCAGCTTTACATAAGCGTCTTCATAAAGTTTTAAACTCACTTGATGAAAAAGATTTGAAGAAAATGATCCACCATCCTGAAAATGGGGAAGTGACGATTGAGCAATTAATAGCCACTTACGCTTGGCATGGAAAGCATCATATTGCTCATATTACCACATTAAGAAATCAAAGAGGATGGTAGAATGGCATTTAACATATGTTAGAACCAAAAAAGCTCTTTTTAAGAGCTTTTTTGGTTCTAATAAATGAAATTATGCTAATTGAAGAGTATACAGCTTAAAAACAGGAAAACTCCCTCAATCCCTCAAACCGTTAAGGAAGTTATCTCTAATCCTGAATAGTGATTCATTCATCCTGCATCTCGCTATTGTATTGTACGATGGTGACTTATTTTTATAAGCCATCAGATCTAACTTTTGAAACACCTAAGGCAAGGTTTTTCCACAAAGTTTGTTCAACCATTTCGGCATCCACCGTACGACAATCCACAATGAGTATGACTTCTGAATGTTTGCCACGCAGAAGTCGTTGATTTTTCCTGATTACTTTAAATATAAATAGTTTAATTCCCAATCCTAAGCTAAATCCGATAAAAGCACTAATAATTCCCCAATAAATAGGGCCCCAGCTTAGTTTAAAGCCAATGCTTGCACCAATGACGGAAAAGGCTGTGGCTAAAGCCATTCCTAAATCAATAAGAGAAACTCCATCTGCTCGATGAAGGCTATCAAAAATCCGGCGATTTTCTGTTCGATTATTAAGAGGAACAATAAATATATCCCTTTTCTTTATCCCTTTTCTCTCTAGCTCCGAAACAGCTAACTCTATGTAACTGGAGTATTCAAATGTAGAAAAGATCTGCATGTTTTCACTCCACCTTTTTTCCTTTCACAATACAAAAGCTTGGATGTTGATACGTTTTCTCGAAGAAGTTTTTTTGCTCTCTTTCCACAAGTTTATTGTTCTCAACAGTATTCATGTAGGAATCAAAAGTAGCAAAACCATATAGGGAAGGGAAAAATAACAGCCATTCTTTATTTAAAGCGGAAGTAGCCTGTTTTATTTCTCCTAAAAATAGCAGAGAAATCCCTTCAAGTAGATGGGAATAATAAAAGAAAATGACTGCCCAAATGATAACAAAGAAAGCACCAATGATCCGATGAATATAAAGTTGTCCTAGACCTGGCATCAAAAAGGACCAGGCAACGGACAAGATGGGATTCCGTTTATCTAAATAGTTTATTTCCATGGCTCCTATACTAAAGGAGTTGAACCGATGATTTTCTCTTTCAGCTAACACGTATATTTTATTTAAATCAACGGTTGTTCGGTAACTATCCCATATAGCAAAAATATAAACGGGAATATAAATAAGAAGCCATCTTGTATTAAGCACGTCTTTGGCCATATCAATGTTTCCTTGAAAAGAATAAATCATTGCTAAATTTACATGAGATTTAAGGTTTATGACGACCTCCCATATAAATAACACAAAGCCGCGAAGGTATTTAGACAGTAGCAAGTGTCCAAACCCAGGAAAAGCTGCTGACCACCAAGCAACAATATAGGGGTTTCTTAAATGAATTTGAGTCGTTCCAAATATACTGACATGAGCAATATAGCGTCTTGCAGTATTGTCATTTTTATAATTATTCATATACGATCTCCTATGATTGGAAGAAAATACACTTTTATACCTATCATTCATATTTAATATGGTCTTGTTTACTTATTTTATGCAATATCCATTGATATACACTTAATCTTTGTCAAAATGGAGAACTCGTTGATAAGAAAAAGCTCTTTATCTTTCGATAGAGAGCTTTTTTACATGTTGTTTCTAACAATTGGTATTATGTTAATAAAGAGATGGTTAGATGCTTCACGGCGTCTTGATTCGTTTGTTCAAGATATAGAAATATATTCAACTTTATGGCATTGGACATATTGGGTTGCTTTCAAATAGTCAGGTTAACGCGTACATAAAAGAAGGGCTGAATGGCGAGGGACAAAATACAAACTAATTATTTTTCAGGTGGACAAGGCAGGCTCGCCTTTTATATATTGGGGATTAGACCGTTTGCCTTTGTGTTTCACCAGTATAGACCTAATGAAACACACCCGAAGTCACAGTATTTCCCCCGTCGAAATAGAGTAGACTGCTAAAAGTACCTCGGTTAATTGAGGTACTTTTATAGGTTCTTATACAAAGAGTCCGTGATTAAAAACTGCTTAAAGTGTTTTTTTAATCGCGCATTGCGCCTGCTTCTCGAGAAGTCATTGCACCTTGCCCTTCATTTATGTCTCTTTGGATTTCTTGTTTTACTTGTTGTGCATTTGTTGCAGAAGCTGCTGATTTTTCAGTAAAGCCCGCATTTTCTTTAGCCGGTTGATTTTGCTGCATATAATCTCTCCTTCCTTTTTTATTCGTACAAAAAGGAAGAATGGAGATCCATTCTTCCTTCAGCCATCAATTATAAAGTTGTCTTAGTTAGAAGCGTCCGCCGCCAAGTTGTTGCTGAGCTAATTGCACAAGACGTTTTGTGATTTCGCCGCCTACTGATCCGTTTGCACGTGCAGTTGTATCAGCACCAAGGTTTACACCAAATTCGCTAGCGATTTCATATTTCATTTGATCGATTGCTTGTTCAGCACCGTATACTAATAATTCGTTGTTGTTGCTGCTTTTGTTGTTTGCCATGTTGTGTCACCTCCTTGTTTTACTTAAGTTTCCTAGAGGCCAAGAAGTATATACATGGTAATTTGTGGATGTTTAGACCTTATCATTTAATGATACTAAAGAGTAGAAACAAGTTGCGCTGTGAAAAGTGGAATTACATGTTTCATTTCCTTGTGAAGAAAACTATACGCTTGCCATGTGTAGGAGAAAGAATGACAGTTCATTTGTCATTCTTTTTTCATGTTCATGAGTATACTAATTGAATGACAAAGGACTAACTCTTTAAAGAATTAGTCTTTGGATTAATAAAAATGATTGCTTTTTATAGCTATTTTAAGAAGTGTGTTTAGTTATTCTTCCTCTGTAAATTCAGTTTTGACGTTTTAGTTTCCCCATTTCGTAAAACAATT